>DASXEY010000104.1:0-57946 GCA_036489835.1 Bryobacteraceae bacterium | reverse complement strand
ATGAGACCCGGACACCGCCGCCTACGCCTCCGCTACGCTCAGCATGGCTTCGCTACAGCTCCGGCGGCTCATCGACCGCTGAAACGTGGCAAGCCCAAACCCGAGGCTCAGAACCTCGGAGTAGACAAAACATCATAGGAGATAAGGAATGAACACCCGCGATCTCTTCGCCCTGCTTCCACTGCTGCTGATCGCAGCTTCGGCCATGGTTGTTATGCTCGGCATCGCCTTCAAACGCGATCCTGCGCTGACGGCGGCACTGACGTTCGCGGGATTGACGGCCGCTTTCGTCTCGATCTGGCCTGCCGCCTCCGTGGCCCCGCGACAAGTCACGTCTCTCCTGCTGGTGGACGGATACGCTCTCTTCTATACCGGTTTGATCATCGCCTCAGCCGCCGTGGTGACCCTGCTTTCCTATCAATACTTCGAAAACCACGAAGGCCAGCGCGAGGAATTATACCTCCTGCTGCTTCTCGCGACCCTGGGTTGCGCGGTCCTGGTGGCGAGTACCCATTTTGCCTCCTTCATTCTTGGACTGGAAGTCCTGAGCGTGTCTCTGTATGGGATGGTGGCGTATTTGACAGACCGAAAGCGCGCGCTCGAAGCGGGAATAAAATACTTGATTCTGGCTTCGGCATCCGCCGCGTTCCTTCTCTTCGGTATGGCGCTCATCTATGCCGCCGCAGGGGCAATGCAATTCTCGCAACTGCGGGATCTTTCCGTAAACGGATCGGAGATTACTCTCCTATTCGGCGTCGCCCTCACTGTTACAGGCATTGGCTTCAAGTTGGGAGTTGTACCGTTCCATCTCTGGACCCCAGATGTGTATCAGGGCGCATCGCCGCCGGTGGCGGCTTTCGTCGCCACCACATCCAAGAGTGCGATGGTGGCGCTGCTGCTCCGGTATTTCTACCTGTCGGGCGTGCTGCGGAACGAAGCCGTATTCCTGGTGTTCGCCATCATCGCGGCGCTTTCCATGTGCGCGGGGAACTTTCTGGCTCTGCGGCAGATGAACGTCAAGCGCATTCTGGCGTACTCTTCGATTGCCCACTTCGGGTATATTTTGGTGGCTTTTCTGGCAAGCTCCAAGATGGCGATTGAGGCGGTCGCCTTTTATCTGGTGGCATACACAATCACCCTTCTGGCATCATTCGGAGTCGTCACGGCTCTTTCCAGCCCCGGGCAGGATGCGGGGGATCTGGAGAATTATCGTGGCCTGTTCTGGCGCCGGCCGGCAATCGCCGGCGTTTTTACCATCGCGTTGCTCTCACTGGCCGGCATTCCGGCGACCATGGGCTTTCTGGGTAAATTCTATGTGCTTGCCGCCGGAGCAAATGCGGCAGCCTGGACGCTGATGCTCATCCTGGTGGTAACCAGTGTCGCCGGACTTTTTTATTACCTGCGCATTGTGGTGGCGCTCTACGCAGCGCCCACTGAATCAGTCACCCAAATGCGACCGTTGCCCTGGAGCGGAGTTCTGGTCCTTGTCGTACTCGGGATTTTGCTGCTCTGGTTTGGGATCTACCCGAGTTCGCTGCTCAACCTCGTCCGTGCTACCGCGCTAGTTTCAACTTAGGGACGCGCCCGATCCGGCCCGGCGTGTTTCGGTTTCCCCGCGTCGGCAGTGGGTGACGCTGCGGTCCCCGGTGCGGAAACCAGACGAATCCGCACTTGATGAGTGCATGGACTTCCACTTCCTTCAGGTTTGTCCGAACGCACCGAATACGAGGTCACGGCATGCCTTGACGCCAGCTACTCAACCGATCGATGCAATTCGAATTGCCGCGGGGAATGCCGCCTCAATGTGACTCCACCCGCTGAACCCATTGGCTCCGCCAGGCTGGCGCCTCGAAGGGATCCGCGAAATACTGTGTCTCGTGCACGACCTTACCATTGCGGAACTCCATAATGCTGACTGTGTACGCTGGCCTCCCCTGGTAGGTGATTGTGTATTCGGTAATCCAGAGGTCCCCGTTTCCGAGAATTCGCTTGACGCTGAAACCCGCCGGCTTGCCTGGATGATGACTCCGCAAGGCCTGCAAATTCCTTCGCCCGACAATTCGTTCTCCGGACTGAGGATAGTCACAAATGGCATCATCATCGTAAATATCGTGTTCCACGTCTAGATCGCCGCCGGCCGAGGCCTGCCAGTGTTTATTTAGAGCTTCACGTATTTGTTCCTCTTGCATATTCCTCCCCGTTGTAGAATGGAACCCTGCCTACCTGGGATTAAATTTTCCCACGCGCGGCGCGCAAGTTCCGGACGCGCTATGCAAAACCCCTTGGAGTGGCGTCATCCGAACTCGTGCGGCAATTGCCGAAACCATACGGATGCACTTCCCTGGCCATACCCTAGGAAGACGTCAGACAGTCCGTCGTCGTGATCCGCCAGCCCCCCTATTGCTCGCCAGATCTCGACCACAGCGACACTCTGATTGTAAAGAATTTCCATTTTGATCCAGCGGAACCTGCCCGTCCCCCCGGTTGAAACGCAAATGGAGTGTACTTGAGCTAGGGATCCAGATTGTTAAGCCAGTGGCGAGTCGTTCCGGCCTTGGGCCGCGTAACCAAACTGTCGAAAACCGGCTCCCACGCGTCTCTCGGGCTAGTTATCATCGCGGCTGCATCGGAACCAGGAGGGCGAACCCCGTCGGCCGGAAATCAGAAGAGCCGATGATAACCGTCCCTTCTTATTCATCTATTCGGCGTATGTCGTCGTAGCTGTTGCGCCCGACATAGTCCTGCCCACCCGGGTCCAGCAGAAAGGTTGATCGCCCCGGCGCCTGCTGACCCGAGTAGACGGGCTCCGATGGTACGAACCCGCCTAGCTGGGGCTCCATCGACCCTTCCGACTCGCGACACTCTGACGTCACTTATACGCTTCCTTTCTGAAACAGCCCCCTACGAAAACGGAATGCGCCTCGTCACAATTGCGGCAGCGCGTCGCATAGCTATTGCTTAGCGGACTGAGTGAGCTTCGCGATCAGGGTGCTTGCAGACGGGGGAATCGCTGCGCCACTATCGACGATTTCCTGGTTACTCATCTCCTTACTATAGAGCGCCTTATTAGCGGACTCATCCGGCTTAAGAGTCAAACCGTCGAGGCCGAAGCCGGCAAATGCTCCTTTGGTGTCGGCGTAGAAAATAACTTTTGCGTTGGGGTCGTCGTGTGCCGACTTGCCGTTCCCCCAAGCGGCCGAAGCATCCTCCCCGATGGTGAAACGACTCGAGAGTAGCTTAGCGCGCCTCGCCGGGTCGAGCGACAGGATTACGATATTTATTTCTTCGCCGCCGATCTGCACTCCGACGCTCCCGCTTTCCAACGTCACCGCGCCGGGCGCCGACCAACCGCTACCCTTGCGGCAGGAGATGAAGCCTCGGCCGCCGCCTATACCGACCACAATGGCCCCCTTCTTAAATCCGGGAATCACTGCAACGCAGTCCGCCTGGGCGATCTTCGCCTGAATACCGTGCGCGGACGTGGTCATCGCACTGAAAACGGTCGCCGCTTTTCCAAGCCGTGCCGCTGTTTCACCCGCCGCCACGGCAGTCAAAGCAGCCGCGATTGTCAACAATAGAACATACTGTGCTCGTCGCATATGCGTTTATTTGCTCCAAATTCGTTGAATTGTGTTTGAATGTGACCAAACACTTACGTCAGGCAAGTGCACGTTGAGTTCCAGTCACCTGAAAAGAAGAAACCGCGGGAAATACGGGACTCTTAAAAATGTCTGTCGAAGGGCCGTCGGCGCGGACTGTTAGAAGCCGAGGGCTCGACACCGTTGGTAAGTCCGGAGCGCCCAACGGCCCGGCCTCATCCGTACTATCAAGCAGAGGCAGCGCTTCGCCGACGCGCCAGAACATTGGCCAGTCGAGTGCTTAAATCACTGCCGCATAGGATCGAGCATGCTGATATGCGTAGATACTTGGAGTTCGTCGGGAACATCGGCCTGTTTGCCTTAACCGCTGTCCGCCGCTTGCTGGCGCCCCCTTTAGAGCTGCAGATGACCCTGCGGCAAATCGAGGTGATGGGTTGGAAGTCGCTGCCGCTGGTTGTGTCGGCGGGGTTTGCCTTGGGACTCGTTCTGAGTCTCCACACTCGAAATACCCTGGTCCGTTTCGGGGCCGAAGGGTTGCTTCCTACGGTCCAGGCTCTCGCGTTCTTTAACGATATTGGTCCGCTGGTTACCGGGCTGCTGGTGGCTGGGCGGGTAGGAGCGGGTATCGGAGCACAGTTAGCGAATATGCGCGCCAGCGAGCAGATCGATGCCATTGAGGTGCTGTCCATCGACTCCTTTAAGCTGTTGGTGATTCCACGTATCGTCGCGTGCTCCGTGGCGGTGCCGATACTCACCATCCTCATGGATGTCGCTGGCCTCGCCGGAGGATATGTGGCGCAGTGCCTAACGTCGCATATTTCCGCGGGTCTATTTCTATTCCGTGCATTCACAAATGTAAGCTGGGCGACCTTTATCCCTCCGACGGTGAAAACGGCAGTATTCGGAGCGCTTGTCGGCTTGGTCTCCTGTTACTTTGGATACACCACGAATGAGGGGGCCGAGGGAGTTGGGCGGGCAGCTATGAACAGCGTTGTGATCTCCTCCCTGGCAATCATCCTGAGCGATGTAGTGCTTGTCAAACTTATTTTCTTCTTTTTCCCGGAGACGGCTGCATGAGCGGAGACCGACATCCGGCTGTTGCATTCCGTGACGTCACTCGCGCGTTCGAGGGCCGCACCGTTTTAAGGTCTGTGTCGTTCGACGTCGCGCCAGGGGAGGTTCTGTGCCTCATCGGACGCAGTGGCATGGGCAAGAGTGTCACCTTAAAGCTGCTCATCGGGCTAATGAAGCCGGATGCCGGCGCGATTTACGTGGGGAACGAAAATATTGTCGACATGGAAGAGAATCAATTGTCGAAGGTTCGGCGCCGTATGGGCTTTCTTTTCCAGAGCGCCGCGCTTTTCGACTCGATGTCGCTCTATGAGAATTTGGCTGTGCCCCTGAAGCGCCTGCTCGACGCAACGCCGGACGCAGAAATCGAAGCGATCGTCCGAAAGAACCTGGAAGATGTCGGACTAGGAAACGATGGACACAAGATGCCGGGGGATCTATCTGGGGGCATGCGCAAGCGGGCCGGATTGGCCAGAGCCCTCATGCTGGATCCGCAAATCCTTTTGGTAGATGAGCCAAGCAGCGGACTTGATCGTGTGACAGAGGCTGAGATCGACGCCCTCTTGTTGCGCGTGCGTGAAAAGGACAACTCAACCATGGTGATCGTTACTCACGACATTCGAGAAGCGCGCCGGCTGGGGGGCCGGATCGCCGTACTGGATCAGGGCAGCCTCATTGCGATCGGCTCCCTCGAAGAGTTGGCTGCGAATGAGAATGCGCTCGTCAGAGCGTTGGTATCCGAGGCATAACAAGTATGCGTGTTCAAAGCTGGGCAGTTGGTCTCTTTCTGACTCTGGGAATCGTGTTTTTCGCTGCGATTCTCTTTCTGATCGGAAACCGCTACGGCGTCTTCGGCGAGCATGCTCACTTCTACGCCGAGTTCCCGGACATCGCCGGAGTCCCGGTCGGTGCGGAGGTGCGCGTTTCCGGTCTCGATGCGGGCGAGGTAAAACAGATCGAGATTCCCTCCGGGCCCGGATCGAAAGTCAGGCTCACGCTCCAGGTGAAACAGGCGGTCCGGGGTATGATCCGCACGGATTCGGTGGCGTCGATCGAAACCGAGGGCATCGTTGGCGATAAATATATCGCGATTCATGCGGGCACGAAAGGTGCGCCGGAGGCGCCGGACGGCGCGACGCTTCCAACCAAAATGCCACTTGACCTAGGGGAAGTACTGCAGAAGGGCTCCGCTCTGCTGAGCGACGTAGACGCCACTGTCGGCGACCTTCATGGCAGGTTGGATGTCGCACTGGACTCGGTGACCAGGACCGTGAATCACGTCGATGGCCTGGTGGGCAACGCTCGCCAGATCACAGGGACGGTGAACGATATTGTTTCGGGGTTGAACGCAGGCAAGGGGCCGGCAGGTTTAATGTTGAAAGATGAAGCCACACGGCAGCAGTTGACAGCAATCATATCGAATGCACAGCGGGCGTCGTTGAATCTGAAGGATGCCTCGTCACAGGCTGATCAGTTGGTCACGGATTTTGCCTCCCGTGATCTGCCGTCGAAAGCCCAAGTGACGCTGTCGAACCTGAGCGATGTTTCGGGTCGCGCCGATATGATCGTTGCGGATCTGCAGTCTCGCGATCTCGCCGCGAAAGTTCAGACAACTCTCGAGAACGTGCAGGGCATATCGCAGCAGCTGAAACAGACTCTAGACGGGGCCCTGGCGGAGGATGAAATGGGGGCGGACGGCGCTGCCAATATTCGTGGAACGCTTTCTAACTTGAATCGCGCAACCGGAAACCTCGCGGACGACACGGAAGCGCTGAAACACGAGTTTTTCTTCCGCGGGTTTTTCAAACAGCGCGGCTTTTATGACTTGGAGCAGTTGGCTCCGGCGGATTACGCGAAAGCCTGTGAACGCGAGAAAGCTTGTGGGGCTCGTACGTGGTTAGAAGCGGCGAAGCTGTTCGAAGCCGGCGCCGATGGTAGTGAACGGTTGATCGAGAGCGGCCGCCGCCAGATCGACAGCGCGGTTTCACCAGTGATCGACGAACTTCTGAATCATGTCGTGATTGTCGAGGGCTACAGCGCCGCGGGGACGCCGGATCAGCAGTTTGTCGCATCCAGAAAACGTGCGGATCTGGTTCGCGAATATCTCGAGTCACATTTTCACCTTTTGCATAGCGACGTGGGAATAGTGCCGCTGAGTGACAAGCCGCCGCACGGCAGCGAAAGAAGCAGTTGGAACGGCGTGGCGATTGTGCGTTTCGACGAGCGGTGATATGGAAAGTCGAGGAGCTGAGGTCATCGCCAGGCCGATCCCCACGTTCGGCGAGACGTGACGTCGCTTAGTGCTAGCAGGTTGGCGCTAACGATACCACGCCTCTCAGCCGCACAAAGTCCTGAATTGGCAGGCATCCTAGGTTCAGGCTTACAAAGGACCACCACAGTGAACTTAAGGAGACCACGAACATGACCGCCCCCATCCCCTCAAACACGCTCGGTGTTAACGTGTTTACCGCCCCGGGAAAGGCAATGGTAGGCGAGCGGCCGAAACCCTTCGGCGAACCGCTCGGCTTTGACCCGATCACGTCGACTTTAATCTTCGGCGAGTACGACGCGGTGCTTGTAGACGCAATGACGACGGTGGCTGAGGCCGAGGCTCTCGCGGATTGGGTCGCACTCCACAACCGCAACCTGGAGACAATCTATATAACGCATGCCCATTTCGACCACTTCTACGGTCTGAGCATTCTGCTCGACCGTTTCCCGAACGCTCGGGCGATAGCCACGCCCAAAACGGTGAATGCCATGCAGATGTCTTTCACTCCCCCAGTGGAGCGGTTAGCCCGCCGGTTGTTTCCAGGGCAGGTGGCCACTAAATTGGTTGCACCGCAGCCCCATGAGCGCGACACGTTCACTCTCGAGGGCCAGGAATTGCGCATCATCGAGCAGGGCCACACCGATAGTCCCGATACGACGTCTCTATACGTTCCATCGATCGGCCTGGTCGTCGCTGGCGACGTTGTCTACAACCAGTGCCACATGTACGTTGGCGACACCACCCCGGAGAGCCGGCAGAATTGGGTCGCGGCGCTGGACCGGTTGGCGGCGCTGAACCCAGCGATTGTTGTTGCCGGTCACAAGAAGCCTGGTGTGCCCGACTCGCCGTCGGCGATCCAGGACACCAAGCGCTATCTGCTGGACTTCGATCGGCTGCGGCAGACTACGGCGTCCGACGAAGAGCTGTTCAACCGCATGACCGAGCTTTACCCCCACTGGGCAGCCAATCAGTCGTGGTTGATGTTCGGATTCCCGAACGGCTGATGGGGACGCTCGCCCGCGTGCGCTCGGAGCCGGAGTCGTCAGTGCCGTCGTATGAATCGGACAGAAGAGTATGAAGGCGCCGACATCGACCGATCGACTCGCGTCTACGAAACGGTCTTCGGCAGTCGCATTCTGAGCGGAAGCGACATCAAGGGCGCGCCTGGGTACATTCAAGTCGCGGAGATGTGACCCATTATCAACGTCGGGGGCGGGCCGCACCCCATGGGTAGCGCTCAGCGTCCTCTACCTGAATAATGAGCGACCGGGATGCGCGCATCGCTCAAGAACCTCGGAGCCCGCGCGGCCCGTCACGTACACACCTACACATTCGGAAGCAACCCAAATTTAATCAATCGTTTACGAGGCAGCAAGGAACCTGGAATCTCTTTGATCGCAGCCATCTATGCCGAATGACTTAGTCTCGGCCGGCTTTTCCACGATCTTTGACTTTGAAGTTTCTGGGACTCCGCGTAGAATTTGTAGGTAGAGGCTCGTACCAATTCCCGTCGGCCGATGAGCGGCTCTTTAGCGACTCCGAATGCAGCGGACCGGTCGTCATTCAATCTGGCCCCACTGGGCGGAGGTGAAAACGTCCCCAAGTCTCCACAGAGGAGGAATAGGCCATGAAGAGCGTCCCTGCACCCATTTCCCTAGCCGGGTCCCAGCTCGGCGAAACCCGTCACATCTGCGCATTTTTCAACAGCGATGAGGAAGAATATCGCGTATTGCTTCCTTTCATAAAGGACGGCTTGAAATCTGGCGACAAAGCGGTTCATGTCCTAAACCCAGCGCAACGTCAGGACCATCTACAACGCCTGGCAGACGCAGGCATCGACCCGGCGGCAGCGCAGCAGAGCGGGCAACTGGAGCTTCGGGTTAACACTGAGGTCTACCTTCCAGACGGCCGCTTCGATCAGAATCGGATGCTCCAGGTGTTTGAGCAACTGGCCAGTGGAAACGCCAAGGGAGCATATCCACTGAGTCGCATCTGCTGCCGTATGGACTGGGCGGTTGAAGATCGATCTCATGTTGACGACGTGATTGAGTTCGAGTCGCGTGTAAACGACGTGTGGCGTCGCCACGACGACGCCGTCATCTGCACCTACCATCTGGGGCAGTTTGGAGGAGACGCGGTGATTGACATCATGCGGACGCATCCAATGGTCATTGTCGGCGGCATCCTTCAGCGGAATCCTTTCTTCGTGCCACCCGATGAGTTCCTGCTGGAATTTCGCCAACGTCGGGCTAGCCGCGGCAGCTCGCATTCGACGCCTTGAGATATGGATGTGCAACCCGGTGATGTTGCGGAGGAGATCAAGCGGCTTCAGCGTTGCATTCGTGATTTGGTGAGCCTGTTCGCTCTTCCCGCCATGTGGAGCGGCGCTGAACCATACCAGATTGTGCATACCTTGCTCGACGCGCTTCTTCGTATGCTCCAGCTTGATCTAGTGTATGTACGATTGAGGGATCCCGGCGGCGGGGTGCCCCTTGAGATGGTTCGGTTCGCACCATCGCGAGATCAGGCGGCGCAACATCGGCCCCAGCCGCGCGAGATCGGCGAGGTGTTCAAACACTGGTTGGGCGCCGACCCTAGGGCATGGCCTCCGCTGATACGGAAACCGATAGAAGGCCGAGATATTTCGATCGTGCCCTTGGGACTGGGGCTGCAGGGCGAAATTGGCCAAATCGTAGCAGGGTCGGAGCGAGCGGATTTCCCCCGGCAAACCGAGAGACTGATTCTGAGCGTCGCCGCGAATCAAGCATCCATCGGCCTTCAGGGGGCGCAACTCTTAAGCGAACAAAAACAGGTCGCGCTCGCCCGCGAAAAGGCGGAAGCAGAGTTGCGCGAACGGGCGACCGGGCTCGAAGCCAAGGTCCGGCGCCTGATCGACGCAAATCTGATGGGCATCTTTACTTGGAATACGGAAGGCCGGATTATCGAGGCAAATGAAACATTTCTCAATACGGTGCAGTGGGGCCGCGAGGACCTGGCCTCCGCTGGTATGCATTGGACGGATCTGACGCCCGAGGAATGGCGCGCGCGCGACGAAATGGCGGTTTCGGACGTTATGGCGACGGGGACCGCGCAACCTTACCGGAAGGAGTATTTCCGCAAAGACGGCAGTCGCGTGCCAGTGCTGGTCGGTGCGGCGCGGTTCGAGGAGAGGGGGAGCGACGGTGTCGCCTTCGCGCTCGATTTAACCGAACAAAAGCACGCCGAGGAGGCCTTCCGCAGAGTTGAGGAGCAAGCCCGATCGATTGTCGATTCGGCCTTGGATGCCGTCGTCGTCATGGATGCGGATGGAATGATCAGAGATTGGAACAAACAGGCGGAGGAGACTTTTGGGTGGACGCGACCGGAGGCGCTGGGCCGGCGGATGGTGGACACAATCATCCCAGCGCACTATCGTCTGGCGCATGAGAAAGGCCTGGAGCAATTTTTGAAGACGGGTCAGGGCCCGGTTTTGAACCGGCGAATTGAGATTACCGCTCTCCGTCGCGATGGCGCGGAATTTCCGGTAGAACTGACGATTACGCCACTGAAATCCGGCGATGCCTGGACGTTTAGTTCCTTCATCCGCGACATCACCGCGCGGAGGCAGGCGCAAGAGGACTTGCGCAATGCCCAGGCGGAGCTGGCGCATGTGAATCGGGTGATGACCATGGGTGAGCTCGCAGCATCGATCGCTCACGAGGTAAACCAGCCTCTCGCCGCAATTGTCGCCAGTGGCGACAGTTGTACGGCGTGGCTGCAGAGTGAGCCTCCGAACCTGGAGAAAGCCCGCGCTGCCGCGGACCGGATCGTGCAAGCCGCGACACAAGCCAGCGACATCGTCCGGCGCATTCGAGCCCTGTTCAAAAAGACAACCTCGATATCCACGCCGCTCGAAATCAACGAAGTCATCGCCGAAACCATTTCCTTAGCCGGCGGCGAAGTGCAAAGAAAAGGCGTCTCGCTGAATACCGCCCTCGCCGTAAACCTCCCCGCCGTGCTTGGCGACCGGGTTCAACTGCAGCAAGTGATTCTGAACCTTATGATCAACGCCACGGAGGCTATGGCCGGTGTTGAGAACCAGCCAAGGCGGCTGACGATTCAATCGCTGCCTTCCGGAACCGGAGAGGTTTTGGTGTCTGTGGCCGATACCGGGCCCGGAATCGATCCACAACACACCGCCCGGTTATTTGCGCCTTTTTTCACGACAAAAGCGGAGGGTATCGGAATGGGATTATCGATTAGCCGCTCCATCATCGAAGCGCATGGCGGCCGCCTCTGGGCCGCGGCGAACCAGCCGCGTGGGGCTGTGTTTCATTTCGCCCTGCCGTTCGTGACCAACGCATGAGCGATCCGGACTGCATCGTGTTCGTCATCGACGACGATTCATTGGTGCGCGATTCCGTTGCGGATCTACTCAACTCGGCCGGCTTTACGGCGCGAACGTTTGGATCCGCAACCGAATTCGTCCAGAGCCAGCGTCCGGATGTTCCGGCATGCTTAATTCTCGACGTCGAACTCCCTGGTATCAGCGGCCTCGATCTGCAAACGGAACTCACGAAATCGGGCATCGAGATGCCCATCGTCTTTCTTACCGGACACGGAGATATCCCGATGAGTGTACGGGCGATGAAAGCTGGCGCCGTTGAGTTCTTGACCAAGCCTTTCGGCAAACAGAAACTGCTGAGCGCAATCAAAGAGGCGCTCCTCCGCGATGGCGAGGTCCGCAAGCAACGGTCGGAGAGCTTCGAGCTCCAAAAACGACTCGCGACGTTGACTCCGCGGGAGCGGCAGGTCCTGGCGCTGGTGGTTACCGGCCGCCTAAACAAGCAGATCGCGGGCGAGCTTGGCACCACGGACGTGACGATCAAGGTGCACCGAGGCCGAGTGATGCGAAAGATGGGCGCCGATTCGCTGGCTGATCTTGTCCGAATGGCCGAGAAGCTCAAGATCTAGGCTTGGTCCGGCGTTCTACTGTCCTACCGCGTTCTACCAAGGTAGAATAGACCTCCCTTCACACCCCTGGTAGGATTCAAACATGAGGGGCGTAATCCTCAGCCGGACAGGGAACGGCCAAGAATTTGAAGAGCAACATCGTGATTATCGAGGACGACCTATTGGTGCGGCAAGCGCTAGGAGACTGCGTGGAATCAGCCGGATATGCAGTTGAGGGCTTTGGTTCGGCTGAGGAGTTTTTGGCCTCGGGAGCCACGCAGACTGCGGCGTGTTTGATCGTCGACATTCAATTGCCCGGAATTACTGGTTTGGAACTTCAGGGCAAGCTAGCCAGCGCCGATAGTCGTCTGCCTATCGTATTCGTCAGCGCGCAAGGGACGAACGCGAATCGCGAAAAAGCGTTGAGGCAGGGTGCATCTGGTTTTCTCTCCAAGCCCTTCCGGCGGGAAGACCTATTGAAAGTCCTAGGAGCGGCAATCGAGCATTAAAGTCGATCCGCCCCAGTGCCCAACCTGCGGCCTCCCACGTTGCCAGGCCAGCCTGTTTAGATGGCGCCGCATTTGACGGCGTCTTGAACACCAAGTACGAAGCCAATCGTGATTCGTCAGTCGAATCCAAGGCGGAGGTTTGCCCGCGAGTCCGGAGTGCAGGCGCAATCTTGACGAAGGATTTCATCCTTGTTGTTTTCGGGGGAGATTATTGCGATGTGGCAGGTTTTGCGGCGCAGCCGCGACGACAAGGACGCGATCAATGACAGCAGCTTCTGAGTACGTGTTGGAGCCACACCGCAATGGGGCGGAATTCACGCTTTATCGCGCCCGGCAGCATGGCAACCCGTCGCCCCTCCTGGTGGTGGCTCGAACCGCAGAACAACCGTTGCCTACGAGCCTTCGACCCCTGGAGCATGAATACTCCCTCACAGCCAAACTTGAGCCCGCGTGGGTGGCCACGCCTCTGGCGCCACGAATCACGAAGGACGGACAATCCTTGTTCTCGCCCGCTGCAAGGCTCGCCATGCCGCGGACTACTCTGGAATCGAGGATCACAGCCTTGAAGATCAATAAGAATCTTTTCAGGGGGGAAATCGCTTGAAAGACAGCTCGACCGGTCGTTCGCACTCACCCGTAAGGACCTTGCACCATATTCGCCAATTGACGAAGTTCGTCAACCGAACGGGCCATCAACACGACAAGGAGCAGATTGCCGGAGTTGGAAACAATCAATCGCCGCGGAGGGGAAGGTTCGCCGCATCCTTCTCGACCTCGAGGATATGACTTTGACGGGTCAGGACGGCATCGATTTTCTCGCTCAGTGCGAAGCGGCTGACATTGGCACTGCAGAATTGCGGTCCATACGTCCGCGAATGGATCACGAGGCAAAAGGCGAAACGCGGACTGGTTTCAATCAGAAGAAAACACGGAACATATCTCGCATTTCATAAAGGAGTAAGGCTATGACTACTTTAGACTTGATCGGGTCAAGTCCGAAATTCCGGGCATTGATGACAGAAGTGGAGAGGGTTGCACCGGTGGACTCTGCTGTCTTGATCCAGGGCGAAACCGGCACGGGGAAGGAAGGAATCGCTCGGGCAATTCATGAGGCCAGCCCTCGACGCCAGAACCGCTTTACGGCCCTCAACTGCGCGGCGATTCCGAGCGCTTTGTTGGAGAGCGAACTGTTCGGCCACGAAAGAGGCGCATTCACAGGCGCGTGCACACAAACCAAGGGCCGATTTCAGATGGCGGATGGGGGCACGCTCTTTTTGGACGAGATTGGCGATATGCCTTTGGAACTTCAGCCCAAGCTCTTACGCGCATTGCAAGAGCGAGAGTTTGAGCGTTTGGGTAGTACCCAGACAGTTCGGGTCAACGTGAGGGTCGTGGCCGCGACAAACCAGGATCTCGAAGACCTCGTGGCTAAGAAGCTGTTTCGGGCAGACTTGTTTTACCGGTTGAACGTCATTCCAATCTGCGTGCCTCCATTGCGTGAACGCGTCCAGGACATCCCGCCGCTGACGCAGTTCTTCGTAGCGAAATATGCTGCCTGTCTCAACAAGCCCATCGATTCGATTCCCGATGAAGTGATGGCGGTCCTCAAAGCGCACGACTGGCCAGGCAATATTCGCGAACTTCAGAATTTCATCGAGCGCGCGGTCCTCTTTTCGCCTGGGTCTGTCCTGCGCTTGCCGCTGGACCTGAAGCAGACAGTGACGCAGATGGCGAGGCACACCTCGCAGGTCGTTTCACGCACGCTCGCCGACGCTGATCGGGAGCATATCCTGGAAACATTGAGGCAAACCGACTGGCTGATCGGAGGGCAGGATGGAGCAGCGAATCGACTTGGATTGCCGCGTACTACCCTAATTTACAAGATGCGAAAGCTTGGAATTGAAATACGCCGATCCCCGAGGGCGCGTCCGGTTCGCCAGTTGACCGATGAACCGGACCGTGCCGCCGCGAACTGTTGAAGGAAACGCCGCGCCTCCGGCGTGTTGCTGGATGCGGGCGACGAGGTGCCACAGTCATCGACTCTTGTCTCCGGCAGTCCCAGCGAGTGTTCCCCGTTAGACAGGGGCTGCGCCGTAAAAAACTATTCCTTTACATCGCGGCTTGAGAACAATCCCAACACTATGTGTATCGATCGACCGAGCCAAAGACCTGGCGCCAGGCCGCTCTGTTGAAACGTTGCATTTAGCGGTTCAAGACAGACGGCAGGTAGCCGCATACAGGAGAATTAGGCTTTATTCTTCGGTTCGAATCCAATCCGCGCCTCCAATACCCTCAGTTCCGCCTTTTAAGGCTGCCGATCCGGAACCCAAACCGGATAGTTAGTGAGTTTCACTGCCCCGCGGCATCATGCTTTTCAGGCGGTGCCGAGGAATTGGAAAACAGGTTTGCGCCTTCGTAGCTGATGGAATCGCCCTCGCCGTTATCGGCGTAATCGTCGTTGGTATTGTTGATAAGGACGGCCCAGGGCGCGATCGACGCGATCATCATGTGATGGTCGAAGGGGAGCCGGTCGCCGTAGCCGGGCGAGGTTGTCTGGTAGATTCGCGGTTCGGGCAGAAACCGGCGGATCATCTCATTAGAGTTGTGAGTCTGGTGGCGAATATGCTCGTGTCTCGCTACCGGTAGATTGGCCCCAGGGATTACGTGTTGCCGAATGGCGCGCGGTGCGCCCGGGCCGGTTGCCGAAGGAGTCGGGAATCGATCGTCCAGAAATCCCGCCAGCAGCGCCGCTTTGCCCCACCTGGGAAATCCTGTGACGACCAGTTTCCTCAAGTCCAGCAGGTTCGCATATGCCGCGTCATGCGCCGCCAGATATTGCAGCGCGTCCACACCCCTACTTGCGCCCCCCAAGCTCAAGACCCCTCGATCATTTCCGTCGCGGCGGGCTTAGAGATCTGGAGGCAGAAGCTAAATCCCAGCGTCCCTCAACCGCTCCCACGCGGCAGCCCAGGTGAAGCGATCCATATACAACGCGCGGCCGGCGCGCCCGAGCTTCATGCGCAGCGGAGCCTCATCCAGCAAGCGCAGCACCGCTGCCGCGAACGCGGCCGGCTCCTCGGCAATCAGTAAATGCTCCTGATCGCGAGCCCCTAAACCCGTCGCGCCGATAGGCGTCGAGACCACCGCGCGCTCCGCCGCCCACGCTTCCAGAATCTTGAACCGCGTGCCGCTGCCGGAAAGCAGCGGCACCATGGCAACCTTCGCCTGGGCGATTTCCGCCACGGCGTCCTCAACCGGCCCGATCACTCGAATGTGATCGTCGCCGGAGGTCCAGCGCGCCACCGCTTCAGGATTCTTCCCGATCAATCTCCACTCTATGCCGGCAGCGCTCTCCCGAATTCGCGGCCAAATTGCCGCGCGGAACCAGCGCACCGCCTCGACATTGGGATGGTATTCCAGATTCCCGCTGAACACGATGCAGTTCTCTTCAGCGGCGCGGGGGGCTGAGATCTCCGGAAGCGCATTGGGATAAACGATCACATGGGGATGTTCAACCAAGCCGGCGTCTTCCTCCGACGCAGCCAGCACAATATCGAAGCGCGGCAGCCATTCGCGTTCCAGCCGCCGGTACGCTTCCGCGAATCGCCCTGACGCCCACGAAGCCGGCCATCGCGCCGCCAGCCCATGCGTTCGAGCCAGCTCACTTTCGACATTATGCAGATCCAGCACCAGCAACTGGCAATGCGCGCGAAGCAGCGGTGCGTAAGACGCGCACCAGAAATGCTCCACGACCCCGAGCGAGTATTTCGCGGAGCCCATGCGCGCGGAAAGTTGGTCCTCGTAGCCGGCGTAGCGATCGAATAACGGCGGAACGTCCCGGAGCAGGCGCATCGAATTGCGCCAGGCTTTGGCTACGATGCTTTTCGAATGCGGCCGCAGCACGAAATCCGTCACGTCAACCGAATAATTCCGCCGCAGATATTCCACCAGCGACGCCGATCGCAACCCGCCTCCGCCTGAACCGGGAACAGGCGCCTCCGGAGACAGAAACAGAGCCCTGTCACCCATATAACGAGCCCCGAGCGGTTTCATACACCGCCCTGGTAAGCCGCGCCGTTCGCTGCCAGCTGAATTCGGCCGCGCGTGCCACCGCCCGTGCCCGCAAATCCGCAAAGGTCTCCGGTGCGCGAGCCACCGCAGCCAAGGCCTCGGCCAAAGCCCGCGAATCCGCAGCGTCAACATGTATAGCGGAGTTTCCGCCGGTGACCTCCATAATTGCGGGATCGCGCGAAGTCACCACCACCGCGCCGCACTGCATGGCTTCGAGCACGGGCAATCCGAATCCCTCATAAAGCGACGGATACACGCACGCCACCGCGCCTGAATATAATCCCGCAAGGTCCGCCTCCGGCACAGCGCCCAGCACACGCAATCCCGGCTCCGCCGTTGGCGCGGGGAAGTCAGCACGCACGCGCCCCGCCAGCACCAGATCCACCGTGCAGGATTTCCGCACCTCGCGCCAAGCATCGACCAATCGCCCGATGTTTTTGCGCGGTTCCAGCGTCCCGACAAAGAGAAAATACGGCTTCCCCGCCCCGCCTTCGGCGTGGTCCACCCGCCGGAACGCAGCCGCAGCCGCCAGAGGCACAGCCACCACGCGTTCCGGACGCAAGCGAAATCGGTCGATGGCCTCGCGGCGCACAGCCTCGCTGGGAGTGATCACCATTCTGGCCAGCCCCAGGCGAAGCAGCCCCGGTGTCCGCCGCCGAATGCGACCCGCATCAGGTTGCCAGGCTTCCGCACTTCCTTCTCGATGAGCCCACGGCGACAAATCATGCACCGTCATCACACTCGGCCGCCGAGGGAAATAAGGAACCGAGAAATCCGTCCCGTGAAACAAATCCACTCCACGCCGCGACATTTCCCGGTTGAGCCCGAAAAGCCACCACTTGCGCTCCGCAAATCCTTGGGGCACACTACCTAAATTGAGATTGGAAGGAAAGAATTCCGGCTTCGGAAGCACTTGATCTGAGAGCAGCCAATATCGATCTTCGGGAAACTCGATGGCCAGAGCCTTGGCCAGCTCCAGGGTATAGCGGGCGACGCCTCCCGTCGATACCGTTAAAGGAGTGCCGTCGAGGGCGATGGTCACTTTCTCATGAGTTCCGTAAAAGGGTTAGGATAGCATCGTGGGATCCGAGAAACTGAATCCGCTGGTTGAGTTAAAAAGTCTGGAACGGAAGATCGACTCGGTCATCGACCTGGCCGGGCTGAAACCGATTTTCTTCCGGCTGGAGGAGATCGCCAGGGAAAACGTAAACGATTTCGACGTGCAACTAGCGGTAGGAGACCTGAAGCAGCATCTGGTGAATCGCGGCGCCAAGCTGAAGGAGATGAAGGACGCCAAGCCGCCGGTTGCCGGGCCCCCTCCATTGCCGCCGCTTCCGGTTCCCGCCGCGGCTCAGCCGCCTGGACCACCGTTTACCGCGCCGCCTCCTACGTCTCCGACGGCGATTCCCGCGCCGCCGTCGCTGCCTCCCGCCGCGAGGACGTCCCAGCCTCCTCCGATCCCGAGCGCGCCTCCGCCTCTGCCGCCAAGCCCGTCTCCGCTCAATCCATCCAAAACCGCGATTCCGCCATCGTTACAAGGCGCTTGGTCCACCACTGAGAATGCTCCGGTCACCCCGCCTCCGGGGGCGAGCCGCCCGATTCCAGTACCAATCAAGCCGCCGTCCAAGCCGGTGCCCTCGAAACCTCCTGCTGCGTCGCCGCCACTCTGGAAGAACCCGATTCTGATCGGGGTCTTGCTCGGATTGATCGTAGTGGCAGTGGCAGTGGGCGTTATTGTGCACAAGCGCCGCATCAATAAGGTAGCGCTCGGCGGCGCCGTGCAAGTCCAGATCGCCACCACTCCACCGGGAGCGTCGGTGCGGATAAACGGAGACGCCCAGTGCACGTCCGATTGCAGCCTGAACCTCGCGCCCGGAAATTATCAGATCACCGCGTTCCTCGATGGATATGAGCCCGCCGCCAGCGGCGTGGCCGTCACTCCCGGTCAGCCTGTCACGGTGAATATGGCGCTGGAGCCGCAGGCGCAGAGCCTCCGCATCCTTACCGACCTGGATCAGGGCCAGGTGGCCATGGACGATAAGCCTCCCGCGGATCTGCAGGAGGGCCAGTTCATCGTCGACCGCGTGTTGCCCGGTCCGCATACGGTCAAGGTCACAGGCAAGAACGGAGACGTGTCGTTTTCCTTCGCCGTCGCCGACGCCAAGGAGCCCTCGATCACCGGGCCGGTCACGGTCCGCAATCTGAATGCGGTTCTGGTGGCCAGCTTCGCCGGTCAAGCCCACGTGGTGACCAACAACGGTCCGCTGAAGCTTGCCGTCAACGGCCAGGCCGAGCAGGATGCAGGCCCAGCCGGCGTCGATCTCAAAACTTTCCAGTCCGGCGTCGACGAACTGGTGCTGGGCGAGGCCAAGGATCAGATCAGCGTGAAGGAATATTTTGGCCCTGCGCCCATGCTCACGGTGTTTCTCAAATCCGGAGTCAGCACGGGCACTCTGATCGTCTCCACCGGCGAGGACGATGTCCACGTGTTCGTGAACAACCGCGATATCGGCCGCCGCACGCAGCGCGGCCAGGTTCGCATTCAAGCCCTGGGCGCGGTCTCGGTGCGGGTTTCGAAGGACGGCTTCGACTCGCCTCCGGCGCAAACCGCTGAGATCAAGAAGGGCGCGGAGACGCGCCTCGACTTCAAATTAAAAGCAGCCGCGAAGTTCTCGACGCTGCAAATCACGGGAGGCACACCTGGAGCCGAGGTGCTGATCGATCAGCGCAGCCTGGGCACAGTCGGCCCCGACGGCGGTTTCAGCAATGGCACGGTCGCTCCTGGCGATCACGTCGTTGAGCTTCGGCGGGATCAATACGGCACCCACAGGCTCCCGCGCACTTTCCGCGCGGGCCAGACGGTGACAATCTCCGGAGGCGACGCGATCCTCGCCGCGAATCCCGCGCCGGCTCCCGCCCCTCCGCCGCCGGCCCCGAAGGTCGAACCTCCGCCGGTGGTCACGCGCAAGGAGCCCGCACCCACCGTGCCCAAGGCAGGCACCATGGACGATTGGGAAGATCCAACCGCGTGGAAGTCCGAAGGCGGCGTGTGGCTGCATCAAGGCAAGGGCTTCGTCCCCTACAAGCTTCCCCCGAAAGGCGTCTTTACGTTCACCGTCGAATTGGTCAAGGGCGGAGGCATCTTCCGCGGCGGCAAGATTAGCTGGTGCCTGGAATACCTCGATAACAAGAACTATGCGCTCTACGAAATGGACAATAAGAATTTCTGGGCCAAGGTGGTGACGAAAGGGAAGACTCTGGAGCGCACGCATCTCCAACTCAAGGATCTGGAGAAGCAGAAATCCTTCACCATCCAGATCGACGTCACGCCGGAACACACCGTGCACAAAATGTTCGCGGGCGGCGAATGGATCAATCTCGATTCCTGGGCCGAGACCGGCCGCAACTTCTCCGAAGGAAAATTTGGATTCCTGATTCAGGGCAACGACGAGATTGGTCTGCTGGACTTCAAGTTCCAGCCCAAATGAAGGCTCCCGCCTAATGAAATTTGGGCGCCGCCGCTTTCTGGCTGCTGCGCCGGCGCTCATCGGCCTGACCGCCAAGGCCGGCCGCCCCATCGCCGGGCAGTTTGTGAACGATGGGTTTCCCCTGGGCCATCGCCTGCGCGACCATGCCGTCTTCGCCGCTCCCGCCCGCACTGAAAAAGTATCGATCGCAATCGTCGGCGCGGGCATGGCCGGACTCAGCGCGGCCTGGCGATTGCACAAGCGCGGCTTCCGCGATTTCGTGCTGCTGGAGATGGAACCTTCAGCCGGCGGCAATTCGCGCTGGGGCGAAAACGAGATCACCGCGTATCCCTGGGCCGCCCATTACGTTCCCGTCCCAGACGCCCGCTCCCCGCTGGTGCGCGAGTTATTCGAAGAACTCGGCGTCCTCCAAAACGGAGTCTGGGATGAACGGCGTCTCTGCTTCTCCCCGCAGGAGCGCCTCTACATCCATGGCCGCTGGCAGGAGGGAATCGAGCCGGAAGCCGAGTCCACCTCCAAAGACCGCGACGACTACCGCCGCTTCCAGACCCGCATGGCCGAATTCCGCGCCTCCGGCCAATTCACGATTCCCATGGAGAGCGGCGCACGCCCGTCCCCGCTCGACTCCATCTCATTCGATCAATGGCTGCGCGAAAACAACTTCGCCGCGCCGTATCTCACCTGGTACGCCAACTACGCCTGCCGCGACGATTACGGCGCGCTGGCTCGCGACACCTCCGCCTGGGCCGGCATTCACTACTTCGCCTCGCGCGCGCCGGAAGAACGCGGGCCGCTGACATGGCCCGAAGGCAACGGCTGGATCGCCCGCCGCTTGATTGAGCGTGTTCAGCCGTTCCTGCGAGCCGCTTCGCCCGTCTATTCTATCCTGCGCGACAAAACGCGCCTGCGCGTCCGCACCGAAGCCCGCACAGGGCTGGCTCAGCCGTCCGGTCCGTCGGGATCCTCCGGCCATTCCGCTGAGCCAAGCTCCGTTGTGCCGGCGAGTTATCCAGAAGCCGTCGAGTACATCGCCGAGCGCGTCATCTTCGCCGCGCCCACGTTCATCAGCCCCTACATTATCGAAGGCGCGCCGGCCGCCACCGGCTTCGTCTATTCACCCTGGCTCACGGCCAACCTCACCATGGACCGGCTTCCAGCGGAAAAAGGCATCGAGACTGCCTGGGACAACGTGATCTACGACTCCCCGGCGCTGGGCTACGTTGTCGCCACGCACATGAGTCTCAGCTCGCATATTGAGCGCAGCGTGTGGACGTTCTACTGGTCGCTAGCAGAAGGCTTGCCCGCCGCCATGCGCACGATGCTGCTCGAAAAGGACTGGGCCTGGTGGCGCGAAGCCATCCTGGACGATCTCGCGCGCGCCCATCCGGACATCCGCGACTGTGTTTCGCGCATCGACGTCATGCGCATCGGCCATGCCATGGCGCGCCCCTCGCCCGGCTTCCTGGGATCTGAGGCGCGCCGCCGCTTCGCCTCCGGACCCGGCCCGATCTACTACGCCAATTCCGATCTCAGCGGCTTCTCCATCTTCGAAGAAGCCCAGTATCGCGGAGTCGCCGCCGCCGACCGAGCCCTACGCGACGTCGGCCGCGCTTAGCCGCGAGGCGCGCGCAACGCCGCGTCCGCGCTATATTATGAAACTCATGGTCGAGGTGATCGCGACGGCTGGATTGGTTTCCGCCGCCGGAGGTTTTGCGGGATATGCGGTGCGCGGCCGGTCATCGCGCGTGTTCGCGCCTTCGGTCTACCACGGCGACCGCTCCCGCGCCGTCCTGGCCCTCACCTTCGACGACGGCCCCAGCTTATCCACGCCCGCCCTTCTTGAGATTCTCTCAGAGTATCGCATCCGAGCCACGTTTTTCATGTGCGGCCGCAATGTCCGCAGGCTCCCTGCGGTCGCGCGGGAAGTCCGCAACGCCGGCCACGAGATCGGCAATCACACCGACACCCATCCGCGCTTCGATTTCAAATCGCCCGAATTCATCTACCGCGAAATGGCGCTGGCTCAGGAAACCATTCATCTGCACACCGGCGTGACTCCACGCCTTTTCCGAGCCCCTTATGGAGTACGCTGGTTCGGCCTCCGCCGCGCGCAGCAGCGCCTGGGACTCACCGGCGTCATGTGGACTGTGATTGGGAAAGATTGGAGTTGGCCCGCCGGCCGCATTGTTCGCCGTCTGACCGACGGAGCCGCGAATGGCGGGATCCTTTGTCTGCACGACGGGCGCGGCATCAGCGCGGGTCCGGACATTCGTGCGACACTGCAAGCCGTGGAAACAGCCATTCCGATGCTGCTTCGTCGCGGCTTTGAGTTTCAGACCCTCAGTGAGATGCTATGCCCGACGAACTAGCAACCCGAGTCATCGCCGTGATCGCGCGCATGCAAAAACTCCCCGTCGAATCGATTACGTTGGACCAAACCTTCGCGGAGCTGAATATCGATTCGCTCGACGGCATAAACATCATGTTCGAAGTTGAAAACGAATTCGGCGTCGACATCCCGGATGAAGATGCGAAGTCGATCCGCACCGTGCGCCAGATGGCCGAGGGCATCGAGAAGCTGCTGAGCATGAAGCAGACGCAGTGAGGAGAGTCGCCGTCACCGGAATAGGCGTGGTCTCGGCCTTCGGAGACACGTTCGGCGAATTCTGGACCGGGGTCGCCCAAGGCGCCAGCGCCATCCGCCCCATGACGTCGGTTCCTACCGGATCTCTGCGTTTTCCCAACGCCGCCGAAGCAGCCGCGTTCGTTCCCGCCCGCTATTTCGACGAAAAAGAAATCGTCTATCTGGACCGCTTCGCTCAATTCGCCGCCGTCGCTGCGCGAGAAGCCCTGGTCTCAGCAGGCCTGCGCGCTCCCTTGGGAGACCGCGCGGCCATCGTCACCGGCTGCTGCACCGGCGGCCAAAGCACGGAGGATGAAAACTTCCTCGCCCTCTACGCCGGAAATCAAAGAGTATCGCCGGTCACCATTCCACGCGTGATGGGCAACGCGGGCGCCAGCCGCATCTCCCTGGAATTCGGAATCACCGGACCAGTCTACACCATCTCCACGGCATGCTCATCTTCGAATCACGCCATCGGACAGGCTTTTTGGATGGTTCGAAACGGCGCCGTGGACATCGCTCTGGCGGGCGGCAGCGAGGCGCCATTCTCCCTGGGCTTTCTCAAATCCTGGGAAGCCATGCGCATCGTCGCGCCGGACACCTGCCGCCCCTTTTCGCTCGACCGCCGCGGCCTGATTCTCGGCGAAGGTGCAGCCATGGTGGTGCTGGAGCCGCTCGAAGCCGCCCGAGCCCGCGGAGCCCAGATATGGGGCGAGATCGCCGGCTTCGGCATGTCCTCCGACGCGCATCATCTCACCCAGCCCCTGGCCGCCGGAGCCGCCCGCGCCATGCGAGCCGCCCTTGCCGATGCCGCGGCTCCGCCCGAAGCCGTCGGCTACATCAACGCGCACGGTACCGGAACCACCTCCAACGACGCCACCGAAACCGAAGCCATTCGCGACGTCTTTGGAGTCCACACCGCGCGGCTTCTGGTGAGCTCCACCAAGTCGATGCACGGCCATGCCTTAGGCGCAGCGGGGGCGCTCGAAGCCGCCGCGACCCTGGCCGCGATTCGCGGCGGCATCATCCCTCCCACAGCCAACTTCAACCAACCCGATCCCGCCTGCGATCTCGACGTAGTACCCAACCATCCCCGTTCGGCCGAGGTTGAATGGGCAATGTCGAACTCCTTTGCTTTCGGTGGGTTGAACGCCGTGCTGGTGCTCCGCCGAGCGTAGCCAGCGTATTCCGTCCGGGCGGGTACGGCTAAGCAGCCCGGTACAAATCAGTACGGTTGGACCTTGGATTCCAGGAGCCTTTCTGGCATCCTCGATTTATCGGAGGGAGCAACCCTGAGGGTCGATTCGGAGGACGGCCTTCAGGGACGAGGGATGGACTATTATCAGCATCATGGTCTCCCTCGTCAAGCTCTCCCGATCCTTCTCATCGCCTGCTTCATCGGTACTGCGCAATCCGCCCCCATCCAAGCAACGCCGTGCAGGCGAGCAGCGGCCCGACGCATAGCAAAATCCTGAGATAGTTCCTGATCATAGGTCGATTGAATGACACTCGCTCGGCGGAGGCGGCCTGCTCCTCGAAACGATGTTGAGCCTTGAGCCTGCAACCGTCACCGATCGCCGTTATCCGGAGCTTTTCCAGACCGGAGAAACCGCCTACGGCGTCCCTTTGGTCGATGCCAACACCCTCATAATTTCCTGATGGGCCTGGGGTACACTATGCTCACAAGTTCGGCGAAAATGGGTTCGCGGCGGATCTCCGCGAGTGTTCGGCCTCTGAGGTGAAATCCGTGGGGTCGAGAATAAAGCGCCCGCTTCGATAACCGGTAGCACCGTGGCTGACGGGTTTGGCAAAACTGACGGTCTGACGACTTGTTTTCAAAAAACTACTTCATCACGCGCGCATATGGGTGTTCTTGAAGAAGTGCCGTCAGACCCGTCAGCCCGTCAGGCTCCGCGGTAGCGGGTGCCGGAAGCGGAAGAAATCTTCGCAGCGAAACCGTCTGTAGTATACTCACGGAAAGCCCGAAGCTAATCGGAACTCTCGGCTAGGTCCGCCGGTTTTACTCCAGCGTTCGAGCGGCTTCTCAACTACAGCAGCGGTTTCTACCAAATGGAGGCCAAGACTTCAGTGCAGGTGTTTAGCAAACAGGTTGGATGCCCCTAAGCCTCCTCTTCTGGCGACTCATACCGACGGACCTGGATGGATACTCTCGCGAATCGGGCCCAGCCAAGGAATCTAAGCGATCCATCAGACGATTGAACTTGAGCGCCCGGAACCCGGAGACGCGTGCTGCGGCCGCTGCCAATTCTTTTGTCCCGATGGAAAGCGACGCCCGGATATCGCCGGCCTTTACGTTTCCGCCCTTCCATTTTGACGTCGTGCCGATTCGATCATTCTTCGAAGGGAACGGGAGCCGCGCATGCGCAATGTTGTCCTGCTATTTCTGAGCCTTGCATTAACATCCGCGCGCGCCGAGTCGGCGGATGTTTACTTGATGAATCTCGCCTCGGGTACCAGCCAAAACCCTGAGGCGGCGATGATGCCTATGCTTATGCGGCCTGCAGGGTCCTGGCTCTTGTCGCTAATGGGCCAGGGATTCCTTTCCGACACCCAACAGAGATCGCCGAGAAGCGGGGATAAGCTTTATTCGACGAATTGGATCATGGCCTCGGCCGGACACTCGCTCGGCGGAGGCAGCCTGCTCCTCGAAACGATGTTGAGCCTTGAGCCTGCAACCGTCACCGATCGCCGTTATCCGGAGCTTTTCCAGACCGGAGAAACCGCCTACGGCGTCCCTTTGGTCGATGCCCAACACCCTCATAATTTCCTGATGGGCCTGGGGGTACACTACGCTCACAAGCTTGGCGAATCGGCGATGGCACACTTCTATTACGCGCCTGTCGGCGACCCTGCGCTCGGACCGGTGGCCTTTCCCCACCGCACCTCCGCGCAAGAGTTGCCGCAGGCGCCCATCGGCCATCACTGGGAGGACTCCACCCACATTTCCGATAATGTTGCAACAGTGGGATTGCAATACAGATGGGCGCGGCTGGAAGCGAGCGGCTTCAATGGAACCGAGCCCGGCGAGAACCGCTGGGGCTTCGACTGGGGTCTGGCGTTGATCAAGCTTATCGCATATTCCCCGGTGGCCAACTTTCCCGCAATGAACTCCTACTCTGCGCGCCTTTCCGTTTTGCCTGGAAAGAATTGGGATGCGCAAGTCTCCGCGGGGCGGCTCTCTCATCCCGAGAGTGAACAGCCCGGCGATGTCGTCCGAACCACAGCGTCCCTCGCCTACACCCGCCGCCTTTCCGGGGGCATGTGGGCCTCGACCCTTGCCTGGGGCCGGAATCACGAAACGCTCACCGGGCGCAACCTGAATGCCTATCTTCTCGAAACGCTTTATCAGGCCGGACACAAAAACTTCCTCACATGCCGAATTGAGCTGGTTGATAAGGATGAATTGTTCGAAGATCAACCGGCGCTACAAGCGTCGCTGAACCGTTCCGTTGGAAGCACCTTCCGCGTGCAGGCATACACAGCAGGGTACACTCGCGACATCGCCCACCTGCGTGATGCCGAAACCGGCCTGGGGATAAATGTTACCGCGTACGCTATTCCCGCCGCGATCCAGCCTTACTATGGAGTCCATCCCTGGGGCGCCAACGTTTTCCTGAGGGTGCGAATCAAGCATTGAGGCTATCTCGTCGCGGCGGTTAATTGACTTGCGATTCGCATCAAGAAATCGGTTCCCAGATTATTCGATTGAAAAATGATGGGGCTTCGAGTAACATGTATTGAAATGCGCCGACTGACGGCAGGGCTATTGACGGTACTCTTCAGCTTTTTGCTGATCTGCCCGCTTGTAGCGCAGCCGGATCTTGACGCCAGACTGCCTGCCTGTTGCCGCCGGAATGGAGTGCATCATTGCGCGGAGTCCTCGAACGGGCCTTCCTGGAGGGCCCTGCCAAACTGCGGAAGCCGACAGCAGCTTTGCAGCTTGGCTTCACCCACTCCTCTTTTTGCGGCCTGCGCTGTCCAAGTCGTCGGCGAGCCGGCGCAAGTCTCCGAGTTCCGTGCGGAGCACGGCTCGGGGCGCGCCAGCGTTTCTCACTTCGCCTGGCGTTATCAACGTCCTCCTCCAATCGCTTAAAGCATTTTCACGATTACTGTAGCCGCGCTGTTCTGAGCCGCCATGCGTTAGCATGCTGTGCTTTACAGGACCAAAGAAACTGCTCTAGCTGATCGCTCTGGCAGCATTCAGCGGCTGATCTGATCGCGGAAAAAGGCATAAAGGCTCGTCGCAGGCGAAAGTCTGTGCCACGTGGACCTGTAGGTCTCTTACCCGCAACGAGCCAATTTAACAGTCTGTGACCCCGCGAGTTTGTTTGGAGGAATCATGTTAGGCATTGCGTCTGCCCTGCGCTTTTCCAGGCGCCATTCGTTATTTTTCTCAGTTCTGGCAATCGTCTGCGCAATGCCAATCGGTTCGGCGCAGGAAACCATTAACAATGGCAGCATCAGTGGACGTGTTACGGATGCAAGCGGAGCCCTTATCGAAGGCGCGCAGGTGACCGTGCGGCAAACCGAGACGAATCTCAGCAGCGCGGTGCAGACCGATCACGAAGGCCGCTTCCGCTTTCCATACCTCCGGCTCGGTCCGTATGAATTAAAAGTCCAACATCAAGGGTTCAACGATGCCACCCGTTCGATCGTTCTTTCCGTGGGTTCGGATTTTGAAGTTCCTATTTCGCTTACGGTGGCCTCGGCTCAATCCAGCGTGACCGTCAAGGATGAAGCCGAGGTGCTTGAAACTGCCCGTACACAGATTGCCGGCACGGTATCGCGCACCGAAGTGGACACTCTGCCCCTGAATGGCAGGAACTTTCTCGATGTGGCGCTGCTGGTCCCGGGTGTTTCGCCTACGAACACCGCAGCCAATCAGCTTTTTGCCGAGACCTCGGCGATTCCCGGCCAGGGGATCTCCATCGGAAGCCAGCGGAACTTCTCCAACAGCTTCGTCATCGACGGTTTTTCGAATAATGACGATGCGGCGGGCGTGACAGGAACATTCTATGGTCTCGATGTCGTCGATGAAGTTCAGGTGGTGACTTCCGGCGGCCAGGCGGAGTTCGGACGGGCCTTGGGCGGATACGTAAACGTGGTGACCAAGAGCGGAACCAACACTCTGCACGGCGACGCCTACGGCTACTTCCGCAACCAGCGCTTCAATGCAGCCAACGCCCTATCCCACACGGCGCTCCCTTTGACGCAATCCCAATACGGTATGAGCCTCGGCGGACCAATTGTTCGCGACCGCACCTTTTTCTTCTCGAACTTCGAGCGGCGGGATTTGAATCAGTCCGGACTTACGACGATCTCGGCCGCAAACGTAGCTTCGATCGACTCGCGCCTACTCGCTGTCAATTATCCCGGGCCGTTGATTTCCACCGGCCTCTATCCCAACCCGGTTCATAACAGCAATTTCCTCGCGAAGGCCGATCACCAGTTCAGCCAAAAGGATCAGTTCAGCGTCCGCTATAGTCTCTACGACGTGAACAGCACCAATTCGCGCGGCGCCGGAGGGTTGAGCGCGTCTACTGCATCCGCGAATTTAAATGATACGGATCAGACTGTCGCTGTAAGCAACGTTGCGACTCTCTCGCCGCGGCTGGTGAACGAGACACGGGGACAGTTCACCAATAGCAGCCTCAATGCTCCGCCTTCGGATCTCGTCGGACCAGCCGTCAGCATCTCCGGAGTGGCTTCCTTTGGCACTTTGTCTGGATCGCCCACCGGGCGGCTGAATAGGCTCGGTGAAGTGGCCGATAATTTGTTTTATCGAGCGGGCGCCCATTCCATTCGCTTCGGCACGGACTTCCTCTATAACGACGACACCATTACTTTCCCACGGACCTTCCGCGGCAGCTATTCCTTTTCCTCCCTCGCAAACTTCCTGGCGGGGACTTACAACAGCTCGGGATTCACCCAGACCTTCGCCAACAGCGTAGTGAATCAGACCAACCCCAACGTTGGTTTCTATGCTCAGGATGAGTGGACCATCAGTCCGCGCCTGACCTTGAACACGGGCCTCCGCTACGATCTTGAATATCTGCGCACGATTACAACGGACACCAACAATGTTTCGCCCCGCGGAGGCTTCGCCTGGACTCCGTTTCGTTCACGAAAGACCGTGATTCGCGGCGGCTACGGGCTGTTCTATGACCGGGTCCCGCTACGCCCGCTGGCGAATGCGCTGCTTTCCGCTGGAAATACAACCACTGTTGCCGATCTCAGCCAGATCAGCATCAGTCTTTCGCCGACACAGTCTGGAGCGCCGGTTTTTCCATATATCCTCAACAGCCTCACGCTGCCGCCCGGAGTCTTGTTCAACTTCAGTACCATGGACCGGCACATGCAGAACGCATACTCGGAGCAGGGCAGCTTTGAGATTGAACAGCAGCTGGGGACTCGCAGCACTCTGAGCGTGGGATACCAGCACGTCCGTGGACTTCACCTGATTGTTTCGGTCAATCAGAACGTGCCCACGTGTACCGCCGCCGGAGCGAACAACGGATGCCGCCCGAATCCGGCATTCGGCAACGATAGCCAGTATTCATCGCTGGCTGACTCGCACTACGACGGATTGCACATCTCCTTCGTGCAGAGGCCGGTGAAGTGGGGTAATTATCGTGTCTCCTACACCTTCTCGAAGGCGCTCGATAACGTTGGCGAGTTTTTCTTCAGCGCTCCGATCAACAACTTCAACATCTGGCAGGATTATGGCCGCTCCGACGACGATCAGCGCAATCGCCTGGTGTTCGACGGCACGATCCATTCTTCCATGGGCAAGGCAAACACGGCTTGGGAAAAAATCAGCCACGGTTTTCAACTGACGGCCATGCTCCAGTATTATTCGGCCTTGCCGTTTAACATTACAACGGGCGCGAATACGGTGCAGGGAACGGCCGCCCGGCCGACCCTCAGCGGCGTCTTTATCAATCGTAACGCTGGCACTGGATTCGACTTTCTTAATTTGACTTCTCGCCTCAGCCGCAACTTTCGAATCACCGAAAAAGTTCAACTGCAGGCGATTGCCGAGGGATTCAACCTCACCAATCACGTCAACGGAGTCACCTTGAATGGCACCTTTGGGACCGGGGTATATCCAACCAACCCGCTGCCGACGTATAAGCAGATCACGGCCGTGGGCGACCCGCGAACCTTTCAACTTGCGCTTCGGGCAATTTTCTAGGAGGATTCTATGGTTTCTCTTTTATTGACTACAGTGCTGGCGGTAAGTCTGGGTCCCGTAGGCCCGGATGCCGCACATGAGCCTCAACTCGCCTCAAGCGGATCCGCGGTTGTCATGACATTTGGCGCCGGCAAGGGGATCTATTTCAGCGCGTCCCAGGATGGAGGCACGACGTTTTCTAAGCCTGTCGAAGTGGCCGAGGCGGAGGTGATACCACTTAATCGTCATCGCGGACCTCGCATCGCCTTGTCCGGTGGGACGATCGTCATCAGCGCCGTGGTCGGCAAAACGTTGAGCGAGGCAGAGCATGCCCACGGCCTGCCGTCCGATGGAGATTTGACGGTCTGGCGCTCCCTTGATGGGGGCAAGAAGTGGTCCAAGGGGATCGTCGTGAATGATGTTCCAAGAGCGCCCACGGAGGGTTTGCATTCTCTGGCTGCGGATGGGAAAGGCAACCTCTTTGCCTCTTGGCTAGACAAACGCGGCGGCGATGGAACCAAACTGTATGGTGCTCACTCGTCGGACGGGGGTGCAACCTGGTCGAAGAATGTTCTCATCTATCAATCGCCGGAGGGGACGATTTGCGAATGTTGCCATCCGTCCGTTGCGATGGATCCGAGCGGGCAGTTCCTTGTGATGTGGCGGAATTGGCTGGGCGGCGCGCGCGACATGTATCTTGCTCGATCGCGCGATGGAGTTGTGTTTTCCAAACCGGAAAAGCTCGGCACCGGCACTTGGCAATTGAACGCGTGTCCCATGGACGGCGGCGGCATGGCTGCCACTGCTGCTCGGACAGTCACCGCATGGCGGCGAGACGAAGCCATTTTTTTGGCCGAGCCAGGCAAACAGGAGACGCAGATCGGTAAGGGAAAAGACGTCGCCCTGGCGCTGAACAAGGACCAGGCTTATGTGAGCTGGACCAGCGGAAACGAGATTGTATTGTGGAGCAACGGTCGATCCGAGGTTTTGTCGAAGAGCGGCTCGTATTCGGCACTGACTAGTTTGCCCGGTGGTGGCGTGGTTACGGCTTGGGAGGAGAACGGCGCGATTGAGGTGCGCCGTTTGCCGCATAAATAGCGACGATCTTCAGCAAGGACTGTAATTCAAAGGGGGCATGAGTTTTTTAACTGGTTGTCTCAGCCCGGGGGGCGAGTGCAATTCCGGCGAAGCAACAAGGAGAAACCTGATGACGCTTCCCTAGACTAGGCAGCGATTGCAGAGCCACAAAGTGCTGGGTGAGAGGTCGGGCGGGGTTAGTTGGACCGTTTGGCTCCTGTGCGGCCCAACCTGCTTCATCTTTTGAAGGCTTTTTTCAAGAATCGCGCCCAGACCCCGCTTCGTATTTTGAGAGACGTTGAGGAGGTGTAGCGATGTTCTCGACGACGACGGAGGACCCTTTGTCGCTGCTGACCAAGGCTGCGGCATCAGGGGATGAAGATCAGGTCCGGAAACTGCTCAAACAGGGGGCCAATATTAATGCAAGAGACTGCGGAGGCGTTACGGCACTGATGGCGGCTGGCTCCTATGGCCACCTTGACGTCGTGATGGCGCTTCTTCATGAGGGAGCGGACGCGAACGGCCGGGGCAGGAAAGGCAAGACGGCATTGATGAACGCCTCGTTTGGTGGCCACCTCGATATCGTGATGGCACTTCTCCGGATGGGGGGCGACCCGAATGCCAAGGATGACTATGGTACGAGCGTGCTGCTGTACGCCTTAGATTTGCACGGAGCCGCGAACCCCAAAGTTGCCCTGAGGCTACTCGATAGCGTAATCGATGTCAATGCCAAGGATTGGAACGGTGCGACGGCGCTGATGAACGCGTCCGCGCTAGGCCACATTGATGTTGTCAATGCGCTTCTCGAAAACGGAGCGGATGCGAATGCCAGGATGAGCAAGCTGACATGGAGGTGGATCTTACCGGCTGACCTCGGGGGCCACGTGGGCTGGCCCCGCGATGCAAGCGCTCTGATATTGGCTTCGGAGAAGGGGTATGTCGAGGTAGTGCGGGTTCTGCTCGAAAAAGGGGCCGACGTTACGGCTAAGGATAGAAATGGAAACACAGCCCTCATGCTGGCGAGAGACGTGAAAGTAAGGGATTTGTTGGCGCAAACAGCGGAGTCATTACCCGCGCGCAGCCGTAAGTGCGGTTGAATCATTAGGTCAAGTGCTGTGATCGAGGAAGTCGATTACCAACATCCCCGCGGCCTGGATCGCAAGTTGGTGCGCACGCTCTCGTCGAGCGATTGGGTCCGCCGCGAGAATCACGGCGGCCTACTGGCTTCCTGACTGCCAGCTTACGTAAAAACTTTTGCGGCCCGGCGGAGCGATTTCGGCCAGATAGACGCTGACGCCACCGATCTCGACTCCCGCCGAAAATCCCTGTACCAGCCTTCCCGCCACTACCAGAAGCGGTGCGAGCAGCCCCAGCGTCCGGTATCCGGAGGAAGCGGCATAGCGAAACTGGAAGCGCGGCTCCAGCGCCGTCTTCGAATTGGGACAACGTCAAAATGCTTTCCCCGGGAACGCAAGTTCGCGTCGCCGCAAGCACATCTGTGCCGGGGACTTCCCAATCATCCGTGGGGACGCTCGGAGAGGCTACACATCACGATCTCGTACTCATGCAAGGGCCTGGCCCTCGGTCCATCCCGCGAGCGCAGATCATGAGCGTTTCCATCAAGAAACAGCGTCACCGTGTTCTGGGAGAGCGAATGCAGAAGAACTCGCCAAGAGCCGCTTCCGTGTTGAGCTCGGGAGTTCTGTTTTCGCTGCTTCCCGCAGGATAGCCAACTGACCAATGGCCGCGGCATTTGTCCCGTAGTAAACTAGGCGGTCAGCCCCCATGAGCGGACCTTACATAACGAACGATAAAAAAATAAACGGCGCCTTGAAGCCGAGTGCAGCGACGGGTGTCCCGGGGCTTGACGATATTCTCTCAGGAGGATTCCCAAGGGGGCATTTGTATGTCATTGAGGGCGATCCGGGCACTGGGAAAACCACCATCGGCATTCAATTCCTCATGCAGGGCGCAGCTCAGAAAGAGCCGGTCTTGTATGTTACCTTATCGGAATCCAAGTCCGAACTCGAAGAGGGAGCAGAGTCGCACGGCTGGTCGCTGAAGGGCATCGATGTTTATGAAGTTCTCCCCACAGAGCAGAGCCTGAGGCCGGAGGATCAATACTCTCACTTTCATCCTTCTGAGATTGAATTTCAGGACACCACTCAAAGTATCCTGGAGAAAATCGAAGCCCTGAAACCCCAGCGAGTTGTGATTGACTCGCTATCGGAGCTTCGCCTTCTGGCACGCGATTCCCTCCGCTTCCGCCGTCAGATTCTTGCTCTGAAGCACTTCTTTGCCAATCGAGGTTGTACGGTTTTATTGTTGGATGACCGAACCACCGAAGGACATGCGGGGCAACTTCAAAGTATCGCCCACGGTGTGATCATGCTGGAACGTCTTCAGCGTGAATACGGAGTGGAACGCCGACGCCTGCGCGTCGCCAAGCTCCGCGCCTTACGTTTCCGCGAGGGCTTCCATGATTACACGATCGAGACCGGAGGCGTTACGGTCTACCCACGCCTGGTTGCGGGGGAGCATCGCCAGGAGGATCCGGAAGGGGTGGCGACCAGCGGGATAGGAGCGCTGGATGCACTTTGGAAGGGCGGAATTCCGCGCGGTACCAGCACTCTTGTCGTCGGCCCCGCGGGAAGCGGTAAGTCGTCCATCGCAACCACGTATGCGATCGCCGCGGCGGAGCGCAATGAAGTTGCCGCCATCTTCAACTTTGACGAGACCCTTTCCACGATCTACCAGAGATCGCTTCAGTTTGGAGTCGATCTTCGGGCCTACCTCAGGTCAGGAATGATACAAATCGCCCAGCTTGACCCGGCTGAGCTTTCGCCGGGCCAGTTCATCAGCCAGGTTCGTTCGGCGGTCGAAAAAGACGGCGCACGTTTTATCGTGATCGATAGCTTGAACGGTTTTCTGGCAGCGATGTCTGGTGAGCACATGCTGATTGCGCAGATGCATGAGCTGCTGACCTTCCTGAATCAGCGCGGCGTGGTAACGTTTTTGGTCCTGACGCTATCGGGAATGTTAGGACCAAATATGTCTATGCCCGTGGACATGAGTTACCTGTCGGACAACATTCTGGTGCTCCGTTTCTTCGAAGCGGGCGGCCGTCTCCGCAAGGCTCTCTCTGTGGTCAAGAAACGCAGCGGCAAGCATGAAGACACAATTCGCGAGCTGAGTTTTTCCCCCCGTGGCATCGTGATCGGGGAGCCCCTTACGGCGTTCCGCGGCGTGATGACGGGCGTTCCGATCGATGTTGGACCTTCTTCGGTACCTAAGAGGGCCGCCGATGAGTCAGACCCAGCCTGAGCAGGTTCTGGTGCATGCCCCGTACGGACGCGACGCCACGCTGATCTGCCAAGTGTTGGGACGGGCAGGAATCGCGGCGGACCCTTGCGCCACCGTGGAAGGTCTGTGCGCCGCACTGGGTCAGGACACCGGGGCCGCGCTGATCAGCGACGAATCCCTAACCACAGTAAATGTTGCAGCCCTTGCAGACGTTCTCAGCGCGCAGCCTATCTGGTCGGACCTGCCTCTCATCATTACCACCAGCGGTGGGGAAGCGACCGAAGCCAGCCGTCGGCGCCTTGAGATCCTGGAACCTCTCGGGAACGTGTCGCTTTTGGAGCGCCCGCTCAAATCCGTAACCTTGGTCAGTTCGATTCAAACCGCCCTCCGTGCCCGCCGCCGCCAATACCAGCTCCGGGAAACCTTCGTTGAGCGCGAGCAGCTTTTGCTGGAGCTACGGCGTTCTAACGAAGAGCTGGCTCAGTTCGCCCACGTGGTGAGCCACGATTTGCAGGCCCCCATTCGCATGGTCAAGTGCTTTAGCGAACTGCTTGCCCTGCGCTATCGGGGAAAGTTGGATACAACCGGAGAAGAGTTCATCGACACCATTCAAGACGGTGCTTCCTCAATGGAAGTGTTGACCCGAACCCTGCTCAACTATGCCACCGCCGGACAGGCGCCGATAACGCCCGCCATGGTGGACTTGGCGAATGTAGTGGATGCAGTGGTCACAACGCTTCAGCCTACCATCGAGGAGCTTCATGCCGACGTGTCGTATAGCAGCTTGCCGACCGTCAGCGGCGATCCGGTATTACTTCAGCAACTGATCCAGAATTTGGCGAGCAACGCCCTCAAGTATCGCGATCCCGCGGTGACGCCTCGCGTACGCATTTCCGCCCGACAGGCGGAGCATGAATGGATCATTTCAGTGGAAGACAACGGTCAAGGGGTGGCTCCGCAACATCACGAGAGTATCTTTCTACCGCTGACTCGGCTCCACGGAGGCGACATCTTCGGCACAGGTATGGGCTTGGCCGTTTGCCGGAAGATTTTGGAACGGCATGGCGGGAGGATTTGGATTAAGAGCGAGCTCGGAGCAGGCGCTACTTTTTACTTCACCTTGCCGATACTCGACGTGAAATAAAGTAGTATCGGAACATCCAAGAATTCGGGCCCGAGGCGAGGTGGACAGACGCGCGACGGATCCCAATCGAAAGATCTCCGAGACGTTCCTGCACTTTCGCAGCGCCCCTGCTTGGTAATCCACAATGGCGTGTGGGCATTCGTATAAGATAGGCCTTAGTGCAGCAGGTGCGGCGATAGACTTAGTGCATGATCTCGGCAAGTATTCGAGCGCCTTTCAGCAGTATTTGCGTCGAGTAGCGCTCGACAAAGACACAAACAACCCGACGCGGAACGAGAAAAAACCCGATCAAGCGACCGGCGAAGCGTACAAAGGATCTTGAAGCAGAGACACGGATGCCCGACCCAAGCATAAAACACTTCGCGCATAGCCTCGCCGGACGACCCCTCAACGAATGGCATGGCGTATGGTCCGGAAACTGCATCCGCCTGAAAGAACGCGAGTTCGGCGAAGCTGGAGATCATCTACAAGCCCATCGGCTGGTTCAAGGAGTACGCGCGAAACCCGAGAAAGAACGACGCCGTCGTGGATCGCATGTGTGCGTCGATCCGCGAGTTCGGATTTGCCGTACCAATCCTCACGAAGTCGGATGGTGAATGCATCGATGGTCATTTGAGGCTTAAGGGTGCGAAGAAATGCGGGCTCCAAGAACTGCCCGTGGTTTTGTGCGATCACTGGACGCCAGCGTAGGTTAAAGCCTTCCGGCTGATGGTGAACCGCTCGGTGACGTGGGCGGATTTCGATGAGGAGCTACTCGCGCTCGAACTCCAGGACCTCCAGGAGGCCGACCACAATCTTGATCTGACCGCATTCAACCCCGGCGAAATCGATGACCTGCTCGCGCTCGACGATGACGAGAAGGCGGACGCTGCCCCACCGCTACCTGAATCGCCAGTATCGCGACCAAACGACCTTTGGCTTCTGGGCCCGCACCGGGTTCTGTGCGCGGATGCGACCAGCGCGGACGCCGTCGCGCAGCTGCTGGGCGAGCGCAAGCCGCGTCTGATGGTCTGCGACCCGCCCTATGGAATTGAGCTCGACAGCGAATGGCGGGATCGAGCAGGATTGAACGGCTGCCGCGCGGCGGAGCCGTCGTACATGAAAAAGCGCGCCAAGGGGCATACCGAAACGACGATCTCCGGCGATACGCGCGCCGACTGGAGCGATGCTTTTGCACTGGTGCCAAGCCTCGAGGCTGCCTATGTTTGGCATGCGTCAAAATTCACCCGCGAAGTTCTCGATGGCCTGCTCCGTATCGGCTTCGTTCACCACCAGCAAATCATCTGGGACAAAGGGAGGACCGTGCTCACCAGGACCCTTTACTGGTTTCAGCATGAGCCGTGTTGGTTCGTCAGAAAAGTCAACGCGCCGTGGTATGGAAAAGCCGGCGAGAACTCGACCATTTGGGTCTCGGCGTCCCCGAAATTCATCATGGGGGGCTCGGGCGAAGAGAAATACGATCATCCAACTCAAAAACCCACCGATCTCATGCGGCGCCCAATCCTCAATCATCTGAGGCGAGGTGAGCTTGTTTACGATCCATTTCTCGGCAGCGGGACGACGCTCGCCGCGGCCCATTTGGCGGAGCGCGTCTGCTTCGGCGTCGAGCTGGACCCGAAGTACGTCGATGTAATCGTTGCCAGGTGGCAATCGCTGAGCGGTAAGGAAGCAACGCTCGAAGGCGACGGACGAACATTCGCGCAGTTGAAAGTCGAAAGGACAGGCGGTGAGGGAGGCTGCGCTGGAGGACTTGTCGAATGACGACCGCATCCATTCAGCGACGGCATCGCGCGGCGTCATCCACAATGCGGGGGATGGCATGACCAGCTTATCCAAGCGCCTGGCGAAGCTTGAAGTCACCGTACGGACAGTGCGGGCAGAGTCGCCCCGGAGCGTTAGCGCCGCCGAGGTCGATGAGGTCGCGCTCGCCCTCTTATCGCATCCGATCGCAAACTTGTTGAGCACGCAAGAACGCGAGGCGGCGTAGTTTCGCTGTGCAATTCGCATCCGCGCGTGTGGGACCGCTGGGACGCTGCATTAGGAAAAGCAATTGACGAAACGGGATTCCCAGTTCGATTTCAGGCACTGGACTGGGAATTGTGATGTCATTGGCCCCGGTCGCAGGTTCGAAGGGATCGCGGAGGAGCGGCGGAAGGAAGCGCACGAATGGAACGCCGCCAGGAGATCGCTGCCATCGAAGCAGAATTACTGCCGGGCAATTCCGCCATCGAGGGTTTGGTGCTGGCGCTGTTGCGAATCCTCCAGAACGAGGGACGCCGCCGGGGGTGTATCCGGCGGCGCGGAGGGAACAGGATGGCCGAGACTCAGCCTTTCACGGAGTAGCTCCGCTCCCCGTCCTCACCCTTGGTCGAGGCAACGGTCAGCCCCAGCTTCTTCCTCACGGTCCCAGAGAGGAACCCGCGTACGAATGCGGCTGCCAACCGGTCGCTTTCATGAGTTCCTTCGAAGTGACGCCTCCCGGACGCTCCAGCAGATCCAGGATTTTGGCGGTCTTGCTACCGTCGCGAGCTTCCGGCTTGGTGGCTGTTGCGACCTTGGCCTTCGTGCGGCCCTTGGGCGCTTTCTTGGCCGGGGTGGTCTTCTTCCCCGCCCTGGCCTTAGTATCGGCGAGACGCCCGATGATGTGCCGCGATTCCTGTTGGGGCGCGGCGCAAAACCCCCGGGCTCGGTGCGCCGCTCCCGCCGAGCCCGGTCCAGACTTAGGTGCAGTCGTCTCCGCGGCAGGCAAGGTTGTCCGGGTATCCGAGCAATGGCGAATTCGTTATCATACCGGGGCAGATGAACCCGTCGGATAAAGAAGAGCTTGGAGAACTGTTGGACCTCCTCAACCGCTCCGCCGTGATCCGGGCGCTATACTTAGCTGATTCATTCAGATGCCGCTCCAGGAAGGTGAAAAACTCGGGCCGTATGAAGTCCTTGGACCGATCGGCAAGGGCGGGATGGGCGAGGTGTATCGCGCCCGGGACACGCGCCTCAATCGCGACGTAGCCGTTAAAGTTCTGCCCCAAGCCTTCGCGACAGAGGCTGCGCGGGAGCGGTTCCAGCGCGAGGCCCGCGCGGCTTCGGCGCTGAATCATCCAAATATCTGTGTGATTTTCGACGTCGGTGAAGAGGCAGGTCATCCATTCCTGGTGATGGAACTGCTCAAGGGTAAGACGCTCCGTGACCACGTCGGCGGTAAGCCTCTCGATATCCCGACGGCGCTCATGCTGAGTATCCAAGTGGCCGAAGCCCTCGATGCCGCCCACAGCGAAGGCATCGTCCATCGCGATATTAAGCCGGCTAACATTTTTGTCAACGAACGCGGTCAAGCGAAGGTGCTCGATTTTGGCTTGGCGAAGCAAGATCGGGATACAGACACGCAATTGATGACAGAAACCATGCTCACCGAGCCGGGATCAGCCATGGGCACGATCGCCTACATGTCGCCGGAACAGGCCCGTGGCCAGGCGGTAGATGCTCGCGGCGATCTGTGGTCGGTCGGCGTGGTGCTGTACGAGATGGTGACGGGGTCGCGACCCTTCGATGGTCCTACAACTGCGATTCTGTTTGACGCTCTCCTGAATAAGACGCCGCCGCCTGTTCGAGAGCGAAATCCGAAGGTCCCGGCCGAGCTGGAGCGGATTATCCGTAAGCTTCTGGAAAAGGATCGGGAGAAGCGATACCGCTCTGCGGCGGAACTACGCGACGATCTGACGCGGTTGCATGTGGGTTTGAGCCCCGCAGTCAAGAGCAATTCTCTTTTAAAGTATGGCGCTGCGGCTGCCGCGCTCCTTCTTGCCATAGGTGGCCTCTTCCTCTGGCAGCAGCGCGGGCGCGCAAGGCAGCTCACTGATAGGGACACCATTGTCCTCGCTGATTTTGAGAACAAGACCGGCGATCCTGTATTTGACGATACGCTGCGCCAAGGCTTATCCGTGGAACTCCAACAATCGCCGTTCCTCAGCCTGATTTCGGACCAGCAGGTCCAGCGGGCGCTGAGTCTGATGGGGCAGCCGAAAGATGCGCGGCTGACCGCTGAAGTCGGTCAGCAAGTCTGCGAGCGAACCACAAGCGCCGCGATTCTGGAAGGCTCGATCGCAAGCCTCGGAAGCCAGTATGTACTTGGTTTGCGCGCTAAGAACTGCACCACGGGAAACATCCTCGATCAGGAGCAGGTGCAAGTGGCGAGGAAAGAGGACGTCCTCAACTCGCTCAGTCAGATCGCCCGGAAATTCAGGACCAGGGTCGGCGAATCGCTGGTTACGGTGGAAAAGCACGCGACACCCCTCGCCGAGGCGACAACGGCTTCGCTCGAAGCGCTGAAATCTTACAGCGCGGCCTGGAAGGTTCTCGCCACAACTGGTTCAGCCGCTGCTCTGCCCCTTTTCAAACGCGCCACGGAGATCGACCCCAAATTCGCCATGGCATACGCGGCACTAGGACGCATGTACGGGGATATTGGAGAGGCTGCTCTCTCCGCGGAGAACAGCGCCAAAGCTTATCAGTTGCAGGATCGCGCCAGTGACCGGGAGAAGTTTTTTATCGCCGTAAACTACGATGTCAACGTGATTGGAAACTTGGAGAAGGCGCAACAGATCTGTGAGTTGTGGAAGCAAACCTATCCTCGCGACGGGAGGGCTCACACGCATTTATCGGGGATGATTTACCCGGCCTTTGGCAAATACGAAAAGGCAGTCGAAGAAGCCAGGATCGCAATCGGGATCGAGCCGGACTTTCCCATCGGCTATAACATCCTTACAGAAAGCTATACCTCGCTGGACCGCCTTGGCGATGCAGAGAATACACTCCAGCAAGCGTCCGAGCGTAAATTGGAAATCCCCAATTTTTTAGTTAAGCGATACGAAATCGCATTTCTAAAAGATGACCACGCGGGGATGGAACGGATGGCGGCGCTGAGCCGCGAAAAGTCAGGAGCAGAAGATTGGCTTTCCGGCCAAGAGGCCTTGGCCCTGGTTTATTCAGGTCATTTGCGGGAGGCGAAGGCGATGTCACAGCATGCCGCGGACATCGCTCTGCAAGCGTCCAAACGGGAATCGGCAGCTCTATACGAAACCGAGGCGGCGATGTGGGAAGCTCTTTTCGGCGATGGGCCAGAAGCAAAGCGGAGCGCGACGGCTGCGCTTGAGCTTTCGAAGGGCTTGGATGTGGAGTATGGCGCCGCCTTTGCACTCGCCCTCGCGGGGGATTCTTCGCGATCTCAAATCCTGGCCAGTGATCTGGAAAGGCGCTTCCCAGAGGACACATCGGTCAGGTTCAGCTACCTTCCGACCCTTGGAGCTCTTCTTGCTCTGAACCGTGGCGAGACTTCCAAGGCTATCGAACTGCTTCAAGCCGCCGTTCCGAATGAGCTGGGCGAGCCGCGCAGCCTCGGGGCCCTCTATCCGGTCTATGTGCGTGGGGAGGCCTATCGGGCCGCACACAAAGGCGCGGAAGCAGCGGCAGAATCCCAGAAGATTCTCGATCATCGCGGTATCGTGGTCAGCGATCCCATCGGCGCGCTAGCGCACTTGCAACTTGGCCGGGCGCTCGCGTTGTCGGGCGACAAAATCAAGGCAAAGACTGCCTACCAGGGTTTCCTCACCCTTTGGAAAGACGCCGATGCCAACATTCCGATCCTGGATCAAGCCCATAAGGAATATGCAACCTTACAGTGACATCTAGAGTTCGCCGCCAGGGGCTCGGCAGGCCCGATTTGGCAAAGCTGCCGGGCCTCGCGATTGACTGGGCTCCCCGGCGGCATTGTCTGTTGTGTTCGCCCTTGGATTCCCCACCGGAGGAACCCGCTCCCGATGCCGTTCTGTTCAAGAAATGTGAAATCTGTCCATGGTGTTCGAGCCAGAAGCCTTTGCCATTGTCAGCTCTCGCGTGCCAGACTTGCACAGTATCGATCATTGCCCTTGCAGGAAAAACGGACCAACTTACGGCCCCGTGTCGCAAAACGGTAGGTGTCGGGACGGAAACTGGAGCCAATGAAATCAGGGCTTGCGGCGTCCCATTCTATTCCCAATATGCAGGCATGAAATACGGCGCGATGACCAAGTGCTCCGCTGCATTAAGAAACTCGAACGCGGCGACAGGCTAACGGTGTGGAAGCTCGACCGGCTAAGGGCGCAGCTTGCGCGACCTGATAACCATACTTGACGGCTTGCACGATCACGGGCGTTAAAATTCCGATCGATCACGGGGGCGATCGACACCCGAGGCGCCCACAGGCCGCACTACGTGGCAGATGGTCGGCATGATGGCCGAGTACAAGCACAGCCTTATCAGCGAACGGACCCCCGCCGGAGTAACGGGGAGCTAAAGGCCCGGCGGCATCACATGGTCTATCTGCCCCCCTGGACTCCCAGCCATAGTGCAGTGCCAATCGCCAAACGTATTTTTCCAGCAGTGCCCTTGCGCGGTTGGGCTTGGGAACTTGGAGCAATTATGCGTATTGCCGAAGTCGTTCATCATTGTCGTTTGTGGAGCACACTGGTAGGTGGCATAGGTACCCCGGATGTCATACACCTCCGCCCGGGTATCAATGCCCTGTGAAGCCGAATCGAGATTATAGCTAAACGGGCGGGAGCTGCCGACCTCGACCGTCACGCTGCTCACCAGGAACAGTGTGTTGCGGAAGCGCTCGCCTTCCGAGTCGCACATGAAGTATTGCTTGGCGGTCGCCGCATTGATGGGACCCTTTCTATTAGGGCAGGTAGCCGGCTCCCGCGTACCAAATCTGGCGCCGAGTGTGTCGCCGTGGGTCATTCTCGCTTTGGCCGCGGCAGTTTCCGTCAGGAGCTGGAGTTCCGCCGCGGTTGGAGTGTAGCGCCGGATCTCGTTTTCATTCGCGTTCACAAAAATGGGGTTAACGTCTTGGATGGGGGCGGTCGTGTATCCCAGGCGAACACCAGAAAGTTCGTTCAGCACGGCAATCGTCACCGTGATCCACTGGCCCATGTAGTTTTTGGCTTGAGCCACGTCACCAACTTTGAAATCTTTCACCGAGCCAGAAACATTCACCCCGCCGATTGTACCGCCCGCCGGAGTTTTCGCTTCTGCCGTTTCTTGCGCTGTCACGAATTGGTTAATCTGGGCCGCCGCGGCTTCCAATCGTTCGTACGCAACCCGGAGGTCGATCATAGCCTGGCGTTCCGCCGCGGTGGGGGTGTAGTGCCGAATCTCGCTTGAATTCGCCTTCACCGAAATCACGGTTAGCAGGAAGTTGACCTTATATTCGCCTGAGTCGAGCGGCGACGCTACGGTCACGGCAGTCCACTGGCCATCGTGCAAGACCTGTGCCCAGTCGCCCACTTTGAAATCATTCACCGGATCAGCGGCGACCGCCATTCCGGCATGGACGAAACCAGCCAGGAGGATGACGCCCACCCCCAGGAATGTTACCCATCGTTTTTGTTTCATTTGTACTCTCCTTCAAATCAGACTCATGAGTGCGGGACCGAAAAGCAAACGCTCTTGAAGCTTCGCTCAGGAAACATTGTGAGGTCCCGCAGCCTCCGCTTCAGCCCCCCGCCTTGCCTGGGCTCAGGAGCCCGCGGGCGGCAGCACGTTAGCCTGCCACTCGGTCTTGGTGCCCAACAGCCCGCAGTACCAGTCGCCGACGGTGTCCTTGTAACAGTAGCCTGTGGCGGTGGTCTGGTCGATTTGCCAGCAGCTCTGCGTCCGGGCAAAGTCATTCGTCGCAGTCAAGGTAGCCAGCGCGAAGCACCGGTAGATGGTGCCCCCCCCCCGCGAATGTTCCAAACCGGTTGGCCAGGGTCGATCGTGGCTGCCCGTAATTTTCCGAATAAGCTGTGCACCCGAAAACAAATTTTGGGCTTGGAGCGAGATGGACATCGTAGGGGAGAAGAGCTGCGAGAGTTAGCTTCTTGATCATTAAGTTGCACCTTCTTGGTTCCGCGGCGGCGTCAGCCGGTGAGGCCTAACAGCACCGGTGGCTTATTTCAGTGTGGTATTGAGCACTTAGGAGCGCGATGGCTGATTCGGCCGTTGAGCGATGCCTGTTGCCCGGCGCCTTAAGATCGTGCAGTTCAGGTGTGGCCCTGCCGATCCCAGCCGTCACCCAGCACTTCCGGGGATGGGAGCGCGTTGGGTCACGACGATGGCGATTACGGGCACCATATTGAGGCTTAAGTGTAACACGGGGTGATCTTGTTTGACGGCTCGGCAGGGTCGTCGCGGAAGCGAACTCGCCGAGAGCAGTTCGTCCTCGGGGAACGCTTCCGGCACCCGGCGGGCGGGCCCTCCTCGCCGCCCCGGGCAGCGGACCTATGAGGGTGGGAGCGAGGCCAGCGACCCTGATATCCACCATTATCGACCGATTTTCCGTCTGAAGGCTACGGATACGGCTTACTCCCTTCGGCGCTTTTCTACGCCGAGCCCGCAGCCTAGGCCAGATCGAGGCTAAGAGTAGTCTGGGCGGTTTTTGCCTGGGCGGCATCTTTTTCGAGATTAATGCTAACTTTTTCCCTGCGGCAGGAGTCTATGGGAACAAGACAGCGACAGAGAGGAGCACGCCATGCGTCAAACCCTCACACTCGCGGCGGTCGTTGGCATCGCCACGACCCTCCCCGCCCAACAGGTAAATCCCCAATTCGGCCAAGAGCTAACAGGCGATCGGGCGATCCTGCATGCGCTTGACCGCCTGACGTTCGGGCCGCGGCCCGGAGATATCGAGGCAGTGAAGAAAATGGGGCTCAAGCAGTGGATCGACCTTCAGCTCCACCCCGAGCGAATCCCGGCCAATGAAGCTCTGGAGACGCTGGCGAACTCCTTCGTCGAACCCTTGGGGCAGACGGGAGTCTTCGTCGTTCTGTCCAATGCCGTCGCGCAATTGCAGGCCGGGATCCAAACGGCCGGACCAGTTCGTGCCTTGCAACCGCAGGAGGTAATTCCAATGGAACAGGTGACGATGCTGCGCCAGGGCACTGCCCAGCAGAACCTGGATTTCCTGGCCACGCTTCCGCAGGAGAAGGAGGTGCAGGTGCTCGCGGTGATGCCAGCGATCCGGGAACGAGTGGCGGGGATGCTCGAGCCCTCTCTTCGCGCAAAGGTGGAGGCTGCGGCTCAAGCCCAACAAGGGACGTTTGTGGCCAACAGCGGGGTTGTGACGGTGGTGAACAGGTTAACTCCCGCAGGGATCACGCAGGAGCAGGCCACGATGCTGCGGACTGGAACCGATAAAGAGGCGCTCGATTTCCTGGCGATGCTCGGCCCGGAGAAGACCGTCCAGGTACTGGCGGTGATGCCGGCGGTAAAAGATCGCTTGCTGCCGCTGCTCGATGCCGATCTGCGCAAGAAGGTCATGGTCGCGTCGCCGTCTCCGGCGCAGCCAGGCCAGACTCTAGCGCAAGCCAAGGTCTACCGCGCGATTGAGAGCGATCGCCAACTCGAAGAAGTGCTGGCCGACTTCTGGTACAACCACTTCAACGTGGATGCGGGGAAGGGAAATGCCCGCCGCCTGATAACGACGTATGATCGCGAGGCTATCCGCCCGCACGTCCTGGGCAAATTCCGCGATCTGCTGGAGGCTACGGCGAACAGCCCGGCCATGATGTTGTATCTGGATAATTCGGAAAGCAAGGCGGGCGGATTGAACGAGAACTACGCGCGGGAGCTAATGGAATTGCACACGCTGGGTGTGAACGGGGGCTACAGCCAGCTCGACATTATTGAGGTCGCGCGGTGCTTTACGGGCTGGACCACGGTGAACACGGATGTAGGCAACGCCCGGTTTGTCGTCGCGGGCGGAACCCCTGCGGGTTTCCGCTACGAGGACTCGCTGCATGATAAGGGCGCCAAAACCGTGCTCGGCGTGACCATCCCCGCGGGCGGCGGCAAAGAGGACGGCGAGAAGGTGCTGGACATTCTTGCCAAACACCCTTCTACGGCCCGATTCATTTCGCGGGAGCTGGCCCAGCGCTTCGTCGCCGACGATCCGCCAGCGGCACTGATTGAGAGTATGGCTAAAACCTTCCGCGACACAGACGGCGATATTCGCGCGGTGCTCTCGACTTTGTTCGACTCGCCGGAGTTCTTTTCCGAAGGCGCGTATCGAGCAAAACTCAAAACGCCGTTCGAGATGATCGTGAGCGCCGTGCGCGCCACGGGCGCGAAGGTCGACGATGCCGCGCCGCTGGTCAGCCAGATATCTTCGTTGGGCCAGCCCCTGTACCGGAAGCTTGAGCCGACAGGTTATTCGAATGTCGGGTCGGCTTGGTTGAGTTCGGCGGCACTGATGGGTCGCATGAACTTCGCTCTGGATCTGGCGCAGAACAAAATGGACGGCGTGCAGGTGGATTCGGCGAAGTTTTCGGCCGTGCCCACCGAGACCGCTCGGCAGGTTCTATTCGCCGACCCTGAGCCGAAGACCCTGGAGGCGATCGTGACGGCTCTTGCCGCTGCAGGCGATGAGCAGGATTCGAAATCCAGCAGCGCTCTCGCCGCGGGCATGTTGCTCGGGTCGCCGGATTTTCAGAGGAGATAAGCGCATAGCGCCCAGCGTTGTTCGCGATAAGGAGGTAAACATGTTTTCACGACGCCTGTTCCTGAAGTCCTCGGCCGTGGCGATGTTCGGCACCAGCACGGCGCCGGCCTGGCTCTCCCGGGCTGTGTACGCGGCAGACGCGCCCAGCCCGCGCAAGAAGATCCTTGTGGCGATCCTTCAGCGCGGGGCAATGGACGGCTTGAACGTCGTGGTGCCGCACGGCGAGGCGGAGTACTACGCCCTGCGCCCGAACCTCGCGATCCCGCGACCAAACAACACGCAGGATTCGGCCATCGACCTGGACGGCTTCTTCGGGCTGCACCCATCGCTGCGGCCGCTCAAGCCGATCTACGACGCCGGGCATCTGGCGATCGTGCACGCGGTGGGATCGCCCGATCCGACGCGCTCGCACTTCGACGCGCAGGATTTCATGGAATCGGGAACGCCGGGACTCAAGACCACCAGCGACGGCTGGTTGAATCGCGCTCTACCGCCAGAGACGTCCAGTTCCCCAGTGCGCGCCGTCAGCTTCGGGCCGGAACTGCCTCACGCCTTGCGCGGCCACAGCGAGGCCCTTGCGATCGACAACCTGAGCGATTTTAAAGTGCGCAATGCTCGCGGCGCCTCCGCCTTTGAGAGCATGTACGCCGGGACCCATGACCAAGCTCTGAACGCAACCGGCCGCGAGGCTTTCGACGCGGTAGCGCGGGTGCAGGCGGTGGAGAAAAACGGGTATGTGCCCAGCGGCGGCGTCCGCTACCCGGCGGGCAAACTCGGCCAGAGCCTGCTCCAGATCGCGCGCCTGATCAAGGCTGAGGTGGGGCTGGAAGTGGCGTTTACCGATGTCACTGGCTGGGATCATCACATCAATGAAGTCGGCGCACGGCCCACTATCGGCCAGCTTGCCAATCTGCTAAACGACCTCGGCCAGGCGCTGGCCGCGTTCTACACCGATCTGGGCGATCGAATGGCTGACGTCAATGTAGTCACCATGAGCGAGTTCGGCCGCACCGCCAGGGAAAATGGCAACCGTGGAACGGATCACGGCCATGCCAACGTAATGCTCGCCCTGGGCGGCGGCATTAAGGGAGGCAAGGTCTACGGCGATTGGCCGGGGCTAGCACGCGAACAGCTCTACGAACAGCGCGACCTAAACCTCACTACGGATTTCCGCGACGTGCTGGGCGAGCTGGTAGTGCGGCACCTCGGCAACCGGGAAGTCGCCAGCGTGTTTCCGGGATACGACCAGCCCAAATTCCGGGGCCTGATCGCGTCCTAAGCATTACAGGGTGGCCGTTATGCACCATTGTCGGAATGTATGGTCCGCCGTAGAATTGCAAGCGAAATATTCGATGGCAATTTGGTCTGCGCCAATGTATTCGGCCTTTAGTGGAATCAAACGACTCCTGGCCATGATGGATTCCGCCCGCTCTCTTCCCTATAAGCTAACGGTCTCGATGGACCTCTACCGACATCCTGGGGAGCGCGTTGATATTCGTGGCTTTGGCAGTTTCACGATCAAGGACAGGAAGGCACGTTTGGTGCGGAGGGATCACGGCCATAGTGATTCGCTTTGCTGGTTGATCAGTTTCAGAACGCCGTCTGTAGTAATCGCGTAAACCGAACCGGATACGATGGACAACTGGCGAACAGCGGATCCGGCGAGACGTGTGTCGAGGGCACTCCAGCTTCTGCCGGCATTGGTGCTTCGATAGATGCCGCCGTCCGAGGTCCCTAGATACAGGACTCCTTTGCGCATCGGATCGGCTTACAGCGCTGTAAAGGTTGTCCTCCATCGACGATAACCGTTGCCGTGGATCCAAGCTCGCTAAACGGCCGGGGTCTACACGGAACTGTGACGTTCAACTCCCCTGCAGCTACCGGAAGTCCCGCGCCTTTGTCCGTTACCCTCGCCGTCAGCAGCTCTGCTGCCCCCACGGGAGCGAGCCCGGCGTCGGGCGACGGCGCGAGTCAGACGTTTACTTTCACGTTCCATGATCCCAATGGGTACGTGGATCTGGGAGTCCTGGATATCCTGATCAACAACTACCTGGATGGGATCGGCGCGTGTTATGTGGCATTGGTCCCGGCGAGCGCAAGTTCAGGCTATGTGTATGTGGTGGACAATGCCGGCGATGGCGGCTACGTGAGTGGAACGCCGATGCCGTTGCCATCGAGCGGTAGCCTTTCAAACAGCCAGTGCACGATCGCCGGGACAGGCAGTTCGGTTTCGGGCAGCGGCAACACGCTGACCTTCACGCTTAACATCACATTCGCTTCGGCCTTTGCCGGAAACAAGATATTTTACATGGCGGCGCGCAACGCCATGCAAAACTCGGGCTGGCAGGCGCTCGGGACCTGGAATGTCCCCGGACCTGCGGTGGTTGGTCCCGGCGTAGGATCGGTGACTCCCGGGCGAAGGGTATCCACTGGCCAGACGTACACATTCACCTTTACCGATTCGAACGGTTATTCGGACTTGGCGGTGCTGGATGTGTTGACCAATTAGTTTCCTGGACGGGATCACGGCGTGTTACCTTGCGTATGTTCCCACCAGCGCCACCAACGGCCACTTGTACCTGGTGGACGACCTCGGGGATGGCGGGTATGCGGCCGGATCGCCACTTTTGCTGTCGTCGGGCGCTACCCTGCCAATGTACGATCACCACCGCAGGCAGTTGACTCGATGATCTGTAGTTGAGCTTCTTCAGCTTCAGGAAACCGGAAAACTGAAGGTCGGTTGGGCGGAAGCACGGGCGCGCAGACAATCCGCTGGAACCACCGCAGGTAGAATGTACGCACCAACGCAAAGGCGGCGAAGCCTTTAGTGTTATCAAATATTGGAATCTCGTGTGGTAATATTAGCCTTCTATTCGAAGGGATATTTGCATGATCCGGCCAGTTCCGATTGTGAGCGGAGTTCTATTTTTCAGCGCACTTCTTAGCGCCTCAATCACCACCACAACGACGCTCACCACCTCGGCCGCCCCGGTATTCGGACAGACGGTTACACTAACCGCGACCGTCTCGCCTGCGACGGCTTCGGGTTCCGTGTCGTTTATGGACAAAGGCGTCCTATTCGGGACGGGAACCGTAAGCATCAGCGGAATCGCGCACGCGAGTACCGTCACCTTGCCGGCAGGACTGCATTCAATCGTTGCGGTCTACGGGGGCAACATGAGCGGAGGCTACTTGCCGAGCCAGTCAGCCACAATGCCATACATCGTGACGTCAGTCGCAGGCGACGGTTTTAAGGCGGCAGTGAATTACCCTGTCAGCACCAATCCTTACTCGGTTGCTGTGGGAGATTTCAACGGGGACGGAGCGGCCGATCTCGTCACGGCGAATGTGGAAGGCAACAATGTGAGCGTACTGCTAGGCAATGGCAAGGGAACCTTCCAGGCAGCGGTGAACTATGCTGCCGGGACGACTCCGAATTGCGTAGTCGTGGGGGATTTTAACGGCGACGGCAAGGCCGACCTCGCCGTGGCGGACCGGACCGGCACCGGCGTGAGCGTTCTGCTGGGCAACGGCAATGGAACTTTCCAGACGGCGGTAGGCTACACAGCAGGATCGGGGTCGACATCCATGGTTGCCGGAGATTTCAACGGGGACGGGTTTGCGGATCTGGCGGTAGCCAACTATGGCGACGGCAACGTGAGTATCCTGCTGGGCAATGGAGATGGAACCTTCCGGGAAGCGGTGAACTACACGACGGGAACAGGAGCGGATGGTATAGCGGCGGGCGATTTCAATGGGGACGGCAAGCCGGATGTGGTCGCCGTCAATTGGTTCGGCAACAGTATGAGCGTCCTGCTGGGCAACGGCGATGGGACACTTCAACCGGCGGCTAGTTTTGTAGTGCCGATCCACCCTACGTCGGTGGCGGTGGGTGATTTCAACGGGGATGGCCGCCTGGATTTGGCGGTGACGGACGCTGGCGATGACGTAAGCGTGCTGCTGGGGAACGGCAATGGAACCTTTCAGGCCGCGCTGAACTATTTTGTCTCTATCGCCGGTGCGTCTTCCGTAGCGGTGGGGGATTTCAACGGGGACGGCAAGCTGGATCTGATGGTGGCCGATGGCGTGAGTGTTTTGCTCGGAAACGGCGACGGAAGCTTTCAGCCCGCCCTGAGCTACCCCGCCGGCCAAGAGTCGACCGCCGCAGGGGTTGGGGATTTCAACGGCGACGGCGTCGCCGACATAGCTGTGGCTAACTATGGCAGCACTCTCACCGGCAGCAGCGTCAGCATCCTGCTGGCGATCCCGAGTCCCACCGTGACCACAACCAATATTGTGTCGTCATCCAATCCCTCCACCTACGGGCAGCAGGTAACGCTGACGTCTACTGTGACGCCTTCCAGTGCCTTCGGCGTGGTGGAGTTCCTCGACGGGACCAGCGTGGCCGGCACAGCACCATTGGTGTCCGGAAAGGCCCAGATAACGATAAGTCAGATTCCTTCTGGTGTGACGTCTCTGCGCGCGATCTACTCTGGCGCGAAAGGCTTCTGGCAACCGAGCCAGTCCAGCGTTGTACAACAGACGGTGAATGCCGCGGAAGAATCAGGATTTATGGCGCCTTTGAGTTTCCCGGCCGGGAGCACACCCAATAACTCGGTCGCAATAGGCGATTTCAACGGGGACAATGTCGCGGACATGGCAGTGGTTGGCAATAGCGGGTTGAGTGTGCTGCTTGGTAATGGGGACGGGACCTTTCAGGCTGCGGTGACCTACGCAGGGTTCGGCCCGGATTCCGTGGCGGTGGGAGATTTCAACGGCGACGGCAAAGCGGATCTGGCCGTGCCCAATTTGAACGCCAATACGGTGAGCGTGCTGCTCGGCAATGGAGATGGCACCTTCCAGACGGCGGTGAACTACCCCGCGGGAAATACTCCGAATTCGGCCGCGGTAGCCGATTTCAACGGGGATGGTTTTCCTGACTTAGTTTTTTCCGATGCCAAGGACTCCTATGTGAACGTGCTGCTGGGCGATGGAAACGGAGCCTTTCAATTTCCACAGAGTTTCGGGACGGATTACGAACCGCTTTTCGTGACGGTTGGCGATTTTAACGGCGATGGCAGGCCTGACCTGGTTGTATCAAGCATTAGCAATGTGACTGGCGTAATCATAGGCCTCGGCGACCTCAGTATATTCCTGGGAAATGGCGACGGCTCCTTCCAAGCAGCGGTGGACTACAGCGTTGGCAAAGTTCCGGATTCCGTGGCTAGTGGGGACTTCAACGGCGATGGCAATGCCGATCTTGCGGTAGCGAACCTTCAGAGCAACACAATAAGTGTTCTGCTGGGCAATGGCGCTGGTATTTTCCAGACGGCGGTAAACTATGGCACGGGTTCTCACCCGGCGTCTGTGGCGGTTGGCGATTTCAACGGCGATGGGAAGAAGGATCTAGTGGTGGCCAATTCGGATTCGTCCACCTTAGGCGTTCTGCTTGGCAATGGCGACGGAACTTTTCAAGCTGCAATTAACTACACCATTGGCTCAGGCCCGGAGTCCGTCGCGGTAGGCGAATTCAATGGCGATGGAAGATCCGACCTGGCGGTCGCCACTAGCAGCGGCGTGAGCATACTGCTGGGCGCCGCAAGTGTGCCTATGGTTCCTTCTCCGTCCGGCGTGAGTCCGGGGGCCGGGAGCGGCTTGACCCAGACGTTCACATTTACTTTCGGGGATCCCAACGGGTTTGCGGATCTCTCGGTGTTGGATATCTTAGTGAACAACTATCTTGACGGGATTGGCGCGTGCTATATGGCGCTGGCTCCGGCAGGCGCGACCTCCGGCTACTTGTACCTGGTGAACGACGCCGGCGATGGTTATGCCAGTGGAACGCCGATGCTGCTGCCATCGAGCAGCACCCTGGGAAATAGCCAGTGTACAATCAACGGGACCAGCAGCTCCGTCTCGGCCAGCGGCGACACGCTGACCCTTACGCTGAATGTTACGTTCATTTCGGGATTTGCCGGAAACAAGGTATTTTACATGGCTGCTCGAAGCGCTACCCAGAACTCGGGGTGGCAAGCTCTCGGGACTTGGAATGTGCCCGGAGCGGCGTTGCTGGGCCCGGGGATAGGTGGGGTGACTCCGGGTCGAAGCATCTCCATGGGGCAAACCTACACGTTTACCTTTACCGATTCATTCGGTTATTCGGACTTGGCGGTGCTGGATGTATTGACCAACAGCTTTCTGGACGGCATCAGCGCGTGTTATTTTGCGTACGTTCCTATCAGCGCTTCTAACGGTTATTTGTACCTAGTGGACGACGCCGGAGATGGCGGATATGCAAGTGGATCGCCCGTATTGCTGACATCGGGCGGGATCTTGAAAAATAGTCAATGTACGATCAATATGGTGGGGAGTTCGGCGTCGGCCAGCATCAATTCTCTGAATCTGAATCTGCCGATCACGTTCAGCTCCACCTTTGCAGGGAATCAGGTGTTTTATCTGGCCTCGCGCAACAGTAGCACGGGGAACTCAGGCTGGCAGGCGGCGGGATCGGTTACGGTACCTTGACCTGTTTCCGATGGTTGCGCGCTACGGCGGGTGACGACTGGCGTGAAGTGCATCTCGCGCTGACGACGGTGGGCAGGTGCGGCGGCGGTTCCACTACTCTCTTACCGCACGCCCTCGTGTGAACCATTCGAGGCCACCACCGACCTAACTTTTTCAGAGCACGGCTGTACCAGTGCCGTAAGAACGGGCCGCGACGGAATGAAGGCCTCCCAACGAACAATATTTTCGATGCGTTATACGGAAGAACTGGAACAGCTCCAGATCCCCACGCTGACCGGGTTGGGAGAGGGAATTATAAAAGGCCATCTGTACCGCGTCCTCGGATCTGTCCGAGCCCAGGTGAGGCGGTTGCGATACTAAGAACTCCCATCCCCTTCCCCAGATCCAGACGGGCGGGTGTCGCCATATAGCTGCGATGGCGACAGCACATCTTCATGAACGTAAGGCTCGATTTGGAACATAAACTGGGCGATCAATTTGGCCACCTAAAATCCGTGCTGCCAAATGCGCTCCAGGCGATCTGGTCCATGCCCCGAACGACGCGATCAAGCTGCGCGTAGCGGTACCTTCGTAGCCGTCGCCAGTCCTTTTGAAGAATGTGGGATGATCGGCGACAATTAGAACTCCGGCGCGGGGTGCCTCACGAAGTAATGTTACCGAATCGTAGATGTCGTTGATGCCGCCTGGTTCTATCGCCGCATGACCTCTGATGTGTTTTTGCTGGATATTTAACGGATTCGGCCTTAAACTTGGGAGGCTGGAGCCGGAGGATAGAGCGATCCAGGGATGGAACTCGAGCGCCGACTCCTGTGCGGGCATGAAAGGGGTTGCCATAACTGGCAGCCCCCTTCTGGATTCATGCCTGCTTAGGACGCGTTAAATCCCGGGGTTTGGGGCAGAGCCCCAACTATTGTGGGACCTCTTCTTTTTTGCCTCGATAGTGACGACTGCAGAATCACAGCCGAGGACAAGGCGCCGCGCGATCTCGGTGCGCCAAGTCTTCACGCGCCGCTGCAGGGTTCGAAGTTGCCCAGGCTGGACCCCAAGGCCGCTGGCTTGCAAATGTTGAGACAGTTCCTTTGCATTGGCGTCGGGCCGTTCGTTCAGCCAGCTTTCGATGAGCGGCCAAGTGGTCTCGAAAGGATCTGCGCGAGTGCGCCAGTGGCGTGGTTCCGCGTTTGGCTTCCGATGGGTGGAACGGACCTCACCGGCTTTCCAGGCGCTCCCTAAATTGCTCACGAAGTTTCCGAGATTCTGATTGAGGTCGACCGGCTCGACCGGCCCGCCATGAACTTCGATTCCCGCTATCCTTTGCTGCGCCTCTCGAATCCGGTTCAAAAGGAGGATGGGATCCAACCGTGCAAAGGTCTCTCGACGCGAGTTCTTCTGTTCCTCAATAATGCGCCCGTCTGCCAATAACCTCTGGTAGGGAGTGGCGGGCTTGTCGTACTTCTTTGAAACCTTGGCGCCATCTCGCGACTTCGACATCAGCTTGAACGACGGCAAGAAGAAATTCACATAAAGTCGAGCCGCTTTGTGCAACTCAGCCAGCACCGCAACAGCCGCGTTACCTTCCAACCTTCCGTAGCCCACCATGCGTCGTACAACCGAACCGTTCTTCTGTTCGATCCAAGCCTGATCGTTCTTCTTGTACGCGCGTGACCTGGTCAATACAATACCCTGGTCCTTGCAGTAGTTCACCAGTGTCTCGTTGATGAACGCGCCATCGTTGTCCACGTCCAAGCCGAGCAGGGGAAAGGGTAGCTGCTTGCGAATATCCTCGACCGTCACCTTCACCAACGTCTGTTCTCGAACCAACATTGCAGCAGCCACCGTCCAGGCTGACGCGATGTCAGTAAGCACCAAGCTATGAACGTGGCTGCCGCCGACCGATTTGCCGCAATGTGCCACCATGTCCATCTCGAAGAAACCGGGAGGTGGATCGTTCCAGTCGGCGAATGTACGTACCGCAATGCTCTTCCGTAGCGGCGTGTTGATGCTCGTTCTCCGACGGCCTTGCTTACCGATCTGCTTGGTCGAAGCCAGTACCCTGTCGATCGTCGCCGCGCTTGCCGTGAGAATCAGACGCCGAATCTCCGGACTCGGCAATGGAGATGACCGTGTCGCTCCATTGCGTCCAAAAGGGTAGGAATCGCAAACTTTAACCGCTTTCCACAGATGCGGTCAGCAGCCTCCCAGAGAATCGTCAACGCCTGTACGACTGCTTTGTCATATAGGCGCGACCGTGGGGCCGCCGGTTTCGGTGCTTCGGTCACTGCCGAGCGCCGCAAAGTTCGAATGGCATGCTTTCGATGGAACCCCGTTACCTCGATGAACTCATCGAGGATCTTCTTCTTGTCGTGGCGCGCGGCAACATGATAGCGCCCCGCGATCGCCTGGATCAATTCTCGTCTGGTCGCCAAACTTGGTCGCCTCCCGATTCTGTGGCTAGTCATTCCCTTTGACCGGTAACATTTTCATGAGGCAACCAGGACGCGCCGGTAGCAAATCTGATGAGTCAATGCGCGGCGCGGGCTGGACAGCTTCCGCGCGACCGACATAACCGCGTATCTGAAGAACAGCGGCAAGACTCCATAGAAAACCGTCGCGAACCGCTCCGCCGTTGTGGTCTCGAACAACAAAGAGTTGGCCTTCCCAAGCACGCCATCCTGCACAGCGATCCCATCGGCGCGCTGGCGCACTTGCAACTTGGCCGGGCGCTCGCGTTGTCGGGCGACAAAATCAAGGCAAAGACTGCCTACCAGGGTTTCCTCACCCTTTGGAAAGACGCCTATGCCAACATCCCGATCCTGGATAAAGCCCATAAGGAATATGCAACCTTACAGTGACATCTAGAGTTCGCCGCCAGGGACTCAGCAGGCCTGATTTGGCAAAGCTGCCGATTGACTGCGCTCCCAGGCGGCATTGCCTGTGGTGTGCCATTAGCGACTCTAACTCCGGCAGCTCTCAATTGTCCGTGTGCTTTTGTTCGAGATGATCAATCACCAAGACCGGCTCCGGCCGCCCGTGTTTTCTCCAACTTCAGTCCGAGCTGCTTGGCTTCCGGAAGGACGAAACCGAAGTCGCGGGGCCAGGTCCACGTTCAATCTATTGGGGATTACCCTGCCGTCAGACGTCTCGGAAATCCGGCAGCAGAATCCGACTTAGAGCGCTTCACTCGCTCCCCGTGATGATGTCCCCAACCTCCTTGCAGTTATCTAAATAAAGATAGAGCCCGTGGGTCGGCAAAGGCGATCTTCAATTGTCGCTTGGCTTCTGCTCGATGTGGTCGATGACCAGGACCGGCACCGGCCGCTTGGTCTCGACCAGCTTAATGCCGAGTTGCTTTTCCATGGCGTCGAAGAGGGAGACCGCTCCGTTCGGATCCGAGGCGTCGCCGCCTGCTGCAGCTGCGGGGCTAGCGACAGCGACGCCGTTGAGCACCATCACACCACCGCCGCGGCCGTTGACCAAGCCTGCTTGGCTAAAAGCGAGCGTGAAGTCATAACCGCCTTCCAGCCCGGTCTTGTCCAAAACCGTGCTGTGAATGTATCCCCCGGCGATGTTTTGCAGCTTCTGGCCAAACTGCTCCATGGTCATGTTTTGCACCGTAACCAGCCGGCCCAGAGTCCTATCGCCCTTGCCATCGGCTCCGGGTCCTTCCTTCCACTGGGTGCGGCTGTTCGGATCGGCCTTCTTCATCTTCGGCTTCACCGCCACCAAGTCATACGCAGCGGCAGGGCGCTCTTCCATATGCGTTGTGATCTTAAAGCGGTCGATGAGCAAGGCCTTGACCATGGCCAAGACAGCATCATTGTCCAGCGGCGGAGCCTGGCCGATGGCTCCGTCGGGCCGTACTTCCCCGACCGCCAAGCTGTTCGCAGGCGCCTTGGCGATGATATCGTATCGGTCTGTATCCATCCACTTCGGTGCTCCCACCAGCATATCGGCGTTAATACCCCAGGCCTGAAGCACCAAGTTTTTTAGTGGCAGGCCGGTGACGCTAACTCGGCCGCCGGGCTGAATCTGCAATCCCATCCGAATAGGCCCGTTGCCGGCTGCCACCGGCGCGCTCGGCTTGATTTCGGCCACGTCGAATTCGGTGGGCGCGGGCGGGAACATTTTCGCGATATCGGGGGCGTTCGGAGTCGGCGTCTTGTTTGCGCTCACAACCATGATTACCGGGAGCGGAACCTTGACTTCTTCCAGCTTGAGCCCAAGCTGCTTATCCAAAGCGTCCGTGAGTGAGATTGTATCACCGCTGGCGGGCATCCCCGGCAACGGCCGCCCTCCGGATATTTTGAATTCGAAATCCCAGGTACCCTTCAAATCCGTCTTATCCCGCACCGGATTGTTGCCGACGATGTTAAACCCTATGTTCCACACCTCATCGGCGAGAGCCTGCATGGTCATGTTCTTGCAAGTGAAGGTCTGGGTAAGCGATGCCATGTTGACCGGCGCTGCCGCCTCACCCGGCGCGGGCGCGGGCGGAAGACCCTGGGTTTGCCCCTTACATCCGGGCTCCCCAGAGCCGTCCGATTCCTTCAGCTTCGGCTTACCTTTCCCGACCGTCAGATCGAAAGCTGTCATGGGCTGATCTTCCTTCCGCAAGACCAGCTTGAAGCGATCCACCAATAAAGACTGCAGCATCTGCTTGGCTGCCAGAGGGGTGGTGGCCGGCGGCGTCACGGCGTGGATGTCGAAGCGGTCATAATCCAGCCAGCTTGGACCCCCCAAGACCTTTTCAGGAGTGACGTTGTACGCGCTGACGATCATGTCCACCAAGGTCGCGCCTCGGAGATCATAGTGGCCGCCGCCGGTGAAAGGACCTCTCAACCGGTTCTGAAGGGGATTGCCCGTGTCTTGGGTAGGATGCACATCCGCGGCAATAAATGCCGTCGGAGCCCCGTCGTCCTGGCTGAATGCCGCCCCCGCCAGAAGAGCGGCCAAGCCTACACGAGCGCACACGCAATGGCTGATAATTCGATGGGCCATGATTTCCTCGATTCTGTCGTGTTTCCGAGAAGGAGGCATTCGTCAGCCTCGAGGACGAGCAGGGTCCAGCTTGTTAGACGGAGCATATCAGAAAAGCGGCCGATTAATTTGCGCTGGCGCCGCCGGGGGCGAAGCTACGGAAGTAGAAGTGCGGCCAAGCGACCCTGATATCCGCCATTGTAGACCGGCTTTCCGTCTGAAGATCAGGGCCGCAGCTTGCCCGAATCAATCCCTCTGGCGCTTCTCCACGCCGAGCCCGTTGCCCAGATCAGTTCGACCTTAAGGGTAGTAGTCTGGGCCGTTTTTGGACTGCGCGGCGTATTTTTTCGAGATCAACGCTAACTTTTCCCCTGCGGCAGCAGTCTATGGGAGCAAGGGACAGAGAGGAGTACGCCATGCGTCAAACCCTCGCACTTGCAGCGGTCGTTGACATCGCCACGACCCTCCCCGCCCAACAGGTAAATCCCCAATTCGGAGAAGAGCTAGCAGTCATTTCTTGGGTGCGGTACGTCGCCGAACCTCGTCGAAGAAGTTCATCACGAACGTCACTCGGTTTCCTAGGGGCTGCTCGGCAGGCATCAGCACCGCGAAGCGCTTGCCGTCCGGAGCCATCGTGATGTTCCAAAATC
>DASXEY010000103.1:0-378139 GCA_036489835.1 Bryobacteraceae bacterium | reverse complement strand
ATAAAACTCGCTTCGTTAGGATTCGGAATGGCGGGATCGCGCAGGTTTCAACGGACACCTGATCTGATTCCCGCCGTGAACCTACTGATGCAACGAGAATCCGGACGGCGAAGCTGCCTCAAGATTGATTTGTTCTCCGGTGATGGGGTGGTGGAATTTCAGATATTGGGCGTGCAGGAAATATCCTCCATCGCCGGGGAGGCCGGGGAGATTTTCAAGAGGCTGGCCGGTTAAGCCGTACAGAGGATCGCCTACCAGGGGATGGCCGATGGATGCCAGATGAATTCTGATTTGATGAGGGCGGCCCGAATTCAGGCTTACCTCAAATGTTGTGGTTCTGGTGGTGCGTGAGATCACCTTTGCCAATGACTTTGACGGTTTGCCACTTGGGTTCGCGGCCCACACGGAACCGATGAGCGGGTGCGGTACGAGGCCGATGGGTGCGAGGATTTCGTAGGCGTCGTGCTGTGCAATGTTTTGACCCAGCGCCCGGTAGATCTTTTGAATTTTAGGTGTGTTCCAGTTTGCGAATAGATTAGAAGCCGCCTGCGGTGTTTTGGCGAAGAGGACGATGCCGGTGGTGGCTCGGCCCAACCGGTGGACAGGGTTTGCGTTGGGGGTTTGCTTCTGCACCACGCGCAGGAGGGTGTTTTCCATGAAGCCGCCGCCGGGGAGGGTGGGGAGCCCGCTGGGTTTGTTTACGGCCAACAAATGGGGGTCTTCAAACAGCACTTCGAAGTGCTGAGGGGCGTCTGGTTCGATCCAGGGCGGACGGTTCCAGACCAGGGTTTGGCCTGAAGTGACCGACTCGCTTCCGGTGGCGGTGACGCCGTTGAGGGTGACTTCGCCGTTGTTTAGTTTTTGTTGCCAAGCTTGTGGGGTGGAGTGGGGGTAAAGGCTTGCCAAGTGGGAGAGCAGGGTTTGTCCATGGTATTTGCTGCTGATGATTGTGGTGTAGGCGTAGCCCCGGTTGAGCATGTAGTTTGAGTGTAAGCTGTGGCGGTCTCAACGGTCGCGCGCCCTCGGCTCGTCGACGGTCATACGCCCGACTCTGCCTGTGTTCCTTCTGTTGTGACCGACTGGTCGGTCTCCGCGCTTCATAAGAGACGCATGCCGGCTGTTCCCGTCGAATACACATCGCGGGCCTGAGCCGCAAGCAGGGTCTCGGCAACCGCCGTCGTCCTTCACCAAATCGGCACAACCTGAAAAACGTCAGCGGAAACTACTCCGGGATTGTATTCTGGGATTCCATGCCCAACCCGAGCGAGCAATTCGGCCAGATCGATATCTATCTCTTCGACCAGCTTCTTCGAGGACGGATCGCGCCTGGCGCGACAGTTCTCGATACGGGCTGCGGCTTCGGGCGCAACTTAGTTTATTTTCTCAAGGACGGTTATGAGGTTTTCGGTGTGGATTCCGATCCGCGGGCTATCGAGGCCGTCCGCCGTCTGGCTGCGGCATTCGCGCCAACATTGCCTTCGGACAATTTTCGTGTTGAGGCAATCGAAGAAATGTCCTTCCCGAGCGCCTTTGCCAACGTGGTCATAAGCAGCGCGGTTCTCCATTTTGCTCGGAACGACGATCACTTTCACGCGATTTTGCAAGGCACGTGGCGCTCCCTGAAACCCGGTGGCCTCCTATTCTGCCGGCTCGCATCGTCAATCGGGATGGAACACCAAGTCAAGCTTGTCGGAGGACGCCGCTACTTGCTGCCTGACGGCTCTGAGCGCTACCTGGTGGACGAGCTCCTCCTCGAGACACTCACACAAAAGCTGGGGGGCCAATTTGCAGACCCACTCAAAACGACCATCGTTCAGAATCAGCGATGCATGACTACGTGGGTCGTCAAAAAGGCTAGTTGAAGGATGCCCGATGCATGGAACGAAAGGTGAGCAACCCTTTCGGGCACCGGTGCGATCTCCACGCAGCGCGATGTGATCACTGAGTTCGATAGCTGGAACCAGCTCGCCACCTCCGCCAGCCTCATATTAGTAGGGACGCGTTTCCGGACAAGCCAATCGTGGGGACCGAATCGGGCAGCACGGTTTCCACGCTGGGCATTTACGAAAACGATAAGGAGAAAGGCTACGTCAGCGCGTATGACGTGAACTTCCCCAATTGGGCCTCAATGGCGGAGACGTGGTGGCAGATTCACGCCGCGCATTCCTACATCGCCGGGGGGTTGTGTGGACCGGCTTCGATTACCGCGGCGGACCGACGCCCTACGGATGGCCGTGCATCAGTTCACAATTCGGCATTCTCGATACCTGCGGTTTTCCCAAGGAAAATTTCTACTACTAAGCTTGGTGGACCTCTGAGACGCTGCTGCATCTGTTCCCGCACTGGAACTGGTCCGGGAAAGAAGGCCCGGAGATCGAGGTCTGGGCGCACTCGAATCTGGACCGTGTCGAGCTTTTTCTAAACTGCAGGAGCCTTGGGTCGCAGGATATTCCGCGCAATTCGCACGTGGCGTGGAAGGTGAAGTATGAGGCAGGCCCTATTGAAGCGCGCGGATACCGGGGTGCCCAGCAGGTGCTGAGATCTCGGCGGGAGACCACGGGCGCGCCGGCCGCCCTCGCGCTGCGTCCCGATCGCATACGCATTTCCGCCGGTGCCGAAGATGTCTCCATGGCGGCGGTCGAAGTAGTGGATGCGCAGGGGCGCATTGTGCCAACGGCAGATCACGACATCACGTTCGCGGTGACTCTGTTCCCGCACTGGAACTGGTCTGGGAAAGAAGGCCCGGAGATTGAGGTCTGGGCGCACTCGAATCTGGACCGTGTCGAGCTTTTTCTAAACGGCAGGAGCCTTGGGTCGCAGGATGTTCCGCGCAATTCGCACGTGGCGTGGAAAGTGAAGTATGAGCCGGGCCCCATTGAAGCGCGCGGATACCAGGGCGCCCAGCAGGTGCTGACATCTCGGCGGGAGACCACGGGCGCGCCGGCCGCCCTCGCGCTGCGTCCCGATCGCATACGCATTTCCGCCAAGTGGTGGATGCGCAGGGGCGCATTGTGCCAACGGCAGATCACGACATCACGTTCGCGGTGACAGGAGGGCGAATAATCGGCGTCGGTAATGGCGATCCCAGCAGCCATGAGCCGGACCACGCCACCAAGCGGAGGGCCTTCAATGGGATGTGCATGGCGATTGTGCAGTCCATGCCAGCCGCGGGAGTTCTGAAGATTGAGGCATCGTCCCCGGGATTACGGAATACGTCGGCAACGGTGGCGTGCGTAGCCGGCCCGCCCCGGACGCGTGTTGCTTAAGAGCTGGCATAGCAGGCTCACAGAAGAACCCGGAGAGACGCGGCGACGTCATAGGGCAATTCAACGAAGTTCGAGCCGTGCCAGGGTCGTGCCAGGGTATTGTGGCTCTGTCACAAATCGCAGGTCTTCGGAGGCGCCGCTCGGACTTTCCCTCGACTGGCTCGGTGAAGCTCCGAAGAATGGCCGTCGCTGAAGGCATGCGCCTTTGACGACGGCCATAACAACGGGCAGGACGGACGGATCGCTGCTAGCGAAAACCTGGTGCCCGCAGCGCAGGCGGGGGCCGACACGTCTTACCTCTATCTCACGGTCGCCCGCACTTACGACTCGGAGTGGCTGCTCATCTACGCCGAAATCGACCTCAAGGGCGCAAACAGGCCCGCCGACCAGCAACCTCTTGAAGCGCGGGATCGCTCGGTTCCGCGCTTGACGACGGCGGCGACGCTCCAAGCCCATGGCACGACGAATATCGAAACGGCGCGGCAGGCAGCGGAAGCCCTGCGGCCACTTGCCGGCAACGCAGCCTATTGGCTCTTTACCCTGGGCTTGATCGGCACGGGCATGCTTGGCGTGCCGGTTTTGGCGGGATCGTCGGCTTACGCAATGGCCGAGGGCGGTGCCTGGAAAGGATCTTTGGAGAAAAAACCGGCCGGCGCGCGAAGGTTTTATGCCGTGCTGGCGGCGGCGATGCTGGGTGGCCTGCTTATTAACTACCTTCGCCTTGATGCCGTAAAGATGATGTTCTGGGCCGCGGTGATAAATGGCGCGCTTGCTCCGCTTATCCTGCTGGTGGTGCTGCTGACGAGCGACCGGAAGGTCATGGGTTCGCGCGTTAATGCGCCGCTGCTGCGCATCACCGGCTGGTGCACCTTCGCGGTCATGACCGCCGCGACCATCGGGATGCTGATTGCATGAGTAACGGAGACGGCGGAGAAGTATCGTCCGAGAAATCGCGAGTAAAGGACGAAAACCTTGCGTCTCCCGCCCTGAGCGCCTCGATGGCGGACGGGCATCGCCTGCAAAGCGGCGCCTCGACGAGCCTGAGCAATGCGGAGATCGCAGATCGCCTGGCGAGCCTCGCACAACTTCTTTCTTCGCAAAAAGAAAACCCCTACAAGGTCAAGGCCTATCAGCGGGCCGCCGCCAGGATTCGCACGTTTTCCGAAAGTTTGGGGGACCTTGTCCAAGACGAAGCCGATCTGACGAGCTATGCCGGCATCGGCGAGGGGATCGCCGCTGCGATCCGTGAGATCGTACAAACCGGCACGCTGCGGAAGCTCGAAACACTCCGCGCGCAGGCCAGCCCGGCGCCAGCGAGCATCAGCCAATATCCACGCCTCGATCCCAGGCGCGTGCTTCGGGTTTACAAGAAGCTCGGGATTTCGTCGGCGAAAGAGTTGCGGGAGAGGCTCGATAGCGGCGAGCTCGAACGCGCTCTCGGCCTGCGAATGGCGCAGCATGTCCGGCAGGGCCTCGCCGAGACCCAGGCTATGCTTCTCTACCGGGCGGATGACCTCCGTGTTGCGGTGGAGGAATTCCTGGTCGGCCCCTGCGGTGTGCGGCGGGCCGAACTGGCCGGTGAGGTTCGCCGGCGCGTCGAAATCATCGAGGAACTGACCTTTGTTATTGAGACCCATGATTTTGCAAGTGTTGTTAGGCGCATGCAGCGGTGCGGCGGCCGGACGGACCTTGTCTCCACCGGCAGCAGTAACGCCCTGTTCGCTCTGCCCGCCGGGGTCCTCTTGCGCCTTGAGCTCGCGGGAAAAGACGATTGGGGCCTGCGAATGATTGCCTGCACCGGCTCAACGCCTCACCTGAAGAAATTGGCGTCGGTGACGGGCGCCTTGGGCAATTTGAAAGGGACGCCTTATCCAACCGAAGAAACCTTCTATGAAACGTTCGGCCTCCAATTCCTTGAGCCGGAGCTGCGGGAAGGTCGCGATGAAGTCGAACGCGCCGCTCAAAACGATTTGCCCACGCTTGTCACGGCATCCGATATGCGCGGCGAGCTTCACGCCCACTCAACGGCGAGTGACGGAAGCGCTTCTATTGAGGATATGGCCGAGGCGGCACGCGAGCGGGGCTACGAGTATATTGGCATCACCGACCATTCGCAGAGCCTGAAGATAGCGCGCGGGATATCCGTCGACGACCTGTGGGCCCAGATCAGATACATCGAGAAACTTGATGCGCGGCTGCGCGGCTTCCGTATTCTGAAATCCGCTGAGGTGGATATCCTGGCGGACGGCTCGCTCGACTATCCGGACGAGCTTTTGCGCGAACTGGACTACACGGTGTGTTCTATTCATTCGCGCTTCGATCTTGACCGCCGCCAGCAAACCGAGCGTCTGTTAGGCGCCATGGACAACCGGTATTTCAATATTCTGGGACATGCCACCGGCCGCCTGCTGCTGAAGCGTCCTGGCTACGAAATTGACACTGACAGGGTAATTGAACAGGCGCGCCGAAACGGTTGCTTTTTCGAGATCAATTCGAGCCCGGACCGGTTAGACCTTTCTGCCGAAAACGCGTGTCTTGCATCCGCTGCCGGGGTCTTGATCGCCATTAATACGGATGCTCACGGGATCCGAGAGTTGCCGCTGATCCGCTGCGGCATCGATCAGGCGCGACGCGCGGGGCTGGCAAAATATGCAGTCCTCAACTGTCTGCCTTGGAAAAAGCTGGCACCTCTTTTCAGGCTGTGAGGGCCTCCCGGGTGGAGAGCTCGGCCCGGCAAGAGAAGGGTCGTAATTGCCGCGGGACCTTCTTCCTGCGCCAGCGGGATAAGCTCTCGTTCGACCTCACGGAGCAGCAGATTGTAACTTGGCTGGCCCGAAACGAAACGCGTCAGCATTCGTGTGGGTCCTGCCGTCCGAGGGCTTTTGCCAGAGGTAGGCGAGGATGTTCGATACGCCGACAAAGCGCGCTCTGCCCGAACGCACGATCGAGTTCCTGCAGAAGGAGCGGGAGGATCCACCTCGCGCTGACCCTCCGTCATTTTCCCGGCTCGATCCCTGTGACTGTCGACCTTTTCACAGGCGGGCGGCATAATCGTGCGCGTCGCCGCTCAAAGCGGCATCTCCACGGCGTCCAAGTCGGCGAAAATGCTACTCCTAAACCGGCGCCAACATTCGGAGATCGGAGCCCTACTTCAGGCCTGTCGAATGCCGTCCTGGCCCGGAAAAACTTCTCTTAGCCGCCGGTTTTCGGTAGCATGGGCTTGCCTTCGTGCGCCACCAGGAGGTCGTGCATGTCGTTGGCATGCTCCTCCTCATTGGCCAGGATCCCCTCCATCATCACGCGAGTAGTGGAATCGTTGTCGGCGAAGTAACGAATCAGTTCGCGATAGTGTTCGCAGGCGATGCGTTCAGCGACCAGGTTCTCCTTGATCATCTCCACGAGATTACCGCCTTCGATGTATTGCGAAACCGATCGCGTGGCCAGGCCCTCCGGATTGAAATTGGGCGACCCGCCAAGCTGATTGATGCGCTCCGCCACCATGCGCATGTGGCCTTGCTCTTCTTTGGCGTGCTGATCAAATTCCGCTTTCACGCTTTCGCTCGAAATCCCCGTGGCGGCGATAGCGTTCATCGTGTAGCGAAGTACGCATACGATCTCAGTGGCAAGCACCGCCTGCAGAATGTCGATCGTTTGTTTCACGTCGCCGTGATAGGCCGGCGTAACGGCGCCTTTTTCGATGCTCGCGCGCGCGCGCGCCCTCAGTTGCTTTACGTCCGTGAGGAAAGGTTGCTCGGTCTTCATTTGGTCGGCCCCCGGCTCTTTGGCTACGTTCATAACCTTTCTCACCTCGGTTCTGCACTACTGGTTCGCGATTTGTCCCGGACCGGAAGAGTTCAGCGGCGAAGTACGCCTCTTCCCCCACCCGTCGAACGGCACTCGACTTACGCTTGCATTCCTTGGGCCGCAGCCGGAAAAGCGTTTAACTTCATGCGACTCTGTACTGGCGTTAGCGGATCCGCCGGGCCGTGGCCGCAGATTCGCGGTAATTCTTACGGGCCACGGGCCTTGTCCTTCGACATGGGCGCTGACGTGATGGACTCGCCCCTTCACTTCACGGAAGCGGACATCAGTTCTCCGACGGTCGTTCCACGCTGTCGATCACGAACACCTGCGTCGGAACCTTCTTCATCTCTAGCTTCAATCCGAATTGCTCCAGAGCGTCCGGCACCGCTGAATACGTCTCGTCCCCGTCCCAGTTGAGGGTGAAATCGTAACTATCCGTAAGTCCCGTCTGGTCCACAACCGGGCTGCTGAGCATGGCCGCCAGCGCATTCGCGAGCGTGCTGATCCGAATGTGCTTGCACGCGAGTTCGTGCCTGCTCCCGTCCAGAGTGCGCACGCAGTTATCGACGCCGTCCTGTGGAGCCTGTTCCAGTTTCGGTCCGCCCGCGGCAGTACGTAGCGTGAAATTCCGGAGCGGTTGGTTCTCCCAATGAAATCTTAGCCTGAACCGATCCGCGAGCAAATTCTGCAGCATGACCTTCACTTGCTCGTCGCTGGTTGCGGGATCCTCGGCCTTTGCGGCTACCTGAAACTGGTTCTCACTGAACCATGCGGGTATTCCGTGAATCCGAACTGACTGGATTCCGTATGCCACCGAAATTATCTGCCCGAGGTGAGCGTTATTGAGCGTCAGCCGCCCATGCGAAAGATCGCCGTTCATCGTCGCAGTCGGCACATAGTCGGCGATTCGTTTTATCGACGCCACCTCGAAGGCGGGTCGCATCTGTCCGTACGCAGGCACAGCGGACAGAACCAACAAAGCGACCTCGCAGAGCCTAGTGTTCATGCTGTTAGGAATTCTGACACCCTCAGTATTGCGCAGTCGATGAAGCAAATGCCTCTCATCCGCTCAGACTGGACGTATCCTCTCGCATCCTAAATCGCCGCGGCGTCGAATACATCGGGTGACGCGCGCCTTCTCGACGCATTCCTCGAACGCCTGTATCTTTTTCGCTTTGTGCCAGATAGACAAAGATATAACTTTAAGCTCCGCGGCACGTTTTGCGACCGCAGGTGAGCGCCGGCCGGTAATGAAAACCCGTATGGATGCCCATGGTATTTGCCAGCGAAAGACCCTGTCCGTCCTTGGCATTGAAAACTTTCATCTCCGAGACTAGAACGGCACCGACCCGTCGGCGGCAAAACGTAGTTTTCTGAACTAGACCGGAGGCAACATGGTCGGCGCCCCAGTTTGCCGGGATTCTCAAGCCCTTCCTTGGTCTTCCCTGCACTTATTTCGTCTTGGGCCTTCGTCATCAGAGACCGCCCTTTCCGGGACAGCGGATGCTTTAACTCCTCCAGAGATGCAGCCCCCATTCGAATGGGATTAATCCATCATGCGGTGCTTCCTACTGATTGACGGCAGCCGCGGCTGAATGCGGAGCGGGTTTGTCTTCAGCGGGACCCGGATATTGGGCCTCCAGGTGAAAGGTGCACCATTTGCAACCACTAATACCTCAAAGAGGATGCCGAGCGGGCTTTGTAATCGACTGGTCCATAATCTCGCTCCGAAGCACACTCGTGAACTTCTTCGTCTCGAAACGAATTGCTGGTCTTATACATCCCAATGAGGCCTAATTGCGATGAGGGGTTACGTTGGGGGCGTCAGAGAAGACCGGCAAACGCGAAGACGGATCCACGCGGATCAAAGCCAGCCTGGCATCGCAGAAGACAAGGACAGCTGTCCTTGTCCTAGCTTGGCCCGAGGCAACCCGCTCCGGGGAGCCATTCTTACTAAGCCAAGCACACGCAGCAATATACCAGGTCCGTTGGGGGCCTCGAAAACGGGAATATTTCAGATGGAAGCAGTATGAGCGGGTCGTAAGTCCATCGGGAGTTGGGCGGTCTACGGCAACGAGATGAAAATACCGAGCCTTCTCTCCCGACGGCAGTGAAACTTGTTGCTTTGAGCAAAACTCGAGGATTGGTGCCTTCACGACCTTGGCCGCAATTTAATGCAGTTTTTGCCTGAAACGTCCCGCGGAGTAAAGCGATCCTCCTAGCAACAAGCGTGTTGAGGGCGCCTTCGATGATAACCCTTCCTTTGGTGGCATTGCCTTGGCTGCATACTTGGCCGTCGACAACGTCGACCCAGTTTGCCGGCATTCTGAGGCGAGTTGCGCGAGTAGATCGTCACGAGCCGCAAACTCCTCGTATAACTTCGACAGGCTAAATCCAGCCTTTTGACCCCAAGAAGGTGGGCGCCCGCAATTGTGCAATGGCTTTTGTCGCAGGCCGATACCAGTTGTGCAACTTTCGCCTTGTATTAAAACAACCGCTAGGTCAAATGCTAACCATCACCATTATGATTGCCGGCGAAGCCCAGGGGCGCGATTGTCAAATAATAGTATATAAGGGCTTCCTGTTCATAACAGGACTTCTGAAGTTAGGAAGCATTACTACGCGAAGTCATATATCTTATTCATTGACGCCGTCCGTAGTATTATTGTAATATCGCCTTGAATGGAACTTATGTTAGTCCAAGACGCTTTGGATTGTAGTTTAAGGGGGAAAGAATCCATGAAGATTCAAACACTCAGGCTGGCGCTATGCTCCTTGTTCATAGGTGTTCTGGCGTTTGGCCAAGTAGGTAACGGAACTATCACCGGCACAGTCACCGATCAAGCCGGGGCTGTTATTCCGGGAGCAATGGTACAAGTGAAGAACGCGGAGACAGGATCTACCTTTTCCGGGATCACGACAAGCACAGGAAACTATACAATCACCGATTTGGGTGTCGGCACATACACGATTACCGTAAGTGATAAAGGATTTAAGACCTACACCCATACCAACCTACAAGTTGGAGCGGCACAGATCCTCAGGGAAGACGTTCCCCTTCAAGTTGGAAATGCAACCGAGTCCGTGACCGTGACCGCCGAATCGACCATGCTCAAAACGGAGACGGGCGAGTTGGCGAGCAATGTCACCATCGGTGATTTAGACGAATTGCCTTTGATAGGTGTTGGGACAGTCAACTCGGGCACCTCCGGCTATCGCAACCCCTACAATAGCCTTCTGACTCTCCCGGGCGTGAGCGGTTATTCTCCCAGCGGACAATTCACGGTTAATGGACTGGGCGGCTCGCTGACCGAGACGATGCGCGTGGAAGGCCAGGATTCGACCTCGCGACTCTTTGGAACGTACGATTACACTCAGATGGCTCAGCCAAGCGTGGACGCGGTTCAGGAAATTGCGTATCAGACCAGCAACTACTCGCCCGAGTATGGACAAGCGGGAAGTGTGGTCATCAACATGACGATGAAATCCGGCACCAACCAATATCATGGCAGCGCCTACGACTACTTTGTGAACGAAGATCTGAACGCCGGGCAGCCGTTTACCAAAAGCGGGGGCTGCATCGTCGGGCCGACGGGCGAAGCGTGTAGCACGAAGGGCGGCAATGGGAGCAAATTCCGTCCGCGTGGGCGGCGCAACGATTTCGGCGGGACCATGGGCGGACCCATCGTGATCCCCAAAATCTATAACGGGCATAACAAGACCTTCTGGTTCTTTAATTATGAGGAGTTTCTTGAAACCAATCTGTATGGTTTTACCGACACCGTCCCCACACTCAACTACCGAAATGGCAATTTCTCGGAGATTTCTCCCAACGGAACTTGTAGCGCTTGCGCCCAACTAGGAATTCAAACCACGCCCCTTGGAACCCCCGCCGCCCAAAAGGACCCCATTGGCCAATTCATCTATGCCAATGAAATCTTCGATCCCGCTACCCGTCAAGTGGCGACGTCTGGCCCACTGGCCGGTCAAGGCTACGCGCTGCCGTTTGCCGGCAATATCATTCCGATGAACCGCTTCGATCCCGTCTCGCTGAAGATATTGTCCTACGTCCCACTACCAAACAACTCGAGTTTCGCCGGGAACTATGCGACGACCGAGCCTGGTAATCGGTACTCGGCCATTCCCGCATTCAAGATCGATCACAATATCGATGCTAAGGACAAGCTCTCCTTTTACTTTTCCGAGAACACCACCGCGAACCAATTCAACCCCACTCTGGGGCAAATGGATGGGCTTCCCAACACAATCACAGAAGCCCGAGGCTCCTTCATCACGAATTACCAGGAACGGCTGAACTACGACCGTACATTGACACCCACGCTTCTGCTGCACATCGGCGCGGGCTTATACCATCAAAGTTTCGTAGACAACTCGCCAACTCTCAATTTCAACGCTCAGCAAGAGTTGGGGCTGAGTGGGTTCCTTGTGAACCGTACCTTTCCCGAGGTTGTTGGGAATTGCGTCGCGTCTTTAACGGCCGGGGCCTGCACCAACGCCACCGGCGGCATGGCGAATCTGGGCCCTCCAGGCCAAGGTCCAAGTTATGAAATGAGGCCCCAGGGGAATACCAATGTGACTTGGGTCCGCGGTAAGCACACTTATAAGGCGGGCGCCGAGATGATCATGGAACAAGCCTATTCGAAGCCGCATCCGGAAGTCACATTGAACAGCGGCACCGGTCCCACCTCGGATCCCTTCATCAACACAAATAGTTTTGGAAGCTATACCGATGGCTTCGGCTTTGCCAGTTTCCTCCTGGGAGATTATAGCTCGATATCGCAAAGCGTTCCGATCGATACGCGGGTAGCTACGTTCGATTGGGACATCTATGTTCAAGACTCCTGGAAGGTTACCCGGAAGCTGACGCTGGATTATGGCTTGCGGTGGGATTACTTCACCCCTGAGAAAGAGCAGTATGGGCGCTGGGGACAGATCAATCCAACTTTGGCGAATCCCAACGCGGGCGGCCATCCCGGCTCACTGGAGTTCGCCAGCAACTGCAATTGTCAATTCTACAAGCCAGCTTATCCTTACGCGATTGGGCCGCGCATTGGCGTCGCGTATCAGATCAACAGCAAGACCGTGTTCCGTGGAGGGTGGGGCATTAATTACCAGTTCGTCGGGGCGGCCGCCGGCGCCACCGTCAGCTCCATTGGAGCCTATAATCTTCAGGCCAATAGTCCCTCGTACATTCCCGCGGCGTACCAATACGTAAATGATGAGACTCCTGGTGCTGTCCAGGCGCCGGTTTGGCCGGTCACGAACCCGTTCCAATATCCCAACCCGGGTGCCACATCTCCTGCGCCGGTCGTACCGGATGCGAACCAAAACCGGCCCCCACGCATCAACCAATGGAGCGCCGGCTTCCAGCGAGAATTTACCAGGAGTTTCGTCATGGAGGCGGACTATATCGGCAACCATGCCGTTTGGATTCCCGGCGGCTATGGTCGCTTAAGTCAACTCTCCCCGCAATTGCTGGCATCCTACGGTCTGTACCCGATTCCTGGAACCGGTCCAGCGGGGTATAACAATGAAAACGCCCGTGCACTCTTGAGCGACCCCATAAGCAGCACGGCTGTGCAGCAGTTCCTGGCGTCTCAGGGGATCGGCAGCATTCTGCCTTACGCCGGTTTCCCCACCAGCAGCACTTTGCAGGCCGCGCTTTACCCCTTCCCCCAATTTGGAGCAATTGAACCCTCGGGCTCCCCCACGGGCGATACCAAATACAATTCCTTGCAGGTTAAAGCCACAAAGCGCCTCTCGCATAACATCCAAGCGGGTGGCGCATACACCTGGGCTCAAGGCTTTACACGAGCCGGACGGCAGGACTTCTTCAACCCGCTGAGCGCTGGGTGGGCCCTCCAGCAGATCCCGCCCCAGGACTTGACCTTCAATGCGACCTATACCGTTCCCCGAGCCTCCTACTTTCCCAAGTATGTGAATGCAGTCACCAAAGACTGGCAGCTGGGCTTCTTCGCGAATTATCAAAGCGGTCTCTTTTTGGCGCCACCCACCAGCACCGTGAATTTGAATTATCTTACGAGTGAAGACGTGCGGGTGGCGGGGCAGCCCTTATATAGCCCCGGCGTTAATCCAAACAATTTGAGTACCTATAATCCGTGGTACACGCAGGTATTGAATCCGGCCGCGTGGGCGCCGTGCCCTACAAATCAAACCTGCGCGGCGACGGGCAATTACATTAAGAGCTTCCGAGCCCCACGCACCCCGACGGAGAATGCGAACATCGGACGGAACTTCCGGATTAAAGAGAGAATGAATCTGCAGGTTCGAGGCGAGTTCGTCAATATTTTTAACCGGACTATAATGCCGGCGCCGAGCACCGCGAACCCGCAGACGCCGCCGTCGAAGAATACGCTGGGGATCTACACCGCGGGCTTCGGGGTCATCAATGCGTATGCAGCGCCAAATACGGGATTCAACCCTCCGACCAGCACGACCATGCCATATCTGGAGAGTCGGCAGGGTACGATCATTGCCAGATTCTCTTTCTGACTTCGGAAAGGTTCAGACATTGACCTCGCTGCTTTTGGTCCGGAAGGACACTGTTCATCGGCTTTCAAGATAAGCAGGTTCAGGGTTGCCAGGGATCGAGCTTCCCGCTGGAAACGGGCGCGGAGGCCGGGGACTGGGGCGACGTCTGGGGACAGGATTTTCAAAGGCTAAAATGCGATGCAATTGCTGATCGCAGGCGCGCCACACTTCGCCCACTCCGCCTTCGCCCAACTCGCCGAGGATCTCGTATTTTGCCGAGACGGGCGCCTTCCATTCCGACTCACGCTTGCAAGTAGCGCGTCAGGTCTTCGGGACGGAAGCAGTGGGCAATCGCGGTTTCACGGCTGATTCGGGCGGAGCGGACCAGATCGGCGAGGGATTGCTCCATGGTGATCATGCCTTCGCTGCGGCCGGTGGAGAGCGCCGAATAAAGCTGGTGATCGTCGCCCTTGCGGATCAGGCCGCGGACGCCGCTCGAGGCCATCAGGACCTCGACGGCGGGATAGCGGGAATCGCCTGAGATGGTGGGAACCAGTTGCTGCGCGACCACGGCGAGCAGGGCGAGAGAAACCTGCTGGCGGATTTGCGGCTGGTTGCCAAGAGGGAACGAATCGAGAATGCGGGAGACGGCCTGCGAAGTATCGTTGGTGTGCAACGTGGAGAGCACCAGGTGGCCGGTTTCGGCTGCCGTCAGAACCATGGCGATGGTTTCGGGGTCGCGCATTTCACCCACCAGAATAACGTCGGGGTTCTGACGCAGAATGCCGCGCAAAGAGCCGGCGAAATTGGGTGCGTCGGTGCCGACTTCTACCTGCTCAATTATGGAACTGCGGTTGGCGTGGATGTACTCGACCGGATCTTCGATGGTGACCACGTGATCGCGGCGATGGGTGTTGATCAGGTCCACGAGTGCGGCTAGCGTCGAGCTTTTTCCGCAGCCGGTGGGCCCGGTGATCAGGACCAGGCCCTGTCGCGCTTCGGCCAAGCGGCGCAGGACGGGCGGCAGATGGAGGGCTTCGAGCGTCGGGATTTTTTCGGGAAGCAGGCGGAGGCTGCCGGCGACGGTTCCCCGCTGATAGTGGATATTCGAACGGAAGCGGCCGATGCCTTCGCGGCTGAAACATAGATCGGCGGATTTGTTGCGCTGTAGATCCTGGGCCTGGGCGGGAGTCATGAGCGGGAGCAGCAGATGGCGCGTATCTTCGGCGCTGAGAGGCGCACCCGCGGCGGGCGAGAGGACGCCTCCGATGCGGAGGGTTACCGGGGCTCCGGCGATGAGCAGGATGTCGGAGGCTCCGCGGCGGATGGCGTTTACCAGGAGGGCGTCGAGCGAAGCAAAATTTTCGAGAGCGGCGTGAGGCGGCTCTTTTACGTGACCAGGTGGGAACTGAGGGGACTGCCGGCCGCCAGGTGCAGCACGATTCAGCTCCGCGACGATCTCGGAGAGATCCTTGTCAAAGCCCGCCACTTCTATAAGAGTATGACGCAATCAGCGGGCGAAACGCGCAGTCATTTCGCGGAGCAGGGAGCCGGGTTCCACTTGGAGCCGCCGGCTTCCTTTTTCCAGTTGGTGCTGGTGACGAAGGGTTCGGTCAGATACTGCGGGTCCTCCACGATGGTGGTCACGACGAACCAGGTATCGCCGTTGCGTTCCTTGGAGAGATCGAAGTATTCCTTGAGGACAGTGTCGGCGCTGTAAGGTGCGCCGTTCTTGCGCAGATAGCCGGGACGCAGGAGCGTGGTCACGGCTTCGAGCGAGCGGCCTTGCGTCCCCTCTCTTGTGGCTCCTAAGCCGGATTGAGGCGTGCCTGATCCGCGCAGAGGGCGCTCCCAATTGGCGATGGTGTAGCCTTGCCAGCTTGGCTCGCCTGACGGTTTCCCAGAGGCGCCAGCCGTCTCCGGATTGAAATGCAGCAGGCGGGTTTGGGTTCCGGCATCGGTGTCGATGCGCAGCGTGTTGTCATCGGCCCAAGTGATGTGCAGGCGGCCGGGGACGCGCATGATTGCGGGGGCACCGTAGGCTTTGCACTGCGACCCTGAGGCTTCATCCGCGGCAGGATTCCAGGCGTCGCCGAGCTTGCGTCCTTCGGCATTGAGAGGGATGCTCGCGAAATCGCCTTTGATGGGCGTGACCATGCGCCAGCGCCAGTCTTCGGTGACGACGGAAACCCAGTAGCCGGTGAAATCGACGGGAGCGGCGGCTTTGGGCGTGGGAGGCGGCGCGCCCCGGGCTCCGCGAGGGGGCGCCTGCGCATAGAGCGCGGCCGACAGAACAATGGCGGGCAGCGCACGTCTCATTTCTTCACGCTCCGCATCATTTTTTAAGACTCCGGAAGACCGATTCAACGAAGGCATCCGGGGTGACGGAGCTGCCTTCGGCCGCATATTGGGTGTCGTAATCGCGGGTGGGCTGAGCGGCTTTGGCCTGATCGAGAGTCTTGCCCTGCTTGATTAAATCCTGAACGCGATCTCGAATAATGGTGACCATGTCGCGGAATTCGACTACGTCGGCCTCGTCGCACAGGCGGCCGTGGCCGGGGATCACCAGCGTGCCGCCTTCCTGATACTTGGCGGGCACGGCGATGTCGAGAATTCGGTTCAATCCATCGATGAGGCCCTGGACGCTGCCTCCTTTGGCTGTGTCGATGACTGGGTAGTTGCCGGGAGTGAAGATGTCGCCGACGCTGAGCGCATCGGATTTGCGGAAAAACACGATGCTATCGCCGTCGGTGTGCGCGGCCGGAACGTGTGTCACGATTACGGCTTCATTATTGAAGTAGAAATCCTTGAATGGGGTGCTGTATGTGTCGTTGGGCCAAAGCGCCTGAGGGACGGGCGGATCGCGGGGAAGAGGCTTGACCATGCGGTTGAGAACGTCGATGTCGGCGACGACTAATGCCGGCGAGGGCGCAGCCGGCGTCGCGCCGAGTTTTACCAGAGCCTCGGTGCCACCGGTGTGATCGGCCTGGACGCTGGTGAGCACCACATAGCGGACGGGGCCGGCGGATAGTTTCCGGATGGCCGCGATGATCCTAGGCGCGAGCTGCGCGTAGTTGCTATCGACCAGAAGGACTCCGTCGCTGCCGATTTGGACGGTGACGTTTGCGCCTCCGCCGACAAGCATGTAGACGTTGCCTTGGACGGGCAGGGTCTGGATTTGCGGGTTGTTCGAATCCTGGCCGCTCAAATCCTGCGCGGTTGAAGTCGCGACCAACGATATGAGCAAAGCAGCAAACCGCAGGATTATTCTCATCGCAGGTTGCAATTGAACAACGTTGTGCAGACGCAGAAACGTTCGCAGTGGTCGGGTGGTTTATAGCCGCTCAGCTTGGATTTGTATTCGGGATAGAGGGTTTCGGCGCCGCCTCGAGTGGCCTCGTAAGGCAAGCCGTAGTAATCGGCGAATTCGTGCAGGTAGGGATTGGTTCCGGGCAGGTGGTGCGGCACGGTGCCCTCGGGCTGGGGCAATTCGGCGGCATATTCGCATCCGAAGATACCGATATGCTGGCCGGGATCGAGATACCAATTGTCGCTGCGGACCAGGGGCTCGGTCAGAAAGACGGGATCTTCAATTACCGTCGTGACGGTGAGATAGTCGCCGTGGCGCGTCCAGTGTTCCGTGAAAATGGCCTGGTCGCTGCGGGGCACGCCGTTGCGGCGGATGTAATTCTCCTTGAGATGGGTGGTGGTGATGGTGAGCATGTTGCCCTCCCACACGCCGGTGGAAAATCCCTGCCACGTGTGTTGCGCATAGCCGGGCGGGTGAGGACGGCCATCCATATAGATGGTGCGCTCGCTATCCCAGGCGAGGAGGTGAGTGTGGATCGCGATGGTGCGCTGCGTTGCCGGATCGATATCGCGCCACACGCGGAGGTTGCCCAGGCCGCGCATGGAGTAATCGGCGCCGTGAGGCCGGCACTGGTATTGCTCGACTACGGAGATGCGGTCCGCGTCCCAGCTATCGGCGCGGAGACGGGCGGCGTCGTTGATGGGGAGTTCGGTGTAATCGGCGAGCTCCGGACCGGGTAGGCGCTCGGGACCGTCTTCGTGGTAGAGCGGGGCCCATTCGCCGGAGAAGTCCTGCTGAGCAAGTGCTGGGAGGGCTGCCGGGAAGAAGGCGATGGCCAGCTGCAGCAGAGCGGACGGAATGCCTGAATGCGGCTTGATCACTCAGCTACGATAATCGCGGCGAGCGATGGAAGTCAAGGCGGGGACGGAACAATCGGGACCAATACGCCGTATCATTTGCTGAGGTGGAGCGTGCCGGATTTTAAAGTTGTTTACGAAGAGATTAAAGTTCGCGGAAAAGAGCTGGTGGATAAAGTCGGCGAGCTTATTCGCGAGGGGAATGTGCGCCGGATCATCGTTAAGGATGAGAAGGGGAACACGTTTGTAGAGATCCCTTTGACGGTGGCCACAGTGGGGGTGATTGCGGCGCCGGTACTGGCGGCATTGGGGACGATTGCGGCGCTGATAGCGCACTTCACTTTGGTCGTGGAGAAAGCGCAACCGGAGACGCCACCACCTGCTCAGCCTGATCCTCCAGCGGCGCAGGAGCCTCCAGCCGGCGGTGAAACGTCATAAACGGCCGGACCATCCCTTAGTCATAGGAGGTTCGAGTAGTGAAACACATTCTTATCAAAGCGTCCGTTCTGACAGGGCTGGTAGTATTTGGCACGAGCGTTTACGCCCAGAATAGGGATGACGCTTATTATCAGACGAATCGAGATGAGGGTTGGTGGCGCGGCCACCTGTTTCAAAGGGTCCGGGAGGATCTGGATCACATCCAGCAAGTCACTCCCAAGATCAGTACGGATGAATACCGGCTTGTGGAAACCAAGAAAGACTTGAACGATTTACAAAGCAAGATGGAATCAAGCCGTTACGATGAGCCGCAGTTGGACCGTACGATTGCCGCGGTAGAAAAGGTGGTGAACGACAACAATCTTTCGGCTCGAGACCGGACGATGCTTCAGGAAGATTTGCGGCGCCTCCGCGATTTCCGGACGCATCACGATGGCTATCGATAGGTTATTGCGTAATCACGCCGTAATACCGGGCCATCCAGTAGGGCAGAATGTAGTCGATGCCGGCGGTTTCGATGTCCCCATCGCCGCCGCCGGCAAGCTGCACGGGACTGCGCTGCCATAGGAAATCGGTGGTGACCCGATCCTCGACCGGAAGCGGGCTGCACGCGTTGCCATTGCCGCAATTCGGGAACTGCGAGGAAAAGTCGCGATATACATCGACCCGGGGGCGGAGTAGCCACGCGTCTAAAAGCGCCGCGGTTTGCGCATCGCGTCCCGAGTTAGGGCCGTTGATGGCGCGGTCGATCATGTTGAAGTGGGCGTTCTGATCGCCGCCGGTGGTGGCTTTCAACTCGCTATATGCCGCGTCGTACCATAACTTCGAATAGCCGCTGCCCAGGCGCATCAGCGTGAAGAAGTTGATGTAATCGAGATTGAACTTGTAGTACGAATCGTAATGATCCACGCAATCGACGCCGACCGCGACGGGAACTCCCGGCGAAATGAGATTCGATTCGTCGGAATATTTCGAGGCGAATCCGGGGCCGTTCATGCTCTTCGCTACCAGCAGCAGCGCGAGTTGCTGATCGGGACGAATCAGGAAGCTGGTAGTGATGGTTCCGTCCGGAAGAATCACATTCCACCAGTTACTTTCCAGGTAATCCAACATGCGTGTAGTCAAGTAGGAGCACCAGTTGCGGACACCCTGGTTGGTAATTAATTCGTAGGTCACTTCGATGCCGTAAAACACGCCAATATATTCGTCGCGTGAGGTATTGCCGACCCAGATATAGGGTGCGCCCCACGCGGCGCCTTGATAGATGCCGTTTGCGGCCTCCTGGCTTGCAATTGACGCGGCAAAGGGCGAATCCGCGGGCACGGCGCAGCGCGCCAGAGCGTTGTTCCCGGTGACGTCCAAAAGCATCTTGATGCCTTGGATCGCATTGTTGACATTGGTCATTGCATCGGCCGATCCGGTAACGGCGTAGCGATAGGCTTCCGCTGCGAGATAGTGGCCGGTCCACAGTGCGGAATCGCCGCAGCGGGAATAATCCTGCACTGTAGATAGATCAGGCAGCGATAGGACCGGGTCCAGGATGGTGCCGTAGGGGAGATGGCGGGCTTGAATAACTGAGTCGATTGAGAGCGCGTCCTGCTCGGCTGCTTTTATCGGAAGAACCGCCGCGGGCAGAAGCGCAAACACAACCGTAACCACACGAATCGCGAAAGATGAATACATCGGGACTCCTCGGTGGACGCGGCCGTACACTATTTTATCGCAGGTTCCATTCGTGCGATCGAGCCTGTCTAAAGATGGTGGCATGTTCCGTCTGACCTTGACGGCGTTCGCGCTGGTTCCCCCCTGCGTTTTCTCAGAGCTTTCCCGCTTTCGGTGGGTCACAAGTGGATGGATCGGGATCGGAGTCGTTCGCGGGTCGCGGAGTCGATGCGGAGGGTGCCACTTATATAGCAGGCAGTATTTCGTCCGCGGGGTTTCCTGTCAAGACCGCGGTGCAGAATCATCTGACGTTGAGCGGGCTGTATCGTATCGATGGCTCCGGTTCCGCCTATGCGTGACTGGGCTTACATCGGCATTGTCGATCCGCTCAATGCGATAACGTTGTATGCCACTTCGTCGGGAGTGCGGCTGTCGCTGCCGAGCTCCGAGGTGCTGGATGTGGCGATCAATCCTTCAAACCATCAGATTCTCTGCGCCGGAACTTTCGATCAGGGCACACTCAAGAGCACGGCATGCCGAATGTGTTATTCGCCAATACATAGCGGAATTTTGTGCGCACAGTAGCGGAGTGGAGCGCTCCGTTTGGTCGCGGCTCAGCGAGGAGGGGTCAGTTTTGCCGGCTCGACCATGGGGGTACCCAGTGGTGCCGGCAGCCGCTATCGCTCGCGGTCGATGGTTTGGGAGGGAATCCGTGCGCCGTGATTATGCAAGGATTTTTGCGAACGCTTCGGCGTCGACGTTTCCGCCAGTCTGAATGACGGCCACGCGGCGTCCTCGCATGCGGCCGCGCTCCTGGAGCAGAGCGGCGAGAGCGGCGGCGCCCGCGCCTTCCGCAACGTTGTGCGTATCGGTGAAGAGATGGCGCATGGCGGACTTGATCTCGGACTCATCGACTGTGACGAGGCGGGCGACTCCGGCTTCGATCATCGCCAGAGCCGAGGGATCGGGAACGCGGCAGGCCATGCCATCGGCAATGGTGGGCGCGACTTCGGCGGAGACAGGGTGCCCGGCGGCGAAGGATAAAGCGTAGGCGGGCGCGCTGGCGGCGACCACGCCGATGATTTCGGTGCTGAGCCCAAGGGCGTTGCGGGCGGCGATGGCTCCGCAAACACCAGAGCCCATGCCGATGGGCACGTACAGGGCATCAAGCGAGGGAACCGCGCCGAACAGCTCCATGGCGCAACTGGCCACGCCTCGCACCAGCGTTTCGTTGAAGGATGGAACGAAGTGCAGAGGCTCCCGGGCGGACAGGGTGGCGGCATATTCAAGGGCTTCCTGAAAATCATGGCCGTGCTCGATTAATTCTGCGCCCAACGCTCGCATGGAGGCGTTCTTTTCGGGGCTGTTGCCGTGCGGGACGACGATCACGGCGCGCATGCCTACGCGGGCGGCGTTAAAGGCGACGCTCTGGCCGTGATTGCCTCTGGTGGCGGCGATGACTCCCGCGGGGCGCTCCCGCTGCGCCAGTTCTTCGAAGTACACCACGCCGCCGCGGATTTTGAATGCACCAACCGGGGAATGATTTTCGTGCTTCACCCATACGTCGGCCTCGACGCGAGCGCAGAGAAGCGGCCAGCGGATTTGCGCGGTCGGCGGCATGGCGCAGTGCACCACATCGGCCGCGGCTTGTAGCGCGGTGAGTCCTGGAAGAAGCATGATCCTTGCGCTTTTCAGGATCTCAGATTATGAAGCGGCGGCGGGGGCGGCCCGTGTAGCGCACGGAGTGCAGCGAGAAGAACCGGTGATCGCAATCCTCGCAGCGGCGGGGCCTCACGAAAGCCGGGAAGAAAGAGTCCCAAACGCGCCGCGTGGACCGCCGGGTGTGCGTCGAATGGCACTTGGGGCAGATGGAAACCTGCCCGCGAGCCATCGCAACAACCATAATGAAGAACCACCAGGCGATCTCGAGGATTGCTGGAAACGCGATAACAAGGCTTACCTGGTAGAGAAATCCCATAGGGTCTCTGAGCGAGTATGCGCCGTCAAGAGGCGTTTTCCAACTCGGGAGAAACTTGCCGGAATATCCCCTGGTGCGTCCGCCCTAACGTCTCGCGCTGATTTGAGAGCCGGCGGGGACCATTGGGCGGGAGGATTGCCCCGCGGCCTTGGCTCGGCGAGCGTATTTCACCGACTGCAACATCAGGAACCGGCGTTGGCAATTCTCGCACCGGCGAGCCACAAAAATTGCGGGCCTAAGCCGATCGAGGACGCGCGGTTTGGATTCGCGCGTTCTTTTCGACAGGCACATGGGACAGTTGGAGCCGGGGCCTCGCAAGAGCGCCGCTATCATCACAGCAAGCCACCGGATGATGACGGCGATCACCGGAAGCGCAAGAGCCACTAGCAGGAGGTAACGAATTCGCATGGAGAATCCCTCACCAAGTATGGTTCCTCCAGGCAGGCTTTCCAATGCCCTGGAAGTACCTCCATCGTACCAGCGAGTTCTATATGGCTGGGCGGACCTAGGTCCCAGAGAGAGAGTGGTAACATCAAACGGTTCCATGCCGTCCATAACTTCAATGACTCGACGACATGCGCTGCTGGCTGGGTTGGGATTTCCGTTGGGGACGCTCACTTTCCCCGCCGGCGCGTTCGCGAAGGAGTTCTGGAACGACCGCAAGCCTGAGGATTGGAGCAGCGCCGAAATCAAGGAACTGCTGACCAAATCGCCATGGGCGAAGGATGCAGCGATTACCGACAACGGGCAGGTGGGCGGGCTGGGGAACGGGAGGGCCGCGCCTACGCGCCGGGCTCGCGGGGGTACCAGTCAGAGTACCAGCACCACCGATAACAACCCCTCGGAGAAGATCAAGTGGAAGGCTATCGTCCGCTGGGACTCGGCGCTGCCGGTGCGCGAGGCGTTGAAGAATGCCGCTCCCAAGGACGTTAAGGATTTCTACGTGCTGAACGTGATCGGGAACCTGCCGGGCGCGGTATCGAGCTCGGAGAAGCAGCCTGAGGACAGCGCGTCGATGTTGTACCTGAAAGAGGTCACCAAGCTGGAGCATAAGGGGGACTTGGTTCATCTGAGCCGCGTGGAGCTGGTGGCGGGAAACGATGTGTCTCCCGCCGGAACCCTGTTTTACTTCTCACGCATGCTGGCGCTGATGGTGGAGGATAAGGAAGCCTCGTTCAGCACCAAGATCGGACCCCTGGACTTGAAATGCAAGTTCACGCTCAAGGACATGCTGTACCACGGGACACTGGAATTGTAGGTCAGGCCGCGCCGATTAACTGCGCATTCACCGTAATGGTGGTGTTGAAGAGCTTCGAAACCGGGCATCCGGTTTCGGCGGCATGCACGGCGGTGTCGAAGGCTTCCTTGGTTGCCCCGGGAACGGTAGCCTTTAACTCCAGATGACTGGAGGTGATGGAAAAGCCGCCGTCTTTCTTCTCCAAAGCGATGGTGCAAGTGGTTTCCAGAGTGTCGGCCTTAAGCCCGGCTCCGGCGAGTTGCGCGGAAAGGGCCATGGTGAAGCAGCCTGCGTGCGCGGCCGCCAGCAGTTCCTCCGGGTTGGTTCCGACGCCGTTCTCAAACCGGGTCTTAAATGAGTACTGCGTATTCGAAAGCGTTCCGCTGGCGGTTGAAATCGCCCCGGTCCCGCTCATCAAGTCTCCGTGCCATTTCGCGCTTGCTGTTCTATTCATGGTTTTGCTCTCCTGTATTGAATGACTTCGTTGGCTGGTATGTTCCGGCAAGCTGCCGGAAGGAGATGGCGAGCCGGTTCCATCCGTTAATGGCGATGATCGCCATGGTCAAGTTTACTAGTTCTACCTCGTCGAACTCGCTTCGCGCACGTTCATAGACTTGGTCCGGTACGTGGGACGTTGCAATTTCGGTGACCGCTTCGGTCCATTCCAGGGCGGCGCGTTCACGGGCGCTGAAGAAAGGAGCCTCGCGCCATACGCTCAACGTGTACAGGCGCTGCTCAGTCTCTCTGTGCGCGCGGGCATCCTTGGTATGCATGTCGATACAGAACGCGCATCCGTTGATTTGTGACGCGCGCAGCCGCACCAACTCCAGAAGGGGCGTCTCCAGGCTGGATTCTCTGGCGTATTTTTCGACCGCGAACATGGCCATCCTGGCTCCCGGGGCGACCTTGGCGAAGTCGAGTCTCGGTTCGATTCCGCTTCCCATATATCACCAGGGTAGAACAAGCGCCCTCACGGAAGGAGCGCGGCAACCGATAAGATGAGAATAAGTGTTATCGTCTCTGTCTGGGTCCCGTTACCTACCCGATCTGATCTCGCTGTCCGTAGTTACGCTGGTGCAGACAGCAATCGCATTAGCGATTTACCTGGGGCCAGGGGCTCGATGGGACCGGCGTTCTCGATTCGGATTTGTTGGGCTCTGGGCCGTGTGCGTTCTCGCACTGATGCTCTGCTTTCTGCTGCGGTTTGAGCGAGTTGCGGAGCATTTTCCGGCATGGGCGGCGGGTTGGGGCCGCGGCGCAGTCTTCCTCTGGGCATTTTTGTCCCTGCTGGTCGCGGGGGCGTACGGGCTGGGATGGCTGATTGCCCGGCCGCAGCCTGGCCATAGCCCGGCTCGCCGCCGATTCCTGAGCGGGGTCCGGTGGGCTTTGATCGGCGCGCCCGTGGCCGCCACCGGTTACGGCACTTTCATACAGCGGTCCCGCCTGTCGCTGCGGGAGCAGAACATCGTGATCCCAAATCTTCCTCACGACCTGGATGGCTTGCGCATCGCCCAGGTGACCGACATTCATCTGAGCCCGTACTTGACGCTAGGCGAGTTGGAGCAAGCCGTCGGGATGGCCAACGAAACGCGTCCGCACCTGACGGTGGTGACCGGCGACCTGATAACCCAGCACGGCGATCCTCTGGACGATTGCCTGAAAGCTTTGGCGCGCCTGAAGGCGGATGCCGGTATCTATGGGTGCATGGGGAACCATGAGATCTACGCGCGGTCCGAAGCCTACACCCAGCGGGAAGGCGCGCGGCTGGGCATGCGCTTTCTGCGGCAGCAGTCCACGCTGCTGCGCTTCGGATCGGCCGATGTGAGTCTGGCGGGAGTTGACTATCAGCGCTTCCACAAAACTTACCTGCGCAACGCGGAGAAGGGCGTTGTTCCAGGCGCGTTCAATATCCTGCTCTCGCACAATCCGGATGTGTTCCCTGTCGCCGCAGCCAAGGGTTATCAGTTGACCTTGGCCGGACACACCCACGGAGGCCAAGTCCGATTCGAGATCCTGGGCGCGGATCTGAACGTCGCGCGCTTCTATACACGTTATGTGGACGGGCTGTATCAAACTAAAGATGGCGGAAGGGATGCCTCCCAGATCTTCGTTTCGCGCGGAATTGGGACCATAGCGATTCCGGCCCGCCTGGGCGCGCCTCCCGAAGTGGCCCTCCTGAGACTGTGCCGTACCTGATTCTCAGCGACGTTCATTCCAACCGCGAGGCGCTGGAGGCGGTGATTCGAGACGCCGCTGGCCTCTACGACCGGATCTTGTGCCTGGGCGATATCGTGGGTTATGGGGCGGACCCCAATTTCACGGCGGAATGGGTGCGCACCCATTCCGCGGCCGCGATTCGCGGAAATCACGACAAGCTTTGCGTGGGCCTGGACGCCCCCGAGGTTTACAATCCGGCGGCGCGTGCTTCCGCGGTGTGGACGCGGCAAAGGCTCGAGCCGGCGAACGTAGCCTATCTTTCCAATTTGCCGCGAGGGCCGTTGCGCGTCCGCGATTTCGATCTGGTTCACGGCTCGCCGCTCGATGAAGACGAGTACGTGATTCACGCCGGCGATGCCGCCATGGTTCGCGACTATTTGGATGCCTCGGTCACCTTTTTTGGACACACTCATGTTCAGGGCGGGTTCTTGTTTACGCGCGGAGGGATTAAGCGGATCGCCCCGGAGGGCGTTATCGAGATCGAGCCGGACCATCGGTATCTGTTTAACCCAGGGTCGGTGGGTCAGCCACGCGACATGAATCCCAGGAGCGCGTATGCGATCTACACTCCTGAGAAGCGCACGCTGGAGTTCCGCCGGGTTAAGTACGACATCGAAAAAGCGGCGCAGAAAATTTTGGACGCAGGACTGCCCAACGTGCTGGCTCTGCGGCTGTACGAAGGGGCGTGAGCGCATCATTCGCGAGCCTCGCTATCCGCCGCATTGCCCGTGACTTACCGGACTCCAGAAATTTTGAGACACTTTTCTGAACTTGCGGTGTTCAAATGAATATGGAATCGGGCTCCCTTCGATACGGCGGGTTAGAAAAAGATACGCGAGGTGCTTCATGAAGGTGTTGTGTTCGTTGGCGATGGCGGCGCTGCTGGCGGCTCCGGCGGGTTTTGGCGAAGATGTCACTGCTCGCGAGGCAGCGCGATTTTTGGACCAGGCGACTTGGGGGCCGACACCGGCCTCGATCGCACAGTTTCAGCAAATGGGGATGGTGAACTGGCTGGCCGCGCAGTTCGCGCTGAATACGTCGGATTTGCCGGATCAAGCGATTCTCAACTCCGCCGGCAACTCGAACAACAACCTGGCGCCGGTGCAGTCAGTGTTTTTCACGAACACGGTTACCGAACAGGACCAACTGCGCCAGCGCGTGGCCTTCATCCTGAGCCAGATCTGGGTGGTCTCGGCCACAACGGGAGTTTCTCCCGCCTACGCATATCCTCCTTACTGGCGTATCTTCCGCGACAATGCTTTCGGTAATTATCGGGACATCATCAAGGCCGTCACGCTTAGTCCCGCGATGGGGAGATATCTCAACATGGCCAACAACAATAAGGCCAACGCGGCGGCGGGCACATCTCCGAACGAAAACTACGGGCGGGAACTGATGCAGCTCTTCACGCTGGGGCTGACGCAACTGAATCTGAATGGCAGCCCGGTAGTGGACGGAAACGGCAATCCCGTCCCCACTTACAGCCAGGCCGACGTGACCAACATGGCCAAGCTGTTGACAGGCTGGACCTACCCGACGGCTCCCAACGCCAAAGCGAAGACGAACAATCCCGCCTACTACTTCGGGCAGATGTTTGCCGTCGCAGCCGAGCACGACACCACTTCCAAGGCCATCTTCGGAAATATCACCATCCCCGCCGGCCAGACCGCGGCTGAGGATTTGGAATCGCTTCTGGATGCGCTGATGGCGCAGCCGACTTTGGCGCCGTTTGTGTGTCAACAGTTGATTCAGCACCTGGTTACCAGCAATCCCAGTCCCGCTTACGTCCAACGCATCGCGACGGTCTTTGAGAACGACGGCGCCGGGGTCAAAGGCAACCTTCAGGCCGTGATCACCGCGATTCTTACCGACGAAGAAGCCCGGGCAGGCGATGGCTCGCAATCCGCGATCACCGCTAATTTTGGCCACCTGCGCGAGCCGATTCTATTGATGGGCAATCTTCTGCGCGGCTTGAATGCCACCGTAGCGACAACGAATGGGGTTGCCAACAACGCGACAAACATGGGCGAGGAGCTATTCTATGCGCCTAGCGTGTTCAGTTATTTCTCGCCGCTGTCTCGCACAGAAAAGGGCCTGTTTGGACCGGAGTTTCAAATTTACTCGACGCAGACCGCTGTGAATCGCGCCGATACGATCAACACGCTGCTTTACGGAACGATGGCGGGGGTTAAGGTTAACCTGGCGCCTTTCGTTGCGCTGGCCGGCAATACAACCAACCTGCTGAACTACATCAGCGAAGTTTTCCTGCATAGCTCGATGTCCTCGGCTCTGGAAGTAGCCGCCACCGACGCGGTCAACGCTGCTTCGGGGGCGACTGCGAAGGCGCAGGCAGCTCTGTATGTCGTACTGACGTCCAGTGAGTATCAGGTTATTCAATAAGGAGAATGGCGAAAATGCTAACCCGTAGAGACCTCATTCGAGTTGGATCGGCGGCCGTGGGCTCGCTGGCATTGCGTCCGTTCGGCCTGTTGCCGGCGCTGGCGCAGAGCGGTCCGAATTATCGAGCGCTGGTATGCGTGTTCCTGTTCGGCGGCAACGACTCGAACAACACCGTGATCCCCACGGACCCGACGAACTTTGCGGCGTACACGTCGATACGCGGAAGCTTGGCGTTGCCAATGAGCGAACTGACGGCGTCCATCACCACCACTTCGGGGGCGCCCATCGCGTTTCACGGCAAGCTGCCTGAGGTGGCTAGCCTGTTCGCGAGCAAGGAACTTGCTGTCGTCGCCAATGTCGGGCCGCTGGTGCAGCCGCTGACGCGAAGCCAGTATCAGAGCCAGGCCGCCGGGATTCCATTGAATCTGTTTTCCCATCCCGACCAACAAATCGCCTGGCAGACTTCCATCGCTCAGGGGAACAGCCCTACGGGGTGGGCGGGAAGGGCGGCGGACTACCTCAAAGCAAATAACATCAATTCTTCGAAGTTCCCGGCATTCTTCTCGGTGGCGGGCAACATCCTCGAAGGCAACGGGGCAACGACTCAGCCTGTCGCGCTGGGGCCGGGGCAATCCCTTACTCTGTCCGGATTCAGCAGTTCCGCGGCTTCGCAGGCTCGGTTGACGGCGCTCAATAGCCTGCTGACTACGGGAAGCGGCGTGTCTTTGGTGCAAGCCGCGGACGATACGCTGAAGAACAGTCTGAGTGACGCGGACTCACTGTCAGCGGCGCTGGCGAAGGCCACTCCGCTGAAGGCAGCGTTCCCGGCGACCAGTATCGGAGAGCAGTTGCAGCAGGTGGCGCAGATCATCCAGGTGCAATCGTATCTGGGAATGAGCCGGCAGATTTTCTTCTGCTCCCTCGGCGGGTTCGATACGCATGCGAATGAGTTCGCCACGCACAATACGCTGTACGCGCAGTTGAGTCCCGCCCTGGCCTCCTTTTACGATGCGACCCAGGAACTTGGCATGGCGCAGAACGTCACCACCTTTACTGAATCGGATTTCAGCCGTACGTTCCAGCCGACCACTACGGACGGAAGCGATCACGCCTGGGGCAGTCATCACCTGGTGATGGGCGGTGCGGTGCAAGGCGGACAAGTTGTGGGGGCGTTCCCTGCTTTCGAACTGGGCGGGCCCAACGATACCGACGTTCGGGGCCGCTGGATTCCCACCACTTCCATCGAGCAGTATGGCGCGACGCTGTGCTCCTGGTTTGGAATCCCGGGCAGCGCGCTCGCTGCTGTGTTCCCCAACCTGGCGAACTTCCCGACGTCCAATCTCGGGTTCCTGGGCTAAGCAGGAAACCCTTCGGCCTCATTCGAGATCAGGCAACTCCCGCAGGATTGAGAGATGAAGTCCGGGCGCGAAGTCGGCTTTGGCGCGATACTCGAATCTGCGGGGCCGTCCCGGCGCAATCAGCTCGCAGATTCCAGACTGGGTTCCTTCGGAAATAAAGCGGGCCCAAGCTTCCGGGATAGCGATCCCTTTCGCCTGGATAAAGAACTCTTCGATACGGCGGCCAATCACTTCACTTCGGGGCAGTCCCAGAAGTTCCGCCGCCGCTTCGTTGACATCGACGTAACGGCGGTCGTTGTCCACCACCAGGATCACGTCGAGGGCTGCTTCGGCTGCCTCAGCCAGAATGGAGGCGGTTTCCATCGAGTGTGTGGAGGGGCCCTCGAACCAATCGAGACAGCGATGCTCCGCGATGTGGCGCTCTAAGGCGATCCAGGCTTTTTCGGATTCGGCCTGCGCCGCCTGGACGCTTTGCCAATCCGCTGCGGCGGGAGTCTGATGTTTCCATAAATCCAAATGAACGGTATAAGCAGCGATGGAACGGCTGTACTCATCGATTAGTTGAATTCGTTCGGCGCACTCCTCCCGGTTCAAGGGAGTTCTCCTTCCAGCCCGCTAACTGAGGCAATAGGCACATTCTAGCGCTCCCATGTGGTGCATTGCGCTGGTTTCCGCATCCTCATTCTCCTTCAGGCATCCTATGTATATGAAGGTCGCCATCGAAGGAATGCATTGTCAGGCGTGCGTGAGGCGTGTCCAGAACGCCATCGTCAGCGTGGAAGGCACAAGGGTGCAGGATGTGGAGATCGGCTCCGCGGTCGTCGTCGTCGACCCTAAGCGCGAAGAAGCCGTTCTTGAGGCCGTCCGTAAAGCCGGATATGAAGCCCGTAAAACGGAATGACCGAGACGGCCAGCGAGACCATTCATATTAACGTTGGCGGCATGAGTTGCGCCGCTTGTCAGGCGCACGTTCAGCATGCGCTGGAGGAGACTCCGGGCGTGGCGAAAGCTGTCGTCAGCCTGATGACGAATGAGGCCACGGTTGTCTTCGATCCGCAGGCGGTCGCCGCGCCTGCGCTGCTGAAAGCAATTCGCGAGACCGGGTATGAGGCGGATCTTCCCAGTCCCGGCCAGACCGCGTTTCAGGAACAGGAACAGCGGGAGCGCGCCGAGGTCGCGGAAGCCCGGGAGCTATCCGTCAAAGCCGCGGTCAGCCTGGCGCTGGGTGCGGCGTGCATGGGCTTGTCGATGATGTTCATGGGCGATGCTCGCGTGTACTGGCTGCTGCTGGCCATGACGGTATTCGTGATGGCTTGGGCGGGACGGCGTATTTACGCGGGAGCGTTCTCGGCTGCGCGGCACGGCTCCTCAGATATGAATACGCTGGTGGCGCTTGGGACCGGAGCGGCGTTTGTGTATTCGGCCGCCGTCACCGTTGCGCCGGGATTCTTTCGATCGCGCGGCCTCGCGCTCGATGTGTACTACGAAGCAGCCGTTTTGATTGTGGCGTTCGTCGTCACAGGGCGCGCGCTTGAGGCGCGTTCCAAGCGTCAGACCACCAGCGCGTTGCGGAAGCTGATCGGCTTGCAATCCCCCACGGCTCGCGTGTCGCAAGATGGTGTGGAGTCCGAGGTCCCGGTAGCGCGGGTCCGCCCTGGCGATCTGATCGTCGTGCGCCCCGGCGAGAAACTTCCCGTCGATGGAGTTCTTGTCGATGGATCGAGTTTTGTCGAAGAATCCATGTTGACGGGCGAGCCCGCGCCAGTCGAGAAACTATCGGGTAGCGTTGTCACGGGCGGCACGCTGAATACCACCGGAAGCTTTCGCTATCGCGCGACGACGTTGGGCGAAGCCGGCGTTCTGGCGCGCATCGTTCGTCTGATGCGCGATGCCCAGGCTTCGCGGACGCCCATGGAGCGGCTGGCCGATCGCATCAGCCGAGTCTTTGTTCCCACCGTATTCGGCTTGGCCGTGCTGACCTTCGCGGGATGGGTGACTGCGGGCAAGGGCGCAATGCATGGGGCTGTCGCGGCCGTGGCTGTGCTGATTATCGCGTGCCCTTGTGCGATGGGGCTCGCGGTACCGACCGCAGTGATGGTGGCCACTGGGCGAGGTGCGGCGATGGGTCTGCTGATCAAAGGCGGGGAAGCGCTCGAAAAACTCCGCCGCGTGGACACCATCGTTTTAGATAAAACCGGAACGGTGACGGAGGGGAAGCCTCGCGTCACCGAGGCGAGTATCGGCGACGATGACTTGCGCCTCGCCGCTTCCGCCGAGAGCCGATCTGAACATCCGCTAGCCAAATCGGTGACTGAGTTCGCGGGGTCTCGCGGATTGGCGCTGACTGAAGCCGGGGAGTTTCATGCTACGGCGGGGCTCGGCATCCAGGCTCGCGTCGAAGGGCACGATGTTCTGGCCGGCAATGCGGGGTTTCTTGCCGGGCATAGGGTCGCGGCCGTCGCGGCTTCGGGCGAAGGGATTCTGATCGCAGTCGACGGACGCTTTGCGGGGTCGCTGCTGGTGTCCGACCCGATCCGCGCGACCACGAAGTCTGCAGTGGAGGAGTTCGCGCGCCTCGGTCTCGAAGTCATTATGCTCACGGGCGATCGCCACGAGCCTGCGCAAGCCATTGCGAGCCAGGCGGGCATTGGGCGCGTCATTGCGGGGGTTCTACCGGACGGGAAGGCCGCGGAGATTCGCCGTTTGCAGAGTCAAAGCCGCACGGTCGCGATGGTGGGTGACGGAATTAACGACGCGCCCGCGCTGGCGCAGGCCGATGTCGGCTTCGCGATGGGATCGGGAACCGACGTCGCCATGGAAGCCGGCGACGTGACGTTGCTGCGATCCGATCTTCGAGCGGTGGCGCAGGCCATCTCGCTTTCGCGCGCGGCTTGGCGGGTGATGCAGCAGAATCTCTTCTGGGCGCTGGGCTACAACGTGATCGCGATTCCCGCCGCGGCGCTCGGTTTCCTCAGCCCGGTGATTGCCAGCGCCGCGATGGCCGCGAGTTCCGTCAGCGTGGTCGCAAACAGTTTGCGGCTGAAGCGCGTGCGGATTTGAAGGGTCGAGTCAGTGAGCCGCGATGATTATTTCCGGGTTTGGACCAGGGGATGAATCGATGATCCGCGCGGCCAGCATGGTGGTGTCTCGCCAGCAGGTGAGTGCGTATGTGTCGCCGGGAACAAGGAGAAACGGAACTTGCCGTCAGCCCCAACCGAAGAGAAATGTCCGTGGCTTGTATACAGGCCCGATAGCTTACACCAGCTGTTCTCCCCAGGGGGAACTTCGAACCTACCGCTTACATCGGCTCTCCCAGCATCATCCTCGGCCCCTGGGAACACTAGCCCGGCGATGAAGTCCGTCGCCGGCATTCGAACCGATACGGTTCCCTCAAACGGCCAAAGGCTGTCTTGGTCGATGCCCAGCGAGTACTCCCCGGGCGGAATCCGCGCGACTCCGGCTGCGCTAACCGAGCCTTTCCAATCCCTCCCATTTACGTCCATCAGCTTTGTGACCTCCCAGCCTTCCACGGGATAGCCGTGGCTGTCGGTCACCTGTAGTCTCAGGGTGGCAATCCTTCGAGGACGGGTCTGTGCGAAGGAGCACGCAACCAGCACCGAAGCGGCGGCGAACAACTTAATATGCTTGCTATTGATCCCCATGACGCTGCGACCAACTGTGTCACAGCCTATCACAGCCGATTAGCAGTTACTGGCAATGAAACGGATCGGCGCCGATGGTGCCTCGCAGTTCTCCCAAATATGCAGGACTGCTCACCCGCACCAGCTCGCGATGCACCAGATCGAAGCGTTCTCCAAGGTCGATCGACGCGCCCGCGACGTTTGCGGGTCCCGACCGAAACGCCTCCAGCGCCGAAGCATGATGCTGCCACAACGCGATGTCGCGTTCCTGCTTGACTCGCAGGCGCTCCAGGTACCAGTCGCTGGCGAGCATCGTTTCACGCTCGAACATCGCCCGGAACTTGGGATCGTCCACCAGCATTCCTTCATAGCTTCCATAAGCCAGGATATGAAGCAGCGCCTTGAGTGGAGGACAGGCCGCGTCCACGCTGCCATCGTCAAAGTAATTCAGCGCCACGCGCCGCTGCGTCTCCACGATGGCGTCGACACCGGCGCCGAAGAGATCCATGCCTTGCTCCTCCGGCCGAAGCATTTCAGAGGTGAAGACCGAGCTTGGCGTCTCGAAGATCCGGCCCAGGAAATGGTCCACAAAAAGGGACGTGATGCGGTAGCCTAAGCGGCTGGAGAGCACCGTCCGACCGCCGATTGAAACGTCTTCCACCTTTTCGAGAAACCCTTGTTCGATCAGGAACCGCGGATCGCGTTCCGCGACGCGCATCCGGCACCAGATCTCCGGGACGAGGAGGCTGACGTCGTGATCCACGCGAATCTCCGGGCCCACATAGCCTGCTGACGTCGTGAATCCCGCGTAGCCTGTCAGGATCGCGGACACAAGTGCGTTGTTCAAATCCACCACCGGCCAAAGGGCGTTGAACGGCCCCTTGGTGAGTGCGCCTTCGCTGCCGAAACCGACCATCGACGGCGACTTGCCGGTGAGGCTGGAAATAAATTCCATGAACAGCTCCGGCAGTTCCTGATAGTGGATCGGGCTATAGACGGCGAGCGGAGGCTGACCCGTCTTCAGATCCGGAGGATTGTTTCGCCGTCCGGAAAGCACCGCGTTGACGGGGAAATGAACCGGGCGTCCTTCGGGAATTCCACGCTCCAGCCGAGCCGCGATTTCGGTGAGATAGGTTTCCCTGGGCGCAACAAGGTCGGGACGCTTCTGCAAGTAGCGCGGGTTTTTCGATGGCTGGCCATCCACGATCCTCGGGTGCGCCGAGGAGACCACATAGCCGGGGCCGCCATTCCCATTTGTCGCAAAACCTTCGATCAAGCCCTTCATCGGGTCTGCGTAACGATCGAACTCCACCACATGTTCCACCATATTCACGGCCTGCTTGATCGAGATCGGCTCATAGTTGGAGATGAACACACTGTCGCCGGCCATATCCGCCTCGGCCTGGGGATCGGCGCCGCGATGAATCGCATCGTCGGGCCTTTGGAAGAGGAGCATTTCGCAGTTTCCCACCAGTTTGACGCTGGGATTAGCATATTCCGGATCCAGATCGTTAAGGCTTTCCCTGGGCAGCACCACCGAGGCTGTGATATCGTCTTCGAACTGAACTTTGTCCGCCGGGAAGAAATCGGGACGCAGCTTATAGATGCGCCAGGAACCATCGCGGTCATAACCGACCCGCAGATAATTGCTGATCAATTTCTGATTGTCGAACTTAAGTTCATGGCCCAGAAATCCGTTGATGCGATCGACGGTGAAGTGTGAGCGCCAATCATCGCCCCATTCCGGTCTGTAGTATCGCTTCACGGTAAAAAGGATTTGCCGGGTGGTTTGACGCAACTGTTTCAGCCAGTCGTTGTACTCGTCTGTGTATTGCGGCGACGGTGTCAGAAGCTGAATCACGGAGCCAAGCGAACGCTCCGGACTCAGGATCGGCCGGCGCGTGCGTGGGTCGGCGGCGCGATCCTTGAAGATCGTCGAGAAGTCCTTTGCCAGGATTTCCGCGACCTGGTCCATATCGGCCTGGTAATCGCGAACGAAGACGGGACCTTGCAGCAATGCGTTGGAGAGCGACTTCGAGATTTCCGATTTACCTCCGCCGGAAACCGTGCAGGGTTTGTGGCACAGCGTGCCGCGAGGACGAGTGCCCACCAGCCTCCAGGACTTGTCTGCGAATCGTTTTTCAAGGCGGACGCGGAAGCCCGAGGGCAGCAGATAGTTCGTATCCTTGCGCAGCGTCAATTCGTGCTGATGGCCGTCCTGTTTCCACCAGACCCGGCCTTCCCGCAACTTGAAAACCGCGTTCTCCGGCACGTAGAGAATGTCCGGATAACGGCTGTCGATCGCATACCGGCCCGGCTGCGGCTGCACCATGCCGCCCAGGATGTCCATGGCTTCTTCGAAGGACGTTTTTTTCAGGCTGACGGTTTGATCCGCGTAGAAGTCCTGCCCCAGTACATATGCCGCTGAGGCCATGGCTCCACCGGCGTGCTCCTCTTCACAGATTCCAAATAAATTCGCGGAAAAGCTGATCTGGGTTTTAACTTCTTTTTTGCAATAACCGTAATAATTGTCTGCGATAATCGTGACCATGACGCCGCGGCGATCGCGGCAGCAGATCTTGAAGGCGTTTCCACCGTTGTAAGGTTCATTGGGGTCGCGCCAGCACATGCCGTCGCGCTTTTGCCTTGCCGTCGCCTCGGATTCGGGTGGAAGTCCCAACGCGCCTTTGCTCATGCCGACAATGTGGGGCGCAACGATGACGCAACCGGTGTGACCGGTCCAATGCGCGGCGTCCAGAGCTGCGTCGTTCTCGGGAAGATTCGGATCGCCCGCGCTACCGAAGATCGATTCAACGAAATCGAGATTGCTTACCAGGCTTCCAGGGGCGAAAAGGCGAATCTCCATGCGCTTTTCGGGATCGGTTCCCGTCGCTGGACATACCAGCGGACGCAATAACAGAGAGACGAACAATCGAGCTTGCTCCGCTTGCCCCGCAGTGAAGGGCAGAGCCAAAACTTCCGCGGGCGGTTGAAGCGCCGCGGCCAGCAATGCGGCGAATGCCTGCTTGGGCACGGCCTGTTTGTCGGCGGGGATTCCGAAGCCGCCTTCCGCAATGTGAAAGACTCCCTGGGTTGTGCGCCGGTCGCTGGCGGGGTTATGCAAGACCCCTTGACGAATACGATAGGAACGCAGATACGGAGACGTAAACGTGTCTTCGCCGGGAGGCAGCGACATCAGCCGCGCCAGGCCCGGACGATCCAGAATAAATGTGTTTCCCGGCAGGCGGGGCGCGCCTCCGGGGCACACCTCATTCAGGTATGAATCCAGGAAAGATTGAATGCGCGCGTCGGCGGGGCACAGGTACTGGCCCAGCATCAGATCCTTCTGGTGATGACTGCGCAGGAGCGGTCCAACAGTTTCAAGCAGTAATGAGTCGGAAGCCGTGCGCGCGGTAGGCTGCCCGAGCGCGGCTAGCTTCAGATCCAGATAGCGGGCGAGTTCGGGTGTCGCGTGTGCTGTGGCCATTAACGTCCACCTTTAGAATTGGCAGATTCTTAATCGAGCGACAAACGGGGTCGAGGCGGGGGACGTTCGCGAGGCAACGCGCCGGACGGGGCCGCGTTGGTGAAGTTTAGCTTAGCATGGCAGATCATGCGTGGGAGCGACCCCGCCGATTTCAATCGACGCCTCCACTACGCCGTCCGCGATCGAGTAACGCACGTCGAAGCCGAGTTGACGGCAGATTTCCTGCATGGCGCGATTCTCGGCCAGGATTTCTCCAAACACGCGGCGGATGCCCTCGCTCCTGGCCAGCGCGACCAGCCTGCGAAGCAGTTCGGTGCCGAGACCTCGCTCGTGCCAGGGATCGGAAACGAGAAGAGCAAATTCGGCCTCGGCGGAGGAATGCTCGCGCGTCAGCCGCCCCACCGCAACGATGTCTGCGTCCGTTTCCGCGACGAGCACCATCTCGCGGTTGTAGTCGATGAAGCAAACGCGGGTGAGGCGTTCGTGGGTCACGCGCGCGCTTAACGGGAGATGATGGAAGTAACGCAGGTAGACGCTTCGGTCACTGAGCGTTTCGTGAAAACGCACCATCTTCGGTTCATCTTCGGGCCGAATCGGGCGAATCGTGATCGTAGATTTGTCTCGCGCAATCCACTTTTCAACATACGCGGAGGGATAAGGCCGGATCGCTGTCCGCGGCAGATCCCGGTCGGGAATATTCCAGTCGTGAAGCAGAATGCGCGCGTCGACCGCGACAATTGCTCCAGGCGAAGCCAGCAGAGGATTAAGATCGGCCTCTTTAATACGAGGAGTCTCTGAGATGAGCTGGCTGAAGCGGATCAGGATTTGTTCCAGAGCCGATCGATCCACAGGCGCACGCCCGCGCACTCCCGCCAGCGCTTTGTAAATTTGCGTGCGCTCCATCATTCTGCGCGCCAGGGTCGAAGTCAGAGGAGGCAGTCCCAGGGTCCGGTCGCGGAAAATCTCCACCAGTTGGCCGCCTGAGCCGAATAGGAGCACCGGACCGAACTGCGGGTCCGTGCTGGATCCTAAAATCAATTCATAACCGTCGGACGCGCGAATCATTGGCTGCACCGTTACGCCTTCAAACTTATCGGCGCCGAAGCGAGTCGAGACGGCCGCCTGAATCCGCTTCCAAGCCGAGCGCACCGCGGATTCATCAGCCAAATTCAGTTCGACTCCGGCGGCTTCGGTCTTGTGGGTGATGGTATGCGAGTGCAGCTTCAGCACTACTGGAAATCCTATTTCAGCGGCAAGTTCGACCGCCTTGTCTTCGGTTCCCGCAAATTCCGTTCGAGTTACCGGAATCGCGTAGGCGGCCAGCACTCGCTTGGACTCGAATTCCGTCAGTAACACTCGGCCTTCCGCTCGTGCCCCTTCGAGTACGGACTTGAGCGCTGCCGCTGCGGAGCTGCGATCCACCGCGCCTTCCCCGAGTTCCGGCGTTTCGTAGAGCGCCCGAAGATTTTCGCTGTACTGCCACATATAAGCGAACGCTCGCGCGGCAGTATCGGGAAAAGCAAAAGTCGGGATGCCGGCGGCGTTCAGGATCTCCTCGGCCCCGGCCACGCTTGCACCGCCCATGAAGCTTGCAATGATTGGCTTGCCCTGGATGGATGCGAAGCGGCGGATGCGTTCGGCGACCTCCGTCGGGTTGGTCATGCCTTGCGGCGCCAGCGTGACCAGCAACCCGTCGACTCCGCGATCGCGCTGGACGATTTCAAGTGTTTTCGCAAAACGCTCGGGTGACGCGTCGCCGATGATGTCGATGGGATTGTGGCGGCTCCAGTTGGATGGCAGGATCTGGTCAAGACCGGCCACCGTCTCGGCGGAAAGCTCCGCGAGTTCAGCGCCCTCGGCGGCCAGCGCGTCGGTCGCGAGCACTCCGGGCCCTCCCGCATTGGTGACGATCGCCAGGCGTGGACCCTTCGGTCGTGGCTGCTTGGCCAGCACTTCGGCCATGTAAAAGAGGTCGCTGATGCGCCGGACGCGAAGAACTCCGCAGCGCCGGAGCGCTGCGTCCAGAACCTCATCACTGCCGGTGAGAGCGCCCGTATGAGAGGAAGCCGCGCGCGCGGCCTGCTCGGTACGCCCGGCTTTGATGACGATGATCGGCTTGGTAAGCGCCACCTCGCGCGCGGCGGAAAGAAAAGAGCGCGCGTCGCCGACCGATTCCATGTACATCAGGATGGCGTGCGTGTTTGGATCGTCGCCGAGGTAATCGATCAGTTCACCCCAGCCGATATCGAGCATGGAGCCTGTGGAGACAAAGGCGCTGAAACCGACTTTTTCCCGCAAACTCCAATCCAGGATCGACGTGCACAAAGCGCCGCTCTGGCTGAGGAATCCGATGGAGCCCTTGAGCGCCATCGAAGCCGCGAAGGTGGCGTTCAGACCGGCAAGCGGAGCCATCAGCCCCAAACAATTCGGCCCGATAATGCGCATCGAGCCGCGCGCCGCCTGAATCTTCCGCTCAAGCTCCGCGCCTGGCAAGCCAGCTTCTTTGAAGCCGGCGGAAATAATGATCGCGGCCGGAATCTTAGCCGCCGCGCACTCGGCGACGATGGCAGGTACTGTTGCCGCAGGCGTAACGATCAACGCAAGATCGACCGGACCGGGAACGGTGCGGATCGAAGGATAAGCCTTCCTTCCCAGTACAGACTCCCGCTTTGGATTTACTGGATAGATTTCGCCCTTGAACGAGGCAAGATTGGTCAGGACGGTCCGTCCGACGCTTGGGTCAGCCTCGGTAGCGCCGATAATCGCGACGCTCGCCGGTGCAAAGAATGGATCCAGAGGCCGGCGGTGCGATCCGAGCCCTGTCACGCGATAAAATTGGTTGGCCGCTGGGCGGGAGGCCCTTCCGTCACCAACGTGGCCATGCTGATCTTCACTTTGGGCGCATCCGCCAAAGTCCGATGGATCAGGCACGTCTCGATCGATCTGATCAGGCCCTCGCGCGCCCGAGTACTGAGTCCCGGGGCGTCCACTTCGATTTCGAAATCGACCAGCCTTACAGGCTGTCCGCCTTTCCCCGCCGAGACTTTCAACTCCACGCCATCGAGCGCCAGCTTGCGAGTTCGCAGATAGGCTGTCGCGTAGTGCATCGCACAGCAACCGAGCGCCGCGAGCATCAATTCCGGCGGAGTCATACCGGTGTCGCCTCCTCCTTCATCAAAGGGCTGATCGCAGACAACACGATGAAAGCGCGCGAACGCCTCCGACTGCGTGTCTTTCCCATGCCGTATCCGAACTTCCATTAGCTTACTCCTTTGCCTGCCGCGGGTGACTCTCGCCTCATGTCTATGCACGGCGATTGCCGAAAATGGCGCGGGATTCGATGAGTCAAATTGACATTTCCGGATTGGCGTCTGAGCGAAAAAGCGCTCGGAAGGAGGCGGCTGCGCTGATTCACCCAAATTATTTGGCTCGGTGTGCGATCAATTCCACGAAGAAGGTGCGTCCGGGCTGGGGCATGCTGTCCACGATGGGATTGAGCGCGATCGGGTCGGAGTAGTTCCGGTTGAAGGCGTTGCGCAGGCCGGCCCGGATGTCGAAATTCCGCAGCAAGTGTTTGGAGGAAAGCGTGAAGTCCGCGAGATAGAGCGGCGTCACGAAGTTCCGTGCAAGCGTCTCGCGCGCGGATTCGTACTGCATCCCGCTACTCAAGTCAAATCTTCGGCCGAGAGGGACGGCGAAGCGCAGCTTAGCCAGATTCTGTGGCGAGTTGTCCAAGATGCCGCCGCTGCTGTGGTTGCGGGAGCGCTGCCACGCGTAGCTTGCCGTCGTTTCGAGCCACTTTGTCGGACGGCCGTTGATTTCGAATTCGACCCCTTCGGCCTGTATGTTGCCTGTGTTCTGATATTGCAGCAGTCCGTTCGGAAGGTAAACTCCCAATACGAAATCATGCAACTCGTAGCCGTACGCCGAGGCTTGCAGTTTCATGCGCTTGCCGAGTTTCCGGTCTGCGTCGATCTCCACCGTGTCCGCTGATTCCGGACGCAGGGTGGGATCTGCCGCATCGGCAATTCCATCGCCGTAGAACAACTGAAAGGCGCTGGGATTACGAAAGCTGCGGCCATACAGAAATTTATACGTCCAGGGGGAACGTTCATAGATCAGCGCCGCCCGGGGAGCGACGAAATCGGGATGAATGTGCGACTTGTCGGCGCGCAGGCCCAGATCCAGTTTCCATCGCTTGGACAATTTCTTCTCGTCTTGAAACATCAACGCGACGGAGCGGTCCGGGTGATTGGTGCTGAGGTACAGGGCGGGCGCGGGGGATACGTCGTAGTCCGTCAGGAAAGCCCGAATATCGACGTTGCTTTCCGCCCGCAGAGTTACGTCACCGGCGAAGAAAGGCCGGACCCGGTAGGTGAGTTGCGTCCCCACCCAATTGCCGATCTCGCTTTGCCGGTTATCCTCCACAACCCCTTCGCCGAGCGCGTAGTCGCCGCGGCCTTTGTAAAAAGACGAGTCGTAGTAGAGCCGCCATTCGAGGCCTCCGCCGGCGATTGGCCGCTGATAGTCTGCGTCGACGAAATTGCGCTGATCATTATTCTTCGTCCCCCGGTCGTTGAAGATCGTGGGTCCCCAGGATATCGGCTGAATCAGATCGTGTCCGGCGAAAGCGGCCGTGACGGTCCACTTGCGCCAAACCAGAGTCGAGAAGAAGCGATACCCCCTTTCGGTATTCATATTGATCGCTTCGCCATAGTTGTTTTGCGGATTGTCATACTGCGGAAAGAAGAGCGGACTTTGGCCGGAATTGTTGAACACGGTTCCGGAAAAGAGTACCTTGACACCGCCAAGGGATGCACTCTCCATGATCTGGCCTTTCTTTTCGCCGAAACTTCCGGTGTCCGCGGTCAGCGTGAGGGGTCCCGCTTCGTCCGGTGACTTGGTGATGATATTGATGGTGGCGAAGACGGCGTTGCTGCCATAGAGGGCGGAGGAGGGCCCGCGAATGATCTCGATCTGCTTGATCAGGTTCAGCTCGATCGGAAAATCGTCGCCCAACGTGAGCACATAGCCGAAAATGTTGTCAGCCATGTTGTGGCCGTTGACCAGGATTAGCACGTGGCTGTTGTAGTCGCCCGGCAGATCGAAGCCGCGCACGCCCAGGTTCTCATAGCTCAAGTCGTTGGTCACATAAAATCCGCGCACGTTGGACAGCGCCTCGCTGAGCGTGCGGTATCCATACTTGCGGATATCTTCGGCGGTGACGATGGTCACGCTGGCGGGCGCGTCCTGAAGAGTTTGCGGATGAAGGGCGGCGCTTTCGACCTGAAGGTCCATCAACTGTTCCAAGGTGAGCGAGTCCAGGTTTCGGTTAGCCGAATCTGCGGGCACGGGGCCATCGGGCCGGGCCAGCGGAGCCGAGAGCAAGGCGACGGCAAGAAGACGGAGCCACAGATTCCCCCTTCCGCTCATCGCTATCCTCGGGGATCGGTTGACTCGGACGGATTTGCCATCTCCTGAACGCACCCTTTCCTGGAGATCGGACCCCACGGGCTTTCAGAACAGCGTGATGGCTCTAGGGCTTTCCCGATCGGCCTTGCATTGGCAAGGTATATGTGAACCGGCGCCCAGGCGATCGATCCCGGTGCGCGATCCATTTCACGAAAGGTTGCATCCAGGTTGGGGCATGGCTGGGGACGATTCTTGCAAGATTCTTTCGCTAAAAAAGTTATTTCGCGGACCGATTAGACTTTTGGGGAATACGCACCAAAAAGTTCCCGAGATTGCCGCGTCTGAAACGCACTCATTCATGTGGCGGAAATCATGGGATTTCGGATAAGCACAATACTTCTAAGTCTTTTCCTGGCCATCGCTCCATGGAGCAGGGAACAGCGAAGCGCATGACAATCGGCACTCAGTACCGGAATCTTCCTGTCAAGCATAAGCTCCGGCTCATCATCATCTTCGCAGTGAGCGCCGCCTTGATTCTGGCCTTCGCCGCGGTCGTGACGTACGATCAGATTGCCGCCCGAAGCGACATGCGCGACGATCTGGCCGTGGTCGCGGGGATTGTGGGATCGAACAGCACCGCGGCGGTCACCTTTCGCGATCAGCGTGCGGCCGAGGAGATCCTTTCAGGACTCAAAGCGAAACGGCACATCGTGTCGGCGGTGATTTATTCGGATGACGGGAAGCCGTTTGCGAGCTATCGCAGGGACGGCGCTCCACGTTTGGCGGCGCCTCCGCTGCGGCCCGATGGAACCTGGTTTGAGGGAGACAAACTGATCGTCTACCGCAGCATTTTCCTGACGCAGCAGAGCGCCGGAGTGGTCTTTCTGGAATCGGACTTGGGCCAGTTGCATGAGCGGCTCACCCGCCTGGTCTGGATGGTGCTTGTGATCCTTCTGGTCACGGCCGCTCTGGCAGTCGGTTGGGCCTCCCGGCTCCAGCGCGTCGTTTCCGAGCCGATCGCGCACTTGGCCGATGTCGCCAAGCGCGTGTCGGAACAGAAGAACTATAGCGTTCGAGCGGTGAAATACGCGGATGACGACCTGGGCCAGCTCATCGATACGTTCAACGGCATGCTCAACGAAATCGAGTCGCGCGACGCGGCGCTGCTGCATAAGGGCGACCGGCTGGAACAGGAAGTGGCAACGCGGACTGCGGAGTTGGTGCTGGCGAAGGACCGGGCTGAGGCCGCGAGCCGAGCCAAGAGCGAATTTCTCGCCAACATGAGCCATGAAATCCGCACTCCCATGAACGGCATCATGGGTATGACCGAGCTGGTTCTCGATTCGGATCTTACCGGCGACCAGCGGGAGTGCCTGAATATCGTCAAGGGCTCGGCCGAATCCTTGCTGACCGTCATCAACGACGTGCTGGACTTCTCCAAGATCGAGGCCGGCAGGATCGACCTCGATCCCGTTCATTTCAATCTGCGGGACCGGCTGGAGGAATCCGTCAAGGCGCTGGCGCTGCGGGCGCACGCCAAGGGCTTGGAACTGCTCCTCGAAGTGCAGCGGGAGATTCCGGACTATATCGTCGGGGATCCGGTTCGCGTGGGACAGATCGTCACCAACCTGGTGGGCAACGCCATCAAATTCACGGAAACTGGCGAGGTGTCGCTGTACGCGGCGCTGGAACATAGCAGCGTTGACGGCCACCTTCGGTTGCGGTTCGATATTCGCGACACCGGCATCGGCATTCCCGAAGACAAACAGACAGTGATTTTCCAGGCCTTCGCGCAGGCGGACGGATCGACCACGCGGAAGTTCGGCGGCACGGGCTTGGGCCTGACGATCTCCACGCGTCTGGTGAAGATGATGGGAGGGGATATCTGGGTGGATAGCACGCCGGGGGAGGGAAGTTCCTTCCATTTCACGGCCATCTTTGGCGTCGCCACCGAGACGGAGTATCCGGAGCCCGACTATGAGCGTTTGATCGGCATGCCTGCCCTGGTGGTGGACGACAACAGCACCAATCGGCGGATTCTTACAGAGCTGCTGTGGTTCTGGAAGATGCGGCCTGCGTCCGCGGCAAGCGGGATGGAAGCGCTGGGGATGTTGCGGCAAGCCGCGGAGCGGGGCGACCACTTCGCGCTGGTCCTGACAGACTGCCACATGCCGGAGATGGACGGATTTGACCTCGCGACACGAATTCGGAACTCTCCCCACCTGACCGAAGCGGTAGTGATGATGCTCACATCCGGGGAGCAATCAGGGGACATCAAGCGTTGCCGGGAAATGGGGATTTCCGCCTACCTCACCAAACCGGTTCGCCGGGGGGAATTGCGTTCCGCCATCGTGAGAGCCGTGACGGGACGGTCCGTTTCCGTGGTTATCCCGACCCACACCCGGCCAGCCAGCGCTCCGGGGGGACCGAGGATGCGCATTCTTCTCGCGGAGGACAACGTCGTGAACCAGAGGGTCGCGGTGCGCATTCTGGAGAAGCAGGGGTATGGGGTAGTGGTGGCGTCCAACGGCGTTGAGGCGTTGAAGGCCATCGAGGAGCATGACTTCGATCTGGTGCTGATGGACATACAGATGCCGGAGATGGGTGGCTTCGAGGCGACCGGAAACATCCGGCAAAAAGAGCATCCCAGTGGGACGCACATCCCCATCATCGCGATGACCGCCCACGCCATGACGGGCGACCGGGAACGCTGCCTCGAAGCCGGGATGGACGACTATATTTCCAAGCCCGTTCGCGCCCCCGCATTGATCGAGCTGGTGGAAAAATACCGGCCGGCGACCGTGTCGTGAGGCGAAGGTTTTATCCTGTGTCAAATTACCCAATTCGATACACGGTCCCAAAGCGGGACGGCGCCGTTGTCTTGAAAACACTTTAGTCCCCTCATGAGTCGAGCGCATGTTCGGTCGATGGGGTATTTAGCATGGCTCTGAGCAACACTGCCGCACAGGTAGGCCGGCCATAAAATGACGACCTGAGATTGATGAAACAGACCAGGACCCAGCGCCCTTATCCCAAGCTCGGAGCGCTGGCGCTTGCCTTGACCCTCTGCGCGCCCGGCTGGGGCCAGAAGGCCATTGAGGATCTTACAAAAGCCAGCCTCGAGGAATTGGCGAACATCCAAGTCACTTCGGTTTCGAAGAAGGAGCAGGCGCTCTCAAAGGCGGGCGCCGCGGTGTTCGTGATCACCCAGGAAGACATCCGCCGGTCCGGCATGATGAATGTCCCCGATCTCCTGCGCATGGTGCCTGGCGTAAACGTCGCCCGTTTGGATGCCAATACGTGGGCCGTCAGCATCCGGGGATTCAGCGACCGCTATTCCGACAAAGTCCTGGTGCTCATCGACGGCCGCTCAGTGTACAGTGAGCTGTTCTCCGGCGTGTTGTGGGATCAGATGAATGTTCCGCTGGAGGACATCGAGCGCATCGAGGTCATTCGCGGACCTGGCGGTACCGTGTGGGGCGCCAATGCTGTCAACGGCGTGATCAACATCATCACCAAGAGTTCCAAGGATACCGAGGGCGGTCTTCTTACTGCCTCGACGGGCTCCGCGGAAAACCTGGGAGGCTTGCTTCAATTTGGAGGCAAGATTGGAAGCGCTGGCACCTATCGTGTGTTCGGCAACGATTTCAACGTCGCGTCTTCTCTTTCAGGTCCAGGAATGACCGGTGCGGACGGTTGGCATGGATCGGGCGGAGGCTTCCGTTCAGACTGGAGTCTTTCGGCGAAGGATTCACTCACCGTTCAAGGCAACCTGTTCCAGACCGGCGAGGGTCAGACACTGACGTCCATTCTGGCGAGTCAGCTTCCTCTGACCAGCACGTTTAACGACCGCGTAACGGTTGGCACCGGGGATTTCCAGGCGCAATACACCCACAGCTTCTCGAATGGTTCGGAGTTGAGCTGGCGAACCTCCTTCGATCGCTACCGGCGCTTCGACCAGGGTGAGAATACCTTAGCGAATTATGACACCGGGCTTCAATACCACTTTAAAATTGGCTCGCGCAACGATCTTGTGGCCGGGGCGGGCTATCGCCTGTCAGGCGATACCTATAATTTCGTATACGATTTCGATCTCGTGCCCAGCCATAGCCGCGATAGCCTGTTCAGCACCTTTTTGCAGGATGAAATCAAGCTCACGGGCGATCTGACGCTCACGGTAGGAGCGAAAATGGAGCACAACGCTTTTACCGGGTTCGAGTTCGAGCCGAGCGCCCAGTTGGTGTGGACTCCCCGAGACCGGCAGAGCGTCTGGCTTTCGGCTGCTCGCGCGATTCGGCAGCCATCCTTGCTGGACGAATACCTTCGCTACGCTGCGGCCATTGTCCCTTTGCCGGACGGCGCGTTCGGTGTGGCGGAGCTTTTGGGAAATACCAGCTTGAAAGCGGAGAACATGCTGGATTATGAGGTGGGCTATCGAAATCAGGTCAGCCCCAGGATGTCCGCCGACGTCACCGCCTTCTTAAGCCACTATGCGGACCTTCGGACTGAGGATCCAGGAGCGCCCGTCTTCACGCTCACGCCTCCGCATGAGGTGTTTCCCATAGCGTGGGGAGATTTGGGATCGGCGCGGAATTATGGCGTAGAACTGTCGGGCTCGTGGGACGTGACCAGCCGTTGGCGGCTCAGTCCTGGTTTCAGTTTTCTGCATATGAATATTCAGCCGGGCGCAGCCGGCCCCAATATCTCTTACGCGTCCACGGGCCTGTCCCCTAGTCATCAAGCCCAATTGCGCTCCTCGGTGAACCTGACTCAACACTTGGAGTGGGACACCTCGGCATATTTCGTCGGGGTTCTGAACGACGGCCCTGTCCCCGCCTATACCCGTCTGGATACGCATCTGGGCTGGAAGATGGGCGACTCTCTTTATTTCAGCGTCAGCGGACAAAACCTTCTTTCGCCGCATCATTTCGAGTTTCTGAACGGATATGACGTCCATCCGACCGAAATCGAGCGGAGCATCGTGGGAAAGATCACGTGGCGGTTTTGAATGCACCCGCGGACAGCTTGATCGGACTGGCGCTTGTCACGGCGCTCATTGTTCCCTGCTCCGCGCAAGCGCAAACAGCCGACGAGTACCAGGTGAAGGCTGCTTATATGTACAACCTCGCCAAGTTCGTCGACTGGCCCTCCGACGCGTTCGATAGTCCCTCGCAGCCCATTGTGTTCTGCGTTCTTGGCCAGACTCCCCTGAGCCCGGCGCTGCAGGATGCGCTGGCGGGGAAGGTGGTGGGGCAGAGGCCGCTCCTGTTCCGTCAGCTCTCGGACCCCAAACAGGCGGGCGATTGCAAGGTTCTGTTTATCGGTTTGCAGGAGAAGAAGCGCTTGCGCCAGATTCTTGACCAAGTCAAATCGCTGCATGTTCTGACAGTGGGAGAGGATGAGGACTTCACGAAGGATGACGGAATCGTCAGGTTCTACCTGGATGCGGGCAGGGTGCGGTTGGAATTCAATTTGGATGCGACTGAGGATGCCAAGCTGCGCGTCAGCTCGAAGCTCCTCAGTCTGGGCCGAACGGTGAGGAGAGGGGGAAAATGACCGCTCATTTCACCCGCGAATCTCACACGCCGTAATCGCTGGTGAGCGTCAATTGCTGGCCAGGCGCGAGTTCCACCTCATGACCCACCACGGTCATATCCACATTGAGCCCGGCAGTTCCCAGGAGCGGCGTGCTCCGGAACGACCAGTGGCACGTGAGCCGCGCAGCCTCCTCGGTCCGGAACCGGTTTGTGACGCGCAGCGCGGAGTGATTGCAGGCGAGCGCCCACTCCTGCGCCCTCTCGCGTTCCGCAAAGTCGCTCCCCGCGAAAGCCACGCCTCCATCGGTTTCGTCCTCGAAGCGGATGGGATGGTTCTGTTGCGCGCCGGACCGGTCCTTATACGTCAGCACCGCCTCGCGAGAGGAACCGCAGTCAAACTCCGCGCGGCATAGAATCGCCACGCGCGCGGATGACGCGGCCGGATTTGACACCGTTATGCGAAGTTTCAAGACATCCTCGGAGACCGTGATTTGCATTTGTATCGCCCGCCCCGATTCCGGGATGCCGGTGAGAATAACGCTCTCCGGCGTCGACGACGCAAGTTGCCATTCGATGAGGCGGAACGCAGTCTTGTCTCCGTCCGACAGGCTCACGTAGATGCCGCCTTTGTGCGGATACGCCCATTCTCCCGGATCGGGAACCCGCAGGATATTTGTGCGCCCGAGCGCGATCACTCTGCCCAGCTCCGGAACAACCGTCGCCCGCAGTGTGCCATTGGTGAGAACCACGGCGCGATAGCGAGCCGCCACATCGCCCCAATCTCGAGCCTGCTGAGCGGCGGGATAGTCCTCGCGCAGGTTCGTTACGCCCAACCGCTCGGCCGTTTTCAGAAGCTTCTGTGTATCGTGTTTGACGAGCTCCGGATCGGCCGGTCCGTACGAGTCGCCCTGAATCACGCATCGCTTCTCACGCATCGCCTCGACATAGTCGATCGAGAGCAATTGCCGCTCGATCCTGCGTCGCGCGGCGTCTGAGGCGGCGCGTTGCAGAGCCCGCTGCAGGAGAGCCCGCCCTCGCTTCAGAAAGTCCGGTGTCAGGTAGTGCGCATCCAGGTTCTGATCGATCCACAGATGCTGCCCTCGTCGAACTTCCTGCTGCCGGAGAACGAAATAGCTCCAAAGCGCCGGCGCCGCGGGGCCGTAGACTCCGTTTAAAAATGCGCGAATTTCCGCCGCCGCGTCAAGATCCGGTTTCCACAGCAGCCGCGCGGCGAGGTATGACCGCAGCTCGGCATCGTCCGCGGCGCCGCCTTCGGAAACAGCGCCCTGGATGAAAAGCCCGGAAATCCCCGCGCTAGGAAGCATAGGTATATCGGAAATCAATTCATCGTAATTCGGAAAAGGCGCGAGGTAATGCGAAAAGTTGATGCTGTACTGCCAGAGGTGCAGCTTCGGCGCGATCCGCGACCATTGCTCGAAGCGCTCGCGAAACCGCTGGTTATACACGCAGCCTCGAATCGAATGCGCCTTGCACGAATCGATCGGGCACAAGCGAATCTGCACATTGGGCCGAGGCCGCGCCATCGAAGGAGGGTCGGCGGTGTCCTCATACGCCAGCATGTCGAGCAGCTTGCCGGGATGCGAAGCGCCCACCTGCTCCGCCACCTGATTTACGAATCGCAGCGCTAAGCCGGAAATCGCGCCGCCCTCCTCTTTGATCACCTGGCGGCACGGATCGCACTCGCACCATCCGCCATTGTCGTTCTGAGAGACGGACACCACCGAAACCTCCGGGTGCTCCGCGAGCCATTGCTGAACCTGCGCAACGGCCAAACGCAGGACCTCGGCATTGGTCAGGCAAAGCTGCGCGCCTTCCCGCTGGCGTTGCCCATAAACCATCGCGAAGTATTCCGGATGACTGTCGAAGTATCGCTCAGGGGGCACCAGATCGTAGAATGAGTGCGCCCAAGGGAAGTACGTGATCTTGCCGCCCACGCCCTCATCCAGCCGATGGAAGTGCCCGTTCAACCGGTTTCGGGCGGACCACTCTCGTCCCTGCGCTTCCGTGAAGTACACTTCGCGATATTCAAAACCGGGGCTGTGGGACTCATTAAGTTCCGGCAGCCAAAGCGCCTGGATTTTAGGAATCTTGGAAATGTCAGAAGTAAACCACCGGACACCCAGCTTCTCGAGAAAGATCGAGACCCCATACATCGTGCCGCGCTGCCGCCCGCCCGCGATGATGACCGTTTCACCCGATGTCTTCAGCACGCACGACTCGCCCTGGGCAGGGTCCACTCCGCATCGCTCCGTGAGCGCGCTTCGTCCTATCGCAATCGCTCTCGCCGAAGCCGGAACACCTGAGCCGATCTCGACCGGCATCGCGATGCCGGTCATGCGTTCCGCATGCTGGCGCAACTCCTCGGCCGCCCAGTGCTCAGACGGGGAAGCCTCCGCCGATAGAAAGATCGAATACGGTTGTCTGCCGGGTACCGCCAGCGGAATCGAGTCCTTCGCAAAGCCGGTCTTATCGGCAAGCGAGAGAAGAGAAGCTCCGGCTATCGACCGGACGAATCGTCTCCGCGAGCTGCGCGCATTCTTCACTTCAATCGCCGCGCGAATGCCGCTTTCGGCAAGACCCTCAGCTTGCGCTCCAGCGGAACGAAGAACGCCATCGTCACCAGGATCAGTAACACGCCTTCCATTGCTTCCAATTCATGAAAATGATGCGGGCCCAGGACTTTATCGTTGACGTACCAGAAAGATTCGATCTGCTGATGGCTCAATGCGAACCAGTGAGGATGGGGCACTCCGAACGGCTCGTAGCGAACCATTACCCCAGACCACAGCAGGATCGCCCCTGCCAGTAAAATCCCGAATATTACCAGCACTCCGGGCCTCGAAAGAATTCGCTTCCCTGTTTCGATCCAGCGCTCACCCGAAGCCGTTCGCGACTCATAGCCCATGCAAACCATCGCAAAAACGATTCCGGCCGCGCCCCCGATCACGTCCATATAAATGTCATTCAGATCCAGAGGCGCCGGTCTCCCATTCAGCAGATAAATGTATTGGTACGTCTCATCGAGTCCTCCGAACAGCGCGATCCATGCCAGCGATTCCACTGGCGACAAAGTGAGCGCCAGCAGAACCATCCCTTCCGGAAAATACTGCGGAAAGTGCACCAACTCCGTGTTGTTCGCCATGAAAACGCGCCACGTGCCGATCATCAGCAGGAAGCAAAGAATCCAGTAGGCCGCCAGCCAGCCGCGCTCGGTCCGCTGGGAAAGGGCTCTGACAAAAAGTCCTATGAACACCGCGGCCTCGATGAACGCGAGCGTTACTGAGAGCTGGTAAACGCGATTCCGGGAGATCTTGGTCACCAATTCGCCAACCACATCCTGGACGGGCTGATGCGGAAAGGTAACAGCGCACGCGTAGGCCAGCAGCCCGATCCAAGCCCACACTTTATGCCTGTGCACGCCGGCTAAAAACCGCGAAAGCGCTGTCATCGCGAAACTAGCATCTTAACAAACACGAGCTTCTCCTCATTTATACTAGCCATATGAGATGGTCTACTCTGGTTGCTCTGTTCGCAGCCGCAACCGCCGCTCTGATTTCCTCGCATGTGGGAGACCGGCTTCAAGCTCAGACGCCCATCATTGAAACCAAGGGATTCCCGCCTAGGGCTGCAGCTACCGATTATCCGGTGCATGCTCAGGCGGGGACGGTCACGATTGGGGCCGATTTCACGGGACACGACGTCGGCACCCAGGAGGGCATTCTCACTACGGATGAATTCGTGGTGGTCGAAGCGGGAGTCTATGGGCCGCCGGGGGCTCGCCTCACGCTATCGAACGACGACTTCTCGCTCCGCGTTAACGGGAGCAAAAAGACTCTGCCGAGCCAGCCCTCCGAACTGGTAACCAAATCTCTCAAGGATCCGGATTATGTGGAGCCTGAATCCAATAAATCGTCGAAGACCGTGGTCAACACCGGAGGGAAGCAGGACGGCACGGATCCGAATGCGCCGCCGCCTGCGCTAATCCCCATTCCGTTCGAGGTAAGACGGGGTTGGCAACAGCGCGTGAAAAGGGACTCGATGGAGATTGGGGATCGTGCTTTACCGCAGGCAGGCTTGCTTTTTTTTCAATATTCGGGCGGCGCCAAGGGCATCCGCTCGGCTGAGCTGATCTACAGCGGACCGGCTGGAAAAGCTACGCTCCCGCTTCCGCACCATCCCTGATTCGGGCCTTAATTCGAGCCCCAGTTGCCATGATAGATTCCTGCGTGGAGGAGAGGTGATGCGCCGATTAATCGTGAGCCTGTGCTTCGCCGCTGCGGCAGCAATGGGGGCCGATGAGACCGGGCATTGCACCGGAACCGCGAAAGCCTTTGCTCCCGGATCGGGCGACTGGAATGGGTGGGGAGCCGAGACATCCAACGCCCGCTATCAGGCTCATCCCGGACTCCCGGCGGCCGATGTGCCGAGGTTAAAGCTGAAATGGGCCTTCGGATTCCCTGGAGATATGCGCGCCGTGGGACAGCCGGCCGTGGTCGGCGGCAGGGTGTTCGTGGGAAGCTATTCGGGCAAGGTGTATTCGCTGGATGCGTCCACGGGTTGCATCTATTGGATCTATGAAGCCGGCGCGATCGTGCGGACGGGCATCGATGTGGCGCGCGGCGCGGGCTCGCAATGGGTTGCGTATTTCGGCGACAGCAAGGGATTCGCGCATGCAGTGGACGCGCAAACCGGCAAGGGTTTGTGGAAGACCCTGATGGATGAGCATCCTTTGGCGCGGATCACGGGAACGCCTGCGTTCTACGATGGCCGCCTGTACGTGCCGGTGGCTTCGGGCGAGGAACTCGCGACCGCACAGACTCCGAAGTATCAATGCTGCACGTTTCGGGGAAGCTTGTCGGCAGTGGATGCGGCGACCGGCAAAGTTGCCTGGAAAACATATACCGTCTCCGATCCGCCCAAACAATATAAGACCAATGCCGAAGGGACGCCGATGTTCGGCCCGGCGGGCGGCGGCGTCTGGTCCGCCCCGACAATCGACGTCAAGCGAAAACGAATTTACGTGGGCACCGGGAATTCGTACACAGGTATTGAAATCAGCACCAGCGATGCGATTCTTGGGTTCGATCTGGATAGCGGCGAACTGCTGTGGTCGAGCCAGGTCACGCCGCACGACAACTGGGTCCCGGGTTGTCCCAAGGGAGTCAATTGCCCGGAAAACCCTGGCGACGACTACGACTTCGGAAGCTCTCCTATTCTGCGTACGGTTGGCGGCAAGGAGATGCTGCTGGCGGGACAAAAGTCGGGACTCGTATACGGCCTCGATCCGGACAAGCGTGGGGCTGTTATCTGGAAGACAAGGGTCGGACAAGGGACCGGGTTGATGGGCGGCGTGGCGTGGGGCATGGCGGCCGAGGATCAGACGGTTTACGCAGCCGTGGCGGATATTAATCGTCCCGACGGAACACCCGGGTTGTATTCGCTGCGCATAGACACCGGCGCGAAACTGTGGGGCACACCGGCTCCGCAGGGCGCAGGCAATCCCGCGCAGGCCGCGGCGGTGTCGGCGATGCCAGGCATCGCGTTTTCTGAATCCTTCGGAGGAAGGCTGCGCGCGTATGCGACAAAGACCGGACAAATTGTTTGGGACTTCGATGCCGAGCGCGACTTTGACACGGTCAATAAAGTTCCGGCCAAGGGCGGATCGTTCAACGGCGCGGGTCCGGCGATCTCCCGAGGAATGTTGATAGCAACCTGCGGCTACGGATTCGCGGGCGGCCAGGCAGGCAACGTGCTGTTGGCATTCTCGCCCGACGGCAAATAAAGGCGGCCGGCAGTGCGCGTTGTCCTTTTCCTGCTTTCGACTGCGCCGGCTTGGGCTGCATTTTGCTCTACCATCCCGCCTGCCTCCGAACCTCGGCATGACTTTCAATTCTTCGCAGGCTATTCGCCCGTCTCCGCGACGTTGATCGGAACTACCACCGATCGCCGCTTCGTCGTGGCGGGATTCGCCTACAGCTATCGCTGCTGGATCTGGTCCGGAGTCTCGATCTCGTATTCCGGAGAGCTTATGCCAGCAGCGGTTCTGTTGCAGCCGGTTCAAGATTGGCCCCAATTTATTGCAGCGCACGCGGTATATGGATTCGCCGTGACGCCGCTCGGGTTTACGGCAGACTTTGGCCGTCATCATAGAATTCACCCCTTCCTCCAAACTAATGCAGGTATCATCGCCTCGAGCGAACCCATCCCCATCAACGTGACCGGCGCAACCGGGCTGAATTTCCTGATCGACGTCGGCGGCGGAATCCGGGTCAACGCCGATCCACGCCACGCAATTAGCCTGGGCTACAAGTTTCTCCACATCTCCAACGGTTTCACCAGCGCCGTGAATCCCGGTGTGGACAACAACGTCTTCTACGCCGGATTCTCAATCCTTCGATAGCAGCCAGCTGCGCAAGGCCGAAGCGGCCTCCTCATAGCGAAATCGGCAGGCCACCCGGGCGCGACTAGCTCGGTTGCGCCGTTTCTGGAGAGCACAAAGGGTGGGGCGCGCACCCCCAGGGAGATCAGAAACTATTTCGCGCAGCTCTCCGTTTTGCGCAAGATCCCTCAAAGCGGCGCAGGGCCGGAGCCGCCCTCCTCATAACCGGAATCGCCGGGCCGCTTTGCCGCGACTAGCTCGGTTGCGCCGGTTCTGGAGAGCGCAAAGGGTGGGGCGCGCAGCCCGAGGGGGATCAGAAACTGTTTCGCGCAGCTCTCCGTTTGCGCGAGATCCCTCAAAGCGGCGCAGGGCCGAAGCAGCCCTCCTCATAGCGGAATGGCCGGGCCACCGGGACGCGGCCAGCTCCGTTGCGCCGTTTCTATGGCTTGGGGCAAACCGCCAACTGAGGTCCAAAGCCCTGCGCGAAATCACCCAGTCAACTCTCGAAGCGGCATTATTCTCTCGCAGTTCCGATTGGACCCCAGGCTGCACCCCCCCAAGCAAAGGAACGCATATGCACGCTCCCCGCAATTACTCCCGAACGCCGCTGAACATCTATTGGGAAATGACACAAGCCTGCGCCCTGGCCTGCCGTCATTGCCGCATGGAGGCGATGCCATCGGCACATCCCATGGAACTGACCTTCGATGAGAGCATCGATTTTATCGAGCAGATCCCGCAGTTCGGCGAACCCATGCCGCATCTGATCCTGACCGGCGGCGATCCGCTCGCCCGCACCGACCTATTCGAAATCATCGACGAGGCTCGGCGGCTCGACATCGGCGTATCGATTACTCCTGCGGCCACCCCGGCGCTCACCCGCAGCGTACTCGCGCGGCTCAAGAAGCATTCCGTCGAAGGCCTCGGTCTCAGCCTCGACGGTTCCACTCGCGAACTTCACGATTCCATCCGCGGTGTTTCCGGAACCTACGACCGCACCATCGAAGCCATCAAGTGGGCGCGAGAACTCGAAATGCCGCTTCAAGTGAATACACTCGTCTCCGTCGAAACCGCCGGCGATTTACCTGCAATTTATGAGCTGCTGAAGCCGCTAGCCATCGCACGCTGGAGCCTGTTCTTCCTGATTTCGGTGGGCCGCGGGAAGGTGTTGCAGCCCCTCTCGGCGGATGCTGCGGAAGCGCTGATGACGTGGGTCTACAAAATCTCGAATGAGGCTCCCTTCATCGTCGCTACCACGGAAGCGCCGTCTTACCGGCGCGTCGCCATTGGACAAATGCGCGCGGAAGGAAAGACAGGAGAGCAGATCAAGCGCAGTCCCGCTGCCCGCGGCTTCGGCATTCGCGACGGCAACGGCATCGTGTTTGTCTCGCATACCGGCGACATCTGCCCGGCCGGATTTCTGCCGTTGCCCGCCGGCAATATCCGGACGGACCGGCTGGTGGATGTTTACCGCGATTCGCCCCTGTTCCAATCGCTCCACGATCCGGCACAGTTCGACGGTAGCTGCGGGGTGTGTGAATTCCACACGTTGTGCGGAGGCTCGCGCGCGCGAGCGTTCGCGGCCACAGGCAATCCGCTCGCCTCCGACCCGCTCTGCACCCATGGACCCAAAGCCTTGATTCAAGCACCCGTTACACTGGGTGTATGATCTCGGCAGTCGATGTCGCGGCCCTATTCAGGCCTCTCACAATCAAGAATCTGACGCTTGCGAACCGCATCGTCATGGCGCCCATGACGCGATCCAAATCGCCTCGCGGCATCCCGGGCGACAACGTCGCCGCCTATTATCGCCGCCGAGCCGAAGGCGGCGTCGGCCTGATCGTCACCGAAGGAACATACATTGACCATCCGGGCGCCGGATTTTATCCCGACGTTCCTCACTTCTATGGCGAGGAATCGCTTGCGGGATGGCGCCGCGTTGCGGAGTCGGTTCACGCCGCGGGCGGAAAGATTTTCCCGCAGCTTTGGCATTGCGGGCTGTCCGCGCCGGCCGGAGTGAAGCTCGGTCCCGGCGCGGTGGGGCCGTCGGGGCTCGTCAAACCCGGCGAGCAGGTCACCGCTCCTATGACCCAACAGCAAATCGATGACGTGATCCGTGCCTACGGAGACGGCGCCGCCGCGGCCGAGCAACTGGGATTTGACGGCATTGAGATTCACGGCGCGCACGGTTACCTGATCGATCAGTTCTTTTGGCAAGGGACGAATCAGCGCACCGATGTCTACGGAGGAGACTTGGTGGCTCGCACGCGGTTCGCGGTGGAAGTGATTCGGGAAATCCGCCGCCGAGTACGCTCCGAATTCCCCATCGGCTTGCGCTTCTCCCAATGGAAGTCACAGGATTTCGCCGCCAAACTCGCGCAGACGCCCGCCGAGCTTGAACGTTTTCTGGAGCCGCTCACCGCCGCTGGAATCGATCTCTTCCATTGTTCCCAGCGCCGGTTCTGGGACGCGGAATTCGAAGGGAGCCCTCTAAACCTGGCGGGATGGACCAAGAAGCTTACAGGGAAACCCACCGTCACCGTCGGCTCGATCACTTTGGACCAGGAGTTCACGCGGTCTTTCCGCACCGCCGACACAGCCACCGCCACCGGCATTAATGAACTCGTCGAACGGCTGGAACGCGGTGAATTCGATCTGGTGGCCGTGGGACGTTCGCTAATCGTGAATCCCAATTGGCCCGCATTGATCCGAAGAGGGGCGATTCAGGAACTGAAACCCTTTCAACGGGACGTGCTTGCGGAACTGGCTTAGCGGACTCACTCATTCCTCTCAATCGCCCCGAATTCTGCTCGCGACCCTCGGCGCGACCGGTTTTTCCCACCTTATCCTCGATCTCGACAATCCGGATTTCGGTGGTTCTCTTAGCGCAATCACGGTGGCCGCTGAGACCCGGCGGCGTTCGACGCTGTCAGAAGGGCCGGAATCTATTCCTGTTTCCGCTGCTCCCGAATCTCTTTGAGCCGTTCCGCGATCCGCTGCTCCATTCCTCGCCCGCCCGGCTCATAGAACACCGTCCCGCGCAGATTCTCCGGCAGGCACTCCATCGTATTCATCGCATCGTCGAAGTTGTGTGCATGCTGATAGCCTTGGCCGTAGCCCCACTCCTTCATCGAACGCGTAGGCGCATTGCGAAGCTGCATCGGCACAGGCTCGGCTGTCGAGTTCGCCACTGTCTCCATGGCTTTATTCAGCGCCTTATACGCTGCGTCCGACTTCGGAGCTACCGACAGATAAATCGCGACCTGCGCCAGCGCCTGATCGCCCTCCGGCACGCCCAGAAAGTGCGCGGCTTGTTGCGCCGCCATGGCCTGCTCCAGCGCCCGAGGATCGGCCAGCCCGATGTCTTCAATCGCCATGCGCACCAACCGCCGGGCAATGTACAGCCGGTCCTCGCCGGCTTCCAACATTCTCGCGAGCCAATATAGCGCCGCATCCGCGTCCGACGACCGCACGCTCTTGTGCAGCGCCGAAATCAGGTTGAAATGTTCCTCGCCGCTCTTGTCGTAAAGCAGCGTCTTGCGTTCTATCGCACTCTCCACCGCCTCCGGCTCGATCACCCCATCGTGCGCCACCGCCGAAGCCAGCTCCAGAATGTTGTACGCCGTTCGAGCATCGCCGTTCGAAAAAATAGCGATCTGCTCCAGCAGCGACTCCGGAGCCGATAATTCCAGCGTCTTCAAAGCCCTCCCCAGCAGCGTGACGATCTCCGGGACTGTCAGCGCACGCAGCGCATACACCTTCGATCTGGACAGCAACGCGGAGATCACCTCAAACGAAGGATTTTCGGTCGTCGCGCCGATCAGGATGATGTCTCCGCGTTCTACGTACGGCAGAAACGCGTCCTGCTGAGCTTTATTGAAGCGGTGAATTTCGTCGACGAACACCACCGTGCGGCGGCCGGATCGCCGCAGCCGCTCGGCGTCAGCCATTACGGCTTTGATCTCTTTGATCCCGCTCATCACCGCGCTGAAGGGAATGAATTCGGCGCGAGTCATCCGCGCGATCAGGCGAGCCAGCGTCGTTTTCCCCACTCCCGGAGGGCCCCACAGGATCAGCGATTGCAAATGGTCGCGCTCGATCTGCACTCGCAGAGGCTTGCCTGGGCCCAGAATATGCAACTGGCCGACAAAATCTTCCAGACGCTCCGGGCGCAAGCGCTCCGCCAGCGGCCGGCTCGCGTCATTCTCAGACTCCGCCGATCCCAGGGGGGATGCGTCGAACAAGCTCATCGGAGCGCCCTCTGCCTCTGCGCCTCATACAGCAATACACCGGCCGCCACAGCCGCATTTAGCGACTCCACCCCGCTGGTCGGAATGCGTACACCCAGCGCCTTCTTCTCGATCCTGGCGCTTACCCCGTGCCCTTCGCTGCCGATCACAATCGCGCAAGCGCCCGTGAAATCCGCCTCCGCAATGGGTCGCTCCGCGCGCGGCAGAGCCGCATACAGCGCCACTCGCTTCTGTTCCAGAGCCGCCGATAACAGGCTCTCGTCGATTCCGGTCGCCACCGGAAGCCGGAACATCGATCCCGCCGAAGCGCGCAAGCATTTGGGATTGTATGGATTCACGCTGCCTTTGAGAAAGGCCACGCCGGTGGCGCCGAACGCCTCCGCCGCGCGCACGATCGCACCCGCGTTGCCAGGATCCTGCACTCCGTCCAGCACCACCACCAGAGGCTTTCCGCGCACCAACTGATCCAGAGTCCATTGCGGCGGGCGCACCAGCGCGATCACTCCTTGAGGCGTCTCTGTCGTCGCCAGCTTCGCGAACAAAGCGTCACTCACCGCGACCACTCGCGTCTGCTTCAGGCCCCGCAGGTGCGTTGCAACCGTTGCCAGCACGCTTTCCGCTGCGATCACCACTGGAATCTCGCGGCGGCTGCCCAGCGCCTCTTCTAATAGATAGAACCCCTCGGCAACCGCCATGCCTTGTGAAGTCAGTTCGCCGCGCGAGGCCGCGCGCCGGACTTCCTTCAACAGCGGGTTCTTTTCGCTAAGCAGCGTTTGCGTCACGGCCACACATTACTTCTACAATGATTCTGAACGCCCAGCATAACGCATGAAGCGGCTCCTCCTCATCGCTGTTGCAGGAATCGGTGTCCTCGCCCTGGCCGGCGCGGCCCTCCAGGTGGCTTCGGTCGCGCGCCAGATTCGCCTTCAATCCACCGTCGATGAGGCCCGCCCCGCCGATGTCATCGTGGTTTTAGGGGCAGCTGAATATCGAGGCCGGCCCTCCCCTGTCCTCGAAGCCCGCCTCAATCACGCCCTGTTTCTCTATCTTCAGAATCTCGCGCCGCGCATCTTGACTACCGGAGGCAAGGGCGGCGATCCCAGCTTCACCGAAGGCGAGGTCGCCCATGCCTATCTCGCCCGCCGCGGCGTTCCCTCCGAATCCATCCTGGTCGAATCTGAGGGCGAGACCACGGTACAAAGTATCGCCGCCGCCGCCGAGATCATGCGCCGCATGAACCTCCGTTCCTGCATCGTCGTCAGCGATGGCTATCACATTTATCGCGTCAAGAAATTGCTGGAGACTCAAGGCATGCAGGTTTACGGTTCGCCTCGGCCGGCCGATCGCCCGCCGACCGGGTGGACGGAGCGCTGGCTGTACGCCCGCCAAGCCCTGGCTTACGACCTCTGGCGCATCGGCATTCCAATCTAACCCAGATGGGCCAGGCAGTGACTGGCCTGCATTTTTGCGTGCGCCACGCGACTCCACGAAAACGTTGTCAGATCTGCGAGGTAGAGAATTGTCGCAGAGTCCATCACCAGGCGAACAAGCACTCAATCCTGTCGCGGCTCGTCAATGCGGCATGAAGAGCCTCGACAGCGATGGCGTGACAGGAAACGCTTCTACTGCGCCGGTGTTTTCGACCGCAAGCGGGTCGCGTTCTTAAGAATGGGCCGTAATCCAGTGCGCAGTTCGCTCAGCGAGATTCGCAAACGCGCGCACCGCCAATTCAAGATGTTCCTCGCGCGTATCTTCAATCTTGTTGTGACTGATGCCCCGAAGCGATTGCACAAACATCATTACGGTGGGAATCCCGGCCCTCGATACTTCCGCCGCGTCATGCAAAGGTCCCGAAGGCATCGGATGCGCGGCTTTTGCAGTCTCGGCCACTGCCGCTTCACAGAATGAAACCAGGCTCGGATGAAACGCGATGGGCTCAATGCTCCAGATGCACGACCATTCGACAGTGCAGCGCTCCTCTTGCGCAAAGCGTTCGCTCGCCTCTCGAGCTTCTTTGTACATCGCCGCCAGAACGCCAGCGTCGAGGTCGCGCTGATCGAGCGTGGCTTCGCACCGTCCCACCACCGCCGTGACGATTCCAGGGAATGTCTTGACGCTGCCCATCGTACATACAGCGTCGGGATGCCTTCCGGCGATCGTGCGGATTTCAAGCGCCAGCTTCGCCGCCGCGGCAAGGGCATCGCGGCGCACGCTCATCGGCGTCGAGCCGGAATGCGCCTCCTGCCCATGGAAAGTAATCGCGTGGCGTTCCACGCCCTTGGTCCCCAGCACCACGCCCAGCGGCAATCCCAAACCTTCCAGCACAGGACCTTGCTCGATATGCAGTTCAAGATAGGCCGCGGCGTGGGCCTGTTCGCGCGCGGCATCGGGGAATTGATCGATTTCGAAACCGCAGCGGCGAACAGCGTCCTCCAGACGGATGCCGTCTTTATCGGTGCGGCCTCGGTCGGCTGCGATTGAATGCGCTCCGGCGAAGGCCGAGGAACCAAGCAGGCTGCGTCCAAAGCGCGCGCCTTCTTCATCCGCCCAATCCACCAATCGAATCGTGACGGGCGGACGCCCTCCATAGGCCTCGGCGAAACCGCGCAAGATTTCGAGCGAAGTCATCACGCCCAAGCAGCCGTCGAGCCATCCGCCGTTGGGCACGGAATCGAGATGGCCGCCGAGCAGCAGCGCGCGCTCCGATTCGCCGGGGAGCGTGATCCAGTGATTGCCCGCGGCATCATAATGATGCTTCACCGGAAGCTCTGCGAGCTTGGATGTGAACCACTCCCGCGCGCGGAGCCACATATCGGTCCAGGCCACGCGTTGGGCTCCGTTTTCATCCCCGGTGAGTGCGCGGAGTTCCTTCAGTTCGGCGATGGTGCGCGCTGGGTTTACGATCATATTCAGAAATAAGCGGGATCGCGTTTCAGCAAACGCCCGCGCCCGCGTTCACCGACAAACTTGCCATCGCGCACTTGCACCTTGCCTCGGACAGTGACGATGGAGGGGCGTCCATCGACCGTGAATCCCTCAAAGCCGCTGTAGTCGCAGTTGGTGTGCTGGGTCGCGGCCGAGATGGTCCCACGGTAAGCCGGATCGAAAATCACCAGATCCGCATCGCTGCCCGGAGCGATTGTCCCCTTGCGCGGAAACAACCCGAACAGCTTCGCCGCACGGGTACTGGCCGCATCGACAAAGCGATGCAGATCCAAATCTCCGCGGCTGACTCCGTGTGTGTAGAGAAGACTCACACGTTCCTCAATGCCCGGAATTCCATTAGGAATTTGCGTAAAAGCATCCTTGCCCAACCGTTTCTGCGAAGTATCGAATGGACAATGATCTGTCGCTACGGTGTCGACCAATCCAGCACCCAGCGCATCCCAAAGGATCTTCTGATTGCGGCGGTCGCGTAGCGGAGGCGACATCACGTGTTTCATTCCCTCAACGCCGGGCCGCTCCGCATAGGTTTTGTCGAGCAGCAGGTGCGGCAGGACGGCCTCCACCCAAATGCGTACGCCGCGCGATTTGGCCGCCCGCGCGGCATTCAGCGCGGGCTCGGAAGAGAGATGAACAACGTAGCCGGCCGCGCCAGTATTCTCCAGGAACGTGGCAAAGCGATTGGTTCCCTCCGCCTCAACCGATTCCGGCCGGCTAGGCTCATGCCACTCCGGCCCTGTCTTACCCTGCGCCAGCAAAGATTGTTGCAAGCGGCCAATCAGCTCGGCATTTTCACAATGCGCGGTGACGATCACTCCCAGCTTCCGGGCCAGCTCCAAAGTCTGGTACATCTCCCCATCCTCGACACCAAAGAAATTCTTGTAGGCCAAGAAGATCTTGAACGAAGCGATGCCATCGGAGACAATCTCGCGCAACTGTCCTTCGGTTTGTTTCTCGAACTTCGTGACCGACATATGGAAGGAATAGTCGCAGGCGCTGGAACCTTCAGCTTTCGATTTCCATAGATTGTAGCCTTCGAGCGCATCGTCAAGGCGCGAAGGACAGCACATCTCAATGTAGGTCGTAGTCCCGCCGACCAGAGCGGCGATGCTCCCGGTTTCGTGCGTGTCCTTGGCGAACGTCGCCATGAAGGGGAGATAAATATGGACGTGCGGATCAATGAAGCCGGGGAAGACCAGCTTGCCCGTCGCATCGATGATTTCCGCGTCCGGCGGCGCGTCCAAGCCAGTGCCGATGCGAGTGATGGTCTCACCCTCGGCGTAAATATCGCCATGGAAACGGGAGTCCGCCGTGACGATGTCTGCGTTGCGAATGAGGAGAGGCATCTAATGAACCCGGATCCCGACTTTCTTACGGTATTCTTCCATCGCGTTCCAATCCTCTGTGACGTCGGGCCGGGACTTCGCAAGTTCGTCCCATGTAATCGATGCACGATTTGAGGACTCCTCCACCATGGAGATGCAGTGATCCACGGGGCAGACGTTGTAACAGAGGCGGCAACCGACGCAGTCGACTTCCCGAACCACGGGGCGGGGGCGTCCGGCGCCGATCGCCACCATGTCGATACATTGATGTGCCGTATCATTACAGGCCACGTAGCAGAGATTGCATTGGATACATTTCTGCTGATCGATCCGCGCCACCGCCCGGAATGAGAGATCGAAATCCTTGAAATCGGAGATATGCGGCAGGCTCTTGCCTCTCACTTCGTCAATTGAGCAGAATCCCTTGGCATCCATCCAATTCGACAAGCCGTCGCAGAGGTCCTCGATGATGCGGAAACCATAATGCATCACCGCCGTGCAAACTTGCAGGCTTCCCGCGCCCAGCAGCATAAACTCCGCGGCATCTTTCCAAGTGGTGATGCCGCCCATCGCGGAAATGGGCAACTTAGCGCGCTTCACGTTCTCATCGTTGGCGACTGACGAGAGCATATTGAGCGCGATCGGCTTCACCGCCGGGCCAGCGTAACCGCCGTGGCCGGCCTTGCCACCGATATTCGGTGAGATTTGAAACGTATCCAGATCGACGCCGGTAATCGAATTCAGAGTATTGATCAACGAGAGGGCGCTCGCCCCAGCGGCGACGGCCGCGCGAGCGGGGCTGACGATGTTCGTGATGTTGGGCGTCAGCTTGACGATTACCGGAATGCTGGCGACTTCCATGACCCAGCCGGTGATTTGCTCGCAGTATTCGGGTACCTGGCCGACGGCCGCGCCCATGCCGCGCTCGCTCATCCCATGGGGGCAGCCGTAATTGAGTTCGATTCCATCGGCTCCGGTGTCCTCGATCTTGCGGATGATGTCATGCCAGGCCTCGGGCTTGGACTCGACCATCGCCGAGACGATGACGGCGCGATCCGGCCAGGCCCGTTTCACCTCGGCAATTTCACGGAGATTGATTTCGAGGGGGCGATCCGAGATCAGTTCCACATTATTAATGCCGAGCATGCGCTGACCGCCATGATGCCAGGCGCCGTAACGATTCGATACGTTCAAGACCGGAGCGCCGATGGTCTTCCACACCGCGCCGCCCCATCCCGCTTCGAACGCCCGATGCACCTGGGCCCCTGAGTTGGCCGGAGGCGCCGATGCCAGCCAAAAAGGATTAGGCGAGCGGATCCCCGCGAACTTTGTGCTCAGATCAGCCATGGTTCATTGCCGGTCCCATAACTCGAGCATGAATGGCCTGTGCAGCCAGCTTGCCATCCTGAACCGCCATAACCGTGGAAGCGATGTTCCTGGAGCGAATGCAATCGCCGCCCGCGTAGACTCCAGGGATGCTGGTTTCGAATTCCGCATTGACCTGGATGTAGCCGCGCTGCACCGCCAGACCCAGCGTCTGTGCAAGCGAGGGCTTTTCCTGGCCGATAGCTTTTACAACCTGATCCGCCGGAATGACGAAATCGGGTTCCCCCGCAGGTTCCAACGTACCCGGCTTTATGGCGATGCAACCGAGGCCGGTGACGCGGCCGTTCTCGATCATCACGCGGACAGGTTGCGTGAAGAAGCGAAACTCGACGCCTTCCTTGCGGATAAACGCGAACTCATGCGGATAGGCGCTCACTTCGCGTTCCGAACGTCTGTAAACCATGGTCACTGACATCGCACCCAACCGCTTCGCGACGGTTGCGCAATCGATCGCCGTATTTCCCGCGCCTATGACCACGACGTTCCGTCCGACGGTCATGCTTTCACCCTTCAACTTGCTTTCTTCAATGTACTCCAGGCCATCGATAATCCATTCTTCTCCTGGAATTCCCATGGCCGGAGTGGCGCCTAAACCCAAACCAAGGAACACCGCGTCATAGCGCGCGCGCAAGTCGTCAAGAGCGAGTGATCCGCCGAGTTCCACCCCGGTTTGCACGCAAACCCCCAGGCGCTCCAGCATGCGGACCTCCTCGAGTGACGCCTGAATCGGTTCCCGAATCGCAATGATCCCGTAAGTCGAGAGGCCTCCGGCAAGGGGGCGTTTTTCGAAAACAGTCACATCGTGGCCGCGGCGGACCAGTTCACCCGCGCAGGAAAGGCCAGCCGGTCCCGAACCGACCACAGCGATCGCCCGGCCCGTCTTGGCAGCAATCTTCACAACATTGATCCCCTGCCGGGAAACATGATCCATTGCGTGGCGCTGCAATCGTCCGATCATGATCGGATTGTGCTCTTTGCCCAGCACGCACGCCCCTTCGCACAGTTCCTCGACGGGACAAACGCGGGCACACGTGGCTCCCAAAAGATTGGCCTCGAAAATGGTTCGAGCCGACCCGATCAAATTATCCGTCGCGATTTTCTTGATAAAGCGCGGGATATCGATGTGTGTAGGGCAAGCGTGGGCGCAGGGAGCGTCATAGCAGAACAGGCACCGGTTGGATTCCACCAGCGCCTCGTTCGCGCTCAACGGCGGCAGTTCTTCCGCGAGTCCCTTAGTCACCGGCGGCCTCTTGAGGTCTAGTGGCCGGCCGCATCGTCATCAACGCAACGTACGACGCCGCTGACACGGCAAATCCCACGAACCAGGCATAATCGTATAACACGCGAACTGAAGGTATCACCAAGCCCAGAAGCGCGGCGGCGACTCCAAGCGCCAAACTCAAGAGCGCGCGAGGATTATATCCGCTGGAATATTCGTATTCGCCGCCGCGGCGGTACAAATCGTCTACATTCAACTCGCGTCCGCGCACAAGAAAGTAATCGGCAATCATAGTTCCCGCGATAGGGCCCAGCAGGCCCGAATAGCCCACCAGCCATCCGAAAATGTAAGCTCCATAATCGCCCAGCAGCTTCCAGGGCATCATGCACACTCCGGCAACGCCGGTGACCAAACCGCCGGTGCGGAATGAAATCAGGCGCGGATTCAGGTTGGAGAAGTCGTTCGAAGGCGACACGACGTTGGCTGCGACATTGGTGTTCAAGGTCGCAAGCAGAATCGCGATCAATGCTACGAAGGCAACCAGCGGCTGATGGAAGCGCCCGATGAGAGCCACGGGGTCCCAAATGGCTTCTCCGAACAACACCACTGACGCCGAAGTAACGGCCACTCCGATGAACGAATAGAGCGTCATCGCCGTGGGCAGGCCCAGCGCCTGCCCCAGCACCTGGTCGCGCTGGCTCTTGGCATAACGGGTAAAATCTGGAATATTCAGCGCGACGGTGGCCCAGAAGCCAACCATGGCGGTGAGCGAAGGGACGAAGAACGCCATGAACTCGCCGGTTGTCTGAAACTTGCTGGGGGCGCTGAGCACCGGCCCCAAGCCGCCGGCTTTCCCGGTGATCCACCACAGCAGCAGGAGTCCAACGCCCAGCATGAAGGGCGCGCCAATGCCTTCCAAAAACCGGATGGTTTCGATGCCTCTCCAGATCACCGCCATGTTCAACAGCCAAAAAGCACCGAAGCAGAGCCAGACCACGGAAGGGTCCGACGCCGCAGGCCAAAGGATCTGGAGCATCGAATGGATCGCCTGCCCGCCGATCCAGGTCTGGATTCCGAACCATCCGCACGCGACCAATGCTCGCAGCACGGCGGGGATGTTTGCGCCGCGAACGCCGAAGGACGCACGCACGAACACCGGAAAGGGGATGCCGTATTTGGCTCCGGCGTGGGCATTGAGCAGCATCGGCACCAGGACAATCAAGTTGCCCAGCAGGATCGTGCCAACAGCCTGCCACCAGTTCATGCCGCCTGCAATCAGTCCGGAGGCGAGCATATATGTGGGGATGCACACGCTCATGGCGACCCACAGCGACGCATAGTTGTACAGGCCCCAGGTTCTTCGGCTCAGCGGAACGGGCGCAAGGTCTTCGTTGAACAATCCAGGATCATGCCCGCCCATGGCGAAATTCTCGCACACTCCGCCTTTGGGGCGTCACGGTGTTGTAAGGATCGGGCGGCCACGGTCATATACCGGTGCGGCCAGGACAGTTAACGACGATTGGGGCTTCCTCGATCTTGGTAGAATGACTCAATTCACGATGAGCGCGGTTGTCATGATCTGTTCATAGCCGTTTTTTCATACGAGCGATTCACTGTAGAGGAAGGAAAACATGCCGAAACGTGTGGTGATTGGCATCGGTGGCACAGGCCTGGAGGTGATTCGAAGCCTCCGCCGGAGGATTGTCGAGACGTATCCGGAAATGGGGCTTCGTCAGTTCCCCAGTCTGGGATTTTTCTATATCGACACCGACGAGAATGCGGTGAAGGTGAATGAGGATAACCGCAAGCGCTGGGAGGTCCTGGGCGCGTCCATCGAGCTGCGGCAATCCGAATACATTACCGTCAAGGCTCCCACGGTAAAGCAGGTTCTCAGCAATCTGGCCAGCTATCCGCAACTTCGCGACTGGCTGCCGATCGATCAACTGGAAGGCCTGGATGTAGCCGCGAAGAACACGCCTGGCGCCCAACAGATCCGTCCTCTTGGCCGCATGATCTTCACGTTGAACTCGGATCAGGTGAAGCGGCAATTCACTTCGCTTCTGGGCGGGTTGCAGGAAGACCCCGCGGGCGGGCCCGCTGAAATAATCGTCGCCTGCTCCCTCAGCGGAGGCACGGGCGGAGGCATGTTCCTCGACTTGGCCTATTCGCTGCAGCGCTGGCTTCAGGGCCGCGGCCAGACCACCGCCTTCCTGGTGATGCCGGACCTGATGGAGGAGGCTAGCCGCGGACGGCGCTACCTGGCGAACGCGTACGCATCGCTGATGGATCTGAACTATTTCAGTCAGCGAACGCGGATGAAGGAGGGACGGCCGCTCGATGTGCAGTTTCACCTTCCTGCCGAAGAAACCGACTTCAAGGGCAATCCGTTCGATTACTGCTATCTGATTGGCACGCACAACCAGGAGGGCGAAGCGCTGACGCTGGAAACTCTCAACGACATGATTGCCCATCGCGTCATGCTGGGCCTGGATGGCGCGATTGCCGGCGATGTCGCCAGCATGATGAACAACGCCGAAATGGCGCGCAACAGCTTTCTCCAAGACCCCAAGAACGGAAACCAATTTTCGCAATTCTTCTCCACCTTCGGCCTGGCCACGATTCAATATCCAACCGAGCAGATCACGGAGATCCTGGCGTACCGGCTGGTGGATCAAGCGCTCAAGTCCTGGCTGGAGCCGCCTCCGGTGGACAACGTCAACCAGCGGCTTCAGGCGCGGCTACCCAGCTTGATGCTGACGGACGAACATCTATTGGGAAATCGCGACTTCTTCGGCCAAAGCCAGAATTATCCGCCGATTGCGTCCGACATCGCCCAGGCTCTTACGGAGAAGCTGAATAAGACTCCGGCATCGCAGCGGGAGCCGTATTTGCAGCAGGTGTTTTCGGGCTTGCTGGGCGAGTTCCGCGGAGGGCTGCAAACCTACTATCAAACGCTGGACAAGAATCGGGAAGGGGCCGCGGACGTGGTCGTTCGCAGCGTGAAGGCGGAAATTTCCGGCGCGCTGGTCGACCGGACTCTCGGTTATCCTTACGCCGTTGCCGCGGTGAATGAGCTGATTCAGATTCTGGAGATGAGGCGCCAGACCTTCACCACCGAGGCGCAGAAGCTGCCTACGCGCATTAAGGCTTCGGCGCTTTCCACCACGGCCGCGATGGGCGAAATCACCAAGGCCGAAGGTAAAGTCTTCTTCAAAGATAGCTCCACGAATGAGGGCATGACCAAGGTTCGCCAGTCCATGGAGATGAACCTGACCGCGCAGGCGATGGATCGCGCCTATCAATTCGGGATTGCCTTGATCGACGACATCATTGCCCGCCTGAAGGTGCTGCGGACAGCCGTGATCGATTGGGCCAACCACCTGGCGAATCTGCGGGCGGAACTCGAAAAAGAGATCAACGCCCGCGCCCAAAGCCTCCTGGAGTTGCAGAAGAACACGAAGCAGTTCAACGGCACCATTCTGTTCCGGATGGAGCGCGTCCAGAGCATCTACGACCAGTTTCAGCATGACGAAGCGGCTGCTTTCATTCGCGACCGCCTGATCGCCCGGCAGGAGGCGCTCGCATGGCGCGACGATCCCGCCGAAGCGCAACGGCAGTTGTTCAAAGCTGCCGTGGATTGGATGACCAATGCCAGCACAGTGCGGGTCACCGACAAAAACGTCGCACAGCAACTGCTGGAGGATTATCCGGGGCCGCAGAATCCGGAGCGGAGCGATGTCCTGAGCCGCGCCTACCGGCGTTCCGCGCCGTTCCTGGAATTTGAACAGGGAGAAATCGCCATCTACCGCGGCCAGGAAGGGCACGCCTACAACATGGATGCGCAGACGATGGCGCATCGCGCGGCTTTGATGGATCATGCGCAGAACCGCTTCAAAGAAGTGGCGCAGATCCGCAAAGAGATCATGGCCGCCACGAAGTTGACCGATACGATGGTGCGCGTGATCAGCGACACGCAGCAGATTGTTTTCATCAGCGAGCTGACTGCGTTTCCGCTACGAGTGGTCAAAGAGGTGGCCATGTTGCGCGATGCCTACAAAGCGCATACCCGGGAAAAGAAAGCGCTCCCGCTGCATATTCAAAAGATTTACGAACCGCCTTGCGGCGACCTGATGCTGGTTTCGGAAGCGGAAGTACAGGCGCGGCACAAGCAGGAAGAAAACTTCCTGATCGGCTGGACGCTGGGCCATCAAGCCGGCCAGACGGAATGGATTCGCTCGGATGAGGTGAATCCGTTCAGCAAACGGCCGGAAGTCCGCTACCGGTACACGATCGCCGGTGCCGATGCGGACCCTGTGCCTCTGGGCGAAACTCGCGATGAAGCGTTCAAGTTATGGACCAGCGGTTCCGAGGAGCTGCTGGATTCCCGCCAGCGGCTGGGCGACGCCATCGAACGCTACTTCCAGAAACTGCTGGATGCGGACCAGAAGAGAGCCTTCGCGAGCAAACTGTATGGGGTACTCGACGGAATCAAGGCCAGTCTCCCGTACGGGGAAGATAACGAAATCTACAAAGCTTATAATGCCGCGCGGCGCAGAATCGTCGACCGTTTCCATTTGATTCGGGAAGGCGACGCGGTGATTGCGGACGTGCCCCAGGCCGCGCCTGCTCCGGTGTCCACGGGCTCCGGCGCTGGCGCACAGCCTGCGCTGGATCCGAAAGCCGCTGGGGATCCAAAAGCAGTGGAAGAATTCCGCAAGTATGTGACGATTGTGGCGGCTTCGGCGAAGGGCAATTTGACCGGCAAAGTGCGGGAGAAGATCGCCGCCAAGCAAGCCGCGCTGGGTCTCGGAGCAGACGCAGCGGGCGCAGTACTGGACGCTGTCCTGGCCAAATTCGGCGCGCCCGTCGCCGACACCCCTACCGCAAAGTATCGCGAGGCTCTCAAGGATGCGCTCGATATCGGCGAGGGGCGCCTTTCCGAGGAGGCCGAGGCCGAGCTTCTGGACATGCAAGCCGAAGCCGGAATTACTCCCGAGGATGCGGCGGCGATCGAGCGCGCCGTCCGCAGTGAATTAAAACTGTAAGGAACCCGGCCCTGCGGCCATTTCGTAGTTGAAGGAGACAACTGATGTTCAGCGAATTGATCGGGAAGAAATGCCTTACGCAGGGATGCGCATTGCAAGGGCAGTTACAAGACAAAGGGCTGGCGATCTGCCCGGAGTGCGCCGGCGAGCTTACGCCCGTGATGCGGACTCGCAAAGACCGGATTTTGATGGCGATAGCCGCCGTGTTGATTCTGGCGCTGGTTGGCGGCACCTTCGGATACGCGGTCATGGCGCTACGCTTGACCGCTTCCGAGACCTTGTCGTGGCTCTCCGGCCGTGTCACATTTCCGGATCGAGTCACAGCTCCAGAAAGCCGCAAGCCGTGGTTCTATGGGCGAATCCAGTGGAACTTCCAAGGAAGCCGGCCGGCGGGCGCGGTCGATACCGACAATCTGATCTGTGAACGCCGCGGCGAGGAGTACTGGTTCCATCCGCGCTTCCAGTCGAACGACGGCGATCAAATCCATTTCGAATTGAACCCGCAGGAAGGCTATGTCTATACGTTCTATAAGATGGATTCTAAAGCGATTCCTCTTTATCCTAAGGACGTGACAGATTCGCCGGCCGGCAAGCAAGTGCGGGTTCCCGAAAACGAGAACATGAAATTGAGCGGCGGCCCGGCCACGGAGACGTTTCTGATTGTCGCGTCGAAGAAGGCACTCCCGGAGCTCGCCGAGCTGCAGACGGGGGACGTTCCCGGCGGAAAGCTGGATGAACTCGCCAAGAATCTGTCCGCGGATAAGGAAAACAATCTGGTGATGTTTGTCCAGGTGCCCCACAGCTAAAGGAACCGCAAAATTCCTTGTAAGCATCAGGCGGCGATCTTCATAAGTAACTGTACGGACCGCAGCCTGCGGCCCAAAAGGAAAAAGGAGAAATCAAATGTTCTGCGGAACCTGTGGTGCAAGTAACAACGATGCAGTCCGATATTGCAGCAACTGCGGAGGCTTGCTGACGGCGCCGGCGCGTCCGGTTTACGCGGCCGCTGGAGCTTCAGTTCAGAGCTATGCAGCCCCTCAGCCGGCTTACGCTGCGGCAGCCTCACCGTCTGCTTCGGCGGCGACGTCCGCTGATCCCGGAGTTCAAGCGCCGCCCCGATACCCGAATTTCTTTGCTCGCTTCTTTGCTTTTCTGATCGATGAAATTTTCGCTGGAGCGCTGGTGGGCGCAGTGGCTGGAGCTTTCACGCTAATCGCCTATCTGATGGCCGCCGCGGGCATTCTTACGAATAACGGCGGGACGGGGATCTTCGGAGGCTTCCTCTTCTGGCTCCTCGGGTTTCCGGCGGCCATCGCTGCCTACATATCTTATTTCGTCGTGCAGGAGACAGGAGTCAACCAAGCGACTCTTGGCAAGCGCATTCTGAATATGAAGATTACCAACATGACCGGCGGCGCCATCACCGTGGGCCAGAGCCTCGGCCGCTTGCTGCTGAAGCATTTTCTGTCGGACTTGATCTTTTTCGTGGGTTTCATCATGGCCGCCTTCACGGAACGCAAGCAGGCGCTGCACGATCTGGCAGCGGGCACTTTGGTGGTTGAACGCTAGAGGCCGAGCTCTAACTGCCGATAGAAAGGGGATCGACTTATGCGAGTCTCGATGATTGCGGCACTGGTTTTGGGTTCGCTCGCCGGGCCTCTCTCTCTGCACGCCGCTCAATATGCGCTGCTGGTGGGGGTGAGTCATTATCCGGCTTTGCCGCCAGAGGACACCCTGGAAGGTCCCGGCCCGGATGTAGTGGCGCTCAAGGAGCTTCTTACCAAGCGCTTTGGCTTTCAAGCGCGCAACGTGATCGCGCTGCAGGATGCGCAGGCAACCAAACAGAACATTCTGGACCAACTGGCGGCGATGGTGACCAAGGCGGCAGCCGGAGACCTGGTGCTGTTTTACTTTAGCGGCCACGGAACCAGCGCTTTCGATCAAGGCTTGTGGCAGTTGGCGGACATGATCGGGCCGAATTCCGGCGCGCTGATTCCTTACGATCTGAAGGCCGATTCGCTGGACGAACTGGGCCAGTCGATGATCATTGGCCGCCGCGACGTGAGGCCGATCCTTTCCCGCTTGAACAAAGATGCACTCGCCTGGGTGGTGCTCGATTCCTGCTATTCGGAAAACGCTGCGAGAGCGGTGGGGCAATGGGAGGGTCCATCGCGAGGCATCAGCCTGGTGGGCGTGGTCAAGGCCGATTCCACCGCCCGGCAGGCTTCGGTCGCCGACGGCAAGCAGGCACCCATGCAGGCTCGTGTATCCACGGAATCCAGCGAACCTTATCCCTACCCCAATGTTGTTTCGTTCAGCGCGGCCTCGCGGAATGAGAAAGCCGAGGACATCAACAGCCGCGAGCTTAAACAAGGCGTCCGGAAGACCATCGACGGGCAGCCGCATGGCGCATTTACGAACGGACTTCTGCTGGCGATGAGCGGCGATGCCGATTCCAATCACGACGGGATCATCACGTTTGACGAATTGTTCCGGTATACCAGGGATGAGATCCACGCCAGCCAGACGCCGCAGATGCTCCCGGATCAGGGGGATATCTCGCACAAGGCAGTTTTCATGGAGGCGCGCGCTGTGCCGGCTCCAGCGCCTTCCCGCCCTGCCTCGCCGGCCGCTCCCAGGACGTCCGCGCGAACGACAAAGGTCGCCCTTGATGGAGTGGACGCGTCGCTCGATGCCCGCATCCGTACCTTGCCCGGAGTTGAAATCGTCCCCGGCGATTTCGACCTTCTTGTCCGGCGGGAGAAGAATGTTCTGGCTTTGTATCAACCCGGGCCCAGGCTCATCCGCGAATATTCACCGGCGGAATCGGCTGCCATGCTGACACGCATCGCCGCGCAGGCCAACGTCGAGGAGCTCTCGGGTTTTCGTTTCCCGGCGCAAACCTTCAACCTCACGGTAGATGCGGACCCAGTGATTGGAGGCGTCGCAAAGAAGGACTTTCAGGCGGCGCTTCGGATCGGACAAAAGGCGGCCATCTCCGTCAGCACTGAGAAGCCGGTCTATCTTCTGGTGCTGGATATCGACAAGGAGGGAGTGATCAGCGTCCTCTATCCCGGGCCCAGCGACCCGCAGCCCTTTTCGAAAACCAAGCCGGAGGCGATTTTCAAAGCCGACGCACAAGCGCCTGCCGGAACCGAGATCGTGAAGGCGTTCGGGTTCATAGTGAAACCTGCCGGATTCGACGAGTTCACCTGCCATGCCGCAAAGAATGACGACTTGGATTGTCCGACCATCATGCCTGGCGACGCGCGCTATCAGCGTCTGCTGGCGATGCTGGCGTCTTCTGCCGTCGGGCGCGCGGAAGCGCACGCGGCAATGCTCACCAAAGAATGAGTTCAGAAGCCCAAGCCGAAGCCACGCGACGCGACCCTTTTGAACGTGTCTCAAAGAGCCTGGTGCGGGCGCTGACAGGGAAGTTCGGGCCGCACGCTGAAGATATGACGCAGGAGATTATCATGCTCGCGCTTGAGAAATATCCCAACGTCCGGGATGAGCCCAGCCTATTGAAACTGTGCTTCACAACGCTGACCTACAAGAAGTTGGAAGAGGTCCGGCGAAGGTGCCGCGCGAAGGCCCAGGCCGCTGGGGAAGGTTGGGATCCCGTGGATTCCCGGCCCGGCCCGGATCGAACCATCCTCGACAACGAACGCTATCGCATTCTGGAAGCGGGTGTTCAGCAGCTCGGCGAGCGATGCCGGAAGATCATCGCCATGCGCCTGGATGAAATTCCGACGCCGCGAATCGCGGAAACGCTCCAGATTGCGACGGGCACGCTCCACACCGCCGAAAGCCGGTGCTATCAGCAGCTTCGCGAAATCACATCCCGGCCTGAATTTACATCACGGATGGGGAAGGACTGAAGATGCCCGAACCGCGTAAGCCGGCACCCGTTCCAGCGTGGGTCTTCGGCAAGCTCAGCGACCAAGAGGAAGCCGACTTGATGTCGCGGGCTCTCGATGATCCCGCCCTTTTTGACGAGATGATGCAGGCCAACGAAGATCGCGAACTGCTTGAGAATCCGATCTATCGCAGTCGCTTGAAGCGAACTTTGCAGACTGCCGCTGAGGAAAGAAGTGCATGGACCGCGCTGTGGGCATGGCTGAATCGTCCGGCTAGCCGCCTGGCCCTGGCTGGGGTCGCGGCCGCAGTGATTGCAGTCGTGATCTGGCACGGAGGCGGAAGCGGCGGCGGAGGTTTTAAGGAACAGCCCGCGACCATCGTCACCGACCCAGCCACGGACCTGGGAACATTCTTCGGGCTGCCGTTACGGGACGCCCTGGGAGTCTGGATCGAGCTCAACCGAACACCGGCCGAGTTTCATCCCGGCGAACTGGTTCGCGCCACCCTGCATCTGCCTGCGCCGGCTGCGGTGTTCGTCCTCAGGCGGCAAGCCGATGGACAAACGAGGATGGTTTATCCCAGGGACTTATCGGCTTCGGCGGATCTCTCGGCTGGAGATACGGAAATTGCTTTCGACCCTCTGCCGCCTACCACCGACGTCACTGCACCGGAACCGGTTCGTTTACGTGTGCTGGCGCTGCCGGTGGGAACCGATCTGCGCCGTGGATCGATTGACTGGGCCAAATTGGGCGCGTACTCCATCCAGGAGGTGACCTACAATGTTGCGCCGTAGTTTGTCGCTCCTCCTTTTCTGCGGGGTGTCGCTTTTGCCGGCCGCGGACGCCACGCGAGTCAAGCTGGAATCGCCGCTTAAGGCCGTCTATGACGCCTGGAAGACGAAAGGAAATGCGGGATTGCAGGCTGAGGCCAACGCGCGAGGGCTGACTCTGCTTGACGGCAACCGCCTCAGCGTTCGCATCGCGGCGTCCAGCGAAAAGCGTGTTCCGCAGGTGCGTAAGGCCACCGTCAAATATGGAGGCCGGATCGTCACCACGGACGGCGTCACTTTGTACGCGGAAGTACCCGTCCCCAAGCTCTCGAAATTAGCCTCCCGGTCCCAGGTGAGCGCCATCTATCTGGACCGGCCGGATCAACATCCTTTGAATCGGGCTTTGAATCCAGGAGTCCCAGTAAACCCAAGTGCCAGTAAACCCAAGTAGTGGAGTAATCGCAAAATGAAGAATCTTCGCACTGCCTTTGTAGCCGTCCTGCTGATGTCCGTGAGCGCCCTCGGCCAACCGCGCGCCGCGCGCGACGTCACCTCTCAAGCGCAATTATTCAATCTGCCGGTGGCCCCACTGAATCCTCCCGCTGCCACCCGCGGGTTGAACCTTCCAGGAGCGAACAAAATTGACCCGCGGCTTCGCAATCTGTTGACAGCGGCTGGGGCGGAGCGCACGGAGCGATCCATCTCCCTGGGAGCTGCGGCAACCGGCCGATTGCCTGTCGTTATCGAGGCCACTTCGATCGCGAATGTGCAGCAAGCCGAAGCGGCGATCCGGGCGCAGAATGGCGAGGTCGAATCCGATTTCGAGAACACCATTTGGGCCAGAATCCCGCCCGCCGCGGTCACCAATCTGTCGACTCTCGCGACGGTAAATTCTCTCTTGGTCCAGCCCGATGAGCAATTGCGCCAAGAACCCGGCGGCGCGGCCACTCGAGGAGCAGCGGTATTTGGCGATGGCATCAAAGCCGCCGAAATCCAAGTGCTGCATCAACGCGGAATCACTGGCAAGGGAGTAAAAATCGGAATCCTGGACATGCAGTTTGCCGATTACTCCAAGCTTCTGCGCGATGGCAGAGTGAAGAAGCCGCTGGCAACCAAGACCTTCGGCGAAGTCCCCACCTTCGAAAGCGGAGGCGTGCATGGCACGGCTTGCGCAGAGATCATCTCCGCCGTGGCCCCGGACGCCGATCTCGTCCTGGCTTCTTTCGACGGACGAGAAGGCAGCATGAAAGCCGCCGCGGATTGGCTGATTTCGCAGGGCGTGCAAATTATCAGCTATTCCATGGGATCGAGCATGCGGCCCTCCGACGGATCCGACACAATGAGCCGGTACCTGGACAGAACCAGCGCCCAGAACGGCGTTCTATGGGTGGTTTCCGCCGGGAACGATGGAGAGTCGCACTGGATGGGATGGGCCGATCCAGGCAACGACGCGGTGATCCCGGTCACGGCCGACAAGAAAAACCAAGGCATCGAGGTGGTCTCCAGCACGAATCATCTTCGCGTTGTGGTGCGGTGGGATGATTGGGGTCCCGATCCGCAGAAGCCTTCCTCCAGTCAGGACATCGATGCTTACCTGCTGGGAGAAACCGCCGACGGCAAGGATCTCGAAAAGGTTGCGGAATCGACGGACACCCAGAACGGAGGCGCTTCGCTGCCGATCGAAGTCCTGGAGGTTAAAGGCAACGATGTGGCAAAGAAGCATTTCCTCGTCGTATTGAAGGCCAACCACGTGACGCGGCGGGTTAAGGTTCATGTGTTTGTGGACCAGGAAGATGGGGCCTTCGTGGTTTTCCCCGCCGTAGCGACGGGAAGCATATCGAGTCCGGCTTCCTCGCGGAGTGCGCTGGCCGTCGGCGCGGTAGACGTGTTGACGAAACAGCTCGCAGACTACAGTTCGCAAGGACCAACCGACGATAACCGGCTCAAGCCTGAAGTATCCGGCCCCACCAACACGATTTCCTTCGCCTATGCGGGCGAGGACGGACGATTCCCGGGCACCTCGTCTTCGTGTCCGCACGTGGCCGGCTTCGCGGCGCTGCTAAAGCAGGCCAATCCGCGGATCACTGGGCCCGATCTTCGAACATTGGTGATGCAATCCGTGGTTCCTCAAGGCAATCCTCATCCGAACAGCCTGTATGGATACGGCGAGATCGACGGCGCTGCGGCTCGCGATGCGATGGCGAAGAATAATCCGGCTCCGCCTCCCGCGCCGGCTCCCGGGCCTGCTCCAACTCCGGCGCCGCCGCCCGTGCCGAGACCGGCGCCCGTGCCCGCTCCCAGGCCTGCGCCTGCACCCGCTCCCGTCACGCAGACAGGTCCCTCTATCGCGGTGCCGGCTGAATTCGGCGGCTCGGTCACGCTCGCCACCATCAGCGCCCTGCGCAATCAAGTCAATCAGCCTCGCGACGGACTTTCGGTGAGGCTGGTTAGCGGCCGCGATCTGTATCGCATCGGCGACGGAATGAAGCTGGGGTTCCAGGCGTCGGACGATTGCAGCTGCCTGCTCTTTGTGCGGGATTCGCAAGGCAAATATTCGGTATTCACGCCTGAGGAATCGAAGTATTTTATGCTGCGAAGAGGCGAGCCTTATCTGCTCCCTCACGCTGCAAACGAAACCTTAGAGGTGACCGGCCCAGCCGGCGGCGAGGAATTGTTATTGGTCTGCGCCAGCCGGCCGGTGAACCTCAACTCCGCGGTTTCGGGGGGCGGCGCCGGTGGATTGGCCGTGGCCAGCTATTCCTATGTGATTGAGGGCAAGGATCCCTAAAGATTGTAAGGTTTCCGATACCGCGGACATAAACAATCGACAGCAAAGATGAGCGAAGAAAGGAAAAATACGATGCGTCCACAAATCATAGCCGGGACGATGGCGGCTTTACTGGCGGGGATCCTGAGTGCTCAAAGCACTCCGCAGACCAAGGCGACAGCCGCTCCGAAGACCACTACCCAAAATGGAGCCACGTCGCGCGGGATTCAGTTGCGCAAGCAGCCCGGCAACGCAACCTATGACATCGAACTCACGCGCGATGGCAAGCGGGGCATGGTGACGCCGGATTTCAAGTTTCAGAGCGGCGACGAGTTCACGCTGCGGCTGACTCTGTCGGCCGACTCCTACGTTTACGTCCTGAATCGGACTTTTGTGGGCTCTCCCGCGGAGGTGAGCAGCAGCCGGCAAATCCGGCTGGTGCACGACGCCCCGGCAGGCGCAGCCTCCTCCGAGGGTTTACCGGACGGTATCACGGCGACTCCGTTCACTTTGGTGTATCCCCAGTCGGGGCACGTCTTGCTTAAGGCCGGGAAAATGAATTTGCTCCCCAGCTCAGAGTTCAAGATGCAGATGGACAATAACCCCGGCGCGGAGGATCTTGTGCTGGTGGTGAGCCCGACGCCGCAGAATTTCACGGGGCTGAACCAGGCCGCGAAATCGGACACCAACGCGGACGTGTATGCCCGTCTGAAGAACCAGTTGGCTACCATGGCGAAGAACGCCGACGTGGATGAACCTCCGGCCTCCTCACGCAATCTGGTGATGGTGCCGATTCCCGGGACGCCCGCACCCGCGCAGCCGCAATCGAACGCGAAGGCGACAACGCCGGCCGCCCCCGCCCAGAAGGGCACTACTGCCGCCAACACCCCGGCTCCCAGTTGCGTCGTGGCCCCCAAGGTGATGCGGCAACCGTTCTCGGTTGAAATTATACTCGCCCACTATCCGAAGTGAGGATAGTATGATGGCAATATTCAGCCAACCTGGAGCAAAGTTATGAAGCTGTCCTTAGTTCGGCTCATTCTGGTGGCGAGTGCGGTGAGCGCGCTACTCCGTCTGGAGGCGCAGGGAACTGAAGACGGGGCAAAACGCCTGGTTCGCGACAAGGCCGTCGCTGACAACGCGAGCGACTTTAATAGCCGATCCGCCAAGATCGCCTTGTTGGTGGGCATCGACGACTACGATCGCGACATCACAGGTTTGCCGCCGCTGAAGTATCCCATTTCCGACGTGACCGATTTCGAGCGGGAATTGCGCAAGCAGGGCTACCTGGTAAAGACTCTGGTGGACCGCCAGGCCACGGCCAGCACGATCAAGGAAGAGATCCTCCAGTTGGGCAAAGCCTTGGATCCAGGCAAGGGAACCTTTCTGTTCGTGTTTTCGGGGCATGGATTCAGCGATGGTGGAGATAACTACCTGGCCACCTACGGCACCAACATTTCCGAGATGAAGGATCGGGGGCTGGCAGTGTCGGAAGTCGAGAAGCTTCTAAAGAAGACCGGTGCGAAGCAGCAGGTTGCTTTTATCGACGCGTGCCGCAGCGATCCGGCGACGAAGGGCGCGGATAAACCGCGCACTTTTAACGATCTGGCGGATTCCGATGGATTGCGCGTGCTTTATTCCACGGCTCCGGGAGACGTCAGCTATGAGGATGATACCTTCCAGCATGGGATTTTTTCGTACTATCTTTTGAAGGGTTTGCAGGGCGAGGCCTCCGGCGGCGCGGACGGTTTTATCACTTTCGACGATCTTCAAACTTACGTCACGCAGCAGATGCGGTCGTACTCCGTCAACAAGGGTCGCACCCAGAGGCCGTACGCGCACGGTGAAAATAGCGGAGATTTTCTGATTGCCAAGCGGTTGACCCCCGTGCCGCCGGTTGCGCCGACTCTCATTCCGCCGAACTTGCCAGCGCCGCCCGCCGGTGGTCAATTCAGCGCGGATCGCTTGCAAATTGAGTTCGGGGAGTCTGTCAAGCTTCGATGGAAAATTCCGGGGGCAACGTCTGTCCGAATCCAGTTTTGTTACGCGATTTGCCATGCCGGCTTTGAGAGCCTGCCAGCCGACGGCGAGGTCACCGTTTCCCCAAAGGAAAACACCGAGTTCCTTCTAACTTCAGACGGAAGCGAACCGTCACCCCTCCACGTTACGGTAAAGGTGCTGCCACACATCAAGTACTTCGACGCCCCGATGTCCAAGATTGACCAATGCAATGACATCCCACTTCGGTGGGACGTCGAAGGCGCAACAAAGGCGTCGCTATCGCCCAGTGTTGGCGCTGTGAAGGCCGGGCCCGGTTACCAGTTGGTGAAGTTGGCGGCTACCACGAAGTTCGTTTTAACAGCCGAAGGGCCGGGAGGTGTTTCGCAGCGTGAATTCACCGTTACCGTGACGCCGGGCACGAAGACCTGCGCGACGAAATAGGGTGTAAGGAATCTTTGGCCGAGCGCATATTCGTAGTAGTCGGACAGTGATCGTTGAATTCAGGAGGGTCTTATGAGTTTCCGGGATAAAGCAATAGGGGTCGCGGTCGTCGCGTCGTTTATTTCGATTTCATCGTTGGCGCAGGAGCTGCCAAAGCTTCCCCCGCTCCCGCCGCCCAAGAAGCCCCTCCCGGCCAAACAGACTACCGCCGCCAAACAGCTTCCGGCGAAGGGGACGACCGCGCCTGCGAAGCAAGTGCCTCCACCCCAGCCGGCAGCTAGAACGGTTCCGCCGGCGGCTCAACCTCCGAAGGAAGTCCCGCCGGCCAAGCCGGTTCCGGAGGCGCGGGGCGGCGGCGCGAGAGGACCGCAAGCTCGGGGACCGCAGCCGGCAGTTCAGGGACCGGTTTACGTTGCGGGCCGAGGCGTGCGAACCACAAGAAATCCGGACGGCACACAGACCCACGTGGATCCGCGCACGCGACTGACGGTCCACACCGATGCGGTGGGCCACGTAAACAAAGTTGAGCGTCCCGGTCTCGCGGCCACGAACTTCAGGCCGGACGGGCACGCCGGTCACATCGAACAAAATCGTCAGGATGGAAGCAAACTGGTGGTCAATCGGACGGGTGGCGCTCGCGAAGTCTATGTTGAGCGTCAGGTTCGTCCCGGCGTTATCTCGCGGACGTTTGTTTCCGGGGGCCAGACCAGAGTGCAGGTGTATCGAACCTACACGTATCACTCGGTGCCTTATGAAACCTATGTTCCTCCGCGCACTTACCAGCCGGCTTTCTATACCTGGACCGCCCAGCCGTGGGGAACGCGGGTGGTTTATTCCTGGGGGCCTCCAGCGCCCTGGTATTACGGGGGCTATTTCAGGCCGGAGCCAGTCTATGACAGTCCCGCTCTCTGGCTGACGGACTTTCTGCTTATCTCGAACCTGCAAATGGCGTACTCGAGTCAGCAACAAGGAGCCGGAGGAGCGCCCCCGCCTCCGGGACCTGTGACCCCGCTGACGCCCGAGGTTAAATTCGCGATTTCGGAAGATGTAAAGCGGCAGACGATGGCCGAGGATCCTTCCACGCAGCCTCCGCCGCCGCCTCCCGGGACTGAAGTCGAGCCTCAGGTCATGAAGCAGAAGGTATTCATTGTAGCCTCGACCCTGGATGTCGTCAGCAGCGACGATCATTCGATGTGCACGCTCGCACCCGGAGACGTCATTCAACGGAATTCGCGGGTGCCCGTGACGGCAGATGGGAATGTCACTGTGGATGTGATGAATAGCAGAGGAGGGTGTCCCGAGGATTTCAGGACGCAGCTCAATGTCGCTCAGTTGGAGGACATGCGAAATCAGGAGCGAGCCCAACTCGCCTTAGGCATGGCGGATCTGGCGGATGGTCAAGTCAAGGGAGTGCCGGCCGGTCCTCCCGCGGGGGCGAAAGCATCGCCTGATGGGCAGCCTCCGGCAGCCGCGAATCTGGACGCGCAGGCGATCGACCGCGAGGCCGATCAAACCGAGGCCGAACTCCAGAAATCCATAGCGGGCGGCCAATAAGCCTTCCATCCTTGGGTCAGCGGGCCTGCGATTCCGGCTTGCCATTAGATAGGCCAAGACCTATCCATATCCCAGTTGAACTTCGACCCGGGTGGGGTCAATCTTAGAGGTTCCCGACCGCGGATCCTCGATGATTACTCAGGAGAAGAAGATCTCCACAGCAGCGCCGAAGATCGTCGTCGCGACGACGGTTGCACTTTCCTTCATCAGCTTCTGGCGTGGAGCCTCCATTGTTCTCAGCGATCTGGCTTCTTCGGCCTTCTACGCGGGCGGGGCGGCGGAACAGGCCATCGGCAGGTCGGCTCCCTGGTTCGTGCTGGGCGTGATGCTGTTCAGCTTCGCCGTGCGCAGCGTGTACATGGAGAGCTGCAGCATGTTCGTGCGCGGCGGCGTGTACGTGGTGGTGCGCGACAGCATGGGACCCGCGATGGCCAAGCTCTCCGTTTCCGCGCTGGTGTTCGACTACATCCTCACCGGCCCCATCAGCGTTGTCAGCGCAGGCCAGTACCTGGGTGCGCTGATTAACGAGCTCAGCGAACTGCTGCATAATACTTACCGCATTGATGTGAACACGTTCGCGGCTGCGACGGCGGTGGTGATCACGATTTACTTCTGGTGGACCAACGTGAAGGGCGTGCATGAATCGAGCGGCACCGCGCTACGAATCATGCAAATCACCACCGTAATGGTGGTGATGCTGTTGATCTGGTGCCCCCTCACGCTCCTGCTTAAGGATCGCTGGCACAATCTGCCGCCGGCTCCCACGCCTTCGAATCTGGCTTTTTCCCGCGACGCGGAGGGCTGGTTCCACGGCACCATCTGGCTGCAGATCCCGTTCGTCGCGATTCTGGTGGCTTTCGGACACTCCCTGCTATCCATGAGCGGGTTTGAAACACTCGCCCAGGTTTATCGTGAAATCGGATACCCCAAGCTCAAGAACCTGCGCATCACGGCCAATATTGTGTGCTGGTACGCGGTGATCTGTACTGGGGTGGTCACGGTGTTCGCGGGCATGATCATCCCGGATGCGGATCGTCCGAAATACTTCGGGAACCTGATTGGCGGCCTGGCGATGAATCTCAGCGGACCGTATTTTCTGCGTTTGAGCTTTCACATTTTCGTCGTCGCCGTCGGCGGTTTGATTCTGTCGGGAGCGGTCAACACATCCCTGATCGGCGCCAACGGGATCCTGAACCGCGTGGCGGAAGACGGCGTGCTCCTGCCCTGGTTTCGAAAGCCGCACGCCCGGTTTGGAACTACGTACCGCATCATCAATCTGATTGTCATTCTTCAGTTGGCAACGATCCTGGGGAGCCGGGGCGATATGACGGTCCTGGCGGAGGCCTACGCCTTCGGCGTGGTGTGGAGCTTCTTCATGAAGGCGCTGGGTGTCACCGCACTACGTTTCCAGCGGTCCGACCAGGAATACAGATTTCCCTTCAATCCGCGGGTGGGCCGCCTTGAGATCCCCGTCGGCCTTGGGGCCACTACGCTGATTCTGGGATTCGTCGCCGTGGTGAACCTGTTCACCAAGCAGGTCGCTACGAAATACGGCGTCGCTTTCACCATCGTGCTCTTCCTGCTGTTCACGATTTCGGAGCGCGCAGGCCGCAGCCGGGTCGCTGCGGAAAAGAAGGGGCTGGAACAGTTCAATCTGGAACATCAGGCGCAGATTGGCGCAACCAGCCTGAACGCGCGCCCCGGATGCGTGCTGGTGGCGGTGCGCGACTATCATCGCATGGAGCACCTGAAGCGCGTGTTGGAGAAAACCAATCTGCGGCGGCATGACATCGTCGTCATGACCGTGCGCACCATTTCGGCAGGCGCGGGCGAGTATCAGCTCTCTGACGAACAGCTTTTCGCCAATTATGAAAAGGAGCTATTCAGCCACGTGGTGGAATTGGCCGAGAAGCAGGGGAAGCCCGTCGAACTGCTGGTGCTCCCGGCGCTGAATCCCTTCGACGCCATGGCCCAGGCAGCCAATGTCCTGCGCGCGTCCCGTCTTGTGACCGGGGTGAGCGCGCGCATGGATTCGGATGAGTTGGCCCGCCGCATCGGGCTGGCATGGGAGTCGCTGCCCGAACCCCGGCAAGCATTTTCGCTGGAGGTGATCAGTCCGGACCGGCCATCGACGTTTGTGAATCTGGGTCCGCACCCGCCTCGGCTGTGGCCGGAAGACGTAGATCTTCTGCACGATTTGTGGCGCAGAATGAGCGATTCGAAGTGTGGATCCAGGCTGCACCATCGCGACGTTGTGGGGATCGCGTTGTGGCGGTTGAACAGGGATCTGGCCGACGCCGGATGCGATCGAATTATGGAAGAGCTTCCCGCCGAGACGCGGCTGGCTCAGGAGTTACGGAAACCGGGTACCCGGGAACCGATGTAGAACCGTCAACGAGAATAGAGATGAGTTGCCCCGAACGACACCAACTATTGAAAAGTTTTAGCGCCGCATTTGATGATTTCAGCGCAGCCGTCAAGGAATCTAAGACCAGCCTTCCGGCGCGGAACTCCTCCGATCTACAGCAACGTTCTTTGGAGGCGCAAATCGCCTGTGAGCGGCTGTGGGCAAAGCTTCAGGAGCACCAATCTAAGCATCAGTGCTGGCAGCCTGACCGCGGACGGCGATACGGCAGATCCTAAGTAACAGCGAGCTTGGGTCGCGGCCAAGGAGCGGAGCTGGTCCTTTCGGGAATTGAGCGCCGCCATCGGCCCTTTGCGCGCTGTCACTTACTGTAAAGGAGACGCCCGTCGCGACTTAGAAACACCGCGTCCGCTTCTACTGAATCACGATCTGCACCGTGTTCGCCGCGATTTTCGATGCCGTAACCTGCAGTGCCACCGTTCCCGAACCCGCCAGCGATGCAGGCAACTGCACGTTAATCTGATCCACGCCGCTGTAGCCGCCATAGCCGGCATACAACACTGGCGTGTTGACCCCGTTCACCGTTACCGACACGTTACCCAGCCCAGCCGCCTCCACACCCGTGGCGTAAATCGTGAGATACACTTTATCCGTCGCGCTACCCATGTTGATCGGAGTCGCCGAATAGGATCCTTCCGCGTTCAATACGTAAGCCGGCTCAGTGGTCACGGTCCCGGTCGCCGACACGCGAGTCGCATATGCCGCCGCGACGCCTAGCCCGTTCACCGTAAACAGCGCAGGTGCGACGGGCGCGATCTGAACGCTGGTTGCTGTCTGGGTCGACCCTGGAGCATTCACCGTCACTGTGGCCGATCCAGCCGCCGCGCCCAGGGGCACCTGGAAGGTGATTTGGTCGGGCGAGACAAACGCCAGTGGCGCATTATTGATGTTGCCGGCCGAGTCCTTAACGGTGACGACCGTGCTATCGAAGTCCGTGGGCAGCGGTCCCAGGATTTCGTCGGCGACGGGAGCCATGTTCTGCCCCATAGCGAATGCCAGTCCGCCCTGGGCGATGACGGGAACGCTGGGGCTGGCCGCCGAGAGAATCAGAGGAACGTTCGGCATGCTGGTTGAACTGGGCGCGAAGGCGATGCCGCGGTAGACTTCGCCGGCGTTGGCGCTGCGCAGGACCGTGAACTTTTCATTCGCAGCGCCTGCGGAGGTCGTATTGGCCAGCGTATCCGTGATGCTGACCAGCATGTTTGGATCCGCACCCGCGTCGCCGTTCGCGCTAACGGTGGAGGTGACGGCGTAGAGGGTCACGGTCCCGTTCGCGTTCACGATTCCTGTAATGTTGCGAAGGCCGCCAGTGGCGGGGTCGATGGCAGTGGGGTAGTTCGGGATCGAATACTGCTGACCCAGATTCAGACCGCTCTGGAGGACGTAATCCATCTGCCAGGTTCCGCTCACCAGGCTCCACTTCTGTAGGCCGGCCGTCTTACTGCCGGCGGCGTCGGCGACAACTCCGTCGCCTTCATCGGCGACGTAAAGCGTCGTGGCATTCGCGAACCAGAGGCCGAAGGGATAATCGCTGGTGGGGCCGGCGGTCTTTGCCAAGCCTGTCGGGAATCCCGGAAGAATGCTAATCGGCGCCGCGGCAGCGTTAGCCAGAGTTGGCAGGGTTCCTGCCGCCCCCACCTGATACACCGTGTCAATTCCATTGCCGCCGCTGCCCTTGCTGACGTACAGCGTGTTGTTGAAGATGGTCATCCCGCGGAAGTTGTTATCCTTGCCAAGCTTATCCGCCGCGTAAGGCATACCGGTCGCGGGATTGGTCACCTGAGCAATGCTGAAATCTCCAACCTCCAGGGGAATCGTGGTCTGGGATTGTCCGGGCGTAGCGATCTCAACGCCTGTGGCGCTGACTACGTTCGCCGGTGTCGCCGTGCCGTTGTTGGCGTTGCCAACCATGTAATATTGCCCGTTGGCCAGAATCGCCGCGCGGCCATTGTTGCCGCTGTAGGCATTCGTGGGGGTGACTTCGATCGCCCCGTTTGCGCCCACCTGGGCGACGGCGCGGAAATAACTTCCCCCCGAGGGATTGGTCGGGTCATAGACTTCCGGTGTGTTGGAGTTCGATACGTCCACCGTATTCGGCGGAGCCACATAGCCCATGAATGTGAGAACGCTGCCGTCGGTAGAAAGATTCAACGCCAGTTCCGACTTGGAGCTGAAGCTGGTCACGACCATGTTGGTCGGGACCGGGAAGGTGCTGACCAGCGAACCTGCGGAGGTCAGCTGATCGAGATAGATCGGCGAAGTGACCCCGAAGCTGCCATCCACCCCGTCGTTGTTCCAGACATTGTTGCTGTTCGATGTGGAGGGATACGCGCCGTTGTTCGTCGCCAGATTATTGCAGGCGCCAGTGGCTGCCGCAGCCGCGGTCGCCGGACAAACCGGCGGAAGACCCTGACCGACCACTACTGTGCTGGCGTCACCCGAATAGACACTCCGCGACAGCACCAGATTCCCCGAACTGAAGCCGGTAAAAGCAGCGGCCTGACCCGAAATCGAGACGTTGTCAAACCTCCAGTTCCCGGAGCTGTTATTCAAGGCGGTTCCCGCAGCGGCGATATCGTCCGCGCCGGTCGAAGCATTTACCATCCTGACTGCGAAGTTGGGGTCGTTTGCCGCAGCCGGATCGGCGATGGTCGCCGTCAAGCCGGGGAACCAGTCCTGCCCGCCCCCGGTGATGCTGACATACGACCCCATGACCGTGTTCGCCGAGGTGCTGTTGGTCAGGACCGTCAACCCGGAATCCACCGCGGAAAGAGTCAGCGGCACGTTGTGCCATGTGCTCCCATCGGTGGTGTATTCAAGTTGCAGCTTCGCCTCACCCTGAGTCGTGGCATACCAGTCAAAGCTGACAGTGATGTTGCTGTAGCCCTGTGTGTTCGCGGTGAACATGGCGCCCTGCGTCCCGATAGGCGCGGCGCTCGACCAGCCATTTGCCGCCCCGGCAGTGCCGGCCTGCGCACGGACGCGCCAGATTTGAGTGAGGTCTGCGTTATTGTTCGTGCCTGTATCTCCAGTGGCGCCCGCGACCACGTCGTCGGTGGTCACTCCAATATTTGGGGTCGGGTAAGTCGCCATGCCAAGTGAGCTTGCGGTTCCCGAACCGGTCGAAGGAGCCGGGTTGTTATTAACCGCGATCGCATCGTTTTCGAACGTCCAGGCGGTGATGACTCCGGCTTGAGTAACTGGCAGAGATGCAGCAATTAATGCCGAGATCGATAAGATTCTCTTCGTACAGGATCCGTATTCATGAATCACGTTGTGTCTCACGCCTGTTTTCCTCTTTCACCTTGCTAAGTTTGATAACAGCAAAGGTAAAAGACTAACAGGCGAGTATGAAATGTGCGTCACAATATTGTGACAGTGCGATTGCAGCGGGTTATCGTAGCGCGAGGATTCGTCCGGTCTCACGCGGCTCGCATGATTCGCCGGGAGCCGAACGGCCAGGAATGCCACGAAGCTCACCACAGCCGGACCAACGGCGAAATCAGGGCTCTGGCGTTTTCAGCCCGAATAGCAGGCTTTCGATCCAGCGTCAAAAGCCTGCACGCTGTACAACACCCGCCAGCACCCGCTGGCGCGAGCCCCATTCCTTGGCGCAGGAGCATGCTCCGCACTCGGCTCGGTTCCGCGCCGAAAACCAGCCGGAATGCAATCTCCCGCCTCCGCTGCTCTACCGGATTCGCCATCAATCGATGAATGCCCGAATCGCCGCCAGCAGCGCTTCCGCGCATTCGAGGAACGTCATCAGCAGGATATTGAAAGCCTTACCAGTTCTCGCACCGGGAAATGAAGGAATGTGACGGGAAGCTGGAGGGTTATCTGGCAGGCCCCCTGCCGGAAGGTGCGCTGCCGGTAGCGCCAAAGAAGAAGACGGCGAAGGAGCCCAGCGGCAACCAGCCGCGCTAGTCCTTAATGATCTCGTCCAGAATGAGCTCGACCAGCACTTTGTTTTTGGTTTCCATTCGTCCGATCAACTCGGGATTGTAGATCTAACTATTCAATGCTGGTCCGATATCAGCGACGCTTTCACCTGTTCTTCGACCCAGCCATAGGTTCGCGTCAGTCCCTCTTCGAGTGAGATTTCGGGTTCCCAACCGAGTACTTTTCGCAAAAGAGTATTGTCCGAATTGCGGCCGCGTACCCCCATTGGACCCGGCACATGCTTCTTCTCTATGGCGACGCCGGCGATGTGGGCCACTATGTCGGCCAATTGGTTAATCGTGACCATCCGGTCCTGGCCCAGGTTAAGCGGCTCATGATAATCCGAGCGCATCAGGCGGTAAATACCCTCGACGCAATCATCGATATGGCAGAAGGATCGGGTCTGCTCTCCATCACCCCAAATTTCAATCACCCGATCGCCGGTAAGTTTTGCAAGAGCGACTTTCCGGCATAATGCCGCTGGCACCTTCTCGCGACCCCCGTCCCAGGTTCCAAGCGGCCCGAAGATGTTGTGGAATCGCACCACCCGCGTCTCGATGGCATAGTCTTCGCGATAATGCAGGCACAGACGCTCTGAAATCAGCTTTTCCCAACCGTAGGCATCTTGTGGTTGCGCAGGATACACGTCGTCTTCTTTGAGCGGCGTCACGTTGGCGTCCATTTGCTTGAACTCCGGATATACGCATGCCGATGATGTGTAGAAGTAGCGCTTGACGCCGTTGATGCGGGCCGCCTCAAGGGAGTGGAGGTTGATCAAGGAATTGTTACACAGAATCGCAGCGTGATGGTGAGAAATAAAGCCCATCCCGCCCATGTCCGCCGCCAGCGCATAGACCTCGTCTACCCCGCGGGTGGCTTGCAGGCAATTGTCCCAACGCCGGAGATCCAGCAGTTCAAACTCATCTGCATCGGAGGGGGAGAACTCAGGATGCTTGAGATCGACGCCTCGAACCCAATAGCCCAGGTTCTTTAGATATTTGACTAAGTGGTGCCCGATGAACCCACCTGCTCCCGTAACCGTTACCCGCACGTTTAGCATTAATGTCTTTCTCTCGTGATTCCTCAAACCGGGGCACAGTATCTGCCTGGTCGAGGCGAATCCAGATGCACGCGGCGTGCCGGAAATCGCGCTGGTTGAGGGGGCGTTACGCGGGTCGGAAGCCGTGTTTCAAAGCCTTAACCCCGCCGGCATGGCGCTGGCCGCAGACGAAGCGCTTGATCGCGTCCTAAAGTTATGGCGAACATCCCGAGTTTTGGGACTAGGGACGCGGGGCGTCGGCGCTTAACGCTTGCAAATACAGCGCCTAGGCCCCGACGATCAGGATGCCGAAAGTGGCCGTCGACTTGAGTTCCGGAAAGCACTGGTCCCCTCGATTTTTCCCAACATGATATCGGCTCGACTCATTTCTCCAACAAGGATCGCTGTGCATCGTCAGGCGGCAGGCTTTCGCGGCACTTGTTCCTATGCACATAACGCTGAATCGCATTTGATCCGCAAGGACCTTCAGAGTCTGCATGCTTAGGCTGTCCGTTGTTGTCGCAGCACAGGATGCCGGCCGTCATCTGCAAGCATGCCTCGCCGTGCTGGTTCCCCAGGTGTCTTCCACCGGAATGGAGGTCATTGTCGCTGACGGCTCCGGAAGCGCCGGGAGTGGGCTGACAATTGAATTTCCAGAAGTTCGCTTCCTGAATGTTTCTGGTCACCCCACCGTTCCCCGGCTTTGGAGCGCGGGAATTGAGGCGGCGCGCGGCAGCATCGTCTGTCTCACGATAGAGAACTGCGCTCCCGCTCCGAATTGGATCGCGAGCTTACTATCCGCCCACGAAGCCAAGTGGCCGGGCATCGGAGGCGCGATCGAACTCGATCCGAATGCCGGCCTGGTGGATACGGCGGTATACTTCTGCCGATATAGCAGCTACATCCTACCGTTCTCGCCCAGATTTCTGGAAGACATTCCGGGCGACAATTGTTCTTACAAGCGCGAGGCTCTGGAGCCTGTTCGCGATCTCATGATGGACGGTTTTTGGGAAACGTTCATCCACCAGGACATGCGCCGCCGCGGAGAACAACTGCTTTCCGATCCTTCCTCGGTGGTCGTTTTCACAGGTGGGCTCTCGGCCTGGCGCTTTTTCAAGCGCCGCTACGTCCATGGAAGGTACTTTGCCGCCCGGCGCGGACGGGATTTCACTCTACCCCAAAGGCTGGTGCGAGCGGTTGCTTTCCCCGCGGTTTTCGCGATGTTATTCCAACGGATCTCCGGGCGAGTTTGGAGAAACGCCAGGCACCGGACACGCCTCGCTATGACAATTCCACTGGTGGGCTGCTTCCTGATGGCTTGGGCCGTGGGTGAGGCTTCGGGATATCTGGCCGGCGCGTCGGCTGCCGCCGCACCCCTGCGGGATTAGGCCCATGACCGTTTCGGTGATTGTCGCTGCGACGCCCCCGATCGCTGACCTCGCGAGCTGCCTCGAGTCCTTGATGCAACCAGCCTTTCGTGGCGAGATCGAAATCATCGTGGCGGATTGCACCACGACCGTTGCTCATCGCCTCGTAGCCGCGAATTACCCGTCTATCAAACTTCTACACCGAACCGGCCGCCTGACTATACCCGATTTGATAAAGCAGGCCTTCGAGCAAGCCGCTGGAGAGATCCTGGCGCTCGCCGACTCCCACTGCGTGTTTCCGCCGGATTGGTTGGAAATGTTGCGTATTGCCCACAACTCCGATTTTGGCGTCGTAGGCGGCGCGGTTGAGCACAACGGCCCCGAGACTTTGGCCGGCTGGGCGGCGTATTTCGCTGACTACGGACCCTTCATGCGGCCGGAACCTCGGCGGGAAACGTCTTTAATGGCAGGAAATCACGTTTCCTACAAGCGAAGTTTGATTGAGACTTCAGCGGAATCCATGCAGGATGGCTATTGGAAGGTCTTTCTGCATTGGGACCTGGAGCAGCAGGGAATCCGCTTTCTTTTCGATCCGAAGTTGGTGCTCACCCGGCATCAGCCCGAAACCTTCCTGAACTTCGCCCGGCGCTATTTCGGCAATGGCTTCGACTTCGCCGCGAAGCGGGCGGAACGAATGTCCGTTCCGGCTCGCCTTGCGCGTCTGATGACGGCGCCCGCGTTGCCGCCCCTCCTCTTCTATCGGAGGTTTATCGTGGTTTGGAGAAAGAACACGCGGCGTACCCGGCTCCTGGCGTCGACGCCTTTACTAGCCGTTTTTGTGACGTGTTGGTCGGCGGGAGAGCTTATCGGCTACCTTCGCGGCCGAGCCCGCCCCACCGTCGTTCCCGGCGGGACCCCTCGGCACCGGCCTCCGCACATTTAACTGGCATCGCGACACCGAGTCGCTGCCCTCGGCAATGAGCAATTCCGAGGCGGCCCAGCGCTCGATGTCATCGCCATCGCGCCAGCGTTTAACGTTGCGGCACCCGGTCTCGACGATAGAAAACGCCGACTCGATCACAATTAGTGCAGCATAGTGTCCCGTGAATGCTGAGTGTCTTCATGCCTTCTCGAAACCGCTCAGTCGATGCCTTCTTTCTCGGACGCGTAGATGCGCCTTGGAAGCAGCAGCATCTGCATAAGCGACGAGCCACCGGTGCCGGAGATCCCCGGCTGCAAGCAGGTTCTCAAAATGCATGTCTTCGTGGCGCTTGCAAGGTGATGGTGAAACCCCCGCCAGCCGCGGCCTTCAAAGCTCGCTCGATGATCCGGCGATGCTTCGCCAAATGCACCAGGCCCACCAAAGTCATATCGGCCGGCAACGTGGCAAGCCAATACTTGGTCGGCTCGGACTCTGGCGTTCGCCATTCGATCAGCAACCATTCTTCGGCGTGCGGAGCAGCGCGCTCATAATCGCGATGAGCCGGGCGCACTCGCAAGGCGGCGAAGCGGGACTGTAGTTTCTGCTTTACCCCTTGCCTCCAGTTGACCTTCTTCCAGCTTTCGGAAGGCAGCGAGAGGGCCAGTTCTTTCACTGAGACCGGCGGATGCTGGGCAGCGCGCCGCAGCAACTTAGGTGGCCGACCCGTGTTGCCTTTGCGCGCGGGGCTGGTTTCGGTTCTTCCCCCGGCTTCCATACGCTGGTGGTACTCCGGACGCCCACCACATAAGTCATCTCCGAAACTTTGTATCGGTTCCATAGCCTGCATCGGCCAGCACGACACCTTCCGGCAGACCGCGCTCCCGCGCATGGCGAATCTCCTCCAGGGCAATTTCCAGTTTGGTCTGAAACTGAATCGAGTCGGGCATGCCAGCCTTTTTCCGTCGTTTCCGGTTCATTGGACCCAGGAGTCCGGCAGGTACAGGCGGAACGCCACTGGCATACTCGCCCCTTCGGTCGTGACCGAGAGACTGCCGCGACCCGGCAATTATCTGGCTTGCCCACCCGACCGCAATCCTGCCGCGCCACTCCTACGGACTCACGTCTCTTCTTGGGGAAACCGGTGTCGTCCACCACCCAAGCTACTATCGGTCCGCGACGCAACAGTGCCGGGATCACCGTTTCCAGACACCGGTCCAAAACGGCCTCATCGTTCCACGGCGCATCCGCAACCAGATGATGCAACGACGGATGCATCCGCCGCACATTGGCGCCACCCAAGTGGGCACCATTGGTTCGACGCTCTTGCGTTCGCCGGGCAGCAAAAGGCCGGTGCAATAATTCTTCAACGGAAAGCGACGATCGGCATGCCCGGCGACTTCTGCCAGGCCCTCGATATATGCCGCAAAGCGCTGTTCTTATGGGCCCGGCGCGGTTTCGTTGGCCACGAAACACCAAATTGTTCGTTTATAACACAGTACTAGAGCGCAGCTTCCCCGCGGTCGCCGTTGCGGATGCGGATGACGTCGTCCACGGTCGACACAAAAATCTTTCCGTCGCCGATCTTCCCGCTTTTCGCGCTGTTGGTGAGCACCGTCAGAATCTGCTCCAGATGCGCGTCCAACACCACCATCTCCAGCTTGATCTTGGGGAGAAGGTCGATGGTGTATTCGTGTGCGCGATACGTCTCCGTGTGCCCCTTTTGGCGTCCGTGGCCGCGCACTTCGGAGATGGTGATCCCCTCCACTCCCGCGCTCTTCAACGCTTCTTTCACCTCATCCAGTTTGTGGGGTTGAATCACTGCTTCAATTTTCTTCATGGGTAAGCTCCTTGAACTTGTCTCTGGGCAAAAAAACGGAGACCGTGAGCGTACGCCCGCACACGGTCTCCTTGAGTTTGGCCGACTACAAAGCTCTCAACGCCGTTCCTATTTCGATCCGCTCATGCCCAGCCGGGGAATCGGTTCCACAACTGGAGAGGACACTGCAACTTTGGAATACATCGACTCGGCGGGCATGCCTGCGGGCCGGCCCAAGGAAGAGATTACGTATTCCGGATAGGCCGAGATTCCGTGCTCATGCAGATCCAAGCCGTGTTGCTCGCCTTCCTTGGAAACGCGAAGGATGCCCATCATGTGCACAGCGTACATCAGCACCAGGGAGACCCCGAAAGTGGCGAAGGTGATGATGGCGCTCCCGATGCATTGCGCGATCAGCAGCGTGGCGCCGCCGCCATAGAACAACCCTGCGAGCGGCATGGAATTATCGGGCGTGATGGGGCCGGTAGCTCCGTATTTTCCGCAAGCGAACAGACCCAGCGAAAGCGTGCCCCAGATGCCGCAGATTCCGTGAACCGGGACAGCGCCGATCGGATCGTCGATGCGCAGATATTCCAGAAGCTCGACGCCTGCGACCACAATGACGCCGGCAATTCCGCCCAAAAGGATTGCCCCGGTCGGGCTGACCCAGTAGCACGGGCAGGTGATCGCCACCAGGCCGGCCAGGAAGCCGTTGACCGTGAAGCTTACGTCCCACTTCTTGCTGAGCACGTAGGCGTAGGCCATTGCGGTCAGACCCGCGGCGCACGCAGCTAAAGTCGTATTCGTAGCCACGCGGCCGATGCCCTCAAAGTCCATGGCGGAGAGCGTGCTTCCGGGGTTAAAGCCGTACCATCCGAACCACAGGAGCAAACCGCCGGAGGCCGCGATGGTCAGGTCATGCGGCATCATGGGTCCGCCGCCGTCGCGCTTGAACGTTCGGCCCAGGCGTGGTCCGAGAACGATCGAGCCTGCCAGCGCCACCATTCCGCCGATGGTATGCACCACTGTTGAGCCCGCGAAATCGTGGAAGCTCTGGCCCAGGCTCGGCAGGAAGTTACCCATGCTGCCCATGCTGGCCAGGAAACCATCCGGGCCCCAGGCCCAGTGGCCGATGATTGGATAAATGAAGCCGGAGACTCCGACGCTATAGACCAGGTCGCCCACGAATCCGGTGCGGCCGATCATGGCGCCTGATGTGATGGTGGAGCAGGTATCGGCAAACGCAAACTGGAAAATCCACACCGCCAGAAACGCGACCCCCGTGGTCTCATACGTGGCGGGTGCATTTTGCAAAAAGAACCAATGCATGCCGATCCAGCCGTTTCCGTGGCTGAACATAAACGCGAAGCCCCAGGCGTAAAACAACAGTCCGCAGAGGCAGGTATCCACAATGCATTCCATCAGGACATTTACGGTCTCACGGGAGCGGCAGAAGCCCGCTTCCAGCATCGTAAATCCAACCTGCATGCCGAAGACGAGAAACGCGGCCACCAGCGTCCACGCGGTGTTGACCGGGTTCACGATGTCGTTGCCCTTCAAGACGGGGTCGGCCGCGAAGGAACGAAATCCCATCAATCCAGGATTGAAAAAGACAAACGCCAGGAATAATAATCCAATGGCGGTCATCTTGCCCGTGAAGATCAGCAGGCCGTAGCGGCGCCACTCCGAATCGGAGATCCGCTCGCGGAATCGGGATAATTTCTGATAAAGAGACAGTTTTTCGGTCATAGAGCAACTTCCTCCTTTGAAGTCGTCGATGCTGTGAAGTAGAGCTAGTCGCGCTCGCCGCTACGTCGGGCGGCCTGCGGACTGGGCAAGCAGCGGGACTTGAATGGAAATGCCAGTCTAAGCGGGCGCAGAGGTATCCGCCAATCAAACATTTGAATAGTAAGTAAAAGTATTTATGATTATGCGAACTAAAGAAAGCCTGCAATATCCAAAAGACAGTTACGAAATACGCAAATCCCCGTATTCCGTCAAGAGGCGTACAAAATGACCGCTGGCTGGGCTCGTCCAAAAGATGAATAGCCGCCTATCCTTCGGGTGGTCATAGCCTGTCTTGCGAACCTGCCGGCGAAGGATTTGCGAGACGGCTGATGGATCCTCGTGTGATGCTAATGAGTAGAAGAGAATGTTGAGGGAAGCGACGTCCGCTTTTCTGAGAGCGGGTAAAACGAAAGTTCTTCTGGCAACGGCCGGGCTGGTCGCGATATTTGCTTTCGCCGACTGGGCGGTTGGCAACACGGTATCCCTGGGCGTGCTTTACATCTTACCGACGATGCTGGGCGCGTTGGTATTGCGCCCCGGCGAAACGGCAGGGCTGGCGATCTTCTGCGCCTTACTCCGCGCGCGCTTCGATGTGCCTAGCTCAAGAACGGAAATGGGTCTGAGATTTGTCTTCGCCTCGCTGGCCTACTTCACTTCGGGTCTGTTCGTTACCGCGCTGGCGCGCAATCGCGAGCTGGCGGTGGAGAATCTCGCCAAGGTGCAAAGGGAACAAACGCTGCGCCGGGAGGCGGAAGAGCAACTTCGGGTGCTGGTGGAAAGCAGCCCCGCCGCGATTCTGACAACGGACCATCGCGGCATGATCCTGGCCGCCAACAATGCGGCCGATGAGCTCTTCTCCATTCCTGAAGGTCAAGGAATTCAGGGCCGCATCATCACCAAATTCCTGCCCCTGCTGGACGATGCTTTGCATCTGGATGCCGGTTTCCGGACCTCGGTGCAGTGCTACGGGCGCCGGGAAAACGGTGAGGTGTTCCTGGCCGATACCTGGTTTTCCACTTATTCGGGTCCTGAGGGTCCGCGTTTAGCCGCCATTGTGGTCGATTCTTCCGACGAGATGCGGGATCGGGAAGAACAGAACTTGCGCCAGTTGTTGCGCTATAACCGTATCGCCGCCGGCGCTGTTTCGCATGAAGTCCGCAACCTCTGCGGGGCCATCTCGTTACTGTGCGCAAACGTCGCCGACAAACATAATCTGACTCAGGACGAAGACCTGCGAGGGTTGGCGCGCCTGGTGAAGGGTCTGGAACACAGCGCCGCGTTGGACCTGCACTCTCGCTCCCAGGATGCGGTGGAGGAGGTTTCACTGCGCGCCGTGCTTGACAGTCTCCGCATTGTGATTGAGCCGGGATGGCGCGACTCGGGCGGAGTGGTGCGCTGGCGCGTGCCGGAGAGCCTGCCGCGTGTGGTCGCGGATGCGCAGGGATTGCTGCAAGCGTTCCTGAACCTCTCGCAGAATAGTTATCGGGCGATGCGGGAGGTTTCGGTCCGCGAGCTAACCATCTCTGTCACGGCCGAGGACCAGAAGGTGGCTGTCCGTTTTGAAGACAGCGGCCCCGGCGTCGCGGCGCCGGAGCGGCTCTTTCAACCCTTTCAGGAGGGCGCCGAAGGAACCGGCCTGGGTCTCTACATTTCCCGCGCCGTGGTGCGAAGCTACGGAGGTGAACTGCGGTTTGAGCCGCGGGAGCGCGGTTCCTGCTTCGTCGTGGAGTTGCAGACCGCTTAAGAGGAGGGGCAATGGATACGGAGCTTCAGCAAATCAACCTGTTTCTGGTGGACGACCACGGTATGTTCCGCGAGGGCCTAGCCCGGGTGCTCGAAAAAGAGCCCGGATTCACGGTGATAGGGCAGGGCGCCACCGCCTCGGGCGCACTCGCGGACGTCCCTATGAACCCTTCCACCGTAGTCTTGCTGGACGTCGACCTGGGTTCCGAGCGAGCTGTGGATTTCGTTACAGGAGCCAGACGGAAGGGCTTCGAAGGCAAGATCCTGGTGCTTACGGCGGGGGTTAGCGGGCCGGAGGCGGTGCAGCTGGTGCAAGCCGGCGTAGCCGGAATCCTGCACAAACATCACTCCACCAAAGAGCTCTGCGAAACCATCCGCCAAGTGGCGGGCGGCGAAGTGTGCCTGGAGAAAGACTACCTCACCCATCTGTTTCGGACCGTGGACCGCACCCGCGGTCCCGCGCAGCCCAGACTCACCGATCGCGACAAGACGGTGCTCAGGTTCATCTTTCAAGGCTTGACCAACAAGGAGATCGCGGCACATTTGGAGATTTCCGAGGGCGCTGTAAAAGCGTCGCTACGCCAGCTTTTCGAGAAACTGAAGGTCCGCACGCGCGCGCAGCTTGTGAAGATCGCGCTGGAACAATATCGCGATCAGCTTTAGCGGTACGAGATCAGAGCAGGCTGTGCCCGGGCAGCGATTCGGCAATTCTTGCATAAGACTTCTTTTGGCAACCGATTAGAATTACCAATGGGCGCACCTTAAGCGCCCGTGTTAAGCTCTTGTTACACCTGACGAGGCTAACGGCTTTTCAGTGTACATCCGAAGATAGCCGCCCTGTTTCCGTCGGCTAAGCAAGCCCTGTCCGCCTGCCAAAAAATCACAGAGGTGCTTGGTGCACCCAGAATAGAGGAATCACCCATGTCCAGACTACGTGTCCGCATTGAATCTAAGTTCAGTGCGCGACGATCTGCCCCCGCTTTACTTTTGCTGGCGGGGCTTTTTGCATTTGCGCCCTTCTCGCAGGCGCAGCTAAACCTGGGTCCAGTTACCGTTGGTGGCGGCCTGCGAACCAGCTTCGTGAACACTGAGCCGGATGGCAGCAACGATACAAACCAGTTCCTGGTCAACGACGTCCGTCTCTACGTGAACGGGCCTGTCACGGACTGGCTCAAGTTCATGTTCAATACCGACTACGATGGCGCCAGCAACAAGATCGGTGTACTGGACGCTGTGGCGGAAATCGGAAAAACTCCCCAGTTCAACATTTGGTTCGGCCGTTTTCTGCCGCCCAGCGATCGCGCGAATCTTTACGGCCCGTTCTATGCGCATGAGTGGAACGTGTATACGGACGGCGTCCAGGATGGATATCCGGGTATCTTTCAGGGCCGCGACAACGGCGCCATGTATTACGGAACCTTTGCCAAGAAAGTGAAGGTCTCCGCCGGTGGTTTCGACGGCAAGTCAGCAACCGGGAATCCGAAACTTCTTGGGGCCGCGCGCGTCCAGATCGATTTTTGGGATCCGGAGGACGGCTATTACTTGAACGGCACTTACTACGGCGACAAAAACCTTCTGGCCATCGGCGGAGCAACGCAGGTTCAAGGCGGCCGCACCGCCAGCACAGCCGACTTTCTGCTCGAAAAGAAACTGTCAAACGGCGGATCCTTTTCGATAGAAAGCGAATACTCAAGATACAACGGGCTGGGCGGCTACAATGCGGCTTATGCCAGAAGCCAGGGAGCGTATGGCCTTGCGAGCTACCTCTTTCCAAAAGTGCTCGGCCCAGGCAAGTTCGAAGTCCTCGGCAAGTTTGCGAAGGCGGATTTTTTCCAGGGCGTGGGTCCCAGCTTCGCGCAGAAGACCACCGAAGTTAACTTTAACTACGTGATTAAGCAGTTCAACGCACGCGTGATGTCGTTTTATCAGATCGAGAGATTCAACCGGGTGATGCCCAATTTGTGGCAGGCGGGAATTGGCCTGCAGATCCAGATGTAATGCATCGTTCCTGACGCAGAATAGGAAGCCTCAATTTCAAGAATGAAGGAGTTAAAACTTATGAAAAGTAAAGCATTATTCATGAGCGCTTGGCTGCTGACCGGCGGCATTGTAGCGTCCAAAATCGCATCGGCACAGGACACCATCAAGGTGGGCGTGCTGCATTCGCTTTCCGGCACGATGGCCATCAGCGAGACGACGCTGAAGGACACCATCCTGATGATGATCGACCAACAGAACAAGAAGGGCGGAGTGCTGGGCAAGAAGCTGCAGGCCGTGGTGGTCGATCCGGCGTCGGACTGGCCGCTCTTTGCCGAGAAGGCGCAGCAGTTACTGGAAAAGGACAAAGTATCCGTTGTATTCGGCTGCTGGACGTCGGTATCCAGAAAGTCGGTGCTTCCGGTTTTCGAAAAGGACAACGGCTTGCTCTTTTACCCGGTGCAGTACGAAGGGGAAGAGTCCTCGAAGAACGTTATCTACACCGGCGCCGCGCCGAACCAGCAGGCGATCCCTGCGGTGGATTACCTGATGAAGGAAGTCGGCGTGAAGCGCTGGGTTCTGGAAGGGACCGACTACGTTTATCCGCGTACGACCAACAAGATCCTCGAAGCGTACCTGCTGGGGAAAGGCGTGAAGGCTGAAGATATTTCGATCAATTACACGCCCTTCGGCTTCTCCGACTGGCAGACCCGCGTCGCCGCCATCAAGAAATTCGGCTCGGCCGGAAAGAAGACGGCGGTGGTTTCCACCATCAACGGCGACGCCAACGTGCCGTTCTACAAAGAGCTCGGCAACCAGAAGATTTCTGCCGAGCAAATTCCGGTCGTCGCTTTCTCGGTCGGCGAGGAGGAACTGTCGGGTCTCGATGCTAAACCACTCGTCGGTCACCTGGCTGCCTGGAACTACTTCGAAAGCATCAACACCCCAGCGAACAAAGCGTTCATCGATCAATGGCACACGTTCATCAAGAACCCGAAGCGGACAACCAATGATCCGATGGAGGCTTCCTACATCGGCTTCAACCTGTGGGTGAAGGCGGTGACGAAGGCCGGAACCACCGACGTAGCGAAGGTGATTGCGGCGCTACCCGGTACGGAAACTCCGAATCTCACCGGCGGAATTGCTAAGGTATTGCCGAATCATCACATCACCAAGCCCGTCTACATCGGCGAGATCAAGGCGGACGGCCAGTTTAACGTGGTTTGGAAATCCGCGGGGACCGTTCCGGGCGACGCCTGGTCCGACTTCCTGCCGGGCAGCAAGAATATCGAAGCGGATTGGGTGACCCTGAAGTGCGGGAATTATAATACGGTCACTAAGACGTGTTCAGGACAGAACTACAAATAATGAGACTCCTCCGCTCGGGCGGGCAGTTGCTTTTCATGCTTCTGCTCACCCTGGTGGGGGGGGTGGTTCCTGTATCCGCCCAATCTCCAGCAGACACAACGTTCCTCTCTATTCTCGGCGAGATGCGGGAGGCGTCCTATTCCGATAAAGCCACTATTGCCGAGCGGTTGAGCCAGACGGGCCATCCGAGCGTCCGCGCAGTTCTGACGGCGCTTCTGGAAGACCGTCTGTATTTTCGCAATAGCGACCAAAAGATTTTTATTGCCAAGATGGCCGATGTGGATCCCCTCAGCCTGATCGATCCACTTACACTCAAGGCCGCCGGATCGGCGCCCGCCGACGGTTTCACTTTAATCGGCACCAACAACGGTCTGCGAAGCACTTTGAGGGAGACTGTCGCGCACTTCTCGTTGTCGAGCCCGGACGCGTCGGTCCGCTTGGACGCCGTCCAGGAGATGGCGAAATCTTTGGATGAGCCCACGGTGGCGCTGCTACGCCAGCGGCTCGCCGTAGAAACCAATTCCAGCGTAAAAAAGGGGATTTCCACCGCCTTGGCGCTTGCCGCTCTGGACGGCTCAGACCAAAAGGCGCGTCTGGATGCGATTGCCACGCTGAGCCAAAGCGTGAGTCAGGACGTGCGGAACAGGCTGGCGCTCCTGATCGACAAATCCGCCGATGGAACCTACGCCGAAAGCGACGAGAAGGTTCGATCGGCCGCCGCCGCCGCAGTGGCGACGATCGATCATTGGCGCAGCTTTTATTCAGGAATCGAGACCCTGTTTTTCGGCCTGAGCCTTGGGTCTGTGCTGGTTTTGATCGCCATCGGGCTGGCAATTACGTTTGGCGTCATGGGCGTGATCAACATGGCTCACGGCGAGATGATGATGCTCGGCGCGTACACCACTTACGTAGTTCAAATGGTGATGCCGGAGCACATCGGCATCTCGATCCTGGCCGCGATTCCAGCAGCGTTTATCGTTGCGGGCTTGGCGGGCGTGGTGATGGAGCGCACGATCATCCGGTTCCTTTACGGAAGGCCTTTGGAGACGCTGCTCGCGACCTTCGGCGTAAGTCTTATTCTGCAGCAAGCCGTTCGGTCAATTTTTTCGGCAAACAACCGGTCGGTGGTCACGCCCGACTGGATGAGCGGCTCGCTGCGGCTGAACGACGCGCTGACGATTACCTACAACCGGCTCTACATCGTCATCTTCACTCTGCTGGTTTTCTCTCTTATCTTGCTGGTGCTGAAGCGCACGCGGCTCGGTCTCGACATCCGGGCTGTTTCGCAGAATCGGACCATGGCCAAAGCAATGGGCATCCGAACGGAGTGGGTGGATGCGATGACGTTTGGGCTCGGCTCAGGGATCGCGGGCGTCGCGGGCGTCGCGCTCAGCCAGTTAACCAACGTTGGTCCGAATCTGGGACAGTCCTATATCATCGATTCGTTCCTGGTGGTTGTTTTCGGAGGCGTTGGAAATCTGTGGGGATCGCTGATCGGCGGGATGTCGATGGGCATCGTCAACAATCTGCTTGAGCCTTTCACCGGTGCGGTGCTGGCAAAGATTTTCGTGCTCATTGGAATTATTCTTTTCATTCAAGTTCGGCCGCGCGGACTCTTCCCGCAAACCGGACGCGCGGCGGATGACAAGTGATGACAGAAGGATACTTAGTGAAGGAGCCTCAGCAGTGAGTAGCGGCGACGAGCAAGAGCCCGGTCTCTGGCAACGGACCACCCTGGTCGCTCGCGGGGGCGGGGGACGTTTCGATCGAGGAGCAATATGGTTCCTGGCGGTGCTCGCCGCGGTGGCCTTCGCCGTGCCCGTTCTCAACCAGGTCGTGCCCGTGTCTTCGGCGTTTCACCTTTCCCCGTTCGGGATCACTCTCATCGGCAAGTATCTGTGTTACGGCATGTTGGCGCTGGCGGTCGACCTGATCTGGGGATATTGCGGCATCCTGAGCCTGGGGCATGCGGCCTTTTTTTCGCTCGGCGGCTACGCCATGGGAATGTATCTCATGCGCCAGATCGGCACACGAGGCGTCTATGGCGATCCCATCTTGCCGGATTTCATGGTGTTTCTGAATTATAAATCTCTGCCCTGGTTCTGGCACGGCTTCAACCACTTCTCCATGGCACTGCTCATGATGGTGCTGGCCCCGGGCTTATTGGCGCTGGTATTCGGATGGTTTGCATTTCGATCGCGAGTCACCGGCGTCTATCTTTCGATCATTACCCAGGCGCTTACTTACGCCTTGATGCTAGCGTTCTTCCGCAACGATATGGGCCTTGGGGGCAATAACGGCTTTACCGATTTCAAGGACATCCTGGGCTTCGACCTGCATTCCGACCTCACACACGTGGTGCTGCTGGTGGTGACCATTGTCATGCTCGCGGCCAGCTACCTGGCATGCCGCGCGATCGTCATATCGCGGGCAGGGCGCGTGGTGCTGGCCGTCCGCGACGCCGAGAGCCGGACTCGCTTCCTGGGCTATCCCGTTGAATCTTACAAGCTCTGGCTCTTCGTATTTTCGGCCATTATCGCCGGCATCGCCGGAGCGCTGTATGTTCCTCAAATCGGGATCATCAACCCCAGCGAGTTCTCTCCGATCAATTCCATCGAAGCTGTGATCTGGGTGGCGGTGGGAGGGCGGGGCACGCTCTATGGGGCAATCGCCGGCGCGATTGTCGTCAACTATGCGAAGACCTATCTCACCGGCGCGTTTCCTGAAATTTGGCTTTACGCGCTGGGCGCTTTGTTCGTGCTGGTGACGCTATTTCTGCCGCGCGGGATTATCGGCCTTGTGTCGGCGCGGGGCAAAGAGAAATGAGCGTCCGCGACAAGCGCCTTACCCTCGAGAACCTCACCGTCAGCTTCGACGGCTTCAAGGCGCTCAACGACCTGACGCTGCACGTCGATCCAGGCGAGATGCTGTGCATCATCGGCCCCAACGGCGCCGGCAAAACCACCATGATGGATGTCATCACGGGGAAGACCAGCGCCGATTCAGGAACGGCATATTTCGGGAGCGAGATCAACCTGCTTGACCTGTCCGAGGCGGAAGTCGTAGCCGCAGGAATCGGGCGGAAGTTTCAGAAGCCGACTGTGTTCGAGCAGTTGACGGTTTTTGAGAACCTTGAATTGGCGTTGGCTGGCACCCGGTCATTCCTGAAAACGTTGCGTGCCCGTATTAGTCCTCCGCAACTCGAGAGGATCAACCAGGTTCTGGAGATTATCGGTCTCTCAGGGCAACGCGAGGCCCTGGGACGAATCCTCGCGCACGGCCAGAAACAATGGCTCGAGATCGGGATGCTCTTGATGCAGAATCCGGAGTTACTGCTGGTCGACGAGCCCGTGGCGGGCATGACGCCGCACGAGATTGAGCGCACCTCGGAGCTTCTATTGTCGCTAGCGGGTGAGCATTCGGTGGTGGTTGTCGAGCATGATATGGCCTTCGTTCGATCGATTGCCAAGCGAGTGGTGGTGTTGCACGAAGGACATGTCATCGCGGAGGGTGACATGGACAAAGTGCAGAAGGATCCGCGGGTCATCGAGGTTTATCTGGGTGTATGAGCGAGCTGACGGTCAAAGGCCTTAACCAGTTCTACGGCGGCAGCCATACTTTGTGGGATGTGGATCTCACTGTTCCCGCCGGCTCGCGCATGTGCCTGATGGGCCGCAACGGTATGGGCAAGACGACGCTGCTCAAGTGCATCATGGGACTGCAGCCCGCGAGCTCCGGCGCCATTACCTTCGATGGGGCCGAGTTGCTGAAACACCCAGCTGAGCACCGGGCCAAGCTCGGCATCGGCTACGTGCCGCAGGGCCGTGAGATTTTTTCGCACTTGACAGTGGAGGAGAATCTTCGTGTCGGGCTGGGCGTGCGCAAGAATGGCGCCCGCACGATTCCGAGCCGCATTTTCGAGCTATTCCCGGTGTTAAAGCAGATGCTGAACCGTCGCGGCGGCGATCTTTCGGGCGGCCAGCAACAGCAGCTCGCGATTGGCCGCGCGCTCGTGTTGGAACCGACGATCCTGATTCTGGATGAACCGACCGAAGGGATTCAGCCCAATATCGTGCATCAAATCGGCGATATTGTCTTACGGCTGAACAAAGAAGAAGGGCTGACCGTGCTGCTGGTGGAGCAGAAGCTGCCCTTCGCGCGCCGCGTGGCCAGCGAGTTCTGCATTCTGGATAAAGGCCGCCGCGTGGCTGCCGGTGAGATCGGTGAGTTAACGGATGAAGTGGTCCGGGCCCATTTGAGCGTGTGAGGCTCGGGCCCCTGTCGCGGATTAGACCAGGTTGGGGATCTTGATGATCTTCTTCTGGATGGCGTACTGCACCAGCTGCGCTTTATTGTGGATATCCAGCTTGCGCATCAGGTTGAACTTGTGGGCTTCGACAGTCTTAACGCTCAGGTTCAGGTCGCAGGCGATCTCTTTTACGGAGTTGCCTTCGGCCAGCATCTTCAGCACTTCCCGCTCGCGCGTGGTTAGCGTGGCAAAACGCGGAAGCCGGTTGGCGGATTTGATGCGGCTGCGGAAATCATCGACCAGTTGAGAGAGCATGCGCGGAGACAGATAACTGCCGCCCCGGCAGACATCCCGGACTGCAGCCACCAACTGCTGGCTAGGGCTGTCCTTCAGCACGTAGCCGCTGGCGCCCACTTCCATGCCTTCCACCAGGTAATCCTCGTCGTCGTACATGGTGAGGAACAGAACCTTCGTTTCGGGCCGATTCTTTTTGATCTGCCGGGTTGCCTCGAAGCTGCTTAGGCCGGGCATTCCGATGTCCATGAGCACGACATCCGGACGCGCTTCGCCTGACTTATCCACGGCGTCCCCGCCGTTGGAGGCCTCTCCGACCACCTCCATGTCCGGCTCGGCCGAAATCAGCGTCCGGATTCCCTGGCGGAACAACGTGTGATCATCCGCCAGTATGATTCGAATCTTGGCCATAAGTTTTTCCCGACCCTCTTCTTTTTTCCCAACCTCTTTTAGGGAAGTCGCGCAAAAAACGAAGCGCGGCACCTGCTCACCCTGCCCTATAACACCTGATGTCCTACAACCGCGCCTCTAGTTTTGCTATCGGCAGTTCTATGGAAATCTTTGTACCCGTTTTAGGGCCTTCCATCCGGCTTTCCACATAGAACTTCCCGCCCAGCAGTGCTACTCGTTCCCGCATCCCGGACAATCCAAAGGAGTCGCGCTTGGCTAAAGCTTCCTCGACACGGAAGCCGACGCCGTTATCCTCAACGTTGAGCTTCAATACTCCATCGGCGGATGTAAGGGAAATATTTACGTGGGAAGCGCCAGAGTGTTTCCCTATATTGTTGAAGCATTCCTGGAGCAGGCGATACGCGATGATTTCGATCTGCTGCGGCAGGCTCCCCATCTTCGAAAGCTGCAGCCGGACGCGGCAGGCGTTCAGCCGCTGGAAGCGATTCACCAACTGCCGAAGCGCCGCCCCCAGCCCCAATTGCTCCAGCACGGCGGGGCTCAGTGCGGCGATCAAACGCCGCATCTCTAAGATGGTGCGTTCCGTCAGATCGCGAGCCTCGCTCAACTTCGTCTTCCATTCCCCCGGAAGTTCCTGCTCCAACAGCTCCATTTGCAGGCGTATGCAGAGCAGGCTCTGGCCGGCTTCGTCGTGGAGCTCCCGGCTGATCCGACGGCGCTCCATTTCCTCGACGTGAAGCATGTGCTCGGCTAGACGCCGAACCTGTTCCTCGCGCTGCGCGAGATCTTCCATCAGGCGCTGCTTCTCGGCGGCCATCAGGCAGCGCTCGGACGCGGCGGCCAACAGCTCCTGCTCCCGAGGCAGCCATTCGTAATTCTTGGAAAATCCGAACTGCATGACACCGGCGGTGCGGCCGCTGGCGGCAAGCGGAATGGACCAGCAGCAGGCAAAACGGTCCTGCCAGGTTTCGTCCAGGATGACGCCGGCGATGTGGCTATGCCCGTTCAAGAAGCGCGGCTTGGAGAGCTTCCGGATCAGCCCCGCGCGGTTGGGTGCGGAGAACGGTTCCGGCTTCGGCGAGGCTGCCCTGAGCACCCACTCGGTAGAGCCTTCGTTGAGCATGTACAGCCGGCCCGCATCGGCGTGGCAGACGTGAGCCAGGGATTCCAGAAACCGGCGCAGGAGTTCTTCAAGATTCTTGGCCTCCATCTCGATGCGGAAGAGTTCGTAGAAGGCCTGAGTTTCGGCCTCGCGAACCTGGTAGTAGGCGTTGTTCAGGGTCAGGATGACGCAAAAGTGCAGTTGTTCGCGAACCCAGCGGAAGTTGGCGTCTTCCTCGGGAATCAAGGCTTGCAGCGTCGGCGTCAGCACCAGATCGTACTCTTCCAGGGCTTCCAAAATCGCGCTGGGAGGCAGGTTCAACTTGGCCAGACGGCGGCCGTTATACTCCACCTGCTCAATGAACTTGAGGGCTGGAAGGCCTTGCGCCAGAATCCCCGCGGCCGCCCCCGGAGTGATCGCGCACAACGCCAGACGTTGCTTGGGTTCGAAACCAAGCGTCCTCAATCGGTTCAGGAATTTGCGCTCGATCTTCTCGGTATGCGGCTCCAGGATCACGGCCAGCCGCTGTAAATGCACGCGGAGCTGATCGCTCAGTACATCCGCGGCATCGGCCAGCTCCGGCGACAATTGTCCTGACTGCACAAGGTCTTATCGGCAGGATAGGGGATTCTGTTTAGTACCCGTCAGGAAGTGACGCGTCTATTGAACTGCAGACGAGCGTGAACTGCAGACGAGCGGTAACCTACGGGTGGATCGTGGTAAGAATGAAAGAATGAAATTTGCCGCCACCATCGAATACACCCGCGACGCCGCCAAGATCGGCGCGGCCAGACCAGCCCATCGCGAGTATCTGAAGAAGTTGCTCGATTCCGGAAACCTTGCGATCAGCGGTCCCTTTACCGACGATAGCGGCGGATTACTGATCTATGAAGCCGACACCTTGGAGCAAGCCGAGGCGCTGATTCGCGAGGACCCCTTCGCCAAGGCGGGAGTGTTTCTGAATTGGACCATCCGCGGCTGGAAGCCAATTATGGCAAATCCGGCTTTGTTTCCCGCCTGAGATCCTTGCGGAGGTCTTCGACGGCGGTGGTCCGGTGTTCCCCGTTCAAATCCCTTTGCAGCCGCCGGAGCGCGATTCCCACCACGTCGCGATGATGCAGGCGGGAGCCCAATCCGCAGGTTTCGCTCAGCTCCAGCCAGATCGTATGCAGCAGATCCACGTCTTCCGGCCACATCCGCGGTGGATGCGGACCCAGGTTGACGAACACGGAAGCCCGATCGGGACTGATGATCTCAAGCGAAAACGCGTTCCGGCCCTCCGGAAGACTCTGCCACGCCAGACCCATCCTTCGGGCTAATTCGTCGGATTCCATGCGCGCGCTGACGCCGGTGACCAGGCGTGAAGCTCGCAAGGTATTCGCCGCATGCACCATGGCGTCGAAGGGATTTACAGCCGGAACCACCAGCAGTTCCACCGGCTTGCCTTCTTTCTCCGCGACCTCGACCACGTGGCTGAATAGTTCCCGCTCATAATCGCTGAATAACTGGTTTTGCGCCAGATCGTATTCGCCAGCCCCGGTCGAGATCTGGCGAATGGTCATGACCACGATATCGTGCTTGCGAAGGTTGGTTTTCTCGAGCACCCTCTTTAGATGCTCCATACGGTGGAAATCGCGCACCGCGACGACCACACACCCAGGCCGCGCGTGCAGAGTGGAGGAATCGATATCCGCCTGGTGATCCAGGTTGAACTGCTCCATCTCCTTCTGCCCGTGCTTGCTGCGCCGGTTTATGCGTTCAGAGAGCGTGAAGATCAGGAAGAAAACAATGGTGAATCCGATGCCGTACTTGGTCGCGATTTCCTTGGAGAACAGGTTGGCGATCGCCACCATTCCCAGCACAGCCGTGGTCACGAACAGGCCCACGGGCAGTTCCCGCCCGCCCGCCTTAATATTGAACGGGAACTTGTATTCCTGGTCATGGCGCTGGAAGCGAAGCACCATCACACCCAGGCTCTTGAAGAAGAAGCTCCACACCACGCCGAAGGCATAAGCCTCGGCCAGAATGGTCATGTCGCCGCGGCTGCCGATGATGGTCACGATTTGCAAGATCGCGATCAGGTTGATGATGCGGTATGTGGTGCCGAATTTGCGCTGCGGCTTGCGGAACCACGGCAGCAGAATCCCGTCTTCGGCCACGCGGTTCAGCACGCCGTTCGCGCCCACCATGGATGTATTTACCGCACCCGCCAGGATCAAGCCGCCCACGATCACCACGAAGATATGGAAGCTCAGCCGCAGCAGGTAGGGGCCGGAGAGGTTCATCGCCAGCCCGCCGATCAGGTTATCGAAGTACTTCGACCGGACATCGTCGGGGATGATCATGGCGGCGAAGACCGTGATCACACCGGTACAGACCACGGCGTACCAGCACACCACGTTGGCCATGATGCGCAGATTCTTGAGCTTGGGGTACGCGATTTCGCGGTACACCTGCGCCAGCGTCTCAAAGCCGCTCATCGATAGCAAGGAGTGGCCAAACGCCACCACCATCGCCACCATCGGTAATTGCAGCCAGAACGTGCCCTTGAACCATCCCTGCGCATCGTCGGCGAACGTCAGATTGCGCGGCAGAGGCGCGGGGGGAAGATCGTGCCAGCGGCCTTTCAGGAAAATGGTCAAGGGGCACCAGACCAGCAGAATCGCCACCATCACGGTTGTGATCTGCATGATGCGCAGGGTCTTGGTGCTGGATTCGTGGACGCCTTTGATGTTCTCCCACCAGAAGTAGATGGTCACCAGCACGGCGAACCCCGCTGCAAACGCGTTTACAGGGGTGTGATACGTCTGGTGCAGCAAGTCCATGATTTCGTTGACCAGCGCCCCGATGTATTGGCCTGCGCTGACCACGCTGATCGGGCCGGTCAAGATGTAATCGAACACCAGCGACGACACCGAGGCCTTGGCCAGCACCGGACCCATGCTGTCGCGCACCACCACGTAGACGCCGCCGCGCACGAACATGCCGCAGCTTTCCATGTACACGCTGCGCACGGCGAAACTGAACAGCATCACCGCCAGGACAAACCAGGGCGCGGATTTTCCGACCGCCTGCTCAGCCGCACCGCCCGCATAAAACGCCGAGGACGCCAGATCCGCCAGTACGATGGAGGCCCCGCTCCAAACACTGATGAAAGTCAACGCCACCGTAGTCGCTACGACAACTTTGGGGGCGAAGGAGGACGGCGCCGAGGGCAAAGTACCTTCGTGGGAAGACATCTCTAATGTATAGTTACATGCTATCATCGACCCAACCCAGCCCGCATGATGACACCCAACCCGAGTGACCGTTTGATCGTCGCCTTGGATCTTCCGGATATCGCTTCCGCCGAGCAAATGGTGCGGAATCTCGATGGCGTGGCCACTTTTTTCAAGGTGGGACTCGCGCTCCAGCTGGCCGAAGGAGTGGAGCATTTTATCCGTTCTCTGATAGCCAGCGGCAAAAAGGTTTTTCTCGATTACAAGTACTACGACATCTCAGAGACGCTGAGGAAAGCTGTGGGAAGAGCGGCGGGCTTGGGCGTATCGTTCCTCACAATTCATGGACCAAGCAATCTGATTCGCGCCGCCGTCGAGGCCCGGGGATCGAGCCCCCTGAAGCTATTCACGGTAACCGTCTTAACCAGCATGGATGCGGGAGACATCGCCGAGATGGGCTACACGAACCATTCCGTCGAGGAGTTAGTGCTGTTCCGAGCCCGAAAGGCCCTCGAAGCCGGCTGCGATGGGACGATTGCTTCGGGTCTGGAAGCCCGGAAAATCAAGGAGCTTTCGCAGAATAAGCTCCTGGTGGTGACACCCGGAATCCGCCCGGAAGGCTACGGCCCCGACGATCAGAAACGCCGAGCCACACCAGGATGGGCAATTTCGGAAGGCGCCGATTACCTCGTTGTCGGGCGCCCCATCATCGAAGCGAAAGACACCACTCCACGTGAGGCCGCGGAACGGATTCTGGAGGAGATGGAGTCGGCGTTTCAAGCTCACTTGAGCCGGTAGGGTTTCGCAAAAACCCACTTCCGGAGACTTGACAGCGGCGATTGACCGAATAGATGCCAGCCGTCACAGACCGTCGGACGTCCGGAGTGGAAGGCGCAGCCTTTGAACTCCCCACCGCCCGGCGCCTCACCTGGGAATCTTAGATACATCGTGATGTCCGGGTCTCTCAAGTCAAAATCACGGACTACGATCTCCTGAGCGCGCCCCCACTCGGCTTCGATATCCCTGCGCAGTTCATCCGCGACTTGCCGCTTCTGGGGACTGTCAGGCGACGGCTTCCAGGCCGGCAGACCGCGGATGTTCAGAGTCGCCGTGCAGGTTCGCTCTGCGCTTGCGGTGGGTGCGGCGCCGGCAATTCTAGCTTGCTCCTCGACGCACGCGGTCCAGGTCCAGGCCGCTGGGCAGGTTCCGCCGCCTGTCATTGCCTCCTTGTCGAAGAGATAGACCATGCGGCCATCGGTACTGAATTCGGGCAGGGGTTCTCGAACATAGAAGCCCGTGGTTCCGCCGCGCTCCCAGGCGTCGATGTGGATTAGATTTAACCTCCGTAGGTTGCCGCCGCTCTGTTCAGCCCTTTCGAATACGATCTGGTACTTGAATAGCTCCCACGCAGGGGTGTCAGGACAAGGTCGATCGTCGAAGGCGAAAGCAGGAGCAGCCACCATGCCGGAGGCGACGCACAATAATATAGTCTGTTCAAAAATCCTTTTCATGGTTGCCTCCGGCGGGCACGCCGGGCAGCCCTCTTCGATCATAAGCCGGTTGCCAAGATCCCCGAACCTCGGCCTGCCGCCTCGACATAACCTGTCACCTCGACTCGCTGCGGACCCCGCGAGGAGCGAATGCCGACGAGCCAGTTGATATAATTTGGCTCGGTATGCGCAGAACATTTGGCTGGATTGCGATTGCTGTTAGTTCTGTTTGGGCCTGGGGTGCGGACTGGCCGACCGATGGCGGCAACGCTCAGCGGACCAATTGGCAGCAGAACGAAACGCTGCTGACCAAGGACAATGTCGCGAGCCTGAAGATCCTGTGGAAGATCAAGTTCGACAATACGCCGCGGCAAATGCACTCTCTGTTTCCGCCGCTGATTATTGGCCAGGTGAATACCGGCAGCGGTTCGAAGCAGATCGCTCTGGAAGCCGGTGTCTCGGACAACCTTTACGCGATCGATGCCGACAAGGGCGAGATCCTGTGGAAGAGGCATTTCGAATACCCGCCTCCGGCCAGGAACGGCGGAGCCAACGATCCTCTTTGTCCAGGCGGCCAGACGGCGACACCCGTGATCGGGCCGCCTAACGCTTCCGGCGTCAGAATCGTCTACGCTCTTGCGGGCAACGGTGAACTTCATTCCTTGAATTTAGCCAACGGAGAGGAAGTGGCTCCGCCGATTCCCTTCGGCTATCCCAACGGCAAGTCGTATGCGCTGAACCTGTGGAACAACGTGGTCTTCACGACGACTTCGCAGGGCTGCGCCGGGAATCCGAATCAAATGTGGGCCATCGATCTCAGCGATCCGCTGAAAAAGGTGATGGTCTTTAATCCGAGGAGCGGGGGGTTGTGGGGCCGGCAAGGCGCGGCGATCGATTCGAGCGGAACCGCGTGGGCTCCTACCGGAGACGGCGTCTATGATCTGGCCAATCAAAGATATGGCAACGGGTTAATTGCGGCGAAGGTAGAAGGCAACGAATTGAAGCTCAAGGATTGGTATGAGCCGACGAACTGGGCCTGGATGCAAAAGAAGGACCTCGATATGCAAGTCACTCCGGCGATCTTTACGTACAAAGGCCGTGAGTTGATGGTCACCGGTAGTAAGGAGTGCCGCGTTTATCTGATCGATACAAAGTCGGCTGGCGGGGAAAATCATCAGACTCCGCTGGTTCGCACGCCGCTGCTGTGCAACGAGGAAGTAAACTTCGCGTCGGCCGGCATTTGGGGCAGCATGGCGACCTGGGAGGATTCGAAGGGTACTCGCTGGGTGCTGACTCCGTTCTGGGGGCCGGTGCACCCTGACTTTAAGGTTCCGATTTCCTACGGTCCTGTGAGGCACGGCGCGGTGGTCGCGTTCAAGCTGGAGGAGAAGAACGGCAAGTTTCAGTTGATTCCTGCGTGGATGTCGCGCGACATGGATCAAGCCGAGCCTCCGGTGATCGCCAATGGAGTGGTCTTTTCTTATGGAAGCGGCGAGAACGGCACTCAGTCGTATCCGGATCGCGGGCTCAATGACTCAAGTCCATTGCGCATCAAGGCGTCGACTCATGCGACGTTATATGCACTGGATGCCGAAACCGGAAAGGAATTGTACTCGAGCGGGGATCAGGTCGCATCGTTCGCCCACTTTACCGGGGTGTCGGTTGCCAATGGACACGTCTATCTGGGTACTTACGACAGTGTGCTGTATTGTTTCGGTCTGGCGGGACGGTGACTATGAAAAACTTTCTTGCCGCGGTTGGGTTCACGTGCGTTGTCGGGGTTGTGGTGTATGCGCAAGCTCGTCCTGCGAACTGGCCGACCTTTGGCGGGGACGCGCAGCGTTCGGGCTGGGAACGCGCTGATGCAAGGATCACGAAAGATTCCGTGAAGGATCTCCAGCTTCTGTGGAAGATGAAGCTGGAGAATCAGCCGAAGGGCCCGCGTCCGCTGTTGCCTCCGCTGATTTTGGGAAATTTAATCTCATACCGGGGTTTTAAGGAACTGGCCTTCGTTGCCTCCAGCTCCGATATTGTCTATGCGATCGACGCAGATCTGGGCAAGACGTTTTGGACGAAACATTTGGAGTATGCGAGCCTCGAGCCGCCGGTGACCGGCTCGTCCGCGACGTGTCCAGGCGGGTTGACCGCTACGCCGACGATGCCTCCGCCGGCCGCACCGGGACGTGGTGGCGCTCCCGTTGCCCGTGGCCCCGCGCCCGCCGCTGGGGCTGCTCCAGCTCCGCCGCCGGTCCCAGCCAGGGGGCCCTTTGCTGCCTTCGGCGCTGCATCCGTGTATACGATTTCAAGCGACGGCCGGCTGCATAAGCTCAACACCTCGACTGGCGACGATCAAGTCCAGCCGGTGAAGGTGCTGCCGTCGAACGCCTCAATCTCCAGCTTGAACATCGCCGATAACGTAATCTACGCGACCACAAGCCACGAGTGCAATGGAGCTCCGAACGCGGTTTGGGCCGTCGATCTGGTTCCTGATCCTCCGAAACCTGCCTCTTTCGCAATGAGCGGCACTGACTCGATCGGAATCGGAGGGCCAGTCCTTGGTACGGACGGAACCGTTTATGTGCAAACCACTGAGAGGCTGCTGGCGCTGGGTCCCCGGGATCTTAAACTTAAGCAGTCCTTCAGCCTCACGAGTAACTCAGCTTCGCCGCTGGTGATCACTTACAAGGAGCAGGAGTTGGTTGTCACTGCAGGCAAGGACGGCCGCCTCAATCTATTGGATTCGTCGTTGAAGCCTTTGCATCAAACCTCCGCAATTGGCCCCGAAGTTTGGGGCGGCCTTTCGACCTGGCTGGAAATGGACGGAACACGCTGGATTCTCGCGCCAGTATGGGGGCCGTCTAACTCCGGATCCATCGCCGCCTTCAAAGTCGAGGAGCAAGGCGGCAAGCCTGTACTGACTTCCGCTTGGGTTTCGCGCGACATGCCATCTCCGCAGCCGCCTGTGATTGCGAACGGAGTGGTGTTCGCGCTTTCCTCGGGGAAGGCGGGAGGTCACGCCACGCTCTACGCATTAGACGCCGCAACGGGAAAAGAACTCTATTCCAGCCGCAATCTTGTGACTGCTCCTGCGGCTTTGACGGGGATGACGGTTGCCAACGGACGGGTGTACTTCGGAACTACAGACGGAACGGCGTACGAGTTCGGGATATACATGGAGCACTGAAGGTCAAAGATGCCAGTCAATGATCGGCAATGGAATGGTGCGATCGTCACGCCTATCTTGCACTTCGATTTCGAGAGACGGGCCGTTCAAGGAATCGGATTCCGTCAACACGCCAGCATGAACTAACTGGCTTCGCAGGTTGGTCACGAAGACTCGAAGGCTGGTCAGGTAGGCGGACGCCTTTGAAACGTAGTCTTCGGGCCCGGCCCACCGGATGACCGGAGCGGAAGGGCGTCGGCCTTCCGGGCTTTGCGCGTCGATGCGGGCCATGTAGCGGAGATAATCGAGGCGATACCTGTCCCGAGGTACGCCGACCCTGCAATCCCCAGTCCCGTTTTCCCGCATGTAAAAGATTGAATGCGGACCCGATGCAATGAGCGTCGCGCCTGGGTGCGGGCCTTCATAGATGTTATAGCGCGGAATCACTGGAAAGCCGGGCCTCGGCGGACCTAGGACACCGCCGCATGCGTAGCCAACGTCGGCGCCGCTTCCAGGTCCATCCTCCCTAACGAGGACCGCGTCCTTAATGGTCCAGTCCCTAAGCAGTCGCGCCGTGTAACTTGGCGGCGGGGTTGCTGCGAGGAAGCTGTTCACATCAACCCAGTGCCTGTCCGAGAGAGGCTGATCCAAAGCACGCATCAAAAACGCCGCATGCGCTTTGGGATCTCGGGCAAGCAGAACGATGATGGGTTCGAGGGCATCCGGGTTGCTCAGGAATCTTGCCAGAGTCTTCTCCGTAACGTCGGCGTTCAAGCGGATGAGCGCATCGAACGCACAGAGTTGAACATCGGCATTGCCGAAATCGAGCAACGAAATGATTGCCGGAACAAACGTCTTTTGTTGGTAATTTGCGGCCAACTCCGCACCCCAGGCGAGTTGGGCGGGATCTGACGAACTCAACAACGCCGCCACCGTCGCTTGTTCGGCTGTGTTCGCGGGCGAAACCGGTTGGGGCAGGGCGCCGACCGGGAAGCAGAGTATCAGCAAGATGAGCTTGCGCACGTCTCCAGTCTAGTCGGTTCAGGCGTAGGCGGTAGCGCCGGAAGAATCTCGGCCGGCGCGCTCGGCCGTGACGCGGTCCAAATAGCCACTCTGACGAAACGCATCAAGGGGGTCGTTGGGAAGCTTCTTCGAAACTCGCCATTCGGCAATCGCAGGGCGAACGTCGGTAGCAAACGCATCCTGCAAGCACGATTCCGCTTGAATGAGATCGGCCGAGTGTTGAGCCGCCGCGAGGCGTTCCTGCTCGACCAGCGCGGCCTTGGCGAAGAGCTGCTGCGCCATGTTCACCGTCTGGATCATCGCCTCAATCTTGCCCTTTAAATTGTGGCTCTGATCGATCATAAAAGCGACGTCCGCGACCATGCCCGTTTCCCATTCGAACGAAAGAATCTCGTGAAAGATGCGAAAGACCTGGTAAGGATCGATCGAGCCCAAAGTCAGGTCGTCATCGGCATAACGGCGGTCGTTGAAATGAAATCCTCCCAGCATGCCTTCCGAGAGTAGCCATGCGACGATCTGTTCGATGTTCTGACTCGCATAGTGATGGCCGGTATCCACCAGCACTTTGGCTCGCGGACCGGCGGCGCGCGCCATGTGCAGAGCCATGCCCCAATCGGCAATATCGGTGTGATAGAAGGCAGGCTCAAACGGCTTGTATTCCACCAGCAGGCGCTGATCCGGACTCAGTCGCGCGTGCGCGGCCTGGAGACACTCTTCAAACCAGCGCTTGCGCTGACGGATGTTCGCTGTGCCGGGATAGTTCGACCCATCCGCGAACCATAACGATATGTCGCGGCTCTCAAGGCGCTGGGCGATGGCGATAGATTCGACCACGTGATAGAGAGCTCGGCCGCGGACCTCGGAATCTGGATTTCCGAACGAGCCGTATTTGTACTCCTGATTCTGGAAAAGGTTGGGATTAATCGACCCGGGGCGAACGCCGTAGCGTTCGGCTGTCTCGGTAACGGCCTCGGCATCCGTCACTCCGTTAGGCAGGTCCCACAGCACGTGGAGCGCTACGTTGGGACACACGCCGGTCAGCTTATTCACCTCACCCGCGTCGGCGAGCTTTTCTTCCGTGGTGATAGCCGCTGCGGGCTGGATGAACTTTCCGAATCTGGTGCCGGTGTTTGCAAACCCCCACGAAGGCAGTTCAATGCGGAAGCGTTCAAGTGCTTGAAACACGCGTTCCGCGGATGTCATCGAAGGAATGCCTCCGGCAGACCGCCGTCCACGGGAATCACATGGCCGGTGGTCTTGGAGCTTTGGTCGCCCGCCAACCAGCAAATCGCGTTGGCGCAGTCAGAGGGAAGAATCGGCTGGCGCGTGATCGTGCGCCGCGCGTAGAACTCGGCCAGTTTGGCCCGCAGTGACTCTGCGGACTCCGACTCATCGAATTCGATTGCATACTTTCGCAGCGAACCCACGACGCGATCTCGCGGAAACATCGAGGAGCCGGCGATCACGGTCGCGGGGGCGATGCCATTGACTCGAACCAATGGTCCCAGGCCAATCGCCAGCTCGCGGATTAAGTGACTCAGCGCGGCCTTGCTCGTATCATATGGCTCGCTGCCTTGCTTGGGGACCACAGCGTTCGCGGAGCTAGCGAACACGATCGACGCCGGCAGGTTCTGCGATTTTAGGATTTTGCCCGCCTCCTCCGCCAGGACGAAGTTCCCCGTGACGTTGACGTTCAGAGCGTTGCTCCACACAGCTTCGGGAGGCGTGCCTGGGGCGGGAGTCGGATAGACGGCCGCGGTATTGATAATCGCGTCCACGCCGCCAAATTTAAGAACCGCGGCGCGCAACGCCGACCCAATGCTCTGGCGCGAGGTTAGATCCAGCTCGCACGCAAGGGTCATTTCCTGGGAGGCGAGAGTCCCGGCTTCTTTCGAGACTGATTCGGCGGTCTCCAAGTCTCGATCCGCGACGACAACGTGGCCTCCCCTTCGAGCAATGTGCAGGTAGACTTCCCGCCCAATGCCGCTGCCACCCCCGACCACGAAGAATATCCTCCGGCTGAACTCGCGCTCAGGAGGCATGCGCTGGAGCTTGGCTTCTTCAAGCGCCCAGTATTCGATCCGAAACGCCTCAGTTCTGGGAAGCGCGACATAGTTGTGGAAGCTGGAAAAATGGCGCGCCTGCTCAGGACGCCGCGCTTGGGGAAGGGCCGCGATGCCAGCCGTGGATTCCTCCATGGCGTTCGCACCGGCCATCACATGAATCGCGTTGATGAAGAATTCGCTTGTGATCCGCGCTTCCCGTTTGTCTTTGCCGAATCCGAAGATTCCCAGCCCGGCAATGACGACCACGGATGGATTGGTATCGCGAAGCTTGGGCGAATCCGGCAGAGCGCAGGATTTGTAGTATTCAGCGTAAGCCTCGCGATATTGCGCGATGCGCCAGCGGATACGATCTTCGATGGGCGTTTCCGCATCCCACGGAACAAACATCGGGCAGATACGGGTGCGCAGAAAGTGATCGGGACAACTGGTGCCCATCCGGCACAGATCCTCCGCCCATTTGGAATTGGCGAACGTCAGCGCGTCCTTAGAACTTTCGTAATGCGCGATGACGCGCCGGTTGGAAGATACAACCCCTCGCAAATACGGTAGAACGCTAGCAGCGGCGCTCTCCCGATCCGCTGCCTCGGGCGCAGCAGCTCCGCCAAATTGCGTGCGGATCGCCCGGCTCTGAATAAACTCGCCCATCTGGTCGATGGTCTGGATGCTGCTCGCATAGCAGCTCTGCTGGGTATCGCCCCAGGTGAACAAGCCGTGGCTTCCCAGGACAATTCCGTCGCAGTCCGCATTTTCCGCTACGGCTTGCCGCAGCATCATCGCCAGCTCAAAGCCGGGACGCTGCCATGGCAACCAAACCATCCTGCGCTGATAGCGTCGATTAAACTCGTCGAGCTTGCTCTTGCCGTTCGCGCTGGCCGCCAGTGCGATGCACCAATCCGGATGCAAATGATCCACATGATCGAACGGAAGGAACGCGTGCAGCGGAGTGTCGATGGATGCGGCGACACGATTCTCGCCGAATGCGCACAGCGGATAAAATGCCACCATCTCATCCTCGAATTCCTCGCCCCGATAACGCGGGATGAGTTGTTCGAGTTTATCCATATAGAGAATCGCGAAGCCGGAGGTTGTAATGGAACGCAGATCTCCACCGCTGCCCTTAACCGCCAGGACGCGCGCCGGCTGCCCCGACAACGGATCTGTAAGAACGAACTTCGAGCTGGTATTTCCGCCTCCGAAGTTCGTAATTCTAAGATCGGCGCCGAGCAGGTTCGACCTATATTGCAATAGTTCAAGGGGCCGGCCACTCAGCGACGCGGACTGGCTCTCTTCCCACAGGTCATTTAGTAGTTTGGTCTCAAGCATAGGTGTCATTCATATAATCTCGAAATCGGCGGTAGTGTGAATCCCACCGGTCCGACGCCGAGGGCTCGAAGCGCTCCACCGGGAAGGACCGGTCAATCACTCGGCGCGCTTCGGCGAGAGAAGCCGCGGCGCCAGTCGCCAGCATCTGCATCGCAATGTTGCCCAGCGCGGTGGCTTCCGCAGGACCGGCGACTACGGTCCGGCCCGTCGCGTCCGCCGTGAACTGGTTCAGTAATCGATTCTTCGAACCCCCGCCCATGATGCGGATCTCCTCAAACTGGATTCCTGTCAGTTGCTCAAGAGACTCGAGAACCACGCGGTATTTGAACGCCAGGCTTTCGAGGATCGCTCGCGTGTACGCCGGCGGATTCGCGGGAACGGGTTGGCCGGTGCGCCTGCAGAAGCCAGCGATGGAATCCAGCATGTTTCCGGGATGCAGAAAGGCGGGGTCATCCGGATCAATGAGACAGCGAAGGGGTTCTTCCTTTTCGGCGGCGGCGAGTAAGCCGGCATAATCGAACTTGTGCCCGGATTCGGCCCAGCAAGTCCGGCAAGCTTGCAGGAGCCACAGTCCAGCGATGTTTTTCAATAGCCGGATCGTCCCGCACACGCCGCCTTCGTTCGTAAAGTTCAAATCGCGGGAGCGCGGTGTGATAACGGGGGCTGGAAGCTCAGAGCCGAGTAGTGACCAAGTTCCCGAACTCAGGAACGCGCTCTTTCCAGGCATCGAAACCGCGGCCACGGCGGAGCCCGTGTCATGGCATGCAGGCGCAATCACAGGCGTGCCCTCCAGCCTGCCGGAAACGGCGTTCTTGAGACTGCCAATGACAGAGCCGGGTTCGACAATGGAAGTCAACAGCCGCGCGGGAAGGTCGAGACGGTCGAGCAGTCCGCCGGCCCACCCGCGAGTGTTGGCATCTACCATTTGCGTGGTCGTGGCATTGGTGTATTCCGACGCGAGGTTGCCGGTGAGCCAATAATTGAGCAGATCGGGAATCGTCGCCAGAGTTTGCGCCGAGCCGATCAACGCCGGTGTCGAACGGCAGGCTGCGTAAAGCTGATAGAGCGTATTGAACGGTAGAAATTGGATTCCAGTCGCCGCATAGATCTCTTCCCGCGGGATGCGCTCAAAAACGGAGTCCATGACTCCATCCGTGCGAGTGTCACGATAGTGATACGGATCTTCGAGCAACGCGCCGCGTCGATCCAGGAGTGCATAATCGACCCCCCACGTGTCAACGCCGATGCTGTCGAGCTTGGAGACGGGAAGGTGATCGAGAGCGCTCTTCATCCCGGACCACAAGCGTTGAATATCCCAGCGCAAGGAGTCGTGCCATTGGAGGGGCTGATTCGGAAACCGGCAGATCTCAGTCACATCCAGCACGCCGGATCGAAGGCGCCCCAAGACAGCTCGCCCGCTCTCCGCGCCGAGATCGAACGCTAGAAAGTGAGCGCTCACAAGGTCGTCGCCACACCTATATTCTGCCTTCACGGCCTGCCGAAGTAAAACTTGGTGAAGTAAAATTGTGGTTGTGCGGGCCGCGATACTGATATTTTGCGCGGGGCTGCTGCCAGCGGCCTTCTGCCAGGAAGAGCCTCCAGCTCTGCCATTCTACGATTGGGGAGCCTGTCCCTACGAGACCTGCCAGTACAGCCAATGGACCGCGCATCAATCCGTCACTGTATACGACACCTGGGAGCCGGGGCGCCGGTCTATTGCTCAGCTCGCAGTGGGCGACAAAGTGACTGGCATCACCGGCGCGGTGGTCACTCTGACGCCAGGAATGATCCGGGTGGATCGCGACCTTCCGGACCAGGATCTGAAGCGAGGAGACACCGTGCTCACGTACGCAAATCGCGGCGAAGGTTTTTCGGCAGTCTGGTTCAAAGGCCGGTATCGTCCCGAGTTTGACGTCTCGTTCGCGAAGTCGCCGGACGGCACAGGCTGCGGTGGCGAACATTGCGCGGCCGCGTATCTGGATCTGGGCAGGAAATTATGGTGGGCCCAAGTGAAGCTCAGCTCCGGGGTGACTGGATGGGTGGAAATGGACCTCTCTAAGATACCGATCAGCTTGTACTGATGGCGATCTGCTAGAAGCCCAATTGGTCGACATTTGCTTTATCGATAATCAGCGGAGTGCCAAGAATGATATCGCTTCCGCGCACTTCGAGCGAACCCAATCGTCCCGCCTGGATTGACTTCGCTCCGCTTTGAATCTTATTCTCCGCAAGGAGGGAACCCGCGTAGACCGTCAGATATCCAAGGTCGGTTGTATTCCAGAGCACGATTAGCGGCACGACTCCATCGTGAATGTAGGGCTTGCAGATATTGGGGAGCGAGAGACCGACGACGCTGACATCCCGGCGGCCCGCTTGCCGCACCGCCTCGGCAGCGCCTGGGACGGCGGGCGCGGAGATGGCCATCATCAGTTTCACTGCGGGGAAAACCTTCAAAACCGTCTGCGTCTCGGCGAAGGCTTTGTCTCGATCGTCGTCGCTGGGGCGGACGGTGGCGAGCTTCAACCCGGGATGCTTCGCGGCAACGCGGGCTTGGATGAACTTAATCCACTCGTTCTGATTTGCCGCACTCAGTGCGCCCGTGATGATAGCGAATTCCCCTTTCTCACCCAGCAGCCGCGCTGCTTCGTCGGTAAGAGTATTGCCGATCGCCTCCGCCGTCGCCTGGTTGATGAAATAGTCGCGAGCGTCGGGAGCGGCGTCGGCATCCCAAGTGAGAACACGAATACCGTGCTCGCGGGCCTTGCGCAGCACGGTGGAGATGCCGGCTTGGTTCTCGACGGCCACCGCGATCACATCCACCTGCCGCGTGATCCAGCTCTCCACGATTTCGTTTTGCTTGGCCGCGTCCAGGCTGGTGGGGCCATCCCAAATCAGATCCACCCCGAGTTCGCGCGCGGCTTCCTCCGCACCCTTTCGGCAGCTGACAAAATATGGATCGCCCTTTGCCTTCGGCATCACGGCGATCACGGGGCGATGCGCGGTGGATGCTGAAGTGGCGATGGGAGTGGTTTTCAAGGAATGCACCAGCCATGTGTTCGTGCCCGCCACGATTAAGGAGCCGGTCAGAATCGTTACGCATAAAATCGCGAGTTGACTGTTCTTCATTGGAATGCCCTCCTCCGGCGCGACCTCAATTCGATCTCGCAAGCTCCAGCGGTCGATGCTTATGGTAATCACCAGCAAGGCTCCGGTCAACACGCCGGTGAGCTCAGAAGGTAAAGCCGCCAGGTGCAAACCGTTCTGCAATGCCGCAAGCGAAAAGAGGCCCAGGAGCGTGCCCCACAATGTTCCGCGTCCTCCGAAGACGGACGTTCCTCCCAACACCACGGCCGTGATCGCGTCGAGCTCATAGCCGGTGCCCGCATCCGATTTCGCTTGACCCAGGTGCGCGACATAGACGACCGCGGCGGCGCTCGAAACCAAACCGGAGAGCCCGTAGACCAAGCCGATCCGTTTCGCCACGGGGATGCCAGCGTAACGCGCGCCGGCGGCGGTGAATCCGATCGCGTAGAACGCTCGGCCAAATACGGAGCGCTGCAGCAGTACCCAATATCCGAGGAAGACCATCAGGAAGAACGGTAGCTGCGTTGGGATCACTCCCCATAAATAGCCTTGACCGAGAAACAAGAGCGGCCTCGGAAAGCCCGTATAGTTCACCGCGCCGTAGGTCATGCCTTCCGCGATTCCGCGAAATAGGGAAAACGATCCCAGGGTCACGATCAGAGCGGGAATGGAGAAGCGTGCGATCAGCAGCGCGTTCAGCATGCCTCCGGCAGCGCCCGTCAGCAGTGCCGCGAGGACGGCGGCAGCAAGCGGCCAATGCCAGGACTGCAGGGCGGCTCCGAAGACCACCGCTGCAAGTCCCATCATAGAGCCCACCGAAAGATCGATGCCGCCGGTTATCAGAATGGGCGTCAGGGCCAGGGCTAATAGGCCAACCTCGACGCTGACTCGGATCACTTCGAAGAGATTTCCCAGCGTAAAAAAGTTTTGCGCGATGGCTGAGAAGATCGCGATTTCCAGCAACAGAGCCGCTAAGAGCACCGACCGCTTAAGCACGGGCGGGTGCTCCGCCTGCTGCCGCGGTATCGCGAGTTCCGATAACGTCCGCGGCCACAGCCGCCAGAATAATCGCGCCCTGAATCGCTTTCTCCCAATAGGCGTTGATGCCCAGAAACGTCAGAGCAGGACCGATTGCGCCCAGCAGGATCACGCCCAGAAGCGTTCCAGTGACGGTGCCTTTTCCTCCAGTGACTGCGGCTCCGCCAACGACCACCGCGGCGATCACCTTCATTTCCATGCCAAGTCCGGCGTTGCTCGGAATCTGGTTAAAGCGAACGGAATTCAGAAGGGCCGCGCAACCCGTCAGCGCGCCCGCCGTAGCGAACACGCAAAGCGTCACCAGCGCAGAGTCAATCCCTACAAGCCTTGCGGCTGCTTCATTCGAGCCGATGGCGTAGACGGCACGGCCAGCCGCCAGATGCCGCAATCCGAACGCTACGGAGAGAAATAGAAGGCCGGCGACGCCCACTGTAATTGTTTCGGAGCCGGCTAAAGTCCATCCGAACCATTGGAAACCGCGCGGCAGATCCTGCACCCAAGCCCCTTCCGTGATCCAACGGAGTCCGTCGCGAAGCGCGGCCATGGCGGCCAAAGTGACCACGATAGAGGGAATCCGAACGTATGCCACCAAGGCTCCGTTGACCGCGCCTAGTGCTGCCCCGAGGAGAACGGCAGCGAGCGCAACGGAGGGGAGCGGCAATCCCGATTTCGCGAACACTCCTGCCGCAACGCTGCACACTGCGAACAAGGAGCCGGCCGAAATATCGATCTGCCCTGTCAGAATGACCACCGTCATGCCCAGAGCAACGATCAGCACAGGCATGTTCGCCATCAGCACATCGCGCTGATTCTCGATTGTGAAGAATCCAGGCGCACGCAACGCCATCACAATCCAGAGCGCGAGGATGGTCAGGGCGACCGAGACTTCCCTGTGGTAACGCCGAGGCATTTACCCGGTACCCAGCGCCAGGGCGAGAATCTTCTGCTGGGTCGCCTCTTCGCGGGACAGCGTGCCGCGCACAGTCCCGGCATGCATCACCGCGATGCGATCGCTCATCCCCAGAATTTCGGACAATTCCGATGAAATCATGATGATCGCCATGCCTCGCTCAGCTAAGTCCACCATCAGCTTGTGAATCTCGGATTTTGAGCCGACATCAACGCCCTGCGTCGGCTCGTCCAGAATCAGGATGGATGGATTGGTTGCCAACCATCGCGACAGGACAACCTTCTGCTGATTTCCGCCTGAGAGCGTGGCCGTCTCAGCGTCGATATCGGCGGCCTTGATCCGTAACCGGCCTATGTAGCGCCGGGCAAGCTCGCGTTCGGCGGCGCGGTCAATCAACCCTCCACGCGATACGGTTCGAAGACTGGCGAGGCTGACGTTGGCGGGAATCGGCATTTCCAGAATAACGCCGTGCTGCCGCCGGTCCTCGGGCACATAGGCGATACCCCGGTCAATCGCCTGACCCGGCGAGCCGATACGTACCGACTCGCCCCGCAGCAGGATCCGTCCGGAATCGGCGGGCGTCAGACCGAAGATGGTCTCCGCCAACTGCGTGCGCCCCGAGCCCATGAGGCCGGCCAGACCCAGAATCTCGCCGCTGCGGACGGATAGTGACACATCGCTTACACCACTAGTCCGGTTCGAAAGCTGACTCAATTCAAGCACGATTTTCCCGAGAGGCACGGTTCTCTTCGGATATATCGCTGAGAGTTCGCGCCCGACCATCAGATGAATGAGGGCCTCGCGATTGACTTGGTCTTTGCGGAACGTGCCGGCAGTTTCTCCGTCGCGAAGGACTGTGACGCGGTCCGCAATCGCGAAAATCTCATCCATCCTATGAGAGATGTAGATGAGGCCCGCGCCTCTCTCGCGTAAAAGTCCGATCGTCCGGAACAGCCGCTCCACCTCGATGCTTGTGAGCGACGCCGTCGGCTCGTCCATGATCAAGATCCTGGCCTGTGCGCCGACAGCCTTAGCGATTTCCACAATCTGCTGCTCCGGCATGCTGAGTGATGCTACCTGCTGGTCGGGGTCAATCGAGGCGCCCGCACCTTCGATCAATTCCAGGGCTTGTGCGCGCCGCGCCTTCCAATTCACCTTGCTCCACACGCCACCGCTCTCCAGGGACAGGGCAATATTCTCGCTGACGCTCAAGTGCGGAAACAGAGCGGGCTGCTGATAGATCGCGGCTATGCCCAGGCTCCGCGCGATCTTGGAACTGTTGTGCAACACCACTCGGCCGCCAACCTGGATGGTCCCGGAGTCGGCAGCCAGTGCGCCTGTAATGATTTTGATGAGGGTCGATTTGCCGGCGCCGTTCTCTCCGATCAGTGCGTGGACTTCTCCGCCGTTGAGATCGAAGTCAACGCCCTTTAAAGCCTGCACTCCCGCGTACGCCTTGGTGATGGATGTGGCTTTCAGCAAACGGGATCACCGTGACCTGGACACCTGTTCCCAACGTCCTGTTTTGGCGGACCGAAGAATGGAGTCAGTTACATAATCGGTTGCCAGGGCATCCCGGAACGTTGGCGGTGCAGCCCTTCCTTCGCTGAGCGCCGTCAGGAAATCAGCGAATTGATGAATGAATGTGTGCTCGTATCCAATTTGCAACCCGGGAACCCACCAGCGCTTCATATAGGGATGTCCGCCGTCGGTTACGTGGATGCTTCTCCAGCCTCGCAATCGTGCTTCATCGCGATGATCGAAGAATTGGATCCGATGCAGATCGTGCAGGTCCCATATCGCCGAAGCATGCTCGCCATTAATTTCCAGCGTGTAGAGCGCCTTGTGCCCGCGCGCGTAACGCGTCGCCTCGAACGTCGCCAGAGCTCCGTTTTGGAATCTTCCGAGGCATGCGCTTGCGTCATCGATACGAACGGGCTCGACGCGTCCAGTTAGGTTGTGCTGGCGCTCCTTGACGAACGTCTCGGTCATCGCAGTCACTTCCGTGAGCGGTCCATTCAGCCAGAGAGCCGTGTCAACGCAGTGGGCCAGAAGATCGCCGGTGACTCCACTGCCGGAGACCGCTGCATCCAGCCGCCACAGCCCTTCGCCGCCTTGCGGCACATCCTGCGAGATAGTCCAGTCCTGAAGGAACTTCGCACGGTAGTGAAAGATGCGGCCGAAACGGCCTTCGTCAATGAGTTGTTTCAGCATCGTCACCGCCGGGACGCGGCGATAGTTGTACCAGACCATGTTCGGAGCTTGGGTCGCTTCCACGGCCGCGACCATCGCTTCCGACTCAGTCGCATTGCGGCCCAGCGGCTTTTCGCATAACACCATTTTGCCCGCCTGGGCCGCCGCAATGGAGATTTCCGCGTGAGTGTCATTGGGACTGGCAACGTCGATCAAGTCAATATCTCTCCGATGCACCAGCGCGCGCCAGTCAGTCTCCACCGATTCGTATCCCCAGTTTTCCGCAAACAACTTGGCGCGCTCCGTGTTGCGTGCGCAAACCGTCTTGAGCACCGGTTCCCAATCCGTTTCGAAGAATCGAGGCGCTTGAAGGAAAGCGTTCGAATGCGCGCGGCCCATGAAGCCATAGCCCACCAGTCCGATATTCAGAGGTTTCTTGGCCGGCATTCCTCAATCCCACCCGTGTGCATTGCGCACTGCGATCATCACGCCCAGAACCTTGCGCCAGGTGGCAGGGTCCATCATCACGGAGTTTGGGAACATGCAGCCATCCCAGCAGATGTGCTCGAATGCCCGGGTCACCGCGCCGCTCTCGTCGCGCATCCAAACTCCGGCATCGCGCACGATGTTCATTTTGCCGTTCGGGTCGTCGGGCAGGCAGTGCCTTCCGGTCTTATCGTGCGATCCGGATCCCTTCACCGTGGCGTCGTTCTGCGCCACGTGAAAATCGATGGTCCACGGGCGCAGAGTGCGCGTCATGGTACGGAGTGCGTTCGTCAGAGCGCCGTCAGCGGACCAGTCAAAGTCAATCGGCAAAAGGCGATCTTCCGAAGCATTGACTCCCAGCGTGAACAGAAGTGTGTGCGCCATATCAGCCTGGAATCCAAGAGTCTTGGGCCTGTTCACGAGTTCCAGAAGTTCGGCCACGCGTTTCCAACTATGCATGCCGCCCCAGCAAACCTCTCCTTCTGCAGCGAGCCTCTCCCCGTTGTCCTCAGCAATGCCGCATGCTTCACTGAATGTTCCGGCAATCCTTTTCGTGTTTTCAAGCGGATTCTTTGCCCACTCAGCGGGGCTCACGGCTGAGTCAATGCGCACGATTCCGTAAGGCCGGATTCCAATCTCTCGAAGTTTTCGTGCGATGACGCACGCCTTGCCCACTTGCGTCAGGAACTGCCTCCGCTCCTGATCGCTACCCATTGCCGAGCCGCCGCCACTAGGCTCCCAAACCGGAGCCACCACCGAACCCGCCACCAGAGCCCTGGATCCAAGTCTATCTGCCAAGCGGTCCAGATCGTCATCGCTTGAGTCAATGCCGATATGCGGCGCGGACAGAAACAGATCGACGCCATCGAAGCGGACGCCGTCTAACTCCGCCGCGGCTGTCAAATCGAGCATGGTGTCCAGATCGATGGGAGGTTCCGCGCCCGGGCCTTTGCCCACCAGGCCCGGCCACATCGCGTTGTGGAGGAACGGACGATTGTGCATCAGGCTTTCCGCAGAAGCTCCGCGTCCGGATTGCCGGGTCCGAAATGCTTCAGGATCACCAGTGGATCGGAGGCGCTCGCGTTCTGGATCGTCACGCCGCGTAGGGCCGCATCCGCGCTGACAAACAATTCATCCTCGGTCATCTGGCCGAAGCGGATCATGGTGGGGGCAGACACCGGATGTTTCCCGAACTTTCCGTGACCCTGCGAAACCAGCGCGCCATAAGCTTCGCTGTCTGTGATGGTGACGCTTTGGCCGGGAAGCACGGTGAGTTCCTTGGCTGAATAGTGAGCGGTCCCGAAAGTGATCCATAACTCGCGATACCCTGACGCCTCCATTTCCTCAAACGGCAGTACGGGAGTCGGAAAGACTTTATTCGTTTTCGCAAACTCACGGTTTACGTTTGCATTCCAATCGAGCATATTGATCAAATAATCCAGATCGTGATGGTATTCGGGAAGCACGTCCTTGGTCATCAGACTCCAATCGACAATGCGGCCCTCCACCAATGACTGGAACATCGCGAAGACGTCGCTTGCTACCTGAGGTTCGTACGTCACCAGTGATCCCGGAGCGTGTAGAATTCCAGGATTGACCTGCCAGCCCGCGCCTACCTCCAAGCGATACGCGCGCGAGTAATTGAGAATCCCGTTGTCGCCCTTGTTCCAGTTCTCGAGACAACGTCGGACGTCTTCTTTGGTGGTGCCCGGTTCCAGGCCCATGAACGTATAGGGGAAATTATTCTGGACCTGATTGTATTGCGGCGGGAAATAATACGCTTCCGGTTTACCCTTGAAGCCCACCTTCTTCGCAAACTCATCACTCTGATGCATGTGATGAGGGATGGGGCCCATGTTGTCGAAAAACTTACAAAGAACGTTCCAGCCGCCTTCCCGTTCCATGACGCTGGAACCGAGCAGTATGTCGCCGGCAATCTCCACCGCGGCCTTCAACAGAAATCTCTTTCCGTCTTCCGTCCGAACGAAGCTGAGCCCTTCGTGCTCAGTGGTAAAAGGTCCATTCGCGGCTTTCGTCGTCGACGCGAACCACCGTTCATTGATGCCGCCGCGATGACCTCCGAAGGCGTAAAGATCGTCGGGATGCAGCCGGAGCCGTCTCCCCGGAATCATGAAGGCGCGGGGCACCCAGCAGGGCTCCAACCGGAGGATTCCTTCCGATGCGGCCAATGCCTCGCGGATCATAATTTCTTCAGCCAGATGTTCCGGATGGCGATCTTGCCGGTTCCTTCAATCTCAAATCCAATCAGGCCGCTTTTCTTGAACATGGCGGGGTCGTCGTCGATCAGGATCGACATCACGTGTCCATTGATAATGTGAGTCATGGTGTTGCCGCGAGCGATAATGTGCAACTGGTTCCAGTTTTCGATTTTGACATAGCCGCCTAATTCGTCGCGGTCTCCCAGCGTGGCCAGGAGCTGCGGTTTCTTGCCCTGCTGAGTTCTGACCACTTGGCCGCGCCAGGCGACGATGCCTCGTCCGGTGGCCTGTTCGTAATATTGGCCGCTGTAGGTGTTGCGGCCGTCGAAATCGAACTGGGCTCCGCTCATGTTCCACTTTGCCTGTGATGCTGCGGAGGGCTGCGCGCCTCGCGGCCGGCCGCTGGGGCAGGTACCTTGCGGCGCTCGCGCGGGCCCGGCAGGCGTTACGCGGGGCATCTGAATCGCCCCGCGATACTGCACGCCGCTATTCACGGCCGCGCCTTCGCCGCGCATCTCCAGTTTCATTTCGAAGTCGGCCGCTTCGCCGCCCTGCCAAACGAGATAAATCGTTCCCGTCGGCTTCTCGCAAGAGGACTCGGCAACGATCGCGCCGTTCTCGATGTGCCAGTAACTTGTATCGCCATCCCAACCGTTCAGCGTGGAGCCGTCGAACATCGACGTCCACCCCGAGTGGTCGTTAAAGTCGATAGGATCGGGTTGCGAGAAACCTCCTCCGCCGCCGCGCGCTGCGGGGGGCTGCTGGGCTGTCAGGATCATGGCTAATAAAAAAAGAGCGGCGCCCATCGCGATGGCTTTGGCGAACGGATGCTTTACGAATCTTGAGAACATGCTCTACTCCTCAAACGCAATCGCGGCGGAATTGACTGTGGTATTTCCCGCACCCATATAAGTTATCAGGGTGAGCCGGCGGTTTCAGGCACGAGGTTGCAGAAGGACGCTGGCATTTGCCAAACTGTGGAACTGGTGATCATAGAGAAGATCCTTCAGCTCCAAGATCAGGGTTATTGCGTGCTCCCGGCGCATTTTGCGCAATCCGGAACCGAGCTTGCCGGGAAGCCTTCTGGCCGCCCCTCCTCACCTATCTCAAAGCCGACGATGGCGAGCCGAACCGCGGCCCGCATCGCTACTTTCTCCCGACGCTGCCGTGCGAGCCGTGGAGGTGGGTGAAATCCGAATGTAGCCGGTCGCTTTGGAAGTAGGCGACATATTGATTCGCCACCCTTGGGCTCTGCACCGAGGCACGCCAAACGTCACGGATACGCCTCGCACCCTCGCCAGTGTTCGCTGCGTACGACGCTGGTATGCGGACGATAGCCGCGAGGTCAATTCAATTCCGTGCGCCGTTTGGGAGTCCCTGACACCGCAGCAACAACGGATCATGCGCCCCTTCTATTTACCCACTAGGTGCTCTGCATCCACGTTGAACTCATTGCAGACGTACTCGTGAATCTCCCAATTCGGCATGAACGTGTAGGTCCGTTTGAACGTGTGCGGCTGGGTGAACGCCTTCGGGTCCTCCATGGTGACCTCCACTTCCAGGTGCCCTAAGTCGGGTCGGCGGTAGCGCTCAATCACATGCAGTTGGTCGCTGTGCGGCAATCCTTGCCCATTCAGCCAAGTCTTGTCGTTGAAACCGATGGTATCCACTACCAGCGTGTCGCCGTCCCATTTGGCGATGGAATCGCCCATCCACGTCGGCTCAAGGTCTTTGGGATGGGTGCGGCCATCCAGGAAGAACTGGCGGTAGCTGTGGGTGTTGCCTTCATCCAGCAGCACGATGAGCGTGGGGGTCTGAACCACCTTCTGCGGGAACGGAGAAATTCTCGGGACGCCAGCCGGTAGACAGTGGCCCTCCGGATCGTCTTTGCTCAAGTTCGACCGGCGTTCCTTATATAACGCATCGGCCCACGGCTGCAAAGGAACCTGCCCCATGTTCGAAAAGCTCAGCCCAGGGTTCCAGACTCCGGAAAGATCGGGCTTTCCGTCGGGCATCTTCGGCGCGGGGCCTGCGGGCGGCGGCTGATCGTAAGGCGATTTCGAGGCGGCCTTGGGCCCCCCGTCTTTTTGAGCCGCAGGCTGCTGGCTCCAGGCAGCCGTGAAGCCAGCCAGAAAGAAAATAACGGCGAGAGCCGGCCGGATCACCTACTTGTAACCCCCATCGTCGGCCGAAGATCCCGCGAATATCTTCCGCCCGTCCTCCAACGTGAAGAGCTTCGAATTGGCGTGCAGCGATCCATCCGCCAGCGGTTTCCCGTCCTTGGCCAGATACGCGTCCACCGTCACGTGGTCGCCTTCCTTGAGCGAATTCCTTGACCACCCTCGAATCTGCAACGCGTTCGGGCTCAACGATTCGAAAGCCCAGGTGGTGACCTTGCCGTCTTCACCCGCGACATCCACATAGACATATGCGTGCGGATTCACCCAAGCCACTTTCTTCACGACACCCTTGACGGTGACGGTCTTGCTGCCGTCGTACTCGGCTTGGAAGGAGTGATGCGCCGAAACCGGCACGGCGCTGTACGTCCAGGTGATGAGCGCCGCCCATAGTGGCGCCGTCGACTTAAGCGATGACCAGATCTTTCTCATGAAACGTGCGCCTCCCGCCGAAGTGGATTGTCCCAGGAATTAAAACTCCGAATGCAATTCCTGCACGGAACTTGCCGTCGCATAGTTCTGGAACCGCGATCCCGGCTGAGCTAAAGCATCAACCTCCGGGATTCGAGGGGTTCGGCCCATGCTGCTAAGCAATCAGTTGCCGATCTCAGGCTTAGAAGAGGGATCAGGTAATGAAGCTTATACGGCGTTGGAAGAGACATTCACGCGAGCGTGGCAGCATTACGATCATAGCGGCGGCTTCGATGGTCGGATTGATGGGGTTCACCGGCATGGCAGTGGACGTCGGGTACCTCCAGTGGACACGGGTTCGCATCCAGGATGCAGCCGACGCAGCCGTACAAGCGGCGCTTATCGAAGCGGAGAACGGCAAGACGGATTGGTCGACGGCGGGACAGAATAGCGCCTCTCTTAACGGATACACGAATGGAGTAAATGGCGTCACCGTCACCATCAACATCCCTCCCACCATGGGCTCGATGGCCGGCGAAAGCAACGCCGTCGAAGCGATCGTAACGCAAACTACGCCCACCTACTTCATGCGAATCCTGAACATGAATTCGGTCAGTGTGACGGCCCGGGCCGCCGGCTTATATCCAGCATCCGGCTCCGGAACCTCCAGCACCAATGGTTCCGGGTCCTCGGCCGGCTGCGTCTATGTCCTCGACACGGCCTCCGGCGATTCGCAAACCATGAACGTCCAGGGCAGCTCCCCGACGTTCAATTGCGGCGTCGTGGTGGAGTCGCCCAATTCGCAAGCTGTGTATCTCTCCGGCGCTCTGACGGTGACAATCGGAACCGGCTACACACTGGGAGTTGTGGGGCCATCCACCTGCGCGGCCGCCCAGCCGGCCACGCAAACAAACTGCGGAATCGACTACACGTCCGGGTCTGATTACATTTGCTCTACCGGGAAATCGAGCTGCACCGCCGCCCAGGAACCCACCGCGAACGGCATCTCCAACCCAGGCGATCCGCTGAGCAACATTTCCGTCCCCAGTTTCGGCACCACCTTTTCCACCAAAGACTACTACGACATGAATAGCGCGCCTCCCTCGAATACGATACAGCCGGGAATTTACTGTGGCGGTCTCACCATCGGGAACACGGGCGGTTCTACGTATACGCTGAACCCCGGGACATATATCATCGCCGGCGGAAACCTCGAGTTCAATTCCACCGGGACTCTTAAGGGAAGCGGCGTGACATTTTATCTAACCAGCCCCAGCGACGTGAAGACTACCACCGGGACTTCGTGCTCCTCCAGCCTGATTAGTCCCACAAGTACCACCATCGCCAAGCTAAATATCAACGGGCAGCCGAACGTCACCCTCAGCGCGCCTGCCAGCGGAGCTACCAGCGGTATCCCCGGAGTGCTGTTTTTTGAAAACCGGAGCTCGACAACTGACAACGCGCCGCAGATCGTAGGAAACTCCACCACCGCGCTCAATGGCGCTATCTATTTCAAGAACTCCACCCTGACGTTCAGCGGCGTCAACGGCAGCAACACCGGCTACATGATGATCGTTGTAAAGAAACTGGGTATTAACGGAAGCTCGCCAATCGTGGTTTATGACGTAAACAATCCCATAACCAGCAGCACCGTTACTACAGGAACGGCTGCCGTCATCGCGGAGTAAGTATATGCGCCTTCTATCCATCAGACGCCGTCGCCGTGAGCGTGGAAATGTTTTCATCGAGTTCGGCCTGATCAGCCTGATCATGGTGCCGCTTTTTTTCGGAGTGATCGATTACTCCCGAGTGTTCTACTACGCCTCCATCGCCCAGGGCGCGGCTCGGGCGGGAACCCAATATGCGGTGTTCCAGGCGCCCAATGAGGCCAACACCTCGGCTATAACCAGCGCGGCCACGGCCGACGCGGGCAACGTCCCGACGGCGCAAAATCTCACGGTCACCCCGACCTACTGGTGCATCTGCTCCGATGCCAGTTCGAGTTCCTCTACGGTATCCTGCACCGGCACATGCGACACCGGAGCGACTATGTACACGTACTCGCAAGTGAACACCCAGTTGACCTTTACGACATACTTCCAGTACCCTTTATTGCCGACCTCGATCACCGTCAAAGGCCAGTCCATCATGAGGGTGCGATGACCGCCGACGTGCTTTGGCGGCCCGGGAAAGCGGCCCACGGGTGGCGCAGACAAGGCCAGCGCGGCCAAGCCATGGTTGAGATGGGGCTGTGCCTCACAGTCCTCTTCTTCATGATTTTCGGCATTTTCCAGTATTCGCAAATCGCCTATGCGAACAACTTTTGCGCCTACGCGGCCCAGCAAGCCGGACGCTATGCGTCCATTCGGGGCTCCGGCAGCGTGAACGCGTTACCCACCAGTCCCAACCCTTGCGGGACGTCATGCACCAACGTGAGCACCAGCGATCCCACCACGGCATATGTTCAGAGCATGGCGGTGGGGCTGAATACCGCGAACCTGACGGTTTCGACGGCGTGGTCTTCGGCTACGGGAAACGGAAACGCGGCAGGGGGAACCGTTACTGTCACCGTCAAGTACGTATACAATCCGATTCTCTCGCTGATTTCCGCAAACACCTTCACTCTGAACAGTTCTTCCACGATGGAAGTGTTGCAGTAATTCTCATGCAGGCTTGGTCCCGCCGAGCTTGCGATCCAGCCAATCGCGAATCACCGTGAATACCTCGTGGTTGTTCTTATCCAGCAGCATCAGGTTGCCGTTCCCATAAATGCCGTAATCGCGCAACCGCACCATTTCGATCTGGCACCCCACCTGTTTGAGGAACTCAACGTTGGCCACGGGTGACCCGCCGCCGCCGAATTCGCTAGTCATCCATGCCATCGGGATGTGCTGGAGATTTTTCCATTTGTGCGCGGGCTCGGCCTGCAACTTGTACGAAGCCGGGACGGGACGCGGCGAATCGGGAGGCTCGGTGCGATCCACTAAGTGAAATTGCGCCAGGTCCGTCACGGGAGGATCGTAGGTCATGGGCGATGCGGTCAGACCCCAGCGCAACTGCGCCGCGAAAGGGTTGCCGTTGATCTCCATGCAATAAATCGCCTTGATCAGATTGGGCCGCCGATCCGCCACGCCCCAGCCGAAAAATCCCCCGAAAGCGTGGTCCAGCAGAATGCACGGTCCGATGCGATCCACAAGCTCCACTCCGCCGCGCCATGCCAGGTCGCTATGAAAAGCCTCGTCGGTCACATTGCCGGATTCGCAAGCCATGAACTGATCGATGATGGGATCGTTCATGCCTCCTGGCCCCGGCCATTGCGCGGTATTGAACACAGCCGTGCTGGTGATCAGCCCTTCAAAAGCCGGCACGTTAGGCAGATGGCTCGGGCCCAGTGCGTCGGGATGATACGGGGAGCGGCCATAACTCGGCCGGTCGATCCAATACACGGCGTAGCCGGCTTGCACGAAATAATGCACCCAGCCGGGACGCCCGCCGATCCCCATCATGTGGGTGCCCTGTCCCCCTCCGCCGTGCGTCATCACGATTGGAAAAGGATGCCGCCGGTCGGCTGGAATCATGTATTGCACGAACATCTGACCCTGGGCGATTTCGCCGTAGGGCATCTGCTTGCGCCCGATTCCCACCCAGAAGCCGCCTTGGTCGGCCAGCTTCAAGGCTGTGGATTCGCGGTTGGGATGCGGATCGTTGACTGCGTCAACGACTGCGGCTTTGTTGACGTTTGCATCCAGCCACTCGAGGACCGGAGCGAGAGTCTGCCGATTACTCGTCGGGAAAAAGCCGACTCCGGGGATCCCAGGATTACTGAAGTTCGCGGGCGGCTCGACGGCGATAATGCCCTTCACCATACTCGGCCGGTCTTGCGCCACTACGCGCGCGAAAACCGCTCCGTCGCCGTCGGTCACCAGGATTGCAGGGCCGATGTCGTCCAGCAGCTTCGCTCCCCGCGTGCGCCACACGTTCTGCGTCTGCGCGTTGTTGGCCATCGGCTGGCCCATGGATGCCAGCACCTGCGCAACCGCAGGATCGTTCACATCGCTGCCTCCCCACTGTGCGCGAGCACGTTCAAACGTCGGCGCCTGCGCATCGAAGTTTCCGTTCATAAATGGCTGAAACGGATTGCGGCCCTGCCCTGGACGGTCGACCACGTACACTTTGTAGCCTTGTTCGAGAAACAGAGTGGCCCAGCCACGGCGGCCGTCGGGAGTGCTGAACCAATCCGAGCCCTGCCCGTAACCGCCGTGAATCAGGACCACGGGGTAGGGATGACGTACGTCGGTCGGAATCCAGTGCTCGACGTACATCTGCATTCCGTTGCAGACTGTGCCGCGAGCTAGTAGGGCGTGCTCGACTCCGTAGAAGTGATAGCTCCAATCGGCGATGTCGAGGAACGGCCCGGCCGGCTTCGCGCCGCTTTGCGCGATACCCAAACGTGGAGCCGCAATCGCAGCCGCGGCCAGCGCGCCTAACTCTCGACGAGTGATCGGCTTCATTTCTTGGCGTTCGCGCGAACGGCTTTCTTGCTTTCGACGTGCCCGTCGATCCATCCCAGGATCAAGTCCGCGAGCTGCAAATTATTTTTGTCCTGCATCAGCATGTGGCTGTTGCCCTTGATGCCCATCGCCGGAAGCGACATCATCTGCGCATCGCCGCCCGCGGCATTCACCTGCTTGACGAAGGTATTGCAGCTTTCGAAGGACATGGGCCAGTTCGCGATTCCCCCTTGTACGCCATCCAAGTGATCGCCGAACATTACCAGAATCGGAATCTTCGCGAGCTTCGAAAGTTGCGGCGCTGCCAGCGTGGTGGTGCATGGCATCTCAATCGAGACGATGCCCTTAACGCCAGCCGGATCGATCATCGCCGCCTCTTCCGGAAAGAATCCGGATTCGGAGTGTCCGATCAGGACCGCGCCCTTGAGCTTCACTGCCAGCGCCGCCATGTTGGTCCAGGTGGGATTGGGCGACGGGAGCAGGCTGTTGAGATCCGGAATCATCTGTTTGTAGAGCTCGTCTACCGCTTCGATGGGAAACTGCTCGTCGGGAAACGCCTTGCCGAAAGTGGGTCCGAAGCGGAATACGGACCATGCCACTTGGTGACTCGCCGTCAAGACGTTCGGAAGATCGCTCGGAGGAAGCGTTCCCGCTTTGACGGCGTTGATCTTGCTGCCATCGAATCCGGAGCGGGCTCGGGAAACTTGATCCGCCAGGTACGTGGGACGATTCTTGCGGACGAAATACTCGTTCCAGCCCATGCGCCCATCGGGAGTGGTCTCCCAGGTTTTGCTGCTGAGGCAGCATCCATGCACCATCACCACCGGCACATGCGGGCCCGCGTTCACCGGGATCTGGTATTGCACGTACATCTGATTGACCGTGATGTCGCCACCCGGCGAGGGTCCGCGCCCCGGAGTCGGAGGACCGCCCGGGAGTGCCTTGGTCTCCCCGCCCACGAAGAAGCTACCTTGCTCCGCAATCACCAGAGGCTTCTTCAGATCGTCAGCGGCCGAAACCGGCACCGCGATCAACGCACATGTCAACGATAGAGTTTTGATATTCATATTTTGAGAAATGCCTGCTCGATCCGAAGGAACTCGGCCGGCGCTTCCTGACCCGGGGAAAGCCCGTGCCGCAACCAGCCATGCGAACGGTGCTGACCTCGGCAGGCTCGCGGGGAACCAACATGACGAGACAGCCTTCGCCATTCTCGACAACTCCGCGCACTTTTCCGAGTCCCGTTTTGTAGACGATCTGAAACGGCCCAGAGCCGGGTGTCAGATCCACGATTTGTCCGTTCACATCGCGCCCGCCCCACATTACCGCCGCGGCATAAACGTCCAATCCCATGTAAGGCGGCAGCACCCGATATCGCCCTGGAAACATGCCATTGACCCCTCCGATGTTCTTGCCGGGCTCTAGGAACAATCGCGGCTGCGCTTCTTCCGGCATAAGCCTTAACGAGCTTCCGCTGCCATAGACATTCATCGTAGGCGGTTTTGCGTTTCCCCAATCCACGTCGACTGCCACGGCGAATGGCGCAGCCAAGCGGATCAGGACATCTTCCAGGTCTTTCTCACTCACCGGCGCCGAAACCACGCCGGCCAGCGCCATGTCATCGCCTACTTCGATCTCCGCGCTCAATCGCCAATCGCCGGACTCAACCGCCGCAAATTCAAAGGCGCCCTCCTCCCGCGATTCAACGCGAGCCACCTCAGGTTCCCTGCCCGGTCCGATGGTGGTTGTGCGCGTCTGGGTCGCGTTGTAGCCTATCGAGGCAGTCATAGCCGCAAATTGAAGTGCCGTGCTCGCGTTGCCCATCAACTTCACAGTGGCGTGGGCCACCGGCTTCCCCGCGGGATCGAGCACCACTCCTGCCACGCGATGCACCGGTACGCTTTTCAAACGAATCTCGATTCCCGACACACTCTGGCCGTTTCGTACCGCGATCGGCGTGGCGCGCGCCAGTTCCGTCACCGACGGATAGTACATGGCGACCGTCCCCAGCCGCACTCCGTCTTCCATCCGGATCTTGGCCTCCGGCTTAGCGACCAATGTGTAAGATCCCGGCCGGAGATCCTTGAACGCGAACTCGCCATTCTCATCCGTGACCGGCTCGTCGTCTCCAGTGCAACCGCACTCCACGCGAACCCCCGCCGCGGGCTTCCCGTCTTCATCGACGACGCGCCCGCGCAGCGAACCGAACGGTTCCATTCGCGCGTCCATCCGAGCCGCAACATCGCCCCCAACATGCGTCGGCACAAATTCGCGATTGTCTAAGAACCCGTCCTTTGAAAATTCCCCGGTATAGTCGCCATCCTTGAGCCCGGTAAGCCGATACGATCCGGTCGAATCCGTTTCGGCGTAATACACATACTGCTGCCGATCCAGAACCCTCACCTTGGCTCCGCCCACGCCTTCGCCAGTGACGCTGTTAATCACGCGGCCTTCGAGCGAGCCGCCAACAACGGCCGTGCTCAGCATCACGGCAACGAAAAGGAAGCGGAGCTTCACCCATTGGTTTACCAGGGCCATTTGTTCATCCTCAAATCCACCGATGCCGTCGAGCCCGATTCCACCTGCAAGCTCGACGCCAAGGGCATAATCGATGCGGGCAAATCAGCTGCGGGCAATTCGGACCCATTCGTCCGGTCGAACGCGACAATGAAGTAATCGCCCGGTGGAACCTGGCCAATCTCGAACGAACCACCCGCGCCGCACGTCACCTGACGGTACGTGAGGATGTCGCCGGAGGTATTGGAAACCAGGAACACGCTCGCGCCATCGCCCTTTTCCACCGTCCCGCGCACCTTGCCGAGCCCGGATTTATACACAATCTCAAACGGACCCGCTCCGGGCGCAAGTTCCACCACCTGCCCCTTCACATCGCGCCCGCCCCACATCACCGCCGCGACATATGGATCGCCCTGAATGCCCAAGCCTTGCATGACCCAGTACCGGCCTGGAAACGCCGCGTTGAGCTTCGCCAGGTTGTTCGCCGGATCAGCCACGCGCACCCGAGGCTGCCCCTCCTCCGCAGTCAGACTCAGGAGGATCGGGCCGTGTTCGGCGACACATCCGCTGGGGTCGCAATGCCGGCCCGTCGGGGGAGCCTCTGCGCTTCCCGAGGCGAGCGCAACCACCACCGGAAACGCAGTAGCCATCCGGATGTGAACGTCCTCGACGTCCTTGTCGGAAACCGGTGCCCCAGAAACAGTAAGAGAGGTCACTCCGCTCAGCGGCACTTCGTCATACTCTCCAACCGCCGCGCTCAATCGCCAATCGCCCGCTTCCACCGCCGCGAATTCGAAGGCGCCGTCGTCGCCGGATTCCACTCGCGCCGCCTCCGGCTCCGCACCCGGTCCCACAACCCCCGACATGGCTGAACCAAGCGGAGAGCTTAAACTCATGCTGCCTGTGGCGCTGAAAATCATGGTGGGCGCGGAAACCAGTGTCTGCCGAGCTGAACCCGCCTCGCCCATCAGCTTCACCGTTGCGTGCGCGACCGGTTTCCCAGCGGGATTGAGGACCACCCCCGCGACGCGATGCACCGGGACGCTCTTCAGCCGGATTTCGATGCCCGACACGTTGTCGCCGGTTCGCACCGGAATTCGCACCGCATGCGCCATCTCAGTCGCAGATGGATAGTACATCGCCACCGTCCCCACCCGCACTCCATCCTGCATCCTGATCTTCGACTCCGGCTTGGCCACCAACATATAAGAACCCGCGGGCAGATCCTTGAACGCGAACTCGCCATTCTCGTCTGTGACGGTGTCGCCATCGAGGAGCCCGGGCGGAGTTGGATCCTTCTCCACCCGAACTCCCGCCGCAGGCTTTCCATCCTCATCGACAACGCGCCCCCGCAAGGAGCCCCAGGGCTTCAATTGTTTATCCGCCAGAGCCGTGAGGCCTGCCGAAACATGGAATACAGGATTGGCCAGAGTCCCGCGGTCGTCTGCAAAGCCGTCCTTGGTAAACGTCCCGTGGTAGTCGCCGTCATCGAGCCCGGTGATGCGGTACGACCCGGTCGAGTCCGTAACCGTATCGTGGACATAGCTGTGGCGATCCGAGAACCTCACCTCGACCCCGGCCACGCCCTCGCCCGTGACGCTATTGGTCACGCGGCCTTCGATGATGCCCGGGCTCTGCGCACACAGCAGCGGCGCCAGCGCAGCCAGACTAATTCTGAGTAGGCTTCTCCGCATGATCGATCACCAAGATCTCCGTCGGCGCCTTCGACGAAACCAGCTTCAGCCCGAGCTGGTCCTCGAGGGCGGTAAAGATAGAAGGCCCCGTTGCCACATCTGCCGGAGTCCCGTCCGGCGTATATTCGAGCGAAAAGTTGTAGCTTCCGGTAAGCCCGGTCTTGTCGATCACAGGCCGCCCCGCATCGGCCGCGAGCCCATTGGCGAGCACCGTGATGGTCGCTTTGCTGAACGTCAGCTTTCGCGGACCCGTCGGACTGCCCTGCCTGCTCGACATGGACGTCGCATCCGCGGCGCTCTCTTTGAGCTTCGGACCATTCTTCGCGATGACCAAGTCATACACCGGAAGATCCTTCATCTCCCGATGCAGCTTCACATGGAAGCGATCCGCAAGCAGCGTCTGAAGCATCGCATCGGCTTGTTCCCTTGTTGGCGTGCCGTCGGCCCTGGCTTCGATGTCGAAGACAGTCGACGAATCGCTGGCCCAGGTTGGCCCCCCCGAGACCTGATACGCCTTGACGCCATAGGCCTCGATGATCAGACGACTCAGAGTCATGATCGAACAGGTCACCAGGCTGCCGGAAATGGAAATCCCCAGTCGCCCTCCGCCGCCGCCAGCGCCTCCGAATTCATGCGGCTTGATCGACGCCACTTCAAACGCCGGCGAGGCGGATTGGCCCAGGGCCACCGCTCCGGCCATCACAAACGCTATGAAGGCTCGCATTGTTGTTTAAATTTCCTCCAAACAAATCTATGGTTGCGGCTGCGCTGCCCGCAAATCCAACTGCACCGACGCACCCGCCTCCACCTTGACGCGCCTGCCGTTCGACGCCAGCAGGCTCAGAATCTCAGCGTCGCGCCCGGAGGCAAAACCAAAACCTTTCAGCGCCACGGCCGTGTATTCTCCCGGCGGAAGATCGGAAATTGCGAATTCTCCGGCCGGATTGCACATGCCCCAAAATCCAAAACGCACAGTGGACCCTCCATCGGCCATCAGCGCCACACTCGCGTTCTCGCCGTTTTCCACGGTTCCGCGGACGCTGCCGCCGCCGTTCTTGAAGATCAATTTCAGCGAAATCGGCCCTGACAAATCGACTACCTGACCCAGGACATCGTTATTCCCCATCATCGCCGCCGCCAAGTAATAGCCCGCCACTTCGTTTCCTCCCGGCCCAGCCAATACTGTGAGCGAGGGTCCGACGAAGTAGCGCCCCGCGAACCCTTCGCCGCCCGAACCCGGAAGAAACTGCCCATCGAGCGACGCCAGGTTCACCAGCCTCGGGATTGGCGGCGCCTTGGCGGGCGGCGAATCGCCAAAATCAGCGGAGATATCGATCGGAAATCCTGCACTCGTGTGAATCTGGACGTCTTTGATGTCGCTGCGGCCCACCTTCAATGCCGCCACTCCCTCTCGCAAGCTTTCGGGTTCGTGGGTTGGCGCCAGGGCCCGAACCAGCCAATCGCCTTCCGCGACTTCGGGAAACTCGAAGGACCCATCGTCGCCCGCCAGGAGATGCTCTTCATTGACTTGGCCTACCGATGAGAAGACGAAAGGCAGAATCACTAAAGGCTCGGCTTGCGATGCCCTCTGGTAGAGCACCACCGTTGCGTTCTGCTCCGGATTTCCATCCGCGTCAACCACCACGCCGCGAACTAATCGCAGCGGAGCCGTCCTCAGCCGGATTTCAAAGCCGAACAGATCCGTGTCCGCGACCTTGATTTCCAGTGCCCTGTCCTTGCCAACCACCGACGGATAGCAAGTCGTCACCAACCTCTCTTCATCCGGAGCCGCCTCCTGCGGCTTCGGAATCGCGCACAGCGTGCGGGAACCAGGCATCACCGTCTCGAACAGGAAGGTTCCATTTTCATCGGTCACGGTGTCCACCGCGCCCGTCAGCTTCACGGTAATCCCCTCCACTGGCTTGTCGTCGTCATCGAGAACGCGCCCCCGCAGGCTCGGGAGCGGCGACATTTGGAGATCCAAACGGGTTTCGCCGGAGACCTTTACCTTGAGCTGGCCCTGACCCTCAAGGAATTCGTATTTGTGGGGCAAGACCATGTATTCGCCGTCGGGAAGATCGTCGATCCGGTACATGCCGGTTGCGCCGGTGAGAACCTGATGCGATTCCACGGGAGGGCCGAATCCTTTCGCAACGTTCACCGACACCCCTTCGATCCCCGCCCCCGTCACTCGATTCGTGACGCGGCCTTCGATCGAGCCGCCGATTAACGGCAGGCATAAAAGAAATACGCCGGCCAGCTTTCTCATGATGTTCTATTTTCGGCCATTTACGGCTGGCGCGCTACCCTTAAATTCGCCTGCCACGCCGCACCAACCTCCACAACAGCCGCAACTGTAACCAGCCAGGAAAGCGACTTTGAGAGTGGCCACCGGACCAGGCGCCGGTTCCTGGCGGGCACTCGGCTACCCTGAAATTGAGTATGCCCACGCAAATGTCTCCCGAGGAGTTCCGTGCCGCGGCCCATCGGACCGTCGATTGGATCGCCGATTACCTGCGTGATGTCCGCGACTATCCGGTGCTGCCCGATGTCCAGCCCGGCGCGTTGACTGCGCTTTTGCCCAAATCCGGTCCCGAGCAAGGCGAGCCCATCGGGGCGATTCTCGAAGACTTTCAAAACCTCATCCTGCCCGGCATCACGCATTGGAACCACCCGCGCTTCTTTGGCTACTTCTCCATTTCCGGCTCAGGCCCGGGCATTCTCGGCGAGATGCTTGCTGCCGCGTTGAACGTGAATCACATGGTGTGGAAGACGGGGCCCGCGGCCACTGAACTGGAACAGGCCGCGCTCGGCTGGCTGCGACAGTGGCTGGGATTGCCGGAGGGATTCTTCGGGATCATCCACGACACCGCCTCCACTGCCAGCATGCATGCCGTTATTGCCGCCAGGGAAGCTGCGCGTGAGGCTGGCGGAGGCGAGATGGAGGAGATGGTCCTCTACACCTCCCAGCATGCCAATCTCTCCGTCGACCGCGCCGCGCTGGCCGCAGGCGTTGACCGCGGCAACATCCGCCACATTCCTGTCGACAACGAATTCCGCATGCGCTGTGATGCCCTCGAAGCGGCCATCTCGGCAGACCTCTCCGCCGGCAAGAGGCCTTTCTGCGTAGTGCCGACGCTGGGCACGACTTCTTCTTCGAGCCTCGACCCGCTTCCCGAAATCGCGGCCATCGCGCAACGCCACAAGTTGTGGCTTCACGTGGACGCCGCCTATGCGGGGCCCGCGGCGATCCTCCCTGAATATCGTTATATTCTCGACGGCGCCGAGCTCGCCGATTCGCTGGTGCTCAATCCCCACAAATGGCTGTTCACGCCAGTGGACCTGAGCGCGTTGTATACGCGCCGGCCGGAAGTCTTCCGCCGGGCGCTCTCGCTCCAGGAGACTCCCGCCTATCTGCAAGGTTCAGACGGAGCTGTGAATTTGTCGGATTACAGCGTGAACCTGGGACGCCGCTTCCGCGCGCTGAAGCTGTGGTTCGTGCTGCGCTATTACGGGCGCGAAGGCATTGCGGAAATCCTGCGCGGGCACATGCGCATGGCTCGGGAATTCGCCGGCCGCGTGGAAGCCGACCCGCGTTTTGAGCTCGCCGCGCCGGTGCTGTTTTCGCTGGTGTGCTTCCGCCTGCGGGGGAGCGATGAGGATAATCGCCAACTGCTCGAAAGCGTCAATGCCACCGGCCGCGCATTCCTTTCCGGAACCCAATTGCGTGGGAACTTCGTGCTGCGCCTGGCTATCGGCAACATCGCCACCACCGATGCCGACATTCAGGCAACCTGGGATTTGATTCGTTCGGCCGCCCCGCGGTAGCGGCCATCAGACTCCAGGCGCTTGCCATCGGACGAGCATTTCTCGCCGGAGCCGAACGGGTAGGGACTTCGCGCTGCGCCTGCGATCGGCGACATCGACACCACCGATGCCGACATTCAGGCGACCTGGGATTTGATTCGTTCGGCCGCCCCGCGGTAGCCGCCTCGCACAGGGCCGGGGGCGGCCCTCCAAACGATCAGAAACCCGCCAACGTTCCGCCGCCCCATGCTCCGTTGTGCGCGCGAGTTCCTCAAAAGATTCGCGCAACGCCAATTTCGGGTTGCTTTCAACCCTGAAGCAGCAGGCTGGAGATCCGAGGGGGCATCATTCGCCTGCCAGCCGACCCCATAATCTGGAGTGCCCGCAAGCAAGGAGACCTTGGTGAATCCACGGCGCAGCAGGCCATTGGAAGGCCGCATGGTGCGCCGAGGAAGCCGTCATCGGGAGTCCCAGACAGAGGCCGCGAGTCTCATTTTCACCTCACGGTTTTCTTACTTTGTAGCCTTGCCCTTGCCTTGCGCCGCAGTGCGCTCAAAGATTTCCAGGTTCATGCCGTTGGGATCTTCTACGAAAATGGTGTGGGTGCCTCCACCGAAGTCTACGATCTCCCCGTTGGTGGAGATGATGTTTGTTCCCGCGGCCTTCATCTTTCCAATCGTCGCGGTCTCATCGTTGACCTGGATGGCCATCGCGGGTGCGCCCGGGTCGCGAACTCGCAGGTGAAACTTCGTGCGCGGAACGCCGCGGAATTCAGTGAACTCCACCACGGCGGCGTTGGGACCGGGCATTACGCCCGACAACTTGCGAAGTTCGGTCCCCGCCGGCGCACCGACCAATTGCAGCAGCGCAGGGTCCTTGGAATAGGCGGCGGAGCCTGTCAGCTCAATCCCCAGCTTGCCGGTATAAAACGCGCGCGTCGCATCGGCGTCCTCCATTGTGTACGCGAGGGAGACACGATGGACATTTCCCTCGGGCGCGCCCGCCGCGGGTGTTTCCTGAACCAGTTGTAAGAAGAAGCCGTCGGGGTCGCGCAGGACGATGGAGCGGGCTTGGCCCTTGGCGGTCATGATCTCGACAGGCGCGCCGCCCGTAGTCACGATGGGCGCGTTGGCTTTCTTGGCGTTCGCGACGGCTCCGTCAATATCGCGGACGTAGAACACCAGGCTAGCGGCGCCAGGATCGGTGTACTTCGCCTGGGCGGCTTTGCGTTCCAGCCCCTTGAAGTGGGTCAGCTCAAATCGCATTCCTCCGGGCAGCGAGAGCATGGAAAGCCGCAGCGTCACTCCCGGCGCGTTCGTCAGCAGCGGGACCGCAGGGTTGGGGAAATCCTGCGGAGTTCCATTCAATCCAAAGACGCTGCGGTAGAACGCGAGCGTGGTGTCGAGATCGTCGACCGCATGGATGGCATGCGAGAGTGCTTTCGTTGGAGAGGACGCCGGCGATTGAGCCGGCAGGCGCACCAAGGCCACCAGCGTGAAAGCCGCCAAAGTCAGACTGAGCGCAAGTTTCTTCATAGAGTTATTTTTCCCCTGCCGCCTCTTTGGGCGGCGCCTTTGACTTCAGGGTACGCGCAAGGCTCAAGCGCTTGCGCATCGAATCGTTTGCCTTCGGGCAAGCGTATTTAAAGGTTTCGTAGCCCGGTTCTGAGGTAGGCAGAAAGATGGTCGTCCCAGGCGGGAGATAGGTTTTTGGATCGTTGACGGCAATCGAAGATTCCAACACGTCTGGCGCAGCGCTGCAGGGAGGGCCGCTGACGGAGAGCTTTCCGCAGAAGAAATTAACGGCCTCGACCACAAATGTCTTGCCTTGCCAATGACCAAGCGGCTCACCCGGATAGGAGCGGATTTTGGCGCTGGGGCGATTGTCCAGCGCACTCAGGCGGGTCGCATGGATCATTTTGTCGCGGGTTGCGACCGCATCCTGAACGCCCATCGATTCCAAGATGCCGCAACGATCGGGACGACCGTCCGAAGGGAGGGGCGCCGGGGCGGAAGCGGTTGCATCGATGGCAAGCAGCCGTGCTGTCGCAGCGGGGAGCGCTAGGGAATTAGGGTGCATCCGATTGTTTGGGCGCGCTCTCCATAAGCTGCCGCAGCAGCGCGACGGTTTGTTCGCGCGGTTTCACCGGCCCGCCTGCGTGGCCGCGCAGACCCTTTCCTTGGGCCATCTCAATCGGTGAGCGGCCCTGCTTGTCGACCACGTCGAGCCTGGCTCCGCGCGACGCCAGCAGTTTTACCATATTGTCGGACGGCTGCGGGAAGTTGGCGTCGGCGGCTTGGGCGGCGAAATGCATCGCGGTCTGTCCGGCGGCGCTGATGGCGTTTATATCGGCTCCGTGGTCCAGCAGGACTTTTGCAGCGGCGATCAGGTCGGCTTCCGTGCCGTAATCCTTAGCGAAAGCGCTGACACCTCGGCCTAGCCCAGCGGCGAACATCAGCGGCGTGGTGCCGTTCTTCAAGGCTTGGGAAACGCTGGCTCCGTGCGCGAGCAGGAGTTCGATGGCAGCCACATCTCCCGTGTGCGCGGCGCGCGCGAGGGGGGTCGCGCCTTCACCCAAAGTCGGCTCTCCCGGCGTGTGGGCGCGCTGGAGCATCGCCGATTTCAGACCGGCATTCGGGTTCGCACCATGGTCCAGAAGCAGCTTCATCAAATCCACCGCGTTCATCCTGTCGTGAGACGCCCGGCCGGGTCTGCCGAAAATCTCTCCCAGTGTGTTCATGTCGACCGCAGCATAGAGCGGAGTTGTTCCGGTGCTGTCGGCGGCATTCACATTCGCTCCGCGTTCGATCAGCAGCGCGGCGGTGTCGAAGTGGCCATTTGTAATTGCGAGCAGCAGGCTGCTGGAACCGTCGGGGTCGGCGGCATTCAATTCCGCGCCTCCGCCGCAGAGTGCGCGAGCCGCGTCCACGGAACCTTCACGCGCCGCATACATCAGTGGCGACCAGCTTCCGTGGGGCAGAATGGTGAGGACGCCCTCCAGCCCGAAACGATCTTTGGGATAGGAAAGTTCCTTGGAACGGCCGTTGACCTCCGCGCCGTGTTTGAGCAGGACTTCGATCACGTCCGCATGATTGGCCATGGCCGCGATCATCAACGCGGTTTCCCCAAACGCGGGACCGGCCGCGGCGACATTCGCGCCGTTCTTAATCAGCAGTTCCGCCACGGCCGCATTCCCCGCCCGCGCGGCCGTCATCAAAATGGTTTCGCCATCGGGGAGGGCTGCGTTGGGATCCGCCCCGGCCTTCAGCAGCGCGTCCGTAATTTCCACATTGCGGTTCATCACAGCCAGCCACAGTGGCGTGATGCCGTCGCGCGTGGAGGTTTTCGCGGAAGCACCGGCCTGGAGCAACAGAGCCGTCATCTTTGCGTCGCCGGCGCGGACGGCTAAATCCAGCGGCGTCATTCCCTCCGCATCGGCGGCGTTCACGTCGGCATGTTGTTGGATGAGCTTCTCGACGGCCGCGCGATCGCCCGTCTGGACCGATTCGCCGAGCGTCGCTCCGCGCAGGCCCAAGGTCAGCAGAAACCCAAGTGCGGAGAGTTTATGCCAGGACATTGGTCTTTCCGGTGCTGTCGCCAAATTGCTCCACGTTCGCCCCAAAGCGCTCCGCGACATTGCGCCACAAGTTGCCGATCGGCGTGCGTGCCGGGACCTCAACATGGCGCGCCCCTTTGCCTGCGCCGCCGCCGATCATCACCACTGGCAGGGGGTCCGACGCATGCCCGTTCGAATCGGCCATGCCTGCGCCGTACACCAGCAGGGAATGATCCAGAAGCGATCCGTCGCCATCCGGCGTCGCGTGCAGCTTGGCCAGGAAGCGGGCGTAGAGCTCCGCGTAATAGGTATTGATCTTCACCATTTGCGCGATCTTCTGCGGGTTGTTCTGATGGTGCGAAACCGAATGGTGCTGCTCCGTGACGCCGATCTGCGGATACGTGCGCTGGCTGAGCTCGCGAGACATCATGAACGTGAACACACGCGTAACATCGGCCTGAAAGGCCGCGGCAGCGAGGTCAAACATCAGCGCGACGTGCTCGTCAAAAGTATCGGGAGTCCCCAGGGGAGCCTCCGGCGTTGCGACTTCGGTGACGCTGCGCGCTTCCGACTGCTGGATGCGCCGTTCGATCTCCCGCACGTTATCCAGATAGTCGCCGAGGCGCGCGCGATCCCGCGGGCCCAACTCGCGCTCCAAGTCCTTGGCATCGTCAGCTAGCGAATCGAGGATGCTGCGCCGCTTCACGAGCCGGGAGCGCTGTTCTCCGGCGGTTCCGGGTTCGCCAAAGAGCCGCTCAAAGACGGCCCGCGGATTCGTCTCCATAGGCAACGGAGTTTTTGGCGACGACCATGAGATCGTGTTCATGTAAGCGCAGCTGAAGCCAGGAGAGCAGCCGCCGACATATCCGGAGAAATCTTCCGTCGCCAGTTCAAGGGACGGCAGGGGCGATTGCTGCCCGATCTGCTGGGCCACTATTTGATCGATGGTCGTGTTCGCGAAAACGTCCTCGGCTTCGGTGCGCTTGGGCCAAATGCCGGTGAGAAATCCTGCCGCGCTGACGGCATGGTCGCCCACCTGGCTTCCCGGGTGCGACCGGGTTAGGTTGGTGACCACCACCAGGTTGTCACGGTAGGGCTCGAAGGGTTGCAAAATGGGCGTGAATTCGAAGCCGGAGCCGAACGTTTTCGGCGTGAACTGCGGCATGATGGCTCCGTTGGGAAAATAAACAGCGCCGAACCGCAGGCTTGGCGCCGCCGCCGCTTTGGCCAAGGGAGTAAGCGCCGGGAACATGGCATCCAGCAAGGGCAGCGAGGCGGCTGCCCCCAACCCTCGCAGCACCGCGCGTCGCGGCAGGGATTTTCTGCTTACAAACATCGATTCATCCTCATCGGCGTGCCACCTCGGTTTGGGAAACGGCCGTGCTCATGCGAAACGGCATGCTAAGAGCGACTCCCTGGATCAGGCTCGATAGACGATAGTTATCGCGCGCGGCATTGCGTACGATCGCGCGCACCTGCGGCATGTCGCGCGCATCGAGTCCGCGGCCCAACCCGTATATCATGAGCTTCTCCACAACGGTGGTGACAAAGTTCTCCGGGCGTCTCAACAACGCTTGGCGAAGTTCCGTCACGCCGTTCACTTTCGTCCCATCCGCGAGCTCGCCGCTCGCGTCCACCGGAGCCCCTGCGTCTTCGGACCGCCACGCGCCCACGGCGTCAAAATTCTCCAGCGCGAAGCCGATCGGGTCAAGCGTCCTGTGGCATGCAGCGCACACGGGATTGGCGCGATGCTCCGTCATCTGCTCCCGCATCGTGCGCGGTTTGTCGCCATCCTTCTCCTCTGGGAGGGGCGGGACGTTCGGCGGCGGCGGTGGAACGTCCAAACCCATCAGGTTCTGGAGAATCCACTTGCCGCGGAGCACCGGGGACGTTCGTTCGGCATGCGACGTCAGCGCTAGAATGCTGCCCTGGCCCAGCAGGCCCTTGCGCGCCTCATCGTGAACCGGAACGCGGCGAAACCAACTGCCATAGATATCCGGGATGCCGTAGTGCCGCGCCAATCGTTCATTGACGAACGTGTAATCCGCAGTCATGAGATCGAGAACGCTGCGGTCTTCTCGAAGGATGCTTTCGAAAAAGAGCTCCGTTTCGCGTCGGAAACTCTGCCGCAAGTTGTCGTCAAAGTCGGGAAAGAGGTCCGTGTTGGGTTGGAAATTGCGCAGATTGCGCAACTGCAGCCACTGCCCGGCGAAGTTCTCCACCAGTGCGTCGGACCGCGGATCGGCGAGCATCCGGCGAACTTCCCGCTCCAGCGTAGCTTCGTCATGGAGTTTGCCTTGAATCGCCAAGTGAAGCAATGCGTCGTCCGGAATGCTGCTCCATAAGAAGAACGAAAGGCGCGATGCGAGTTCCAGGTCGCTCACAGGATAAATAGAACCTGGTTTGACACCCGCCGGGTCAGCCTCCGCTCGGAATAGAAACTTTGGACTGGCCAGGATGCGTTCCAGCGCCGCCTGAATCCCACGATCGAAACTGGGGTGATCTGAGCTGCTGCCTCGGCCGGATGCATAGAATTCCATCACTCGGTGGACATCCGCGGACGAAGGGGGCTGGCGGTATGCCCTCAGCATTAACGTGTTTATGATCGTTTGCGCACATGCGGGTTCTTGAGCTGCGTTGACGGGCTGGCATACGAAGATGTTTTTGCGGCTGGGGGTTTGGCTCACCCCAGAGGCATGAAACGGGCCGGCGACCATCAGAACTTGCAGATGAGGGTGTCCTGCCCAGTCGAAATTGTCAACCGAGCTGCGCAGGAAAGCCTGCAACCTGCCGGGCTCGGCAAACTGCGAATCCTGCAGGAACGCAACGCTCACCGAATGCGGGCCGGCAGAAATAGGAACAATCGCCTGGAGCCGCGCATCGACGGCGTCGCCAGTATCTGTTGGCGCTTTGAACAAGGAGGCCAGATCCTCCGGACCGCCGATCTTTGCCAGATAAACTCGTTTGCCGTCCACGCTGAATTCCACTTGATGCACGGATTCGAGTCCGCGCATGATGTTCAGATTCGTGCGGTAGAGCTTGGCTTGGATGCGATACTCGCCGTCGAGCGGGAAATTGTGCCGCACCGAAGTCCCGCCTACGGTGCCGAGCGGCAAGCCCTCGACGTGCTGGTCCTGTGACAGGTCCTGTGGGATGCGCCAAGTATGGGTAATCGGGGCCTGCGCGGGATCGCCTACGGCCAATGCGGCGATCTTGGCAGCCGCGGCAAGGTAGCGTTCTTGCAGCGCTGGCGAAACGCCCAGCGCTTCCGCTACGTTGTCGAACCCGAACGCGGAGTCATCGGGCGGCAGCAGCGTATCTATATCGACTTCCAAATGCAGAAGATCGCGAATCGCGTTCGCGTATTCGGCGCGATTCAAGCGGTGCAGAACGGGCCGGCCTGCATAGGGCGGCGCACTGTCCAGCCGAGCCTCGATCCATGCCGCTGCGGCGGAATAGCCGGCGGCATCCGGCCTGGGTGCGCCGGCTGGAGGCATCGTTCCAGAACGCAGTTTCTTGACCACCTTTTCCCACATCTCGCTGTGCGCCGGAATTGCATTCAAGTCCGCCGTTTCCAGAATCAAATCGCCTGCTTTGGTTCGCTGATTGTGGCAGGTGATGCAGTATTTATCGATAACCTGGCGCGCGGGGCCTTGAGCCGTTTGTAAGGCCTGTGCGTCGAGGTGCGCGACCGTTAGTAGAGCGGCCAGACACACGCAAAACCATGAGTGATTCTGCTCCGGCATGGTCGAGCTTCTCTTCTTCACCCGCACCTTTCCCGGCGGCCATTATATCCGTTTTGCATGCAAAAGGTTGCGACGCGATACCATAGCGAGTTGTCCCTGAAAGGAGCCGAAGGAAGAGGATGGATCAGGAAGTAGGGTTCATTGGAGTCGGGCGCATGGGCGGCCCGATGGCCCGGCGGTTGATGGAGGCGGGCTATAAGCTCACGATTTTCGACAGTAGCGAAGAAGCGATGGGTCCCTTGCTGGAGAAGGGCGCAACGCGAGCCGCCTCGGTAAAGAGCCTTTGCGATGCAGTGGAGATCGTGTTTTGCAGCTTGCCCACGCCGCCCATCGTCGAGGCTGTGGCATTAGGGCCGGGCGGGGTTATCGAAGGGACCAAGGTCCGGCTCTTCATCGACACGTCGACGACGGGATCTATCTACGCGAAGCGCGTTGCAGAGGGGTTGGCCGCGAAGAACATCCTGGAGATCGATGCGCCCATCAGCGGCGGCGTCACCGGAGCGAACAAAGGCACCCTGGCCATCATGGTGTCCTGCCCTGAGGATGTGCTCGAACGGCTGAAGCCGATCCTGAGCCATCTTGGTAAGGTGTTTTTCATCGGCACACAGCCCGGGATGGGCCACACCATGAAACTGCTCAACAACATTCTCTCGGCAACGGCGATGGCGATTTCATCCGAAGCCGTCGTGATGGGGGTCAAGGCTGGCCTCGATCCCAAAGTAATCTGCGAGGTCATCAATTCAGGAACGGGCCGCAACAGTGCGACCGCGGATAAGATCCCGCGCCTGGTTTTTCCGAGAAAGTTCGACGGCGGATTCGCGGTGGGGCTGCTCAACAAAGACATCCGGCTATTTATGGATGAAGCTGATGCACTGCAGGTGCCGACGGTGGTCGCCGCCGCGGTGAAACAGGTTTTGGTAACAACGATGGCCATGCTGGGGCCTCAGGCAGATATGTCTGAGATCATCCGCACCATCGAGAATTTGGCTCACGTAGAAGTCAAGGCATAAAACTTAAGGAGAATTTCCATGGACAAAGCAATGTTCGAAAAAGGCTTGAAGATTCGCCGCGAAGTACTCGGGGCCGATTTTGTGGACAAGGCGCTGGCGAGCGCGGACGATTTCAACATGCCGATGCAGGAACTGGCGACCACCTACTGCTGGGGCGAATGCTGGGGACGCGAAGGGCTCGACAAAAAAACGCGTAGCATCATCAATCTCGCGATGATCTCCGCGTTAAACCGGCCTCATGAGCTGAAGATCCACGTCAAGGGTGCGATCCGCAACGGCGTAACGAAAGAAGAGATTCGCGAAGTGTTATTCCAGGTCGCGATTTACGCCGGCATACCGGCAGGCGTCGACAGCTTCCGCATCGCTAAAGAAGCTCTCGGCGAGATGGGCGTCTAAGTCGGATTATCGCGGCAACCCTCTCCGGCTGTACCGGATACGACAAACTAAAAAAAGACGAAGTCAGCTGCCGCTCCGTGACTTGTGCTAAAATCGAACGACGAAGGTTGCGCCGATGCGCGTACTTGCCGCTGTCCTCCTGACCTCCGGTGCACTAGCCGGTGCATCGCTCTCCGTCCGCGTCTCCAACAGCCTCACCGGAGCCGGTGTCCCGGGCGTGCGCTTCCGCATCTGCCAGTCCATAGCCGGCGCGCTTCACTGCGGGGATACGAACTACAACATCGTCTCCGACGACGCGGGAGCTTTCCATATTGGCAGCCTCGCGGACGGTGAGTACGCCATTCTCAATTTGTCCGCGAAGGGATTCCAAGTCACGGGGGCGACCTCGATTCATGTTTCCGGCGATTCGCAATTCGACTTGCGACTCACGCCGAAGGCCAACATCCGCGGCCGCGTCTTCGATCCCGACGGAAATCCCGCCGCGGGAGTAAGCGTCAGGGTCGCGAATTGGCCGGGCTCTCCGAAAATAACCAACGAAAATGGCGAGTTCCTGCTCGAAGCCGTCGGAGCCGGCTCCCGCGTCATCCTGGCGGCCACACCCAGTGCGCAAGCTGTGGCCAAATCGGCGTCAAAGGACGGTACGCGGCTCGTGACCACGTACTACCCATCCGCGATCGCCATGGATCAAGCGGTCAAAATCACCATGACCGGCGTCGACGCGAGCTACGACATCCGGCTCCAGACGGCTTTCGCGCGAACCATCAAAGGATTGGTCATGGGCGTCAGCGGTAAGCCCGCTCCGCACGTGAGCGTCGCGATCTACAAGAGCGAGCCTGCGCCGATCACCTTGATTCGCGGGATGCCGATGGGCGGGCTGTTGCCGCAAACCTCAGCCGCGCAGCCGGTCGAAACCGGCGACGATGGGACGTTCGCGTTCCCGCCGGTCCTGGAGGGCGATTGGACGCTCTCGGCCATGGTCGCAAGCGGCCGTGAAACAACCATGGGCTCCGCGCGGATCTCCATCTCCGCGCGCGATGCCGCTGCGGGCGACATCTCCGACGTTCAGATCCAGCTTGCCAAGCCCTTCGACGTGGAAGTCAGCGCGGACTGGGGCGATTCGGCTCCGCCCAGCACCTCTCGGGGCCGTTCGTTCGCCAGCGCCATCCCGCTCAATCCCGAAAATCCCCGCATCGGCATGGGAGGATCCTCGGGCGAACCGGGCGAACCTCAGCAACTCCGCCTGTTCCCGGGACGCTACATCATCGCCGAGGGGACAGCCAATGGAATGCAGCTCACACCTGGGTTCTATGCGGCTGCGGCGATGCTCGACGGCCGCGACGTGCTCAACCAGGCCGTCGAGCTCTCGGGCCCCGCGTCGATCAAGATGATTTATAAGTCCAGCGGAGGCAGCGTTCATGGCACGGTAGAGAAAGGCCCTGACGCCACCATCATTCTCCTCGCCGACGCCAAGCCGGATGCGATTATCGGCTACTCGGGACGCTGCGACGACAACGGAGCCTTCACCATCCAAGATCTCCCTCCGGGCGAATACACCGCCATCGCTCTCACCGAAACCTACTTCGTCGATCCCCGCAGTCCCGACTTCGTCACCGCTGCAAACCGTGATGGCAAGCGCGTCAATGTGGAAGCCGGCGCCGCCGCGCAATTGGACCTGCGCCTGTCCGTTATGCAGTAGCAATATGTTTCCGTCTAGTAGCGGGCGACACTTCACGCCTTGTTTCCATTCGCCCAGGGCTTGCTTAGGAGCAGGAAAATCAACGTCCCGGCGAGCGGGAACAGCGACATGGTCACAAAGATCGGGGTGAAATTCTTCGCGTCGATCAGTCTGCCGTACAGCGGCAGGACCACTGCCAGAACCATCGACCATGCGCCTCCGCCGATCCCTCCCGCCAGCCCAGCCTCGTCCTTCGTGAACACCCTGGCGCCCACGTGCAGCCCCATCACGATGAAGCCATCGCCCACGAACATCGCCCACAGGAACAGCGCCAGCACGGCTTGCCACGAATGCACCATGGTGACAAATGCGCTGGGCAGCGCAAGCAGGCTTAGCAGCAGCAGAACCCTTGCAGGCCGCGTCTGCTCCGGCACCAGCCGGTCTGATACCCAGCCCCAGAAATAATAGCCCAGCTGCCAGCCGACGGTTGGAATCCACACCAGGTGCCCAATTTCGGATTGCGACAATCCTAACGCCCGGTTCAAGTAGAGCGGACTCAAATAGGCGACCACGCCGAGTGCGACTGCTCCCGTTCCGTAGGTGGTCACGATCAGCCAGAAGCGCCGGTCGAGCGGATTCACCACCACAATCTTCTTCGAGACCCGCAGCCGCTTGGGCACGTTCCGAGCGAATCTCCACCAGATCAACAGCCACAGAACACCCAGCAGGCCAGTGACCCAGAAGGCGGCTCGCCATCCATAAGCGGCGGCAAGCGGCGTCACCGCGAGCGGCGTTATCAGGGATCCGAACGCGGCCCCGCTATAGCCGATCCCGATGCCGCGCGACACCTTTCCCGTGGGCAGACAGTCCGTGGACATCTTGACGCATCCTGGAAACACCGCGCCCTCGCCGATTCCCAGAACTGTTCTCGCCACTGCAAATCCGACCAAGCCGGCAACGAGTGCGTGCGCAGCGCTCGCCGCCGTCCACAACGCCACCGCAATCGCCATTCCAAGAGGTAATCCGATTTTGTCCAGAATCGATCCCCAAGCCGGATTTGCCAGCATGTAAGCGATCGAGAATGCCGACAACGCGTAGCCGAAATCGGTGGCATTCATATGCACGTCCGGCAGAATGGTCGGCGCGAGCACGGCCAGCGTCTGGCGATCGATATAAGAGATCAGGGTCGCCAGAAACATGACCAGTGGGCCCGTCCAGGTGGTCACGGCGTTGCGTTCCCCGGGAGGCATGTAAGGCAAAACTCCGATTGCCGGTTGATCTTGGTCCATCAGTCCAACCTTGCTATCCAACCTTCCAACCCGGCGCCCGCTGCGGGATAGCGCAGCAGCACCTCGGGGTCATGCCCGGGGATGATGTGATCTTTCGATTCGGCCAGCTCACGGGCTCGCCGGTAGCCTTCCAGCGTATCGCCGACGTGAAATGTGAATGGGTATGCCAAGCCGAGTTCCATGTTGGCATAGTAATGAGCCGCGTCAGAGGCAAGTACCACCCAGCCGCGGCGCGTCCACACGCGGACCATCTGCAATCCCATGGAATGCCCGCCCACGAAATGAACGCTCAGTCCCGGCGCGAGCTCCGAGTCTCCGTTGTGGAACACAACGCGGCCGCCATACAGTTTCTTCACCATGGCGCACACGTCCTCCGCATCGAAGGGCAAGCGCATCGCGGCGTGCGTCATATAGCGTCCGGTACAGAACTGCATCTCGCGATCCTGCACGTGGTAAGTCGCCTCAGGGAACATCTCATAATTGCCGGAGTGGTCGTAGTGCATGTGAGACACGATCACATTCAAAACCTGATTCGGCTCGATCCCGATCTTCCGCAATCCGTCAGCCGGCGAATGCAGGTGTGTTCGCCCGCGCTTCTTCGCGACAGCTTCGTCAAAGCCGGTATCAACCACGTAAACCAGCTCACCGCTGCGAACCGCCCACACGAAGTAGTCCATCGGCATTGGCCCGTCGTGAATATCGCCCCCGATGAAATTCTCGCGCGCCATGCGATGATGATGGGCGTAGCGAATGGCGAAGGCTTCCCACACCAGCGGTGTTTCTCCTGAAGTCGGCATGTCCGCTATCTTATATCGTCCATGAGCCTGGCTCGCCAGATCGTCTCCTCTACACGCTCCCTGGAGCTGCAACAGCTCCCGGCCGAAGTCGTCGAGAAAGTGAAAATCTGCCTCATGGATTTTCTCTCCGCAGCTTACGAATCGCTCGATCTGCCATGGAGCCGGCAAGCGCTCCGCATAGCAGAACAAGGGCGCGGGCGTGCGGCAATGGTCGGCTCAGGTCTCCGTGTTCCCGCGGGCGACGCGGCCTTCGTGAACGGCGTCCTCGGCCACGGTCTTGTTCGTGAAGACATGCATACGGGCTCGGTCAGCCACCTGGGAGTCGTCGTATTTCCGACGCTTCTGGCCTTGTCCCACGATGCCCCGGCTACGGGCAGTGATTTCATCACTGCCGCAGTCTGCGGCTACGAGGTCAGCGCGCAGATCGGCCGAGCGCTGATGAATCCGGAAAATGTCCGCCAGTATCGCCCCACCGGAATTTGCGGACCTCCCGGCGCGGCGTTGGCGGGAGCCCAGATGCTCGGACTGGACGAAGACGCGTCTGTCAGCGCCCTCGCGTTCGGGGCGAACGTCGCCGCCGGTCTCAATGAATGGCCTTACTCCGGCGGCGACGAAATGTTTTTTCACGTCGGGTTTGCCGCCCGCAACGCTGTTCTGTCCGCGCAGCTCGCGCAAGCAGGGGCGAACTGTTCGGAGACGTCGCTCGACGGAACCGCCGGCCTGTTTCGTGCCCTTCGCAGCCAGGATCGCGCCTGCGAGGTGAAGCCATTCGCTTCGGGATATGAAATCCTTTCCGTCTTTCACAAGCCTGCGCCGGCATGCAACTACGCCCAGACGGCGGCTCAGGCGGCACTGGCTCTAAGCGGCGATTTGAGAGAATGCGGCCTCAGCACGGAGGAGATTGCCTCCATCCGTGTACGTTCCACCGCTGCCGCCATCGCGTATCCAGGATGCAATCACCCCGGGCCGTTCTTGAAAACCCTGCAAGCGAAAATGAGCATTCACTATTGCGTCGCAGCCACGCTTTTTCGCGGCGAAATCGCGGAGGCCAACTACAGACTGCTGGACCATCCCGAAATCTCGCGCCTGGCGAGCCTCACTGAGTTGGAGCCGGACGCGGAGCTCACTGCGGCCTACCCATCGCTCCAAGGCTCCGAGGTGATCCTCACCCTGCGTGATGAATCGACGCTGGCGAGGCGGCTTCCGAATGTCATCCCGGCCACACCGGATCAGATTCGGGCTCGTTTTTTGCGATCCGCAGAGCCGGTCATCGGGCCGGCCGCAGCAAGAGAATTGGAAACAGCGATCGATGGACTGGAGTCGCTGCCCCGGGCAGAACGCCTGGCGAACCTAACTGCAAATGGAAAAATATAAACTCCTGATCAACGGACAGTGGATCGAGCCGCAAAGTGGTGAATGGTTCGAGACCGAGAATCCTTACACGGGCGCTCCTTGGGCTCTTATCCCGAAATGCGGCAAGCCGGAAGTGGATGCAGCCGTTGCCGCCGCGAAAGCTGCGTTCCACTGGAAGAGCCCCTGGCGCACGATGACTGCATCCGCCCGCGGCGCGCTGCTGCACAAGCTCGGCGACTTGATCGCAAAGAACGCTGATCATCTGGCGGCCATCGAGACTCGCGACAACGGCAAGCTGTATGCCGAGATGCGCGGCCAACTCGGATACATTCCGCAGTGGTATTTCTATTTTGGGGGCCTTGCCGACAAGATCGAAGGCCGCGTCATCCCCATCGACAAACCCGGCGTCTTCAATTTCACTCGCGAAGAGCCCCTCGGCGTCGTGGCAGCGATCACGCCCTGGAACTCGCCGCTGATGCTGGCGACGTGGAAGCTTGCGCCAGCGCTCGCCGCCGGAAATACGGTCGTATGGAAGCCCTCGGAGTTCTCATCGGCGTCCGCCCTCGAAATGGGCCGGCTGTTTGAGGAGGCAGGTTTTCCGCCGGGCGTGGTGAACATCATCACCGGCTTCGGAAGCGATGTCGGCGAGCCACTGGTGACCCATCCCGATGTCGCAAAGGTTGCCTTTACCGGCGGGGACAAAACCGGCGAAGCCGTGTACGGGATGGCCGCGCGAGGCATCAAACACGTGACGCTAGAGCTCGGCGGAAAGTCGGCGAACATTGTCTTCGACGACGCTTCGATGGAGGATGCCGTCAAGGGTGTGATCTCCGGCATCTTTGCAGCCACCGGCCAGACCTGCATCGCGGGTTCCCGCGCCCTGATTCACAAGTCCATTCACGACGAGTTTGTAGATAAGCTGCTCGCTATGGCGAGCCAGGCCCGCATGGGCGACCCTTCGCAGCTCACGACGCAGGTTGGCCCGATAACCACTCGGCCGCAGTACCGCAAGGTTCTTGACTACATTGAAATCGCGAAGCAGGAAGGGGCCGTTTGCCGCATGGGAGGAGGTGCTGCGACACGGCCGGAATGCGGCTCAGGCTGGTTCGTCGAGCCCACCATCTTTACCGGCGTCAAGCCCCCCATGCGCATCGCCAACGAGGAGGTCTTCGGCCCCGTACTGTCGGTTATTCCTTTCGAGGATGACGAGGAAGCTGTCGAGATCGCCAACAACAGCATCTACGGCTTGGCTGCCGGCGTCTGGACTCAAAGCATGCAGCGCGCCATTAACATGTCAGCGCGCCTGGAGGCCGGCACCGTGTGGGTGAACACCTACAGGGCAGTCAGCTACATGTCTCCATTCGGCGGCTACAAGCGCTCCGGCATTGGTCGTGAGAGCGGCATCGGCGCAATCCATGAGTACCTCCAAACCAAGAGCGTCTGGATCGACACTGCCGGCAACGCCCCCAATCCGTTCGTCATGAGATAGAAGCCGGCACAGGGCGGGGGCGGCCCTCCAAACGGGAAAGGAACGCGCCGGGTCCACCAGGCTCCGTTGTGCCGGCGAGTTCCTTTAGAGACACTTACTTCTTCATTTCTTCGTCGTCAGTGTTGGCATCCATGCGCATGTCCATGCCGGCCCACACCTCGCTGGGCGATGTTGCGTTGGGATAGACATGAGTCATCCACCCGAAGACCACTGGAATCCACAGTCCGTGCGCTTCTTTGCAGGCCTCTTCCGTGTGGATACTTCCTTGTGGGCCGAACTGCGCATGCGGCCCATATTGCTCTTCGAGGGGCAACCTTCGCGGTCCGCCGCAGAAGTCCACATGCCGATGCCAAGTGGCGATGCTTAGCGGAGCGACTTCGTTCAAGTGTTCCGGGGTCGAATCTTGCGGGGCCGTGTACATGACGCCGACGGCCTGCATCCCCTCCGGCGTGCGTTTGTAAAGGATCGATCCCGGATGATCGTAGTTGACGTGGCGTTCCGCCAGCCGCGTGTAGCGGGAGTTTGTGTAGTGGACCTCTTCGCCCATTTTGCCCGTGGGATGAAATGGTTTGTACCCGTCTTTAAGCGCGATGTTGACATCGGAGTAATGTGCCACCACGCTACGGGCGGCATCGACGATCCGTTGAGCGCGCTGCTCGTCTCCCTGTTGCGGCTTGCCTTTGAACGACATCTGCATGTGGTTGCCCATCTTCATCGAGGGCACCGGCGTGTCATCGGTTTTTCCACCATAGTGACGAAGCAGCCGCTCCCATAAAGGAAATTGCTGGGCCATCACGGTGGTAAGAGTGCCGAGCAAACACAGAATGAGAATCATCTTACTTTTCGCCATGAAACCTCCAACACGTCCGCAGGGAGGATCGTCATTTTCGACAACACTCTCTACAACAATGACGGCTTCCCGGTCAAAGTTGTTCCGTGCGTCCCCCAAAGCCCCAATACGCCTTCCCGCGCGGCTCGAGCCGGAGTACAATCGTCAGTTATGAAAACCCGTTCTGGTCTCGCCCTTGTTCTCGCCGTGACCGCGGCGCTGGCCGCATTGCTTGCGCAAGCCCAACAGCCTGCCGACGCAGGCAAAGCGAAGGCAAACAACAATTCGAAGGCGCCGAAAGGAATTGGCTGGCCATCACCGGCGCTTCCGGCGGGGCCGATCCCGTTCGACACGGGCATTGCCCGCGGCCTCAGCCTGACGATCACCAAGGGACTGGTGCAGCCGTTTAGCATGGCGTTCCTCCCGGACGGAGCCATCCTCATCACGGAGCGGCCGGGGCGCCTGCGCATTGTGCGCAACGGCGTACTGCAACCCGCGCCCGTCGCCGGCCTGCCCGCGGTTCAGCCACAGGGCTTGACAGGATTGATGGACCTGGCGCTGCATCCGCGGTTCGCTGAAAACTCGCTTATTTATTTCTCCTACAACAAGCCCGCGTCCACCGACAGCAAACCCGGCAACGGCAAGCAAGCCGCAGCCGGCCTCACGCTCGCGCGGGGCCGCTGGAATGGAACGGCGATCGCAGACTTCCAGGACCTGTTCAGCGCCGGCCCCAACACCAACGCTTCGCGGATCATTTTCGGGCGCGATGGCATGGTCTACATGACCGTGGGCGTGGCCGATCCGCCGCAAGCGGAGCGCGCGCAGGATCCGAATGATCTTGCGGGCAAGGTGCTGCGCCTGCGCGACGATGGCACGGTCCCGGCGGACAATCCATTCGTCAACCGGGCCGGCTATCGTCCGGAGATTTACACGATGGGGCATCGCACGGTGCTTGGCTTAACGCTCCAGCCGGACACCGGCGCCATTTGGGAATGCGAGGACGGCCCCAACGGCGGCGACGAGGTGAACATTCTCGCGCCGGGCAAGAACTACGGCTGGCCCGTGGTCAGCTACGGACGTTTTTACGCGGGGCCGCGCGTCTCAGTGAATCCGTATAAGGAAGGCATGGAGCCTCCCGTGATTTACTGGGTGCCTGCCATTGCCGTTTCCGGCCTGACGTTTTACACCGGCGACCGCTATCCCGGCTGGAAGAATAATCTCTTCGTCGGCGGCATGCGCGAGGGGGAAGTGCCGCGCTCCGGGCACTTCGAGCGCATCGACTTCAATGACCAATGGGAGGAACTCCATCGCGAAGGTATTTTGCGCGATCTGCATCAGCGGATCCGCGATATCCGGCAAGGTCCCGACGGTTTGCTCTACTTGTTGACTGCGGAAGAAGACGGAGCGCTGCTGCGGATCGACCCTGCGGCGCAGCCGGGTGCCCGCTGAGCGCGGCGCCTTCTACCGGCTCTTGATCACTGCGTAGAACTTGTCGAAGAACGCCAGGCGCGGAGCATCGATCTGCGGCCCGAACTCCGGCGTGTCTCCGAACACCATTGCTTTGGCGTCGTTCGTTTTAGCGTTATATGGCTGCCAAGCCGGAAGACCTTTGCCGTTCGGATCGCCGGTGGCTGCGAAGTTCACCCAGTAGGAGGACATCATGTCCGCCAGCTTCTTGTCGGTGTCGGTCCACGACCCGTTCGCGGCGGGGATGTTGAACATGTAGGCAAGCTCGAAGGTGTGACTTGCTCCGCGGTCGCCGGACCCGGGCGGCACGTGCGTGAAATAGTAAACATACGCCTTCCGCCCGCGCTTCGCCTGCAGCTCGGCCCACGTTCGCATGTGCCATCCCAGCTCATCCCTCGAGTCAGCCAGTCGCGAAGCGGTTGCCTCCGCGTCGGAACCCGCGGGATACAGCTTGAGAAATTCGGGTGCGAATTCGCCGTAGGTCTGTTCCGCCCGGGTCTTAGCCTGCTCGGCGGTAGTATTCCCTCGTACCAGAAAGGTTCCCTCGTCGTGGTTGGAGCCTACCAGCACGTCCACATCGTTCTGCTTGCCCTTCGCGTAGGTGATCGACTCATCCTCGGGAATCATCCAACCGTCAACGATGACTCCGGATGGAACCCCGCGCAGATTCTGAGCGGCCTCCTGCGCGGACATGGCGCGCAACTCGGCGATGGTGTGCGTTCCGGCGGCCTTTTTTCCCTCAGCCTCGGCTGCGGCGAGCGTTTTCATCTTGGCGGGGCCGAGCCCCATCCATGCGCCGCTCTGAGAGATGGCGCGCAGGAACAGGCCCTTGCCCTCGGGAGATCCAACCATGACGGAGACCAGGAACGCACCGGCCGATTCGCCGTCAATGGTCACGCGTCTCGGATCGCCTCCGAAGGCGGCGATATTCTTCTGCACCCACCGCAGCGCCGTCGCCATGTCCATCATTCCGTAATTGCCCGAGGCCTTGTGGCTCGACTCAGCAGTGAGATCGGGATGGGCTAAGAAGCCGAACACTCCCAGACGGTAGTTGTACGTGACAACCACAACGCCCTTTTGGGCAAGCGCCTCTCCGTCGTAACGCGGCTCGGAGCCGGAGCCGCCCGTGAAACCGCCGCCATAGGTCCAGACGATCACCGGCAACCGATCGGTTGCGGATTTCGCGGGAGTCCAAACGTTGAGGTAGAGGCAATCTTCACTGGCCGGAGGTCCGGCCGGCCCGCGCGCCGCCACTGGCGCTGCTTTCGCCTTGGCTTGATCGGGATTCCCCTTGGGCGCTCCGCCCTTGGCCTGACCTCGGCCACCGCCGCCGCCCGCTCCGGTTGTGCAGGTTGCGCTGAATTGATCGCCCGAGCGAACGCCTTCCCACTTCGCCGCCGGCTGCGGAGCGCGCCAGCGCAAATCCCCGACTGGAGGCGCCGCGAAAGGGATGCCCTTAAAGACGCGCACTTCCGTGGTCTTTCCGGGCGCGCCCGATACCAGGCCTGTGTCCGTTTTGACTGGGGTGTCGATCGCGGCAAGCGCCACGCCAGAACCTGCGAGTAAGAACAAAATTGAGGTGAGATAGAATCGCACGGAGAAACTCCCTCGGGAAGTATAACAAGATGCGCGCGCAGGTCAATCCGCCGGTCCCGGAACAAAACCCTGGAACAGGCGCTGTGATAGGATGACCCATTCGAGGGGACAACATCAGATGCGAACGAAGGGGAGGGCCTAGAGGCGGATGCTTCTTCAGAACGCGATTGCGGACACCGTCAACAATACCGAATGGGCGTTTCCGCTGGCGGAGTGTATCCACATCGGCGGGTTCGCCGTAGGTATCGGATCGATCGTACTGGTTGATTTTCGAATGTTGAACCTCGGACTGCGGCATGAGACGGCTGCGCGGATTTTGAGGTACACCGAGCCTTGGACGGTGATCGCGCTGGCGTTGGTCCTGCTCTCGGGCGGGGCGCTGTTCCTGTCGCAGACCTACGTTTACCTGACCAATCTGATCTTTCCCTATAAGATGTATGCGCTCCTCGCGGCGCTGATTTACAATTTTACGGTCCACAGAAAAGTGGCGACCATGAAAAATCCGCCGCCCATGCTGAGCAAGTTCGTGGCGATCCTATCCCTGCTGCTCTGGGTGTCCGTGGTATTTGGCGGGCTTTTCGTCACGTTTCTCGAATAGAGGAATCCTGCGTGAACATCGCTCATTCCATCCAGAGCATCGGTTTTCTCACGGAGTTCAGCGAATCGGTGCTGGCGTACCCGATCGTCCTGTCGACGCATCTGGCGTGCATCGCGGTCTTCGGCGGCATGATCCTCATGACGAACCTGCGCCTGCTGGGGCTGACTTTTAAAAGCCTGACGATCACCGAGATGGTGACCAGCTTTCGTCCATGGAAACGCTTGGGGGGAACCGTCATGATCGCCACGGGCTTGCTCCTGGCAACCTCTGAAGCGGAAAAGTACTCGCCCAATCCTTTCTTCTGGACCAAGATGGGCATTTTGGCCCTGATCGGCGTGCACGCCCTCATCTTTCGCCCCATCGTTTACAACCAAACCGAGGAACTGGATCGATCCCCTGTCATCCCAAATAAAGTGAAGGTCGCGGCAATTCTCTCGTTGGTCCTTTGGACGGCGATGTTTACCATGGGAAGACTCATCGCCTACTGGGAAGGATATGAGCAGTGAAGTCCTTCGACTAGGCCATCGCAGCCGTGAAGGATTCGCCGGCGTAGAAAAAGAGGTGCGCAAAAAGGCGCGCGGCCCCTGGTCCTCCCCAAGGGATACCGCAATGTTACGTCAGCGCCTTTTGATTCCCGCGGCGCCAAACTCAACCGTATCCCGTCGCTTGGGCGGCTCATCGGCCTCCTCCCCGCTCGGCCTGCTTGCCTCCCCGTAGCCTGCGTTTAAACACGTTCAACGAAGCTGCGTAGCCGAACTTTTGTTGGAAAAAACGCGCGCGCCATAGTTCACGGCATCTATAGTAGAATTCTACATAGCAGCCGCCCCCATGGAACCGAATCGAGGAGCAGGAACTGTTCGGAAAAGAGCCGGGGAGCGCGCGATCACTAGGCCTGGAGGTAAATCCGATGAAGAAACGTAGCATCGTTCCAGCATTGGCGGCAATCGTAGGCGTACTCGTGTTGCTGTCGCTGTTCGTTGCTTTTCGGGCTCGCACTTTTCATTACTGCGTCGAAGATGGAGAACGTCCCCAAGTGCACGTGACGGGCGACGATGAGCCGTGCGGTCCCGATGAAGGACCAATCGAATGGGACAGCATGGGATTGCCATCAAGGTTCAGACTCCTGCGGGACACGGCCGCCAAAGCCTTTGGGGCGAATTGAAGCCTTTTGGGAGGAGTATGTTGAGGGCGATGAGGCCGAGGCCATAGGACCCGCAACAGATCACCCCCGGGTGGCGCGAAGTCACTCCTCCGCGTCGTCGAGACGGCGCGGCGCACTGACGGGCGCGGGCCTGTGGGCTGCTGAGGGCGTCCGACGATGGCCTCGATCACGGCGCACTCGGAAGTTACCGCTTGCCCCCGAAGACATCATTTACGTGTCGGCCTCCCCGATCCTTAAAGCATCGAGTCGCCCCAAAATCCCGCCATGCGGCCTAGATGTACGCCAGTAAGCGCCCCGCAGTCACCGCTCCCAACCAGCAGACCAGTGCCGCCCACGCCAGAGGTCTGGCGCTCTCCGGCAGCTCACCGTTTGGCCCCAGGCGTTGAAAGACCTTCTTCCGCGTCCGATGGAGCACGGCAACACCTGCGAAGATGAAAACCATCTTGATGTAGAACGTGGGATCGACCATCCGTTTGGTTGCGCTCGCCATCAAAAGAGCCGTGCCGGTCACGGCATTTACCCAGAATCCGACCCATATCAAGGGATACAATTTTTCCAGCGGTTGCAGCGGAAGTTTGGGAGAAACTCCCAGAAGCCGCAGACCGATCAAACTGCTGAGGCCCGCCACCACCCCCATGCCCATGACGTGCAGCCACAGAATCGTGGGATACGCCAGGAGAGACTTCGATTCGCTCACCCACGTGCTGAAGCCGAGTTGTTCGATCGTGTCTAAGACGCTCATCTGTGCTCCTCGGACTCGGCGTTCTTCTCGATGAGATATCCCAGCACCCCGACCAGCACGCTGGCGCCGATCGCGAGAATAGGTACGATTACAGCTATCTGTGTCATTTTCCTCCAGCGTCAGAATGAGTGTCCGAGAAACGGCAGCATCTGACCGCAGTAGATCACGCCGGTCCACAGGACGAGTCCAGACGCCGCGGCCACCCTCGCGGCCAGGGGGGGCGTGTCGCCGGCTCCCAAGGCCCAGGGCTGGTCGAACACGGTAAAGTATAAGGCGTTGGCTCCCGCAACAAAGATCAGAGCCAGCTTCCAGAAGAAGGTTGCGTTGGTGACGTAGAAAGTCGGAGGAGCGCCGACAAAGAACAGGAAGCCCGTCGCCACGTTCAAGCCGAACCCCAATATTCCCCAAGGCAACAGGCGGTGCAGCGTCGAGAAGGGGACGCCCTTCAGGAAGCCGAGCATCCGGAGGTCTACCAGCAGCACCACTCCGAACAAGAGCGACAGCCCGACGAAATGAATCGTCTCGCAGGCCGGCCAGCCCCAGGTGAGGTTCACCATGGCGTCCCCGATCACTCTTGCCAGCGGCTGGTCTGCCGTCGCGGTTTCCTCCGTGGACGCCACCGCGCCCGCTGCCAGGGCCACTGTCGGAGCCACCGCCGGACTTGGCCCCGTGCGTACCTCCGGGTGCCGGATCTCGCCGCCTATTAGCGCGGCCCGGGACATCAGGCCGAAAGTCGCCAGGCTTAGCACCAGGACGGCCGCGATCGTCCCCTGCGGGACGCGCGACAACCGGCGGTACTGCCACAGCCCCAGCCATGCCAGGGCGCCCGTCAGCTCCATCAACCAGAGTCCCTCGAACGCAGCAGTTTCGTGCGTGTCGATCATGGGCTTAGAGACCTCTGGGGCCTTGTCCAACGCCAGCTTCGCGGAGGTGCCGGTGACAAACGCCGGGATCGACAGCAGGGAGATGAAGAAGAAGATTCCCAGGCTGGTGCGCTTCAGGTCATCGCTCTTGGAGACGATGGCGGTGACGAAGACGCCCAGCCCGATAATCATGCCGACGGTCGGGAAATGATTCAGTAAGAGATGTACGTGTGCCAGATTCATAATAGGCCGGTTTCGGTCGCAATGGAGCGGACACGCCGTTCCATCTCATTCAGAATGGAGCGGACACACCGCTCCATCTCAAAATCCCCAGCCGGCCTGATTTCCACTGCCGAATCTGGTCGGCACGACGTAGTGCCGAATTTGCCCGGCACGCTAGTGTCGGAGCTGAGTAGAGACGTTCCCCTCCTCATACACCTCGCAAGCCGCGCGCTCATGGATTACCCGTGGCGCGCCCGCGCTCGCCCGCAGAATTCTGTCGGGCATCACCCATGGTTCAACCAGGTCCGGATCCTCAATGGTCACCTGGTAAAGAACCTCATCGCCCTTCCGCGTCAGCTTCTCAATCATATGCATGTCGGCGGAATGGATCAGGCCGCCGCGTCCGAACCAGGTTGTATCCACGAAGTTGGTGGAATCGATCACCAGCGTGTCGCCCTCCCATTTGCCGTTCGAGAGCCCCATATAGTAGGCCTCGACCGTCGCCCGGGGCGCAGGGCCCCCGATCGGGACGTCGCGGAATTCCATATTTCCCCCGCCGTAATCGCTCGTTGTGTAGAAAAAGATGATGTCGGTAGGCGACTGGATAATGCGCGCCGGTGTACCCTCCCGCGGGAGTCCCATCGGCTGACAGGTCATGATTGGATCGTACTTGTTCGTCCACTGATCCAGTTCCTCAACCTTGTCCCAAAACTCGGGTTTGTAAGTGGGATGACTTGGCTTCACACTCGCGGAGCCTGTCAAACCAAACCGCGACGGCGAGATCATTTCATAATCCACCCAGAAGTTGTCCATGGGGACTTTGCAGCCGACTTCAGGGTTGATTCCGCCGCCCTTCACCTGCGTTGGGCCACATCTGCGGGACCCTTGACTCCCATATAGACCCCCGCCGCCGCCGCCCCAGCTTCCTGTCATATCCGGATGTCCGTCGGCCAGCCGCGGGGTCTCACCGGTTGCCGCAGCCAACGTGACCGGCACAAACGGTCTGTCTGCATCAAGAGTCCAGTTGGCAGGCTGATTGGTTGGCTTGATGGCCGCCTTGATGCTTGCCGGAACCGGCACCACGACATACATCTGTCCCGTTTCGGTCAGGGTCGTGGTAATGTCGCGAGTCACCGTGCCGTTCTTCTTCTCCGTGATCTTGCCGGCGTAAAACGCCTCGGCCGGGTTGAGCGGATTGTTCCAGTCTCTATAGTCGCTGTAAGTGAAGTCGTACGTGTTCGCGCCATTTTTCACCACAATGTGTTCCGGCATGAACTTTGCATCGAGCGTGGCCGACGCGATTGCATTGGGGACGCCCGGGATCGGGAACGTGACGGTGGGTTTATTGCCTTCCCACACAACGGAGGTTTTCCCTGCCTTCATCACATTCGCAGGTACCAGTTGTGGCTTGGGGGCCATTTCGGGCGGGTCGCTTGTGCCGGCCATGGCGGCCTTGAAGGCGCCCTGCGGACCTGCCCAGAGGCGAATCATCCGCTCCTCTACAGTTGCGGCCATCGGCGTCGCCTTGCCCTTGCCGGCGACGAGTTCGGCGCCGGGAATGTCGTCGTTCCAGGCATACGCTCCACTGAGGTTTTCAATATTGGAGCAACTCTGGCCATCGGGCCGCGTGCCCGTGTACTGAATCCGCTCACCCGAGTTCTGGTAGGTGATGCTCATTCGATATTTCGTCAGATTGCAGGGCTGTCCGTCCACCTGCATGGCGCCTTTGCCCGTGTATTCGAGCGTCATCATTAGATCCTGCTCGGAGCTGCTTCGGAGCATGCCCATATACCAAGCCCAGTTGAAAAGGACTGCTTTCAGGTCCTTGGCGCCGGGTGCAGGGGTGTACTGCGCCGCACCGCCGCCGCCGCGGCCGCCACCGCGCCCACCACCGCCGGCGCCGCCGCGGCCGCCACCGCGTCCGCCGCCCGCGGCTCCAGCAGGGGCGCCAGCGGGCGCCTGAGCGCTGGCTGTCGACAGAGCGCCGACGGCGAGAACAATCCCGATAGCGACACGAGTCCTGATGATGCTTCGTGGATAGGTCATAGTGGTCTCCTTTCCTGCCTAATCGTTGGGTCCGCCGCCCGAGACGACGATAGTGTGCCCGTCAGCGTAGGTGATCGCCTTGAGAAATCCCAAAGGATGGCCGTCCTTGGCGGGGATACACTTCACTTTAATGGTGTCGCCGACGTGAAGCGCATTCGGTCCGGTTTTGCCGACCTGCTTGCCCGCCAGCGCCGTGGCGGAGCCGAGGGTAAAAATCCACTCGGTATCAGGGCTGCCATCGGCATTCTTGACCATGATCGACATCGACCCGTGGGGATTTACAAACTTTACGGTTGCCACCGTCCCCGTGAGTTCCTTTTCCGCCTTCATATCATAAACGCCTGCGAGGGAATGATGCGCCAGCAACGCGCTGCTGGCCATCAAGCCCAACAAGGCTACATATCCTAAAGTTCGTTTCATCATTCGAGCGCCTCCTTCAACTGCCTTCGGCTGGAAATTATATCACGATCACAAAACCAGAGCGGGAGCAAAATCGGAAACGATGCCCGCTGAGCCTTGACTGGAAGGAGATTTTCGCGAAAGACGAAGCGCCGAAATCGACTTTTCTGCAACGTTTTTCGGGGAGACCAGCGGGCGGAAAGGACGCCTGCTCCACGCAACGCCGCACCTTTCGCGAAGCCCGGCGAAGACAACTCCAGCTTCACCGCCAATTCATGCCAGTGCAAGCTGTGCCCGTTTTCCGACCAGGATTTCGATAACAGCGCGGGATGTACAGGCCCTAGAAAAACAAGGCCGGAAGCAGCATTTGCAGTAGAATTCGGAGAGGCTAGGGTTTGCGCGCCGCCTGAACGGGAAGGTGGTCTATATCCATCACCTGGATCCAGCTCGATTGTCCCCAGCAGCGCGTCCGCGCCCTGCTGCTCAATGTTCGCGGCATCGAGAACGCTGCGAGTTTGGGATTAAGCCGCCAGCGGCAGCAACTCCCCTTTTTCCAAGTGCCGAATCACGCTGGCGAATTGAGCCGCATGCGGATCATGCGTCACCATCACAATCGTCTTATTGAACTCCTTGTTCAGCCGCACCAGCAGCGACAAAATCTCCTGCGCGGAGGCGGCGTCCAGATTGCCCGTCGGCTCGTCCGCCAGCAGTAAATCAGGATCGGTGACAATGGCGCGAGCAATCGCTACGCGCTGTTCCTGACCGCCGGAAAGCTGCTTCGGCAAATGATGTAACCGGTCTCCCAGGCCCACAAGCTTGAGCGCGGTTTCGGCGTGCTCCATGCGCTCCTTTTTCTTGAGCGACGTAAGCTTCAGCGGAAGCTCCACATTCTCGATCGCCGTCAGCACGGGAATCAGATTGAAGCTCTGGAACACAAAACCAACATGCGCGTTGCGCCAGCGCGCAATCTCGCGATCCGATAAGGCGCGCAGATTCTGACCCAGCACCAGGATTTCGCCGCCGCTGGGCCGGTCCATCGCGGCGATCAAATGCAAGAGCGTCGATTTCCCCGACCCCGAAGGACCCATCAGCGCGACGAACTCCCCTGCATGAATTTCGATATTCGCATCCTTCAACGCCACGACATGAAATTCATCGCGCACGTATTCTTTGGTCAGCTCTCGAGTCTGAATGACGACGTCCTTCATGCCGATCCTTTCTGCTTCACCCGGTCGCCCTCTTTCAAGGTGTCGGGAGGGCTCAGGATCAGGTCTTCGCCGCCGATCAATCCCTGTTCGATGCGAACTCCCTGCCCTCCTCCGCTCAAGGTCATGGTTGCTCCGGTCTTCACGGCTCGCCGCACCGCGCGGCCGTTCGCCAGGACGAACACCGCTCCGCCGCGAACCGCCGAAGACGGAATCACAATGGTCGGAGCCTCCGCCGCACCGCGCTCAGGAGCCGCTTTCTTCTCCGCCAGGAACGCAACGCTGGCATTCATTTCGGGCCGCAAAAAGCTATCCGGATGCAGGATCTTAACTTTCACCTGCACTGTCGCCTTCTGGCGATTGGCTTCCGGCGAAACCTCATCGATCACGCCTTCGTAATGCCGATCCGGAAACGCGTCCGTTGTCACCGAGGCCTTCTGCCGCGGACCCAGACGCGCAAAATCGTTTTGATTAATATCCAACTCCACCTTCAGATCGTTGAGATCCGCCAGCGCGACAACGTATCCTTTGGCGCCTTTATCCCCGACTGGGCCAGTGGTCACGAATTCGCCCTTCTCCACGTTGCGGTCGAGAATGGTTCCGTCTACCGGAGCCTTAATAACGGTGTTATCCAGTTGCGTCTGCGCGTATGCGAGCTGTCCCTTGGCCTGCTCAATCTGTCCCCGCGCAGCCGCGATTTCCTCACGCCGCGGACCTAGCTTCGCCAGATCGTAAGTGCGTTCGAGCGAGGCCACCTTGGCCACTTGCCCGTCATAGCGCGCCACTGCGTCTTCCAGACTTTGCCGCGAGGAAACTTTATCCTGCACAAGCTGGCGGGTCCGCTCCAGATTGGATTTGGCGTTCACCAGATCGGCCTCCGCGCTATTCAGATCCGCCTGAGCCTTGGCGATTTCCTCCGGACGCGAGCCGTTCTGCAACTCCTCCAGATGCGCTTGCAAATTCGCCAGATTGCCTTGCGCTTGTTGAAGCTGCGCCTGATACTCGTCGTCCTCCAGGCGCACGAGCACCTGGCCCTGCTTCACGCGATCGCTTTTATCCACGCCGATCCAACTGACTTTTCCGACCACCTTCGAAGCCAGCTCAATCCGGTGTGCCGCAACAATGTAGCCAGTGGCATTCAGAATCACCGCGCCCTGTTCCACGGGATCGCTGGAGGTGGACGCGCGGACGCGCACAACATCGACTTCCGTAGCGCGATTCATGATTCCGTACGCGAATCGCCCCGCGCCCGCAAGCAGCAAGAGCACCACGCCGGCCACAATCCAGACCGTGGCCCACCGTGACGATTTGCCTTGAGCTTTCTTACTGCGATCGATACGCAGACTTTTTAATTCGGCATCCATATTCAAGAATTCGAATTACAGATCTCGCAAAGCCGTGAGAATTTCTTTTTTCGCCGCCGCGCGCGCCGGAAAAAACCCGCCGATTGCGCCCATTACCATCGCAAAAGCCACTCCAATCGCCATCGCTTCGGGACCAGCGCTGAAATTGAAAGCGATCTCGCTGAAGCTGGTCTGATTCAGAATGCCCGTGGTTACGTTGTTCAGTGGCAGCACAATCAGGCAGCCTATCACTCCGCCGAGAAGCGAAAGCAGCAGCGATTCGATAAAGAAGCTGGTCAGAATACTGGGCCGCGAAAAGCCCAGAACGCGCAGAGTTCCCACCTCGCGGGCTCGCCGAGCCACCGCGGCGTACATTGTGTTCATCGCCGCGAAGCTGGAGCCGACAGCCATCACGATCGAGACGAAGATGCCGAGATACTGCACCGGAGCGGCGGAACTGGTCTGCGATTCCATATACGCCGATTCCAGTTGCGCATTCGCGTTCAGCCTCCGATCGTCATTAATGGAATTAACCAGCGCCTCGGCCGTTACTGAATCCACCGCGCGAATAAACGCCGAGCTGAGTTCGTTAAAGCGATTGAAGTCGCCGCTGGCCTGGTTCAAGTCGCACATGATTTCGCTATTGGTTGCGCCTTTGCCGCCATCCATCACGCCCACAATCTCCCAATCGCCCTTGCCGAAGCGTAGCTTCTTGCCAATTTGCGCATCCGGATAGCGCTTGGGAATGGATTTCCCCACCACCACTTCGCGCTGCCCCTGGCGGAACCAGCGTCCTTCGGCCAGCTTCACATCTTCGCGAATCTCCAACCCCACGGGCGTCAGGCCTCGCAGAGTAATGTTCATCCCGCTGGGATTATCGACACTGGGGAGATTAATCACCGTCACCAGCTCCACCGACGCCAAAGGATGGCCGTCCTGCGCGCGCGCGATTCCCGCCATGGATTTCAGATCGTCGAAAACTCCGCGAGTGATGCCTCCGTTATTTTCCCCCGTTGCGCCTTTGCGCATCACTAAGATGTTGAGCGGGTTTCCGGAAGCTTCAAACGCCGTGCGCAGTCCGTTCACCAAAGCCAGCACCGCCACCAGCACCGCAACCGTCAGCGCGATGCCCAGCGCCGTCATGATCGTGGTGGTTTTGCGCACCGCCAGATTGCGAAGGTTATAGGAAAGAGGAATCGCCATTGCCTTATCCGGAATGCCCTAACCCGAATGCCCCAGGCATTCCAGAATGGGAGTGCGTGCGGCGGTCCACGCCGGAATCACAGAGCTCGCAACGCCGATGAACAACGCCAGGCCGAGACATAGCACGGCGACATCCGGAGTGATCGCCAGAGTGTTGACGAAGCTGAGGAAGCCTCCGGCTTTCGAAACCATGCTGGTCAGCCCCGAAGCCAACGCGATTCCAATCACTCCGCCGAGCAGCGAAATTACTCCAGCCTCGCCCAGGATCATCCATAAAATCGCGCGAGGCGTGAATCCCAGAGTCTTGAGAATGCCCACTTCGCGCACGCGTTCGCGTACCGACATCGCCACCGTGTTCGCCGAAACCAGCAGAATGGTGAACGTCACCGCCGCGCACACAATCATCAGAAACAGCTTGATATTGCCCAAAAAAGCCAGGAATTGCAGATCGAAATCCTGTTCCGCCTCGGTCTTGGTGGGCGCGGTGGAGTTCTCGAAGAGCTGATCGATGACGGTCCCGATTCGCCCCGCGGCCTCGGCATTTTCAGCCTGCACTTCGAAAGCTCCAATCTGATCCTGTCGTCCGCTGGCCGAGCCCAGCATTTCACGCAAATATTCCTGATTGAAGAACATCGTCTGCGTTGTATTGGGATCGTGGAAAATTCCCACCAGCGTCAGCTCGGGGTTCACGGGAAAGATGTCGCCCGTGATAAAAATCTTTTCGCCCATCTTCCAGCCCAGGGTCTGCACCAGATCGTCGCTGGCGATCGCACCGGTACGCAGATGCTGGAACTGCTGCTTCTGATCATCGGGAAGCTGAATCTCAGGACGCACCAGGAAGAAACGGTCCGGCTCCACGGTGAATCGCGCGAAGAAATTCTTGCTCTCGCGAGCATCTTTATATGTCCCGCCGAACCACTGCCACACCATCGCTTCCTTCACGCCCGGCACGTGCCGGATTCGTTCTTCGTAGGAAAGCGGCATGGATTGGGTGATGGAAACCTTGTGATGCGTCACCAGCCGGAGCTCCATGCCGGGCGGGGTGGGCGCAAGAAACAGGCCTCGATAGAGCGCGAACAATACTCCCAGCAGGCACAACGAGAACCCCAGGCTGACAATGGTAAGCGCGCTCCGGCGGCGATTGCGCAACGCGTTCTTCCACATCAGGCCCACATACCGGAACATATAGCTATTGTAGGCGAGCAGCGCCGGTTCTCCCGCCGCCGAATCGGCGAACGCCGCTTTTTTCAGGGCCAGCGACGCCACAAAAACGACGAAACGCTATCAATGGGCCGCACCGATACGGTAGAATCAAAAGTTCGGGGCGTGGCTCAGCCTGGTAGAGCGCCTGGTTCGGGTCCAGGAGGCCGGAGGTTCGAATCCTCCCGCCCCGACCAATCATCCCTTTGGATCTTCTTGACCATCAAGATTTAACTTGATGGAAGGCTGCGGCTTGCGCGGCCTTCGGCTCCACGCGACTGCGGCCAGGCGAAGAACGGCGATCGCCACACAAACGATTCCAAGAGCAATTTGACCGCGAGCGATCGCGCTTGCGCCAACCCAGACCAGGCCCAGAGCAATGATCGCCGTCAGCGAGTAACGCCACATCGCCGACCATTATACGAACCCTGAATGCGTTCGCCAAATGCTCATGGATTCGCTACGAACCGATACCCGACCCCACGAATCGTGAGCAGGTGCCGCGGACGTGTCGGGTCGTCCTCAATATACCGCCGGAGCCGCACAATGAAATTATCAATCGCGCGAGTGTCGGTGTCCTCGTGCAAACCCCACACATCTTCCAACAGCTTCTTGCGCGACACGGGCTCGCCCGCGTGTTCGATCAGGTAGCGAAGAACGTTGGCTTCCATCAGCGTCAACTGAAACACCTGCTCCCGGACGCGCAATTCCAGACGATTGAAGTCGACCGATTTGTCGCCGAACCGCAGCACATCGGTCGCCGGCGCTGGTGTGCTGGGGGCAGTCTTGGGAGCGCTCAGCCATTCCCGGCGGCGCAGCAATCCGCGAATGCGGGCGATCAGAATAGACAGGTCGAAAGGCTTGGCGATGTAATCGTCGGCGCCCGCGGCGAAGCCCTTCAGGACATCCTCCGGACGGCTGCGCGCGGTCAGCATCAGCGTAGGAACGAATTGCCCGGCGTGCCGAGCCTCGGAGATCACCTCGAACCCGTCTTTGCCCGGAAGCATCACGTCCAGCACCATCACATCGAAGTCATTCGACCCCGTGGTCAGCGCTTCAATCGCGGCTTCGCCCGTGTCCACGACGCTTACCTGGTAGCCCTCGGCTTCCAGATTGAAGCGCAGGCCGTTGGCCAAGTGCGATTCGTCCTCCACGATTAAAACCCTACTCATTTAAACCGGCTCATCTTGCAATCGGAAACTGGAGCACGAACGTGCTCCCGCGTCCCGCGCCTTCGCTTTCCGCCCAGGCTTTTCCGCCGTGGCGCTTGGCGACGGATCGAACGATGTAGAGGCCCAGGCCCGTGCCCGGCACGCGCGAGGTTGCTCCGGGGATGCGGTGGAAGCGCTTGAAGATGGATTTCAGCTCCGTCTTGGGAATGCCGGGCCCCTGATCGCGAACCTGCACCGACGCATATTTGTTGTTGACCACGGCCGTCTCCACGACAACATTGACATTATTGCCGGAGTACTTTACCGCATTATCGATTAAATTCGAAATCGCGGCGCGAACGTCGTCCAGTTCCGCAAGCACCATGAGCGTCGAACCCTGATAAGTCAAACTTTCGGGCGGTAATTGCTTCAGAGCCCGCGCGCGCATGACACACTCATCCACCACCGCACTCAAATCGAAACGCGACAAACTGGGTTTACGATTGCTGGATCCGATGCGCCCGGTACGAAGAACCTGCTCAATGGTTTGCAGCAGCCGTGCGCTATCGTCCAGCATGATGCTGTAGAACTCATTGCGCTTGGCTTCGTCTACCGGCCGGGATTGGAGGGTTTCAAGATACAGCCGGATGGAAGCAACCGGCGTTTTCAGCTCATGCGTGACGGCGTTGATGAAGGCGTCGTGCTGTTCATTGCGCCGGATTTCCCGCACCAGAAAAAACGTGTTCAGGACCACGCCGGTGATCAGCATCGCCACCAGCAACACGCCCAGGAACAGGAGTGCGCCGCTGCGCCAGTTCAGCAGGACCCAGCCGACATAGAGCAGGAGAATAACAAAAGTCAGTCCCCCGCCGAGGGTGATGAATAGGGCGATCGACTTCTTGCGGCTGACAACAACCATCCAATACCAGCATAGTGTAGCCGCTCGCGCTAAGCAGAGCCGCGACCAAAGGGAGCGGTTCTATTAGGCGGCTTCGCGATTGGCGGCCGCGGTGGGCAGCTTGGCGACGCGGATGGATTTCGCAATGCCGAAGAACTTCAGGACGCTGATCTGCATCCAGGAGAAATCGATTTCATACCAGGCCAAACCATGCCGGGCCGAAGTCGGATGCGCATGGTGGTTATTGTGCCAGCCCTCGCCGAAGGTCATCAGCGCAACCCACCAGCTGTTCCGCGAATCATCGGTGGTCTGGAACCGGCGCGAGCCCCACAGGTGCGTCGCGGAGTTTACCAGCCAAGTTGCATGCAAGCCGACGACGACGCGGAAGAAGACGCCCCACAGAACCAGCGGCACTCCGCCGAAGGCGAACAGGATCGCCGCCAGGATGATAATGGGAACCCAGTGATAGTTATTCAGCCAGACGTAGAATTTGTGCTTTGCGAGATCCGGCGCGTACCTGGACATCACCGCGGTATTGTTATGGTTGGTTTCCCCAAACAGAATCCAGCCCATGTGCGACCACCACTTGCCATCGTGGGGCGAGTGCGGATCGCCGGGCTGATCCGATTTCTGATGATGCAACCGGTGCGTGGCGACCCAGAAAATGGGACCGCCTTCCAGCGTCAGCGTGCCGCACACGGCGAAGAAGTACTCGAGCAACAGGGGTACTCGATACGACCGGTGCGTGTGCAAGCGATGATAACCCATACTGATACCGAGGCAGATCGTGGCCCAGTACAGGACCATCGTGACGGCCAGATTGCGCCAACTGAAGAAGAACAGGGCGGCGACGGCTCCGATGTGGAAGAAGGCTAAAATGATGGCGGTAAGCCAGTTAGGCCTGTCATGACGCGGAATTGTAGTGACGTTGGGGCTCAAGGGGATCTCCAAATTGTTTGCTGCAATCCCACAGTAGCAGTGGTTCGCCCTTGAGTTTGTAAGACTTGTGTAATTTCGGCTCTTACCTGGGCTGCCAGCGGTTTCCCTTACGCGTAGTCGGCAGGAATCGAGTCAAGGATGAAAGGTGACGCTCGTGTCGGCTTCAAAGCGCCGGTGTTTCTTATACCCGATGGTCACACGCGACAGCTCGCCGGAGGGCAGGCGCCAGATGAAATCGGCTGCGACCGGCAGCCAATAGGAGGCATCTCCGATCTTCACGGAATCCCAGGATACAACTGCGTTCCTTCGAACAAATCCGTATCCGGCGGGAAAATCGCTGGCCTCTTCTTCATACTGGATGACGTTGCCGCCGCGAGCTTCCACAAGAACCCGTCCGGCCCGCCCGGCATTGTACGTTCGTCGTTCATCGTTAAGACGAAAGAAACAGCCGTCGGCTGGAGAAGCGAACCGATAGACCAACGCTGGCTTCGCGCGCGCTTCCTCGCGTCCCCCGAAGTCAATCGTGGTAGGGCATTCCGGGTCGAACAGCGGTTTGAGTTCGGCGCCAAATCCCGTGCCAGGGAAGAAACCCGAGATCGTCTTCACCGGTTTGCCGTTCCTGCGCCAGTTTTGCCGTGTGACCAGGATGCCCTTGATAGTGATCTCCGACTCAATCGTGTCCAGGTACTGCCACTCCGCCAACCCGGCGCGGCCTGCATAACGCTTCGCTGTCTCATCCGCGACGAAGTTGGGCATGTTCGCGGCGCGGTCCAGATTCACTTGACGGGCGTGCTCCAGCTCGGGATCCGGCGGACCGCCCGGCATCGGAGTCCCAAGCACCAGAGCCCGCTCCTTGGGCGTGGGCGGCCGCAGAAACTTGAGGCTTTTCAGATCCTGGCAGCGGCCGCCCTCCGGCCCGCAGGTGATCTGAACTTCGTCGGCGAGCTTGAATTGAGCGGAAATCGCTCCGGCCGCGAGAGGACCGGCCTTCGGTAGCTTGGCCTCGATCCGCCTGCCATCCGCAAGCCGGATCAGGATGGAATCGGAGTTTACACGCTCCAGGCCTCCCGCAAATTCAAGATCCGCAGCGAACCCGCAGAGAGGCAGCCACAGAATGGCCAGCCACAACGCGATCAAGATTCCTGGCGGAGGAAGAGGGATTCGAACCCCCGAACGAGTCACCCCGTTAACGGTTTTCAAGACCGCCGCCTTCAACCACTCGGCCATTCCTCCGGTCACCATCTTAACCCGATTTCAGGCTGCCTACTTAGCGGAAGGGTCTCCGTGCAGAACGTAGCTTCTTAACCGCGTGAATTGTTCGGCGATCACTCCGTCGACTGGCGACGCCAGCGTGTTCATTCCGGCCGGAAGATAGCCTGCGACGGCGTAGAACACGACCAGGTTCGTGCCTCCCTGATACGGAGCGAATTGGACGCTCATCGTACCCGTCGCGGCCAGGGATTGGAGCGGACCCAGTGCGCCGGACAGCGTCACCGATTTTCCGGGGGCGAGATTCACAACTTCCATGTGCCGGACTCCGCCTCCGTCCGGCAGCTTCTCGCAAAAACATCCGGCGGGCTTTTCCTCGATGCTCAGATTGTGAGCATTGCCGGAGTAGGTGTGTTGCGGACTCCACCAGTCGCCGATGTTCCGGATGAACCTTCGGTAGACGTCGTCCGGAGGCGCCTGGATGCTAAGCGTGGTCCTCACGGTGAATCCAGCGCTGGACGAGTCCACTACTTCGGCTTGCGCCAATACCGGCACAAACAGGAATGCTGTAACAATCGCTGCTTTCACCACGGCCAGTTCCTCTGGAGACCATGTTAGCCGGATCGGACGCGCAAAAAAAAGGTAGTGGGGCCTCTGACAAGCGCCCCACTACCGAGGTTTTAAAAAAAGAGCCGCGAGTGCTCTCAGTGTGAAACGTCTTGCCGTGCCATCGTTATTTTTGGGGTCGAGAGGTAGCCCACGATTTCATCCTTCTTCACCTGGTTCACGACGATTTCATCCGGCCAGCGGCTGTTATGAACGTAGACCTGCACCGGCTCGTCGATGGTCTTGTCGCGTTTTTCCGTAATCTTGTCGTCGGCGGTAACAGCCACTGTGTAGCGGTTGTGCTTGGGGTCGGTCTTACGCAGAGTCAGCACCACGTCGCCGATTTTCTGCTGCATCTTGCCCTTGCTCAAATCGAATTCGACGTAGTTCCGCTCACCCAGATCGCGGAGCGCTTGCAGGTCCTTCGAATTGGTCGCGATCAAACCGCTCATCACGCCCATGTCGCCCATCGCGCGCTTCAGATCCGCGCCGGTCTTTTCCAGCCCGTCCTTGGTGGTTGCCACATCCGTCTTCACGCCGGTCACATCGGTTTTGACGCCGTCCACGTCCGTCGATACGGCGGCGATCTTGGTGTCAGCTTCGGTGGTCGCATCCTTCAATTGAGCGATTTGACCGGTGACCTGTTGTTGCTGTTCTTCCAGCTGGCCGCGCAACTCCTCGTCCTGTTTGGCAGCTTGCGCGCGAGCCTGCTTCAGAGCCGTGGCAGCGCTGCTCTGAACGCCCTTCACCTGTGAAGACATCTCGTCGTTGATGGTGGCGAGACGCTGTTCCAGCAGCGAGGTGGTTGCGTCGCCCAGCTTCGCGATCTGAGCCTGAGTCGCATCCCCATTCTGGGATATTTGCTGGTCCAAATGGTTTGCACGCACCATCAGGTATCCATCTCCCGCCAGCGCAGCAACCAGCCCGGCGGCGAGGAGGACGAACATTCCAGTGTGGCTGCTGTGCCGTTCCTCGGTTGTTGTTTTCACATCGTCATTGGAAAATTCAGTGGACATAAGATTTTCTCCTCGTGAGGCCCCCGGGCTTGCTCCGATACATTGCCTCGGTCCTCGGGCAGGCATAAATGCAATCGCTGTGCCAATGCAGCATCCTCGCCCAAGTGCTTGTTGCGATGGAGGCAAACGCCGCTGCTCCATTCTGTTTCGGGGCGTAACCTTTACTGGTACCGCCCGGTTTTACGGGAAGCAATTTCTGAGGTATATCTAAACACTATGGATTCTCCGATGATTCCTCAAACGTCCCGCCGCGGATTTCTCGCACTGTGCGGAGCTGCCGCGTTGCCTGCCATCGCTCAGAACAGCGCCCAGCAGAACGGAGCCGCAGCCGCTCCGCGCGATTGGTCCGGGCAACAGCCAGTACAGTACCCGGATCCGGACATCATCGCCATCGACAATCGGTTCCGCAAATATATGATCGGCAACACGGTCATCAAGCGCCTCTACACGGGGACGCTGTGGGCGGAGGGTCCTGCGTGGAACGGCGTCGGCCGCTACCTGGTCTGGAGCGATATCCCCAACAACGTACAGATGCGCTGGCTGGAGGAAGACGGCCGCGTCACCGTTTTCCGCAATCCCTCCGGCTACAGCAACGGCAATACGTTCGACTTTGAGGGCCGCCAGCTTTCCTGCGAACACGGCGGCCGCCGAGTGGCGCGGTACGAACCCGACGGCACTGTCACGGTGATTGCCGACAAGTTCGAGAACAAGCGCTTGAATTCGCCTAATGACATTGCGGTCCATCCCGATGGCGGCATCTGGTTCACGGATCCCACGTACGGCATCCAGGGAAATTACGAAGGCTTCCCTGCGAAGTCCGAGCTCAAGCAAGCGGTCTATCGCGTGGACCCGAAGACTCGCGAAATCGCCAAAATGACCGACGACGCCGATCAGCCCAACGGCATCTGCTTTTCGCCGGATTATAAGAAGGTCTACGTCGCCGACACGGGCATGCCGGGCGATACGCGAGTCTACGATATCGACGGTAAGACTTTGCGCAACGGCAAACGCTTCGTCAAGCTGGAAGCGCCGGGAGGAAGGCCATCGGCCGCTGACGGAATCCGTTGCGACGCCGATGGCAACGTGTGGTGCGGAGCGGCGCCAGGTGTGCAGATCGTGGCGCCCGACGGAGCGCGCATCGGCATGATCCGGCTTCCTGAAAACTGCGCCAACATCAGCTTTGGAGGAACCAAGCGCAATCGCTTGTTCATGTGCGCCAGCCAATCCTTGTACGCGGTTTACGTGTTGACTACGGGCGCGCATATTGCGTAGGGCCAACCGCTCCCTGTGGTCGCGGCTCTGACAGCGAGATGCAGGTTCTGCGTCGGCTCTGAGCCGCGACCACAGGGAGCGGTTGATTTAAGCTAAGGCATGTTCAAGCTCCTCTGGCGCTCGCTGGCGATTGTGGCGTTGCTTGCCTGTGGCGCCGCCGCATATCTGCTGCGCGGCGGATTTCATCGCTTCGATGCGATACCGTATCCCGTTCCCCCCTCCGCATTCATAAGCTGGACCGACACGCTGGCGCACCCGAGCAATATTTCCGTAACCACGCTTCAGACCGGCGTGATCCATATGGACGCTTGCCTGAACCTGGATCCGGCCAGCCCCAAGCAAGCCGACTGCGATCATCGGCCGCGCGATCTCGTCGCGCTGGTGCACTGGGTTCACCATCCGCGTTTCGGCGAGTATCTGATCGACACGGGCTTCGACGATTCCTTCGCGAAACATCCTCCCTACGGCAATTACACCGAAGCGATGCAGTTATTCAATTGGGCGAACGGCGTCGCCAATCGCCAGGAGCCGGGCATGGACCTGGCGGCGCAGCTTACTCGCCTTCACGTTCACCCGAAAGCGGTGTTCTTCACGCACTTTCATCCTGATCACACCGGCGGCGTTCCCGGGCTCGATCCTCAGACCGCGTTCGTCTATGGAAAGCTGGAGGCGAGCTTCCTGGCGCGAGCCGCCGTCGCCAATCACTTTTCCGGCAAGTCGAAGTTTGAGACCATCGATTTTTCAACCGCGCCCGTGAGGCTACCGCTCGGTCCAGTGGTGGATCTCTTCGGCGATGGATCGTTTTTTGCGATCTCAGTTCCCGGCCACACTGACGATGACATTGCATATCTGGTCAATGGCGCGACGCCGATTTTGTTCACCGGCGACGCGAGCCATTTCGCATGGGCCTTCGCCAACGGGGTCGCACCACACGGCTGGAATGCGGCCGGGACTGCGCGAGGGTATGTGAGCCTGGAACAACTACGGGCGTTCGCGAAGGCGTATCCGCAAGTGAAGATCGTTTACGGACACGAAGTTTTGGCCGTGAATGAACGTGAATAAACTTGAATGTTTGCGCCTCCGGCATTCAAGTTCATTCACGTTCATTCACGGCTAATAAAGCCGCTGCGGCGTTGCGCGTGAAACCTGCATGCTTCGGACGCGCTAAAGGCGTGCCGCGCGTGAAGGCTCGAAACTCTTCCTCGGTCATCCGCGCCAGATCTTCGAGAGGCGGAATTTCGCGGGCAGCAAATGCGGTCTCATCCGTCACGGGCGCGCGCGAATTCCAGGGGCACACATCCTGGCAAATATCGCAGCCGAACACGTGCGCTCCGACGCCCGCCCGCAATTCCTCGGGAACGGGACCGCGCAGCTCGATCGTCAGATACGATATACATCGCCGCGAATCGAGCGTCCAGGTATCGCCCGAGGGAACCAGAGCCTGCGTAGGACACGCATCGATGCAGCGGGTACAACTTCCACAGCGATCCGGTGGAGGCGAATCTGGCTCGAGATCGAGAGATGTCAGAATCTCACCGAGGAAAAACCAAGAACCCGCCGGCTCATGAATCAGGCACGTGTTCTTCCCGATCCAACCCAACCCGGCCAGCCTGGCGTAAGTCCGCTCCAGCAGCGGCGCAGTGTCCACGCAGATTTTCGATTCGAACGGACCGATGGCCGCGAGCCGCTCCACCATGCGCTCCAGGCCTTCGCGAAGAACGTCGTGATAATCGCGCGATCCCCAGGCGTAGCGTGAAATCGGAGGGTCCTTGACCTCCGGCGCGGTGTTGTACAACTTCCCCACGCAGATCACGGAGCGCGCGCTCGCAAGCAATGACCGGGGATCGCGGCGCAGTTCTTTTCTTCGATCGGTCAGGTAGCGCATCTCCCCGGCCATCCCGCGATCCACCCACCGATCGTAGAGCGCGTAATCCGCGGAAGGTTCCGCGCGAGCCACGCCCGCCAGCTCAAATCCGCATTCGCGCGCGATGCGCTTCACGGTTTCGGCTGTTATTGTTTCAACACACACGAACGGTATTATAGACTCTTATGCCCGAAATATTTCGAGCGCCGTTTCGAGCCGCGTTTAGAGTTGGTCTCGCGCAGATGAGCTGCTCGCTCGATCCCGACGAAAATCTGGCCAAGGCCGAATCCCAGATTCGCGAGGCCGCCGCGCGGGGAGCCCAGGTCGTATGCCTGCAGGAGCTGTTTCGCTCGCAGTATTTTTGCCGCGAGGAGCGTGCGGAGCTGTTCAATTTAGCCGAGCCGATTCCGGGGCCTTCCACCACAGCCTTGGGCAAGCTGGCGCGCGAGCTGAAGGTTGTCGTCATCGCCTCTCTGTTTGAGCGCCGGGCTGCGGGCCTATATCACAACACCGCTGCCGTGCTGAATGCGGACGGCGAAATCGAGGGGCTGTACCGCAAGATGCACATCCCCGACGATCCTCTCTATTTCGAGAAATTCTACTTCACGCCGGGCGACCTCGGGTTCCGCAGTTTCCACACGCCTTTCGGCCGCATTGGCGTGCTGGTGTGCTGGGATCAGTGGTATCCGGAGGGCGCGCGCATCACGTCGCTTACCGGCGCGGACATTTTGTTTTACCCGACCGCGATCGGCTGGCACCCCAGCGAGAAGGCGCAGTATGGGGCGGCGCAGCTGGACGCGTGGCGGACCATCCAGCGCTCCCATGCGATCGCAAATGGAGTCTATGTGGCGGCGGTGAATCGAGTGGGCTACGAAGGCACTCCGGAGCACGGTCTGGAATTCTGGGGCTCGTCGTTTGTGGCCGATCCGTTCGGGCAAGTGATCGCCGAAGGGTCGGTGGATAAAGAAGAGGTTTTGGTGGCCGAGTGCGATCCGCGCCGCGCCGAGGATGTACGCCGCAATTGGCCTTTCCTGCGCGACCGCCGCATCGACGCGTATCAGCCGATTCTGTCGCGCTGGTTGGACAAGGACGCCGGACAAGGACATCGCGAAGGATAAATGACCACCCGCGATTTCCGCCGCTTCCGCATGCCCGCCGAGTGGGAGCCGCATGCAGCCACGTGGCTCGCGTGGCCGCACGAGAAGTCCGACTGGCCCGGAAAATTCGCGCCGATCCCGTGGGCCTATGGCGAGATTGTGCGCCACCTGGCTCGCGTGGAACGTGTGCGCATCGTCATAGAAGATGAGGCGGCGGAGCGCGCGGCTCGCGGGATCTTGAAGAAGTGCCACGCGGATTTAAATGCGGTGGAGTTCTACGTTCAGCCCACGGACCGGAGCTGGATTCGCGATTACGGTCCGATTTTCGTCAGAAGCAAAGCGGGCGAGACCGCCATCACGCACTGGCGCTTCAATGGGTGGGCCAAGTACGACAACTGGCGCAACGACGCTCGCATTCCTGAGGCCGTCGCGAGCAGGTTCGACCTTCCGCGATGGGAGCCCGGCCTGGTGCTGGAAGGCGGCAGCATCGACGTGAACGGCGCAGGCAAGCTGCTGACCACGGAGGAATGCCTGCTTTCCAAGGTGCAGGAGCGCAATCCCGGACGCTCGCGCGCCGATATCGAGAAGGCGCTCGCCACCTACCTGGGAATACGCGAGGTGATCTGGCTGGGACGCGGGATCGAGGGCGACGACACCCATGGGCATATTGACGATCTGGCTCGGTTCACCTCAGTGGACACGGTGGCCGCAGTGGTGGAGAGCGATAAATCCAGCCCCAACTACGAGCCTTTGAAAGATAACCTCGCGCGGCTGCGTGCCCGCGGCGATCTCAACGTTGTCTCGCTGCCTATGCCGGAGCCGATTTATTTCGCGGGCCAGCTTCTTCCCGCCAGCTACGCGAATTTCTATATCGCCAATGGTGTCGTGCTGGTTCCGGTGTTCGCCGATAAGAACGATCTGCCGGCGCTGCGCACGCTGGCGAAGCTATTTCCGGATCGGGAGATTATCGGGATTCCGTGCCGCGATTTGATTCTGGGGTTAGGCGCGCTGCATTGCATGACGCAGCAGCAGCCGGGTTGAGCAACCGCTTCCTTTGGTCGCGGCTCTGTGAGTTGCATGGATTGTTCCGCGCCGATTCTGAGCGGCGACCGCAGGCAGCGCGCAAGGGCGCAGTGAGCTTGTGTGGATCCTTCTCGCCGATTTCTGAGCCGCGACCACAGGGAGCGGTCGGACCGGCCGGGCAGCCGTGAGCGTCGATTCTGAGCGGCGACTACAGGCAGCGCGCAAGGGCGCAGTGAGCTTGTGTGGATCCTTCACCGCCGACTCTGAGCCGCGACCACAGGCAGCGGTCGGACCGGTCGGGCGGCGGTAAGCGTCGATTCTGAGCGGCGACCACAGGGAGCGGTCGGACCGGCCGGGCGGCGGTGAGCGTCGATTCTGAGCCGCCACCGCAGGGGCGCAGTGAGCTTGTGTGGATCCTTCACCGCCGACTCTGAGCCGCGACCACAGGCAGCGGTCGGACCGGCCGGCTCTGGAGTACCGCTCCTTTACAGTCGCGGTTCAGAATGTCGGCTTGTTGGCGACGAGAGTTAGAACAAGAAGCAGAGGCCGGCTCGCAGAGCGCGCGGGGCGTCGGTGAGCACTACTCGATTCCCGGCCGCGTTTATCGGAAGATACCCTTGCGCCAGGGCGTTGCGAAATTCTCCGACGGCTTCCATGCGTCCCCGCATCGAGAGGAAGCGAGGCAGGGGCTGGTGCACCGCGAGGTTCAAGCCCTGTTCCTGATTCACCGGGGTGGTCAAGGAAAAGTGGGTGGGCATCAAAGCGCCGCCGCCGGTCCAGCCATAGCTCCCCACGATGCGCGTCCCCAGGTGCGGGATGGTTGTAGAAACCCGAGCATTGATGAAGGCCTGATTGGCCCCGTGAACCTGGCCGCGAACATCGGCGGCACTCTCGCCCGGCGCCTCGCCCGGATTCGCCATCAGCATTCCGGCGCGGCCGGCAGCCAAGGTGAACTCCGTGTGCTCACCCACAGACTGACTCACGGCGGCGATTGCACCCGAGCTGCGGTAATTCCCTAAGTCGAACACGTAGTAGCTTCCATCCAATGCGGGAAGCAGATCGCCACGAGACGGAACCACGCCCGCGCCAGACATATTGAAAGCGGCGTCGGAAACGGCTTGGCTGTAGATGGCCACGAAATATTTCCGGCTGCCCCGGACGGCTTGATAGCCGGCTTCCATATTCCGGGCACGTTGCAGGCGCGTGTCGCCGCCGTCGCGGGAAATGGGAGGCAGCGAAGAGAGGGCTGCAAGATCCTGGTTCAGCTCCGGAGTACTGCCCTCTCCGTCGTGCGATCCGCCCGCCCGATTCAGGAGTCCGGCGGGAGGCGCGCCGTCGCTGAACGCCAGCCGCAGCAGCCCCAGCGATTCCATGTTGTAGGTGGCGCGGGCATACGGGCTCATGCGCGTCTCATGCTGCAGGAACGAAACGGAATCCGCTTGCGCGCCATATTCGAGTTCCAGGTCGTCGTTCACCTGAAGCTTATCCGCAGCGCTTAATGAGATGGTGCGCAACGCCAAGCCTTCCTCGGTTCCGACCGCTGGGTAGCCTCCGCCCAGATTGGAGCCCGGCCCTAATCCCGGAAAATAAATCTGATGTATCGTCAGCGCGATCTCAGGCGCGGCTTCCCCATCGTCGGTGTCCCTGGTATAAGTCGTTCGGAACGCGGCCATGGGAAGACCGGAGCTGGCGATGTAGCCAAAGTCCCCGCTCAAGCGGACCCGGCTGGCACCGTTAATCCGGGTGGCCACGGCGAAGGCCGTTCCTACATCTTCAGAACCGCCGCCCGCCACAGGACCACTTTCTCCAGCCGACAGCCTGACCACGCCGGTGGTCTCGCTGAACGTAGTGGCCAGGTGGTGATGACCGGCGGTGGCGGATCCCGAACTCGAAACCGGAATAAGCCGCAGCACCGGCCGCGTGGCCGTGGAAGTTCGCAGAACCCATTTCCATTCGTCGCTCATCAGCGCGCCGGGAGCGGCCGAAGGCGGCGCCAGCTCCACGTTGCTGTAAAGAGTGGAAAGGTTTACCTTCAACAGGCGCTCCGAGCCCGGAGCAACCGCGATGTTCCTCTGCAGCACCGGCACAAAGCTGGCAAGAATGATGCGAATCGAATAGGTATCGGCCGCCAAGCCGGCAAAAAGGAAGGTTCCGCTCTCGCTGGTCAGCGTCTGACGGACGACTTGGTCATATCGATTGTAGAGAAATACAGCGGCACCCATCTGAGCGATGCCGGCGCTGTTGCGTACATCCCCGCGGACATCTCCGGCGAGTAAAGCTCCGCTTCCAGCGCGCATCTGAGGCGCGAGGCCGACGAGGCCCGCCAGCAAGCTGGCCGCGATCATGGAAGTCCTAAAGGTCATGCAGCGCCGGTCTGTCGCCCCTCCGCGACTTCAGGCCGCAATCCAAACTCTCTATTTCATGCCAAAGCTCTATTCCAAGCTTAGTTTATCGTAAACGGAGCCGATTGGGTAACCGTCTGGTTCCGTTTCCTGTCCAGCACCGTAACTTTCAATGTGTACTTGCCCGGCTCAAAGCTTGCCAAGGGCAATTGTTTCTCGAACACCGCTTCCGAGGCTCCGCCCCGGCTCTGTTTGATGATATCCGAGACTTCGTCCTGGTTTCTGGCGACCACTTCCGTGACCCCGTTCGCGCCGTTCTTCATGAGTTCCAGGGTCACCATTCCGTCAGCCTTCTTCTCGGACAGCTTCTTGGTTCCATCCGGATTCACGATCATGTCCGGCTCGAAATTGTAAAGCTGCAAGTAAATGCCCACGGTGGCGTCGCGCTTGAAGTTCGGCTGACCATCGTCGCCGTCCATGCGCGGACGCACCTTGTTATTGCCGATGATGAAGGCATCCTTCAAGCCGATGCTGTGCTTGTCTACCGCTTCCAGATCGTCGGCCAAAATCAGCGAACTGAGACTTAAATGATCCTCGTCAAGGCGGGGCACATTCAAAGCCCTTTCGGTCCGGTTGATATTGCCGCTGTTCATGTCCTTGGCAACCACGTCCAGGCGGTACAACCCCGGCTTCAACTGAAGGTTCTTTTGGAAGATTGACGGCCCCTTCGCGCTTTTTTCAAGCATCTCCGCCGGCACCGGATCGGGATTCACCAGCTCATCGAAACTAGTGACGAACTTGCGCGAGAGGGTGCTGATGCGGCCGGTGACCTCGACGGTCGCCGTCGAAAGACCCTGCTTCTCTTTATACTGAAAATCCCCACGATCGAACTGAATCGTGACGTTGGTCAGAACCGTGTTTTCGGTAACGGGAATGAAGTCGGTCCGAACCTGCATGGGCAGCAGGTTGTACTTGATGGAAGTCCCGATCACGGCTTCCAGATCCTTGAACTTGGTCTCGGGCGGCTTCTGCAGGTTGGCGAACTGTTCCAGGCGGGTGAACTGGTCCATGCTGGCCGGCAGAGGCATGGAGCCGGTGCCCAGGTGCGTTCCGTCGGTGCGGGTAAAGCGGCACGCCTTGCAGGCAAGCCCCATCTGCTCATACATGGTCAAACCGGCGTTGGGAACGTACAGCAGGGCGTCCTTCTCGGACGGGTCGCTGGTCATATGGAACTCGCCGGTCATGGTGGTGTCTACGAATTCGATGTTGACGTCGTTGCCCAGACCGGGCAGATAGCGGTAGCGCCATTTCTCGAACGGGAAGGTGGACGTTTCGCCGCCGCCTTCTTCGATTGGCCGTTCGTAGGTGCCGCCCGAAGCGTGCTCTTCACGCTCATCCGGCGGACCATATTTGATGTAGATCATGCCGCGATCGGTTTTCCAGCCCGGGACTCCGCTGGCGAAGGTTTCATTGGCATAGGCCAAGCGGCGGTAATGCTCCTCGCGGGCTTCGTTTTCTTCCGAATCCGGATCGGGATTCCGGCGCAGCCAGAACTGCTCAATGAAAGACTCGCGTTCATCGTCGGTGTTCAAGTGTTTGAACACATTGCGTTCTTCGTCGCTGATGAGATAGACGACGTCTTCCTCAAGCCACTTCTTATAGGGGGTCTCCAGCTCCTTCTTGAGCTTTTCCTCGTCCTTTTTCTGCTGCTTCGCAGATTTGGGCGGGGCCACCGTTTCCTTTTTGGGCGGAGCCTTGGTTGGAGCCGGCGTGCCGCTGGAATTCTGAGCTGTGGCGCCTGACTCGCCCAGATAGAGCAGGCATAGAGCGCACAGAACGAAAAGAGAACAGTACGCGAGAACCTTGCGCATCGCTTAATCCACCTGTCCTTAAATTCTACTCTTGTACCGGGACGTGAGCAATCCCCTCCCGGTTCCACGCCAATTGGCCACTTTGGGAAACGGCCGCCACGGGCTGAAGCCCGCGCCGCAGGTAAGGGATCGGGTCAGGCCTTGGATGGGTCGCGCTTCTCCGGATGGAAGCCCATCTCCGCTATGGCGACTTCGGCCCGCTGCGGGCTGATGGCTCCAGTGCCGGCCAGCGCCGACAAGGTTGCCTGCACGATTGCCTCGGCCGAAATTTCGAAGAAGTTGCGCAGATATTCGCGATTGTCGCTGCGGCCGAAGCCGTCGGTTCCGAGCGAATGGAGGCGGGTGCCGAGCCACCGGGCGAGCTGGTCCGGCTGAGCCTTGATGTAATCGGAGGCGGCGATCACCGGTCCGTTCTCCCAGACCAGCTTCTGGACGATGTAAGGCGTCCGCTGCGGCTCGTTGGGGTGCAGGCGGTTCCAGCGATCGACGTCCAGGGCCTCGCGGCGCAGCTCATTGTAGCTGGGCACGGACCAGACGTCGGTCGGGATCTGATAGCGCTCCGCCAGAATCTGCTGGGCGCGCAATGCTTCATTTAAAATCGAACCGCTGCCGAATAACTGCGCCATTGCCGGGCCCTGCTCCGAGGGACGGTATTTGTAAAGACCGCGCAGAATTCCTTCCCGAATGCCTTCGATCTGGGGCATGGGCGGCTGCGCGTAATTTTCGTTGTAGACGGTGAGGTAGTAGAAGCGGTCCTCACCTTCCTGATACATGCGGCGGATGCCGTCCTGTATGATCACCGCCAGCTCATAGGCGTAAGCCGGATCGTAAATCGTACACGTGGGGACGGTGCTGGCGACGATGGGGCTATGGCCGTCCTGGTGCTGCAAGCCCTCGCCGAGAAGGGTGGTGCGGCCGGCGGTGCCTCCCATCAGGAAGCCCTTGCCGCGCGAATCCGCGAAGGCCCAGATCAGATCGCCGACGCGCTGGAATCCGAACATCGAATAATAAATGAAGAACGGAATCATGGGCACGCCGTAATTGGCGTACGCAGTTCCGGCGGCCATGCAGGAGGCCATGGAGCCGGCCTCGGTGATGCCTTCTTCCAAAACCTGCCCGTTCTGCGCTTCCTTGTAATACATCAAAATGTTGGCATCGACGGGTTTATAAAGCTGGCCGTGGCTGGCGTAAATGCCATACTCGCGGAAGAGCGAGTCCATGCCGAAGGTGCGGGCTTCATCGGGAACGATGGGCACGACAAGCTTGCCCAGTTCGGGATGCTTCATCAGGCTCTTGAGGATCGCGACGAAAGCGGTGGTGGTAGAAGCTTCGCGGCCGCGTGAACCGTTGAGAGCGTCCTGGAAAATTTCGAGCGGCGGAGCGGTGATATTCAACGGCTTCACTTTGCGCGAAGGCACAGGACCGCCCATCGCTGTTTCGCGTTCGCGCAGATACTTCATCTCCGGCGAATCCTCAGGCAAGCGGGCGAAACCGATGTTTTTCACGACTTCATCGGAGATCGGAACGTTGAACAGTTTCCGGATCTTCATCAGCTCGCCTTCATCCAGCTTCTTCTGCTGGTGCGCGCCCATGCGTCCCTGCGCGGTTTCGCCGAGCCCGTAGCCCTTCACCGTTTTCGCCAGGATCACGGTGGGCTGGCCAGTATGTTCGATGGCCTTTTTGTACGCGTTGTAGACCTTCACAGGATCGTGGCCGCCGCGGCGCAGGGCCCAGATTTCGTCGTCGGTCATGTGCTCGACCAACTTGAGCAGCTCAGGGTACTTGCCGAAAAATTCCTTGCGGATGAATGCGCCGTCGTTGGCGCGGTAGGCCTGGTATTCGCCGTCGACCACTTCGTGCATGCGTTTCAGCAGGAGGCCGGTGGCGTCGCGGGCGAACAGGTCGTCCCAGCCGGCGCCCCAGATGCACTTGATTACGTTCCAGCCGGCGCCGCGGAAGGCGGCTTCGAGTTCCTGGATGATGCTGCCGTTGCCGCGCACCGGTCCGTCGAGACGCTGCAAGTTGCAATTGACTACGAAGATCAGATTGTCGAGCGTTTCGCGCGCGGCCAGAGTGAGTGCGCCGAGCGATTCCGGCTCATCCGTTTCGCCATCGCCCAGGAAGGCCCAGACTTTGCGCGGAGTTTTCGCGATGAGGCCGCGATTTTCGAGATAGCGCATGAAGCGCGCTTGATAGATTGCGGCGATGGGCCCGAGTCCCATGGAGACAGTGGGGAACTGCCAGAAATCGGGCATCAACCACGGGTGCGGATAAGAGGATAGGCCCGGGTGCTCGCGCAGCTCATGCCGGAAATTTTCGAGATGATGCTCATTGAGGCGGCCTTCGAGGAAGGCTCGCGCGTAGGGACCGGGCGAGGCATGACCCTGGAAGTAAATCAGGTCGCCTGCCTCGGCGCCACCGTCCTTGTTCGGGTACGAGCCATGAAAGAAGTGATTGTGGCCGACTTCGAGCATGGTCGCAAGCGACGCGTAGGTGGCCAAGTGGCCGCCGATATTGGGGTCGGCTTTGTTGGCGTGCACCACCATGGCGACGGCGTTCCAGCGCACCAGGCTCTTGATGCGGCGTTCAATCTCGCGGTTGCCGGGGTAGGCGACTTCCTCCTCCGGAGGAATCGTGTTCATGTACGCCGTGTTCCAACGCATGGGAACCTTGACTCCCAGGTTGGCGGCGCGCTCCATCAGCCTTTCGAGCAGCCAGCTGGCCCGGTCGGGCCCTACTTCGTCGATGATCTCATCAAGAGCCTCAACCCATTCGGCGGTTTCCAAAGGATTGAGGTCGTCGGGTGCTTCTACTTTGACCTTCAGCATGGGGTAAATACCAAGGTAACATCGGAGCGGTTGCGATGGCATGACGATGCTGCATGCAGACACTCCGGGTGCCACTAACCGCTCCCTTCGGTCACGGCTCGGTCAGCAGCCGTGAGGGCGGGAGCGGTTCCACGCTAGAGCTATTCGAAGAGGCGCCTCTTGCTCGGTGATGTCGCTCACCGGGAAGCGCCGTTAAAACTTCAACGGCACAGCCCATCGTTCGACGCCTCCACCGGGTGAGCGATGGCGCGGGTTGCTCTCGAGAACTCCTCCGCGTTGGCGTGATCCGGATGCGATGAGACATCCGAACTCTTACGACTTGAAAATAGCGGGCTCGCGGCGAGATTGGGGCGAGAGAAAGCGGCAAGTTGAGGAATCGGCGGCAAATTGAGTTTGTGATTCCTCTGTTATGCGCTTGCGTTATGATGGCGGCGTGCGTGCTTTCTTGCCAGTGCTGCTGCTGTTGGGGGGCTCGGCGTATGCCGCGAGCGCTCTCAATATCTATTTCATCGACGTCGAGGGCGGGCAATCGACGCTGGTGGTGTCGCCTTCGGGGCAGAGCCTTTTGATCGACGCGGGCTACGCCGGTTTCGGCGGACGGGATGCTCTTCGCATCAAGACTGCGGCCAAAGCTGCCGGCGTTGGGCGCATCGATTACCTGCTGGTGACCCATTTCCACAGCGATCATGTGGGCGGCGTGCCCAATCTGCTGGAGGTGCTGCCGGTGGAGAACATCATGGATTACGGCGGCAGCGTGGATGCCGGCGGTAAATATCCGGACGACTACGCGGCTGCGGTCGCCAAGATCGAGAAGGCTAAGGGGACGCATCGCGTGGTTGTGCCCGGGGACAAGATTCCGGTGAAGGGACTCGATGTCACGGTTGTGACCGCGGCGGGGAAGGCGATCCAGCGGCCTTTAAATGGGGGTGGGCAGGCGAATCCGTATTGCTCCGGGGTCGGGCCGCACCCGGAAGGCTCGGGCGATGAGACGGGCGAGAATCCTCAGGCTGTGGGCGTGGTGATCGAGCTGGGCAAGTTTCGCTTTGGGGATTTTAGCGATATCACTTGGAACAAGGAACTGGCGCTGCTGTGTCCCGAGAATAAGGTGGGCAAGCTGGATCTGTATTTGACGACGCATCACGGGGCGGAATCGTCAAAGGCGATCTATGGGCTGGCTCCGCGGGTCGCGATTATGAACAACGGGCCGACCAAGGGCGGCGATCCGATGGGGTGGAAAGTGATCAAGGCTTCGCCCGGGCTGGAGGATTTATGGCAGCTCCATTTTGCGATCGCCGGCGGGTCGGCGACCAATGTCGCTGACAGCTTTATCGCCAACGTGGATAACGATCTTGGCGAGTATTTGAAGGTGACAGCGGAATCGTCGGGCACGTTCACGGTGGTCAATCATCGGAATAAGTACAGCAGGACTTATCCGGCGAAGTAAAAATGCCGACCATCGGGTTTGAAACCGCGATCTCCGCCCCAATCGAACGTTGTTTTGATCTCGCCCGAAGCATCGATCTGCACATTGATTCCATGCCGGGGACAAGCGAGAGGGCGGTGGGGGGAATCACAACGGGGTTGATCGGCCTCAACCAGGAGGTAACCTGGGAAGCAACGCACTTCCTCGTACGGCAGCGCCTCACGAGCCGCATCGTCGCTTATGACCGCCCTCGCCACTTCCGAGATTCCCAGGTTTCCGGCGTCTTTCGGCGATTCGATCACGACCATTTTTTTGAATGGCGCGGTGGACGAACGCTAATGAAGGACACCTTCGACTACCAATCCCCTTTGGGCTGGCTCGGGAGGCTGGCGGACATCCTGTTTCTAGAGGGTTACATGCGGCGCCTCCTTATACGTCGTGCGGCGGTTATCAGGATGGCGGCGGAGAAAGATTAAGGCAGCTTCATCCGGCGGACACCGGGGATCCGGTCGAATTCTTTGTCGAAGGTCGCGGGGCGGAATCGTCAAAGGCGATTTATGGGCTGGCTCCGCGGGTTGCCATTTATGGCCAAAGGGCCGACCAAGGGCGGCGATCCGGCGGGGTGGAAGGTGGTCAAGGCTTCGCCCGGGCTGGAGGATTTGTGGCAGCTTCATTTCGCGATCGCCGGCGGGTCGGCTACCAATGTCGCGGATAGTTTTATCGCCAATGTGGATAACGATCTGGGCGAGTATTTGAAGGTCACGGCGGAATCGTCGGGTGCGTTCACGGTGGTCAATCATCGGAATAAGTACACCAAGACTTATCCGGCTAAGTAGCTGGTCGCCAAGTTAGGCGCTTGACGTCGAGGATGAACGGCTTTTCGTTCGGGGTGTGAACTTCGATTTCGCTCGCGATCTTGCCTCCGGAAATGTGGATTTCATCTGCGCCCACTTGAAGGGCGCGATGCTTGTAGATCCAGCCGGGCGCTTCGCCTTGGGCTTGCAGCGGCTCTATTTGGAGGGTCGTGGTGTGGAGGCGGTAGATGGGCGTGGTTCCGTATCGCCGCGCGCCGAGGTAACCCAGCGATCCGATGATGTAAATGTATTCGCCGATCAGGGTCGCGGTGTGAAAATCGGTCGGCGGGAAGACTGATTCTGGATAGCCGAAGATGTGTATGGTCCCGTCCGGTTGGTGGACGAATACGTCGTTATAGATGCAGAAATCCTCGTCGTAGGAGTCCTCGTGTTCGCCTGCGATTTGGATGATGCGGCCATCCGGCAGCCAAGTGATGGACGGTCCAAAACGCCAGGCGCACCAGATGGGAGCTTCGCCGAATTGGCGTCCGTATCGCTGGGCCGCCTGGAATGCGGAAACTCCGGCTCGGATCATTCCGATCCAGAACGGTTCGCTTATCTTCTCCGGGTTACTGATGCCGAGGCGGCGTGACCATCCTTTGTGGAACTCAGGTGGCGAGACATCGAGCAGGCTCTCATCCGGCTCCGGGTCGAGACCTAATAGTGATCGCCTTGCCTCAAAAGGAAGGTTGGCGGGGTCCGCACCTGCATCAAGAAGAATCGCCGCGACTTCGCGGGTCGTCGCGAATGAAAGTGCGGTTCGGCTGCCCCGATCGGCGTTCACATCTGCGCCAGCTCTCAGCAATCGGTCTACTGTTCTTGCGGTAGCGCACTCAACGGCTTGTATAAGAGACGTCCATCCAGATTCGTCGGTTTGCTCGATATCGATACCACTCTCGAGAAGCCATTCGAGCATCGCGGGGTGATGATAGCTCTCAATCGCATAGAATAGCGGGGGCTTCCCACAGCGCCCACGAGCCTCGCGGTCCGCTCCGCATTCAAGAAGAAAACTGGCTTTGGCGATGTCTCCGGTTTGGATTGCGACTAGGTACGCGGTGCGGAGCCACCTGTCTCGGCCTTCGAGATCCGCCCCGCTGCGCACGACTGATGCAACGTCCGCAAGGGAACCGAGGGCCACAGCACGAATCAGCGGTGTCCATTCGAGTTGGCCCTCGTCGGCTCCGGCATCCAGAAGGAGTTGGACGGCGTCGAATCGGGCTTTGTTCGAAAGTGTCCGTAACGCCGTCTCTCCGTAGGTCGATATTCCGTCCAACCCCACACCGTAAGAGAGAAGGAGCTTCAAGAGTTCGATCAAATTCTGGTCGCTGGGAACGTCCGGGCTATACACCGCGTCGAGTACGGCATCAAAGCCATAGGTCGTTTCGTAATGAACGTCCCCGCCAGCCTCGAGTAATAGGACCACTTTCCGTGGATTCCCGCCGGCGATGCAAAGCGCGAGCACGGAGCACGGGGTCGCCCACCTGGAACATTCCTGATGAATGCTGGCTCCATGGTCCAGCAGCAGGCGCACCATATCGACGCCGGCGTTCGGGCTTTCGACCGCGTACATGAGTGGCGTGTAGCCGTGATTGTCGTACGTGTTGAGGTCAGGACGGTCCAGCAGGATCTCCCGGACTCGCTGGAGATTGCCACGTTTCACCTGATGATGAAGCTCGAATGGCGGCATAGGATTAAGGTAGCTTCATTCGGCGGACACCCGCGATCCGGTCGAACTCTTTGTCGAAGGTCGCGATCCATTCGATTTCGTGGTTCATCATAACGGCGACGTGGATGGCATGGCGGGGGATTGGCGTGACGGCGTTGGCGATCAGATCCCGGGCTCGGTCGGTGTCGGCGAGGGTGACATCCAGGACTTCGGGGCAGGCTTCGACGAATAAATCATAGATACGGCCGGCCAGGTCGCGGCGGCCGAGACCGGCGTAGCGGGACAGGATTTCCTGGATGACCGCGGTGCTGGTACAGGCCTCGACCTGGCGATTTTCCACCTGCTCGAGGAAACGGCGGGCCGGGTCGCGGTTTTCATGCTCGGCTCCGGCAACATACATAGGGATGTTGGAGTCGATGAAGACCTTCATCGGCGACCGTTCTCGATCTCGGCGAGCATCTGCTGGATTCCCGCGGTGGGACCATTCAGGGCGGCCAACTGCGACACTGCGGTCGACCCGGACCGGGGTTTGGAGGGGCGCAAAGCAGCCTCAATGGCACGCCTGACCCACTCTCCTTTGGAAATTCGGGTCCGCTTTGCAGCTTTCTGAATCTGCGCATCCAACTCGCTTGGAATCAGCACTTGCAGACGGCAACTCATATGAGTATGCTAACACACTCCTATACTCATTTCAGGGATTTTCGGGGGAATTTTGCGTTCCTGCTATGCTGGAAACTTGTTACCGTATTCCTCCAGCTATTTTTTGTTCCTGGGCGCAATCTTTTTGGTGTACTGGCCGCTGGCCCGGTTCCGGGCAGTGACGCTGGCGGTGATCCTGTTCGCCAACTATTTCTTCTTTGCCCGCTGGAGCCTGACCCTGCTGGCTCTGATCCCGGCGGCATCGACCATCGACTACCTCCTGGGGCTGGGTTTGCAGAGCTCGAAGCGCCCGGTCTTGCGGAAGCTGCTGGTGACGGCCAGCATCGGGATGAACATCGGGATGCTGGCGTTCTATAAGTACGTCCCGTTCTTTCTGGCTAACTGGGGCCACTGGACCGGGAAAACTCCGCCGGCCTGGAAGTGGGCCTTGCCGATCAGCCTCTCCTTTTATGTCTTCCAAGCGCTGACTTACACCATCGACCTGTACCGGGGCGACATCAAGGGGACTCGCAGCTACCTGGCGCACCTGGCGGCCGTGTCCTTTTTCCCCACGATCCTGGCGGGGCCAATTACGCGGGTGGAGACGCTGCTGGATCAGTTCGAGAAGCCCAAGAAGCTGGACGGGGCGGCGGGGGGGCGGGCGCTCTTCCTGATTGCCCTGGGGCTGGTGAAGAAGCTGATGATCGCGGATTACCTGGCGGGCAACCTGGTGAACCGGGTGTTCGATTTTCCCAAGCTGTACACGGGCGCGGAGACGCTGATTGCCGTTTACGCGTATGCGTTCCAGTTGTATTACGATTTTTCCGGGTACACCGACATCGTCGTCGGGTCGGCGCTGCTGTTGGGAATCAAGCTGCCGGCTAATTTCAATGCGCCTTACGCCGCGGAAAATATCGCCGATTTCTGGCGGCGCTGGCATATTACGCTCTCCAATTGGCTGCGCGATTATTTATATTTTTCTTTGCCAGGGAAACGGGTGAAGTTTTTCAGCTACGCCAACCTTATTATCACCATGGTTATCGGCGGTCTCTGGCATGGGGCAAGCTGGAATTTCGTCGTCTGGGGAGCGCTGCATGGCATAGGGCTAGCTTTTGTGCGGCTGTGGCAGAGTTGGAGAGGAACGGCGAAAGCCACGGGCTTTTTGCGCTATTTATACATCATCGTCACGTTTCATTATGTTACTTTCGCATGGATCTTCTTTCGAGCTCCGGATTTTGACACCGCATGGTCGATCCTTCAACGCATCGGCTCCTTGACAACTTCTTTTGGGAATATTTCGCCGGAGCTGTGGATGATTCTGGGAATTGGCGTGCTTTTTCACTATATTCCGAAGAACTGGTATGAATTCAGTCTTGGCGTCTATGTTCGCGCTCCGTTTTACGCGCAGGCGGCGGCGCTGGCGGGGCTGGGCGCCGGGCTTCAATACGTGGCTCGCACTGGGGCTGCGCCATTTATTTATATTAGGTTCTGAAACCTCAGGTTCACGACATGCCCTGGAAGACCTTCCTCACCATCGCCACCTTCGCCGGGCTGATGCAGGCTATTCCAGCACTGCGGAACCTGGAGACCTTCAATCCCAAGAACATTGCATTGATCTGGCAGATGGCTCCGCCGGCGGCGCCACCGGCGCCGCTCCCTCCGTTAAAACCCGTCGCGATCCGGCAGGACGCGGGTGACGCGCCGGATCCGAAGAGCGTGGTCGATCCAACCCACCAAATGGATCATTTCTATGCGTCGCTCGCGAAGGGCGGGGTCACGCGAGTGGTGCATTACGGCGATTCGCCGACTACCGCCGATCTGATTACCGCCGACGCGCGGGCGCTGCTGCAAGAGCAATTTGGCGACGCCGGCTCAGGCTTCGTGCTGATTGCCCGTCCATGGGCGTGGTACGGGCACCGGGGCGTGGAGATGAGCTCGTCCAACTGGAAGATCGACGTGGCGGGTGTGCCGGGGAACGAATTGAAGGATGGATTGCATGGCTTGGGTGCGGCGAGCTTTCGAGGCTCGACTGGGTCGGTGGCGCACTGGACGCTCAAAGATGCGGGGCATTCCAGCGTAGAGATTTCCTACCTGACGCAGCCCGATGGCGGATCCTTCAGCATGGATGCGGACGGCGTCGAGATCGGATCAGCCGATACAGCGGGAGAACAGGGCCCGGGGTTTGCGTCGTTCACCTTTCCGCCGACGGCCAAGAATTTCACGCTACGGGTGACGAGCGGCCGGGTGCGGCTGTATGGAGCGGACTTTCGTAAAGCCGGGCATGGAGTCGTATACAGCAGCGCGGGCATCAACGGCGCGAATATTACGCTGCTTACACACGCGATAAACGGTCCGCACTGGGCGGCCGAGTTGCAACATTATCAACCGGACCTGGTGGTGATCGCCTTCGGAACCAACGAGAGCGGGTATCCAAAATTCATCGATGGCGGTTGGGCCGGCGAGATGCAGGACGCAGTGCGGAGGGTTAAGGCGGCGGTTCCGGAAGCCTCGATTCTGCTGATGAGTCCGATGGATCGCGGGGAACGCAAAGACAACGGAGAGATCGGCACGGTGGAGGCGATGCCTCGGCTGGTGGCGCTGGAGTCGAAGGTGGCGGCGGCGAGCGGCGCGGCGTTTTTCAACACATTCGAAGCCATGGGCGGCGAGGGCACGATGGGGAAATGGTACAACGGCGAGCCTCGATTAGTGGGCGCGGACTTCATCCATCCGATGCCGATGGGCGCCAGGATCGTGGGAGAGCTCTTGTACAATGCCCTCCGAGAAGGCTATAACGGTTATAAGCTGCGACAATTGAGAGAGCAAGCGGGTTTACGCGATCCGGCGGTTGAGAGCGCCGGCACGCCGCCGCCCGAGAACGTCGTGCCAGGGAGCGAAACCACGAAACGATGAGAATCTTACAGATTCTGGCCATTGCAGGTGTGGCCGCGGCGTTTGCCGCTGCGATCACGCCGGGGACGCCGCCGCCGCAGTCACCCTCCTCTAAAACCAAACCAGCCAAGGCGAAAGCCAAATCCACCGCGCCACAAAAAACCGTCAAGAAAAAATATCTTTCCAGTAGCGGCATGGGCAGCCGCGGCGCCGCGAGTACGAGCAAGACCGGAACGAGCAAGGCTGGGACAAGCAAGGCTGGTGCGGCCAAGACTGTTTTCGCGCCGAAGAAGCCCACGGCGAGCAAGGCTCCTCTGGCGAGCGCCAAGACAACTCCGCTGAACTCGGTGAAGCCGGCACCTAAGACACTTCCGAAGGTATCTCCGAAGACGCCCGCCAAAACGCCTGCGAAGATTCAGCCGGCTCCCGCCAAAACTCGCGTGCAGGCCCATGAGGCGGTGTACCGGAACGTTGCCAACGGCGCGGATATTCCGGTGGAGAACCCCGCGGCGCTGATCCCCTTCTTCGAGCAACTGTACCGGCACCAGAAGGGTGAGATGCCCGGGCCGGTGCGGATACTGCATTACGGCGATTCGCACACGGCCGCGGATGAATGGACCGGCGAGATGCGGGCGCGGTTGCAGGAAAAGTTCGGCGACGGCGGGAGCGGATTCTCTTTCGCAGGGCGTCCTTATAACGGATACAGGCGCGAGGATGTGCGCAGCGGCTCGACGGACGGGTGGCATACGGATGGCCTGGTGGGCCGCGCTGGCGACGGCGTGTACGGCTTGGGCGGGATCAGCATGTCGGTGCGGACTCCCCGGGAAGGGGTTTACGTCGACGCCGATGCCAGCAATTTTGAGCTGTTCTACTATCAGCAGCCGGGCGGCGGGTCGTTACAGCTTTACGACAACGGGGCTCCGGTGGAGAAGGTTTCAACCGACGGCGAGCCCAGCCCCGCCTACTATCATCTGGAAGACATGCCGGGTCCGCATAAACTGGAACTGGAGACGCTGGATCACGCTCCGGTGCGGCTGTTCGGGTGGGTTGCAGAGAAGCCCACGGGCATCACTTACGAGACGTTGGGAATCAACGGCGCTTCGGCTCCGATCGTGCTCGATTGGAATGAGGAGACGCTGCGCAGCAATATCGAGCGGCGGAATCCGGCCATGATCGTGCTGGCTTACGGGACGAACGAAGCCGGGCAAAAGTCCTGGACACTGGATTCGTATCGCGATATGTTCGAGCGGCTGATTGCGCGCTTCCGCGCCGCTGCACCCGCGGCGACGATCTTCGTGATCGGGCCTCCGGATCGCGATCAGAAGACAGCGAAGAAGGGCTGGCAGCCGATGGATCAACTGGACGTGATTGTGGAGGCGCAGCGGGAAGCGGCGCTGGCCACGGGCTGCCCGTTCTGGGATCAGCGGGCCAAGATGGGCGGAAAAGGCTCCATGCTGGAATGGGTGTCGGCGGGGATGGCGCAGACCGATCACGTACACTTCACGGGTCCGGGCTACACGATGCTGGGCGACGCGGTGGTTCGCGATCTGATGAGCCAGTACGATCTATTCCTGAAAGCGCGCGGCGGCGAGGTCGTGGCGGCGCAGGTGACGCCGCCGGCGGAGCCGTAGGTCTCCGGTGGCGGGAGTTCATGGCGGAAGAATCGACAACCGAGTATTATTGCCCCCAGTGCCGCCTGCCGGTGGCGGATCCGCTGGCTTGCGGCGATTGCGCCTCGCTGATTTGCAGGGTCTGCGGGACGCCGCTCGAGCGGATCGACGATTTGGGAATTGGATAGCGGGCTGCGTCCTGTGTTTCTGCGGCGCGATGCTCGCGCTTAGCGGGTGCAGTTCGGCGCCGCCTCCGCAACAGCCCACGGGAAGCGCTTACGCGGGTCCGGCGATTCTCAATCTGCGGCACGAAATGATGGCGAAATCGCCGGTGGTGGCGACGGCCAAACACGGCGACCATCTGGACGTGATCGAGACGCGGCGGCGCTTGGTGAAGGTGCGCACAGCGGCCGGCGTGGAGGGATGGACCGACGTCAACCTGCTGCTGAGCGAGCAGCAGATGAGCGATCTGCGCAGGCTGGCCGCAAGCGCCGCGAAGCTGCCGTCGCAAGGGACGGCCACGGTGTATGAGGCGCTGAATGTTCACGCCGAGCCGTATCGCCAATCGGCGAGTTTTTTCCAGATTCCCGAGGGCGGAAGCGTCGAGGTAATCAGCCATCGCGTGACGCCGCACAGCGCACCTCCCGCGCCCCCGAAGCCTGTAACAGCGCATCGCGCCAGCGTTCCAAAGAAGTCGAAATCGAAGACGCAAAGCACGCCCCTGCTGCCGCTGCCCGCGGGACCTCCCCTGCCGGCGAACTGGCTGGAATTATCGAAGCGCGGAGCTTCCGCGCCGGCGGCGGCAGCGGCAGGGCGAGCCGCGGCCGCCCTGCCCCCGCAGCCCGAAGACGACTGGTCCCTGGTCCGCACCCGCAACGGCGACACCGGCTGGGCGCTGTCGCGCATGCTGGTGATGTCCGTCCCCGACGAAGTGGCGCAATACGCCGAGGGCCATCGCGTGACGGCATATCTGGCCTTGGGAGACGTGCCGGACAAAGACCGCAACGACACCAAGAACAACTGGTTATGGACCACCGCTTCAGCGGGCTTGCGGCCGTACGACTTCGACAGCTTCCGGGTGTTTGTGTGGAGTTCCAAGCGCCATCATTACGAGACCGCTTATATCGAACGCAACGTAAAGGGCTACTATCCGATTGAGACGGTTACGCTGGCCGGCCAGGACGAAAAAGCGTTCTCGGTGGTAGCAGAGGACAAGGACGCGAAGCTGTACAAGCGCACGTTTGCATTTAGCGGCTATCGCGTGCACATGGTTTCGAAGACTCCGTATGAGCCGCCTCCGCCGCTGCCGGAAGTACATGCTGCGGGAGGGTTCGAAGCGGAGCCGCCGCCTCCGCCGTCGACATCCTCAAGCTGGAGCGACAAGCTCCGGGATTGGCGGAAGAAATGGCTGGGGAAATAAATGCCTTCCTTGAAGGGATACACTGAGAATTGATCGATATTCATAGCCATGTGCTGTATGGGCTCGACGACGGGCCGCCGGCTTTCGAGGATTCGCTGGCGATGCTCCGCATGGCGGCCGACCACGGGACCACGGCGCTGGTGGCGACTCCGCACGCCAGCCCGGCGTACCGCTTTGAGCCGGAACTCATCGCCGAGCGGCTCGCCAAGCTTGCGGCGGCAATCGACGGAGCGCTGGAGCTGTATTCCGGCTGCGATTTCCACTTAAGCTATGACAATATCCAGGATGCCATTGACAATCCTACAAAATATACAATCAACCACAGCAGCTATTTACTGGTCGAATTTTCCGATTTATTGATTTTCAGGAATACGGCAGAGATTTTCGCCCGCCTCATTGGGGCGGGCATGACTCCCGTCATCACGCACCCGGAGCGCAACGATTTGCTGCGCCGCCGCGTGGAGGAGATTGCCCTCTGGGTGCAGGCCGGAGCATGCGTGCAGGTGACCGCGCAGAGTCTTACAGGCGGGTTCGGCCGGAAAGCGCAGGAGTTTTGCCGGCTGCTGCTCGACCGCGGGCTGGTGCATTTCACCGCCAGCGACGGCCATGATTGCGTGCGCAGGCCTCCGCGGATGGATCAGGCTCGCGCGTGGCTGTCGGAGAATTATAGCGACGACGTTTCAGAGATCCTGTGCGTGAATAACCCACGGGCTGCATTGACCGGCGGCGCCCTGGATATAGCCACTCTTGCCGTAGACCCTTCGACGCGGAAGTGGTACCGGTTCTGGCGGTAGCAGCCCGATGGGGTAGGCTTCCGCCTGCCTGGTTTTTTGGTTAGCTTTGCGAGCCATCTTCGAGGTCCCGGCCCTCGCTTCCCCAAAGCAGCAGCTCGCTCGTGGCCGCGGCCCAGGGTCCGTTTTGCGGACTGTTCGTTGGGCGAAGCGGAGCATTTCGCGGGCCGTATTTTGTATCTTGAGTGCAACAGCGGCCAGTCCCATTTTGGGCTTTTACAGCGGCCTATAGAGCCTTTGGTACACGGCAGGCACTTCCGTGCTTTTGGCGCTTCGGACTGAGACAAATCCTCCCCGCTTTCCACAACTGTTCCCGGGAAGGGCATTTTGAACACCTACACGATGGGACTCACAGTGCGCGAGCCGTGCCCGGAGGAGAATCAGGGGCAATGGTTTGCGCTGGCGGTTAAGTATCAGCATGAGCGCCGGGTAGAGAGCGTCTTGTGCGCTGGGGGAGTGGACACGTTTCTGCCGTTGTATCGTACGCGACGACAATGGTCGGACCGCTCGAAGGACTTGGAAACGCCTTTATTTCCAGGATACGTTTTCGGCCGGTTTCCTCTGCAGGATCGCGCCAGGATCGTAAATATGCCGGGAGTATCCCGCATCGTGGGCTTCGCGGGCCTTCCCGCGCCAGTGGCGGAGGAGGAAATCGACGGGGTCCGTGCCGCGCTGGCATCCAAGCTGCCGATGGGACCCTGGCCGTATCGACTCAAGGCAGGCGACCGGGTGCGCATAGAGCGGGGCCCTTTGCGCGGCATTGAAGGAACGCTGCTGCGGGAGGGAAGCTGCCTCAGACTGCTGCTGGGCGTTGAACTGCTGCAACGGTCGCTGGCGGTTGAGGTAGATCCGGAGATGATCGGACCTCTTTTCAATTAATTCCATGCTCAAAATGGTTTGTGTTTCGAGTACGTGGTGCGTCGTGGCGTTTTTGGCTTTGCCGCAATGCTCCTTGGCCCAGGATCATTTGTCTGCGCCGCTTCCCGAGGCTGGCGCGAATCTGCCAGCGCGTCCACTTGAGGCTGGGGATCTGACGGCGGTGGTTGTTTATGGCGCGCCGGAGCTGAGCCGGACGGTGCGCGTATCCGCGGAAGGCGCGATTCATCTACCCATGCTGGAGCGGCGGATCGACGTCGCCGGGCGCATGCCCTCGGAGGTGGAGGACCGCATCGCCGCGGCGCTGGTGGCGGAACAGATTCTCAAAGACCCGGCCGTGACAGTGACCATCGCCGAATACCATAGCCGTCCGATCAGCGTGGTGGGCGCGGTGCGGCAGCCGCTCACATTTCCGGCTTACGGCAAGATCACGCTGCTGGAGGCGCTGGCGCGGGCGCAGGGTCTGAATACGGATGCGGGAACGGAGATCCTGGTAACTCACCCTTCGCACGATGCGTTGGGGGCGCCTGTGGTCGAACGGGTGTCGTTGAAGGGGCTGATCGACGGGGCCGACCCGGCGCTCAACTTGACGCTCAATGGCGGCGAGGAAATACGGGTGCCTCGGATGGGCCGCGTCTTTGTGGTGGGAAATGTGCGTAAGCCGGGCGGCTTTCCGGCTGCCGATGGCGCCGAGCTGACGGTACTCAAGGCGCTGGCGTTGGCGGAGGGACTGGCGCCTTTTTCGAAGAAAGAGGGATATATTTACCGGCGTCCTTCCGAGACCTCGCCGACCACGGAGATCGTGGTGGAACTGCGGAAGATTATGGACCGCAAAGCTCCCGACGTAGCGCTCGGAGCCAACGACATTTTGTATATCCCCGATAGCCGTAGCGCCCGCGTAACGGCCACGGTCATCGAGAAGGCGATCGCCTTTGTGGCCGGAACGGCGTCGGGAGCCTTGATCCTGAGCGCCGAACGTTAGAAGTAACCTATTCATGATCCCGAACGAAGACCGGCCGGCGGTGATGGAAGTAGGGCGTCTGCCGGCCTACGCGGCTCCGCCGCTCTATTCCGCCTATTCCGGGGCATATTCGGAAGAAGAGCCGGAGGCATCGAAGATCCCCCTCTCGCAATACCTGTGGATCGTGAAGCGCTACCGGTTTCGGATCGCGGGCTTCGTGGCCGCTGTCGTTCTGGCCACCTGGATCATTTCCGCGCGCGTGCCGCCCATTTTCGAATCCACTGCGACTGTCGACATCGACCGGCAATCGCCGCCCGGAGTAGTTGGGGACGACGCAACGCGAACAGCGCTGAATGACGCGGACCAGTTTCTGGCGACGCAGATCAAGCTGGTGGAGTCGGATTCGGTTCTGCGTCCGGTGGATGCCCGCTTCGATTTGCGGCGTTTGGAGCATCAGTCGCTGGCGTATAGCGCAGGGCGCGGTCTGGAGGCGCCGGTGGCGCTCCAGCGGCTCAAGGTGACACGGCCGCCCAACACGTATTTGATCCTGATCGGGTACCGCTCGGAAGACCCGCAATTGGCAGCCGATGCCGCCAACGCCATCGCGCAGTCGTATTTAGAGCTTACCTACAACATCCGCATCCGCAGCTCCGCGAGTCTATCAACGTTCATGGAGCGGCAACTGGAAGAGCTTAAGGCCAAGATGGAGCGCTCCGGACTGGCTCTGGCCAAGCTGGAGCGGGAACTGAATGTGATCAATCCCGAGGAGAAGACCAACATCCTGGCCTCGCGCCTCCTGCTGTTGAATACGGACTATACGAACGCCCAGGGGGAACGGCTTAAGAAGGAAGCGGCTTACGACGGAGTGCGCGACGGCTCAGTGGATGCGGAGTTGGCCGCGCCTCAAGGCGAGCCCTTGCGAAAACTGGCTGAGCACGTAGACGAGGCGCGCGAGCACCTGGCCGACGTCGAGTCTTTTTACGGCGCGAAGCACCCCGAGTACCGCCGCGCGCAAGCCAAACTGGACGAGTCGCTGGCAGCCTTCGAGAACATGCGCGCAAGCATCGTTCAGCGCGTGGAGACGGAATTCACCGAAGCTCGGCAACGCGAGGAAATGGCGCAGCAGGCGGTGGCCGGGGCCAAGACGGAGTTCGATCAAGTCAACGCGCATTCGTTCGAATATCAGGCGGCGAAGCGCGAAGCTGACGGAGACAAGACGCTCTATGACGAATTGATGCGCAAGATCAAAGAGGCGGGAATTAACGCGGGCTTTCAGAACTCGGCCATTCGCATTGCGGATCCTGCGCGGCCCGCTCTTTCGCCGGTCTTCCCGGATGTGCCTCTGAACCTGCTGCTGGCGTTTTTGTTCTCGGCCCTGCTGGCGGTGGGGGCGGCGGTGGTGAGCGATATGCTCGATAAGACTATTCGCGATCCGGAGCAGGTGGCGCGCGCTTTGCATACGGAAGTGATCGGCAGCCTGCCTCTGATGAAGACCCGTCCGGCGCTGAGCACGGGGAGCTTGCGCATGCCCGGCAAAGGCGGCGACAAGGCGTCCGAGGATGACTTTTCGGGTTTCAACGAAAGCGTGCGGACGCTGCGGAACTCGATTTTGCTGGCGAATTTCGACCGGCGTTACCGGTCACTTTTGGTCACCAGCGCGGCTCCCGGCGAGGGCAAGACCACGACGGCCGCCAGTCTGGCCGCGGCGCACGCCGAGCAGGGCAAGCGTACCCTGCTGATCGACGGCGATCTGCGGCGTCCGAGCGTGCATCGCAATTTCAACATTCCAAGCGTGGTGGGTCTTTCAAATGTACTGATGGGCGAGATTCCCTGGCGCGAGGCGACAGTCCGGGTTGAGAGCGTGCCGGATCTGGATATTCTGCCCGCCGGACCTCCGTCGCGCAGGGCGGCCGACCTGGTGGGCCGGGGGCTGACGGAACTGCTCGAAGAAGCGGCCTCGGAATACGACCTGGTGGTGCTGGACGCGCCTCCTTTGCTGGGCTTTGCCGAGCCGCTGCAAATGGCTACCGCCGCCGACGGCGTCCTGGTGGTAGCCCGAGCCGGGCAAACCAGCCGCAAGGCCGTGGCTACGGTGCTCGCGACGTTGAATCGGCTGCGCGCGCGAGTGGTCGGGGTGGTGCTCAACGAGGTCCATAAGGAACTCAGCGACAGTTATTCCTATTACGGTTACTACAGAGCCTACTATCGGCCCAAGGAGGAAGTGAAGTCGTGAGCGCGTTCGTGGGGATTCACGATGGGCACAACGCCTCGGCGGCGCTGCTGCGCGGCGGCCGGCTGGAGCTGGCTTTGCAGGAGGAGCGCTTGAGCCGGGTAAAAAACCAGGGCGATGCGCCCGCAGGCGCGGCCGCGCTGGCGCTGCGGATGGCGGCGGACGAGAAGCCCCAGGTCGCGCTGGGAGGGCGCTACACGAACTATGGCCAGTGGACTCGCGAGGCGATCGCGGCGGATTATAAAGGCTGCTCAGGGCTGGTCTCGCGGGCCAAGCAACCTCTGAAGAACACTTTCGTCGACCGCATTTACCAGCGGCGGCGGGCGGCGGCGCGGGGCGAATGTCTTGCGGAACTCGGCTTTCCGCAAACCACAGCGGTCGAGCATCACTTGGCACACGCCTCGGCGGCATATTACACATCGCCATGGGCTTCGTCGCCGGGGCGTGTGCTTGTATTCACCTGCGACGGCTCGGGCGACAGGCTCTCGGCTACGGTGTCGATTGGGGAAAACCGACAGCTGGAGCGCATTGCGCAGGTCTCCGAGCACGATTCAATCGGCCGCTTGTATGCACTGGTCACGCGGTATCTGGGGATGAATCCGCTCGAACACGAATACAAAGTGATGGGCCTAGCGCCGTATGGAAAAGGATCGGCGTGCACCGAGGCTGCGGCGAAACCATTCCTCGATCTGTTCGAGTTCACCCCGGACGGAATGGGCTGGCGACGCAGGCGGGGTGTGCCCTCGATGTACGCAGCGCAGCAGTTGATAGAGAGGACCCTCGCAGGGACGCGCTTCGACGCCATCGCGGCGGGAGTGCAGGCATTCCTCGAACACATGCTGACTGTGTGGGTGCGCAACGCGGCGCGGGCGACCGGGATCGAAAGAATCGCCTGCTCGGGAGGCGTGTTCATGAACGTCAAGGCCAACCTGGCGATTCTGGAGGCGCCGGAGGTCGCAGACATGTACGTGTTCCCCTCCTGCGGCGACGAATCGAACAGCATCGGCGCGGCATGTTCCATGGCCGCGCAGGCGGGTGAGCCTATCGAGCCGCTGGGGCCCATCTACTTTGGCGAGCCGATCACAGATCGCGAGGCCGAGGCGGCGCTGGAGCCGGCTGCGCAGGCTGGGCGGCTGCGGCACTCCTTCGAACCGCGCATTGAATCCAAGACCGCCGAGACGCTGGTGCGCGGCGGAATCGTGGCACGGGCTTCCGGGGCGGCGGAGTTCGGAGCGAGGGCCCTGGGCAACCGCTCCATTCTGGCTCGCGCGGATTCCCCTGGCGCCGTGCGGATACTGAACGACGCCGTGAAGCTGCGCGATTTCTGGATGCCTTTCGCGCCTTCGGTGTTGGCCGAGCGTGGCGCGGACTATTACGACAAACCCAAGCCCGTGGATTCGCCGTACATGATGTTTGCATTCCGGTCAAAGCCTGAGCGGCGCACGGTTTTTCCGGCGGCGCAGCATCCTTACGATTTCACGACACGTCCACATGAGGTTTTCGAAAAGCACAATCCCGGCTACCATCGCCTGCTTAAGGAATACGAAGCGCTGACGGGCGAGGGCATTCTGCTGAACACCTCCTTCAACCTGCATGGGGAACCCATGGTCTACCGGGCCACGGATGCGGTGGATGTGTTCTTGCGCAGCGGCCTGCAATGTATGGCTTTGGGCAACTGGTGGGTGGAGAAAACGAGGAAGACGGCTGCATGAGACTGCCGCGCGCAAAAGATGCGACGCAGCGCCTGAGGCAGGCACTGCGGAGCCATCCACCCTCGGCTCCGCGCCGATTCGCCTTCGCTGCTGGAAGCGACTTGGCCTGCGGGGTGGCGAGGCTGTGCGCTCAAGCCGCCGGCGCCATCCGTGGCCGACGGGCACAAGAAAGCTTGAGCGAAGACTACCTCTCCGGATATCGGGACAATGCGGGCCAAGAGGTTGGCTCGCCATCGGTTTTCTCATTATGCACCGTGGCCTGCTGATCGTTTTGAACACGCTGGCGCTGCTCGCCCTCGCCGAAGGAGCGGCGCGGCTGGCCGAACGAATTCATCCGGAGACGGCAGGCATTGGCGACATCACCTTCGCCTATTCTCCGTACCGCATGCTCAAGATGACCCAGGGTCCGTGGCCGCTCAATCGCGAAGGCTTTCGCGCGCGCGAGCTCGAGACTTACCGGAATTCCTTTCTGATCGAGTTTCTGGGAGGCTCAGTGTGCGTGGGCGTGGGCGACGATCCCGGCGCGACTGTCCCGGAGCGCCTCGAAACCGCGCTACGCAAGGCCGGCCTCGCCCGCGCCGAAGTCCTGAATCTGTGCCAGGGCGGAGCCACTTCGGCCGAGGAACTCGCGATCTTCCTCGAATACGGCCGGCCTTTACATCCCGAAGTGGTCCTCTCCTTCGACGGGGCGAACGATCTGATGCACCCGCGTCCGATCGGCGACGACGATGCGCCGAATCTGCCGTACCGCAATGCGCAAATCGAAGCGCGCGTGAACGGCCAGGACGGCGTCTCGCATATCGCCTTGGCGCGCGTGGCCGCAAGACTGGCCGGGCGTTTCCGAACCCCAGCGCCGGCACAGGGTCCGCCCGTTGCCGAGAGCGCGATTCTTGACTCCTATCTCGATCATCTTGCCGCGGTCCGAACGCTGGCCGAGGCCGACCGGGCGCTCTACGCCATCGTATTCCAACCGACCTTGCACTACCAGAAACCCTGGAGCAAGGCAGAGTCCGCAATGTGGCGTTCCCGGCGTCCTGGCGATGGCGAGCCTCTGACCGGCTTGATCCGCAAGCGCTACGGGCATGCGCGGGATGCGATCACCGTATGGGCCTCGTCCGGCGGCGTCGCACTTTACGATCTGAGTCTAACGTTTTCGGAGACCGCCGCTACGGTGTACTCCGACAGCGTTCATTTTCGCGGTCCGCTCGGCTATCAATTGCTATTCGCTGACCTTGAACGGCAGGGACTGATCGAGCGTATTCGAACGCGTTACCGCGAGTGGGAGTCGGGCCTATGACTGTTTCGGTGGTGATCTCAACTTACAACCGCGCAGGCATGGTTCGCCAAGCCATTCAAGCCGCGCTCTCGCAGAGCCGGCCGCCGGAGGAGATCGTGGTCATGGATGACGGCTCAACCGATGCCACCGCGGAGACGCTGGCGGAGCTGGCGGGGGCCCATTCGCGCCTGAGGGTTTTTCGCCGTTTCCAAAACTCCGGGGGTGTAGAGGCATGGAACGACGCCGCGGCTCAGGCTCGCGGAGATTGTATCGCCTTCTGCGCCGACGACGACCGCTTTCTGCGCGAGCATCTGGAGGCATCCGCAGCTTATCTTGAAGCTCATCCGGACACGGGCTTTGTTCACTCCGGGTTCATCGATGCGGTGGAGTCTCTTGGCGACGAGTCCTTCGACGAGCGGCCTTTCCGCTCGAAGACCCCGCTGACGACCAGGCGCGGCGATTTGATCTCCTACATGACGCGCTACTACGACTGGCCCTTACATCCCTCTACCGTGGTGGTGCGCCGCGAGGTTTGGGAAGCTTCCGGCGGCTTCAATCCGGCATATGCCTTGACCGATACGGACTGGTTCATGCGCGTGGCGGAGCAAACTTCCGGTGTACTGCTTCCGCGCCATGGCGTTTACAACCGGCGCCACGCCGGCAACTGGAGCAATCGTCTGGGCAGCGCGCGCATGCAGGGCGAGATTTTCGAGATTGTGGAAGCCTCGATCAGCCGGCTCTTTGAACGCCGCCCGGTGGGGCGAACGATCTGGAGAGCCATATGGAGAGCGAATGCCAGGCTGCACTTGCTGATGACGGCGAGGGCACGCGTCAAAAGCGGGCATGGAAACGCGGCGTGCGCGGCTTGGCGCGGGATGATGCGGAACACCGGACGTAACGCCCCCGTTTGGCTCGAACGGGCCGGCGAGAATTTCATCCGTTGGCGCTGCCGCGGCCGCGAACCGGAGATCGCCAAGCCGCTGGAGCGTTTCAGTCCACTGTAGAGAACTTCTGTAAAAACATATGTGTGGCATTGCCGGCATTGTTCAAAGTAACGGGCAGAATATCGGAAATCCGAACAGCATGGCCGCCATCCGCGGCATGACGGGAGCGATGCGTCACCGCGGGCCGGACGGCGAGGGCTACGTTTTTCTGTCGCCGGCCGCTTCGACGCCGGGGAGCCCGGCCATCGCTTTGGGGCATCGCCGTCTGGCCATTCTCGATCTAAGTCCGGCCGGCGCGCAACCCATGCGCTCGCACGATGGCCGCTTCACCATCGCTCTCAACGGCGAGATCTTCAACTACCGGGAATTGCGCGCAGAGCTGGGGGGCGAGTTTCGCTCCGGCGCGGACACAGAAGTGCTGGTCGAAGCCTGCGCGGCTTGGGGTGTTGAGAAGACGCTCGATCGCGTCAATGGCATGTTCGCGTTCGCGCTGTGGGATAGCCGGGAACAGGAACTGACGCTGGCGCGAGACCGCAACGGAGAGAAACCGCTGGTCTACTTCTGGGACGAGGCTCGGGGTTCTCAATCGGTCTTCGCGTTTGCCAGCGAGCTGAAGGCCCTGGCTGGCCTGCACTCCTCACGGCTTGACCCGGCGGCGGTGGATGCCTATCTTGCGCTGGGCTATGTTCCGGCTCCCTTGGCGATTTTCCGCGATTGCCGCAAGGTTCCGCCGGGGCATTTGCTCCGCCTTCGCGCCGGCCGAATCGACGTCCGGCGCTGGTGGTTTCCGGAAAAGACTCCGGCGGCCGACGGCCGGCCGCAGGGGGATCGCGCGGCGGAGCTTCGTTCTCTGGTTGCCGACGCGGTGCGCCTGCGCCTGCGCGCCGATGTTCCGGTGGCGCTCTCCTTAAGCGGGGGAGTAGATTCTTCAGCTATTGCGGTCGAGTGCGCCGGGCAAGCTGCGGCTCTGGAGTGCCGGGCTCCAGAAGCTTTCACGGTGGTGATCGACGGGGATCAAACCGATCTTCCACACGCACGCGCCGTGGCCCGGCACTTGAGCCTGCGGCATCACGCGATTGAAGTGCGCAGTCAGGCCGCGGCCAAGCAACTGGACCTGGCGTCGGCACACTATGACGAGCCTTTTGCCGACAGCTCAGCGCTGCCTTCGCTGGCGCTCGCTTCGGCGCTCGCGGGGCATTACAAAGTGATCCTCAATGGCGACGGGGGCGATGAAGCCTTCGCGGGCTACCGCCACTACGAGCACATCGCGGCGAAACAGTTTCTCAAAGCGACGGCTGCCGCCGCAGGGTTCGGCGACGGAGCGGGACGGATCGGAGTCTATGTGCAATCGAAGACCACATTCCGGCTTCGGGAGCGCTCGCGGCTGCTGGCCGGTCACGCGTCCGGCGCGACGCTCCAGGAACTGCTTGCTTCGGACAGCTACTTGCAGATTGCCCCTGCGGGCGGAGCGCTGCAGAGGGCCTTGTGGAGCGACCGTCATCTGCATCTGGCCAACGATTTGACTTACAAAGTGGATATCGCACTGGCAGCTTACGGTATGGAGGGGCGGGCTCCGTTTCTGGACCACCGGATTCTGGAATGGGCACAGGGTCTGGACGCGAAGCACCTGGTTCGCGGGCGACAAAAGAAAGTCCTGCTGCGCGAGACCTATCGCAACGCACTGCCTGCCGGCGTTCTCGATCGGGCCAAACACGGCTTCGGAGCGCCGATTGCGGCGTGGCTCGCCGGACCTTTAAAGGAAACCGTGCGCGCCTCGCTACCCTGCCCTCTGCTTGATCCGGAAGGGCAGCGGAGCGCATCCGGACAGAGACTCTGGACGCTGTTGACCTTCGCCCGATGGGCTCAGAAATGGGGGGCGCAATGGTGAACATGACGGTCCTGATGAGCGTTTACAACACGCCGGCGCGGATGTTGTCGCGCTCGATCGAGTCCATCCTGATTCAAAGCCTGAGCAGCTTTGAATTCCTGATTCTGGACGACGGCAGCACTGAAGCGCCGACCCGGCGCCATCTCGCTGAAGCTGCCGCGCGGGACTCTCGGATCCGGCTCTTTTTCGAGCCTCACCGCGGCTTGACGCCTACTCTCAATCGCGGACTCGCGCTGGCTAAGGGAGAACTCATCGCGCGTCAGGACGCCGACGATTGGAGCGAGCCGCAACGGCTGGCGCGGCAGGCGGCTTACCTTGAGAAGCATCCCGAAACCGGGTTGCTGGGGAGCGCGGCTTACACCCATCAGCAGGATGAAACTCCTTTGTGGACAGTGCGCCTGCCCGAGACGCAGGGGCAAATACGAGCGGCTCTCGACCGCGGAAATCCCTTTATACACGGCTCGGTGATGTTTCGCGCGGAGGCGGCGCGGGCGGCGGGAGGATATCGCGAGGCGCTGCGATGCTCGCAGGATTACGATTTCTTCTGGCGTCTCACGGAAGCCGCTGGCGCGGCCAATTTGGCCGACCCTCTGTATCACTACCGCTACTCGGCCGAATCGGTCAGCGCCGGGCGGGCTGGCGAGCAGGCGAGCGCGCAACGCTCGGCGAGGCTTTTAGCCCAGGCACGCCGGCGCGGCGAGTCTGAGGATGCCATCGTGGCGCGAATCAGCCGCGAGAGTCCCAGTAAACCTGAGGACACCTTCCGTGCATTGCTTAAACAAGCCGACCATGTCATGCTGGCCGGCAATTACGGACGCGCCGGACGCGCCTACTGGGATCTACTGCGGTCGCGTCCGGCGAGTTTGCTGGCGTGGGCTAAGCTGGCCCGTCTGGCTCTGTTTTCAGTCGCACCCAAGGCGAGGCCCTTGTGCTTCCGGTGAATCCGTTGCGGGCGTTGTTCGTGATTCCCGGCCAGGAAAGCGGCAGTTCCATGATCTTTGCGCGCAGGCAGGCGCATTCCCTGGCGCGGGAGGGCGTCACGGTGCAGAATTTCTATGTACGCTCGCGCACATCTGCTCCGGCTCTCGCGCGCGAGTATTTCCGGCTGCGCGAACATATCGCCCGTTTCGATCCTGCACTGATCCACGCTCAATTCGGCACCGTCACCGCAATGCTGGCAGCGTTGGCCGCCGGACGCAGGCCGCTTGCGATCACCTACCGGGGCGGCGATCTAAATCCGTCGCCGTCGGGCAACCAAGTCCGATGCAGGCTGGGCCGGGTGTTATCGCAGCTTGCGGCGCTACGAGCGGAACTGATTGTCTGCGTCAGCGAAGGGTTGCGGCAGCGCCTGTGGTGGCGGCGGGAACGCGCCGTGGTGCAGCCCAGCGGCGTGGACGCGGAGATCTTCCGGCCCGAGGCCCGCAATGCTGCCCGGACGCGGCTGGGCTGGCCGCCCCGCGATCGCGTGGTTTTGTTTAACGCGGGCCATGACGCCAAGAACAAACGTCTCGACCTCGCCTTGGCGGCCGCCGCAGCGGCTCGCCGGAGGTGGCCCAATCTGCGTCTCGAAATTCTCGACGGCAAGGTAGAGCCCGATCGCGTACCCGTGTTGATGAACGCGAGCGATTGTCTGCTGGTCACGAGCGACACCGAAGGGTCGCCCAGCGTGATTCAGGAAGCGCTCGCATGCGCTTTGCCCATCGTCAGCGTGGACGTGGGCGACGCCGTCGAACGCTTGCGTGGAATCGCACATACCCGCATTGTCGAGCGCGATGCGGAGCAAATCGGGCGCGCCCTGGCCGAGATCACCGCCGCGCCGCTGCGCACCAACGGGCCCGAAGCTGCCCGCGAACTGAGCTTCGATTCGATCGCCCGAAGTCTGTGCCGCCGGTATCGCGAGTCAATCCGGAATACCAAGGAGGCGGCGAAGACCCAATGAAATATTTTGCGATGCTGGGGGGCTCGACGGCGGTCATCGCCGCGCTGGCGTGCGTCTTATACCAGCGCCGCCGCGATGTGGGCCTGATCGTGGGCCTGCTGGCTCTGTATTATTGGTCGCTACTGGGGGCGTGGTCGATCATCATCGACAAAACCGGCGGGTTCAGCGGCAAGAATTATCACTATCTGGAATACAAGCTTTTTCCGGTGGCCCTCGACAGCCACTACATGCTGGCCCTGGGCCTCTATGCCGGGTTCATCATCATGGCGCAACTGACGCTGTTAGCCGCGCTGCCGCACCGGCCGGAACGGCCCATCCCCAGGCTGATCCTGAGGCATGAGCCGATCCTGATCGCGGCGTTTCTGGCCGGCATCGCCAGCTACTTCCTGATCCGGGATAAACTCAGTGCGGCCTGGGCATTGAACACCTCGGCGTATCTGTTTACGCGCAGCCAGACCGATCAGTGGTTCACACTGCACCAGGTACTGAATCGCGTGGCCATGCTGCCACCGGCCATTGGATTCGCGGCCTTGATGGCGGGAAACCGCTCGCGCTATTTCCTGAGCATTCGCCGCCGCTACACGCTGGCAGCTTATTTAGCGCTGTTTCTCGGTATGGGCCTGTTCACCTTCGTGTTGGGGAATAAGAATGAAGTGCTGGAATCGCTGGTGGCCGGCACTCTGGCCTATCTGGCCTCGGTGCGGAGGCCCAGGCTATGGAAGGTCGCGCTGACGGTTGCGGCGGGGCTGTGGTTTCTCTACGCCATCGATTTTTTCCGCGGGGTTCCGGTGGCTGAAATGCGGGCGGCCGTGAGCGAGAAGCTGGATCAGGCTACCGGCGCCGCGCACTTCGTGATGTCCAGCAACGAGGCTTTCGCGGCGCACTTTTCCATGTACGGAGTTCTGGCCGGGGCGGTCCCGCCCAAATTCGGGTATAGCCTGTATGCCTTGGCCTGCTCCGTCGTCCCCAGGGTGCTGTGGCCGGATCGCCCGCTGGACATTTACTTTTACTACAGCGCGCAGGTGGGTGCGATCCAGAACCAGGGCTATTCCTTGCACCATGCCACGGGTTGGTATTTGAACTTTGGCATCCCGGGCGTGTTCCTGGGAGGAGCCGTGCTGGGCCTGGTGTGGGCCTTCTGTCTGAACGCGCATCAACGTGTGCGCTCGCATTCAGGCCTGGTCTTCCGGTTGTTCGCCGTCATTGCGCCGTGGTTGTTCGTGGCGTATCTGCCGCCGCTGGTGCGCGCCGGGCCGGAGGGATACAAGGGATTTCTTATCGAAGCCGTGCTGATTCCCGTAGGCACCCTGTTTTTCGCCTGCCGGGCTAAGAAGACCAGACAAAGAAAGATTCCGGCCGAGGCTACCCGGGAGGCGGCCCGCGAAGCCGCATGGTTAATGGCGAGGACAACTCCGTGAGCACAGCGCCTTTCGTATCCGTGATCGTTCCGTGCCGCAACGAGTCGGCATATCTGGGTGCGTGTCTGGACTCGATTCTCGACTGCGGCTATCCCCGAGACCGCATGGAGGTGCTGGTGGCCGACGGGATGAGCCGCGACGGCACTCGCGAACTCGCCCGCAGCTACGCGGCGCGCGACACCCGAGTCCGGTGCATCGACAATCCGCGCCAGATTACGCCGGCCGCGCTCAACCGCGGAATCGAGGAGTCCAGAGGAGACGTCATTGTCAGACTGGACGCGCACTCCACCGTTTCACCCGGCTACCTTACACGTGCCGTCGAGTGTCTGGAGTCTTCCGGGGCATCGAACGTCGGCGGCGTCATGCATACCGTCACGCGCGACAGCGGCCCTTTCGCCGAGCCGATCCGTTTTACGTTGACTTCCCGCTTTGGCGTCGGCAACTCGCACTTCCGAACAGGATCAGGCTCATCAAGCGAAGCACGGCGGGTCGACACCGTATTCGGAGGCTGCTGGCGGCGCGAGGTGTTCGAACGCATCGGGTCCTTTAACGAGTTCCTGGAACGCAGTCAGGATATCGAGTTCAACCTGCGGCTCCGCCGCGCGGGGGGGACGATTCTACTAACGCCGGGCATGGAATGCCGCTACTATGCCCGGGCGACTCTGCTGTCGTTTCTTCGGCACAACTGGGACAACGGGGTCTGGGCGGTGTTGCCGTTTGCCTATGCTCAAGGGATCCCGGTGCGCTTGCGGCACCTGGTGCCCCTGGCGTTCGTGAGCGCCGCGGGCGCGGCTACGCTGGCAGCGCTGCTGTGGCACGGCTTAGCTTGGGTTCCGGCACTGGCGTGGGCGCCTTATATGGCGGTGAATCTCCTGGTCTCTTGGACCGCAGCCTGGAAACAACGGCAGCCCGGCTTCGCCTTGCTCTTGCCGCTCTCATTCGCCGCATTGCATCTGGGTTATGGCGCAGGCAGCCTTTGGGGAGTCGCGCGCCTGTTCTCGATCCTGGCACGCCGAGGCACGGCTTCATGACACCGGCGCAGCGGCGGGAAGTCGCATTTTACGATTATCGCCACGATTTCCTTTTCGAGGAAGAAGATCTGGTACGGATCTTCCGCGAGACGGGCAGGCGAGGCGCGTTTATTCTGCAGCCTGAACTGGCATGTTTCGAGGGCAATCTAGCCGTGTTCACGGACGCACGCCACGCGCTCGGCGTCGCCAATGCCACCGACGCGCTCCATCTGGCTCTGCGCGCAGCGGGAGCGGGCGCGGGCGACGAGGTCATTTTCTGCTCGCATACGATGACTGCCACCGCCGCGGCCATCCATTTTGCTGGGGCCACCCCCGTGCCGGTCGAATGCGGCGCGGATCATCTTATCGACCCTGCAGCGGTGGCCGAGGCAATCACGGCCCGTACCCGCGCGGTGCTGCCGACGCAGTTGAACGGACGCACGGCGAATATGGATGCGCTGACGGAGATTGCTTCGCGGCACGGGTTAGTGATCGTCGAAGACGCCGCCCAGGCGCTGGGCTCGCGCTTCCGCGGCCAAGCTGCCGGAACCTTCGGCGCGGCCGGAGCGATCAGCTTTTATCCTGCCAAGATTCTGGGCTGCCTGGGTGACGGCGGAGCCATCTTGACGAACGACGGCGGGGTCTACGAATCGTTGCTTCGGCTCCGCGATCACGGCCGCTCGGCCGATGGAGAAATCGTGAGTTGGGGATTCAATTCCCGTCTCGACAATCTGCAAGCGGCGTTTCTCGATTGGCGCTTGCAGCGGCTTTCCAAAGTCTTCGGAAGGCGACGTGAGCTGGCGCGTCTCTACCGTGAACGCCTGGAGGGCTTGGAAGAACTGACGCTGCCGCCGGGGCCCGACGACGACCCTGAGCATCTTGATGTCTTCCAAAACTATGAGATTGAAGCCAAGCGCCGCGACGCCCTGCGCCAGTTCTTGAAAGCCAGCGGAATCGGCACCCTCATCCCCTGGGGCGGCAAGGCTGTGCATCAATGGGAAGGACTCGGGTTCCGGGCCCGCCTTCCTTATATTGAGTCACTCTTCGAGCGGCTTCTTTTACTGCCTCTCAATCCGTCGCTTACCGATGACGACGTCCACATTGTCTGCGACGCCATTGTGAATTTCTATCGAAACCCGGATTCTCATCGAAACGAGATGTACACCTGATGGCACGACAAGGGATGACTAGACCTCTCACCTGGTGGCGCGACCGGTGGCGCATGATGTTCCTGATCCGTACAGCGGAAGAAACCGTCGCTCAACTGGTTTCAAGCGGCGAAGCTCGCTGCCCCTGTCATCTCTGTATCGGGCAGGAGGCCGTCGCAGCAGGGGTTTGCGCCGCGCTCGGGCGCGACGATTCGCTGTGGGGCGGACACCGCTCTCACGGCCACTACCTGGCGAAGGGAGGGAGCCTCGAAGCGTTGTTTGCCGAGATTCTCGGGCGAACCAGCGGGTGCTCCGGCGGGCGCGGCGGCTCCATGCATCTCATCGATCGGGAGCATGGAATTCTGGGCGCTGTTCCCGTGGTCGCGGCCACCGTTCCTCTGGCTGCCGGCGCGGCTTTAGCTTACAAGATGCGCGCCGAGCCGCGCATAGCGGTCGCGTTTTTCGGAGACGGCGCGATCGAAGAAGGGCAGGTTCACGAGACCATGAACCTGGCCGCGCTGTACCGGTTGCCCCTGGTCTTCGTTTGCGAAAACAATCTGTATGCCAGCCACCTGCACTGGTCCGAAAGGCGCGCGGCCGACAATCTGGATCAAGTCGGAGCATTTCACTCGGTTCCGGGATTCCGCGTCGATGGCAACGACATCGAGGCCGTGTTCCAGGCCGCCGAGGCCGCGGTCGAACGTGCGCGATCGGGCGCGGGTCCGACGTTTCTTGAATGCCGGACGTTCCGCTGGCGCGGCCATGTGGGGTCCAGTTTCGATCTCGACGTCGGCTTGAAGCGCCGCGGAGAGCTGGCGGAGTGGCTGCTCCAGGATCCCGTTTCCCGATGTGAGGAAAAGCTGGCCAGGATGGGAATGCTCAACCTGGCGGAGGAAAAAGAAATCATCCGGGAGGCCGTTGCGGCCGCCCTCACTGCCGCACGCGCCGGACCGGAGCCGGAAGAAGCGCGCATGCTCGATCACGTCTGGGTCGACAGAGAGGAACCTGCCCGATGCGTACACTGACCTACGTCGCGGCCATCCGCGAGGCGCACGCGCAGTTGCTGGAGCGCGATGCGCGGGTATTTGTCATCGGCCAGGGCTTGTCGAGCCCCTGGTACGCAGGCGGAAGCCTGGATCATCTCGATCGCGATTTCGGCTGCGGGCGGCTGCTTGACAGTCCTGTCTCCGAGAATGCCGTCACCGGCATGGCCATCGGCGCTGCCCTGGCGGGCATGCGGCCGATCGTCTTTCACCCACGCATGGATTTCCTGTTGCTGGCCATGGACCCGATCGTGAATCAAGCCGCCAACTGGTCCTATCTGTTCGCCGGCGGCGCCGGCGTCCCGGTGGTGATCCGCGCAGTGATCAATCGCGGGGGCGAGCAGGGCGCGCAACATTCCCAGGCGCTGCACGCGCTGTTCATGCATATTCCCGGGCTTAAGGTGGTGATGCCCTCCACGCCAGCCGACGCCAAGGGGCTGCTGATCGCGGCGTTGGAAGATCCCAACCCGGTCCTTTATATCGACGACCGCTGGCTATACGGCCACACCGGTCCGGTTTCCGAAAGCATGACCGCGACACCCATCGGCAAGGCTGCGGTGCGGCGAGCGGGACACGATGTCACGCTGATCGGCATCTCCTCCATGGCGGCCGAGGCGCTGGAAGCCGCCCAGGATCTGGCGGAAGAAGGCATCGACGCCGAGGTCATCGACCTGCGCAGCCTCAAGCCTTGGGACCGCGAAACCGTGCTCCAAAGCGTGCGCAAGACCGGCGCGGCGGTGATCGCCGATCCGGGATGGAGAACCGCGGGGGCGGCAGCCGAAATCGCCGCGACGATATCGGAAGAAGCCTTTCACAGTCTGCGCGCGCCCACAGTCCGCATCACGCTTCCAGACGCGCCCGCGCCCGCCAGCCGGGTTGAGGAGCGGGCCTACTATCCCGGCTCCGGGGCAATCGCCTGCGGCGCGCGGCGGGCAGTTGAGATCAGCGGCAGGCAAACCCGGCACACCCAAGGCGCTCAGTATCTTCAAGGAGCCACAGCATGACCATCGACATAAGACGCGATAGAAAGCGGACCTCCGAAGCAAACCGGATCATCGCCAAGCGAATCCCTCGAAAGAGGGCGGACGATTTCAAGCGAGCTACCGACATCGCGCTGGCCTCCTGCGGGCTGGCTGTTCTGGCCGCGCCCATGGCGCTGATCGCGCTGGCGGTGTGGCTGGAAGACCGGAGATCCCCCTTTTACAGCGGCATCCGCATGGGTCTTCGGCTACGCGAGTTGCGCATGCACAAATTCCGCACCATGGTCCCAGATGCGCCGAGCAGCGGGGTCAATTCCACAGGCCGCGACGATTTGCGCATCACTCGCGTGGGGAAGGTGCTGAGGAGGTTTAAACTCGACGAGCTGCCACAGTTGTGGAACGTGCTCACAGGCAGTATGAGCCTGGTGGGCCCGCGCCCGCAGGTTCCCTGCGATGCCGCACTCTATACCATCGAAGAGTGCCGGCTGCTCGATGTGCGGCCCGGCATTACCGATCTGGCCTCGATTGTGTTCGCCGACGAGGGCGAGATCCTGGCCGGCTCAGCTAATCCGGATTTGCTGTACAACCAGATCATCCGGCCGTGGAAGAGCAGGCTGGCGCTGGCCTATCTCGATCATGCCTCGCTGGGACTGGATTTTCGTATCCTCGCGCTGACGCTGGTGTCGGCGGCCTCAAGGCAGCGGGCACTGGAGGGAGTCGATCGGCTTCTCGATGCCTGGAACGCAGACCCGATGTTGCGGCGCGCTGCGCTGCGCCAGGCTCCGCTGGTCCCGTGGCCTCCGCCCGGCTCCACTGAGATCGTTACGCACTACCCCCGCAGAGAGGCGGCCAAGGTCTGATGTTTCTGGAACGAGGGAGTCGGGAACCGAAGGATATGCTGCGACGTCACCGCCGCCTGATTGTCGATGTGATCCACTTGGCTTTGGTTGCCTGCGCGTTCGCCGCAAGTTTCCTGCTGCGGTTCGAATTCGCTCTGGCGCCTCCTTATACGCGCATGCTGGTGGTTTCGCTGCCGCTGGCGGCGGGGGCCAAGCTGGCCGTGTTTCGGGTTTTTGGCCTACGCGACCTGGCATGGCGCTATCTGGGCTTCATCGACCTGGTGCGCATCGGCGCAAGCAATCTGGCTGCGTCGGCGGCGGCGGCGCTGCTGCTGCACTCCGTGATCGGCAGGATTTTCCCGGGCACGCCCTTCCCGCGCTCGATTTACATTATCGATCTGCTAGCCGCCTCGGCCCTGCTGGCCTCCGCGCATGCGGCGGCGAAGGCTATGGAGGATGCCCGCCACCGGCGGGTCACCGCACCACGCCGCGCTCCCGTCCCACCGCGCCAGCGGGTGGCCATTTATGGGGCCGGCAACGCGGGAGTCCTGCTTTTGGCCGAAATCCATGCCAATCCGGAGCTGGGCTTTGAGGCCGTAGGCTTCCTGGACGACAATCCGCTGAAGCGCTCCTTAAGAATCCGAGGGGTCAGAGTTCTGGGCACGCTGGAGGAACTGCCCGCCGTGGTGTATAACCACGCTATCGACATGGTTCTGATCGCCCTGCCGCGCGCCACTGGCGCCCAGATTACCGCGATTTTGGAGCAGTGCCGCGCGGCGCGCGTTCCGGCCAAACGGGCGCCGGCGCTGGAAGATCTGGCCTGCAACGGCGACGTTCTGGCACGGCAGATTCGCGACGTACGCATCGAAGATCTACTGGGACGCCCCTTGGTGGAGTTGGACGCGCCGGAAATTCGCGCCAGCATTAAAGGACGAGTAGCCCTGGTAACCGGCGCGGGCGGATCCATCGGCGCGGAACTATGCCGCCAGATTGCGCGGCACGGGCCGGCGGCGCTGGTCGGCTTCGATCACTCCGAGACTGCGCTTTATGAGATCGACCGCGAGATGCGCGCGAGGTTCCCCCGTCTTTCTTTCCATCCCGAGATCGGCAGCATTCGGAACCCACGGCGGTTGGAAGAAGTCTTGCGCCAGCACTCGCCCGCTTCGGTGTACCACGCGGCGGCCTACAAGCATGTCCCGATGATGGAGTCGCAGGTGCTGGAAGCGCTCGAAAACAATGTCTTCGGCACGCGCAACGTGGCCCAAGCCGCGGCCGAAGCAGGCTGCCGGAATTTCGTGCTCATCAGTTCCGATAAAGCGGTCCAGCCCGCCAACGTGATGGGCGCGACCAAGCGTCTGGCGGAGATGGTGGTGCAATCCATGGCCATGGCTTCGGGCCGGGCTCAGGCAACCACACGTACACGCTTTATGGCAGTGCGTTTCGGAAACGTTCTGGGGTCGAGCGGCAGCGTGATTCCCGTGTTCCGGCAGCAGATTGCTACGGGAGGTCCGCTCACCGTGACGCATCCTGAAATGCGGCGTTTCTTCATGACCGCTCCCGAAGCCGCGCAGCTCGTGCTCGAAGCCGCCGCGATGGGCCGCGGCGGCGAGATCTTCGCGCTGGAGATGGGGGAACCGGTGCGAATCCTGGATTTGGCCCGGAAAATGGTATTGCTCAGCGGCCTGGAGCCGGGTCACGATATCGAGATCGAGTTTTCGGGAATCCGCCCCGGCGAGAAGTTGTACGAGGAGCTGAGCGCTTACGAGGAAAACACTCTTCCCACGCCGCATTCCCAAATCCGCATCTTCTCCGGGCTGCCGATGTCAACAGGGGAACTGGCGCGAAGCCTTGAAAAACTCCGCTTGGCCGTTCTCGAGGGTGATGCGGGCCGGGTGTTGCTCTACCTTCAGGAGCTGATTCCCACCTACAATCCCAGCAACTTTGTGCAGCGGCGCGTCCTGAGCCGGGCTCTCGAGGACCGGGCGTATGCTTGATGCCACTCTTTTTCTAACGGATGGAAAAGTTGTGCACCGCGAATCCAGTTGTCAAAGCCGTAGCCGCCCAGTTGACCTTGGTGAAGATGCGCGCCGAAGCCGGGTGAGCCTTGACGATCAGATACTCGATTCCAATCAGTCCCGCCGTGGCGCCAACCTTGAGAACCGCCGATTGTATGCCGAATTGGCCGCGCGATCCGGCAAGCAGCGGGTTCAGTTCCCGCATCCCGTAGGAGCTGGTGATATCGAGCGCCTGACTGGCGGCCAGCGGCGCAAGACTCCACTTCCAGCTTGTAGTTATGGAAGCCTTCGGGGCCGGAAGCTCGGAAGTAAGCTCGCCAGCATGTGCCAGAGGAACAAAAGAGACAAGGGCAAGAAGAAAGGTGGTAGGGGTAAGTTTCATCACGAGATAAAGGTAACGATTATTCCCATTCGGGACAAGATAACGTGAGTCCTCTTACGCCCGTTCTTGGCCCCCGGAACCACACGGAATATGGACGAGCGGGTTTCCCTACGTGACAGCCCGCAAAACGGAGCCTGGGTCGCGGCACGAGCGGCGCCGTTGCCTTCTCGAATTGAGGGCCGCGACCGGCCCTTTGCGGGCTCCGAGTAACAGCCCGCAAAACGGAGCCTGGGTCGCGGCCACGAGCGGCGCCGCTGCTTTCAGGAATTGACGGCGCGACCGGCCCTTTGGGGGCTCCTTAAGTATCAGCCCGCAAAACGGAGCCTCGGTCGCGGCCACGAGCGGCACCGTCCCTTCACAAATTGAGGGCGCGACCGGCCCTTTGCGGGCTAGTGGATGGTAAAGTTATGCGCCGCGATCCCGGCGGTTACACCCGCTGCGGCCCAGTTGATCTTGGTAAAGAACCGCGCCGCAGCCGGATGCGCTTTCACGATCAGGTATTCTACTCCAATTAACCCAGAGGTCACGCCAACCTTGATCACCACGGAGCTGACGCCGAATTGGCCCTGCGGCCCGGCCAGCAGCGGATTCAGTTCGCGCTTGCCGTAGGAACTGGCGGCGTCCAGGCCCTGACTGGCCAGCAATGGCGCAAGGCTCAGCTTCCAACTGGCGGCCACCGGGGCGCTCTGCGCGGGCGACTCTGAGGTGACTTCCCCCGCACGCGCGAAGGAAGCAAAGGAGAGCAAAGCAAAAAGAAAAGCACTAAGTGTCAATCTCATAATGGAATGAGGATAAAACTTACTCCACGGATAGACAAGGGTACAGTAGTTACCCTACTAGCCCTATCGGCCACTGGGATGGTATGGAGTAGGGACCCACTCTGGGTCTGGGGCTACGAAATCGGCATCTTTATCCTCGCCGGGCTGGAGTGTTTGAAGCTCCGCTCAATCCCGCGCACGGCTTTTCCCGTGGCTGCGCCCATCCTCGGTATCGGGTTGTGGGGGTTCATCCAACTGGCTGCAGGGGCAACCGTTTACAGGTGGGCGACGGTAAATGCTTCGCTTCAAAATCTGGCCCTGGCGGCAACCGCTCTGGCTGCATTCCTGATGTTGCGGCGGCCGCAAGGGCACGCGGCATTCTTGCGCGGCGTCGCTTGGGCAGGACTTGCCGTCAGCATCGTGGGAGTACTGGCTTATTGGACTTCGCCAGGGAAAATCCTATGGATCTACCCCTCGGTATACCCGGATAATTGGGGACCATTTCCCAGCCGCAATAACTTTGCACAGTTTCTGGAGCTGTGTTTTCCGGTGGCTCTGTACGAGACGATGCACAACGGCCGGGGTTGGATTGCCTCAATCCCGCCCGCCGTGATCCTCGGAGCAGGCCTAGCTTCGGCTTCCCGCGCCGGAGCGCTGCTGATGGTGGCGGAAGCAATCGCCGTCGTTTCCATGATGAGGGCCGATCCGGTTCGCGGGAAACCCGGAGGCCTACGCGCACCGGTGCTGGTTTTCGCTGGCGGCGCGGTGGCATTCGCGGCGCTGGCCGGAGCCGGTACGCTGGTACACCGGCTGGCCGAGCCCGATCCCTTGCAAGTGCGCCGCGAGATTTTTCGCTCCGCGGCCGCGATGATCGCGCAGCGTCCGTGGTTCGGCTATGGACTGGGCACCTTCGCCACCGTATATCCGGAATTCGCCGAGTTCGATAGCGGCGCATCGGTGGAACACGCGCACAACGACTGGTTGGAGTGGACCGCCGAAGGTGGCATCGGCTACGCCGCAATGTGGGTCTCGATCGCAGTCTGGGCCGTGCGTCCGGCGCTGCGATCTATCTGGGGCATAGGCATCCTTGCGGTATTTCTGCACGCTTTGGTGGACTATCCATTTGCTCGACTGGGTGTATCCGGCTGGGCCTTTTTGTTAATTGGGGCTCTCGCACAGGCGACTGAGAAAACTCACCCGCGGGAGCTACTAAGCAAGGGGAGAAGCTTGTGAAACTGAGCGTGGTGAAACTCGAGACGGTGCAATCCATGATTGCCTGCGTGTGTTCGTTAAGTTTGATTTGCTCGCTGAATCCCGGCCTGGCTTTGGCCGCCCCTCCTGGGGCTCCGTCGGTGATCGGAACCGCGGCAACCAAAGGAAGCTTTCGCGTGGACGATGCCACCGTCTCCGGTAATGCCACGCTGTTTGAGGGAACCACCGTGGAGACGCACCAGTCCGCCTCCAGCATCGATCTGGCTTCGGGCGCGCACGTGTTGCTGGCTCCCGAATCGATGGGGCGGATTTTCCGCGATCGCCTGATTCTTGACCGCGGATCGGGACAAATAGATCGAACGGCCGGATTTCGCGCGCTTGAGTTTCACGTGGAGGCACGGGGCCTTAGCGTACGAATGGAAAATGGCGCTGGCTCCGCGCGGGTGGCGCTAGCAGGGGCCGCGTTTGTGCAGGTAGCCGCACTGGCGGGCTCGGTGCGGGTATTGAACTCGCAAGGGCTTTTGGTGGCGGCGATTCGTCCCGGAAACACCCTCCAATTCGCGTTCCAGGCGTCCGGTACGCCATCGAAGCTAACCGGGTGCCTGCGGGCCGCCTCGGGACATTATCTGGTTACCGACGAGGTCACCAACGTGACCGTGGAGGTCGCCGGCTCAGGATTAGATAAGGAGAGCGGGAATCGAGTGCAGATCAACGGCGCCATGGACCCGGCGGCGTCCTCTGTATCGGGAGCTACTCAGTACATTCGGGTGAGCGCGGTTAAACGGCTGTCCCGCGGATGTGCCGCGACAGATAAAGCGGCGGCGGCCGGCGCCGGAGGCGCCGCAAACAACGCCGGAGGCGCCGCAGGCAATGCCGGAGGCGCCGCGGGTAAGGCAGGTGGTGCCGGAGGGAATGCAGGTGGCGGAGCAGCCGGGGGCGCCGCAGGCGGAGCCGCGACCGCGCCAGGAATCGCGGCGATTTCGCTTGCCACAATCGCCGTGATCGGCGGCGTGGCCGCAGCCGCCGTAATAGGCGGCCTCGCTGCATCAGGATCGCTCTCAGGCGGGTCGTCGGTCAGCCGTTAGCCATGCGAGGAACGCACCAGCGAGTGGGCCGTGCAATTGCGCTGGCATGCGTCGGGGGCATGGGTTGTGGGGCGGCCCTGGCAGCACGGCTGGCATATGCAGAAATTCGGTTCCGGCAGGATACGCCCGCCGCCGTGATCCGGGCTGCCGGGCTGGACCGCTTCGCTCCGCCCGCCGGCTATTTTGAGAGGCTGGCGGACCTCGATCCCGAGCACGCGGAGCATTGGCGGACCGCCGCGCTCGACGCCAATCCCAGGTTGAGTTCGACGTGGATCACGCGAGGTCTGGCTTCAGAACGCGATGGCCACATCGATCAGGCGGAGCGTGATGTTCTTGAAGCTGCCAGGGTGGATCACGAATATCTGCCGGCCTGGACGCTCGCAAATTTCTACTTCCGGCGCCAAGGCTCGGGCCCATCGCCCGAACAATCGAGAGTCCAGTTCTGGACTTGGGCGCGGCGCGCCGCCGATCTGACCTATGACGACTTCCGGCCGCTGCTCGCCCTGGCTCACGCGGTCGAACCCGATCCCCTGGTGGCGCTCAACCGATTGGGCGGAAGCGGCCCGCTGCTGCGCGCCGATCTGGACTACCTGACTGCGCGCGGCCAGTTTGACGACGCCCAGCAAGTGGCCCGCTTCTTATTGATACGACCTGCCGCAGCCGCAGCCGGCGTCTCTGACGCTCCGCGGGTTCTTGCGCTTGCAGAGCGGCAAATCCAGGCCGGAAACGCCGCCTATGCGCTGGAGCTCTGGAACGCCGTTTCGGCTACGCTCCGTTACCAAAGTCTCGATCCGGAGCACGGACCCGTGCTCGCCAATGGGGATCTCCTGCACTCCCCCAACGGCATCGCCTTCGATTGGAGGCTGCCCCGCAGCGAGGGAGCCATGGTGGCGTGGAGGCCTTCTCAACTGACCTTCTCGTTATCCGGGGATCAACCCGAGTCTTGCGCCCTTCTCGAACAGATCGTGGCCATAACAGGAGCCCGCCGCTATCGATTGTCTTTCGAATACTTCACGGTTGGTCTGGCCTCGCCCACCGGAATCGTTTGGGACCTGGATGGCAACGAGGGCCGCGCCTTGGAGCCTTCCGGCGCCTGGCTCTCTGCCGCCACTGTCCTGCGCGCAGCCAATAAGAAACCCGCCGGGAGCGGACTGAGCAGACTGCGCCTGCTCTACCGGCGCGAACCAGGGAGTGTCCGCATGCCGGGCCAGATGGGACTGCGCCACTTGCGCATGGAGGTTCTATGAAGCGTGTCCGCAAACCCGCGAAATCCTGCCCGGGGTGCCGATCCGACCGGGTTCACCGCACGCACCGCCGCGCGGCTCTCGAATATCTTCTCTATGCCTTCGGAGCGGAGCTACGCCGTTGCGGAGCTTGCCGCCTCCGGCACGCTTCCTTTGCCACCTTCTCAGTCCCCTTAAGCGAACCTCAAGCCAAGGGAGGTCTCTGGACCGGCATCTTCGTGATGGGCTCGGGATTTGTCGCGTGCTTGCTGTTCGTATGGTGGGTCATTCGACGGTTTACAGAATTGTCTGGCTAAAACTCGCTAGAACCCTCCGCTGCTGAGTCGATCCAGCAGTAGAGGAATTTTAGAGTGTTTCAAACCGACAGAGCCCGGAAAATCCCCGCTCGTTCCCTGGTCGCCAGCCTCATCCTGCACTTCTCAGGAATTCTGCTCTTGGGCGTCGTGAGCTTTCCTATTGCGCCGGTGAGCCTGCAAGGCTGGCGGCCGGTTACGCTGCTTGCTCCGGCGCTCGACATTCCCGCGCCCAGGCCACATAGCGTCATACCCCCGGTTCTACGTAAGCTCGCGCCGACTCGCCGCCGTTTTGAAGCATCGCCTCCCCGCACACCCGAGCCTCGCCTTAAACTCGCGCTTGATCCTCCGCCCGTGCCCGTGCTCGCGCCTGTTCCGATGGAACTGGCGAGCGCCCCTTTTCCCGAGGCTCACCTGCCCCCTCCCCTCCGGCCGATCAAGACCGGAGCATTCGCCATGGCTCAATCCGTTTCCCCAGCGCCAGTCCCCGTAGCGGCCCCGAAACCCGCCGGAATCCTCTCGAGCGGTTTTGAAAGCTCGTCATCCAACGCGATAGCGGCCACCCGCCCCAAAGCTATCGCTGGAATATCCGGCTTCACTAACGAGAGCACACCGACCCCAGCAAGCTCGCCTCATCTTATGCCCCAAGCCGCGGGGGGATTTGGCGACGCGACGGTGACAAGGGCCCCCAGTGCGACATCCGCGCACTGGATCACCAATTCCAGCGCCACTGCCGTTGCCGAGATTCTCGACAAACCGCGGCCAGCCTACACCAGCGAGGCGCGCCGCCTCAGGATCGAGGGCGAAGTGCTGCTCGATGTGCTGTTTCAGGCCTCGGGCGAAACCAAGGTCCTGCGCATCCTGCGCGGCCTGGGGCACGGCCTGGATGAGTCCGCCACTGCCGCCGCCTGCCAGATCCATTTCCGTCCGGCGCAACGCGACGGCATGGCGATCGACTCCTCCGCCGTGGTGCACATCGTTTTTCAGCTTGCCAATTGAGGAAACCCAGAAATGACTCGATTCTTTGTCCTGCTTGTCTCCTTTTCCCTGCTCACCGCCCGCGTTGGCGCGGGGGCCGAGCCGACTTCCGCGCCGGTCTCCAGCCTCACCACTGGCACAGCTTCCAGCGGGCCGGTCGACCACCTGCTTGATCAGATCGTCGAGCGGGAGCGCACCTTCCTCGAAGGCATGCGCGGCCGAGCGCCTTTGATCGAAACCTATATTCAAGAGACTTCCAGTTCCGCCGGAAGCGATGGACGCCCCGATAAGGATCACTATTTTCTGGGACGTTTTCGCCTGGGCGAGAATGTGGCCTACGAAAAACTACTGGAGCGGACCGATCCCGCACCCAAGCCGGGATTTAAACTGCGCGGAAACAAGGCCGCGCCGATGGCGTTCTTGCCGCGCGGGTTCGCGCAAATGACGGTGATCGATCTACACGACTTCAACCGAGCCACCTATGCCTTCGACTTTATCCGCCGTGAATTTCTGGGCGAGGTTCGCTGCCTGGTTTTCGACATCGCTCCGCTGCACCCGGGCGAAGGCGGGCGCTTCACCGGCCGCGTGTGGGTGGAGGATCGCGACAACAACGTGGTCCGCTTCGACGGCACCTACACCCAGGGGCCGACGGTCAAAGGCTCGCTACCGGAGCGTTACTTTCATTTCGATAGCTGGCGACTCAATGTGGCTCCGGGGCAGTGGGTCCCGGCGGAGATTTACGTGGAAGAAGACGGCGCAGCCGGCGCTTCCGGGAGTCCTTCGTCCCCAGGAACCCCGCACCCGACGGCCGAAATGCCGCACTTTAAAGCTCAATCGCGCATTTGGGACTACAACCCCGCCTCCGCCAACAATCTTGCCGAGCTCACCAGCATCCTGGTGGACAGCCAGTCCGAAGTCAAGGATGAGGTTGCTCCGCAGGACGCGTCGCCGCTGGAAAGCCAGCGCTCCTGGGAGCGTCAGGCCGAGGAAAATATCCTGGCGCGCCTGGAGAAGGGCGGCCTGCTCGCTCCTCCCGGTCCGGTCGATGAAGTCTTGAACACGGTCGTAAATAATCTGATCGTCTCGGCGGGCTTGAATGTAGACGCGCACTGCCGCGTGCTGCTCACCACGCCCACCGAAACTTTCTCCGTGGGCCACACCATCGTCATCAGCCGCGGATTGATCGACGTGCTTCCGGATGAAACCAGTCTCGCCCTAGTGCTAGCGGCCGAGCTCGCGCACATCGCGCTGGGGCATCCCACGCCGACCGAGTTCGCCTTTCATAACCGGACCATGCTAAGCGACGCTGAGTTGCTGCAGCGCTTCCGCTTCGCGCGCTCGGCGCCGGAGTTGACCGAAGCCGGCAAGAAAACCATCGAGATCATGCGCGCGTCTCCGTATCAGAAGACGGGCAACGCGGGTTTGTTTCTGAAAGCTCTGGCAAGCCAGGGCCCCGCGCTCCAAAGCCTGCTGGCCGCGAATCTGGGAAATCAGGTCGCGAACGCGGACGCGCTCAGCCGCCTGGCCGAATTCGCCGCATCCGCGCCGGCGCTCGACGAGGATAAGATCGAGCAGATCGCTGCCCTGCCCCTGGGCTCACGGGTGAAGCTGAATCCCTGGACCAATCGAATTGAACTGGTAAAAACCCGGCCTCTGGCCCTGCTTTCCCCGCGCGAGAAGATGCCCTTCGAGGTGACCCCTTTCGCGCTGTACCTGACTCGTGTGGACCGGGTTGCGGGCAGCGAACCCGCACAGCCCTGATCGCTTGGCCGGAAGACGCTAATTTTCCGTCGGAGTTCTCTCTAAGTGATCGACGACGATCATCTCGACGGGAACATTGCGCTGCTCCAATCGAAGTCCCAGTTTTTTGAGCGCGGTCTGGAAAGCGTCCAGCCATATGTCCTGATCCTTCCCGACCCGGAATTGCATCTTCGAGACATATGAACTCAGATTGACTTGACCAAGCATGCTCGCCGGCCGGCCCGGAGGACTGAGTAGCGCTGAATAGGATACGTCCAACACAGCTTGATAACGCCCTTTCACTCCTGTCATATCCACGACAGCGATGGGTTGCCCCATCCTAACAGTCACCAGATCGGCGATGCCCTCGAAGGTTATGTCGGGTGCATCCAACGTTTCTCGTGTGCCATCGGGGTTCCAGGAATCACGAACCGTGCCCATGCGAGGGCTGCTCAGCAGTTCTGTATAACCGTTGCCGGTTGGATTCGGAAGAATGGTCCAACGAAAATGCACCCCGTTGAGATTGACCATTCCGCTGACCGGCGGCCGCGGCCCGCCCTGCTGAGAGGATCCAGCTTGGTCCGAGGCGTCTGCATTCGCTGCGGCTGCGACAACTTTCAAGCCACCTTTGGCCACAACAAGGGCATAGCCCGGCGGCTCCCTCGTTTCTCGGTGAACGGCGAGTTTGAAACGGTCCGCTAACAAAGCCTGGAGCATCGCCGGAACCTGATCTTCCGATGCACCCTGCGGCAGCTTCGCCGCAATGTCGAATCTGGGCGCTTCGCTGCCCCAAGTCCAGTCCGGCCTCGTGAGACGATTTCCAAGAATCCCGAATGCATCCTCGATCAAATCTCCCAAGGTCAGGCACCGGATGTCGACGCGGGCCGCATCTACTTTAAAAACAGCCGAGGTGACGGCGCCGTTACCGCACGAGCCAGCCGCAGCCTGGCGCACCGAAGCGACCTCGAATTGCGGCCCGCTCACAAGCGGCTGAGATTGGGCTCGGACGCCCATCATGCCTGCCAGGACAATCCCACCCATGGTCAAGGTGCGACTTCGGCCAAAGCCGGTCATGATTAAAAAGACGCGCAGAGCGATATTCCGGATGACGCAACCCCACGTTTCGGGTTCCGGAAACGTCTAAGCTTGCAAGTATGCCATCAAGGAGAGCTGTGCTTAGGATCGCTGCCGCGACTTTGATCGCGATTCTACCGATCGGCGCATTCGCCCAACCGGCGGCCGATGCCTTGAAGTTTGAAGTCGCGTCAATACGGCCTGTTGGCACTCAGACCCGGTTCTTGGGGAACATAAGCGGAGGCCCCGGCAGCAGCGATCCTGAGCGGATCACCTTCAGCGGCGTGCCAATGATAAGGCTTCTCATGTCGGCGTACGGTATTCCCCGGGGAACGAGTTCGCCTGCGCGCAGGTTCGGCACTTTTTCAGACCAGATTTCAGGTCCCGCCTGGATCGAGAGCGAATGGTACGACATCACTGCGAAAGTGCCGCCAGGAGCCACCGAGGATCAGGTCAACCACATGCTCCAGAATCTGCTCGCGGAACGTTTTGGGCTGAAGCTCCATCACGAGACTCGCGAAGTTTCGGGTTATGAGTTAGTGGCGTCCAAGAATGGTCCGAAGCTGAAGCCAACCAGCCATCCTACGGCGGAGCGAGTCGCGGCGGGAAGCGCCGGACCCAAGCCGGCCTATGACCAGGACGGATTCCCGCAAGTCCCGCCGGACTTGAGCGCCACCCTGTTCTCCGCTGCGGAAGAGGGCAATATGCATGTGACGGGACAGAGCCAATCCATCGTCGACTTGATCCTTACGATAGAGACGTCCCTCAACGACGGGAAGCGCGTCGTGGATAAAACCGGATTGACCGGCAAATACGACTTCAAGATGGACTTGGGCGCGATGGGAGGATTCCGCAGGCCTGGATTGGGCCCCTTGCCTCCAGACGAACCGGTGGGTCCGGATATTTTCACCGCGCTCGACAAATATCTCGGATTGAAATTACAGAAGGCTCAAATCCCCATCGACGTTCTGGTCATCGACCATCTCGACAAAGTTCCCACCGATAACTGACCTTGCCCAAGTTCCAGCGGCCACAGCGTACCCTGGAAGAATGAGACTTTCCGAACTCGCATCCGCTCTCGGGTGCGAAATCAGGGGCGGCGGCGATGAGGCGCTCGAAATTACTGGCGTCGCGGGCATGGAACAGGCCACGCCCTCCGACCTCACCTTCCTGGCGAACCCCAAATACGCCCATAAGTTAAAGCACACCCATGCCGGAGCGGTCCTGGTGGCATCGCCGCTGGAGGACTTGCCGGTGACGCAGCTCCTTTCCTCCAATCCCTACCTCGATTTTTCCCGCGCTCTGGGCCTCTTTTATCAACCTCCGAGGCCCAAACCGGGAATTCATCCGCTTGCTTGGGTAGCGACCTCAGCCAGCATCGGCGACAACGCCTCCATCGGGCCTTTTGTAGTAGTTGGCGAGAATGTTGCCCTGGGGCATAACGCTGTGCTGCATTCGCACGTCGTTATCTACGAGGGAGCAACCATTGGCGACGATTTTTACGCCCACTCGCATGCAGTGGTGCGCGAGCACTGCCGCATCGGGAACCGCGTGATCCTGCAAAATGGCGTGATTGTGGGCGGCGACGGCTATGGTTTCGCCAAGCGCGCCGACGGCTCCCATGCCAAAATCGTTCAAAGCGGCGTGACGGTGATTGAGGATGATGTCGAGATTCAAACTCTCACCTCGGTGGATCGCGCCTCGGTAGGGGAAACGCGCGTGAAACGGGGAGCTAAAATCGACAGCCTGGTGCAGGTGGGTCACGGCTGCGTGGTCGGCGAGGACAATATTATCTGCTCACAGACAGGCTTGGCGGGTTCGACCATTCTCGGCAAGGGTGTCTTACTGGCCGGGCAAGTGGGCGTCTCAGGACACCTCACCATTCATGACGGCGCGGTCGTGTATGCGCAGAGCGGCGTCGGGCACGACGTGCCGCCGGGGTCGGTGATCAGCGGCTCGCCGGCCTTTGAGGCTCGCGAATGGCTGCGCGCCATTACCGCCTTCCCGAAATTGCCGGAAATATTGAGGACAATAAGACAGTTGGAGAAACGTCTCGAAGCGGTGGAAAAATCCGCGGGACCCACACACACGAATGAATGAAAGACACGACCCAGCCTCGGGACTGGCCTACCGCAACCATGATTTTCTGGATTCACCCGAAGCGCGCGGCTTACGCATCCTCAGCGAATACCTCTATCCGCTGTCTCATTTCCGCAAGGAGCAGATCAGCGACACCATCGTATTTTTTGGCTCCGCACGCACGTTTGAGAGCAGCTTCGACGGCCGCTACTACAAGGAAGCGCGGGAGCTGGCGCGCAGGATCACGGAGTGGTCCAACGGCCTGAACGACGCCACGCGGCGCTTTGTCGTGTGCAGCGGCGGCGGACCCGGCATCATGGAGGCAGCCAACCGCGGCGCTCGGGAAGCCGGCGGCAAATCCATCGGGCTGAATATCGGCCTGCCTTTTGAGCAGCGTCCCAACCCTTTCATCACGCCCGGGCTCAGCTTTGAGTTCCATTATTTCTTCATGCGCAAGTTCTGGTTTGCGTACCTGGCGAAGGCTCTGGTGGTGTTTCCCGGCGGCTTCGGCACCCTGGACGAACTAACCGAAATTCTGACGCTGGTCCAAACCCAGAAGCTGGAAAAGAAAATGGTGGTGCTGCTCTACGGCACATCGTTTTGGAATGAGATTATAAACTTCGAGGCACTGGTGCGCCACGGCATGATCGCGGAGCAGGACCTGAATCTTTTCCAGTTTGCTGACGACGTGCAAACAGCCTTCCAGATTCTGGAGGCCGGATTGACGAAATACTATCTCTCGCCGGCCGAAGAGGAAGTCCCGGCCATCGCCAAATCGCGAGTGTAAAACATCCCAGTGAGCGACCGCTTCAAGTCGATTTTCGAGTGGCTGGGCCGGGCAGGAAAGACTTTCCTGGCCTTCGCGGCGCTGTACCTGGTGCTCGGAATGGTCGCGCCTAACGGGGCGGTCCGGGTCGCAGCTCTAACCGGAATGCTGGTGGCCGGCATCTGGTTGACCGTGCGTCTGCTGCGGCGCGCCACCGGTCCGGTGCTGTGGCGTCTGCGCAATCGCCTGCTGGTGACCTACCTGTTCATCGCCGCGCTGCCGATTTTGCTGGTGGCCGCGCTGGCCGGCTTGAGTATTGATCTACTTGTACGCCAGCTCGCGGTCTACATGGTGACCAGCCAGCTTGATCGCAGAATCGAGACACTCGCCTCCTTCACGGACAGTGTGGTCCGCACCGATCCGACGAACCGTCCCTCGGTGATGGCGCGGTCCCTCGACCTGTTTTACCGCGACCGGTTCCCGGGCATCGAAATCCTGCTGCGGGAAGGGGGCCAGCCCATTCGCTATCCCGAAGAGGCTACCGAAGCCTCCATCCCTCCGCCTGTCGAGGGCTGGAAGCCCACCAGCGGAGTCCTGGTGCGCGACGGCAAAAACTATTTGTGGAGCTACGCTAAAACCGCCGCCGGAGACGTAACCGTGATGGCGCCCTTGACCCGGGAGTTCCTGAGCCAGTTGGTGCCGAATCTGGGTCAGGTCGATATCGGCGAGGAGAAGGCGTCGGATCAGAAGAACGTAAGGGATGAGGCCGGGGACTTGATGTTTCCAGTCGCCGCGCTGCCTCCCGCCAAGAGCCGGTTCGATTTGGATGTGTTATGGTTCGCGACTTTGCCCGTCGATGACTGGCGCCACCCCGGAGAGAAGGACGAAGAGCTGCTGGTGGAAGTGCGCTCGCGCTTTTCCGCGGTATTGCTGCAGGTTTTCAAACACAAAGACAAAGCTCAGTCGGTCTTGATCGCCATTCTCATTATCGTTTCCAGCATTTTCATTGTGGTCGAAATCGTTTCGCTGATAATCGGGATCGGCATCGCCCGAACCATCACCCGAGCCGTGCATCGGCTATATGAAGGAACGCAGCGCGTGATCGCGGGCGACTTTTCGCATCGCATCGAAGTTTCTGGCAAGGATCAGTTGGCCGAACTGGGGCTTTCCTTCAATCGCATGACGGAGCATCTTCAGAGGCTGCTGGTGGTAGCCAAAGAGAAGGAGCGCCTGGAATCGGAGATTGAAATCGCCCGCGAAGTGCAGGGTCAGCTCTTCCCGCACGAAATTCCCGAGCTTCGCACGCTACGGATCAAGGCCGTATGCCAGCCTGCGCGCCTGGTCTCCGGCGACTATTACGACTTCCAGATGGTGGGCGACTCTGAAGTTGCGCTGGCAATCGCCGACGTGGCTGGCAAGGGAATTTCGGCTGCGCTGTTGATGGCCGCTCTCCAGAGCTCGCTGCGGATTCAACTGCAGATGCCGGTAGAGGTGCTCGCAGGCGGCGGAAACGGTCACCAGGGAGACGGAGTTTCCACGTCCCGTCTCGTTTCGAGTCTGAATCGCCAGCTTCACTCCACCACCTCGGCCGAAAAGTACGCCACCTTCTTCCTGGGCGTGTACGACGAACCTTCGTCCACGTTGACCTACACCAACGCTGGCCACCTCGCCCCGATGCTGGTGCGCGACGGCGCCGTGGAACTCCTGGATGTCAACGGCACGGTGGTGGGCGCGTTTCCCTTCTCCGAATACGACGAGAGCCGCGTCCAACTGCGCTCCGGCGATCTGCTGGTATGCTATACCGACGGAGTGACTGAGCCGGAAAATGAATATGGCGAGATGTTCGGCGAGGAACGCCTGATGGAGCTGCTGCTGCGCAACTCGAATCGCCCCGAGGAAGAGATCATCCAAATGGTGCTCGACAGCGTGCGGCAGTGGACCGGGTCTGAGGAATTGCAGGACGACATGACGCTGCTTCTGGCCCGTAGAGTGTGAGAATTCTCGACGTCGGCTGCGGCATCAACAAGAAACCAGGCGCCATCGGCCTCGACCGCAACCCCGCCTCGCGCGCCGATGTCCTGGCGGATCTGGATCGCTTCCCCTACCCTTTCCGCGACTCTGCGTTCGACGCGCTGCAAGCCATTCATGTGATCGAGCATGTCTCCGACGTGATCCGCAGCATGGAGGAATTCCATCGCCTGGTGCGCGCGGGCGGTGAAATCCTGATCGTGACGCCGCACTATACCGATTTCAGCTCCTTCTGCGACCCCACTCACCGCTGGCATCTCAATAGTTTTTCTCTGCGCTATTTCGGCGAGGATAACGCCGGTTATGGCTACTATTCTTCCGCGAGATTCGAAGAGAGTTCGGTATATGTGAAGCTACTCAGTCTTTGGAAATGGCTGGGCTTCGAATGGTTGATCAATACATTCCCGCGCATGCGGCGCTGGTGGGAATATTATCTTTGTTACATCGTCCGCGGCAAAGTGATCGAGTGGCGTTTGAAGGTAATCAAAGATGATTCGCGCCGCGCTTGACCGCCTCCGGCATATTTGGCGCGTTCGCCACTGGGATCATGCTCGATCTGCGGGCCGCCGTGGGGAGGATCTCGCGCACCGCTTCCTCCAGCGTCAGGGATTCATCGTCGTGGCTCGTAACTATCGCATGGCTTCGGGCTCGGGCGAGGCGGATCTGATTGCCTGGGAGAGAAGCACATTGGCGTTGGTGGAAGTAAAATCACGGGAAAGCGGCGAATTCGGCCCACCGGAGCGCGCCATCGGCGAGGAGAAACGGATGCATATGCAACGAGTCGCCCGCGATTACGCCGCGAAAAGCGGAACTCCTTGGGAGCAAGTACGGCTCGATGTCGTCACCGTTCTGCTTACCCGGCCACCCGCGATCCAACTGTTCCGCGGGGCGGTGAAATCTTCATGAAAGGCCGCTCCCTTTGGTCGCGGCCCAGCTCCGGCGCCAGGGACAAAGGTCACCCAGGAAAACTCGAACGCCGCGCTGATAACGGCCGACCGCGCCGTGAAGAACCACTCGTTAGCAGTCGCGCTCCGAATGCAGCCTGCGGTCTCTCATCGTTCTAAGAAACAGCAACGCTCGCGGGCGCCACCCAGGCTCCGTTTTGCGGGCTGTTCTTCAGAAGCCCGCAAAGGGCCGGTCGCGGCCATCCAATTCCCGAAAGTAACCGCAACACTCCTGCCCGCGACCCAGGCTCCGTTTCGCGGGCTGTTCTTCAGAAGCCCCGCAAAGGGCCGGCCGCGGCCATCCAATTCCCGAAAGTAACCGCAACGCTCCTGCCCGCGAACCAGGCTCCGTTTGCGAGCTGTTACTCAAAAGCCGGCATAGGGCCGGGCCAGCCCTCCGTACGGGAAGAAACGCGCCGTGGGCCGCGATCCAGGCTCCGTTTTCTGGGCTGTTACTCAGAAGCCCGCAAAGGGCCGGTCGCGGTCATCCAATTCCCGAAAGTAACCGCAACACCCCTGCCCGCGACCCAGGCTCCGTTTCGCGGGCTGTTACTCAAAAGCCCGCAAAGGGCCGGTCGCGGCCATCCAATTCCCGAAAGTAACCGCAACGCTCCTGCCCGCGACCCAGGCTCCGTTTTGCGGGCTGTTACTCAAAAGCCGGCAAAGGGCCGGCCGCGGTCATCCAATTCCCGAAAGTAACCGCAAACGCTCGCGGCCGCGACCCAGGCTCCGTTTTGCGAGCTGTCCCTTGGGAGAGGCGCCACCAAGCCGCGACCGCAAAGGAGCGCTCATTAACCCGCTAGAATAACGGCTGATGGAAGCGGAAAAGGTTCGTATCATCGAAGCGCAACGGCGTGAGCAGCATTGGCGCCGTTGGGGACCCTATCTCGCCGAACGTGCCTGGGGCACCGTCCGCGAGGATTATAGCCCCGACGGCGCGGCCTGGGAATATTTTCCTTTCGAGCACGCGCATCTGCGCGCATTCCGCTGGGGCGAGGACGGTATCGCGGGCATCTGCGATAACCATCAGCGCCTGTGCTTCGCGCTATCGTTCTGGAACGGCCGCGACCCGATCCTGAAAGAACGCCTTTTCGGTCTCAGCGGACAGCAGGGCAACCACGGCGAGGACGTCAAGGAATATTACTACTACCTGGATTCCACGCCCACGCATTCCTACATGAAATGCCTGTACAAATATCCGCAGGACGAGTTTCCTTATCGCGCCCTGGTGGATGCGAATCGCGGCCGCTCCCGCAAGGAACCGGAGTTTGAGCTGATCGATACCGGTGTGTTCAATCAGGATCGCTACTTCGACATCTTCACCGAATACGCCAAGGCGGATCCGAATGACATCCTGATCCGCATCACCGTAGTGAATCGCGCCTCGCAGCCCGCCACGCTGCACCTGCTGCCAACGCTCTGGTTTCGCAATACCTGGACCTGGAGGCCGGAGTTCATCAAACCCATCCTAAGGCGCTCCGGCGATGGCATCCACGCTCATGAGGAGACGCTGGGCTCCTTCGACTTCGCCTTCGATGGCCAACCGCCTCTGCTGTTCACCGAGAACGAATCCAACGGGCGGGCGCTGTGGGATTGGGGCGAGCCCGCGTACGTCAAAGACGCATTCCATCGCTATCTGATCCAGGGAGACAACTCCGCCGTGAATCCCGCGGAGACGGGGACCAAGGTGTGCGCCTGGTACCAGCTCGATCTGGCTGCAGGCGAAAGCCACACCATCAACCTGCGCCTCACCGGCAGTGACGAGCCATCGCGCATGGTCCGCGATACGGAAGGCCTTTTCGCGGAACGTATTCAGGAAGCCGACGAATTTTATTCCTTCGCGCCGGCGACCCTTTCCACCGACGCAAAGAGCGTGCAGCGGCAAGCCTTCGCCGGCCTGTTGTGGTCCAAACAGTTTTATCACTTTGTGATTGAGACGTGGCTGAAAGGCGATCCCGGCCAGCCGCTTCCGCCCGCCAGCCGCTGGACCGGGCGCGATTCGCAGTGGATTCACTTGTACAACAAGGATGTACTGTCAGTCCCGGACAAATGGGAATATCCCTGGTACGCCGCCTGGGACTTGGGCTTCCACACCGTTCCCTTGGCGCTGGTGGATCCGGATTTCGCCAAAACTCAGCTTCGGCTGTTTATGCGGGAGTGGTATTTGCATCCCAACGGCCAGATTCCAGCCTACGAATGGGCTTTCGGCGACGTGAATCCTCCGGTGCATGCCTGGGCTGCATGGCGTGTGTTTCAGATCGACCGCAAGCTGACCGATCGCGCCGACTATCCGTTCCTCGAAGCCGTGTTCCACAAGCTGCTGCTTAACTTCACCTGGTGGGTGAATCGCAAGGACGCCACTGGAAGCAACATCTTCGAAGGCGGCTTTCTAGGCCTGGACAACATCGGTGTCTTCGACCGCTCCGCCAAGCTGCCTGGCGGCGGCTACATGGAGCAATCCGACGGCACCAGTTGGATGGCCATGTACTGTTTGAACATGCTTAAGATCGCTCTGGAGCTGGCCAGTAAGGTAGACCCGATCTATGAAGACATCGCCAGCAAATTCCTGGAGCATTTTCTGTACATTGCCCACGCCATGAACGGGAGGGTTTCAGGCGGACTCTGGGATGAGACCGATGGCTTCTTCTACGACCGTCTTCGTCTTCCCGACAAGCAGGCGATCCCGATGCGCGTGCGCTCGATGGTGGGCCTGATCCCTTTGTTCGCCGTGGATACCATCGAGCCCAGCGTGATGGATTGCCTGCCCGGATTCCGCAAGCGCCTGGAGTGGTTCCTGCGGCACCGGCCGGACTTGTGCGGCAACATCGCGTCCCTCTCGCGCAAGGGAGTGGAGTCGCGCCGGCTTCTCAGCCTGATGCAGCGCCCGCGCCTGGCGCGCGTCATCCAAAAGATGTTGGACGAAAGCGAATTTCTTTCGCCTCACGGAATTCGGGCAGTCTCCAAATATCATCAGGAGCATCCTTTCGTTCTGAACCACCAAGGCCAGGAATACCGCGTCGATTATGAACCGGCCGAGTCATCCACCGGGTTGTTCGGAGGCAACTCCAACTGGCGCGGCCCAGTCTGGTTCCCGGTCAACTACCTGATGATCGAATCCTTGCAGCGCTATCACTACTATTACGGCGACGATTTCATAGTGGAATTTCCCACCGGCTCCGGCCGGCATATGAACCTGGGGCAGGTAGCCGCTGAGCTGTCCCGCAGGCTTTCGCGAATCTTTCTGCGCGATCAGCAAGGCCGCCGGCCCGTCTTCGGAGCCACGGAGAAATTTCAGAACGATCCGCACTTCCGCGATTACCTCTGGTTCTATGAGTACTTCAACGGCGATAACGGAGCCGGGATCGGCGCAAGCCATCAGGGCTGGACGGCCTTGGTGTCCAAACTCCTTCAGCAAAGCGGAGAGTAGCCCACATCCGCCGGCTACCCGGCTATTCCGCCGGGAGTTCGCTATTCTGAAAGATGCCCGCCACGCATCCCAGTCCGACCTCCGCCGGCAAAACGCCTCAAAGCCAGGTACGTCACAGCCAGACCAGACCTCTGTTGATGGTGCTGGTTTGTACCCTCATCGGCGCCGCCGCGCAGGTTCTCATCAAGATGGGCACGGCCTCGCTCGGCGAACACCCCTCGATGATGGCAACCATGGTCGGGATTTTCACGATCCGCCTGTTGTTTGCAGGGTACGCTTTGTACGGGATCAGCACCGTGCTCCTGGTTCTGGCGCTGCGCCAGGGGGAGCTTTCGCTGCTCTACCCGGTCTTCACGCTGACGTACGTGTGGGTGACTGTGCTGTCGGTGATCATCTTTCATGACTCCATGAACGCGTTCAAGCTAGCAGGCATTTCCACCATCATTGCCGGAGTGGCGGTGCTGGGAAGGGCGTCGCGCCAATGACCACATCCGTCGCATCCACGCCTATCTCATCGATGATCTGGGTCATCGCAGGCTCCGTGATCGGGAGTTTCGGCGCGGTGTTTCTGAAGATGGGCGCGGAGCGGTTACAACTCAATCTCCGTTCCCTGGCGACAAACTGGCGCCTGGTCGTCGGGATCGTATTCTATCTGCTGTCCTCGGTGCTGTTCGTCATCGGGGTAAAGCACGGGGAACTCAGCGTGCTTTATCCGCTGGTTTCGGTGGGGTCCATCTGGACTCTGTTATGGTCCAAGCTATTCCTCGGCGAGGATCTCACGAAACCCAAATTCGTGGCCGTGGGAATGATCCTCGCCGGGTGCGTTCTTCTCGGGCTAGGCGGCAGCTAGCCGCACGCCCACTTCTACGGCAGCCTGAAATCAACGTGCCGGTCGCGATTGATCTGCTCGCTGAAGCGCTTGTCCACACTCGATAGCGGAGCCGACATCTGCTCATGCTCCCGAGTGGTCCAATGGATCGTATCGCCGTCCACCGTGTAGGAGATCGCCGCGCGAATGGAGTGATCGTTGAAAGCGATCAGATAATAATCGGGAGCGCCGCCTGGTTGTGTCGCGGCTTGCGCGGGAGGAGGCGGGGGCGCCGGCGCGTATTGCTGTTGCTGCGGCGGCGGCGCCTGAGCCTGCCCGTAGGAATACGTGTTGTTGTACGGCGTAGTTGCGTATGGCGTGCTGTAATATGCAGAAGAATCATACGCATACGGATCGTAATAGGGATCATATCCATAATCGTATCCGTACGGATAATAGCCATAATACGGCCATCCCCAATATCCACCGATGCCGAACCCAAATCCGATGCCGCAGCACCCGTAGCCGCGGTAGCCGTAGCCGCCATAGCCATAACCGCCGCGATAGCCGCCCACACCCACGCCGCCGCGATAACCGCCGACCCCGGTTCCGCCGCGATAGGAGCCTACGCTACCGCCGAAGAACCCGCTGCTGCGGACTCCGGCCGAGCTTACTCCGCCGCCTACTCGAGCGCCGCCACCGCTAAATCCTCCGCCGCCCGCGCGGGCCCCACCCCCGCTAAAGCCGCCGCCTCCGCCCGCATGGCCCCCGCCGCCACCCCCGTGGCCGCCTCCACCGCCTCCGCGCGCGAGCGCCAAGGCCGCTACGGCCGATGCCAGAACCAATATCCTAAGGAGTCTCATACGGACACCTCCCCTAATCTCAATCTACCAAATGTACGATGCGGCGGAGGTTGCGGCGGTGTACAGACTACGCGGAAGCCGTCATGGAATTTTCGTCAGCCGACGGCCCATACAGCGCAGGCACAGGCACGCCATTCATGCGATAGTATACGGTGAGCTGCGCACGGTGATGAATGATGTGATTCATGATCATGGTGCGCATCACCGCAACCCGGGGCATGCTGAAAATGGTATTGCCGCCGATCGTCAGCGCCCACGTCTTCATCATCTCGGCATCCGTCACGCTACTGAGTGCGGCCCGCAGGCCATGCACATTCTTGTCAAACTCCTCCAGCGCTTGCTCCTTGCTCGTCAGCACCAGAGGCGTGTGGCTGCCGGGGTCCATACTGAGGGACTCCGTGTGCAGAGTCATCGTGCCCCAACCAACCATCTCAACAATGTGGGCCGCCAGTTGGCCAAGCGACATCGACTTGGGATCGGGTTTATAGCCTAACCTGTCTTCCGGGATGCGTTCCAGCGTCTTCCGGGTGCTCGCCATTTCATGGTCGAATTCCGGCAACATCGATTGCGCGATACTCATTTGGTATCCTCCAGGACGATTGTACTCCTGCCGGTAGCCGGATTGTGTGAGAGACGGATGAACAGCGTCAGGGCTTTCCAGCGCCGAATGTTACCGTCGCTGCGGCCCCGTATTTGCGGTACTGGCCGATTTCGATATCGTTCCGCGTCAGCGTCTTCCCTTCGCGCACCCAGCCCACCGAGTTGACCGGCAATAGAAACTGCTGGCCCGCGATGTCCACCTGTCCGTAATCGATCTCAAAGGCGTCTTCCTGGAACGGAAAGTCCTTCGGCGGATCCATCGCCGCCTCCAGCCGAGCCATGTCGCCAGTGGCGGGGTCCGCGAAGATCAGCCCGTGATAGCCGACCAGAAACGATTTCTCTTCGTTCGCCAGCGGATGCGTGGAAACCGACGGAGGCACCTGGAATGAGAAGACCGCCACGCGCCGTCCCGCGCGCGTTTCCCAACGGCTCCAATCGAAACGTGTGTTGACGTGCGGGCCGAAGATCCAACCCGGCACCATCACGAATTGAAGGAGCCCGTCGGAGCGCATGCCCTCCAGTTCCTCATGGCTGGTATGCGTCGCCTTTCCATTGATTTTGAGAAGAGTATGCGTTTCCTTGCCGCCCACAAAGCCGAGTTCTTCCTCGAGTGTGTCGAGTTCTTTCCAGCGATCCGGCGCCTTCGTATTCGCCTCGCTGCGCGTGATCAACTCTTCACACAGGAAGTCCGGAACCTCGCCCTGGTAACGCAGCGCGCCCGAAGTGATGCGCGCCAGCATCTCGTGCTGCTCACTCGCCGGCGGAGCCGGATCGGCAGGCGCGAGCGGGGCCGAAGCCGCCTGAGCGCACACGATCGCGGCCGCGGCCAGCAAGGCGCATGAAATTCGCAAAATCACTCTGTGATGATTTTACTTCGAAAGGGGCCCGGCCAGCAGTGCCGTGATCTCCCGGATCTGCTCCGCGTGCCGCCGCCCGTGACCCGCAATGATCACCACCATCTCCGCGCCATTCAGCGCACCGAAGCGGAGGTGCTCCGCCGTCAAGCGGTAGAGATCGCCGCTACGCTCTTCGACAAACTGGATGGTCCGCATCCGCTGCGTGTGAAAATGATCCAGGGCCTCTGCCAGGCTGCTGAACCTGCCCTTGGGCTCGACCGGCCCCGGCGCCTGGGCGCGGACGGAACGATTCGCAACCAGCGCCGCCAGCTTGGTCTCTTTCTCGAGATCCGCAGCCCGCTCCGCCGCCAGCAGTTCGGAGCTCTCCAGCCGCCCCCGCAGCCGTTCTTCTACAGCGCCAATATGCTCCAGGCATTCGAGCACACTCCAACGGCCGGCGTCGAGCTTCGTAGTCGCGTGAGCCTCGGGCACGGCGCGCACGGCTATTGTGACTTCTTCGCGGCTGGTCTCGAGCATCTGAACAATCTCGATTTTTTTATCAGGGGTCATTTTTCGTTGTCGCCGGGCCCAAACGTAACCGACGTATCAGCCGCGTACTTCTGATATCGCACCACCTGGGTTTCATTCTTCTGAATCCCAGCCGGCGTATGCAGGCGCGCCTCGGCCTTCACGGGCAGTAGAAACTCGTGCTCCGCGATGCTTACGTTGCCATAGTCGACATCCAGGCTGCACTCACGCGCTGGAAAATCCGGAGGAAGGTCAATCTGAAGCTCCAGCCGCATCACCGTTTGGGTGGCCGGATCGGCGTACATTTCGCCATGAAATCCCACCACGCGCGATCCATAGTTATTGGTGAAGGCCAACTGGGAGTACCTGGCCTGCACGCGCAGAGAAAATACCTCCATGCGCCGTCCGTCGATCTTGTCCCACCGGCTCCAGGCAAACTGAGTCTTCGCCTGCTCGCCAAAAATGGAGTCCGGCAAGGAAAAAAACTGCAGAATGGAATCCGAAAGGAAGCCGTTCTGGAGCTCATCGTAGGACCGGCGGGTGGGCTTCTCGTTCACCTTGAGAAGCTTCCAGCGCGGCTTGCGGCCGATGAAACTGAACTCCACTTCGAGCGAATCGAGTTTCTTCCACTTCGCGCCTTTCCCGGTCTTGTCTTCGCTGCGGGCAGTCAGCTGCGTACAAATGAAGTCTGGAAGCTGATCTTGAGAATGCAGCGAATGCTCCGTGATTCGCGCCAGCATGCTGGCTTGGGCGTTCGCATCCGGCGGACGATCGTTCTGCGCGTACAACGGCAACGCCAACACAGCCGCCATGAGCCGCAACCTCATACCGTCAGGATATCGAAGGCCAGCCACGGCCGCAGGCCCTCCAGCGGATTGCGGACGGGCGTGGAATGCGTATCGGCGCCTCCCACTTATCGCGCAGTTCTTTGCGGCTACTGCCGCCCATGATTGTTGGAATGGAGCCCGTCATCGTCAGCCCGTAATTGCACTCCGGAATCCATGTCATAAGCCTCGAGCTTCGCGGCACAGACCTTCGGAGGACATTCGCTAGCCCGGCAAGGGGCCGGTCCCGGCCCTCAATTCCCGCAAGGAACAACTCCGCTCCCGGCCGCGACCGAGGCTCCGTTGTGCCGGCGAGTTCGTCAAAAGATCACGATCTGTACCGTCAAGCGCCGCTACTGGGTGATCACCACTTGTTCTCGCGGGAAGGCAAATTTGCGGCCCACTTCGTCGACGACGTTGATCTGCGAGGTGTACTCGCCCGGCGCCAGGTCCTTGAGCGGAACCTGGAGCTTCACCGGGACCGCATCCGGACGCGTGCCGGCGATCTGCGTAAATTCGAGCGGCGCAATTTGGAACGCCAGTTTATCCGCGCCGGTCTGCTTGTCCTTGGTGAACAGGCTCATGCTGACCTTCACGTGGCGCAGCGCCGTGTTCGCCGGGTCCGGACGCGCGTCATACACATCGAAAGTCACGAACATATTCTGCCTCCGGCGGAATATTTTGGTGTCTCCGACATTGGGCATGATCTTCGTGTCGCCATCGATCAGAGGATTCGCCGAAACAGTCTTAGTGGTCAGCTTCTCGGCGGCGCCCACTGCGGCCTTCAGAGACTCGCGCTGATTGCTGTAGACGATCGTGCTGGTCTTCAGTCCGGAAGTATCTGCGCTCAGATCCGGCACGAAGAAGCTCTTTATCTCCGTGCCCATCTTGCCCGTGACGTTCTCGCGGACCAGGAACTTCATCTTATAGCGGCCCGGCTCCAGCGTGAAACCGGCGTCGTATTGATAGACCCTCTTGGACGCGACTTCCTTATTCTCCTGATCCAAAGTGATCGTGATGAAGTCCCTGACGTTGCCCACCGTCGCCTTGGTTTCGTCCTGGATTTGCCCCAAAAAGTCGATCTTGGTGGTCCCCCCGTTGCCCTTGGCTGCCAGTTCGACCACCGAGCCGGGAACGCGCACGGACACGGGCACGAAATATTGGGTTGGTCCGATACGGAAGATATCCACTTCCATGGCCAGCGGAAGATCGGTGACCGGATCGCCCGCCGCGATGGCCTCCTTCAACTGCTGTTCCTTATCCTCGCCATTCATCTTGTGCCAGTCTTTGTCGGCGTAGTAGCCCTTCCTGTACGTCAGATTGGTGGCCAGCGGGTTGCCGGGCACAGAAACCTTGATCGTCCGGAATTTGCCGTCCTCTTTCATGTTGTTGGTGTAGTAGCCGAGGATGTAGTAGCTGCTCACGGACTCCTGGGCCAGCTTAATGCCCAGCGCCAGATCGTTGCTGTCGAGGAACGCCTTCCCCCCGGTATCGGCAGCCAGCGTCGTCAGTGTTTCCTGCGAGTCGTTGACGGTGGCCCGTTGCGAATTGTAGTTGGACCCGTTGAACGCGCCCGTTCCGCGCGAGCCTGCCGTGCTGGCTCCGCCTCCGGGAGGGTCGGCCATCAGGCCGCGCGCATCGAGCGGATACATCACCACATTGGCCTTCATCAGCGCATTGACCGAGGCCTCCATCTGCGCCTGATTGTCGATGCCGGTTTTGCTGACGCCGCCGGAGATATACACCATGACCTTCTTTTCCGGCAGATTCGACAGCGTCTTGGCGACGGTCTCCAGCGCCGCCAGCTTCTGGTCCGTATTTAGAATATTGAATTCGGTCTGATCGGCGACGAAGGCCGCGCCTGTATCCTCACCCGTGCAGCTGCCCGTGTCCGCCAGCCCGGCGAGCTCCGTCGCCTCGCCGATCGGCATGCCTTTGATGACCTGCGTCAGGATCTCCCGATCTTGGGTGAAATCGGTCAAAATGTTGACCGTGCTGGTATACAGCATCACCGAGACGACATCGTCCTTGGTGATGCTCTTGGTGAGATATTCGAGCGCTGCGTCCTGCGCCCGCAACTGGTCCGACACGGCCATCGAGGAGAAATCGAAGAACAACACCAGCAGGCGCTTGTCATGATATTGCACCTTGCCCGGCGCTTCGAAGGTGATGGTCGTGGTGGGCGTCTCGGGCAGCTTCAGCTCATCGGTGAGCTCCAGCTTTGGCGGCGGCTCCGGCTCCATCGTCAAAACCTGCGGTTCGAAAACCTCCACCTTCTGCTTCTGGCCGTCCTCGGTCACGGCGAAATCGGAGGCCTTCAGCCCGTTGATGGTGTGGCCGGATTTGTCCTTTACGGTGACATCCACCACCACTAGCCGCGAGCCGGTGGTAAAGATCAGAGGCTTGTCCTCGGCCGCCGCCGGCGCCGCGGCCTTTGCCGTCGTCTTGGTTTGCGCAGCCTTGGTTTGAGCCGCGGCCGGTTGCTGGGCGCGGGACGGAAGCATGAGGACGCCAAAGGAAACAGCGGTTGCGAGGATGAAAATTGATCTCATGGATGCTCTCAATTCAGATACGCTCTTAAAAATTAAACCGGAACAAAGCCGTAACCGACCGGGTCGCCGATGCGTTCGTTGCCAGATCGTAGGTGCTGGCGCCGACAGCCGTCCCGAAGCCGGTAATGGTGACATGATTCAGCGCGTTGTTGGCGCTCAGGCGGAATTGCAATTGACGCCGGCTTTCCCCAATTCGCCAGGCTCGGTTGAGCTGCGCGTTCAATGACGTTTGCACCGGGCCGGTGATCGTGTCCACGCCGGCGTTCCCGAGTTGTCCGGCCGGAGGCGTCGTAAAGGCCAGGGGATTGAAGTACTGTCCGGGACCGCCCTGAATGGGAAGCCCGGTGGCCTCGGCGCGAGGCGTACCGCCCACCACGCCCAATCCGCCGGAATTCGACTGAGCTCCCGACAGCGTCGCCGTCAGCGGCGTTCCGGTAGCCCAATTGTAGGTCCCCTGCAACGTCCAGCCCGCCAGGGCCTTGGTCTTCCAGCCGCCGTTGCGCATGAAGCCGCGGACGCCTACCGGAGAGGACAGCATATACGTGAACGACAACTTGTGCCGCTGGTCGAAGCTGGAAAGTCCGCGCTCGCAGGTCCAGCAGTTGATATTCTGCACCACCGTGCCGCCGGTCCCGTTGAAGCTGGACGCATCGTCGATGGCTTTGGAGAAGGTATACAACACCACGCCCGACATACCCGTGGAGAATCGCCGTGTCACTCGCGTCTGCGCGGCGTTATATGTCGAATTGGCGCCCCAGGTATTGTAGCTGAATGCCTTGGCGTTGCTGATCACCGCCGAGCCGGTCGCGGACACCGCCGGAGCTTCGTTGATGGTCAAGTCCGTGCCTTTGGTCCCGATATACTCCATTTCCAGCAGAACGTTATGCGGCAGCGTTTGCGCCACCGTGAACGTCCAGTTCTGCGCGTAGGGCAGTTTCTGGTTCGGATTGATGGCCCACGTATTGGTCAGAGTGTTGACGCCGCCCCCCGGAAAGCCATTCTGCAGAGTCAGCGGAACGTTGCTGGCCGGACAACCCACCTGAGCCTGGATTTGAAGCGCGCAGGTGGTGTTGATCACGTTCTCTGTAAAAGGAGGCTGCCCGAGCATGTTATTGGCGATCGTACCGTAGGCGCCCCCGCTATAGAAAATGCTATAGCCGGCCCGCAAATTGGTGGAGTGCTTTTGCGACGGCTTCCACGCAGCTCCCACACGGGGAGAAAACATCTTGCGCTCGGGTTCGACCAGGCTGCTGGGAAGGGACTGCCCGGTGAACGGATCTATGTTCTTGCCGTTCTCCGGGACCACCAAAGCCGCTTCCGTATTGTTCGAGTTCAAGACCATGTTCGCAAGGCGTCCGTACTTCTCCGTATCGGGAGCAAAATACTCATAGCGCAATCCGAAGTTGAGCGTCACGCCCCGCGCCATGCGGTAATCGTCCTGCGCAAATCCCGCCGTCGCCCAATTGCGCAGGTAATCGTTGGTGGCCAGCTGGATGGTGCTGGTATAGGGCAAGCCCAACAGGAAGTCCGCGAATCCGAAGCCGGTATTGGGAACCGACGCTCCGTTCACATATTGCGCTGTCTGCGATCCGTTGAAGCTGAACTGGCCGCGCGCGCTTTGTTCATTATTGTTGGGATTGTCCTGCACACGATACATGTAGCCGAACTGAAAATTGTGCTTCCGCTTCCACACGTACGTGAGGGTGTCGTTGAAGCTCAAAGTTTGGGGGCGAGTCAGCGAATAGATCCCATCGCTGAGCGATCCGAAACTCGTGATCCCAATCGTCGGCGGACCATAATCGATGGGCGCTTGGGAGGTCCCCGTGATTCCCAGCGTCCCGGCCACATTGTTCCCCGTGCTGGCAAAATACGGATTACTCTGGCTAGTGTTGCGGCTATAAGTTACGGTGGCGACGTTGTTGACGCGCGGCGCGAAACTATGGTTCCACCCCACCGACGCGCTTGTACCGGTTCCCGTGCTGTTATCGCGGAATCCGAAAAGCTGCTCGCTTTCGGAATGCCGGCCCTGGTATTGAATGCTGAAATTCAGCCGGTCTTTATTGTTCAGCGGAGCGTTCAGGCGAACGCTCATATTCTGGCTGGTTGTCGGCGGAGATGCCACCAGCCGGTAGTTCTGCGTACACGGGGCGGCGCAATTCGCTGTACCCGGAAGAATCCCGCCCACCGAATAGGTCGGCTGGGGATAATAGTTGAGCAAGCCCGTCGCGATGGAATTGAGCCGCGAAGCCGGGATCGTATTGTTCGGAAACGCCTCTCCGCTCAACGGATCGTAAATCGTCACGGGATTGTTGGCCACGGTAAGCCCCGAGAAGTTGCCGAGCCGCTCCGCGGGCGTGGGCACTTCCGAAAGATTGCTGCTTCCGCTGCGGGCTGTCGTGCCCGAATAGTTGAGCTGAAACTGCGCGCGCGTCCAGTTCAGGATCTTGGGAATCACCATCGGGCCGCCCAGATTACCCACATAGTTCGCCGAATCCGACGACGGCTTGGCCGCTGGCGTACCGTTTAGCGAAAACGGTGCGGCATTCAGCGCCGAGTTCCTGAGCGTAAGCGCGACCGAGCCAGTATAGGCCGGCTGAGTGTTTCTGCGCCGGTTGCCGAAAGAAGCGTTTTGATTCTGATTGCCGCGTCCGCGGCCACCTCCGCGTCCGCCGCCACCGCCGCCTCCACCACCACCGCCTCGTCCACCTCCGCCGCCGCCGCGGCCTCCGCCACCACCACCGCCTCCCCCACCACCGCCGCCTCCGCCAAATCCGGCTCCGCCACCCCCGTCGGCGCCGCCCCCGAATCCGCCGTTGATGGCCGTGGCGCCAAGTCCGCCCAAGCCGAGATTGCCTGCGTCAAGCGCGCTCATTCCCGGAGGCAGTCCGTCGATGGCTGGTCCGCCGGCTCCCGGACCGCCGGGTCCGAAACCGCCGCCGCCCGGACCTCCGCCCTGCCTCTGACGCAAAGCCTCCGCGTCGCTAGCCTGGCCTAAACCGCCGCTGGTGCTTCCGTTCACCAGAAAAGCTTGATCCGCAACGTCACCGAGATCCAGAGCCGTCGGCCCGGCGGCGCCTGCGGCCGCAGCCGCCAGCGCGTCTTGCCCATCCTGCGTGGCAGTCACCTGCGCGTTCTGGAATCCTTGATTGGGTGCGGCAGCGGGCGCTCCGCCTCGCGCCGGAGCGCCACCTGTTTGAGCCGGGCCCGCAGCGCCAGCCGCTGCGCCGCCGCGAGCCTGAGCTCCGCCTGCGCCGCCTCGACCCTGGCCTTGACCGCCTCGGCCCTGCCCACCCGGCCCCCCGCCGTTTCGACCCCTCCCCCGGCCGGTCTGGCCGGTTACGCCTGCCAATGGTGTGATGGGGGCTTGCGTCGCGCCGGAGCCATTCCCATATTTCGGCATCTCCAGCGTGAAATTCTTGATCCCGGCCTGATCGCCCACGGTCACCTGCTGCTGCAAGGGCGTGAGCCCCAGGATCTCTACCTGGATGTCCCACATGCCCGGCCCGAGGTTGAGCACGTAGCGGCCATTTTCGTCGCTATAGGCAACCACCTTCATGTCGCCCTGCTTGGCCGTGACCGTGGCCCCGGGAATCGGCTGGTCGGCTGCGTAAACGTAGCCGCTCTCTTGCGCCGCATTTAATAAAGCCAATCCAGGCCACGCAGCCAGGAGGAGAAGAATAGGAAGACGCCGCACAAAAACCCTCCAGCCCGAGCGACCGGGCCTTATTCCGTAAGTTCTCCTATTCTAGACGCTTCGCGGAGAAATGGGTTGACGCTAGCGAACCGGAAGGTACCGGGAAGCGCCCGCGCACGAGAGTTTTCAATTTGGCTGGAACCGCACCCGCCGGAACGAGGAATCCCGGTCGGCAAGCATTCAGCCCTGCCAGGAGTTTGCAACGGGCTCCTCGTAAATAACAGCCCACAAAAGCGGCCTGGGTTCCGGCCACGAGTGAGCTGTTCCTTTCGGGAATCGAGGCCGCGACCGGCCCTTTGCAGGCTCCTAAACAACGGCCCGCGAAACGCAGCCTAAGTCGCGGACACGCGCAGATCTCTTACCTTCCGGAATTGAGTACCCGACCGGCCCTTTGCGGCCTCCAAGCTAACCGCCGGCGAAACGGAGGCAAGGTCGCCGCACGACCGGAGCTGTTCCTTTCGGGAAGTGAGCGCCGCGACCGGCCCTTTGCAGGCTACGGAGCCGCCGGGCGGGTTATGCGGGTTATGTCGTCCCGCCCGCTCAATACTTCGGAACGCGCGGATCGACCTTATCGCTCCACGCCAGAATGCCGCCCTTCATGTTGCGGACTTTCTTGAAGCCGGCCTGCCGAAGAAAATCGACGGCCTTGCCGCTGCGGACTCCGCTCTTGCAATGCGCTACGATTTCCTTCGCCGAATCGAGCTCATTCATGCGCTTCGCCAGATCGCCCAGCGGGATCAGCTTTGCCCCGGGAATACTGCAAATCTGATACTCGTGCGGCTCGCGCACATCGATCAACAGAAAATCGTCGCCTCGATCCAGCTTCGCTTTTACTTCAGTGGGTTCGATCTCGCCTTCCTGAGCTACAGACACGGCAGGCTCCTCCCGATGCGGCATTCCGCAAAACTGCTGATAATCGATCAATTTTGTCACAGTGGGATGATCGCCGCACACGGGGCACTCCGGATTGCGCCGCAGCTTCAGTTCGCGGAAGCGCATCGCCAGCGCATCGTATAACATCAAGCGCCCAACCAACGGTTCGCCGATTCCGAGAATCAGCTTCACCGCTTCGGTAGCCTGCACCAGGCCGATGATGCCAGGCAGAATCCCGAGAACTCCGCCTTCTGCGCAGCTCGGCACCAAGCCGGGAGGCGGCGGCTCAGGATACAAGCATCGATAGCAAGGCCCGCCCGGATACGCGAAAATGCTGGCCTGCCCTTCGAAACGAAAAATCGAGCCATACACGTTCGGCTTCTTCAACAGCACGCACGCGTCGTTCACCAGATAGCGCGTCGGGAAATTGTCCGTGCCGTCGACCACGATGTCGTATGGCTCCAGAATCTGCATGGCGTTCGAGCTATCGAGCGCAACATCGTACCGGTCGATCCGGATATTCGGATTGATGTCCAGCATCTTGTCCGCCGCCGAATCCAGCTTCTTACGGCCGACATCCTTGGTTCCGTGAATCACTTGCCGCTGGAGATTGGTGAAATCGACCACATCGAAATCCACCACGCCGATGCGCCCCACTCCCGCCGCGGAAAGATACAGCCCCAGCGGAGCCCCCAGACCGCCCGTGCCCACCATCAGCACCTTGGCGTTCTTCAGCTTCAACTGTCCTTCCATGCCGACCTCCGGCATGATCAGGTGGCGCGAATAGCGCAGGATCTCTTCTTTAGAAAGAGTCGTCGCCGCATCGGTCACTGGCTCGGCAATGCTGGTGGACCCGCCTGCAATTGACGGCACGATCGACAATGTGTCGGTCTGAACCACGGGCGTCGCTTCTTTCCCGAGATAGCGAATGTCTTCGTCGTTCAAATACACGTTGACGAAGCTGCGCAGTTTGCCCGCCTCGTTAAAGATTTGCTTGCGCAAGTCGGGAAATTTGGAAACCAGCTCCGTGAGCACTTCGCTCACATTGCTGCCCTCCAGTTCCACCGAATCGTGCTTCTCCGTAAACTGGCGCAGCGGAGTTGGTATCAGGACTTTGGCCATGTCAATTCTTCTTTCTCGGCGGCGGTTTGGTCGGGATTAGGCAGGAAGCTTGCCGCGTGATCGAACTTTCCGCTCTTTACAGATAGTACGACGAACGAATACCAGGGACAGGAATTCTCGAGGTCGGTCTTCGAGAAATACGCATCGCAATCCGGATGCGAATGAAAAATGCCGATCAGATCGAGACCGGCCGCTCGCGCTTTTCTATCGGCTGCCAGCAGGTCTTCGGGACGCAGTTCGTACCGGGCGCCCTGCGCTCCGGTATAGGCGTTCTCCAGGGGAACCGCGGAGGTAACGCGTTTCTGATCGCCGTCGATATTGCCGATCATCGCGCCGCAGCATTCGTTTGGAAAGGTAGATTCCGCGTGAGACACCATGACATCCCAGGCGTCCGATTCGATCTTGATCATCTAGTCTTGTTCGTCCCAGAATGGCTCGCTCAGATACTTTGTTGCGCCGTCGCACAGCATCGTGACGATCACGCCGTGCCGGCCTTCTTTCACCAGCCGGCGCCCCACCTCGCGAGCCGCATGAACATTCGCTCCCGAAGACATTCCCACCAGCAAGCCTTCGTTGCGCCCCATCCAGCGCGTCATCCGATAGGCGTCCTCGGTCTCGATCCAAAGATTATCGTCGGCAAGCGCGGGATCATAAATGCCAGGCACGATCGCCGTAGGCATATGCTTCAAACCTTCCAGTCCATGAAACCCCGACGACGGCTGCGCGGAAATGCAGGTCACGCCCGGAACGTCGCGCTTCAACCGGCGGCTGTTTCCCATGAACGTCCCGCTGGTGCCCATGGAGGTTACGAAATGGGTGATGGCTCCGGCGGTCTGCTCGATGATCTCGACCGCGGTGCCTTCGAAATGCGCCTTCCAATTGGCCGGGTTGTTGTATTGATCGGGATAAAAATACGCGTCCGGATCGGCTTCATACAATTGACGGCACAACCGGATGGCCCCGTCCGAGCCTTCGGCAGGATCGGAAAACACCATCTCCGCGCCGAAGCCCTTGAGGATCTGCTTGCGCTCATGCGAGGCGTTGGCAGGCAGGCACAACTTCACCTTGTAACCCTTCAGCGAGCAGATCATGGCATAGGCGATGCCGGTGTTCCCGCTGGTGGCATCGAGCAGGACACGATCATGGGTCATGCGGCCGGTGCGCTCGCCATCCAGGATCATGTTCAGCCCGGCGCGGTCTTTGACCGACCCGCCCGGATTGAAGAATTCCGCCTTGGCATAGATTTCCACGCCCGGCAGCTCCGCATCGAGCTTAGCGAGGCGCAGCAGCGGCGTATTGCCGATCTGATCCAACAACGAAGAGGAGAGAGGAACGTGCCTCGGTTTCGGGACCGGAAGTGCCATGGGTCAACTCCATTGTAGAAATACTCCCCAATCTCCGTCAAGATTAGGGAGATACTTCTCAGTGGATTAGAGTGACCTCAAGCCTCTTCGGTCGCAGGATTCAAGCGCGGGCATCGCCGGTAGGCTTCCCGGAGAAAGCGCGGCGTATCCCAGATTGAGATTACAAAAGCTTTGCCATCGTTTGCGATAGCAAACACTCCATAATCGCCGGCCCTGGGGGCTTCAGTTCCCTCAGCGATTCGAACAGTCCGTCTTCGCGAATGTCGCAATATTCGGCCGACCAGCCAGCCCCGACGAAAACCAGCGGGGCCGCCGCAAAGCCCAATCCAACCAGAGGCGCGGCGCGAAACAGAAGATCCAGCCACCGTCGCTCGAATCTGAGAAGAAAGCGCATCCGGCATGAGTGACCTCACGCCTCTTCGGTCGCAAGATTCAATCCCGGACATCGCCGGTGCGCTTCCCTCAGGAATCGCGCTTTGTCCACCACCGAGACCACCACACGCCTTTCGTCTTTTGTCGCGATCAGAATCCGCCTCCCGGCGAGCTTGATTTCCTCGATCGACGCGTACGGGATCGAGAACTTTCTCCGCCAACCTTGCCGGAGAACGAGGGAGGTCTCCTGAAACTCACAATACGAAGGCGCGTTCGCAACTACAAGGAGTAAAGAGCACACCGCTTGGAAGACGGCGAGCCATCGCCAAGCGGGATGAATGGAATCGAGGAAAAGAAGACGAAAGCCGGATGACGCCAAGAGGAAGATGGACGTCCCCAGGATCAAGCCTCTATTCCCGCGCTTGGTTTGAAAACGCACAGTGGCGCACCTAAGCCATCATAACTACCGGCCCGGCGCGGCAGAAAGATTGCTGCACGGCTCCGGAGCAACGCTTTCAGCGGGGCGGCCCGCTTGAAGCCATGGGCAGCGAGACGGCCGCATCTTCATAGCTGCAGGACCCATGCGCCCTCTGGAAAGATACCGCGCTGTGCGATCACCCACTTGTGGGAATCCTCGAAAGCGTCCTTCGTATAGGATTCAAACAGGATCCGTTCACCCGGGCCTCCGGGAACTCCTTCTTGTAGAAGTGGGTGTAGAGTTCGGACCGCAGGTCGATGTCGAATTGCGCCCGCTTGTGAGCGCCCGGAAATACTCTCGAACATCCTCGGGATTCGGATCGCCGGGGTGAGCCTGATGGCGATCAGAAATGTGCTGTCGATAATGCAAGACGCCAGCTGCGTTGCTATTCAGCGGGCCATATTATTTCCTGGAGCAGTTGGGCTTTCGAAAGCGGTCGATGAGCTGTTCCATCCGATGGAACCACATTCCTTCCGCAAAGAACAACTCGATGTCAGCGCGGGCGACACCGAATAGGCGTCGGCATACAGCTTCCCGTGTCTGTTCGACGCCGCGACATCCACCGTCCAATGGCATGTGCAGCTGTTATCCGAGGAGCGGCCCACCTTGTCCCCAGAGTAGTGTTTCTTACCGTCGCTGGAGGTTATGTCGTCGCAGAATTCGTAATCCAGGCCCTCGGCGGCAAAATAACCTTTTTGCTCGGCGACCCACTCGTGAAGCCGCAGGGGGAGGGGCGATGAACTTGGGCACGCGGCGCGAAAGCGGCTTATCGAGCCGCGAGCAAAGCCCGCAGATGCCGGGCCCGCTCCGGCGACCGGAGCTGCCGCAGAGCCTTGGCTTCGATCTGGCGGATTCGTTCCCGCGTGACGTCGAACTCCTGGCCGATTTCCTCAAGCGTGTGCTCGCGCTCGCAGCCGATGCCAAAACGCAGCCGGATCACCTTCTCCTCCTTGGGAGAAAGCGTCTTGAGGATATTAGCGGTCTCGTCGCGCACGTTGGTGTCGATCACAGAATCAACGGGTGAGCCCACCCAGCGATCTTCGATCAAATCGCCCAGAGCGGATTCGCCGTCACGGCCGACAGGGGTTTCAAGCGACACGGGATCGCGCGAGATGGTCTTCAGCTTTTGGACCTTCTCCACTGGAATGTCCATGCGCCGCGAGATCTCATCGTTCGTGGGCGCGCGGCCAAGCTCTTTTTCCAGCTCGCGAGTGGCGCGCAGGAACTTATTCATACTCTCGTTCATGTGAACGGGAATACGAATCGTGCGGCTCTGGTCCGCAATCGCTCGCGTAATCGCCTGCCGGATCCACCAAGTGGCGTAAGTAGAGAACTTGTAGCCGCGGCGGTATTCGAATTTATCGGCCGCCCGCATCAGTCCGATGTTGCCTTCCTGGATCAGATCCAGCAAATGCAACCCTCGGTTGACATACTTCTTGGCGACGGAGACCACCAGGCGAAGGTTCGCCTCCACCAAGTCCTTCTTGGCGCGCTCGGCTTCCACTTCCCCGTGGCGAATCACCGAAATTGTGTGCTTCAGGTCCGTAAAGCCTGCGCCTGCAGTCTGTTCCCGCTTGCGGAGGTCGCGCTTCAGCTCCCGGACCTTGGTCTGCGCAACTTGGCTGGAACGGCCTTCCAATTTACGTAGCTCCTGCTCCAAATGAGCCAAGTCCTCAGCCGCGCGTTCGATCTCTTTGCTGAACTGCTTCCACTGCGAAATGTAGAACGGCACCGCCCGGATGGCTTGCGAAACTTCCACCCGCGCCCGGGCAAGTTTGCCCTTCCAGCGCCGCCGCAGCTTCTTATTGCTGAGCGGGACCGTTTCCAGTTTGTCCGAAACCTGGGTCAGCTTCTTGTGCAGGACCGAAATCTGAAGTACTTTTTCCTTAACCTCAGCCTTTCGCTTTGCGTAGGCCGCGCTCTCCTCTTCCAGGTCCCCGCCCAAGTCGACGAAAGCATCCAGCTCTTCAAGTTCCTGTTTGATTTGATCGGCGATCTCAGCAGCCCGCATCTGCACCAGCGCAGAACGGCTAATCGCCTTTTGCATCCGTAACTTACCACGCTCCATCCGGCGCGCCAAGTTAACTTCTCCCTCGCGGGTCAGCAGCGGAACGGCACCCATTTCACGCAGATAGACCCGTACCGGATCGTCGGTATAAATCGACTCTTCGACCGGGTGAGAGGGTGCAAACTCTTCGCCTTCATGCACTTCCTCTGGATGAAAGAAATTGGCTTCCTCGTCGAAAGGAAGTCCCAGAGGCTCATGACCCTCGCCCAGAAATTGGTCTTCGAAATGATCCACCGCATTCACCTCCCCCGCACGCACCGCCCGGTTCCACCACAGGGTGGAGGCACGATGCTGGGGGTCATTCCTACACTCAGCTCTGACACTAAAACTGCCCGGGATTGAGCACGTTACGCCAACTTATGTCCTTACATAAGTTTACCTACGCCCTCCCAGGGCGTAGAACTGCGGCGTCGCGTCCGGCCGCTCCCAGTATAACAGCCTTCGCGCGTTAAGTTAAGTCTCTATTTCAAAAGATGTTTCCGGAGCCCTTCGGTTTCACCCGAATTGGCGACTAGCCCCGCCGTTGCAGCAGGTCCTTTAGTTCCACCAGAAAGGCCTCTACATCCTGAAAATCCCGATATACAGAGGCAAACCTCACGTAGGCGATCTTGTCTAAACTACGGAGCCGTCGCATCAGAAGTTCCCCGACCTCGGTTGTGGAAATCTCCCGTTCGGAACTATCGGCCAGAACGGACTCGACCTCATCCACCACTTCGGCCAGCTTAGGCATGGGAACCGGCCTTTTCTCACAAGCCTTTAGCAGCCCTTCCAGGATCTTCTGGCGGTCAAATTTCTCGCGCCGGCCGTCGCGTTTGACCACCATATATGGAATCTCGTCGCTGCGTTCGTAAGTGGTGAAGCGGCGCGCGCACTTGAGGCATTCCCGGCGGCGGCGAATCACATCGCCTTCCTTGCTTTCACGGGAATCGATGACGCGGTCCTGCTTGTGGGCACAGAAAGGGCAGGTCATGTTCCGGCTCCTGACTCTATGTGCTTTAGACTACGCCATTTAATCCCTTCATGGAAGGCTAATCCCAGGCCTACCGGCACAATTACGACGAAACTGATCAGCCACAGCATGAGCGCGACCCCCGAGGCCGCCTCCAACGCGACTCCGTAGAACTGGGTGAGGACCAGGATCGTCACGATCTGCATGCCTCCTCCGACGCCGGGGATTTGCAGGACGCTCCCAAAGCTGACAAACCCAAGAACGATCACGATATCGGTGAAGCCCAGCTCCGCCGTGGCCGGGAACGCTCTGAAAACACAGTAGAAGCATCCGGCGATGATGATCCATTCGATGATTGTATAACCCACCAAAAGAAACGTAAACGCTGAGCTTCGAGTGCTTTGCATGCCTTCCTCAAAGGCTGAAAAGAAGGTCTGGATGCGCTCCAGCATGGGCGCGGGCAGAAAGGCCAGGGCCTCGATCAGCCGTTTCTGCACGCGGCCTTGGAATTGCCGCAAGCCGGCCAACAGAGCCAGACAGGCCAGACCGGTGACACCCGCAGCCGCTCCCCCGGCCTGGAGAATGACCTGAATGTGCGGGCTGGATTGAATGGCGGAGTGGGAAACCTGAGTGAGCGCGATTCCAAAGATGACCAGGATCATCAGGACGTCCAGGATTCTTTCGACGACCCAAGCCGCAATCTGGCTGGAAAAGGAAACTCCTTCGTTGCGGGCGATGAGGTAAGGACGCACAGGCTCGCCGGCCCTGCCGAAGAGAACCACTGCGGTGAAACCGATGCAAGTTGCCGAGAGAACCCGCTGGAAACTGGCCTGCCGGGCGAGGGGCCGGAGCATAACCTCCCAGCGCAGCGCCCGTCCAAGGTAGGTAAACAGAATAAGGACTAGCGCGAGCGCCAGCCAGTTCCAATCGACATTCCGGAGGGAATCGACGAATGCGTGCCAGGAAAAGCCGGACGTGCGCCAACGGTATAGGACGAACGCCACTGCGGCAGCCGTCGCTGCGATCGCGAAAACGATCCCTAACCGGCGCTTCAATCCGTCCGGCTCCCGAGGTAGGAAGGGACCGGCCGTCCTTTTACACCGAATGCCGCAAGCATGAGGGAACCTCAGGTTCTATTCTGGACACAGGGATAGAATGTAGATCGAACTTCTGATGATAAATCTTCGTTCTCTTAACTGGAACGTGAGTTTCGGAAAACGGCACGTTTTGGGAGAATCTCGGGAACGAAAACGTCATGGCAGCCATTGCCACAGTTGCACAGGTTACCACGCCAGGGCAAACAGCCGCCTGGCCGGGTGAGCACCGAAGAGCGGTTTTGGACCAGGACCTTCAGCTCATTGAGCGGTGTTTAGGCGGCGAAGAGGCCGCCTGGGAGGATCTTGTCAAGATCCATACCCGGCGTGTGTACGCCATCTGCTATCGATTCACGTCATCGGAACATGAGGCGCAGGATCTGACGCAGGAAGTATTTCTGCGTGTGTTCAAGTCGCTGAAGAGTTTTCGGGCAGGGGAGGGTTCGTTCACGGTATGGCTGGGAAGACTATCCAGGAACTTGTTGATCGACCATTACCGGCGCAGTAAGATGCAGCGATCCACCGAATCGATCGAGGAGCAGCTTCCGATGATCGAGGAGACCAAGGCCATGTCGGCGCGGACCGACGGCTTGCTGGCCGGGAGGGAAGCCAGCGAGACGCTGCAGGGCGCGCTCAAGAAACTGTCGCCCGAATTGCGCGAGACGGTGATTCTGCGCGATCTTGAGGAACTGGAATATAGGGAAATCGCCCAGGTGCTGAATGTGCCGGAAGGCACGGTAAAGTCGCGGCTGAACCGGGGACGGGCGGAATTGGCAAGAATCTTGCGGAAGCAGCAGGTGGCGTTATGAGCAACCTGATGAACTGTTCCGATATAGAAATCCTGCTGGCCGAGTATGTGGACGGAACGCTGCAATCCGGACCGAAAGCGGCGGTGATGAGCCATCTGGCGTCCTGCGCGGGATGCCGTGAACTGGCGGAAGACGCGGCCTGCGCCGTGGGATTCATTGCTCGGACGGCCCCGGTGGAGCCTCCCCCGGAGTTGCTGACACGGATTCTGTTCCAGGCCCCCGCAGTGAAGCCGACATGGGCGCGGAGGCTGTTTGGACGCGTGCTGGGAGTCTGGATCGAACCGATCTTGCAGCCCCGGCTGGCGATGGGCATGGGTGTGGCGGCGCTGTCGTTCTTCATGTTGAGACCGGGCGTGCGCCAGTTGACGCTCTCCGACCTGGATCCGGTGAAGGTTTGGACGTCCGCGGAGAACCGGGCGAGCCGGGTGTGGGAGCGCGGAGTGAAGTCCTACGAAAACCTGCGGCTGGTCTACGATGTGGAGACGCGGGTGAGCCAGTGGCGCGAGGAAGCTCCAGTGGAACAGGCTGCTCCGGCTGAGGCTGTAACCCCTCCCGGGAATGGCGGCAAATGAGCGCGGAGACGATTGCCGGATATTGCCGCGCCTGCGGCAGGGCGCTGGCGGAAACCGACGTCCACAAAGCGCACGGAGCGATGTACTGCAAAGAGCACGTTCCGCAGGAAGGCGACGCGGCATCGCCCTATAGCGCGCCGCCAAACAGCTCAGCGTATACCAGTCCGCTTCCGCGCAACGATATCTCACCCGGCTTGGCCTTCGGACTGGGCTTCATTCCAGGAGTGGGCGCAATCTACAACGGACAATACGCCAAGGGTCTGGTGCATGTGGCGGTGGTGGGCGTGTTGATCTCCATTTTGAACGCCGACATTCCCGAAAGGTACGAACCGCTGGTGGCTTTGATGCTGGTGGCGTTCTGGGCGTATATGCCCTTCGAAGCGTTTCACACCGCGCGAAGCCGGCAGCTGGGGCATCCGGTGGATGAAACATCGAGCCTGGTGCCGATGGGCGGCTCGCGGTTTCCGGGCGCTCCGGTGCTGTTGATCGCCCTGGGAACGCTGCTGCTGCTGGACAATCTGGGTATCTTCGAACTGCGGCGCATGCTGCGATTCTGGCCAGTGGTGCTGATCGGGGCCGGCGTATACATGCTGTACAATCGCTTCTCCGCGTCCAAAGGTCCCCGGCCATGAATCCCGCGCCCCCGAATCCTCCGCCAATCCATCCGCCACCGCCTCCTCCGCAGTCGCATCTACTGATGCGAGCGTTGACCGGTCCGCTGGTGCTGACCACGCTGGGCGTGCTGCTGACCATCGACTATTCGGGCGGCATCACCTTCGGCCGAAGCTGGCCGGTGCTGCTAATCGTGTTCGGCTTGTGCAAGGTGGCGGAGCACCTGGGTCCCCGAGGCTGGTGAGAGCGAGACATTTGGATTTAAGGAAGCTATGAGAAGAGGTTCTTTGTTCGCACCGCTGCTGCTGATCGGCCTGGGGCTGATTTTCCTGGCGCGCAACATTTATCCAGATCTGCGTCTTTTGGACTACCTGGCCAAGTTCTGGCCGCTGCTGCTGGTGCTATGGGGCGTGCTGCGGACGGCCGAGATTCTATTCTGGGCATCGAACAAGCAGCCTCTGCCTTCGCGCGGCATCACCGGCGGCGAATGGATGCTGGTGCTACTGCTGTGCTTTTTCGGAGGGACGCTGCACGTGGTCCGCGGCTTTTCGGGCGGGTGGTTTCCGGGAACCATCGAGTTCGGCGGACTGGATATGTTCGGGGAAAGCTACGACTATTCGGTGAATGGAGAAAAGGCCAGCGTCAAGGCTCCGCACGTAGTGATTGAAAGCTTCCGCGGCAATGCCCGCATTACTGGAATCGACTCCGACTCAGTGAAGGTGAGCGGACACAAGACCATCCGCAGTATCGACCGGGACGGCGCCGACAGGGCCGATCGCGAGACGCCGCTGGAGGTGACCGGAGACTCCGGCACAGTAATTATTCGCACCAATCAGAATCGAGCATCCGGCTTACCGCGAGTTACGGCCGATCTGGAGATTGCGGTGCCCAGGGGAGCCTCCATTGAGGCGCATGGACGCGATGGCGATTTCGACATCCGGAGCATTGACGGGGCGGTTGAGATCACCTCCCAAAGCACCAGCGTGCGGCTTACGGACATCGGCGGTCCGGTGCGCCTGGATGTGACTCCCAGCGAACTTGTGAAGGCCGTGAATCTGAAAGGATCGCTGGATCTGCAGGGCGGCGGAGGCGACATCGATCTTGAAAATATCGCCGGCCGCGTGACCATCAACGGACCTTACCGGGGCAATGTCGAATTCCACAATCTGGGTGGGTCCATCCACTTAAAGGGGCCGCAGACTGAGTTCAGTGCGGAGAGGATTCCCGGGGACGTGCGCATGCCGCTGGGCAATTTCAACGCGTCCAACCTGGTGGGGCCGGTGGACGTAGAAACCAAGATGCGCGACGTGCAGATTTCCGATTTCAGCAGCGCGCTGAACATCACCGTGGATAATGGCGACATCGAGCTTCGCCCGGCCCTGCCGCTGGCCAGGATGGATGTGCACACACGCTCCGGCAACATCACGCTGGCGCTGCCGAAGGACGCGCGCTTCGCGCTGACGGCTTCGACAGGGATGGGCGAGATCGTGAATCAATTTGGCTCTCCGCTGGTTCTGGATGAGGCTCGGCGCAATGCCACTCTGCGCGGGTCGAATGGCGGGCCGGAGGTGAAGCTGCGCGCGGATCGCGGCGAGATTACGGTGCGCGAAGCCTTGCCTAATGAGCCTCCTTTTGCTCCTCGATTCGGGCCGTCGTCGCCGAAGACGCTAAAGAATCTCAAAGAATTCAGTAAGAAGATCGAGCAGTAGGCAGTGGGCCGATAGAGCAGCTTTTGCGGATCGGCAGATCGACTCGCGGTTTGTCGTCAAACTTGCGGACTTCGATGTTTCACGTGAGATGCGTTCGGGAGCTCGGGCGAAGACGGGCCGAAATTCGACATAACGCAAAGTTATCAGCGGTTGCCGCGCGGGCCAATGAGCTGCTTTAAAACCAGTAGGGTGCCGGGGGCAAAGGCGCTAATATAGCCGTAAATGCCGACTTCCGTTCGCGCTTTCGTCGCCGTGGTCGCCGTGGCTCTCCCCTTGGGCTTGTCAGGGCAGGGAGATACTAAGACGGAAGGTAGACGCAAAGCCGCCCCAACATTCGAGGACTTCCGTGTTCCAACACCGATACCCGCCCGCAAGAAAACATCCGGTGTCGCAAACCACGTCGCCGATTTCAACCGGGAAATTCGGGAGGTCGCTAAGGACGGACCAAACTTCGCTGGGCACTTCGTCGTCGAAGCGTTTACTTGCGGATCTCTCTGCACTGAATTTGTCGTTGTCAACGTTGAGACTGCCGAGATCCACTTTCTCCCCTTCGATGTGAGTTATTTTTGCTCGGACTATGTCCTTGGAACGGAATTGGTATACCGGCTGGACAGCAGACTTCTCATCGTGAATGGTGCGATCGAGACCCACGATTCGGCAGGAAGGGAGATTTGGGGGCCCTGCGGTAAGTCCTACTTCGAATGGGATGGTCACGCTCTCAAGCAAATTGGGGGGCCCGCGATCCCCGGCGCGGGCGCGCCACCGCGGCCGTCCGACGTTAAGCGCTGACCGCTCAGGGGCGGTCCGGATAGCCGCACATAAAGGATGCTACGTTGTGCTAATTCTTCCCGATTCAGTAATTCAATTTGCGACCGGAAGTTTGTCAACGCTGTCAACGACAATCACGTCCACGGGAACGCCCGCCGTCTTGTTGAGCCTCAGGCCGAGCTTCTCACGAAGCGCGACGTAGAAATCCGGAAGATCGGTCGGGCTGTCAGGCCCCGGCGCGAAGCCCGGCGGAGTGAAATCCAGACTGAAGGTATATTTCCCGGTTAAACCGGTCTTGTCCACAACTCGCGGCGCCGGCAAATTCATGTTCTGTGTTTGTATCCTTTCAACAGTGAGGAGCGTCATTCCAAGCCGCTCAGCGAGATCCTCGATCGTCTGATCCTTCAGGGTAATGTTCCCCGCGTTGGCGCTCTGAAAATTTACATTCATCGGGTTGGCGGTCTTCGGGCCGTCGTCCGATCGGGAAGCTCTCTCCTTCAGCTTTGGCCCGCCCTTATCAACCACAAGTTCGTACGCCGGAAAGTTCCGGATCTCGTGATGAACTACCAGATGGAAACGCTCAGCCAGCAAATTCTGCAACATAGTCTGGAATTGCGCCTCCGTCGTGTCCGGCGGCATTGTGGCCGTCACCTCGTAGAAATCCGCGCCTACCCGAGGTTGCACCGCGGCTCCGAAGACCTGTCCCGATTCGACGCCAAAAGCCTTCATCAACAATCCCAACATCGTGGCCGCGGGATAGGAGAATCGTCCGGGATCGCTGGTTCCGGGGCCGCCGGCCGCCCGGCCGCCGCCCCCGCGGCCTAACGAGTTTCTGTCGACGACCTTGATCGACGCCACGTTGAACTTAGGCGTTCCGGACGCAGACGCAGTGGGCGGGATCTGAGCGAGCGCCATCGCGGCGCCCAAAACGATCCATGAAAAAAGGGCTGTGCATCTGGCCATAGTTTCTTCACCGAATGGACCGAGTTTAGCAGAAAAAGCCGGGGAAACCGCTCATCCAAGATCAGGTTTGGGATCGATCGCGCCAGGTCGAGGTTGGCTCCGGCAAAAGGGGAACTGAGGAGGGGATCCTCACTAACCCGCCGCGCGGTTAACCGTGAAAGGCCCGCAATCATGCGAGCGGAGCGAACAACTCTTGTTGACGGCCCGCGTCAGGATCGGCCGGCTTCCGGCGCGGAGCCGAGGGCGCGGGAGCGAATGCCCGCATCAACTGCATCGTGCGCTGATGACTTTCAAAAATCGTCTGGAGTTCCAGACAGCGGGAACAGGCGCCCCGGATTGCGCCCGGGCCATCCGCTTCGGGGTCAAACATGGGGTGACGCGGGCACCTGCCTCGCCATTTCACCGTTCCGATCTTCAGCATGTATTGGCATCATAACAACGCCACGAGCTGTGATCAGCGGGGGATCAACAAAATCCGCACGTCGGCGACATTCGTGCCGGTGGGGCCGGTCTTGAGCAACGCATCCAGCGGCTCAAAGAAACGATACGAGTCGTTGTCGTCGAGGAAGCGGCGGGCGTCGAGGCCGAGCGACCGGGCGCGCCCCAGCGTGGAAGAATCGGCAATCGCTCCGGCTGCGTCGGTGGGTCCGTCGATGCCGTCGGTGCCGGCGCTCAGAATGGTGACCGGCCCGGCTTGATCGAGCGCGAGGATCGCCGCCAGCACGAACTCCTGATTTCTGCCGCCCATGCCGCCGCCTCGCACGGTAACCGTGGTCTCGCCGCCGGAGAGCAAGCAGGCCGGGCGGCGGATGGGCCGGTTGCTCGACACGATTTCGCGAGCGATGGCCGCGTGCATGGCGGCGATCTCGCGCGTCTCGCCCTCGATGGTGGTCGAGAGAACTATGGTCCGATAGCCCAGGCTTCGCGCGCACGCTTGGGCGGCGGCGATGGCTTGCTTATTGCTCCCGACAATCACGTGGCGCGAACGGGCGAAGGCGGGATCGCTGGGCTTGGGGGTTTCGTGAAGCGCGGGAATGGCGACGCCGTATTTTTCGAGAATTCGCGTGGCGTCGGCGACGGTGGAGGAATCCGGCACAGTGGGGCCGGAGCCGATGACGCAAGGATCGTCGCCCACGACGTCAGAGAGCAGCAGTGTGATCACGGTGGCCTGCCCGGCAGCATGGGCGAGCTGGCCTCCTTTGATCAGGCTGAGATGCTTGCGCACTGTGTTCAGCTCATGAATGGTCGCGCCGCTGGACAGGAGTTGACGTGTCAGCGTCTGCTTCCCGGCCAGCGTGAGTGGGTGCGCGGGGGCGGGCAGCATGGCGGATGCGCCGCCGGAGATGAGCACGATCAAAAGGTCGCGGGGGCCGACCGAGCTCGCAATTTCGAGCATTCGGCGTGCGCCTTCCGCGCCCCGCTCATCCGGGATGGGATGGCCGCAGGCGTGAAGTTCGATGCGATGCAGGCGCTGGGTATTTCCGTCGGGAACGTTAATGAAACCGCCGGAGATGCGGCGGCCTAGTAATCTTTCGACGGCGCGGGCCATGGCAGCGGTGGCTTTCCCCGCACCGATTACCTGAATCCGGTCGAAGGCGGAAAGCGGATAGCGCTTGCTCCCGGATTTCAGTATGCGGCCGTCAAAGGTCAGATGATCGAGCACGGCGCGCTGCGGATCGGCGGCATGAAGCGCGGCGCGGAAAATCTGGAGGGCGTGATGTCGGGTGGCTGACACAGCTTTGCCTGAAAGCGATGGGCTCAAAATAGAGGCAGGGCAAGGATGCGCGCCGCCGCTGCGTTCGCGTCGTCGTCCTGGATTTCGATGCGGTAGTCGGCCCGCGCGTAGCCCTCGCGGCGAACTTCAAAGAGCGAGCGGAGCTGGTTGGGATCGCGAGCCAGCGGCCTATGGACAAACTGAGCAATGCGCCGCTCAATTAATGGAAGCGGGCAATCCAGCCAGACGCTGACTCCGTTATTCGAGACCAGATCGAAGTTCCCGTGACTCAGGAACGCGCCGCCGCCGAGCGAAATCACGCGAGGATGCCCGGATTGCACTTTATGCACGCAACGGTGCAGCGCGTCGGACTCGATGCGACGGAACTCAGCTTCGCCATGATTGTCGAAGATGGAGGCGATGCTCGATTCCTGCTCGCGCTCGATCTCTTCGTCCAGATCAAGGAAATTCCAACCCAACTCGTCGGCCAGGACACGGCCGACGGTGGACTTGCCGCTGCCCATGAAGCCGACAAGATAAATACCGGGAGTGCGCTTGAGCTTGAGAATCATCGGACCCGCGCGCGGCCGCTCCCTCTCGGCGAGCCTCGCGAAAGTGATAATAGTAACATGCAAGAGGGGTTGCTGCCGCTGTTCCCGCTCCAGGTAGTCTTGTTTCCGGGGGCCGAACTGCCGCTGCATATTTTCGAGGATCGCTACAAAGAAATGATCGGCGAGGCCGTGCGCGACCACATCGAGTTCGGCGTGGTGCTGGCAAGCGACAAGGGGTTGGTCAGTACCGGCTGTACCGCTACGGTGGAAAGGGTGCTGAAGCAATACCCGGATGGGCGCATGGATATTCTGACGCTAGGGCGCCGGCGCTTCGAGATTCTGCTGCTGAACAATGAGAGGGTGTTCCTGCGCGGCTCCGTGGAGTTTTTCGACGACGAGCCTTCCGAACCCGTACCGCCGGCAGTCCAAAAACTGGTACTGGACGGCTATAACGAAATGCAGACGCTTCTTTCAGAGGAACAGAATTCCACTGAGAAGGCGGCCCCGAGCTCCGCGAATCCCAGGCTGAGCTTTCGCCTGGCGGAGCCGGTTCCCGACCTGGGGCTCCGCCAACTGCTGCTGTCCACCCGCAGCGAGGCGCAACGCATGCGCCACCTGGCTGAGTTTTTTCCCGAGTATCTGGTTCGGCAAAAACGCATCCAACACGTCCGGGAAATTGCGCCCCGCAATGGACACGGGCGCTCGGCTGAGCCGATCGAGGATGGCGCGGATGAGAAAGCTCCCGACGCATGAGTTTTCTTCTTATCGACGCCGACGATACGCTCTGGGAAAATAATATCTATTTCGAGAGCGCTTTTGACGCTTTTGTCGATTTCCTGGATCATTCGGCGCTGACAGCGGTTCAAGTTCGCGATATTTTGAATGAAATCGAGTTGGTGAACGCAAAGATCCATGGCTACGGCGCCAGAAATTTCGGGCGTAATCTTCAGGAAGCGTATCATCATCTGGCGGAGCGCGAGATTCAGGCGGAGGACCTGGCGCATGTGATGTCACTGGCCGAACGGATTCTGGAGCAGCCTCTGGAACTCCTGGAGGGGGTCGAGGAAACCCTTGTAGAACTGGCGTCGCGGCACGATTTGACTCTGTTCACAAAGGGGCATCCGGAGGAGCAGAAGCTGAAAGTGGACCGCTCCGGACTGGGCGCCTATTTCGCGCACACGGCAATCGTGAGAGAGAAGGATACCGCGGCGTACCGGCAGATTGTCGAGGAGCGTAAAATGCCACGCGAGAACACATGGATGATCGGAAATTCCCCGAAATCAGATATTAATCCCGCGCTGGCGGCAGGATTAGGCGCCGTGCTGGTGCCGCATCCGCACACATGGGTATTAGAACATCAGCAACTGCGGACCCCGGAGGGCGCGAGATTCGTTGAGGTGGAAAAGTTCGCCGACCTGCTGCGGATCTTTTAACGAATCGCGGCCTTGGTGGCGAAGTTGAGAACCCACGACGGGAAGATGCCGAGCAACACCGTGCCTAGCGCGGAAGCGTACACCGCAATCCGTAGAGCGGCGCCCGCGGGCGGAATGTTTTCGACCGACTCGCCGGGTTCCTTGAAATACATCACTACCAGTACACGCAGATAGTAATATGCGGCCACAGCGCTATTCAGAAGACCGAGCACGGTCAGCCAGACCAGGTGCGCGTCCAGCGCGGCTTTGAAGATGTAGAACTTGCCGAAGAAGCCACCGGTAAGCGGGACACCAATCAGGCTGAGCATGAAGACGGTCAGCATCGCGGCCATTCCGGGCTGACGCTGGGCGAGGCCAGCGAAATCGTCAAGGCGAACGAACTTTTCACCCTTGCGAGAAACGAACGCGACCACGGCGAATGCGCCGATATTGGTGAGCGCATAAGCCGCCAGGTAGAACATCGCGGCCGCGGATCCATCGCCCGAATTCGCCGTCACAGCCACCAGCACGTAGCCGGCATGGGCGATGGAACTGTATGCGAGCAGCCTTTTGATATTGGATTGTAGAATCGCCGCGAAATTGCCGACCGTCATTGTGGCTAGCGCCACACCCCAAACCAGAGGCATCCAAGATGACGAGATGGATCCGAACGCGGTCATGAAGACTCGCAGCAGAACCGCGAACGCGGCCGCCTTGGGACCGGTAGAAAGAAACGCGGTCACCGGCGCAGGAGCTCCCTGGTATACATCGGGCGCCCAGGACTGGAAGGGTACTGCGGAAATCTTGAAGGAGAAGCCGACGAAGATGAGCGCCGCAGCGACTCCAGCCAAAGCCACGGGCTCTGAGCCGGTAAGCAAGGCACGATGGATCACGGTGAGATTGGTGGAACCGGTGGTTCCATAAATCCAGGCCACTCCATAAAGAAGGAATGCAGTCGCGAAGGAGCCGAGCAGAAAATACTTCAGCGCGCTTTCGTTATTGCGAGCATCGTCACGAAGGTAGCCGGCCAAAACATAAGAGGCAATCGAGGAAATCTCGATGCCGATGAAAATCATAATCAGTTCATTGGCGGAAGCCATGATGGACTGGCCTACGATGCTGAACAGGATCAACGCGTAGAATTCGCCGCCGCGCGAGTTTTCGCGGCGCAGATAACCGCTGGAGCTCAGCACGGCGAGAATACCCACGCCAATCACCAGGACGCGGAAGAACGTCGCGAATCCGTCGACGATCAGCATGTTCTGGAAAGCGGGGCCCGGATCGCCGTAGGCCATGATCGCGCCGGCCAGTGCCCCGGCAAGGCCTAAAATCGAAAGCGGCGCGAAGATGCTTTTTTTCTCGTCGTCCGTAATCACCGCTTCCAGGAACATGATCAACACGCCTACCAGCGTGAGAATGGTTTCCGGCAGAATGCGGACGTATTCCGCGGAAGTCGGCATGAAATTATCGAGCACGAGAAGCCTCCGCGGCGAGTACCGGAGCGGACTCGCTGCCCGGTGGGGTGTCATGCACGGCACGATCGACTTTGAGGGCTTGCGCCTGAGGCTCCCGCGATTGCTCCAGGATCATCGCGTTCTGCGCGGTGATCGACGGCAGGAAGGTTTGGGTGAAGGTTCCCATCCAAACCATCAGGATCACCAGGGGGATAATCGCCGCCCATTCGCGCCCGGTCAGATCCGGCATGTGATGGCTCACCGATTCAGAGGCCTTTCCATAAAACGCTCGCTGGTAAAGCCACAGCATGTAGCACGCGGAGAAAATCACGCCCAGTGCCGCGAAAACCACCCAAGTGAAATTGGCCTGCGCCGCGCCCTGAAGCACCAGATATTCGCCGATGAAATTATTCAGCGTGGGCAGGCCGACGGAGGCAAGCGTGGTGATCAGGAAGACCGTAGCAAGGTTGGGAGCGGGCGTGGCGACGCCGCCGTAGGCCGCAATTTCCAGTGAATGACGCCGCTCATACATGAATCCGACCAGCATAAACAAAGCACCTGTGGAAACGCCGTGGTTGAGCATCTGATAAACGGCGCCGTCGAGTCCCTGCTGAGTAAAGGAAAAAATACCGAGGACGACAAAGCCAAGGTGACTGACTGAGGAATACGCCACCAGCTTCTTCATATTAGGCTGCACCAGCGCGACCAAGGCTCCGTAGAGGATGCCGCAGATTGCCAGGGCGACCACCCAGGGAGCGGACGCATGCGCGGCGCCGGGGAATAACGGAAGGCAGAATCGAACCAATCCGTAGGTGCCCATTTTCAGCATGACGGATGCCAGCATGATTGACCCTGCCGTGGGAGCTTCAACGTGCGCGTCGGGCAGCCAGGTATGCAGCGGGAACAGAGGCACTTTGATGGCGAAAGCAATAAAGAAGCCCAGGAACAGCAGCATTTGAATATGCGGATCGAAGGTCAGTCGTCCGCTCTGGATCTGGCTGAGAATCTCGCTGTAATCGAATGTGCCGGATTTATTGTAGATGTAGATGATCGCGGTCAGCATCAGCATGGAGCCGACCATGGTATACAGGAAAAACTTCACGGCGGCGTAGATGCGGCGGTCATGCCCCCAGATACCGATCAGGAAATACATGGGCACCAGCGAAACTTCCCAGAACGTGAAAAAGAGGAACAGGTCCAGCGCGATGAAGACGCCGATCAATCCGAATTCCAGCAGGATTAGAAACGCGAAGAACTCCTTGATGCGATGATCGACGGACTTCCACGAAACCAGCACCGCGATCGGCGTAAGCAACGTCGACAGCAGCACCAGCCACAGGCTCAAACCGTCCAGGCCGACGTGGTAGCGGATCGGCGGATAGTCGATCCAGGAGACGTTGGTCGTGAATTGTAATCCCGTGGGCGCGGCGAACCAATACGGCGCCAGCAAGCCCAGCGACGCCACAAAAATTCCAAGCGAGATCACCAGCGCACCCATGCGCGAGGCCTGCGGATTGTCCTTCGGGACCAACAGCAGCACGAAAAAACCGATGAGCGGCAGGAACAGAACCAGGTCAAGCAAGGTCATTACAGGCCACCTTTCAGGCCCATATAGGCGATGACCAGGATGGCGCCGCCGACCACCCATCCGGCGTAGGTCCGTATATAACCGGATTGCGCGTGCCGCAGCAGATTACCGGTGGCGCTGGCTGTCTTGCCGGCGCCGTTCACGATACCGTCGATGATGCGGACGTCGGCAACTCGCCAGAGCAATTCGCGCGAGCCGTCGATCAGCGGGCTGACAACCGTGGCGTCATAAAATTCGTCCACGTAAAACTTGTTGTAGATCCAACGGTAGGGACCACTGAAAGTTTTCGCCAAGGACTCCGGAATTCCCGGAGCCACTATGTAGAACAGATAGGCAAGCAGGATGCCACCCAATCCAAACGCGACCGAAACGTACATCAGCCACTGCTCGCCTTCATGAGGCTCGCCGAAAAGGGGCGAAAGGAACTGGGGAATATTAATGTAGCCACCACCGAGGCTAAGCAGCGCGAGGATCGCCAGTGGAATCCACATTGAGGGCGGCGATTCGTGAATGCCGCCGCCGTGGCCGTGGGCATCGTGTGCGTCGTGACCATGCTCGTCATGGGCATCGGCAGGCTTCCCGCGATACTCGCCAAAGAAGCACAGAAACAGCGCGCGAAAAACGTAGAACGCAGTCATGCCAGCCGTGATCACGCCGATCCAATACATCCACGGCGCATGCTCATATGCAGAGGCAAGAATCGCATCCTTGCTATGGAATCCGGAGAAGGGCGGAACACCCGCAATCGCCACGCCCGCACAGAAAAGAGTCACGCAGGTGATGGGAATCTTCTTCGCCAGGCCACCCATCTTGCGCAAATCCTGTTCGCCGGAAAGAGCGTGAATCACGCTGCCCGCGCCCAGGAAGAGCAGCGCCTTGAAGAACGCGTGGGTCATCACGTGGAAGACGCCGGCGGAGAAAGCTCCCGTGCCGAGGCCGACGAACATATAGCCCAACTGCGACACTGTCGAGTAAGCGAAGACCTTCTTGATATCGGTCTGCTCCAGGCCGATGACGGCGGCGAAAAACGCCGTCGCGATTCCGACGATAGCCACGATGTCCAGAGCCGAAGCCGAGTGGAGGAATATCGGCGCGCTGCGGGCGATCATGTAAATGCCCGCCGTCACCATCGTTGCGGCGTGAATCAGGGCGCTGACCGGAGTGGGACCGGCCATGGCGTCCGGCAGCCAGACATAGAGAGGAAGCTGCGCGGACTTACCCGTGGCTCCGAGAAGCAGAAGCAGAGAAATCGCTGTGATCCAGCCCACGTTGGGCTCGACCGCCATGCCCTGGACCTTGCTGAACACGGCCGCGAAATCGCTGGACCCAAAATGCATCACAATCAGGAACACGGCCAGAGAGAATCCGAAATCGCCGACGCGATTCACGATGAATGCTTTATTGCCCGCGTCCGTGGCGAATTTCTCGAGGAAGTAGAAGCCTACCAGCAGGTAGCTGCAGAGACCCACGCCCTCCCACCCCACGAACAGGAGCAGATAATTGGCGCCCAGCACCAGCACCAGCATGAAGAACATGAACAGGTTGAGGTACGCGAAGAATCTGTAATAGCCGCCTTCATGCGCCATGTAGCCGATGGCGTAAACGTGAATCAGGAAGCCGATTCCAGTGACGATCATCAGCCACACCGCGGTGAGCCGGTCGACGGCGAAATCGACACTGATGTTCAGCGATCCAGATTGAATCCAGGTGTAATAATGCTCCGTGTAAGCCGGGCCGGTGAGGCCGCCGCTAAAAGCGCCAAGCGCGCTGAGCGTTTTCAGCACCCAGAGAAAGGACAGCAGCACGCTGCCGGCCGCGATCGCGTTGATGGCGCCCTTGGGAAGCCGCCGGCCGAACAGGCCGTTCAACAAGAAGCCCGCCAGCGGAAGAAGAGGAATGAGCCAAAGTTGCATCGTTAGTTTTAGGGAACGCCTAATCTCTTAGCGAACTGACCTCGTCGATTTCCAATGTCTGGCGATTCTTGAACACAGTAAGGATGATGGCCAAGCCGACCGCGGCTTCGGCCGCCGCCACTACCATCACGAAAAAGCTGAAGATGTGTCCGTCGTTCTGTTTCAGTTTGTAGGAAAAGGCGATAAACGTCAGGTTCACCGCGTTGAGCATCAATTCGATGGACATGAATACGGTAATGATGTTGCGGCGGAACAGAAACCCGGCTACGCCCAACGCGAACAGAACCGCGCTCAGGGTCAGATACCAAGTCAAGGGAACCCCGGCGATGATTTGAAACTGCGGCATTTAGTCCACTTCCTTCCGGGCAAGCACGATCGCGCCCACGATGGCGATGAGGATCAGCACGCTGGTGACTTCAAATGGCAGCAGGTAGGCGGTGAACAACTTCGTCCCAATCGCGCCCGCCGTCCCGTCCGTGAATGCGCCGAACTGAACGCTTTCCGAAGGCGGCAGAATGTGAACGATCATGAAATGGATCATGACCACGAAGACGAAGAGCAGCGGCAGGCCCGCGATCGTCACCCACAGCAACCGCTTGGCTTTGCGCTCCTTGCCCTCGTTCAGCAGCATGATGACGAAGACGAACAGCACCATGATGGCGCCTGCGTATACGACGAGCTGCGCCGCGGCGATGAATTCGCCTCCCAGTTGAAGGTAGATCGCCGCCAGCGCCGCCATCACGCCGATTAACGACAAAGCGCTGGAGATCGGGTGCCTCTGAATCACCAGGTTCAAGGCGCAGACCACGGCAATGGCCGCGAAGATGAGAAATAAGACGATGTCCATATTTAACTCAAGGCCACCCCGAGCGCTGTCACGAACAGGTTGATCAACGCGACTGGGAACATAAAGGTCCACGCGAAGCCCATCAACTGGTCATAGCGGAATCGAGGAAGCGTGGCGCGAACCCAGATGAACACGAACAGTATTATGCCGGTCTTGGCTCCAAACCAGAACAACGGCATCAGAATCTGTTGCCCCGCTGGAATCAGGAACAAGCCCGCGATGCCCAGGAACAGGACACCGAACACCGGCAGAGTGATGCGATCGAACGGCCGCGCCGGACGGATCGCATGAGAAAAACAGACCAAGCCGCTTGCGGCGAAAATCAGCGGCGCCAAAAAGCTTGACCCGTAAGCCGCCGGCCACAGAGGATGCCAGCCGCCCAAAAACAGCAGCGTCGCGATGCAGGAGACCGTGATCATGTTCGCGTACTCGGCCATGAAGAAGGCCGCGAACGTCATGCTGGAATACTCTGTATGGAACCCGGCCACCAGTTCGTTCTCCGCCTCGGGCAGATCGAACGGCACGCGGTTAGTTTCCGCGAAGCCGGCCACCATAAATAGGATGAAGCTGAAGATCTGTGGAATCGGGCCCTGAAAAATGGTCCACCTGGGGATCAGGCCGAAATAGTAACCTGCCTGTCCATCCACGATGTGCCGAAAGCTCAGAGTGTTCAACATCAGCAGCGGAGCGGCGATGGCCAAGGCCATGGGCAGCTCATAGCTGATCATCTGCGCCGAACTGCGCAGACCGCCCATCAGCGAATATTTGTTATTCGAAGCCCACCCGGCCAGCGCAACCCCGTACACACCCATGCCCGACAAGCCGAAAACCAGCAGGATCCCGATGCTGACGTCGGTGACCTGCATGGTGGTGTGGATTCCGAAAACGTTGATGTCGCCGCCGTAAGGAATCAGGCACATGGGAATCAGCGCGAACAGCACAGCGATAAACGGCGCCATGAAATAAAACACCGTGTTCACGTGCGAGGGCAGCATGCCTTCCTTTGTGACCAGTTTGATGACGTCGGCCAGCGGCTGCAGCAAGCCGTGCGGACCTACGCGGCGCGGACCCACGCGCAACTGCACGTGCGCGATCACCTTGCGTTCCACCCACTGCAGATACGCCAGCGTGTGCATCAGAATAAGAACCACAATCAGCAGTTTGATCAGACTGAGGACGATATAGGGCATAGGGATTCTAGGATGCCGACCCCTTGCCGCCAGACTCCTTGACGCTATACAGGCCGCCGGGCGATTCCATCACAGAATTCAAGATCTTGGAATAGCGGCTGAGCGTGCCTGAGGTAAACAGAGTGTCGCCGGCCGATGCGACTGTCCCTGGCAGCGCCGCCACCCTTCCATTGAGAGGCATTGTCGGGGCCGCACCTCCGGTTGCGATCACCGGCACGGAAATATCGTAGCCATGCACTGTTTTGCGAATCTCCTCGAAGACTTTGTCGGGAGACCAGATCCCCACCGTCTTCACCACCTCGGGGCCCATTTCCTTCGCGATCAGCCCGAAAATCTCGAGATCTGTTTTCGCTCCCATTACCTTGATTGCGGCCTTCAGCTTCTGGACCTCGCCGCAAACGTTGGTCACGGTACCCGATTTCTCATAAGCGGAAGCGGCCGGGAACACGATATCGGCGCGCTTGGCAGTCTCCGTCATGAACAGATCCTGCACTACTACGAACGCGCCCTTCGCGGCTAGGGCTGCCGATTTCAGAGGATTCGCGCCCACCACCCAAAGAACATCCAGATCTGCCGCCGCCAGCATCTGCTCGCGCGACATTCCGCCCTCGCGGGGAATCAAGCCCATGTCGAAAGCCCCGCGTGAATTCGAATAATCCACCAGGCACACGTACTTCACCGGAACGCCTAGCGAATCGCCGAATGCGATCAGCTTGCGCAGGCTCTCTCCCTGGATGGCATCGCCAAACAAGATCACCAGATCGCCCTCGGCCGCCAGTTTCCCGCGCAGGGATTCGACGCCGGCCAATTCCCCGCCCTTTTGAACTCGCACGCTGGCAGTCGCCTGTTGATCCTCGCGAACCGGACCCGCCGTCACAGCGTAAACATGCGCATTGTGATGCCGCACATTGGCTCGAATCTGATTTGCCAGCAGAGGATGCTGCTGCGAAAGATCGCTCGCGACCACCAGCACAGCTTTCGCAGTGTAGAGATCAGCCGTAGAGGCGAGAACATTGGCGCGATCCGTCAGTGCGTCTACAAACGTAGTGAGATCGCCGCTACGATGATGATCGATGTTTTTGGTACCCAGCGCCTGTCTGGCGAACTTTTGCAGGAAGTAATTCTCTTCGTTGGTGGTGTGGCTGGAGCCGATCACGCCGAAGCGTCCGGCCCGCTTTTTTACGGCGGCGAATTTGCCTGCCACAATCTCCAGCGCCTTTGACCAGGAAACTGGTTCGAACCCATCGCCCACACGAGCCATCGGCGATTGCAGCCGCTCGGGGTGTTCCGTAAAGTCGAATCCGTAACGCCCCTTGATGCACAGGAACTCGCCATTGATGCCGCTGCTGTCGCGGTTGTTCCCGCGAATGATTTTCTCATTGCGCACACCCAGAGTGGTGCGGCAACCGTCGGCGCAATGCGTGCAAATCGTGCCGACGTGGTTCATTTCCCAGGGCCGCGTCTGATAGCGATAGATCCCGCTGGTCAGCGCGCCTACAGGGCAAATATCGATGCAGGCCCCGCACTCGTCGCATTCCAGATGATCGTGATGATTGGGCACGATCTCGGCGATCACTCCGCGATTGGCGACGCCGAGGGCGTTCACGCCCATCCCCTCGTTGCACACGCGCACGCAGCGGTAACACAGAATGCAGCGCGGAGCGTCGAAGAAGACCACCGGCGACCATTGCTGCTCATCCACGTGCTGCTTGCGCTCAGTGAAGCGGCTTTCGCCCGCGCCGTAGCGGAACACCATGTCCTGGAGTTCGCACTCGCCGCCCTTATCACAGACCGGACAGTCCAAGGGGTGATTCGTCAGCAAAAATTCGAGAGTGCCTTTGCGAGCCTGGCGAACCACCTCGGATTCGGTGTGCACCACCATGCCCTCGGCTACCGGCAGGGTGCAGCCCACTTGCAGCTTGGGCGTCTTTTCCACTTCTACCAGGCACATGCGGCAGGCTGCCTGCAACGTCAGCCCTTCGTAGTAACAGAACGAAGGAATCTCGATCCCATTGGCTCGCGCGGCCTCGATCAGCAAAGTGCCCTTTTCGGCTTCGATGGGGCTTCCGTTGATTGTCAGCTTTACCGTTTCCGCCATATTTTCCTAGACCACGACCAGTTGACTCTTCGCCGAGCCTGCCAAACGCTTTTCGAAATCCGCCGCAAACTTGTCGACGATGGAGATGGTCGGCATCGCCGCGGCATCACCCAGCGCACAGAAAGTCCGGCCCAGCATGTTCTTTGAAAGCTCGCCTAGCAGGGCAACGTCGTCATGCCTGCCGCCGCCATCGTCGAACCGCTGCAAAATCTTCCTCAGCCATGTGGTTCCTTCGCGGCAAGGAATGCACCAGCCGCAGCTTTCATGCGCGTAGAATCGCATGATGCGAAGCGCGAACTTCACCATATCGGTGGTTTCATCCAGCACCACCATTCCGCCCGAGCCAAGCATGCTGCCGATCTTTGCCAGAGTGTCGTAATCCATGGGGATGTCGCACTCATCGGCTTTCAGGATTGGACAGGACGATCCTCCCGGAACCACCGCTTTCAGCTTCTTGCCGCCCGGAATCCCGCCCGCAACTTCGTAGATCGCCTTCAGCATCGGGAAACCCAACGGCAGCTCATATACACCCGGCTTGTTCACATGACCTGAAATGCACACAAGACGCGTGCCGCCGTTTTTGGGAGTTCCCAAAGCCGCGAACGCCGGTCCGCCGTCGCGAATAATTACCGGGATCGAACTGAAAGTTTCTACGTTATTGAGCAGCGTCGGCGAGGCCCACGCGCCGGCAACCGCCGGAAACGGAGGCTTCATGCGAGGAATCCCACGCTTGCCTTCGAGTGAATCCAGCAGCGCCGTTTCCTCGCCGCACTCGTAGGCGCCCGCGCCTGAATGGGTATACAGATCGAAATCGAAACCCGTACCCGCGATGTTCTTGCCCAGGTAGCCTCGCGAATACGCCTCGGCGATCACCTTGTCCATGTGATCCAGCAAGTAGCGATACTCGCCGCGAATGTACAGATAGCCCTTATGCGAATCCATCGCCATGCCGGCAATCAGGATTCCCTCGATCATCTGGTATGGATCGTATTCCATCAACAGCCGGTCTTTGCATGTGCCCGGCTCGCTCTCATCCGCGTTGATGACGATGTATTTCGGCTTGGGCGACGTCCGCGGAACGAAGCTCCACTTGAGACCCGTCGGGAAACCAGCGCCGCCGCGCCCGCGCAATGCCGACGCCTTTACCTCATCGATAATCTGAGCCGGCGTCATCTCATGCGCCTTCAGAAACGCTTTGAAGCCGTCGTTCGCCAGATAAACGTCCAGGGTATGCGAGTCCGCCAGGCCGAAGCGCTTGCTCAGCACCCTGGTCTCCAGCGGGCTCGGTTCGTTATACAGCTTAGTTGGCATCTACGAGCGCTTCCTTACCGCTTCAATCAACTGATCCAGCCGTTCCGGAGTCACATGATGGTGAAAATCGTAATTGATCTCCACCGCCGGCGCCCAGGAGCACGCACCCATGCACTCGACTTCTTCTAACGAAAACTGGCCGTCCGAGGTTACTTGCTTGTGCCCGATTCCCAATTTCTTCTTCGCGTGTTCGTACAACTCCGTGCCGCCCACCAGCATGCAACTGATGTTGGTGCAGACCTGGACGTGATACTTGCCCAGAGGCTTGCGGTGAAGCATCGAATAGTAGCCCACCACTTCGTCCACTTGCAAGGGAGCAACTTCACAGCGCTTGGCCACTTCCGCAATCAGCTCCTCAGTGATCGCGCCGGTTTCATCCTGGGCGTAGATCAACATCGGCACCACGGCGGAACGCTTGCGCCCTTCCGGATAACTTTCCAGCATCTTGGCGAAACGCTGTTCGAGTTGAGGAGAAAAATTCATTGAAATTGTCCACCGCGCACAACGCGTCGCTGTGCGCTCATCGGTCCGTATCTCCGAGCACGAAGTCCATGCTGCCCAGCGCGGCGATCGAATCGGCCAACAAAATCCCTTGAAGGAGCGTAGGCAGAGCCTGCAGGTTTCCGAAGCTGGGCGTCCGCATGTGCACCCGGTAAGGCTTCGACGTCCCGTCGCTGACGATGTAATATCCGATTTCGCCGCGCGGCGATTCGACGCACTGGAACACTTCGCCCGCCGGCACCCGGAAGCCCTCGGTGACGATCTTGAAATGGTAGATGAGCGCCTCCATCTGCGTCTTCATTTTTTCGCGGTCCGGCAGCACCACGTGCGGAGCGTCTGCCTGCCACGGCCCCTCAGGCATCCCTTCCAGAGCCTGCGTGATGATCGCCGCGCTCTGCCGCATCTCTTCCAAACGCACCCTGTACCGCGCGTACACGTCGTTCTCGGTTCGTGTCGCCACCTTGAAGTTGAACTTGTCGTAGCTCGAATACGGCTCGGTCTTGCGGCAGTCCAAGGGGACGCCAGCCGCGCGGATCATGGGCCCGGTCACGCCCTGATCCAGCATGTCTTCGAGTGAAATATAGCCAACGCCCTTGGTGCGCCGGGTCCAGATTGGATTCGAATCCAGCAGCGCTTCGTATTCGTCCACTTTACTGGGAAATGCCCGGATGAACTTGCCGATCACCTGCTGCCAGCCTCGCGGAGGCTCCAGCGCCACGCCGCCGATGCGGATGTAGCTGGTCATCATGCGCTGGCCCGAAAACATCTCCAGAATGCGCAGGATGTCTTCGCGCTCCCGGAAGCAGTAAAAGAACATGGACATCGCGCCGATATCCAGGGCGTGCGTGCCTAGCCACACCAGGTGGCTGTTCAGGCGCGAGAACTCGGTCATCATGACGCGCAGCCACTGCGCCTTTGGTGGGATCTCGATCTGAAGCAGCTTCTCCACCGCCAGCGCGTACACCAGGTTGTTCGAAAGATTCGCCAGATAGTCGACGCGGTCGGTGAGCGTAACCACCTGCTGCCAGGTCTTCTGCTCGCACTCCTTTTCGATGCCGGTGTGCAGGAACCCGATATCCGGGGCGGCCGAAATGATGGTTTCGCCTTCGAGCTCCAGCACGATTCGCAACACCCCGTGCGTCGAGGGATGCTGCGGACCCATGTTCAAGGTCATGCGCCGCGGCGCGGATGGAGTTGCGGGAATCTCCTCGATGGCCGGGATCGTCGCTACGTGTTCCTCGAAAATCTTTTTCATAGTGCGCCTACTCGTTCCCGTAACCGTATTTGTAGCCGTGCACCGGGTAATCCTTGCGCAGCGGGAAGCCGTCCCAATCCGTGGGCATCAGGATGCGGACCAGGTTGGGATGGTTGCGGAATCCAATCCCGAACATGTCGTAAACCTCGCGCTCATACCAATTGGCTCCGGTCCAAACCGGCGTCACCGAATCGATCTCAGGATTTGTACCGCTTACACGGCACTTCACGCGCAGCCGGACATTCCGCTCGATCGAGTGCAGATGATAGACCACTTCGAACCGAGGCTCGCTGGGAAACCAATCCACGGCGGTCACCGCGCTCACGCGAATGAACTTCTCCTCATGCTTGAGGAAGCGGCATAGATCTACGATCTGCGCCGGGTCTGCAATCAGCGTAGTCTCGCCGAAAGCTTCTTTGGTCTCGAGAATCGCCGGATGCTTCACTGCCGGAAGACTCATTGGCCTTCTCCTCTGCGCTGGCCCACCGGAAACTTGGTCGGAGCCCCCCAATCCAGCGCGCCCTTCTTGTACACGTAAAAGAACCCGATCAGGACCAGCGCCACGAAGATCAACATCTCGAAAAAACCGAAGATCTTGAGCTGGCGATACACCACGGCCCACGGATATAGGAACACGGCTTCGATATCGAACAGGATGAAAATCATCCCCACCAGATAGAACTTAACGCTGAAGCGTTCCGACGCCGAGCCCACCGGGGCCATGCCGGATTCGTACGGAGTGTCCTTCAGGGGGCTGCGCGCGCGCTTGCCCAGGAGCACGGACGCGCCAATCAATCCGCCGGCGATTGCCGCGGCAATCAGCATCTGAACCAGCAGGGGAAGGTAGATCTCGGTGTATGTTGTTGGCATCGGGTCGATCGCCGTGCGCGGCGCGGAAAACGTTCACGCCGGCGTTCGGTCGCGTTGAAAGCTTAACTTATGAATATAATGACCAACGAAACGGAGTGTCAAACGCCCGCATGGAAGTTGCTGAAACCAAAACGATACAAATCGTGCTCAACGGCGAGCCTCGCCGCGTGCCCGAAAGCCTGGATGTGGCCCGTTTGCTGGAGTTTCTGGCCATCGACGGATCCCGGGTCGCGGTGGAGCTGAACCGTTCCATCGTCCGTAAAAAAGATTGGAGTGGGACGCGAGTCGAGGAAGGAGCCGAACTCGAAGTGGTCTGGTTCGTCGGCGGAGGCGTGTGACGCGAAGCCAGTTGGCCCGCCTGATGGTCCTCCGCTTCATTTACGATTTGGACGAAAAAGTAGACCAGTTCTATATCCTCGACATCCTCGACCTGGCAAAAGACTCTGCCAAACGCGGATTGACGATTAACCGCACCGAGATCGTGGACGCGCTTGCGGGGCTGGTTGAGGACGGACTGGCAACGGCGTCTCTCCTCTCCCCCTGGAGCCGGAGACGAAAATAGAAGGTATGCCGCCGATGACGCCGCCGAGGCCTTTTGGGCTTGGGCCAAGCCATTTTCTACGCTCGTGATAAAGATGTCCAACCGTTCTGCGACGTGATCCCGGACGCTTGCCTCTCCCGCGAAGTCGACCCGCAGTACGAAGGTGGCATTCTATTGGCTTGGGCCACCCGATAACATGAGCTCAAGCACCGCAAAACAGCCGTCGCGGTAGAATAAAAGCGCGGCCATGGCAGCTCCGATCTTGCTCCTCTCGACGTTGGTTTTCTGGCAAGGCGGGGCATTCAATCCGGCGGAGTTGGACAGGGCTCGCGATGCCCAGAACCGCGGCGCACTGGAGCGGCTGGCGAGCCAGCTCTCGGGGCCCGCGGACAAGATGCCTAACGACGCGCAAGCCCAATACAGGCTGGCGCTGGCGCAATCTTACGTGGCCGAGGTCGCCATGGAGACCGGCGACAAAAATGCCGCGCGGGCCGCGGCTGAGACCGGGATTAAAGCCGCCGAGCGGGCTACGGCCCTGAAGCCGGATGTCGCCGAGTATCATCGCATTCTGGGAACATTGTGCGGCCAAGTGATTCCCGCAAATGTGCTGGTGGGTCTGCGATATGGCCACTGTGCACAGGATGAAGTCCTCAAGGCCGTGCAACTGGATCCGAAGGCCGCGGCCAACTATGTGAGCCGCGGAGTGGGCAATTACTATTTGCCGGCGTCGCTGGGCGGCGGATTTGACGTCGCCATCAAGGATTTCCAGAAGGCCATTGAACTGGATCCTCGCTCGGCGGATGCGCACTTGTGGCTGGGCCTGGCACTGAGGAAAGCCAACCGTGAAGGCGAGGCTCACAAGGAGCTGCAGAAAGCTGTCGATCTTAATCCAGCGCGTGCTTGGGCCAAACAGCAGTTGGCTAAGACTCCGGGAAAGTAAGCGCAGAAGCAAGAATCACGGCTCACGATAGAGTCACCATCATGATCGAGGACGATCCGCTGTTCGGAACTCCTCCTCGTACCAAGTGGTTCTTGTCTCTCGCGGTGTTTCCGCCCGCGCCCAATGTCACCGGTCAAGGTTGAAAGATCTTCGATGCCAAAACGGCGGGAAAATGCCGGGGACGTCGCAACCCGTTGGATGTTCGTCACGGAATGCTCGAGCGTAGACGTCCGCGTCTTCCGAGCCGTGTGAATCGTTTTTAAAATCCGCGTCAGTTTGAAGCCGTGCCGGTTCATGATGCGACCAACCCCACGGTCGAACGCACACTGGAGAGCTGTCACTGCTATGAGTTGCGAAGGGTGGGAATCGTCGTCGGGTTGATTGGCAGAAAATTGGAATGCTACCTAGCCTCCAAAGGCCCGGCCGCGGCCATCAATTCCCGAAAGGAACAGTTCCGCCCGTGGCCGCGACCCAGGCTCGATTTTGCGCGGCGTTCCTTACGAGAGAAGGTGGATTTTCTTGAAACTTTGGAAAATCTACTCAGCCATTTGTGCCCTCAAATACGAGTTCGACGAAGAGCCCACAGTGCGCCAGGAATGGACATTATCCGATGACAATACAGCGCTGTTTCTCTGCCGCGACCCAACGGCGTTCACCCGCGAACCCCGCAAGGCGAACCAATCCATAACTGAAGTATGCGGCCGCGCACGGAACACCACAGACGTTTCGCCGCGTGTCGCTGTTTCCGTAAGGCATCGTCGCCGGTCAACCCGACGCCCCGTGATTCGCGCAGGCTACCGGACCGAAAAGCAGGCAGGCCAACCGCCCGCTCTGGACGCGGCCTCCTACTTTTTGTCCCGTTCCGCTGTGATCCCGGCGGCGAAGTAGTTCATCACCTTAGCCTCATTCCGTGCCGTCTCGTAATAGGCTTCCTTCAACAATTGATCCTTGCGGTTCACCAGCGTCTCGCGGATGGTCTGTTGCACGGCCGGATCGTTCAATTCGCGCTGTCCGGCTGGCTCCCTGGTGATCACCTTGAGAATGGTGTAGCCTTCCGGCGTCGCGATGATGGGCGTCACCTGCCCCGGGTGCAGAGCCATCACGGCTTTGCGTATATCCGCGTTAGCCTTCTCAAGCTGAGATTCTCCGATGAAGCCGAGATCGCCGCCGCTCTGCACGGAATTAGCGTCTTCGGAGAAGTTCTGCGCCAACTGGGCAAAATCGTCGCCCTGCTGAATGGCCTGATAGATGCGCTCGATTTTTTTATGCGCCTGCGCGTCGTCCTGGGCCTTGTCGTTTTTCAGATTGCGCACGTTCGGATCGGGCTGCGGCGTTACCAGAATGCGCGCCAGGTGGACCATGGGCTCGGCGCGGTTGAAGCTGCTTTTGTTGGCGTTATAGAAGTCCGCGATGTCTTTGTCGGTGATGGTGATCCGGGAAGTGGTTTCCTTGGTGATCAGCTTGTCCACGCTCAACTCCCGGCGGAGTTGCGCCTTCAAATCCTCGGCCGTCATTTTGCGATCGTTTAGCTGCTTCTGAAACTCCTCCTGGGTGAAGGGCGCTCGCAACTCGGCGTACTTGGCCTCGACATCGGCGTCCACCGCGAGCAGGCCTTCCTTTTCGGCTCGCTGCAGCATGATCTCGTTGTCGATAAGGGTGCGCAGCACCTGCAAGCGCTGGAAGGTCACCTGATCGTCACCAGGATGGCCGCCGCCCTGTTGTCCTCCCTGCTGGCCCGTTTGGCGCCCTCCGCCGGGATCGTTCGCTCCGCCGAAATTGGTTTCGTACAGCTTGTCCAGCTCAGCGTAGGTGATGGCGCGGCCGTTGACCATTGCCGCCACGTTGGCGGGCGCGGAGTGGCCGCAACCCGTCAGAACGATCAGCGGGCAAGCGATCAGAGAGCAGAGAAAGGCGGGGAGCAGGCGGTTCATGGGCGGCGATTCCTATTCTACCGCCGCGTGGCCCAAATGCATCTCCAGCCGCGATGGGACGCCTCTGGTGGCTGTATTAGCGGATCACTTCCTTCGGTCGCGGCTCTGTATCAAACGCGTTCCGAGCCTCGTCCACAAGGAGACGCACCAAATGTTCGGGCTGACAGAAGCAAGCACCTGCCCGGCGGTCTACTTGCTGGAAATTTCGGCTTCCCGGATTACGCTGAGGGTGCGATCGCGGAGAGCCTGACTAAGCTCCAAACCTAAGATATATTTCAATCCATCCCGTTCGACATGCTTGATCGTGGCGGAGCCCACAAGCTTTATCTGGTCGGCGCGCACGGAAACGTTTGTGTAGGCTGCGATCCGCACAGGCGACTCGATGCGCATGCCGCCTTCGGAGACGTCCACACATTTTCCCGAAGCGTACTTAGGCACTCCGGGAGTGTCTTCCCAGGAAATCGTGACCTTGCCAAGGTAGGCTGTGCGGCCGTGCCTGCGAATATCTTTCTTGGACATCGATTCCTTCTATTTTCTTATCGACAACAGAGGCTGAATGCTTGAGCCCGTGATTCACTTGCCCACCAGGTGCTCCAAGTCCTTATTGTTCTCATTGCAAATGTACTCAAGGAGCTCTGTATCGGGAAGCAGACGATATGGCAGTTTAACCGTCCAGGGTTTGGTGTAGGCCTTGGGATCGTCAACCGTGATTTCCAGATCCATGTGCCCGAAGTCCTTGCGATGGAAGCGTTCGGTGACACGTAGCGCTTCCGTGTTGGGGAGCCCGAAATTATCCACCCATCCGTGATCGTTGAACCCGGCGGTTTCGACCACCATCGTATCGCCATCCCAATGCCCGATGGAATAGCCCATCCAGGCGGGATTCGGATCCTTCGGAAGCGCTCGGCCATCGGTGAAAATTTGACGATAACTTTGCACGGCTTCGTACAGGATCAGCGTCACTCCGGGCAGCATATAGATCTTGAACGGATACGGGACTACATCCGCTCGCGGAACGCCCCCGACGACGCACCATCCGGTGGGGTCCTCCTTATTCAGGGTGTCGCGCCGGTGCTGGTACAACTCGGCGGCCCATGGCTGGAAGGAGACTTCGCCGGGCTTCAGATCCTTCATGATGTTGTCGACGTACCCGGGCGGAGACTGCCAGATTCCCGACAGATCGGGCTTTCCATCTGGAGTTTTTGGCGCCGGAGCGGTAAGATCGGGCTTCCCATCGGCTGTGCGCGGAATCCCGGGCGTTGGGAACTTCAGCCACTGTCCCTCGGCGGAGGCCGCCATCGTTTGAAGGATCACGATGTGGACAATGACGGCAAACCAGAGTTCCTTGCGCTGCATGGCCTTATAGTATCGAGGATGGAAGAGAAAAGGAACGAACCGGGTTCTAGCACGTCTGAGCCAAGGAGGAGGTGACGATATGTTCTGTCTCAAGGGAATCCTGGCATTGACACTCGCGACCACCGCCGCGGTTGCGCTGAACGCGCAAGCGCAGTCAAGCGATTGCAACGAGCGTAGCGCTGAACCATCGGTGACGGTGGGCTTGCCGGCAAGTCCGTTCGCGGTGACCTCGTCGGCCGACGGCTGCTGGGTGTTCGTCTCTCTGATGGCTCCGAAACCGGGCGTCCAGGTTTTGAAGCGGAGCGGCGGAAGCCTCAAGCTAGCCCAGTTCGTCGGGCTCAAGGGTCAGGTTTCGGGAATCACCATGACGCACGATGGGAAGCTGGTAATCGCCACGTCAACATCGGACCCCGAGGGCGTCGTGTTTCTGGACGCGCAACGCCTCATTTCCGGAGATGCAAAACCTATTCTGGGATCATTCGAGGCCGGGCGAGAAAACATCTACGCGAACGTCACCGCCGACGATAAACTGCTCTTCGTGAGTGAAGAGGCGGAGAGGGCGATCACTGTTATCGACCTGGAGCGGGCTAGGGCGAACGGCTACAAAGCCGACTCTATCGTTGGAAAGATTCCGGTTGGGAATGCGCCGATTGGGCTCAGATTTTCTCCCGACGGAAAGTGGTTATACACCACCAGCCAAGGTGCGACTCCCGACTGGAAATGGCCAAAGGCCTGCAAACCGGAGGGGCAAAACCCCGCGACCGCGCAGATCGTCAACCCGGAGGGCGCGGTGGTGGTGATCGACGTGGCGCGCTCGAAAACCGAGCCCGCCCAAGCCGTGGTGGCTCGTGTGCCTGCGGGGTGCAGTCCGGTGCGGATGGCAATTTCGCCGGGCGGCGATCGCATTTACGTAACCGCACGGAACAGCAATGCGGTGGTAGCGTTCGATACAGCAAAACTATTGACCGATGCGGAGCATTCGCGGATTGGGGAGGCGCCGGTGGGTTCGGCTCCGGTGCCCATCGCGGTGGTTGACGAGGGCAAGAAGGTTGTGGCCGGGAACTCGAACCGCTTCGCCCGGAACAATGATCCTCAGAGTCTTGTCGTGCTGGATGCGGGGAAGATTAAAGATGGCGTCGACGCCACGCGGGGGATGATTCCGGCTGGGGCTTTTCCGCGCGAGATGAGCGTTTCCGCGGATGGCCGGACCCTGTTTCTGACAAATTTCGGGTCGAATTCGCTGCAGATGATGGATGTGGCTCGGCTGCCTTGAGGGCCTAAATCGGCACGTCGCTGAAAATAACTGTGGCCGTGAATTTAGTGAATGCAACGCGCGGGCCGGGCTCAGGGATTTCGCGGGACGAATTTGGCTTGCTTGATGTAGTCGAGCTTTGGAAACCGGGGTACCAGATACTCGTTGGCTTCCTCTTCGATGCGTCCTGCGTCCGGACCTTTGCCTTCCGGACCTAGTTCGCCATAGCCCGAGTACAGCTTGTCGGGTACGTCCATCCCGGAAACGATACGGGCGAAGGGGACGAAGCCTTGCTCGTCCAGCACTTTGTTGTCGGCGAGGTTGATGAACACTTCGGTCGCGCGGGTATTCGGGCCGGACTGGGCGAATGCCAGCGTTCCGCGAACGTTATCCTGCTTGCGTGGGTCGTCGACGATGAAGAATTCTCGCCAAACGACGTGGACCTTGAAATCCTTGTGGACTCCGAACTGCGCGATGAAGCCGGGTAGCACTCGGAAGAAGCGGCCCTCGTCGAAATAGCGCATGTTCACCAGTTCGTAGAAGCGGTCTGCGCCGCGCGGAGCCCAGGCTCGCGTCACTTCCACCGTGAACGGTCCTTGGGTGGTGTCGAACGCTACGTCGTAGACTTCCGGCACAACCAGTTTCGGCTTGGGCTTGGAACAGGCGGCTAGGAGTACAAGAGCGGCGGCGACGACGAGACTATTTCGCATCGCGCCAATTATCGCCAACCCCTACCTCGACGAGCAACGGTACGTCCAGTTTGCGAACGCCTTCCATTTCGGCCTTGGCTAGGGCGCGCACTGCCGCGACTTCGTCCTCCGGCGCTTCGAAGATCAGCTCGTCGTGAACCTGCAGGAGCATCTTGGTCTGCATGCCGCGTAATTTCTCGTCGATACGGATCATCGCCAGCTTGATCAGGTCCGCGGCGGTGCCCTGCAAAGGAGTGTTCACGGCCGTGCGCTCCGCGAAGCCGCGCGCGTTGGGATTGCGGCTGTTCATGTCGGGAATCGGACGCCTGCGCCCGAACAGCGTAGTCGCGAAGCCCTCGCGGCGAACCTGCGCAATGGTTGCGTCGATGAATTTACGCACACCTGCGTAGCGCTCGAAATAGGCGCGAATGTAGAGCTCGGCTTCCTTGCGCTCGATGCCCAGGGATTGCGCCAGCCCGAAGGGCGTCTGCCCGTAGACGATGCCGAAGTTGACGGCCTTGGCGTTGCGCCGCTGCTCCGGCGTAATCATCAGCGGAGGGACGCCGAACACCTCAGCGGCGGTGCGGGTGTGGATGTCCTCGCCGTGACGGAAGGCGTCCAGCAAGACAGGGTCGCGCGACATGTGCGCAAGCAGCCGCAGCTCAATCTGCGAATAATCCGCGACCACCAGCTTCCAGCCCGGACGGGCCGCGAAGGCTGCGCGAATCTCGCGGCCTACCGCAGTGCGAATCGGAATGTTTTGCAGGTTGGGGTCGGAGGAAGAGAGCCGTCCGGTGGCCGCTCCGGTCTGATTGAAAGTGGTGTGAACGCGGCCCGTGCTGGGATCGATCAAGGCCGGGAGAGCGTCCACGTAGGTGCCCTTGAGCTTGGCCACCTGGCGAAATTCGAGCGCCTTGCGGGCGATGGGAAACTCCTCCGCTAGACTCTCCAGCACGTCCGCGGCGGTAGAGATCACTTTTCCCTTGCCGTACTTCACGGGGGCCGGCAGGTTCAGGTCTTCGAACAGAACTTTGCCCAATTGTTGCGGCGAATTGATATTGAACGTCTTGCCGGCGAGTTCGTAAATCTCGGCCGAGAGGCGCGCGATCTCTTCTTCCATGCGCTGGCTCATCACGCCGAGTTGCTTATGGTCGATCAGGACGCCGGTCTCTTCCATCTCCGCCAGCACGCGAACCAACGGCAGGTCGATCGAGTCGTAGACTTCGGTAAGCTTCAGGGCCTCGACCATAGGCCGAAGCTTTTGATACAAGCGCAGAATGGCGTCGGCACGGGCCTCCGGATCGGCCGAGAGATCATCGTAGGAGTCACCTCCGAGATTTCCGCCCAGATGCGTTTCCGCGAGCGAGCGAAGGTTGCAATGGGTTGGATCGGCCGAAAGGAGAAACCCGTACAGCATCACATCGTGCTTCATGCAGGGCGCGGGCCCCAGGCGGCGCGTGATCGATTTCAAGTCATGGCACACGGAAGCGCGGGCGGGGATGATTTCATCGGCATCGCCATGCAGCACCACGGATCTCACGACGCCAGGCGCGGACGAGAGAGCGATCACAGTTTCGCCCATCATTACCTCCGCCGCGATGGCCAGCGGCTGATCTTCGGGAATGCCGGACAGCCAGGTTTCGAGCGAGTCCAGACGCGCGTAGTCTCGTGATTCGGGCGCTCTTGCAGCCGGAGCAAGATCGCGCAGCAGAGAATGAAACTCCATCGCACGGTAAATCTCGCGTAAGGCTTCGGGGTCGGGATCGCGAACGGAGAGGGCGTCGAGATCGAGAGGAACCGGAACGTCGCAGTGGATGGACGCCAGTTGCTTGCTCAGCAGGATTTGGTCGCGATTGTTTTGCAAACTCTCGCGATACGTTTTCCGCTCGACCTCGGCGGCGTGCTCCAGAGCGCCCTCGACCGAGCCGAAGCGCACGATCAAATCGCGAGCGCCTTTGTCGCCGATCCCTGGCGCGCCTGGAATATTGTCGACGGCGTCGCCCTTCAGCGCAAGAAGATCGGCAACCTGCGAAGGTTTCACGCCCATGAACTTTTCTGTCTCCGCGGCGTCGTACCACGTGTCGTCCTTCATCGGATTCAGCATGGACGTGTGATCGTCGACGAGTTGGAGCATGTCCTTGTCGCTTGAAACGATCACAACCTCGACGCCGGAGTTCTCCGCGCGGCGCGCCAGTGTCCCGATCACGTCGTCAGCCTCGAAGCCGGGATACTCGAGAACGGGAATGCGTAGCGCTTCCAGCGTTTTGCGAATCCAGGGGATCTGGTCCAGAAGATCGGGCGGCGTCTCGGTGCGGTTGGCCTTGTAGTCCTCGAAGGCTTCGTCGCGGAAGGTTGGTCCTTGGCTTTCGAAGATCGCCGCCAGGTATTCGGGTTGGTGCTGGGTTTTCAACTTCCGCACCATGTTGTGGAAGATGTAGACGGCTTCGGTGGAGATCCCCGCGGCCGTGCGCATCGGCGGCGCGCCGGACCGGGCGCGAGCATGATAAGCCCGGAAGATAAAGCCGAACGAATCTATAAGGAAGAGCCGCGGCACTCCCTCCATGTTAAATGAGCCAAGAAGCACATTGCACAACTATTGCGGATTCACCACATCCCGTCCAGGCACTGTGGCAAAACGGACACAGAATACTCGATACAAGTCTTTTTTTATCAAAAGAGTAGAAATTTCGTAATCCAGGTTGTTAGAATGGCGTCAATGGTTACAATGCCCCAGGTAGAGGCTTTTTTTGCGATTTGAAACCACGATCCAGAGACCGGTGGAAGCGTCCGGCGTAGGACTACACTCGGGAGTACCGGTTAAAATTCGAATTCTTCCCGCCCCGCCCTCTACGGGCATCGTCTTCCAGAGAACCGACCTTGACGGCTTCGCCATCCCCGCAAGCTGGCGCTACGTCCAGAAGGTAAGCTACGCGACCAGTTTGATGCGGCAAGGCGTCCTGATCTCCACTACGGAGCACTTGTTGAGCGTTTTCTATAGCATGAGCGTAGACAACGCGTTCGTCGAGATCGACAACCTGGAGGTGCCGATCCTGGACGGAAGCGGGCTGCCTTTTGTCGACTTGCTTCGGCGAGCCGGGATCAAGTATCACCGCAAGCGCCGGAGCTATCTACGCATTCGCAGGCCGGTCTCGGTAGAGGGGGGGGGCAAGCGCATCACCATCGTGCCCTCAGACCGATTCCTGCTGACCTGCGACGTGTTTTTCGATCATCCCCTGGTGGGACGGCAGCAACTGGAGATGGACGTCTGCCCGGAACGCTATGCCGATGAAATTGCGCCCGCGCGCACATTTGGGTTCGAGTACGAATTGGCGCAGATGCGCAACATGGGACTGATTCGCGGGGCCTCGCTTGAGAACGCCGTGTGTTTTGACCGCACCGGGATTCTGAATCCGGAGGGCCTGCGCTTTGCGGACGAATGCTGCCGGCACAAGGCACTGGACCTGATCGGCGACCTGGCTCTGATCGGACGGCCGCTACTGGGTCATGTGATCGCGGAGAAAGCCGGCCACGCGATGCACTTCGCGCTGGTCAACCGCATCATGAGCGACCCTACGCTATATGAGATCCTGAGCTTCGATCAGTTGGCGAGCCGGGTTGCGCAGGCGCTGGTTTCTTAACAACTTGCCGACGCCGATATCTCCGCCACGGCGCAGTCTGAGCTTGTGCGCTTGAAAAAGAGGATTCGAACCACGATCCTCGTCGCTGCGGTGTTGATCGCCGCGACTTTCAAGATCTACGCCATCAGGGAAGGAACGGGAGCGCTTGCCATCTGGAACCCGACCGAGGCGTACATGTTTGCTCAGGTCGACCGCCGAGGGGACACCTCAAGCCATTTATTGTTTCCGTGGATTCTTTTTAAGGAATATGTCATTGGCGGTTTCGTCGGAGCGGTGGAGCCCAACGACGGCCGCGCCTTTCTGGTAGTATTCGACGTCAGGTCCGCCAGCGTTGTACCGAATGTCGTTGGGCTGGAGAATCCCGTCAAGGGAGAACCCGGAACGGACCCTTCCCAGTACGCCTCTCTCGATGGCCGCATTTATGCGACCTGCTCCAGGGGGTTATATGGGCGTTGTCGGTGGGCTGGCGACCACTTCGAAAGGTCATCCAGGCGAGGAGGGGCAGCGCCTTGACGGTATCAGCCGGCTCACCACGGCGGATTCCGAAAACGATCCGGGAGGTTGGTCCCGGCGTTTATTCGGTGGGACTCTGTCCATCGACTTGCAGGCGTCCGGGCAAGGCGCCGGAGAGGATCGGGGCGTTCGAGGCTCGCGAGGGAAATGTGAGCCGGGCCGAATACCGGCACGCGTTCCGCGACCCGGAGTGATTTGGCTACCCCATCCGTGATTCGATATCTTCCCAATCTGCTGAGCCTGGCCCGAGCGGCGATTGCGCCGTATCTGTTCTGGGCGCTGTGGCGCGGACATTTCGATGCGGCGCTGGTGGCGATCCTTGTGGCCGGGATCACCGACGGGTTGGACGGATACCTCGCCCGTCGGCTGCGGATTTCCTCGCGAACCGGCGAGATCCTCGATCCTATTGCGGACAAAGTGCTATTGAGCTGCGCATTCGTGGCGCTGTGGCTGAACGGGTCGGTGGAGACTTGGCTAGCCGGGATCGTGCTCGGCCGCGACGTGCTGATTCTTGCCGCGGCCGGCGTTGGGTTGATGTTCGCGAAGAAGCCCCGGCGGTTTCCACCGTCGATCTGGGGCAAGCTCAGCACGATCGTGCAGATCTCGCTGGTGGTTGCGCTCGCGGCCCGTATTCCGGAGCCTTTCTTGGGCGTCGTCAAATGGACCACGGCGGCGCTGACGGTCGTCAGTTTTTGCCACTATGCTTGGCGTTATACTCGAAGCTGATGCGCGTCCTTCCGCTCTTTCTGGCAGTGTCTTTAGTGGCGGGCGACTACGCCACGGACATCGCGAAATTCCGCGCGGATCGCGAGAAGTCGCTGGTACGGGATGACGGCTGGACCACTGTAGTGGGATTGAGCTGGCTCAAAGAAGGCGAAAATCGCCTGGGCTCCGACGCCAACGCGGACGTGCCTGTTCCGGCATCGCTTCCGGCGCAATTGGGCGCTCTAACATTACGTTCTGGCCACGTGCGATTTCAACCCGCGCCGGGAGTCAAGCTGACTGCCAAGGAATTAAAACCCGATACCGACGTGGTCGCCCTTGGGACCGTGAAGTTCTTCGTCATTCAACGCGGCGAGGGCCCCCGCGCGAAATTTGGAGTGAGAGTGAAAGATAGCGACGCGGCGACACGTAAGGAATTCTCGCATCTGAGTTGGTATCCCGTGGACCCGGGTTGGAGAATCGTGGCCAAATACACGCCCTGGGAAAAACCGCATGTGATCTCGTTCGATACAGTCATAGCGGGATTGCAGGAGCAGGATTCGTCGCCCGGAAGGATATCGTTTACACGCGACGGCAAGGATTTCAGCCTGGAGCCCGCTGCGGACGGGTCCATCGTCTTCCGCGATCAGACCACAGGCAAGGCGACTTATGGCGCCGGGCGCTTTCTGGACATCAACTTGCCGAAGAACTTAAAAACGGCCGCCAGCATAGTCCTCGACTTTAATGAGGCCTATAATCCGCCCTGTGTTTTCACGGCTTATGCCACTTGTCCGTTGCCGCCTCCGCAGAACCGGCTCACTCTTTCCGTAACCGCTGGGGAATTAATGTATAATGGCCATCACTAGGCAACCTCGGCCGCGGCCCGCCGAAGGACCTTGATCTATCAACGGTTTGTCGGAGCTTCGGAGATGGCTAGCAGCGCGCATGAGCGGGACGACGACCTCAACTTAACCGTTGAAGGTGATGAGGATTATGAGCACCTCATTGAGGACTATAGCCACTTAGCGCCCCCTTCTGAGGGCGAACTCCTGCAGGGGCATGTCGTAAAAATCACGCCTCAGGAAGTAATCGTCGATTTTGGATATAAGCTTGAGGGCCTGGTGCCAATTGAGCAGGTCCGTCTGCCAGATGGCTCGGTTCCCTTCAAACCAGGCGATCCCATCGACGTGATGATCGACCGGCAGGGACCGCAGCCGGAAGGCTACTCTCTGCTGTCGCACTCGAAAGCCAGCCGCCTGCGCATCTGGGATACGTTGGAACGGGCCATGCGGGAGCAGCTTCTAGTATCTGGACGCGTAACGGAACGCACCAAGGGCGGCCTGATGGTGGATGTGGGCGTGCCCGCGTTCATGCCCGGGTCGCAAGTGGACATGCGGCCCTCGCACGACCTGGATCAATACCTGGGGCAAGACATCCCGGTCAAGGTGATCAAGCTGAATCGCCGGCGCGGCAACGTGGTAGTTTCGCGCAAGATGGCGATCGAGGAGGATGTGAAGGTCCGCAAGGAGCGGGCGCTGGAACATCTTGAGGAAGGCGCGATCGTGTCGGGCACGGTGAAAAACCTGACCGAATACGGCGCGTTTGTGGACCTGGGAGGCATCGACGGATTGCTGCACGTCAGCGATATGTCGCACGGGCGAGTCACGCACGCCTCTGAGGTGGTGCGCGTTGGCGATGAGCTGACCGTCAAGATTCTTAAATTCGACAAGGCTAAGGAGCGCATCTCCTTGGGGCTACGCCAGCTTACTCCAGATCCCTGGGAGACGCTGCCGGAACGGTGCCCTGCCGGCAGCAAAGTGGTGGGCCGGGTGATGAGCATCACCGATTACGGCGCGTTCATCGAGATCGAGCCGGGCGTTGAGGGGCTGATCCACATCTCCGAGATGACCTGGAGCCGCAGGATGAAGCATCCGTCCAAAGTGGTCAAGGTGGGCGACCAGGTGGAAGCTGTCGTGCTTGAAGTGAAGCCGCGGGATCGCCGAGTTTCTCTGGGCATCAAGCAATTGGAAGCCGATCCCTGGACCACGGTGGCCCAACGCTACAGCATCGGCAGTGTGGTGGAAGGGCGCGTACGCAAGTTGACCGAGTTCGGGGCGTTTCTGGAGATTGAAGAGGGCGTGGACGGGCTGGTGCACGTCTCCGATCTGTCCTGGACCAAGCACGTCAAGGATCCCACCGAGGTTCTGCGCAAGGGCCAGGTGATGCAGGCCGTGATCCTGAACATTGACGCTCCCAACCGGCGTCTGTCCTTGGGCGTCAAGCAACTGCAGCCGGATGCCTGGGAGAGTTTCTTCCGCTCGCATGAGGTGAATGACTTGGTGCGCGGGCGAGTGTGCCGTTCGGCAGCCTTCGGGCTGTTCGTCGAAGTGGCCCCCGGAGTGGAAGGATTGTGTCACAAGTCGGAGATTCCGGCCATGCCAGATCGTGGGCAGACAACCGAGGCCCTGCTTCCAGTAGGCGAAGAATACGATTTCAAGATTATTAAACTGAATGAAGCGGAAAGGAAGATTGGATTGAGTTTGCGGGCAGTAGCCGAGGAAGAGGAACGCACGCGGCTGGAGGATTATCAGCGGCAAGCCGCGGCGGCAACCATGACTATCGAGGAAGCAATGAATATACGGGGAAAAGGGGAAGGCCGATAAATGACCAAGGCTGAATTGATCGAAGAGGTCTCCAGGGTGGTGGAGATGACCCGCAAGGATTCTGAGGTAATCGTGGAGGCGATTTTCGACAGCGTGGTTCGCGCGCTGCGAACGGGGGACAAAATTGAAATCCGCGGGTTCGGCAGCTTCCGTACACGGCAAAGGCAGCCTCGCGTGGGCCGCAATCCCAAGACCGGCGCGCGCGTGGACGTGCCCGCCAAACGCATCCCTTATTTCAAGCCCAGCAAAGAACTCAAGGATTTGGTTAACGGCGAGGGAGCGGCTCCGGCCGAGCCGGCACAGACCTAAGCGGGTTGAACTCGAGTGGATTATCTGTGGAGCCCGTGGAGATATCGCTATGTCTCCTCCGGCGCTCCGGTATCAGCCGGCCCCACTGGGTGTTTGTTTTGCGATAAGGCAGCTTCTTCCGACGATCGTGCGAACTTGGTGGTTCTGCGCGCCGATCACAACTTCATCCTTCTGAACCTTTATCCGTATACGAGCGGTCATCTGATGATCGCACCGTACGCGCATGTGGCTTCGCTTGAGCTCGCCCATGAGGTTGCGCTGGAAGAGATGATGCTGCTGGCGAGGCGCGCCACCCGGGCTCTGCGCGAACTGTATAAGCCAGACGGCGTGAATCTCGGGATGAACCTGGGAGCTTGTGCGGGAGCGGGCGTCGCAGGCCACATCCACATGCACGTGCTGCCGCGCTGGTGCGGCGATGCGAGCTTCATGACCACGGTCGCCGAAACGCGGGTGCTGCCGGAAGAGCTTTCCGTGACATGGGAGCGGCTGCGCGGGGCGCTAAAAGATTAAGGGCAGGGATGATCTGATTCACCGCGCGCAAGCACTTCCGGACGGAGTGCGATGACGACATCCGTCGAATCTCCGTGATAGACGATCATCAGTTTCTGGGAGTTGATGAAGTCCCGATCGAACTTGCCGTGAAGAACGTACACTTGCTTGTCCGTCTGCAATGGCAAACCCGGCTGAAACGGGACAAAGTTCTCTCGTCCTGAAAGTGCCCGATAGAAATTCAGGACGGAGCTGTAGAACCAATTTGCGCCTACATCCGTCACGCAGTAGTCGTGATTGAAGGGTGCGAGCTTGGCATAAACGGCGCTGACGTCCGCGTCGTACTTCCATTCCGCGAAGTAGGTCAGGCGCAGGGAAAGTACGAAGTGGAGAGCGATTAGAGAAAACACGGAGATGCCGCCGTAATCGAGCCCACGGCTCAGCCGGGACTCGGTTGGGATCGCCGAGATTGCCGCGACAAACAGGGTGAACAACGGGACGTAGAAAAGGGCGATGCGGTTATACGGCAGCAGCAGGCCGGAGCTTCGGAACGCTATCCAATGAACCGTGATTGCCAACACCAGCGCCGAGACTAAGACGATTGAGAGGTCGCTCAGCCATCTGCTGCGTTCATCTTGTTGGATCTCGCGCCTGTACAGGATCAGAAGGACCAGCCTCCCCAGGACGATTCCGGCAAGCGCCCACAGCAGAGGATGCTCCAGCCGGCGCATGATCTGAAACATCAATGGGCTGGCGACTTCCGGATTCAGCTCATACCAGGACCAATGGATCACGGTGCCGAAGGAATCGCGGAGGGATCGGACGCCTTCCACAAATTCGCCATGCGGCCAGCGAAGAACGATGGAGAGTGGGAGCACAAGTGTGATGCCCGCACCTGGCAGGATCGCGGCGGCGAGAAGCCGGAGTGAGAAGCCGCGGGCTCGGCAGATCCACCAAAACACCATCAGGAGCATGGCCAGATCGACGAATGCCAAGGAGAAATTTGCGGCAAAGGAACCCGCCACAAAGACGGAGCAGGCCGCGCAAATCCGAATTGGAGAAGTCTTCCGGAGAATTCCGGCCGCGGGGATCACCACGGCGCAGACTAGGAACGCGTTGGCCATGCCGTATCCTCGCGCGGCTACGAGGAAATCGAAAACGAACGGATTGTATACCAGGCAAATGAAGAGTAAGAGCCGAGAGATGGTGCGGCGACAGATCAGCATCGAGGCATAGAAGCTGATGCCGATATAGATCGCGGCGCCCAGTAGAGCTGGCAGTCTTACGGTCAGGTGAGACAATCCGAAGACCGTGGTGAAGACACGCATCAACGCGGAATTCAAGAAGTGATTATTTGCGGCTGGGTACCACTGAAAGGGCTCGGTGCGGGCAACCCACGTCAAATACGTATCCGCTTCGTCCATGGTGATCGATTGCACGCAGGCTCTGGCCACGGCCCAGAGAAATGCAAACACCGCGACGATCAGCAGGGGGAGATCGATACGGTTTGATTCTTGCCTCGGCTCCATCAAGAAGGAGCCTTTCGAAGGCGGTAGATTTCGAATACTGGCCGGTTATTCGAGTCGGAGACCGTGCGAACGATCTCTTTCCGATAGCCGGAACTGGTGGCGGCAGAGAGGAAGCGCTCGTCGACTCCCGTGAAGACTTCCCGCTCGCGGATATGTCCGACGAAGAGGCCCTGGGGATCGTCGAACATCCTGACAACAAAGAGTAGCTGCTGCGGGTCGGGCGTCGCGGTAAAGAAAGGATCCGCGCCGGCGACGAGCGGAAGCTTACCGCGCCCGAGAAAGGTCAAGGTCTCGGTCAAGCCCCAATCCATTACATAGACGTGCTCAGGTTGAGCGCCCTGAAGATCCTCTGCTAACGGATAGATGGCATCCGTGAAATTGCCGTGCGCTCCGTAGCGGTCGAGTTGAAAGATGTACTGATTCAGGACAAGCACATTGGAGCAGACCAAAACCGCCCCGAGAACGGCTGTCACCCAGCGCGGGCGCAACGAGGCGATAGCTATGCCAACAAGCAGATGCGGCATCGGCCACAACAAGATCGTGTGATGGACGGCTTCTCCGGCATCGCGGGTAATTCCCATGAAGGCGAATGTAATCAGCGAAAAGACGATCGCGAACAGAGCCGGCCTCCGGTTCGGCGATCGCCACCAAAGGGGCGCGGCCAAGACCGCGATGACTACCGCGACAGGAAATATATTCGAGTGGCTATCGCCAGAGAGATCGTGAACCCAACCGGTGAATCGAGCTTCGGTCGAGATCGCCGGTTTGGGATTTCCCTCGGATTCTCGCCCGGCAAGAAAGCCGAAGAGGCCGCTGCCGTTCAGCGCGAGATTCAACTCATGAACCTTTATTGGAAGATGTTCGAGGGAAAAGTGCGCAGTCGACGTGGCGGTTTCGCCTCGGGATCGCAGGTTATAGAGCATCAGCGGCGACGCTCCCGCTAGAAGAGCGACGAGGGCTCCGGCGACCTTGCGCTTGTCTTCGAACACTCGACGGATCTCGGGGAAATACGCCACGAGAGCGCCAGCACACAATCCCGCCAGAGGCCACACGAAAACTGCCTTGTCCCAAAGCGCGAGGCCGAATACAAAGAACCCAGAGCGAAGGCTGCCGCGCACGATCAGGCAGCAACCGGCAACCAGGAGAAGATGCTGCAATGCGACCGGCCCCCAGTCGAACGTATTGGCGAGCAAGAAAGACGGATCGCTCGCGAGCAGCACGGCAGCGAGCAAGGCCGCGTAAATTCCGGCGATCCCCTTGGCGAAATAGTAAAACCCGAGAATCGTCAGGATTCCCGCAAAAACCATGGGAACGCGAAGCGAATACGGATTCGGCGTGAACAAGTGAAAGACCGGCCAGAATAGATAGGTCTTGAGCGCCCCGGAATAGGCAAAAACCATTAGCGGCAGGTGATGACGGAAAACGGCCAGGGAGAACGGCCCGGCGGTCCCTGAGAAGAGTGGATGTGCAAAGAGAACCTCGTCGTCTTCGATGCCAGCCAATGGAATCAAGACCAGCCCCAGGGCCGCGAAGAGCAGACAGGCCGCCGTCAGAACAACGGGTGCAACGCGGCGCGTATTCCGCATCTCAGGGCAGCATCTAAGCCGGCCGCGAGAAGTCGCCCATCTTCCCCGCGGCGCGGGCCATGTCCATGATATGGTTCGCCACTTCCTGCGGCCGGTCGACAGACTCCATCAGGATGCGGCTGGAACCTCCGGCGGTTTCAAGCGACACGGCACCGATGTTGAAGACTCGCTCCATGAACGTCTGGCTCACACGGACGTCCTGTACTTTGACCAGTTCCACGGTGCGCGTCGCTTTCGAGAGCAGGCCGCTTTCATAATGCAGGCGATCGCTCGAAATAGTGATCTTCGTCATCCGGCGCTGGATGTGCCGGATGACGACAAACACGGCCAGCACGGCGGGAATCGGAGCCACGGCCCAAAACGTCACATTGGGCTGAAAGTACCACCATAAGCCGCCCAGAACCAGTTCTGCCAGCAAACATAGCGCATACGCGGCTTTTACCGCCTTGAGCGATTGCTTCACTTCCATTGTCCCTGTCTCCGCCGCCATCGCCGAGAATCATAGCATGACGCAAGGCGCGCATTGCAAGGTACCACGACGGCCCGGCGGGCTGTCACAATAAAAGTGAATGGAAACGGAACGCCCTCGAGTCCTGGTGGTGGACGATGAAGATGCGCAGCGCAGCGCGCTGGCCGGCATGATCGCGTTGTGGGGCTACAACGTCGAGACGGCGGCTGACGGACAGGAAGCGCTGGAAAAGTTGGAGTCGTTTTCCGCGCAGGTAGTGGTCACCGACGTCAAGATGCCGCGCATGGACGGCGAAGAGTTATTGAGACGGCTGAAGTCGAACGGGAACGGCCCGCAGGCCATTGTGCTCACCGCCCATGGCGGCCTGGAAATGGCCGTGAACATGGTTCACGATCTGGGCGCGTACTGGTTCCTGGAAAAAGGCGGGCAATCCCAGGCTCCCGCGCTGCGGCTGCTGCTCGCCCGCGCTGTCGAGCAAGGCGGTTTGGCCGAGCACGCGCAGCGCCTGGAGCGCCATTTGAGCGGCCGCGGCTTGCTGGGGCAGATGGTGGGATCGTCGCGCCGGATGAGGGAGGTCTTCGGGCTGATCCAGCAAGTGGCTCCCAGCCGGGCGGCCGTGCTGATCACAGGCGAAAGCGGGACCGGGAAGGAACTGGCCGCACGGGCGATTCATGACCTGAGCGGACGCCGGGCTGGTCCTTTCGTCGCCATCAACTGCGCCGCCATGCCCGACACGCTGATGGAAAGCGAACTGTTCGGCCACGAAAAAGGAGCCTTTACGGGCGCGGTGGAGCGGCGTGCCGGCTGCTTTGAGCTGGCGCAGAACGGAACCGTGCTGCTGGACGAAATCGGCGACATGCCGTCGGCGACTCAGGCCAAGCTGCTGCGCGTGCTGGAGGACGGACGCGTGCGCCGCCTGGGCGGAAAGACCGAGATTCAACTGGACGTGCGCGTCATCGCCGCGACCAACGCACCTCTGGATACGGCGATCAAGGAAGGCAAGTTTCGCGAAGACCTGTTTTACCGCCTGAACGTTTTCCCGATTCCGCTCCCACCGTTGCGGGACCACCTGGAGGATTTGCCGGTGCTGGTTCAGGCGCTGCTTGAAGATCTGAACCGCAAGCACGGCACCAAGGTAACGGATGTAGCTCCGGCGTTGATGGAGCGGCTCCAGGCGCATTCCTGGTTCGGCAATGTGCGCGAGCTGCGCAATGTACTGGAGCGCGCGGTGATTCTTTCCGGTGAAGGCACGCTGGATGTGACGCACCTGGCGCCCGGCTTTGGCGGCGCGCCGGTTCCGCGGGTTGCGCCCTCCGGCGGCGAGCTGCACATTCCTGTCGGTTACACCATCGAACAAGCCGAGCGCGCCTTGATCGAACTGACACTCGATCACACCAAGAACAACAAAACCCGCGCCGCCGAGATTTTGGGCATCAGCCAGAAGACGCTATTCAACAAACTGAAAGAGTACGGGGCACAGGGAGTCAGCGCCGACTGATCGGAACATTTCAAATGTCATTGCGCGTCCGCCTCGTTTTGCTGACGTTGACGCTGGTGGCCCTGGTGGCCGTCGCGCTCTCGGCACTGCACCTGGAGACGCTGGTTAATACGCTCTCAGAAGACGCACTGGAGCGGAGCGAGCATGCCGCGCAAGAGGTCAACTCCTACCTCATCGATCACATCAACCAGCACTCCGGGGACGAAGACTACAAGGCCGCGGGCAGCCCCAAGGCGATGTTGTACATGATGGTCTCAAGCGACCGCGAAATCGCCAGTATGCTCCAAAAGACGATGGCCCTGGCGCCTTCCATCGTTGAGATCAACGTGGCCGGCGAGGATCGGCGCATCCTGGCATCTTCAAGCGAGCGGAGAGTGGGCGCAACGCTCGCCCAACTTCGCGACTTCTCGCAATGGAGCCGAGGCGGAGCCTTGTCGCGTCTGCTCGACTTGATGAAAGGAGGCCCGGATTACGAGAGCGACAGCGCAGCCAGCATTAAGGGCCAAAGTGAAAGAGTGTTGACTATCCAGGTGGTCACTTCCACCGCGCTGCTGGGCGATCCCCTGCTGGCACAAGTGCGAGGACTGGCCGCGGTCTCCGGTGGATCGCTGCTGGCGGCGCTGGTGATCACTCTGGCGGCGACCAGCTTTGCCTTGCAGCCGCTGAAGCGCATCGATCAAACCATCGACCGGATCGTCCAAGGCAACTACGGCGGGGAGCAGAAAGAGCCGCGCGTCGCCCGCGAGTTCGCGGTGCTGGAAAGCAAACTGAATCTGCTGGGACAGAAGTTCCGCGGCGCCCGCGAGGATGCCACCGAATTACGGCACGATGTCAATCAGCTCCTGGAACGCCTGGCCTCCCAACTGGACGTCGCTTCGCGCTTGGCCGCCATCAGCCGGCTGACCGGCGGCGTCGCGCATGAGATCAAGAATCCGCTGAACGCAATCGCGCTGCGCCTGGATTTTCTGCGCGAGAAACTGGGTGAGGGACCCGGAGAAGAAGACCTGGTCAAAGATATTGACGTCCTGTCGCGCGAAGTGCAGCGGTTGGATCGGGTGGTGAAAACATTTCTGGACTTCTCGCGGCCAGTGGAGGTGCATTTTGAAGAGGTGGACTTGGCCTCGCTCACTCGCGAAGTCGCGGACCTGATGACGCCGCCCGCGCGGCTGGCGCATGTCGTATTTATCGTGGAATCGCCCTCCGGAGCGGTCCCCTTGCGCGGCGATGCGGACCTGATCAAACAGGCCGTAATGAATCTGGTGACGAACGCCATTGAGGCTATGAAGGATGGCGGGAGCCTGTGGCTAAAGACCACGTGTGAGGACGGGTTGGCGACGCTGGAGGTTGCCGACTCCGGCCCGGGAATACCGTCCGCGATGCGCAGTAAAGTTTTCCAGCTCTACTTCACCACTAAGGGAAAGGGCTCTGGAATCGGCCTGGCAATGACGTACCGGGCGGTCCAGTTGCATAATGGTACCATCGAGTTTGATAGCGCGGAAGGCCGGGGCACTACCTTCCGCCTACAGTTCCCGGCTGCGATCAGGCATGTTTGAATCCACGTGCGCCATCCCGGTCGATCGGCCCAGGGGCGCTGGCTTTCGGGTCTGCGCAACGCTCCTTAGCTTTTCTCTTTTCACGACTGGTTGCCTGTTTCAAAAGAAACCGGTCGCGCGGCCATTTATTCCGCCGCCGCCGCAACCCTCGAAGGCCTTAGCCGTGAAGGTGCCAACGGTTTCGGATCCTCCGGCGCTGGTGCTGGAACCGGCGGACCCGCTGGGGGACCTCGCGATGGCCGGTTCAGGGAGCGAGCAGTTCTCTCCGCCTCCGCGGCCCGCGCCTACCGCGCGTCGTCCGCCAGTCCGGCCTGCGCCCACACCGCCGCCGGTTGTAGTTGAAACGCCCGCCACACCGCAACTCGCACAGATCTTCACGCCGGAGCAGTTGCGCGAGAACAACAAAATCATCGACGAGAGTCTGGACCGGGTGGATAAGGCCCTGGAGGCGTTAGGGAAGAAGAATCTGAATGCGCAACAGCGGGACAGGGAGGGATTAATACGGGAGCTTGAAATAGAAGCAAGGCAGATGAGGGAGGGCGACCTTGCGTCTGCTGTTAGCCTCGCAAAGCGGGCCGATCAACTCGCGAAAGATCTCCTCGATCACCTGCCTTGATAGTCCGCCGGGGTCGGAGGTTCCCTGCGGCCTAACCCGAAAAAACTACTTTACTGCTGCGCCTGAACGGCCGACGCCGACTCGTTCTCCGGAACGAATAAGCGTACTTCCACGCGGCGATTCTGCTTGCGGCCGTCGCGGGTCTTATCGTCGGCTACAGGCTGCGCGTAACCGGAACCCAGCGTTGCAATACTGCGCACCGGGATCTTATGCTCATTGGCCAGATACCGCGCGACTTCTTCGGCGCGCGCTTGGCTCAGCGCTTCATTGAGGGCGGCGGAGCCCGTCTTATCGGTAAAACCCTGCACCTCGACCACGTAGCGCTGCAAGCCGTCCGCCTGCTTGGCGAAGTCGTCGAGTTCCTTCTTGCCTTCCTCGGTCAACTTGGAGGAGTCCACCCCAAACAACACAGTCGAGGTTTTGGCCATTTGGAACTTGTTCGATGCGTCGATAGTCCGCTCCAACCGGGTCAGACCCTGATCGGCGAAGGTTTTCGCGCCATCAGCGGATTGCTGCGCACGGCTGGCCGCTTGGCTAGCCTCTTGCGCTGCTTGGTTGGCCTGCTGCGCGGACTGCCCGGCTGACGTAGCCTTGGCATCGGTATCGCTCAGCTTCTCCTTCGTCTGCGACAGGCTGCGATCCAGATCCGTGATCTGCTGCCCTTGGCTGGCGATGGTCTTGTCTTGATCCACGTCCTTGGCTTGTACGGTTGTGACCTTATTTTCAACTTCGGTAACATGGGTCTCAACCGGGGCCACCGTTTTTGCCACGTATTTCTTGGTTGCGCAACTCGCGCTCAATACGCTCAGCGCTATCGCTCCCGCTAACATTGTGTTTTTCATTTTATTTTCCTTCCTCCTACTAACATTTGCTTACGTTCAATCTTTCACTGAATTTGCGTTCACAGAACTCTTCGGCATCCAACTCTTCGGCTTCTTCGTCAGGATCCGGGGGCCGCTGCCCCAAAACATATCCATGCAATATTGTACCTTCCGGGGTTTCACCTTTGTCGCGGCCGCCTGGCCACCGAGTTTCTCTTTCGAACCGGGCAGCCCCGGACCTGTGCCTCTAAGGTTGAACGGTCTCCGGGTCGGCTGAGCCCAAAAATCGAGCGCTTGAGAGAGCCAAACCCGGAGAGCCGTGCCCGCGGGAGCAACCACGGGATATTGTTCCGGGCCCGAGAGAATGTTACCGGCCCAGGCCGGAAAATATTTCCCTCCACATCCGGTAAATGCTTTATTCTTAGCTCCTTGCAGGTTCACGGATAGGGCTTAAGCATGTGGGGGGCCAATCGATCCAGCTCATCGCTTTCGGGTGGGCGTTACAATCGAATCCAGATGCCCTTCCCTATTCACCGCAAGCGCCGGCTGCGCGTTTCGGAATCCATGCGAAAGCTGGTTCGCGAGAGCCGCCTCGACCCGTCGCAGTTCATCTTGCCGCTTTTCGTCTGCCCTGGAGAAGGGGTCCGCAAACCCATCAGTTCCATGCCTGGGAATTTCCAGCTTTCCATCGACGAACTGATCAAGGAGTGCGAGGGCGCGCATGCTTTGGGAATCGGCGGCGTCATTCTCTTCGGCATTCCCGACGTCAAGGACGACGCTGCCTCGGGCGCCTATGCCGATGACGGCATCGTGCAGCAGGCTCTTCGAGCCGTGAAGCGCGCGCTTCCAGACCTCCTGCTGGTCACCGATGTCTGCAACTGCGAATATACAAGCCACGGCCATTGCGGCAAGGTGATCGATCAGGACGTCGATAACGACTCCACTCTGGAATGGCTCGCGGCTTCTTCCGTATCGCACGCGCGAGCGGGAGCCGATATCGTCGCGCCTTCGGACATGATGGACGGCCGCGTGGCGGCGATTCGCTCGGCTCTGGACCAGAACGGTTTTCAGAAGACCGCGATTCTGGCATACGCAGCCAAGTTTGCGTCGGCGTTCTACGGGCCTTTCCGCGAAGCCGCGGAGTCCGCACCCCAGTTCGGCGACCGCCGAACCTATCAAATGGACCCGGCCAATGGGCGCGAGGCCATGCACGAAATGGAGCTCGATTTGGAGGAAGGCGCGGATATGCTGATGGTCAAGCCCGCCATGCCGTATCTCGATCTGATCCGGCAGGCTCGCGATCGTTTTCCGGTGCCCATCGCGGCGTACCAGGTTTCCGGCGAATTCAGCATGATCATGGCTGCGGTGGAACGCGGATGGCTGGAATATGAGCGGGCCATGATGGAATCACTGACATCGATCCATCGCGCTGGAGCCGGCATCATCCTGACATACTTTGCTCGCGATGCCGCGCGACTCCTTGGTTAACCTCGAACGGATTGCGGGGTGGTTGGCGGTGCTGTGTCTAGCCGTCGCAGCGCTGATGGTTGGTAAGCCGTCCTTCAGCAATGCGTCCCTGCCGGTGCGCGGCGTCGAAGATCCGGTGATCGCGATCCAGGCCGCTCGAAGCATCACCGATATCGACTACGTACTGGGGATTGCTCCCAGCCCGGACCGTGAAGTGATGCGCATCAAGGAGCGCCTCGGCTTCGTGTTCATTTGCGCATACACGGGACTCCTTCTCACGCTCGCGTTGATTTTGCTTCGCGCCGGAGACTCTGGGCGGATCGCGGGTCCGGCGGCGATGATCTGCGCTCTTGCGACTGCGGCGTTCAACGTTTTCGGGAACCTGGCCGTTCTGCGGATTCTCGACGTGCCTTTGTATCGGACCACAGCGCCGATGATCGGGGCGATCCGGAGCGCCAGCTTCGCGACTTGGGCTTTGGCTGCGTTGACGCTGGGTCTGTTGTCGACGTTCTTCTTTCGCTCGCCGCGATTCATCATGAGGAGCGTGGGCGGGCTATTCCTCATTACCGCGGCGATGCAGCTTTATGGGCTGCACGATAATCGATTCCTGGTTTGGGAGGGTGGTCCCGCGGGACTGGCATTGCTCGGCGTTGCGATAGCAATGCTGTTTCGGCGACCCAGGGCAACGCCGCATCTCGCCCTGTTCTTACTGATCGGGGGCGTGAACCTCCATGCCGAGGTTAGTCAGGTCCGCAGTTACCACACCCACGAACCCAGCGATCGGACTGTCCATTTCGCGATGGCCGTAACGCCGACGCAGGACGTGCTTTCACTCGTACCGAAAAGAAACGGCAAATGGCGATTGACGCGCGTGCGGAATTGGCTGGACAAGAGTCCCGCCGATCAGACTATCGACGTTCCGGGGATCTCCGTTCCAGAGAAATCCGGGAGCAGCCCCGGATCCCTAGTCGGCCTCAATATCGAGCTGCTTGTAACGGCAGACGGGAGCTTCGCCGTAACCGTGGCGACCGGGAACTACTGGGCGACCAGCAAGGGTAAGGACGGGACCATCGACAACGTCGTGTCCGTAGTCGACCTGCGAACTTTTCAAATCTTGACAACCATCCACCAGGATGGATCCTCGGGTCATTATGTCGATCGCATGGGGCGGCTCGTCCTTGAGAAATCGATGGTTGAGGGCAATTCCCCAACGGTTCCCAACCAGAGCAGACGCCGCGGAGTCAGTCTGCGATTCTTCACACTTCCCGGGCTTGCAGCCGACGGCGTCTGCCGCTTCACGGAAACCCTTGAGGGCCGCACCTGGGCGCCGCACGATCAGGATTGCGGGCCCGGATTGCAGGAGCTTTTGGACGGGCTGACTCCTACGCGAAGCTCCTTCTTTCCCGCCGGCTCTCCCTGCCGTTCCGCCGGCGTTTCGCGAGACGGGCAGTTCCGGTGGGAAAACTGCGAGACCGACGGACGCAGTTTCTTTTGGGAGAATCCGACGGTCACCGACCGGCACGTCAACATCTTCTCCGCAAAGAGCGCCGCCCAGATTGGCGTCGTCAAGGAAACCACGCGCGATAGCGTCGACTCCCGCTTCGCCGAGCACGACGGCCGCGACTACCTGCTCGTTATGGAAGGCGGGACGCAACTGAAAATCTACGAGATCACCGAGCCCCGCCCCTAGGCTCCGCCTGCTAGCCTGAAATTTCGACTATGAACCCTCTTCTTGAAATCCGATTCCGCGTCCCCTTCGACAAGATCCAAGCCTCCGATGTCGAGCCCGCCATCGATCAGCTTCTTGCCGATGCCGCCGGGCGTCTTGAAGCCACCATCGCTTCGGACCATCCGCTGCATGCGCTCGACACGATGACCGAAAAGCTGGACTACGCCATGAGCGTGATCCGGCATCTGGAGAGCGTCGCCACCACGCCTGAGCTGCGCGCCGCCCACAATGCCATCGAACCCAAGGTGAGCGCCTTCTATTCCAGCCTTCCCTTGAACGAGGGCTTGTGGAAAGCGATCCAGCGCTATGCGGCCACCGAGGAAGCCCACGCGCTCACGGGCACGATGAAGCGGTATCTGACCAAGACAATCGACAGTTTCAAGCGTCACGGAGCGGAACTCGACGCTCCGGGTAAGACTCGGCTTCAGGAGATCGACGTCGCGCTGGCCGAGGCCACCACGAAATTTTCCGAAAATGTTCTGGACTCCACCAACGCTTTCGATCTTGTGATTGAAGACGAGGCCCAGCTGAAGGGTCTGCCCCCCGCTGCCGTGGCCGCCGCTCGCGCTTCTGCCGAATCGAAGGGCCGATCCGGCTGGCGCTTCACCCTACAAGCTCCCAGCTATCTTGCGGTGATGACTTACCTGGACGACCGCGAAATCCGGGAGAAGATGTACAGGACTTTCGCCACTCGTGCAACCGCGGGAGGGCCCGGCGGAGCGGCGCACGATAACGCTCCGCTGCTGGTCAAGATCCTGAGTCTTCGCAAGGAAAAGGCGCAACTGCTGGGCTTCCGCGATTTCTCCGATTTCGTTCTGGACGACCGCATGGCGCACACTGGCGCTCGCGCGCAGAGCTTTCTTGAGGATCTTCGCCGCAAAACCGAACCGCGATTCCGCGAAGAGAATCAGGAATTGGAATCCTTTGCCGGCATGAAGCTGGATCCGTGGGACATCGGCTATTGGGCGGAGAAGCAGCGCGCCAAGCTTTACGATTTCGACGAAGAAGCTCTGCGCCCTTATTTCCCGCTGGACCATGTCGTCAACGGCATGTTCGATATCTTCGGCCGCGTGCTGGGCATCCGCGTCACCGAGGAATCCGGCGTCCCTGTCTGGGACCCGAACGTGCGCAGTTATGCCGTCCACGATCGCGCCACGGATGCCTATCTAGGCTCCTTCTACGCCGACTGGTTTCCGCGCGAGAACAAGCGCGGCGGTGCCTGGATGGACTCGCTGATTACCGGAAGCCCGGTCGAGAACAGGCCACACTTGGGCCTGATCTGCGGGAATCTCACTCCGCCTGTCGACGACAAGCCGGCGTTGCTGACGCATCGCGAGGTCGAGACAATCTTTCACGAATTCGGACATCTGCTGCATCATCTGCTCAGCCGCGTGGAGGTCCGCAGCCTGGCGGGAACCAGCGTGGCCTGGGATTTCGTCGAACTGCCTTCGCAAATCATGGAGAATTGGTGCTGGGAGCGCGAGTCTCTGGACCTTTTCGCACGGCATTACGAAACCGGCGCGACGATTCCGGACGATCTCTTCCAAAAGATGTGGAGAGCCAAAACCTTCCGCGGCGCCAACACGCAGATGCGCCAGATCGGCTTCGGATACATGGACCTGGCGCTGCACCGCGAATGGGACGGAACTGGCGACGTCATCGCCTGGTCAAAGGCTGTGTTGCAGCAGTTCTCGCCCGCGCCTTTCCCGCCCGAGCACGCGATGCTCGCCAGCTTCACGCATCTGTTTTCGAGCCCCGTGGGCTACGGCGCAGGCTACTATTCCTACAAATGGGCCGAGGTCCTGGATGCCGACGCCTTCACACGCTTCAAGAAAGAGGGCGTGTTCAGCGCCTCCACCGGCCGCGAGTATCGCGATAAGATCCTAGCTCGCGGCGATAGTGAAGATCCGGCCGAGCTGTACCGATCGTTCATGGGCCGCGATCCGGACCCGAATGCTCTCCTGGTGCGCGCCGGGCTCGCGTAGACGGGCGCGGCGGCGGGGCTACCGCGCGCCGAACCAGCCGGGACCCACTCGCAAATGATGGCTCACCGAATCGGGCACGACGAAGAATAGCAGAAAGCCGATGGTGGCGTGCGCGAGTCCCAGAAAATAAAGATTCTTATACCGGTGATAGACCCAAATGGCTCCATACCCGGCGACGGGCGTCACCAGCATTAGAAACCAGTTCGGCGAATGGACGATGCCGAAAAGTACGGAGGTCACAATCGTCGCCGCATTGCGCGAAAGCGTCGCCTCGAATCGCGTGAGGAAATAGCCGTTCAGCAAACACTGCTGGAACAGGCCCCAGGGCAGGTACAGAGCGAAGGATTCCCCTGCCTGCTCAAACCCGATCGGGCGAATGGTCCCCAGCAGGACTCCAGCGCTCAGCATCGCCAGCGCCAGCCCGATCAAAGCGGGGCCAAGCCTGCTCAAACAGATTCCGAAATTCCTGGTCTGAAGACCAAGCGCAGGCGCACGGTCGCGATGCGCCAAATGTGAAACAAGGATCAGCGCAACAACCGGAAGCCAGAATCGAGGATGGGTGAAGCGCCACTCCCAGATGTAGACCATGATGATGGCGAACGCCGCGAGGGCCTCAATAATGCTGGCTTTGCGCCAAACTGCTGCCGTGGACACTTCTTTAGCGTAGCGTGCGATGGGAGGCTATGGCAGATCCGGACTCAGTCCCGGTGGAACCACCAACAAGGAGAAATGGGCCAGCATGCGCCCCAGGAAGCTGTCCCGCTCCGAGACGTTCACCCAGGCCACTTCCTGCGGATCCTGTTCGTCGACAAAGAAGCCGACGCCTCCCCGATTCAGCCGCTTGTCGATCCAGTGACCGATCAATTGCCCGTCCAGGTAGGTGCTGAACCGGTCGTCCTGTACGCTCACGCGCACGCGGTAGTTCTTGCCCTTCTCGAGCGTCACCTGGGTGGCCTCCGTGAGGGGATCGTACTCGCGTCCGTTCATGATTGTGTAATGGATCAGGCTCGCATTGGGCGAAGGACCGGGCTTGGTGATCACCAGCCTGGTAGCGTAATAATTGTTCTGATCGCTGGCACGCACGGCCCAGCTCAGGCTGCGCCTCTCCACTTGCCCCTGAAATTCCATCTGGTAATTCTGCAAACCGATGGACTTGGTCCACAGCCGCAGGCTACCCAGCTTCGAGAGGTCCGGGGCCGTAAGCGCGATCCGGGGATCGTCCACCGTATTCCGCAGCGCCAGCGTGGCCCAATCTCCGAAACCGCTGTGCAGATCCTGATGCAGGGTCACCGGGGCGCTGCTGCGGATTACTTCGCTGATAGCGCCGCTTGCCCGCTCCAGAATTCCCGCCTTGACGCCTGGATCGAGCGAGACCGCCGGGGGATACGAAGTGGTCGGCCCAGGCAGCATCAGTGCCGTCACCAGCAAGCCCGCTACCGTCAGGAAGGCGAAAATCGAGGCCGTCTGCCCTGCCGACTTCGAGGGCAATCCCGACGACTTCTTTTTGTTCCTGGACTTTTCAACCGTCCAGCTCTCCATTTCGTCTTCGTCACGCAGAGCTTGCGCTGAAGCCAGCCGCGCCTCATGCCGGTGCGTGGAGGAGCAATACTGCTGATCAGTCAAGGATCGGAGAAAGCCGATCTTCTTTCCGCAAAGGAAGCAAAGCCTGGTCATCCTGTTGCCGTAGCTCGATTCTATCAATTACTACCCCGGATTCATCCGTACTAGGGGAATAATTGCTAGAGGTATGCTCTCAATACTCCCCTGCTTCTCAGGTGTATCATCGAGTTGTCCTCTCAGGGTCCTCTGCCATGAATAGTGACAATCCCTTCCCCGATCCTGTGAGGCTTCCGATCGAGGACGTTCTCGATCTGCACACGGTTTCACCGCGCGATGTCAAAGCCGTGATCGAGGAGTATTTGGAAGAGGCAAACCGCCTGGGTTTAAAGGCTTTACGAATTATCCACGGCCGCGGAATTGGAGTCCAGAGGGAGTTGGTGAGGAGCCTTTTAGAGGAGACGCCGTTCGTCCTGTCTTATGCCGATGCTCCGGCGGAAGCCGGGGGTTGGGGCGCCACAATCGTCATCCTGATCTAAGGAATTTACCTAGTCCGAGCAACTGCTACAATCGACCTTCATGTTTGTCAAGGTACTGGTATCAAACCGCGGAGAGATAGCCGTCCGGCTAATCCGCGGCCTGCGGGAAATGGGAATCGCCAGCGTCGCCGTTTATTCCGACGCTGATCGCGCATCGTTGGCGGTGGCTCTCGCGGATGAAGCGGCCTATTTGGGGCCATCCCCCTCATCGGAAAGCTACTTGCGCATCGACAAGATTCTAGACGCGGCTCGACGCCATGGAGCCGAGGCGATCCATCCCGGCTATGGCTTTCTGAGCGAGAACGCCGAGTTCGCCGAAGCTTGCGCCGCCTCCGGCATCGTCTTCATCGGCCCGCGGGCGGAGGCGATTCGCAGGATGGGCTCGAAAACGGAAGCGCGGCGTGTGGCTATAGCCGCCGGAGCTCCCGTGGTTCCCGGAACCGAGCAGCCGATCGAAGACGTGGAACAGGCCAAGGCCATCGCGCGGTCGCTGGGTTATCCGGTCCTGCTGAAAGCCTCAGCGGGCGGGGGCGGGAAAGGCATGCGGCAGGTAGATCGCGAAGAGGATCTGGCCTCCTCTTGGCGCGATGCGTCAAGCGAGGCGCTGCGGGCTTTCCGCAACGGCGAGGTCTATATCGAGAAGCTGGTCGTCGAGCCGCGGCACATCGAAATCCAGGTACTGGGCGACCACTATGGCAACCTGATTCACTTGGGCGAACGCGAATGCTCCATCCAGCGCCGGCATCAGAAGGTGATCGAAGAGTGCCCTTCCCCGGTCATGCTGCTCCATCCGGAACTGCGGGAGCAAATGGGCACGGCAGCACTGCGCATCGCCCGTCATGCAGGCTATTCCAACGCCGGGACCATGGAATTTCTGGTCGATCGCGACCGCAATTTCTATTTCCTCGAAATGAATACCCGGCTGCAGGTGGAGCATCCTGTGACTGAACTGGTGACGGGGCTCGATCTAGTGGAATGGCAGCTTCGCATCGCCGCCGGCGAACGCTTGACGCTGTCGCAGGAGGATATTACGTGGTCCGGATCGGCCATCGAGTGCCGGATTTACGCGGAGGACCCCGAGCGTCAATTCCTGCCTTCCCCCGGCAAGATCACGCATTTGCGCGAGCCTGCGGGGCCGGGTGTGCGTCTGGATTCCGGAGTCTACTCCGGCTTCACGGTCCCTTTCGATTACGATCCGCTGCTGGCGAAACTCGCGGTTTGGGGGCCGAGCCGCGACCGGACGATCGCCCGATTAGATAGAGCATTGGCCGAATATTCAATCGCCGGAATTCGAACCAACGCTGCGTTCTTCCGCGAGATTCTGGCGGACACGGAGTTTCGTGAGGGCCGGTTGTCTACGGCTTTCCTCGATGGCTTTTTCGCACGCAGAGCGCCGGACGAGTCGGGCATCGAGGCTGAGGCCGCGGCGGCGATTGCGGCCGCTACTACGATGCCAAGACAGACGCCCGCCCCCGTTGACAGGAATAATTCGGGATGGCTCGCCGCAGCCCGCGAAGGGATGCTGCGGTGAAGCTCGAAACGGTGATCCGGGGCCGCGCCGGCTCTATCTCGATCGTGGCAGAAACCCCGGGTGCAAAATCCTTCCGCTATCAGCGCGAAGACGGTCAACTCATCGAGGGCGAGTTTTCCATGGAAGCCCTCGACTCGGGAGCCTGGTCGGTGCTGATTGGTGGCCGAACCTATCGCGTCGAACCCGGCGCGCCGGGAGAGCTGATCGTCAACGGTGCACCGGTCGCCATCGAGCTTTTCGATCCTCGCGCGAGCCGCGGGCGCCACGGCTCCTCCGCCAACCGTGGCCGCGTGAACATCGCCGCTCCGATGCCGGGGAAGGTGGTGCGCCTACTGGTTTCCGCGGGTGATGCCATCGAGGAAGGGCAAGGGTTGGTTGTGGTGGAGGCCATGAAGATGCAGAATGAAATGAAATCCCCCAAGACCGGCCTTGTGGTGGAGGTCCGGGCCAAAGCCGACTCGACTGTGGCCGCCGGAGAAGTGTTAATGGTGGTGGAATGACCGATACAGCAACCTGCCCGATTTGCGACGGGACCGGATGGAAGATTATTGAGCGCGCGGGCCTCTCCGGAGCGGAGCCTTGCGCCTGCGCCGCCGTGACTCGCGCCCGAGCCGTCAAGGAAGCCGCAGGCATTCCTCCGAATTACGATCGCGCCACGCTGGACAATTTCGAGATGCCCGGCCAGGAGAACCCAACCGCGCGCGCGGCCCTGGGGGCAGCGCTCCTTCAAGTGAAGAGCTTCGTCCGTGAATTTCCCGCCGCCGATCACCCCGGCCTGCTTCTGATCGGAGACACGGGCACCGGCAAGACGCACCTGGCTGTGGCTGCCTTCAAGGCTCTGCTGGAGAGAGGCCACGAAGGCATCTTCTACGACTATCAGAACCTGCTGGATCGCATTCGCTCCGGCTGGGATCAGAACGCGGGCGCGGCCGATCGTGAAGCGTACCGTTCGGCGCTGGATACCGAGGTTCTGCTTCTCGACGATCTCGGCTCGCACCGCACCACGGACTGGATTGAGGATACGGTGACGGCGATCGTCACCCACCGCTGCAATCACCGCAAGCCGCTGATTGCTACAACCAATCTTCCGGATCACGATTTGGTAGGCAAGGATAAGGATTATGCGCGCAAGACTCTCGGCGAAATCATCGGCCTCCGCGCCCGCTCCCGCCTGCACGAGATGTGCCGGGTGGTGAAGATGCCCACCGTGGAGGATTATCGCCTCAAACGCGCGCGGTAATTTTAGGTGAGAACCTCCGCCATCATCAGCCAGATGATGACGCACAGGCTGGCCGCGGTGAGAAACGCCACCGCCTTGGCAATGATCCCGCCCATAAATTCGAAGCGCAGCAGCAGGGCCATGATCAGGCCGGTATAGAGCAGATACGGATTCACGCCGCGCTCAGACATGTTATTGAAGAGGACCAGCACGAAGTAGAACAGCAGCGGGAGATTGCTGTCGTAACGCTTGCGCATCACAAAGATTGCCGCCGTGACCGCCAGCGCAATGACGAGCACTTCAGTCACATTAAGGGAGGTCGGGTTGAACTCCATACGCCGCCTATCGGCATTTCAACGCTGATTCCACAGGGGTAAGGGTCCTTACTGCCCTCTAGAAGGCGAATGCGAAGCCGGCCATGGGGACGAAGTCCTGAAGCCATCCGCTGGTTTTGGCTCCCAACGCAGGTGCGATCACTTGTTTCGGAAACGGGGTGATGTAATCGTGGACGTCGAGGCGCAGCATCACGTGCGAGGCCAGCCTGAACTTCAGGCCGGCGCCCGCGCTTCCCATCGCCACCAGATCCTGCGCCTGGGTCAGCAATGCGAAGTTGCTCAGGGGCTGGTACACCACTTGCGCACCCGTGCCTTCGTAGATCTTAATGCCGGCGCCGAAGGCCACGAAGGGCTGTATACGCGACTCGTTGCCGGTGAAATGCCACAAGAAGTCGTAGTGAATATCCTGACTGTGCGCGGCGAATGTAGGTTGCACCGAGCCCTGGCTCAATTCCAGGTTGCCCATCTGATAGTCGTAGCGTAATTCGCCACCCCACTTGCCGCTGCTGTAATTGCCGAGCCAGACGCTGCCCACCAGGCCGGTCTGGATCTTGGCCGACGCCGATCCGCCCGGTGCGGTGACATCGTCCGATGTGGAGAACCCGCCGCCCACGGCGCCGCCGACTTCCCACTTCTGCCCCCACGCCGCCGGCATTGCCGCGAGCGCGCACACTACGAGTATTCGAGCCAGTTTCATATCGATCCCTTTACGGTCTATTCTGTTCGCGCGCTGCTTACCGAACTCTGCACTGCAACTTTACTGAACGACGCGCAGGTTGTTGATGGTTTGCGTACTGCCGCCTTGGGTTACAACGAGCGGTACGCTGAGCCCTTGCGGGGTGTTCGACGGCACGGTCGCATTGATCTGGTAGACCCCCACTTCGCCCGGCGCCAAACCGGCGAATTCAACATTGAGGGCGACTCCGCCCAAGGTCACCAGCGGAGCGTTGATGGCCGTCGCCGGTGGATTCGGACCGGGAAGACCGTTCCCGACTATCGGCGTTACCGCGCCCATGCCGGTCAAGTAGATTGTGAGTCCGTCACCCAGGTGGACGGGATTGGAACTGGTCACCAGCAAGTCGGTAGACTGGCGGATCACGGTCGGCAAATCCGTCAGTGGACCGGCGGAACCGCTCAGGAACACCGCCGGAGCGGTAGATGGAACAACCAGGTTGAAGTTGCTGCTGACTCCGGCGGGAGTGTGCACGACCATCACTACATTACCGAACGCCTGGAAGGGCATCTGCGCATTAACCTGGGTTGGAGAAACGAAAATCAGTGGGATGGGCTGGCCGTTCACGGTCAGGCAACTGGACGCCAAGGCCGTGGGCAAAGGAATCTCGCTGGTGGCCTGATTCGTGGGACTCAGCGAATTTCCGAAAACCGTGATCAACCCTCCGGGAGCCGCAGGCGATTTGAAATCCGCGGCGCTGACGACCGAGGTGATCTGCGGCGGCGCAATCGAAGCCGCATAGGCAGGCGGGAGGACCACCACACCCGAAGTGGTCAGGTTGATGAACGCGCTTCCATCCACGAGCATCGCAAGAGACCGCGTGAAGGCGTTCGTGGGGCCCTGTTTGGTGCTCGTGCTGGTCTGGCAATCATTCGTGGCCGTCGTAGTGTTTCCGCTGGTACTTGTGGTTGCGATGCAGACGGTAGTGGTTACCTGTAAGCCTGTCTGGCACACCGTCTCGGTGCTCTGAGAGCCGTCCGCGTTTGTGATGGTAGTCGTAGAACAGTCCGTACCCACTACCGAAGTAGGCTGGACGGCCAGGATCGGGGCTTCGACCATCGAGGTGGGTTGAATTGCCCCGCCTGTGGAGAGGTTGATTTGCTGAATGACACCAGGACTGGAGGAACTCGGCGCCGTAGTCAGATATCCGGTCTGATTGACGAAGACAAAGCCGGAGGGCGTACCCGTCTCGCTAAGCGTGTTGGTCGTTACCAATGACGAGTTGAGCAGGTTATTCCCCACCACGTACTGGTCGAAGGCGGATGCCGCGAAGGCGCCGCCCAAGGAGGTGACGTCCTGCCGCGAGGTCGTAAACGAGTTGACGTTGGCATCGTAAAGCATGATATGCCCGTCCGACGAGGCCACGAGGATGCTCGATCCGTTTGGAGAGGATGCCAGCACCGTATTGTTTATGCTTAATTGGTTCTGGTATACACCGAGAGTGGCCAGCTGCGTGGAGGTGTTGAGAACCAAGTCGAATGACGCGATATACGTAGGCGGCGTGCTCGCGGCGTTTCGCATCACGGCAAGATTCATGCCGTTGGACACCGCGACCGATTGCACGTAGCCGTTCCCGGTGTTGACCGGCGTGAGCGGCTGCAAGGCGTTTAAATCGAACACGCTCATAATGTGCGCGAGGTTGCAGCCCACGATAAGTTTGTTGCCGTCGAATGTTTCCGCCATCGACGTCGGCTGGGTGCAGGTTCGCAGAGCGGCGATCTGGGTATTGTTGGTTCCGTTGAAGACCAGCACCTGGTTAGTGTCCTGCCGCAGGACGTAATACCGAACCCGCGTGTTATCCGAAAGTAAATCCACGAGATTTCCCGGGATATTTACGATGGTTCCGCGCTGACTTGGCTGTGGCGCATTTACCAGCACAGTGACCGAGCCTGGAATATCGACTGCCTGCGTCGAGCTGATGGTGAGGGTGACCGCCGTGGTTCCGTTCTGATTTTGAAATGCATTCGGATTCACGCTCACCTTGACCACCGCCGGCGTGACCCCAGTGGACGGAGAAACCGTTACACCCGGATTGGAGGAAGTGATGCTGAAGGCGGTCTGATTGCCGCCCGGATCAGTGATGGTAAATGTCTGGGCACTGGCGCTGCTGGTGCAAAAGCTGTCCAGGAAGAGAAGGCTGGCGACGCTACTGGTAAGCCGGTTGGCTTTGTTCAGGCTGCCGACGGGAAGAACCGTCACTCCGCTGCTGGAGAGGGCATAAATTACGCTGCTGTCGCTCTTGATCACTGCTTTGCCGGCCAGATTCTCTGGAAGCAGGAGGGTGTCAAGTAGCGTCAGGTTGTCGGAGCTGAGGACTTGCAACTCTGGAAGTAGCCCCTGACCCGAGGGCGTTGTGCCCGAGACGGGGACCTGCGAGTAGATCACACCATTGTTCGAATCCACCGCGTGGCCGCCCAAATTGAGCAAACCGGAAGGGGTGCTGAACTCGGCCGTATCTTGCAGTGCCTGGTTGGTCCTTATCCATCCCATCACGGCGTAGCTGCCGTCCTTTGACACGCTGACCGCGGCCGGACCCATCGGCGGCGCGGAAATATACTGGGCGTAGTGCGGCGTATGATGCACAACGTCGTAATAGAATTCGAGGCTCTGCGAGCCGGCGCCGCTCACCAGCCCGTAAACGGCTGTGTAATCGCCCGAGACGGCCAGACTCGCTCCCGTGATATTGGGCGGGAAATTCACCGCCGGCGCCGGAACCGTCTGCGCCGCGGCGGCCTGAATCGTGAGCAGAGTATTCGTTGTTCCCAGCGAGGGACTAAAGACCATGAACTCGGCCGTCGTCACCACCAGCGCGTTCCCGTCGATACCGAAGGAAACACCCAGCGGCGGATTGCCCAGCGCATAGTTTTGCTGCGCGTAATGGTTGGTGAGGTCGATCAGGGTGAGTCCGTTTTGCGATGTGGCCGGCGAGGCGTTATTGCCATACTGAGCCACCAGCAGCCAATGCCCATCCTGCGAGATCGACAGCGAACTCGGCTGGGCCGGCACATTGATCGAAGTCTGAATCTGATTGTTCGAGAGCGACATTACGTCGATCCGGTTGGCGGTGAAATCGGCGATATACAGATAGCCCCGGGCCTCATCAAGCGCCAGGTCCGCTCCCTCTCCGCCGATCGGAACCACCGTCCCGAAGACGCCTGCCAGCGTGGGTCCGGCCATCAACGCCGCACCCGCCATTGCCCATATCCATGACTTCCGAAGCATACGTGACTCCATCTCCACTTCTTCTAAGGACCTCGCTGCAAAACCGGTGGCGGCCAGAGTTTCTCACCCGGCGGAGCACACCACACCCTTTGCGCTTTCAACGGAACTTGCGCGACTGTACGCGGATCTGCGCTTTGCGACGGGTGAGCCGGACCGCTCTTTGTGGCGGCCGGCCGCCCTTGTCTCATCCCGGAGATAACACCGGACTCGGCCTCCGGGGCACTGCCTTCGATGAACCTTACCGCCCTGTGTTGCTTTCTGCTCCCGCTTAGGCGGTGCGCGTGTGGGAGAAGCGCGCGGACTGCCTCGGCGCCCCTCCAACCCGCACCATGCTATTCATCTGCGCTCTTTTTGCGGCGCAGGTAGATAATCCCCAGAAAGACGACCGCCAGCGCGGCGCAAACGTAACGAACAGTTGAAGTATCCATGGTCCTTTCTCCTTTCCTAACAAGAGTAAATTCGGCTTACCTAGCACTAACCTTTAGGGAAGTACTAGATGTTATTCATCATCGGGATCAGCTCACGAACGATCTTCATGGCCACCGGCCCCACCGTGATCACGAACAGAGACGGCAGGATACAGAAGAAGATGGGGAAGATCAGTTTGACGCCCAGCTTGGCGGCCTTCTCCTCGGCCACCTGGCGCGCCTGAATGCGCATGAAGTCGGCGTGAGCACGCAGACTCTGCGACACGCCGGTCCCGAACCGGTCGGCCTGAATCAGCACCGCCACAAGTTTTTTCAGATCGTCGACGCCGGTCCGCTCAGCCAGATTGCGCAGAGCCTCGACACGGCGCTTGCCGGCCTTGAGTTCCAGGTTCACTAATCCGAACTCCTCGCTGATCTCCGGGTGCGCGTGCTCCAGTTCCTTGGATACCTGCAGGATGGCCTGATCGAGCCCCAGTCCGCTCTCGACGCAAACCACCAGCAGATCCAGCGCGTTAGCCAGCCCTTTGGAGATCTCCTTCTGGCGCTTTGAAGCCATTCGGCGGACGTATTCGTTGGGTCCGAAGAAACCGACGGCGCCTGCCGCCAGAATCGCCGCAAACTTGTTCCCCGTGTCGGCGCTGCCTCCCGCGATCGATACCGCCGTCAGCAGCGGCAGCGTCACGCCCAGCACCAGCTTAGAGCCGTACAGCAGCTTCAGCGCGCCTGGGTTGCGGACCCCGGCCCGGATCAGCCGCCGCTGCATGACCGTGACGTCCTTGGGCGATTGAGGAATGAAGTTGCCAAGCTTCTTGATCAGGTCATGCATCGCCAGGCTGGGATGCGACGGCATCTGGTCGGCTGCCTGCGACCCTCCGGCCACGCGCTCCATGGCCTCTTTGGGCCGTACGTACACCCGCATGCCGACTCCGGCGATGCCCATCGCCAACACCACGAAAATCAATACAGTCAAGAGAAATGGCATGTCCCTATACCTCGATGTGCACGATCTTTTGCATCACGCCGTAACCGATAATCTGGAGCCCAATCGCGGAGCCAAGCATGATCTGCCCCACGTCGTCGGTGAAGAAGAACTTGACGTAATCCGGATTGGTGTAAAACATCAGCACCGCCACCGCGATCGGAATGCAGCTTAACGCGGTCGCGGTCATGCGGCCATGCGCGCTGACGGAACGGATGCGCCCACGCAGCTTGAAGCGTTCGCGGATGATGTAGGCCAGCTTGTCCAGGATCTCGGCCAGATTGCCGCCGGTGCGCTTCTGCAGCAGCACCGCCGAAATAAAGAAGTGCACGTCGATCGACGGCACTCGCTTGCCTAGTTTCTGCAAAGCGACCTCAATCGGCAAACCCAGGTTGTGCTCCTCGAAGGTGCGCCGGAACTCTCCCGACACCGGCTCCTGAAACTCGCGGTGGATCATTTCGAGCGATACCGAGAAAGCGTGCCCGGCGCGCATGGAGCGGCCGATGAATTCAAGCGTTTCCGGGAACAGTTCCTCGAAACGCTTCAGGCGGGAGCGGCGCTTCATCCACACGTACAGAATCGGGCCGCAGCCGGCCGCTAGGCCCACCAGCAGATCGAGGACGTTGGGAATGGGCAGCATCATCCACGCCGCGACCACGCCGCACGCAAACGCCACCAGGCACAGGTGTACCAGGCGCGCGGGCGGCCAGCGCAGCCCCGCCTGTTCCAGATACCCCTGGATCTTGGGACCCAGCTTGTATTTATCCACCAGCATCTGCGCCAAGCGGCTGGGAGATTTGTCCTGCGCTTGAATGATCGAACGCGTTCCGTCCTGACCGTCTTTCTTGCCGGACTTTTTCTTGCTGGTTCCCACCAGCCGGTCCTTGATCTTCTGGACATCGCTCGATTTGGCGTATTTGGACACCAGCATCCAAGCGCCGATCGCGATCGCCCAGATCACAACCATGATCAACAGGAATCCCATTTAGTCCTCCCTCGCTGTGCGAAAGCTTCCCTCACCCTGTTCAGACCTCCACGACTTCGTCGAACAGGTCCGGACGCAAGCGGATGCCCGCGCTCAGCAGCTTCTCGTAGAATTTCGGCCGGATGCCGGTGGCCGCGAAACGTCCCACCACTTTGCCATCCGGGTCGAGGCCCCTTTTTTCAAAGACGAATAAGTCCTGCAGTGTCACCACGTCGCCTTCCATGCCGGTAACCTCGGTGAGACTTACTACCCTGCGGGAGCCGTCGCTCATGCGCGAGGCCTGGACCAGCAACTGCACCGCGCTCGCGATCTGCTGGCGAATGGATGCCATCTGCATGTTCGCGTTGGCCATCGACACCATTACCTCCAGGCGGCTGACGGCGTCGCGCGGGGAATTGGCGTGGACCGTGGTGAGCGAGCCGTCGTGACCCGTGTTCATAGCCTGCAGCATGTCCAGCGCTTCCTCGCCGCGGACTTCGCCGACCACGATGCGGTCCGGCCGCATACGCAAACTGTTGACCAGCAACTCGCGCTGGCGCACCGCGCCCGTGCCTTCGAGATTGGGCGGGCGGGTTTCGAGACGCGCCACGTGCGGCTGCTTGAGCTGCAATTCAGCCGCGTCTTCGATGGTGACGATGCGCTCTTTAGGATTGATGAACGCCGACAAGGCATTCAGGAGGGTGGTTTTCCCGGAGCCGGTTCCGCCCGCGATGATGATGTTCATACGCGCCTTGACCGCGGCCTCCAGCAGTTCCATCATGCCCGGCGTGATGGACTTCTTGTCCACCAGATCCGGGGGCATCAGCTTGTCGGTCGAAAAACGGCGGATGGAGAGCAGAGGCCCATCCACCGCCAGGGGCGAAATGATGGCGTTGACGCGCGAGCCGTCGCTTAAGCGCGCATCCACCATGGGTGTCGATTCGTCGATGCGGCGGCCCACCTGGCTGACGATCTTGTCGATAATCCGCAGCAGGTGTTGATCGTCGCGGAAGTTGACGTTGGTGAGTTCCAGCAGACCGCGCCGCTCCACGTACACCTGGCGATGCGTGTTTACCAGAATGTCGGAGATGGTGGGGTCCTGAAGCAGCGGCTCAAGCGGCCCCAAGCCGAAGACCTCATCCAGAACCTCGTCCGAAATCTGCTGCTTCTCAAGCGAGCTCAACAGCGTGGGCTCGGCGTCGATCAGTGAAATGACCGCCTGGCGGACCTCGGCGCGCACCCTCTGGTTATCGATGGTGGCCAGGGCTTCCAGGTTGATCTTGTCCACCAGCTTGCGGTGCAGGGTGAACTTGAGCTCCTGGTATTCCGGCTTAAGGCTCGCCTTTTGCCGCGTCGAGTTCTTCAGCAGCCTTTGTTCCCAGGAGACCTGCTGGTTGGTTTTGTTGGAATTTTCAAGAGAGGAGAACATAGAGACTCATTCCGGCGTTATGCCGATTGGAAAGCGGGCTTGAGACCACTCGGCGCCGCCCCCCCTTTCTTATCGGCGATGCTTGCGACCAGCCGCGTGGCGAGGCTTTCGATGGACTTACCCAGGTCGCCTTCGGCGCCCAAAGGCTGGCCCAGCGTGACCACGCGGTGCAGGGAAAAATAATCGTTCGGCAGGCTGGCGTGCACCTTGCAGCCGAACAGCCCTTCGATGTGTTCCGAACCCATGCTGTCGCGGCGGCTCACACGATTCACTACCACCTGAAAGCGGTCTTTTGGAAAGCCCAGCTGGTCCAGCATGGTGAGCGCCTTGCGGGTCAGGTGCAGGCTGGGAAGCTCCGGCGTCGAAATCAGGAACGCGCGCTCGCACTCGGAGATCGCCATCAGGCTGATGCGATTGAAGACGGTGGGTAAATCCACCACCACCCAATCGTAAAGATGGCGCGCCTGCTCCAGCAGCATGCACATCCGGGCCGGATCCACGGCGTCTGCGTAAGGCGCGGCCGGAGCCGGCAGAATGTCCACGCCTCCGTAGTTGACCGTGAGCGAATTCCACAGCGCCGGATCCAGGTGCTCGGCATGCTGCAGCGCGTCCACCAGCGAATAGTTGTGGCTCAGCTTTAGATAGAAACCGATGGTCCCGCCGGTGAGATCGCAATCGGCAAGAAGAACCCGCTTGCCGGTGATCCGCTCCAGCGAAAAGGCGGTCTGCGTGGCAATCGTGGAGGCCCCGGAGCCGGGTTTGGTGCTGGCGAAGGCAATGGCATGACCTTCTTCGCTTTGGACCACGGGCTCTGGCAAGACCAGGCGCCGCAAGCGGGCGATAGCCTCGCGTTGCGTCGCCAGTTCAAAGGGCGCGTAGAGGAACTCGCTGGCCCCGGCCCGCAGCGTTTGCAGAATTACATTCGAATCGTTGTGCGTGTGCAAGCCCACCACGTGCACTGGCGGGTTGAATCCGGCGATCCAGCGGATGGTCTCCATGGCCGCGGCCAAGTCCGTCGCCAAATCGAGAAGGATGACATCGGGCCGAAGCTGGCGCGCGCGGATGTCCAGCGTCTGCTGCGGCGGGTAACTCTTCAAGTCGGCCAGGATCTGGAAGGCGCGCGTCTGCGGAAGTGTATCCACGAACTGCTGCGCCAGCGCGCGGTTGGGCGCAATCAGCAGCGCGGTAATCTCGGCGTCGTTTTGGGACCGGGACCGCATTTATTTCTTCTTGGCGTTTACCGGCTGCGGCGGAATGTCTTTGGCTTCCAGTTTTTTCAAGAAATCCTTGGGCATATAAATGTCCGGTTGGGGATCCTTGGGACCTAAGGGCATGGTAATCTCCGGCGTCACAGTCATGATCAGATCGGTCCGCGATACCTTTTCGTCCTTGGATTTGAACAAATTTCCTAGGATAGGAATGCTGCTGATCCAAGGCACCTTCGAGAGCGCATACTGTTCCTGGTTGCTGATGAGTCCGGAAACCACGAAGCTCTGTCCGTCTCCTAGCTCCACCGTCGATTCGGTGGTGCGCGTGGCCAGCGCTTGGATGGTGAATCCGTTCAACACCACCGCATTGGACGGGTCCAGCGTGGATACTTCCTGCTTCAAGTGAATCGAGATGTTGCCGTTGGCCGTGATATTCGGGGTGAAAATCAGCTTGATCCCGTAATCTTTGAACTGCACGGTCACCGCCCCTGACGTGGCTCCGCCTTGCACGATCGGCACGGGGAACTGGCCGCCCACAAGGAACTGAGCCTCTTTGCCGTTGGTTGTCACCAGGTTAGGCTCGGCCAGAATCTCGAGAATGTTCTCGTTCTGGAGGGCCTTGATAAAGGCGCCCAGGTTCAGTTTCGGATCCAGCGCGAACAGATTTAGCGCCTGAGTAATGGTAACGAGAGCACTGTTGCCAATGCTGCTGCTGGTGGTACCGGCGGTGGAGGTGGAGCCTGACGCAGCGGCTGTTCCGCCCGTGCTCGACGTAGTGCTTCCAGCAGCGGAGGAAGGAATCGTCAAGGTCCCGGTCAACGAACTGCTGGAGAACTGCCCCGTGGTGCTTCCGATCGCGTTGCCTCCGGGAGCGGCCAGCAGATTCACGCCATATTGCACTTCTTTGTCCCGATCGAGTTCGATGAACTTCACCCGCAATAAGATCTGCTTCTCGGGAGGGGGCACCGGCAGGGTCAGGTTGTTCAGGACGGTCTTCGAAAACGACGAGGCCAGCAGGCCGGCTCTGTCGGCTACTTCCTTGTTCGAAACTACTCCGGTCAGGGTGATGTTATCCCGTGAGCTAAACGCCTGAATGGGCTCGTTGGGAAAGGACTGTTTGAGGAGCTGGCGCAGCGGATCGAGGTTCAGCTCCACATTCACGTTGTACATGGTGCGCTGGTTGGCGCGGTTCCAGATGATCAGGGTGGCGTTGCCGACGCCCTTGGCGTTGACCAGCACTTCACGGGTGGTGCTCAGCACCACGTCGACCACCTCGGGATTACTGGTATCGATCTTGGCGACGTCGCTCGGGTATTCGATCACAACGCTCTTGTTCACCGTCAGGCGCAGGTCCTCGGCATTCTGCGCCGGAAGATTCACGACGAGCAGCGCCCAGACGGCGCCGCACAGCGCGCCGCGTTTCACAAACAAATGGGTGTTGCGGATCATTGGGCTATTTTTCCTTCGTCCCCGGCGCATCGTTGCTATGGCTCGGGAGAGTCTCGACCGATCTCACGGCTCCACGAATCACCACCACCTGGTCGGGAGGCGCCGGAACGGGAGGCGGCACCGCCACGGGAGCGGGAGGCTTCGGAGGAGGCGCCTGCACTACCTCCACCGGCTTCGGCTTGGGTTTCGGTGCAGCGGAGGGAGCCGCGGGAGGAGGCGCCGGCTTGCGGCTCCCGTTGAACAATTCGTCGACATGACGGCCCGGAGTATTCTCAACGGCCGCATCGCTCGAATTCCGCAGCACCAGTTGAATGCGGCCATCGATGTTGGCCAGTGTCAGTGTTTCCGCCTGCTCGGGCGTGGCCAGCAGCGTGACGGTGGGCGCCATGGCGGCTTGGCCGCGAGCGTCCGGCTGCAGGGTCGTTCCATTTGAAAGCACCAGCATGTCCTGCAGAACGGTGCTGGTGATGTCGCCGTCGCCACCCGGCGGGCGGCCCGTCACCAACACATCCACGTGCAGGCCGGCCAGCACGAATCCGGCGACGGCAGCCACATCGTTGACGCGCACCGTGACCGCGCGCATCCCTACGGGGATGGTCGGCGCGAGGCCCAGCCCGGCGCCCTTAGCCGCCAAGCGGCCGTCCAGGATAGGCTCTTCCAGCAAAATGTTGGAGATGATGGGACGATCCAGAACCTCTTCCACCTTGGAATAGGCTCCCTTGGGAAACGCCTCGGCCGGAACCTTAATAATCTTGACATCAGCCGGCTTGACCACGCCGCCCACGCTGAGCGGACGAGTGGTCACCACGATGTCCCGGTAATCGGTCACTTCCTGCTTGCGCGCGCCAGCGCCGGCACGTGACGTCATTTGATAGAACACGCTCGACACCACCAGCGCGAACACCAGGCTCACTCCCAATACGGTGAGAAATCTGCGATCCATGCCTTGTTCTCCTCTGTCAACCCTTGGGCACCAGTGAAAGCCAAACCCCCAGCGCAATGGCCGGGGCATACGGAATCGAATCGCTCGACGCTCCCGCCGGCGCTACTCCTGGTTCTACTCCTGGGAGCCTCGCACCGGAGCGCCTGCGCAGCGCCCGGTATGCCAGCACCCCTACCGCCAGCAGCCCGCCGATCCCCGCGGTCCACAGCGCCGCTTCAACCAACCTGGAAGCGCCCAGCAGCGCGCCGAATCCAGCCATGAGCTTGATATCGCCTCCGCCCATTCCGCCCAGCAAATAAAAAATCAAAAAGACAGCGAAGCCCGTTGCCGCGCCGCCAAGCGCGTACAGCCAGCCCCACCAGCCGTGCTGACCGATCTGCCAGCCCAATCCTCCGGCCAACGCCGCGGCGGGAATCCAGTTGGCGATCTGACGCCTCGCCAGATCATCCACCGCCGCCGCTATCCCCACCAGAATTGCGATCCACACCTGCGCGTTCATCGTGTTCGCCGAAAGGTGCCGGATTGTTCCGGCCCCTCCCCAACCTGTTTCTCGATCCCTGCCTTCACCCCAGCATTCACACCGATGGGCGGGGTTGGCGGCTCCGCTACCTTCTTGCGCTTCCTGAAAGCCGGCGTACCCAACATCAGTGGCGCCAAAAATCCTGCCTGCAACGCGAACTCTGCCAGCGCTTTACCCGAAGGCAAACGCCAGCTCATCGGGTCCATCCACTCCATCGGGATCGTGGGGATCCGCATGGGTGGACTGCGCCGGCCAGCGCCTTTGCCACGCTGGCTCGCGTTCTGGGACTTCATTTCCTAGTGGCTCCATTTATTACTTCGACCGCGTCGGTAGTTTTCATTAGCCCTGCATGGCTCAACACCTGTGTGCCTTAGAACCTTGGTTCCTGGCTGAATTTACCCGTAGGTGGTACTGAGGTCGATGTGCGGGCTAAGAGAATCCTCTTACCGTCATCTACGGTCACCGCCCAGTCCGGTTGTGTTCGCAGCAACTGCACAATCGGCATTTCCTTGGGCAGGAGCACCAAATTAAAGTCGTATTTCCGGAGTAAGTCGCGCCAGTCCGGCCCCCCGTTGACGAGGCTGATGTACTGATTCCCGGTCTCAGGACCATAGAAATCGCTGCGGCCATCTACAAAAACCTTCTGCTGGGGATTTACGTAGATCAGATAGTCGCCCCACTGATCAGTAGTAAGGACGCGGGAGGCCAGGATCTCGGCGCTATGCGCGTGCACGATCTGGGTGGGGAAGTCGATGTCCGGGAAATCTTTGGGCCATGGAATCGGAGCGCCGGTCAGCGCCAGCCCCAACACCACCGCGAAGGGCCAGATACTGGTGCGGCGGAAGCCCGGAGCCGAATCTGCCGCCATCTGGTTGAAAATCGCCGGCAGCGACTTCTTAGCCGCGCCATGGGTCCAGGCCTTCCACCAGCTGGCCAGTTCATAGGCAACCACCGGAGCCACTACCGTCACATAAATCGGAACGTGGCGGGCGCTCGCGAGCGACATGTGCGCGAAGAATACGATCCACAGGGCTTCGACCACGCGCTTGCGGCGCAACAGCGCGCCTGCCGCGATCAGCCCCACCATCAACAGCGCCTCGAACTGCATCATGTTCTCGTTGCGGAAGCTGGGCGACATGAACTCCTGGATCGTACTCTTGATCCAGTCCGACCGCAGATAAGCCGACATGTGAACGTGCAGATGGTAGCCGTAGGGATTCACCAGCGAAGCCGCCGAGCACGCCCCGGCCAAAGCCGCGTAGCGCGCCGCGTTGCGCCACCACAACCCGCCCCAGGCTTCCTTGGCGCTCCAGGCTTCAATCGCCGTCCCCAACGCGCACAGACCCAGCAGGGCGATCAGTACCAGGAACCCTCCGTGCAGATTGGTCCACACCACCGTGAGAGGAACCAGCAGCCAGATGCGGCGGCTCTGGTTTTCCCGGTCGCATTCCACCATCCATACCGCGATCGAGAGAAACAGCAGGGTGAAAATGTGAGGCCGCGCCAGAAAATGAATCGAAGCCGAACCAACCGCCAGCAGCGCCACGGCCAGGGCGACAAAAAGATGCACGCCGCGCCACATCATACGGCGGATCAACGTCAGGGAGAAGCCCGCCAGCAGTACACCCGTGAACAGAACCACGGCCTTCAATCCCCACATGCGCTGGAGCCAGCCGAACAAAACATCCGAACCCCATTCCCAAGCGAACCAGGGTGCCCCGGGTTTCGAAAAGGAATACAAATCCTGATGCGGGACGGTGTGATGGTCGAGAATATACTGGCCGGTGCGGATGTGCCACCCCGCGTCACCGTCGAGAAGCAACCCCTGCCACCCAGCCGCCCCCGAGCTCATAAACAACCACACCAGGATGGCGAGAAAGAAAAGGTCGGAAAGCGATGGAATCAGCACGCGCGCCCAGCGCGCGGCAAGAACCGACTCAATACTGCGCGCGGGCGCGCGCATGGCGGGCAGTGTCTGCGGTGGGGTCATCCCTAACCAGTAGTTCGCCCGATTAGCGTTACGACTTTAGGTTAAGGATGCGATTTTCCGGGGGATATAAGACCGGAGGGGCGAGATCTAGAATAGGGCAAAGGCAGAACAAGGGCGCAGCCTCGCCCCGTAACGATCTCATTCCTGAGACCGTCAGCGCCGTTTGCACGTCCCCCCTGTGCGGGGGGGATTAAACTTCTCAAACTCCTTGCGAATGATGCCCTTAGGATCCAACCTGAAAGTATGCGCGGGACGCTCGCCCTGCGGACAACCCGTTCAGCCGCAGCGGTTGCCAGTCGGGTGGTTTACAGCGGCCATCAGCTTCAGGGCCAGATGAGTTCTCTTTGTATTTGTCCTGATTGGCCTGGAAATTGTGGGCCCTCAACGGTGCAGCCCGAACCACTGCCCTCGAAATCGTGTAGATTGACGATCTTGTTTTCCTGCGGCTTCAGCGTGAAATCGGGCGCTCGCATGCACCGTCCGGCTCAAGAGTCAGCGCGTGTGATATTCTGCTTCTTGAGTCTGATCGATGAGGAGGAGGAATCCAGATGAAGAACGTGATCCTGAATGTGGCTTTCGCAGGGTTGATTGGGTTGCCGGTAGTGGCTTCGCTTAAAGTCGCCGACACCGCGCCCGATTTTTCGGCTCGCGCCTCGCTTGCAGGAAAGGAGTTCAAATTCTCCTTGCAGGATGCTCTCAAGAAGGGCCCGGCGGTGGTGTATTTCTATCCTTCGGCCTACACCCAGGGTTGCGACCTGGAAGCGCATACGTTTGCAGTGGAGAAGGACAAGTTTGACGCAGCCGGCGCGGTCATCATCGGCGTATCGGGGGACAGTATCGAGAGGCTCAACCAATTCTCCGCCGATCCGGACTACTGTGCGGGAAAGTTCCCGGTGGCCTCCGATGCGGATGGTGCGATCGCCAAGTCCTACAATCTTACAGCAGGAGCCGCAAGGGCCGGCATGAAGGATGTGAAGGGCGCCGCGGTCGACCACGCCCTTATCGAGCGCGTTACATATGTGATCGGCAAGGATCACAAGATCATCGCAACGCTGTCATCGTCGGCAGATGGGCTGAAGCCGGATGAGCATGTTCACAAGGCCCTCGACATCGTGCAAAAACTCACGGGGAAGTGATACTCGCCTCGGCAAGCGGCGCCGCGCACCAATAGCGGCATTCGATCCTGCGGCTTACTGCAGTAGCTGCTCCAGCACCGGCAGCGGAACGGCGCTCTCTTTCAGAGCCCGGTCGTGGAACGCCCTCAAGCTGTATGCCGCGCCCTGCCGTTGTTTGAATTGTTCCCGGGCTTCCAGCCAGCCCTTCCAACCGGCGAAATAGGTCGGCAGCTGGCAGGAGGAAAGCTGGGCCCTCTGGAGTTTGGCTGTGGCTTCCTCCTTCTCCTGGAACGTATCGTTCATCATCAGGTCCAGGGCCTGCTGTTCCGTCATGTCCATGGTCTGGAGCCGCACATCCAGGATCGTGTTGGCCAGCACGCGCAGAGCCTGCTTGTAGAAGGTCAGGCGCAGTTCCTTACTATTGTTCAGATAGCCTTCATCCGACATCATCTGCTGTGTGTAGAACGCCCAGCCCTCGACGTACGGAGTGTTGCTAAACACACTACGCAACAAGCGCCTGGCCTTCGGCTGCACATCGTTCGCATATTCGAACTGGACATAATGGCCGGGCATAGCTTCGTGAATGGTCAACTCCTGGAGCCCGTAGTTGTTGTACTCCCGCAATTTCGATTCGATCCGTTCCTTGGGCCAATCCTTCGGAATGGGAGTGATCCAATAGAAGGCGCCCAATTGCGGCTCCAGGGCCGGCGCTGGGTTGAATCCGCCCACGCCGTAAATGCCGCGGAGGAATTCCGGCGTCTCGATCACCTGGAGATTCGAGCGCGCCGAGAGCGTCACCAGTCCCTTCTCGCGCACGAACGCCGTGGTCTGTTCCAGCGTTTTCCTTGCTGCGTCCAGAAATGTATCCGGCGTGGCGTGGTCCTTGGCAATATCGTCCAGGGCCTCCTTCACCGTTTTCGGCGCAGCCAGCTTGACCATCTCCTCGCGCACCACCTTCAGCTCCGCCTCGGCCTCGCCCAGCAACTGCTCAGGCGTCTTTCCGGTGTGCAGGGTGAATTCGAACTTCCTGGCGTAACTGCCCTTACCCAGACGCCAATCGCTGGTCTTCTTGGAGAGCGAGTCTTTGAGATATACGTTGAAGCCTCGCAGAGATGCGATCGCGGCCCCAGCCGCCCGATCGAAGTCAGCTCTTTGCGCCGCGGGAACCTCGGGCCGCAGAGTCTTATCGATCAAAGCGATATTGCCGCCGTTCTCTTCCTGAGCGACACGATTCCAGATTTCCGGGGCATCCACCAGCTCGCTTTTAGCCTGTTCAAACAGCGCCGGAAGCTTCTCCAGACGCCGGGTGATCTGCTCAAACCGCCGCTCCTTGGGAGCGTAGTTCAGCATGTAAGGGGTGAATAGCGCGTTCCCGGCCAGTTCCACGTAGATGGTCGGGTTGTGTTTGTAGCTCTGAATGGTATCCAGCTCCAGCAGCGACAGGCCGAGCGAATCCTTGATGATCTCCAGATCGGCCTTCTGCTCGCGGTCGAGGGAGGCCACGTCGACAGCCATCACGCGGTGTTGCATCGCTTCGTAAAATCCGCGCTGCTGATCCATTCCCTGGGGACTGTAATCGTCCAGCAACTCATCGAGCGGGATGCCATTGTGGTTGTGATACCCGGTAGCCGTCGCGGTAACCGGCGAAAACGCGAGGCTGCCGTAGATCAGGTCCTGAGTGAGTTTGTCGAAATCCGAGGTAATTGGTTTCGCTCCGCAACCGGCGAGCACAAGGATAGCCCCCAATACGGCCGCATATTTCACGGCCGCTCCGCCTCCCTGGCAGCTCAATTCTGCCGCGCCGCGCGCGTTCGCAAGCCGTATAGTCCGAGCGGACATCCCGCCTCTACGGCTTCGGAGGAGTTGCCGCCGGTGATTTCGGAGGAGCCGGCGCGACCGGTCCCTGCGGCTTGGCGCCCGCGGGAGCCGGAGGCCTTACCGGAGTGGAAGCCTTGGGTCCACCGTAGGTCCTGTCGTAGGCTTCGATGATCGCCTGGGTGATATCGAGCGATGTCGCGATGTACAACACGGGCGTGTTCTCCGAAGCGACGTTCAGGATCAGCGCAATCCCGTTATCGACAGCGTACTTCTGAATCACGGCCTTCATTTTCTCTTCCAGATCCGCAAGAACTTTGTTCTCCTCGGCCGTCTGCTCATCCTGGAGATCCTGAGCTTCGCGTTGAAGGTTTCGGGTCTTGGTTGTGATCTGACGCTGTATCTCGTCCTTTGCCGCCTGCGCCATAGTGGTGCCGCCGCGCTCCAGCTTGCTCTGCAGATCGTCGATGTCCTGTTTCTGTTTCTGGAGCTCTTCCGCCCGCGGATCGAACTTCTTGTGCATCGCGGCCTGGGCGGCTTGCCCGTCCCTGGTCTGCACCATCGCCAGTTCCGCCTGAATTACCCCGATCTTGATTCCGGAGGGAACGTTTACCACGGCCGGCGGGGCAGCCGGGGGCAGGACGGCGGCAGGAGCGGGCGCGGGAGTTTGCGCCCCGGCGATGCCGGCGGCGGCAAGAAACAAAACGGCGGACATTGAATTCTTCACAACCATACTCCTCGATTCAGGTTTTAACATCGTAGCACTGTGTCTGCAACTTCAAAAGCCCGCGGAGGGCCGGCTCCACCGAGCCAAACTTCCTGGTGCGGGCAAATTTCTCAAAAGGTCCGCCCCACCGTAAAGCGGAACAGATCGTGGCGTTCGAAAAAGGGCAGCGGCTGACCGTACGTCGCAATTGCGTTGTTGTACGTCGCCTCATTGGGGAAATAACTCCGGTCCGCGGCGATCGGCGGGATGAGATTCTCGCGGACGGTGTTGGGATTCACTGCGAAGTAAACCCGGAAGGGCGCGTTTACCACCGGCATCAGAACCTGGAGCTCCAGACCTGTGGAAGAGCGGAGAGCTTGCGTTCCCGGCGCAACCAGAGCCTTGTTCCGGAAGCTCGCTTCCGGGAACTCGCTGTTTAATGTTGCGATGGTCGTCGGATTCAATTGCAATTGCGAGGTATTGACCAGCCGATCCATACCGGCGTCCAGGAATAAGGCCAAGGTGACCGGACCGAAAATCGGAATGCGATATTCGAAGTTGCCCCACGCAGCCGTGTCTCCGCCCGGGAATACCAACTGGTAGCTGGGAATCTGCTGGGTGACGTTTTGGAGGCTCACCGTGCCCGAGGATGGGTCGACAACGCGCTGCTGCCGCGGCGAGCCGTCGTTATTGAGCACATTGACCGTCCCCGAAGACGGCACATAGGCGACCGGACTGATGCCCCAGATTTCGAATCCGCGAATATCCTGTTCACCGCCCATGTAAAAGCGGTTAAACGGCGCTGCGACTTTGCCATCGTAGCCGGTGAGGAACTTGGCGGCAAAATGCATTCCAATCACGTGTTTCGGTGATAGCCCACGCCGGAAATAGCGGATATCCAGCACCGGCATGATCTGGTTGACGTTGCCACCTAAGACGCTGCCAGCGAACTGCGCCGAAAAAGAGATACTCTTTCCCGCCGATGGATTTATGGGGCTGTTCACTGAATTGTAGGTGTAACTGGGCGTCACGGTCGAAGATACGATGCCGTTGAGGGAATTGGGACCGTTGAAGTTCTGGAAGTTCAGCGCCTGATAGTAGACTTGCGCCGCGGTCGTCAGAGTCGACACGTTTTGGATGGTCAATCCGTAGGCGAGTCCCATCCGGGCGAAGGCCCGCTTCAGCGGATAGCTGCTGAAAAGTGTGAAGCCGTGCGAATTGGTGGTGTAGTTCAGCAGGTTTTGAGAGCCCAGCTGGTTGTACAGGGGAATCAGGTTCGTGCCCGAGAGAATGGAAGCCTCACGCGCCTGGTTATAGTCGAACCGCTGCACGAAGACGGTGCCGCCGACCTGAAGCGGAATGTCAAAAAGATAAGGCTCCGTGAAACTCAGGGTCGCGCTGCTGGTGCGGGTGCCCACCTGCCCGTTGAGACCCAGGGTTTCGCCCAAGCCAAGGAAATTGTTGGTAGTGTAGGAGAGGCCAACGAAGCTCCCCGCCAGGGCCGAGACGCCGCCCTGCAACTGAATTGAATTCTTGGCGCGCTCTCTCACCTTCAGCGTGATGTCGACCGTGCTGTTCTTGTTGTCTTTGATGATGCTCGCCGCCTCTTCCGCCTTTAACGCTTCGAAATAACCGAGCTGATTCAGGTGCAGGATGCTGAGTTCCCAAAGGTGTTGGTTGAAGACGTCGCCCTCGTCGACCAGCAATTGGCGGCGGATTACCTTGTCGCGCGTCGTGGTGTTGCCTGAAAAGTCGATGCGGCGCACAAAGAAGGCTTTGCCTTCGTCGAAGTTCAGCGTCAGGTCGATCTTGTTCTCGTTCGGAATGGGTTCGATATCCGGCTCAACCGTAAAATCGATGAAGCCGAAGATTCCATAGTATTTACGGAGATCCTCAAACCCCTTGCGCAGCTTGGCGGTGGAAAAGACGTCGCCGGTGTCCATCTGGAGAAGTTTGAGAATCACCTCGTTGGTCCGGAAAAAATTCATTCCCGTGATGTTGACCTTGTTGACGTGGAACAGATTCCCTTCTTCGAGCGTGATGTTGATGTTCGCGCCCTTGCCGGGTTTGTTGGACCACAACATAGGCAACCGGAATCGGCCGCCGCCGGTATCCACGATGTTGACCGAGGAGTCGGTCACGTGCGCCATGAAGTAGCCTTCGTCCTTATAGAAGAACTCAAGCATATCCTCGTCTTCTTCGAGCTTGGTTGAATCGTAAGCCTTTTCGATCAGGCTCTCCAGGTAAATGGAGTGAGGGATGCCGTAGGGATGCAGGTTGCGCATGGCCCGCAGCAGCACCCGGTGGCTGAAGATTTTGTTGCCCGTGAAATTGATTTCGTTGACCTTTACCTTGGGTCCTTCGTCCACTTTGAAAATAATAGACACGCCGGACGGGGGAACCTGGTGAAGCTGCGGGTCGACGGTGGCAAACTGGCGGCCACGCTCAGCCAGATATTCCTGCAGAACCACGGTGGCGTGCTGGACCTTATTCGGATCGTACTGAGAATCCGCGCTCAAGCCAACCTTGCGCTCCTTAAACCGGTCCAGGATTTCGGACTTCTGGATCGACTTCAGCCCGTCGAAATCGAAGGTGCGGACCACTGGGCGTTCCACTAGAACGAAGGTTACAATCCAGCCGGTCGTCCCCGGTTCCTTCTCCAGTGTGATGTCGTTGAAGCGATTGGTGTTCCAAAGAGCGACATAATCGTGATCGAGCTGCTCTTCGTCCAGCGGGTCGCCGGCCTTGGACAGGATCTGGTTCCGCAGAACGTCCTGCGGGACGCGGCGGGCCCCGCGGAAGCCGATGGATTCGATAATGTTCTCCGGCGGGGCGGCCGCTCCTGGAGCCGGCGTTGGAGCCCCCGGTTTCGGAGCCTCCGGCTTGGGAGCACCCGGAGCCGGAGTCGACGGCACGGGCTCAAAGGGATTCGCCGGTTTCGGAGCCTGGGCCGGCGGAGCCTGGGGTACGTTTTGAAACGGATTTGCCGGCTGAGCGGCCGGCTGATTGGGAGTGGACTGCGGTGGATTCTGCGCGGGCGGATTCGGTGCCGGTGCTGGCTGTTGGGCGTGCAAAGATGTCACCCCAAATGCCAGAAAACAAAATACGAGCGCGCGCAGGCTTCCAGGCCTGGAAAACGTCATCCTAAGAACGCTACCCTTTCCACTCTGCGACTTCCATCAGACGCTCACCCGCACGGTCCGGTTTCACAGGAAACAACGCCTTTGAAAACAAGGGATTCAAAACAGGTGAGAAAAGGTTATTCTAACGCATCGGGGGCAGGCTCTGCAGGCGCTTCGGAGGCCCCCCCGGCTAGGGGCTCGGGATGGTCCGCCAGAGAGAGTTCGGCCGGGCCCGCCGGAAGATCATCCGGATGCCCCGGCGGAAGGACTTGCGGGTTCACTGGAGGGGTGTCCACGTTCGAGTTTTTCTGCCGTTGGCCCATGTAGCCAAGGCACGCTCCCAGCAGGATGTGCGAAAAAATCGTTGCGGGACGGGGCGACGCCATCGGAACCCAGGGATTCACCCTAGGCCAGAAGGTCGCGTTCGCGACGTTATACCACCCGACAGCGGCTGCCACTCCAAGTAAAACCAGTCTTCCCCGCTGGTGAATCCCGCCGAACGCCAGCCCGAACATCCCGCCCAGCGTTCCGGTGATGACGAAGTGCAAGGCGATGCCTGCGAGAATGGACAAAGCGGCGCCGGAGCGGAGCGCCCTGGTGCCGTAGAAGGTGGACCCGAGGAGATTGGGAACTTCCCACCATACATGGCCGCTCCACAACGACTCGCTTACGAGCATTCCAAGCATAGCCGCGCCTCCGACAATGCCCGCCTCGATCCCGCTTGCCAGACGGCTCCAAGTTTGGCCTGCGTGCGACATCGGAATTCCCATGAAGGCAGACTTATACTAGCATAGGCGCGGCCCTTCGCCCCGAAGCCGAGAGCGCCGCTCCTTGACGGCCGGCGGCTGCGAGTGGGGCATCGAAAGACGGCAGCGCATCGCGAACCGCTACAATTAAAAAATGTCTCTTGTCGTTGTTGGCTCAGTCGCCTATGATGGCGTCGAAACGCCCCACGGGCGTGTGGACCGCATGCTGGGCGGCGCCGCTACCTATATCGCCCTGACCTCCAGCTATTTCACCCAGACTCGTCTTGTCGCCGTAGTCGGCGACGATTTTGCTTCCGAAGACACCCAGCTCCTGCTCGATCACGGCATCGACCTGGAAGGACTGGAACGCGTCTCCGGCAAAACGTTCTTTTGGGCAGGGAAATATACGCCCGATATGAACGACCGCATCACCCTGACCACCGACCTGAACGTCTTTGCCGACTTCCAGCCCAAGCTTCCGGCGCGGTATCTTTCGGCGCCTTATCTGCTGCTGGGCAATATCCAGCCCCGATTGCAGCGCGAGGTCCGGGCGCAGATGCAGAATCTTCAGCTCGCCGGCGGCGACACCATGAACTTCTGGATCAAGGATTTCCGGGAGGAGCTGCTGGCCACCATCCGCGAATGGGATTTCCTGCTGATCAACGACGCGGAAGCGCGCATGCTCTCCGGCCACGACAATCTGAAGAAGGCCGCTCATGCCATTCTGGATTTGGGGCCCCACACGCTGGTGATAAAACGCGGCGAATACGGCGCCATGCTGTTCCGCAAGGATTCATTCTTCGTGGTGCCGGGCTATTTGCTCGAAACGGTCTTCGATCCGACGGGCGCCGGCGATTGCTTCGCGGGCGGGTTTATCGGTTATCTGGCCCAGCAGGGATTCGACCTGAAGGGCGACCACATCAGCCGCGGCGAGCTGAGCCGCGCGGTGATCTACGGTTCCGTCATGGGCAGCTTCTGCTGCGAACGCTTCGGCGTGGAGCGGTTCCGCACCCTGGAGCGCAAGGAAATCGACGGCCGCTTTGAAGAGTTCGTCAAATTCACGTCGTTTTGAACGGCGGCGCGAGTGATTTCTATTCCATTTGTGAAAGCGCACGGCGCGCGCAACGACTTTCTCCTCACCTGGCGAGCCGAGTTCCCGGCCGAGGGTTTGGATTTAGCCGCGGCCGCGCGCGCCATCTGCGAGCGTCACACCGGCGTCGGAGCCGATGGCTGGATTCTTCTGTCGCCCGCGGTTGAAGTGAGCGCCGCCATCGCCCTGTACAACTCCGACGGCAGCCTCAGCGAGATCTCCGGTAATGGCACGCGCTGCGCGGCTGCGCTTTTAATCCAAGAGGGCCGTGCGAGCGAGGACGTCGCGATTGCTACGGGAGCGGGCGTAAAGCACGTGAAGCTCCTGTCTTTTGACGCCAAATATCGGCTGGAGATGAACATGGGGCGCGCCAATATCGAGGAATTGCATTCCTCGATCGTTCCGGGGCGTGAGTCCGTGATTCTGAATGTTGGCAATCCTCAGTGCGCGGTTTTCGTGCCCGACTTCGATTTCGACTGGCGAGGACTGGGCGCCGGCCTGGAACGCCATTCACGCTTTCCCAATCGCACCAACGTTTCCTTCGTGCGCGTTGTGGATCGCCATACTCTGGACGTCCGTTTTTTTGAGCGCGGCGCGGGCGAAACTATGAGTTCCGGTACCGGCTCCACCGGGGCAGCTGCCGCCGCAATCGCTTTGGGCGTGGTTGAATCGCCGGTTCGTGTGCTAACGCCCGCAGGCCCGCTGGAGATCCGATCCCAAGGAGCCGATATGCTTCTTATAGGGCCCGCCGAGATCGTGGCGCGCGGTATTTTTCTCTGGAATCCACAATAACTAAAGGTGATCATGAGTCATTTTGAAGAGCTTCAGCGCAAGATCGAAACTCGCCAGGCGCACGCCGGCGTAGTGGGGTTGGGCTATGTGGGTCTACCCCTCGCCGTGGAACTGGCGCACGCCGGCTTCAACGTAACAGGCATCGACGTTCTTCCCGGCAAGGTGGACGCGATCAATCGCGGTGAATCCTACGTTCAGGACGTACCAACTGAGATCCTAAAGCCGCTGGTTCAAGCCGGCAAAATCCGCGCCACTACCGAGTTCGCCTCGGTTGCCGGACTCGATACGATCAACATTTGCGTGCCCACACCGCTGCGCAAGACCAAGGACCCGGACATGAGCTTCATCGTAAGCTCCTGCCAGGAGATCGCAAAACATTTTCACCCCGGAATTCTCGTGATTCTCGAATCCACCACCTATCCCGGCACAACCGACGAACTGATGCTGCCGATGTTCGAGGCGGGCGGCCTGAAGGTCGGCCGCGATTTCTTCCTATGCTTTTCGCCGGAGCGCGTGGACCCGGGCAATCCTCAGTTCCAGACCAAGAACATTCCTAAAGTAGTGGGCGGAATCACTCCCGAATGCACGAAGGTGGGCGCTTCTTTTTACCGCCAGGCTCTGGAAACCGTAGTGCCCGTGGGGTCGACCCGTGTCGCCGAGATGGTGAAGCTGCTGGAGAACACTTTCCGCATGATCAACATTGGCCTGGTGAACGAAATCGCGCTGATGTGCGACCGCATGAACATCGACGTGTGGGAAGTAATCGATGCGGCGGCCACCAAACCGTTCGGCTTCATGCCTTTTTACCCCGGCCCCGGGCTTGGCGGCCACTGCATTCCCATCGACCCGTTCTATCTGTCATGGAAAACCAAGCAGGCGGGAATTGAAGCTCGCTTCATCGAGCTGGCCGGCTACATCAACGGCCAGATGCCGCATTTCGTGGTCGACAAAATTCAGAACGCGCTAAACGACCACACCAAACCGCTGAAGGGTTCCCGCGTGCACGTGATGGGCGTGGCTTACAAGCGCGATATCGACGATGTGCGCGAATCCCCAGCCCTGGATATCATCCATCTGCTGGGCAAGCGCGGAGCGAAGGTCGGCTACAGTGATCCTTTTGTGCCCGCGATTTGCGCCGATGGAATCGAAATGAGCGCCACGCCGGTTAGCGCGGCTGCCGATGCGGATTGCGTGGTGATCGTGACCGATCACAAGAGCTTCGATTACGCCGGGTTGGTCAAATCGTCCAGGTTGATTGTGGATACTCGCAATGCGCTGAAAGGGATTGCTTCGGATAAGATCGTAAGGTTGTGAGTAGAGGATGCCCGAGAGTCTCGCGCAAGCGCTGAGCGCTGCTATCGACCACGAACTCCCCGCGCTCCGGGCCATCTCGGAAGAGGAAGCCGCCGCGAAGCCCGCGCATGAAGGCGCATGGTCGCGGAAACAGGAACTGGGTCACCTGATCGATTCGGCGACGAACAACCATGTCCGTTTCGTGCGAGCCTCGCTGGAACCGGAATTTCGCGGCCTGCCCTACGAACAGGACGGCTGGGTCGCGGTGCACGGCTATGCGGAGCTCCCATGGAGCATGTTGCTTGAATTTTGGAAGAACTACAATCAGCTCCTGGCGGAACTGGTTGCGCGAATTCCCGAAGACCGTTTAGCGACGCGCTGCATCGTGGGCGAGAGCGTGCCAGTGACTTTGGGCTTCCTGATTGAGGATTACGTCGCCCACATGCAGCATCACCTGGACCACATTCTGGGCCGGGCGAAGCTCACCGACTACCCGGGCGCGGCGTTGGGAGTGTGAAGGCGGGAGTCTCGGCCGGAGCTTAGGGCTTCCCAAAATAAGAGTCGCTGTAGACCACTCCAGCCTTGCTCTTAAGATCGTCCACGGCTTTCTCGGCCGCTTCCGGGCCGAGGCTCTTCTCGATGTCCGGCCGAGCCTGGTCAAACGACTTGGCCTGGTGCGATTCGACCAGGATCAGGTGATAGCCGAAGGCGCTGCGCACAGGCTCGCTCACCTGCCCCACCGGCAGCGCGAACGCGGCTTTTTCGAACTCGGGGACCATCGCGCCGTGCCCGAACGTATCCAGGTCGCCACCGTTTGTGCCAGAGCCGACGTCGTCGCTTTCAGTTTGCGCCACTTCGGCGAACTTGGCGCCGGCAAGAATCTTGGCTCGCAGATCCTTGGCTTTTTGAAGAGCCTCTGCGTCGGTGAGATCCTTCTGCCCCAGCCGCAAAGGGACGGCCGATCCTTGAAACCGGATCAGGATATGGCGGGCGTGAATTTGATCCATCTCGGCCTTATGCGCTTCGTAGTAGGCGTGGAGCGCGGCTTCGTCGGAGGTACCCAGAGATTGAAACATCACGCTCGCCAGCACCTGGTCGGCCTCGATGGTCAGGCGGGTCTGTACCGCGGGCGTCTGATCCAGTTTCCGCACTTTGGCCTCCTTGGCCAGAACCATCAACTCCACCAGTTGCTCGGCCAACTGGCGGCGGCCTTCCGGAGTCTTGGCCGCGGTTCGCGCCTGCTCAGGCAGTGAGGCGACGATCTCCTCGAATTGCGATTGCGTGAGTTTATCTGTGCCGATAGTGACTACGACAGGGTCGGCCGCGGGCGGGGGTTGCTGTGCGAATGCGACGGGGAGCGCAAGGGACGCGGCGAGCAGGAACGCGAAATTCTTCATACCTAAAGAATATCAGCGTGCGGAGAATTCGGCCCGACTGCGGCCTTTTATCCCTCGGGAACCGTTTCGACTATGTTCAACAGCGCCAGACTGCCATCACCGGTCAGGATGGTTGTGCACCAAACATTCTCAACTGAGTTCAGCGGCACTGGTTCGGAATCCGGAGCGATATCCATCTCGGCATAAGCTTTGCGATATTTGGCCTCCTCTTCGAATCCCAGTGCGAGCCTTTCCGCCTGGCCGGGGGTAAGTCCGTAGGAACCTGGGGTCAAGATGTTTTTCCCCCAGCGTGCGAAAGCATCGCCCGCGGATTCGGCTCTAACTTGCCCCACCGAGGTCGTCCCTTCGAACTCCAGGATCACCGTAAATAGCCGGTTTGTAGCTTGGGATTCTTCCATGCGGGCTGGCCGCCTTCGATTATAGAATGGACCCATGGGTGAAAAACTCGCTGTTTGGCTCGGCACCAAAAAAGGAGCATTCGTAGCGCGATCGGCGGCAACTGGGAGCGCCGCGCGCCGCTCCTGGAAGATCGAAGGGCCGTTCTTTCGCGGTCATGAAGTCAACCACGTGGTGCAGGACCCTAGAGATCCGAAGCGCTACTACGCGGCGGTGAACTCGGCCTGGTTCGGTCCGCACATCCACGCAAGTGTGGACGGCGGGAAGACGTGGCATCTTGCGGACAAAGGCTTGGCCCTGCGCGATCTGGGCGACCAGACGCTGAAACGCGTCTGGCACCTCCGGCCGGGCCACGCCGATGAACCGGGGGTGGTCTACGCCGGCGCCGATCCGGGGGCGCTGTTTCGCAGCCTGGATTGGGGCGAGTCCTGGGAAATGGTCGAGTCTCTGACGCTGCACCCCACCCGTTCGAAGTGGATGCCCGGAGCAGGGGGCCTGTGCCTGCACTCGATTCAATGCCTGGGCGCGGGACGGATGGTGGTCGCGATCTCCGCAGCCGGCGCGTTTCGCACCGCCGACTCCGGCGCAACCTGGGAGCCCTACAACCAGGGCGTCCGCGCGGACTTTCTTCCCGACAAGCACCCGGAGGTCGGCCAGTGCGTCCACAAGCTACTGGCGCATCCGGCCCATCCTGAGCAGTTGTTTCAACAGAATCACTGTGGCGTTTACAAGGGCAAAGCGACCGGCAAGAAGTGGACCGACATCACCCGCGGACTGCCCTCACGATTCGGCTTCGGCCTGGCGGTTCCCGAGGCGGAGCCCGAAACGCTGTTCACCATCCCGCATGAAGGCGCCGAGTACCGCTGCAACCCCAGGGGCCAGCTGGCGGTGGCTCGCAGCCGCGACGGGGGCAAAACCTGGAAGCTGTTGTCGCGCGGTTTGCCCCTGCACGATGCGCACGTGACGGTGCTGCGCGAGGCCATGACCTCCGATCCTCTCTCCCCGGCTGGCGTTTATTTCGGAACCACCGGGGGAACGGTGTACTCGACCCGGGACGCCGGCGAAAGTTGGGGGGTGCTGGCAGCTAACCTGCCGCCGGTATATTCAGCGAGCGTGGCTCGGCCGTAGAATTAGACTGTAACCTTGGTTTTTGTCCCTCCGTCTTGATTTTTCGGAGTGGTTCTATGAGGCACCGCGTACCGTTACTCACCCTTTTGCCCGCAATCTGTTTCGCGGCCATTGGCGCCGCGCAAAGCCCTTCCTTCAAAGATCCGAATCTGGCCACGGCAGCTCACAAGTACACGCCTCCCGGGAAGGAGAAAAGTCCGCTGACGGCTGACGAGTTGGCCGGACTGATCATGGTCTCGGCCGATGGCGTTCCAATCCACGATCTGGGGGGGTTGGAAGCGTGTAAGAAGCTCACGTTTCTGTATTTACCTGACGCTTCCGTTATGGACCTGACACCCATTTCGAAGCTCACGAATCTGGAGGCGGTGACCGTTCGCGGCGGAAAGATTCAGGATCTGACGCCGCTCGCCGGGCTCGCCAACCTGCAATATCTGGATCTTTCCGGAAATCAGATTTCAGATCTGCGGCCGCTGGCCGGCCTCAAGAATCTCCACGACCTGAATTTGTCGGGCAATAAGATTTCCGATTTGTCTCCTCTGCGGGACCTTCCGGCTCTGGAGCAATTGCATCTGGCGGGAAACCAGGTCAGCGATCTCGGGCCCTTGGCTGGAATGAAATCTCTGTGGCTTCTAGACATCAAGGGCAATCGCGTCGCGGATTTGTCGCCCTTGGCGAACCTCAATGGCTGGCGTTATTTGTATCTGGATCAAAACAAGATCAGCGATCTGGCGCCGCTGGTCGCCACCACGACAGCGCCCGCGGGAGCAACCGTAGCCGAGGTTCCCTTCCGAACGCTCTCGATCTCCGGAAATCCCTTGAGTACGGCGGCCCGCTCGCGGGATTTGCCCGAGTTGCAGAAGCGCGTTCTGAACCTTGTGAACTAGCTGTCCCTACTTCTTGATCGCGATACGCACCGCATCGGGGTGGATCTGGACGTGGTCTATCTTGTAATCCAGGTCGACCGGCTCGCCGATCTTCGCGTCGGGGTACAGCGGCAGAAAGAACGCCTTGATCAGAAGATCGAGCGCAGTGCCTTCCACGGTGACCCCGGAAAGCTCCACACGTGTTAGGAATACCGTGATTTTTCCGCCCGAAGAGGCTACTCGAACAGAGATCTTCAGGGGCCGTTCCCCTTGGAACATCGTAACCGCCCACCCTACGGATTTCCCCCGCGACTGCTGGATCTTTAAAAAATCCACTGTGGCCGAAGCGGACGCTGTTTCCTCACCCAGCTCAATCTTCGTATCGCGGATGCCCTGCGGAATCTCTTCCGGAACCTTGGCGGCGACCCAAGCATTGATTTCGGCGGGCGAAAGCACCACCACATCGCCGGGCTTCCATTGTTCGTTCACGAGTTTATCTACCTTCGCCTCGGCACTTTGCAGCGGGGTGTCGGCCGCGGCTAGCCCGTTCGCGAGCACGACGACAGCAGCAACAAGAGCGAACGGACGTAAAGGCATCGCGCTATGAACCCTCGCCGGCAGGAACCTGCCAGCGCCCGCTCTGCCACTCGAGGTTGAAGTTCTCGCCGAGATAGACGCGGCGGACTTCGGGGTCCGCGCCCAGGGCTTCGGGCGAACCGGAGCGGAAAATCCTCCCGTCGTTGATGATGTACGCGCGGTCGGTGACGGCCAGCGTCTCGCGCACGTTGTGATCGGTCACCAGAATGCCGATGCCGCTCTGCTTCAGATCGAAGATGATCTTCTGAAGCTCCAGCACCTGAATGGGATCGATACCGGAAAAAGGCTCGTCGAGGAGCAGGAAGCTGGGCTCGATCACCAGGCTGCGCGCGATTTCCACGCGCCTCCGTTCGCCGCCGGAGAGTACGTAGCCTTTGCTTTTGCGGACCTGCTCCAGCCCTAACTGCTCGATCAGGCGATTCATGCGGTCCCGCCGCTGACGCCGGTTCAGATCGCGCCGCGAAGCTTGCAGGATCGCCGTCAGATTATCCTCCACCGATAGCTTGCGGAATACCGAAGCTTCCTGCGGCAGATAGCTGATGCCCTTGCGCGCCCTCTGGTACATCGCCAGCGGAGTAATGTCCAAATCGTCGAGCATGACTCGTCCGGAGTCGGGCGAGATCAAGCCCACGATCATGTAAAACGAAGTCGTTTTGCCCGCGCCGTTGGGACCCAGCAGCCCCACTACCTCGCCCTGCTTGACCCAGATAGAGACGTTATCGACGACCTTGCGTCCGCGATACGACTTCGTGATTTCCGTGGTTTGAAGAGTGCGCACAGGTTACTTCTTCTTGCGGATGGTGCTCTGCGCCGGCGCGGATTCCCCACCGTAAACGATCAGATTATCATCGTTCGCAAACCAGATCAGTTGTTCTCCCGTGGTCTTGCCCTTGATGCTGTCCACCAGCAGAGGCTTTGCGCCATCGATTAGGACTTTTCCGTCGTCAGCGTAATATTCCATGTGCTCACTGGTGCTGGTGCGGGTGCGCGCCGGCTTGCCAGGGGACGCTGTCTGATGATTCACCACTTTCACCGCGCCGTCGGCCACGGCTTTGTTTAAGGATGAGCTCGAATCAGCGTCGTTGAGATACGCTTTCAGCTCGCGCGATGTCACTGTCATATCCGGGAGACGATGCAGTTCCACGCCGCCTTGATAATAGGCCAGCCTGGTTTCGTCCGAGTACACCAGGTCCGGCGCCTTCACCACCGTGAAAACCGGAGCAGTCTGCTTGGAATTCGCGGCGGCTTTGCTGTCCTTGCCGTCGCCAGCCTTGGCCTTGTCGTTCTTGGCGTTATCAACCTTGGCCTTATCCACGAACTGGCTGGTGACGTTTCCGTGCGCCTCCAGGATATGGTGCTGCCGGTCGATGTCCAACTTGTCGGCGACGACGCGATTCGCTCCCTGCCAAGCCATGGCTTGAGAGTTGGCTTTCCCCTCATAGTGAATTTTCTGATCTTTGCCGTGTCCGGTCGAGACCATGCGTTGCGCGCGCGCTTCCATGACATCTTCGGTGGAAAGCATTGCCGACGACTTGCCATCCTTATCCGGCTGCCGCGTGGAGGCCACGTTTCCATCGGCCGTGAAATCCCCGGACTTCTGATCGATCACAATGCGGTCCGCCGTGGTCGATCCGGTCGGATCCGCCAGCCGGGCCGCGCCGTCGAGCGTCATTACATCCTTCTGCTGCTCCAGCGTCGCCATGTCGGCGCGAGCCTCACGATCCCCCTCCTGGTAACGAAAATTGGTCTTCTGCTCCACCCGCGCCAGTTCGCCGGTCTTGGGATCGAACGTCGCGAGAATATCCTTGCTCGATGTGATCGCAGGCGGAGGAGCGGGCTGCTTTGGAGTGGGCGGCTTCTCTGTCCTGGTGGTGACATTGGTGGAGCGGAACAATTCCATCCTGTTCTGCGCGCCGTAGGTGATCCACACCTTGTCGCCGGTGAGCACGCGCTTGGGCTGATCGGGGCGCGTGGGGAGAAAATCGAGTGTTGCCGCGCCATCCGTTTCGGCGCTGGCGATATCTTTTCCACCCGGCTGCATCTTCATGCGGATAGTGTCGCTGCGCAGGATGCGGGTCTCGGCGGAGCTTCCCGGAGCGACGACGGGGTCGGACTCCGCGACGCTATCGCCGGTGGTTACCGCGCCGGCCAGGGTGCTCTCTCCATTTGAAATATCGAACGTCAGATCGAGGCGATTTCCGGTGGCCGTGGTGCGGCCCGAAGGCGAGGTCGAAATCAGCTTTGCGTGATCGGTGCCTTCGATGTGGTTGATGGTCATGTGCTCGCCGAAATCCAGACCAAGATGGTCCGCGGCGAAATCCACCGTGCGGCCGTCTTTGTCCTGAACGCCTCGCCCGTTTTGCGCGTCGACGCGTTTGATGTCATTGTGCTCCATCAGGATCGTCGACATTCCGGCATCCATTTTCAGGTCTTCGCGTGCCAGCTTGGACCATTGCATCAGCACCACCTTCGACTCGCGCTCCAAATAATACGCCTCGGCGGCTTCGATGTGCATCGGCTTGGCCGCCGCGGTCTTGCCGCGCCAGTCCAGGATGGCCTTGTTCCGGAGGTGCAATTGGCGGGTGTCAGGGTCGTACTCGGCTCCCTTGGCTGAGCCGGTGCCTTGATCGAACTCGAACTCCGCGGCCCGATCCGTGGTGGCCCGGCCGGAATCCTTGTCGAAGTGTACTCCGGAGGTGTGAATCTTCAGCAGCCTGCCACGTTGAGGGAGGCCCTCCGCGGCCACGCCCATGGTGATCGTCACTGGGCTGTCGGAGTAAAGATTCTTGGTGTTCGGGTCGAATTCGGCCTTGTCCGTCTCGATCAGGTCGTACTCTTTGTCTTCCTTGTGGTACAGCTTCAACTGGACGCCGTCCAACTCCATATGGAGGGGATCTTTTACCTCCCTGAAGTTGGTGGCGGAGATTTCAAAGGTTTCCTTGGCGCCGTCGGCCGAATGGTAGCGCCACCTGTCCCCACTGGCGTCAAGATTCAGATCCAGCGAGCGCGGCGCGGCCAGCGCATCCAGGCCGGCCTTGTGCCTGAAATAGGTATCCCCGACGAAAACAATGATGGCGATTATGGCCGCCAGAATCAGCCATCGGCCGACACGCATAGATCTGCTTCTATACTACATCGGCGCGCATCGGATGGAACGGCCAAACGGCAAGATCGCGATGGCTCTGTGATTACAACGCCCGCAGCAAGGCAACTGGGAACTGGACCACCCATTCACGGGTCTCGCGCTGACGCTCATAATCGGCACGAGCCAGATCCACGGCGATGCCTCCAGCAAACTCCAGACGCACATACTGCGGCTTCTCGACAGCCCGCTCCAGCAATGCTGGAATCTGGTTTGGCCCGGGACGCCCGTTGCGCGGCAGCGCCGCGAGTTGTTCCGGCCGGACGCAAATCGTCACGCGATCGCCCTTGAGGCGGCCGGGAAAGTACGGGCCGTCGATTTCAAATTCGCCGATCTTCAACCGGCTGGCGTTGCGGCCCGGATCGAGCGTGCGGATTTCACCGGCCAGAAGGTTGAAGGCTCCCAGAAGCCGCGCCACATCCAGGTTCGCGGGGAAGTCCAGAATCTCGCGGGGCGCGCCGCTCTGCACCACCTTCCCCTCGCGCAGCACGATCACCTGCTCGCCGAGCTCGAAGCACTCATCCAGATCGTGGGTCACCAGTAGAACCGGAGTCTGGAAATCGGCGCGAACCCCGCGCAGGGTTTCGTAGAACTCAGCACGGAGCGGCGCGTCCAAACCTTGGCCGGGTTCGTCGAGCAGCAGCAATCTGGGAGCCCCGATCAAAGCTCGCGCGATGGAGCAGCGCTGTCGCTGGCCTCCGGAAAGCTCATGCGGGCGCCGCCCGGCGGCTTCGGTCAGGCGGAAGCGCTCCAGCATTTCATTCACCCTGCGGTGCCGTTCCAGGCGCGGCCGCCGTTCCGCCGCGAAGGCCAGATTCTCGCGCAGCGTCATGTGCGGGAATAGCGCGTAGCGCTGAAACACGTAGCCGCAATTGCGAGCCTGCGCAGACAGGTGCACCTGCGCCGCGCCATCAAATAAGATGGCGTCGTCCAAAAGGATGCGCCCTTCGTCGGGGCGAACAAAACCGGCAATGGAATCGAGCAGCATGGTTTTTCCGGAGCCGCTGGGCCCAAAGAGAACGGTAACGCCCGCAGCCGCGCGGAAATCTACATCCAGCGAAAACCCCGAGGAGTCCTTACGCGGCGGAAAGGTCTTGCGGATGCGGGCCTGAAGCATGGGTCAGCGATTTTCAAGGCGCGTCGCGAGAGTCAGGATCGCCAGCGCAATGCCGGAGATCACCAGTACCAGTGTGAGCGCCAAAGTCGAGTTGCCCGACTCCAGGGCATCGTAAATCGCAACCGCCATGGTTTGAGTGCGGCCGGGAAAGTTGCCCGCAATCATCAGAGTGGCTCCGAATTCGCCCAAAGACCGTGCGAAGGCCAGCGCCGTCGCGGCCAGAATCGAGCGCTGGGCCATGGGCAGCGTCACCCGCCAAAACAACTTCCATTCGCTCGCGCCCAAGGTGCGCGCGGCTCGCTCACAACTCCGGTCGACGCTTTCGAGCGCGGCTCGCGAGGATTTCACCAGCAGCGGCAGCGAATACAGGATCGCCGCCACCACCGCCGCCTTCCAGGTGAACACCAGCGGCGAGCCGAATGCTGCCTCCCATACCTTCCCGAAGGGACTGGCGTGCCCCAGCAACACGAGCAGATAGTAGCCCAACACGGTTGGCGGCAGCACCAGCGGCAGCGTCACCAGCGCATCCACCACGGCCTTGCCGCGAAACTCGCGATTGGCCAGGATGTAGGCGATCCACAAGCCCGCCCCGAGCGCCACAACGGTGGAGACAAAGGCCACGCGGAGGCTCAGCCAGAGCGGGAACCAGTCGATGGGCATGGCCAATTATAACGGGACGTCGAGCAAATGCGCCTGTGCGTGCTTCCCCGGAGGAATGAGAAACTTGAAGGACGCTTTCGATCGTTCACATCGACACCGGCACGGAATTCCGCGGAGGACAACAAGCGCTGCTCACCTTGGCGCGAGGGTTGCGCGAGCGAAAGCACTCGCAGCTTATCATGACCCCGGCAGGGAGTGAACTGGAGATGCGCGCAAACACGATCGAGCTCGCGACAGCACCGCTGTCACTTGCCGAACTGCGAGCACGGATTCAAGGAACGGACATTCTCCATACTCATACTGGGCGGGCGCAGAATATGGCGTTCCTGGTTTCGGCAGGCATTCCGATAAAGCGGATCGCCACGCGGCATGTGGCGTTTCAGCCCCGGCATCCGCTGATTCATCGGCTGAAATATACAGCCACATGCGACGGGGTGATCGCCGTGTCGCAGGCCGTTCGACGCACACTGCTGAATGCCGGCGTTTCCGCCGAGCGGATCGAGGTGATCCCCACGGGAGTGGAGATTCCTGCTGAGCTTCCCACTCCGGAACAACGCGCTCAAGCGCGGAGACGATGGAACTTCATTGACGAAGATTTCGCCGTTGGCCACCTGGGAGCATTCACGCGCGAGAAAGGACAAGACGTGGCAGCCAAAGCCGCGCGGTTGCTAGAGAGCCGCTTGCCGCACCTCAAGATGATTCTTGCGGGTGAGGGTCCATTGCGTAGCGGCATGCCTTCGATCCCGCAATTGCAGCTTCCAGGCCACGTCTCGGAGCCTCAGCAGTTGCTGGCCGCGCTGGACCTGTTTATCATGCCCTCGCGATCGGAAGGATGGGGATTGGCGGCTCTTGAGGCGATGGCTTTCGGACTTGCCGTGGTGGCATCGAACACGGGAGGCCTGGCGGAAATGATCGTCGAGGGGGAGACCGGCTGGCTGATCCCGCCGGCAGACGCCTCTGCCCTGGCGGACGCAATTCTAGCGGCGGCCGCGGATCGCGAGAAACTGCATAGGATGGGGCTTTGCGCGCGCGATTCCGCCCGGAGATTCTCTATCGAGGAAACAGCCGCGCGGACGGAAGAATTTTACTTGCGCGTGCTCGGCCGCCGTCAGTGAAACCGCTTCCTACGGTCGCGGCTCAGTTGGACCTCCGTCTTTGAGCTATTAAATGATAAGACCGCGTGGCGGCTCAGCCCGATTTTCGAATTCGCCGGCTGAGGGTGTCGGAGAGATTCGGTTCTCTACGCTGTCAGCCTTTCACAAAACCGCGCCCCAAAGAAGCGGTCAGTTGCCCGCGACCGAAATCGGCCGAAGTGTCGTGACGAATTGAATCGCCACCGTGTTGTCGGTCTCATAGCCCAGCTTCACCAGCTGGAACGTGTTCGGCCGGAAGCCGACCGCGGCTTCGAAGACCTGTTTTGAAGGGCCGACGCTTGCGCTCATATGCGTAAACCGGGCGGCCAGGTACCAGCGTGGCGCCAGCACGCGGCGGAGTTCTCCATAGACGAACTCTTCTCGAAACGTCGGGATGACGTGATAGTCGAACTGAAAATGCTGCCATTCGCCATACGCGTTCCAAGGCCCGCGTCCCCAGGAGACGTCGACGCCGATACCCGTTGCGGGCAGGGTGTTGGGCGGGGACTCGCCCGGAAAGAAATATGCAAACTGCCGGTCCAAATACGGCCCGTGAAACACGGACGCACCCACGCGGAACCCTTGCAGGATGGTGTAGCCGGCTCCGCCAGCCCAGTTGCCATATTGATCGCGATCGAAAACGCTACGGGGATTGACCGGAGAGGAGTTCGCGAACTGCGCCCGGAAGTCCATTTTGCCGTAAGTCGCGTCCAACTGCGCCCCAGGAAGCCCCCGCAGGGTCACGCCCGAATAGTATCCATAGGAAATGGGAATGTCGATAAGTGGATTGACAGCATCGTCATAGCGCAACAGGAACGATCCGAACGCGGAGGACAGCACTCCCAGCCGCGCCGTCACCGATGCCTTCTTCCAAAAATGGGAGTAATTGAGATGCGCTTGCAGGAGGTCGCCCTTCACTCCATAGCCTTGTGTTTCGAATTCCTGGAAGAAATACGGACGTGAGGCGACTTGGAACGCGCCCTCCACGCTCCAGGAATTGTTCCATTTCCAGATCGGATAGAACATGGCGCGAAATCCGCCCGTCATGGCATCGCCGTCGCGCGGAGCCTGGGTCAACTCTTGCGAGGAAACGCCTTCCGCACTCAGTGTAGTCCTGAGCTCAAATCCCGAGTTTGCTTCCTGAGCCGGGGAAATGCGGACAAACATGAGGAGACATCCCAATCCTGCAAGCGTTCGCATCATGTGTCCTTCGGTTCCAGTGCTTGAGGCAAGTCCACGCGCGCCGGTTCGCTGACCGCGTCGGAGAGCCGCTTCAGGGCATCGCCGTCCTGCGCGGCCATTCCCTCGAAACCAGGCCGGTCGGATCCCCACATGTTGCAAAATACTTCCGTGATGGCCGGGTCCATTTGGGTTCCGGCGACTTTCCGGAGCATGGCCAGCGCCTGATTCCGGCTCATCCCATGCCGGTAAGGGCGATCCGAAGTCATCGCATCCCACGCATCGGCAATCTTTACCACCCGCGCCGCCAGCGGCGTTTCTTCGGCGCACAGGCCTCGTGGATAACCGGTTCCATCCCAGTTTTCGTGATGCAATTCGACCACGTCCAGGAAAGGCTGGAAACCGCGAACCCCTTCCAGAATCCGCCGACCGATGGACGGATGCTGGCGGATGATGCGGTCCTCCTCAGGCGTCAATCGCTCCGGCTTCAGTAGAATCGAGTCGGTAATGCCGATTTTTCCGATGTCGTGCAATAGCGCGCCTACGCGGATTTCATGGGTTTGCGCCGCGGAAAGCCCCATGGCCTGCGCCAGCATGGAAGCATATTGGCTTACGCGCTGGCTGTGCCCGGCCGTGTAGGGGTCGCGAGCATCCAAGGCGCTGGCCAGCGACTCGATGAACTCCACGTTGGCGCGTAGAAGCCGCTCCTGCCCGTCCTGGATCGAGCTGGCGGCACGATTGAAGCTCTCGGCAAGATCTCGGATCTCGTGAATCCGTTCCTGGCCGCCATCAAACAGGGGAAGCTCGCCGGTCTTCGCGCTTTCGTGCAGGCGGTCGATTACGCCGGAGATGGGACGGACAATCGAGCGGGAGGAGAATCCAGTTACGAGCACCGCAACGGCCAAGGCTCCCAGTCCGGCAATGAGAAAGACTCGGCGGAGAATCGCTTGAATCGGGCCTGTGGCCGCGTCCAGGTTTTCAAGACTGCGAACCACGTATCCATCCACAGGGAACTCGCCCTGGATGGGCGTGGAAACATACGTCTCGCCGCCCAGCCGGATTTCGCACTCGCTGGCTTCGCCGCAACTGCGCAAACTGGACTCGGCCTCCGCCAGCGGGAGGCCGGCAGTATTGGTCTCGACGATCTTGCCGTCGCGCATCAAGACCGCCGGACCCGGAACCATCGAAAGATCCACCCTCTCGCCCACCGATAGCGATCCGAGATTCTCGCGCCCTTCATCGATGGGCGCGGAGGTAACTTGGTAAGTGCGGCCGGCGCTTGTAAAATAACCCTGTCGCGGCGGCTGCTGCCGGGAAAGGTCCAGAGCTTTTAGACTGCCGTCCTGAAGCATGACGGCCGCAAGCGGCGCTCCGTTGCCGTCCGACACCTGAAGAAAGTCGAAGCCCAGTTCGTTGCCGATCTCCAGAAGCTGATCTTCAAGCGTCAGGCGCGCCTGCGGGTCGCGGCGATCCCCCAGCAGCAACTGCACCCCTGCCTTGAGAGCAGAGTTTTGGCTGACCGCCGCCCGCACCACGCGGCTGTCCCGCTGCTCCGTTCTCGAAAGCATGCTCGCAAGCGAGGCCTGCGTCTGCTTCACGGAAGACTGCAGGCGTTCTCGAACCTTCAAAAGCACGCGATTCTGGACAGCCCAGAAACTGCCGGTCAGCAGCACGGCGAACGGGAGAATCGACCAGAGGAACGTGCGCGTGGCGAACCGCATCCTCTTCACCTGTTCGCGACAGTCTTCGGGCTGGACTCGGTCAAGGGAATATCGAAAGTGATGGAAGGCGCGCCGTTCTCTGTCACGGTCACGGTTTTGCGGGCGAAGCCCGCTGCCTTGTGCCAAGCCACCACCGTGTATTTTCCGGGAGGCACTCCCTGCAAAACGAAGCTCCCATCCGCGTTTGCCCTGGCACACCATTGGGTTGGGCTCACCAGGATGGTTGCAGACATGTTCGGATGCAGATGGCAGTACACGTACACGATCCCCGGCGTGGGAAACGTCTCCGTCCTGGTTTCGCCTTTCGGGTAATTGCCTAAATCGAAAGAACGAGCTTTCGACAAGGAAAAAATGTTGTGGAAAATGGCGTCGAGGTTGGGAAATGAAACTGTCGACCCGGCAGGAATCACCACCAGGTCCGGCGAGAATTGGCGATCCTCCTGCTGGATCTGCGCGGCGGCCCGGCGGCCCGCCGGCACGGCGGGCGATCCTGCTGCATCGATATAAATGACGACATGGGAACGTTCAAACGCCAGCGGCTCCTCGGGCGGCTTGGGGTCGAGAGGCACGGCGATCCCCCGCTGATAGGCGGGAGCGGGAGCAGTGACGCGACGCCGAGTGAGCTTGTGCTCGATCACGACCGTGCCGCCGATGTCTGCCGCGGCCATCGCTCCAGCACTCACATAGGCGCCCACTAGCGCCACCAGAATTCGCGTACCCATCAGCATTCCCATCGTCAGTTCGCACCGCTTACTTAATTGATGAACGCTGCAGAGGGGAGAAAGGGAACAGCTTTACTCTGTCTAAGCAACTATTTGGGATGTATTCGGTGCTTCCACTGAAGCCAGTTGCCCCGGGTTTGCCTGAGTTGAATCGCGAACCGGTCAGACGCGCGAGTGAGGATCGCGCCAAAGCAGTTCGGCGTCGGAACGGCGAACGTAGTTTGCATCGATTTCGGCCGGGTCAAGACCAAGGCCCTCAGAAAAGCGGCGTGCGGCGATTTGGGCAATCGCGCCGGCGAGTGCCCGCGGCGCGGAAATGTTCGGGTAGGGTTGCGCGGGCAACGCGAAACCAGTCGTAACGACTTCGATTTCCCCTTGAGGCAGCCCCGCGATCCAGCCGTCGAATCGCATGACAACTTCCTCCTGGACGACGTGCAGCTCCGCATCGTAAACCGCGCCGTAAACCTCGCCCCTGCGCGCGTCGAGCACCGGAGCTCGAAGAGTACGAGAACCGAAGAACGCCAGAGCCTCCAGATTCGATACTGCGACAGCCTGGCGCTGGTTGGCCTCGGCGAGGCCTTTGATCGCCGTCAGACCAACGCGCACGCCCGTGAACGATCCCGGTCCGGCCGCGGAGGCGAAGCAGTCGATATCGCGGAGTCCGAGACCGTGCCGCGCCAGCAGCCGCGCGATTGCATCGAAGAGGATGTGGGAGTACCCTCCCGCTGAGTCAAGCTGCACTTCTTCAATGACGCGCTCGGCGTTAGTTCCATGCTCCGCATTGGCCAAAGCGATGCTGCCGGATTCCGAAGTGGTGTCGACGGCGAGAAGATACCGCCCGCACAGGGCCGGTTCGGCCCCCCGAACCGTTGGGGCCTCGCTAGTGTTCCGCCGAGCCAGGCTCCGTTGTGCGGGCGACTCTGTCAAACGATTCACGGAAGGAGCCTGTACACCTTGTCGGTCTCGTACACCTTTCCGAAAGCGTTCATGATGAACACGTGCACCAGCATGCTCGGCGAGGGGCCTCTCGTCATAGACTCCGGTATCTGAAAGGTCCCCTCGCTGCCGGAGCCGATCACGCGATACCCGTCGCCGTTGGCGGTGACCTCACCTGCCCACTCCACCAGAAGATTTCGTGTGGCGCGGGAACTGCGCGTAACGTGCAGTGAAAAGTGCGGCGGCTTGGAGACGCTGATCTCCGATTCGGACGGCGCCGAGACCTCGTAGGGAGTTTTCTCCGGATTGAGTTCGATCTGTTGAAGCAGGATCGGCTGATCGCGCGAATCGAAGTCGTAGGATTTCAGGCGGCTTTGCTTTTCGCCCTCGCGCGAGATGTGCAGCACCCAATCGTGGGACTTATCGGGAGGCTCCCCCGTGAAGTGCTGGCCTCGATAGCCTTTGGCCTTCGTGCGCTCGCCGGTGGCGGGATTGATCCACGCGACATCGTAGCCATGATCGGCGACAGTAATCTCAACCGGTCCTGGTTTCTCGACATAAACGATGTACTCGACGTCTTCCAGCGCGAGGGCTCGTCCGCCGTCGACATCGAAATACGGTTCCAGCTCCCAGTAGCGATTGCCGGACATGAAATTGAACCAGCCGGTCATGTACGCGCCGGAACCGGAGGCAGGATATTGGCCGTTCATGGTGGCGTTCCATAGGTCGTGTTCGGATCGGATGCCGGTGTTGATGGCGGGTTCGCCGTAAAGCTGGTGCTCCACCGCTCCTACATTCGGATCGGCGGTTCCGTAGCTGAGAACGCTGGTCCAGGGGTCGTTGGTAAGCGCTCCGGATGTCGACTCCGCCAAAGAGGTGCGCGGGTGATTATAAGGATCGAACTGTTTGAGGATCGCGCCAAAGTCTTTCAGGATGACGCGGGCATTGGGAACACGCTCGAAGGCGGCAAGTCCCATCCACGTAATATTCAACGCGGAGAAACGCGAAGCAAGATCGGAGATATATTTGCGCCGCGCCTGCGCGTTCTCTGGAATCGAGGCCAGCACAAGATCCGCGACCAAGCCTCGGGTATTGATCGAGCGAATGCGCTCGGCGACTTCATCCAGATCCGCGTTCGAAGGAATCGTGATTCGAATATGGGTGAATTTTTCGCTGGCGCGCTCGGCCAAGGCCCGGTTGAATTCGTCGGAGGAAAGGGCGAGAAAATCGTCGAGAGCCGAAGCCATCCACAGGTGCGGTTTGCCGTTCGCCGTGGCGAAATGATGCACGTTCGCGGCCTTCACAAAGCCGGGCGAGCCGGAACCGAAGGCGGCAAATTCTCCGGTTTGGCCTTCCAGGCGTGGAAGATTGCTGGTGAATCGGTAATTCCAATCGCCCTCCTCGGTGGGAGCGAAACGGATAACGAAGCGCCGCGCGCCGTCGCGAAACGCATACAGAACAATTGTGCGATTGTGGGGCGAGCGGAATTCGACATGTAGATCGAAGGCGTCGGGATTTTCGGAGGGCGCCAGATCGAAAGACCAATCGCACGGCGACCAGGTCACGGTGCCCAGGCATGGGCTGGTTTGAGCAAAAGCCGGTGCGGTCAGCATAAGGAGAAGAAGCAACAACCGCATCAATTTCCACTATACAAGACCCCTTACCCAAGGTTGGGTCGGCGGCGGAAGAGAGCCACGGTCACCGAACCAATTACGCCGAGCAGAAGACCGAAGAGTAATCCGACGCTGTAATCCGGCTCGACGGGAGGAAACCAGTTTTCCGGGAGACTGGCGGGATCAAGAACCGAGAGTTCGACTGGCGGGTCACTGGCAGCGCTTGCCTCTACCATTTGCAAAGCTAGCGCTTGGGTGACCTTCTGCGCAATGTGGCGATCGGGATAGGTGAATCGAATGCCGACGGCGGAGTTCCCTCCCAAGGGCTCGATACGTATGTGCTCCTTCATCTTCTCAAATACTTTTTCCGGGTGATATTCGGATAGATAAAGATTGTACTCCGCGATGATAGGCGCGAGGGAAGCGCGGCTCTCGACCGATTGCGTAAGGGAGGCAATGGAATCCGCATTCGCGCCAGGCAGGATTTTGACCACTGCTTTGGACTCATAGCTTGGATTTGCCACCTTAAAGGTAAGTACAGCCACTGAGATCAGCAATGCCAGGGAAATCAGGATCTTCCAGGCGTTGCGGCGGAGGTGTTCGGGAAAGGATGGCAAGCTCAAGGCCACAGGGCCTCCGCTGGGAATTTCGCCTGATGAAATCGGCGGGCCTCCGGCTGCAAATCGGCGCACGGAAACCGAGCGCCATGCAGAGAGCCCGCCCCACATGAGAAGGAAACACATGCCGCCAACGCCGATGAGGAGAGGTCTATTGGGGTACGCGGGGACTTTTGGCAAATTGGCTCCATCAAGGATTTCGAGCAGGGTATGCCCCTGCCGGAGGTTCTCCGCCAGCAGCTGCGAGGTAATCTCCGAGGTTACCTGCTGAGCCACTCCGGGATCGGTGTAGCTGAATTCGAGTCTAATGGCGGTGATATTCGCGTCCAAAAGCCTCACTCGGATGTCCCGCTTCATCTGGTCGATCACATCGTCGAGGGGCCGCCTGGATCGCTGGTTTAAATACAGGTTGTATTTTGTGATTATCCCTGTGAGTTTGGCGCGGCTCTCCTCGTTCACAAGAACAGAATTGATGACGTCAATGGGGTTGTAACCGCTCACCGGCCTCCCGATTTTTACAACGGCGGAGGAAATGTACGTATTCGGGATCGCCGACAGGAGGCCCGTGGCGACAACCGCGCCGAAAACCGCCGAAGCGGCGAAAATTTTCCAGGACTTCCAGCTTCGAACTTGCATGGCGAGTGCTCCCGTTAAAACATTGACTGCGGTCCGCCCATCCGGGCGTACGTCTTCGAGCAGCGCAGAGAACTCCGCGCCGTAGCGCGCCCGCCAGGAACGCGGATAAAGCCAGGCGAAAAGATGGATCAGCCGGCTCATGCGTGGCGCAGCCTTCGCAATCCGGCCTTCACGACGCGCTCCAGGTTCTCCAACTGATCTTTGAGATACTCGCGGCCGGCCGAAGTAAGCGTGTAAGGTTGACGGCGGTCGTCGGAAGAAACAGGGCGAATCCAGCCGCGCTGCTCCAGCCGAGTGATCGCGCCATAAAGAGTACCCGGGCCAAGCCGCAGCCCGGAGAAACGCTCGATGTCTTCCATCATGGCGTAGCCGTGTTTATCGCCGTCGGCAAGGCTGGAAAGAACGAGAAGGCTGGGATCAGACATATTACGCGGTACGTAGTATATCGTATCGCGTAATAGCTACGCGGTCAAGATCTATCCGCGATTATTTGCGGTCGTCCTTGCCGACGATGTGCGCCACGTCCTGATTATTTTCGTTGCAGATGTATTCCTGCAGATCGACTCCCGGCTCCATCGTGGAATGCCCATACATCGTGAAAGGCTTGGTGTACGCGCCCGGATCGGTGATGGTGGCTTCGTATTCCAGATGTCCGAGATCCGGCCGCCGGAAACGCTCCACCACGTGCAATTGTTCGGTATGCGGATGGCCGGCGAAGTCGAACCAGAAGCGGTCGTTAAAACCGACCGAATCGATCACCAGCGTATCGTCTTCGAAGTGGCCGATCGAGTGTCCATACCAAGTCGGGTCGGGATCGGCGGGATGCTTGCGGCCGTCCATGAAGATTTGCCGGTAGCTGTGAATGTTGCCCTCGAACAGGAAGAAGATGAGCGCGGGCGTTTGGACGATTCTCCAGGGATAGGGATTCTGGCGAGGCACTCCGGTGGGCAGGCAATTGGCCTCCGGATCGTCCTTGGACATGCGGGCTTTGGTCAGATCGGCAGCCCAGGGCTGCAAAGGCAGCGTCTCGCCCTTCTTGAGCGAGGTGGAGATGTCGTAGATGAAGTTGTGCTCAGGACTCCAGACGGCTGAGAAATCGGGTTTCCCATCGGCGGTGCGCGGTGCGGGGCCCGCCGGCGGTTTCGCGGCGCGGAGCGAGGCAGCCTCAGCCTCCCCTTGCCCTAGCATCGGCATGGCGGCTACAGAAAGCAAAAGAATCAGGGCCGGCAAACAGTTTCTCACGTGAGGAAACTATCACGGTGTGAAGGTCCCGTCAAGGCCCGGGGTTGCCTTTGTGTTCGACCTGGCGTTTAGCTGCGGCGGCGCTTCGCCAGCACGATCCCGGCGATTCCGGCGAAGACCAAGGTCATTGTTGCGGGTTCCGGCGTGGTTGACGGCGGCGGCAGTGTAGAGGTATTCGCCAGTTCCCAGTTCAGGATGTCTTGCTGTTCGAATCCAGAGCCTGTGCCACCCGTAAAGCCGACATAAGCATTGGTCGTGCCGAGAAAGGAACTGATATTGACCGGCTGGGCCGTATATATGGTGAACGGCGCGGCTTCAGCGTGAGTACCGCTCATATCCCAGACGGAAACGGCTAGATTCGTGCCGTCATAGCCGATCGTCACGCTCCAAATGTCCCCGTTGGCCATGCATCCGGATGCGAGATAAGAGCTGGGAAAACCGCAGCTCGAGACCCCGTAGGCATTCACCAGATCCTGGTCGCCCCCGGAGGTGCCGTCGTCAATGCTGCCATCCTCGTCGATGGCGACGTGATTACTGCTGTCGCCGTCGTCAGAGCCATTGTCGTAAGTATCGAACTCGATGGCGACGCTGTTGCCGACGCCTCCGTAGCCGATATCTCCTCCTCCGGTTCCTAAGCCGCTCGGGCTTGCCGCCAGGACAAACGTAATTCCGTCAGCTGGATCGATTCCACCCGTATCGGTGATCTGAAACTGAAACGTAGTGCTGAAGGTATCGCCGGCCCCGAGGGGCACGGCCGTGGTGCTGTAAGCGGCGCCGCTCTGACCGATCGCCGCCGGAGTAAGCTCAAGCTGGCTCGATGTCGTCGTTGTAGACCCGACCAACGTAAGCCCCGCCGTGCTCGAGAAGTTCGGGTAATCAATAATGACACCGGCGTGGGATTGACCGGCAAAAATGGCGGCCGCACCCAAAACCGAAGCAAAATGGCTTAAATAACTTGGCCGCAGAGCCGCGAACCTGAATGTTAACATCCAATTGCCCCTCCGAGTTTGCTGAAAGATAAGGCGAAACCCAAGCAGTATAACCCGAGAAACAAGAATATTCAACCCTACAATACGGCTTAGAGCCGTTGGACCTGCCGGCGACACCGTGGGCAAACAAGCGCTCCCCTATCCCAAGGCGCAAGATTCGATAAGCTGAAGTGCTGGTTCCTTCGATGATTCGGCTCTCTAAAATCCCCGCCCCGCGTGCCGCGCAGCCGCGCCGCGGAGCGGAGTAGGCGGCCGAGCTATGCACGGGGTCTCCATCGTCATCCCGTGCTATAACCCAGAGGCATATCTGCTCGAAGCCATCGCGACTGCACGAGCACAGCGGGGCTGCCCGGTGGAGGTTGTGCTGGTCAATGACGGCTCCGATTTACCCGGCGCCAGGAAGGTGCTCGAAAACGCCCGCGCTCTGGCGGATCGCTGCCTCGATCAGCCCCACCGTGGTCTGGCGGCTGCGCGCAATGCTGGTTTCGATGCGGCCAGCCACGAATGGATCATCCCGCTCGACGCCGACGACATGCTTGAGCCGGAGTACGCCACGGCCTGCCTCGATGCGCTCAATGCCCATCCCGGCGCCGCCTTCGCGTACTCCGATTACCGCGTGTTCGGCAAGGAAAACTACGTCGAACGGCTGCCCGATTACAACCTTTATCAACTGCTGGACCGCAATATCGTGACCTACGCCGCCCTGATCCGAAAAAGCGATTGGGCTGCGGCCGGCGGATACGACGAGTCGATGACTCCAAGCGGTTATGAGGACTGGGAATTCTGGTTGAATCTGGGTGCGCGGGGCCGCCATGGAGAGCATATCCGCCGAGTCCTTTTCGGCTACCGGAAACACGGTCCGTCTCTGATCGATATCGCGCGCGAGCGGCACGCGGCGCTCACCGCCTGCATCCGCGCCAAGCATCCGGAACTTTACGAATACGATGCCAGGGCACGCGTCAAGGCTCTATGGTCGCCGGCTGTGGCGGTGGTCGCGGATAAGGGGCAAATCAGGCGACAGAGCATTCTCGATTGGCAAGCCGGCGGCTGGCAACGAATCGGAACGGCACCGGGTTCGGGGGCTATAGCGAGGGGTCCATCGGAGTGTCCGGCGTTTCTGGTGGCTCGCTCGCCCTCTCTGTTGGCGGCGGAAAGCGCGGAATTGGCGGCTCTAGCGGTATGGGGGGGCAACGACGCCGTCGAACTCGCGGATGGCTCGGTGGCACTGTCACGGCGAGGCTTCGAACAAAACCTGGTACCGCGTCCCACCGCACCGGCTGTGACAGCGGCTCCGCTGCCGCCCCGGCTTGAAACCATCCATCGCCATCTGGCGAATGCCGGCTTGCTCTCGCTTGAAGCTTGGACCCGGCATCCCCTGCGCTCTTCAGCCCGGCTGATTCCTTTGCGCATCAAAGAGCAAGTGAACCGCATCTCCGGCCGCCGCATCTTCGACTTGGACTTCTACCTGCAATTTCAACCGTCGGCAGTGAACTCCGGCGGCCTGATAACAGCGCCCTTGATCTACATGCCCGAGGCGCGGGCGTCTCGCCGCCGCATTGGGTTGATCACTCCGCATTTGGGACCCGGCGGAGCCGAGCGCGTGCTCCTGGAGCTTGCCGGCGCATTGGACCCCGCTACGCACGAAGTCTTCCTGATCGCCACGCAGTCCACCGGCGATTCCTGGCGCGGGCAATGGGAGAAGCGCGCCGAACACATTTACGACCTGCGCAAACTAATGCACCCTGAAAAACTCGCGGCCGGCATCTACTCCATTTGTATCAACTGGGAACTGGATGCACTGGTGGTTCAGAATTCACTCTCCGCGTATAGTGTTTTGCCGCAAATTAAGGAGCGGCTGCCCGGTCTTCGCAGCATCGATCTGATTCACTCGGTGGACGCCGACTGGAACCTGGTAGCGGCTACTCGAGCGGTTGACGCTGCGCTGGACGTGCGCGTCGCACTCTCGGCGAGCGTCCGGCGGGAGCTAGTCGGGCAGGGCATCGAGGAAGGTAAGATCCGGCTCATCTTGAACGGCGTCGATCTTGAGTGTTTCGCTGCGGATGCCCAATGCAGTACCCCGGACTACCCGCACCGCATTCTATTCGCAGGACGCTTGGAGGCCGTGAAACGTCCCCTGCTGCTGGTGGAGATCGGACGTCGCTTGCGGCTCCGCCGCGGGTGTGACGATTTTCGATTCGTGGTGGTTGGCGATGGGCCGGAGGCGGCCGGATTGCATCGGCGGTTGCGCGCCCACAAGCTGGAACGCCTCTTCGAGTTCCGCGGGCAGGTGGCGGATATTGCGCCAGAATTAGCCTCGTGCGAGGTGGTCGTGCTTCCGTCCAAAGCCGAAGGAATCCCGCTGATCGTGCTGGAAGCATTTGCAGCGTCGCGCCCGGTGGTGGCGTCGGCCGTGGGTGGCGTCCCCGAAGTTGTCACGCCGGAGAACGGAATTCTGATTCCGCCCGGTGGGCCGGAGGTCGAGAACTTCGCTGCAGCCCTGGATCGGCTGCTCAGCGATCGCACGCTGCGTCTGAGGCTGGGAAGCAATGGCCGCAGCACCGTGGAGGAAAAATTCGACCGGAGGAGGGCGGTGGAGGAGTATCGCTCACTGTTTGAGTTTCCCACCCAGGATCGATAGGGCTGCCATTGGCGTCGCCGGCCGGCTGAGAAGCGCACCGGAGATCAAGCTCCCGAACAGGACCGCCTGAATTGAGGCAGTAGAGACCAACGAATCCCAATAACGCGAGTCGCCAAGCGCATCTATTGCCAAGTGGAGGAGCCATGGGACCCGGATTTCCACCAGTTCATCGAGATCGGGAAAACCGAGGGTCGCCGCAAAGGCAACGACTGCAAGAATCGGACTGGACCGGCCGAGCCTTCCAATTACCCATCCGATTCCCGCGAGCACCGAGCAGTCCAGCATCAAGCGTACGGTTGGAAACCAACTCGCCCCCAGCTTACCTGCGATCCAAATCAGGAGTGGACGCTCCAGTACATAACCGATCAGCAGCAGCGCTACCCACCCCAGTAGGATTGATCGCGCTGCAAGTAAGAGCCGTTGCCGCCACCGTCCGGCGGAAAAGCTCACGGGCTATTGTGCAGCCCCTGCGGTGCGCGCCACCGGGCTTCCGTAGACCTCGATCCAATCGATGCGCGAAGAACCCCCAGCGCCGTGGCCGCTTCCGATGGTGAGATCCGTGAAGCCGATTTCATCGACCTTACTCAGGTCCGGATTCTCCACCCAGCGCCCATCGTTGCCCTCGGTGACGTGTTCGGGATCGAACCGCCGCCAGCGAATGTCCCCGATCGACATCTCCGTCTCGCGCCAATCGACTGTATATCCGTCGGTGTGATCGCCCACCAGCCAGGTTCCGTCGGCAAGCTTGAGAATCGGCCTCAGCAGATGGAAGCCGGCCTGTTTCGTGCGCCACTGGATCTTCGCGAGTCCCGTCAGATCCACATAGTTGTTTTTATCGCGAAGCGCCAGCGCACAGGGCGCGGAGCAAAGACCGGTCCAGATGTAGGAAGGCTCGTCCTTGGGGGAGTCGTGATGGACAATCTGAATATCCTTGGCGCCGGGCCCGTACAATTTCAGGTCGAGATTGGGATTGGTCAGAAAGTCGGCTGTGACGGGTGTTTCGGAAGTGCCTTTGGGCGTCTCTTTGAAGGTTTCTTTTAAGAACAGCGGAGGCCGGTGGTCTTCCAGGATAACGCGGGGCGCCTTGGACTGTCCCTTCCCCTGGGGCGCGGCTGGCGGCTGGCTGCGAGCCATCTGAACCCCCAGGGCTCCGGCCAGAAAAATAGGGAGCCCGTAGCTCACAAGCGCTTGTTTCAGGATATGTTTCGTCACGATTCCAGTGTAACGCCCAGGCGTTCTCACAAATGCTGAATGAGAATCACATTAGCCTGGACCTTCGCGCCGTCTTCCAGTATCTCCACATGCACCACGAGCCTGTTCCTGGCGCCATTCGCCCGTGATAGCCGGCAGTGCTTCCAGCAGCGTTGTCCTGCGCTTCCCTGCTCTGATCCGCCATATCTGCGACGCTCGCGCGACCACCCGGGTAGCAAGCATGTGCATACAGGTCTTCTTCAGCATGCGGTGTCCTTGAAGCCAATGCCAAACTGCGGGGGGCTCTTCGCTGACAGGATCACATCAGGTTTGTTGTCGTTTCTGCCGTGCGAGCCGGCATTAGCGGAAGGTGCGGTCCGCCAGCCGACCGTTCGCGCGGTCTATGCCAATGGCGAGAGAAGTCGCTGCCTAAGTAGGGTTGCGCCGGAACGCGTCGTCGATGATTTTTGACGCTGTCGCCTGCGCGTCCACGTGATAGGTGCCACTGGCATACGATCGGGCGATATATTCGATTCGCGCCTGGCGCTCCGGATCTGCGACCAGGGACCGTAGACTTCGCACCAACTCCGATAAATGAGTATCGTCGAGCGGTACGGCGGCGCTCACGGCCGACGGATTCGATACTGTAACCGATTGGGGCCTCGTTGCTTCGGTCGAGGCCAGTGAGGAAAGGCTGGAGTTGTTTACCTTCATGTCGAACAGTTCATCGGAGGCGCTGCACCGGAAGGCCTACCTCTTGCACAGCCATATCGGCGCTTCCAGCTATTATCTTAGAACGAATTTGGTCCCAACGTGCCAAATAAATGCCGCCGCGGCATCGAATTGAATCGGCGGACCTTACTCAGTTTCTTCGGACGCAGGCTCCGCGTCCAGTGTCTTTAGCTCCATCAGAGCCAGACGGTCGCCGTTGGCCAGATTCAGTGACAGCCCAAATTCGTAGCGCGCGGCCTCTGCCTCCCTGACGCTAGCCACGGGAGCCTCGCGTGGATCAGAAAAGGTGAACGTCGCTCCCTCCAGCGGAATCGCCAGTTGCCAGGAGTTGCCTCCCAGATTCAGGACGTTGGAGCTGATTGTTTCGACAAGGCCCACGCCTTCGAAGATCATCGCCGCGCTCCGCAGCTTAATGCGCAGTGGCGAAGAATCCTCGCTCCAGCGCTTGAAGAGGAGCCTGGCATCTTCCGGGGATGTGATCATTTTCGAATCTCGCTCCTCCTGCATTGTAAGAGATTAGGGCGGGAGGATGGCAACTGGCCCGCGGCGCAATGTTAGACTGTTGGTGGAGTTTGCGCGCCCGTAGCTCAGCCTGGATAGAGCGTTTGCCTCCGGAGCAAAAGGTCCCGCGTTCGAATCGCGGCGGGCGCACCACTTTCCCAAAGACTTTAGCGACCTCCTTCCCCTCCGAAACCCTTTCGGATGTCCATTTGCCTACGTAGCGTCCATTTTGAGCTGTCACAGGTTGCTCGCGGCCACATCAAAGAAGGCCCCACAGCAACCCAGCAAGCGATCCTCAAGACAAACAGTATGAGCGCGCCGCGCTCCCGTGTGGCGCCTCTTGCATTCTTGAACTGCTTTCCAGTACCCAGCCCACGCAACTTCGAAGGGCTGGCTTCGTTTCCAGACGTCCGCTTCGACGACGAAGTCGCTTGGTGCCCGGAGCTTGATCTCACTGATTTTGAGCCTTTTGGCCCGGATAGCGCTGAAGAACGGCGTGATCGAAAAGGTTGTCGTAGGTGCGGAACCCCGCCGGTGGCGCGCGGGCCCGTGCAGGAGGCGCGCAAGTGAAACCATCCCCATTCTCAGCGGTTGGCTTGCAGGCCCGTTTTTTTGTTCCCGACGATCTGAATGAACGCGACCAATGGTCCTCTAGCGCTACGACGGGCGGGATGGGAACCCGAAGAAGGTAGGTTCCCAATAGCTTCTGCGTCGTGCCCGTAGCACCGGTCTGCGCACCTGGATGAGTTTTAATTCCATCGACGAATGCCGCAGGTTGGCGGATTGGTATACCAGCCCGTATTCTCCAGCCAGGACCCATTTTGCGGAATCGACATTGACGACTCACTCGCTGCAGGGGGCAATCTCAAACCGTGGGATCAAGGGATTGTAGAACGGTTTGGCGACACCTATATGGAAGCCTCCCCCAGCGCCGGCCTGAAGATTTCGCCCGAGTGACGAAGCATCGAAGCGTGTCTTCAGGCAATCAATGCAAAGAAATGTGACCGGCGAAACTGGAGCACTGAACAGATGCGGAACCGCAGATGACAGGGGACTGGCTGCCGACCCCATGCCGCGCGAGGAGCCGCAAGTCTTGACCGAGAGTGGGACCCACCTGCCGCATGTCCGCATTATCCGGATGGCCGCATTATATTCAACAGGAGCTTCGTGATGTCTCAAGTGAAACGAATCGATTGGTCGCGGCCAACGATCCGGCGCGGCTCTTCTGTCTCGGTTCATTTGAGGAGTGCTGCAGGGCATGCGACGACATCTGCCGCTTTGAAGCCGGATCCTGGCCTTTCCTGAGGAGCTCTATGAGAAAGGCTCCCTACGCCCGGGAGGATGTCGAATTATGCTCGACCCGCCGGACGAACTTGCGGGCCCTGCCTGTGACCTGTCGACTCCTCCCTGAGCTTACCGCCGATCGGGGATATGACATTCATTCCAAAATGCAAGTAAATCTGAATTCCGGCGCGCCCTCAAACACCAGCGATCAAATGGCGGCGTCCCTTACGACAGTGCCGCAATGCTGTTCTCATCGATGCTGTGATCGGTATGAATGCTGGCTGACACCAGCCCGTGCCCCAAACCGGAAGCAGGTGATCAAGGCGCAAGCGCCTTGCCCCGGGCACATACCTCGATAAAATCGTGTCGTCATCAGTGCCAGCTTTCTTGTTAGGGAAGATCTTACGGGGCACCCAGTTTTGACTCGGTAAGAAGGTCATCAGCCGCGCACAACCGCCCCAACCTCAACCATAACTCAATGAATCTGCGGGATTTTGTCGCGGAAACTTTTGGACCCGGAAGTGCTTGTGTCTCCCCTCACACAGTAGCTTTTAAGGGAGACGCTTTTGATGCCCCGACCTTGCCCTGAAGCAGCCTCATGACGATTGCACCTGCAGGAAGTGGCCACATGACATACCGAACGAGGGGGGGGCTGGAAGGCTCTCGCTCGAAGCGGTCCTCCAGTCGACTTGTGAGCGAATCCAGGCGACTTGTAATGCTTGCCCCCACCCAGGGCGCGGCACCTTCGTCCTTTTCCGGTGTTCAAAGCAACGTCAGCCTTTACCAGGATCTTTTGTTTGAGATGCAGGAACTTCGCGGAAGAGTCTACCTCGAAGATGGCGCCATTCAGCCCTCTCAACTTCAAGACGGCCGGCACGTTCTTGGCATAGACGAGGAGAGCTGGCACCTGCTCATCCTGAATGAACGCCACCAAGTTCGGGGATGCATCCGGTGCCGCCATCACACTCCGGATGTCAACCCACAGGAGTTGGCCGTCTCCAATTCCGCCTTGGCAAGCGCGGTTGAATGGCGGCGGCCGCTGGAGAATGCCCTATCGGAGGAGTTCGAAGTCGCGCGACGGCGGGGATGTAACCTCGCGGAGGCGGGAGGCTTGGCGCTCGACCAGGAGATTCGCGGCACCACCGCAGCTCTCAGATTGGTATTGGCGATTTACGCCCTAACTGAGCTGCTGGGAGGTGTCGTGGGCCTGAGCACAGTAACTCAGCGCCACTGTTCGGCTTCCATTCTCCGTCGCATTGGCGGTCGTCCATTGGAATCGGCCGGCTTGCAACTGCCACCTTATTACGATCCCGTTTATGACTGCCAAATGGAGGTGATGCGATTTTACTCTTGGGATCCTAACCCGCGCTATCGCATCTGGGTTGACGAGATCAAAGCTGAACTTGGAGAGACTTGTGTGCTGACTCGCTCAAGCTATCGACGGCATTCCGCCCACGCTGCTCACGCGGCATCTTGAGGCTTGAAATAGGGTGGATTATAGCCGGCTGGGAACCAGTTGGAGGCGGGATCCACGGTGATATCCACGAGACATCCATATGCATCCGTAGTGCAAGAATTTACTTTCGCGCGACTACAGCCCTGGGCAGATGCCAGATCGAGGACCGAACCCTCGGCAATCGGGTTGGAAGTTTGAAGCAACCCGCCCGTATCCCATATTTCCAACAAGATGGCGCAATCGCAGAAGACCTTTGAGGATCCCGCGCTGCTTACTCGAAGTACATCAAGGCAAAAATAACGATCCGACTCCACTTTTCAGCATTCCTATTCGTGCCGTGGTCCTTGCAATTTTAGCTCCAAGAGCAGTCTTGTCATCCAAGGCGAAAATTTACCCAAAGAATCGAGGGCCTCTTGGCCAACGCTTAGCCCATGAATCTGCCCATCGTCGCGCAAGGCCAAAGCGCTGAAGACAATCCCGGACACCCGCTTCCGCCGGCGTTCTTGAACCAAATCGGAACCGCTCCGCACTAAGCCTCGATCACCCGTTCGGAGCAGAAATACTTCCGCTTCGCGGTGTCGCGGCCCTCAATTCCCAAAATAACAACTCCGCTCTGCTGAACCTTCCTCAGCAAAGCCTCAGGTCCAGCAGGTATGCTTTTTTGAAACCGGTACCGGCCTATCCTCCGAGGGTCGGTGCTACTTCAGTTCGGCGTGTGGTGGTCTTTCGTCACATCAGGGCCACCCACCCGATCGGGTGTGGGCGCTTTAAGCCGGCGATCCAGATTTTTCACTTTCTCGAACGCCGGGAGCAGTACCCGGAACTGGCGCGCTCTACCAATACGGCTCTTCCGCCGGCACGAAGCGGATCTGAATGTCGGGGAGGAACGTCCGCAACCAGTTGCCGAAATCCTCCATCCCTGCCTGCTCGGAAATGACGTGGCCCAGCATGATGACGCCCTTCGGCATGCCCAGCGAAACGGCGTCCATCACATACTCTATGTTGTCAAAACCGCCATCGGCTTCCTGCTGTTCGCCGCCAATCACCACGTCGGCTTCGGGAGTCATGCGAGGAGTCGCATATCCCGGGCCCACCAGAATCTTGCTCACCTTGGCTTTTGGATCGCCTACGCAGCGAATCGCGCGGGCGCCGCTCGACCGCTTCACCTGAGCGGCGAGTTCTCCGAAAGTCGTCTCCGGAATCGTTAGAATGCCGGGACGCATCGATACGTGCCCGCTACCTCCCGGTCCCGCAGGAATGCCCGCGGAACGAAGCTCTCCCACCACCGTGTAATCCGGCGTCGAGGCGTGCATGTTATCGTGATCCCGCCAGATCACCATATTGTTCTTCAGGATGAATTCGGTCTTGAGCTTATAGAGCGCATTCCCGGCCAGGTCCTTGGTGTTGTCAGGATCGTTCCAGAAGGTGTCCTCATGCGTGACCACCATGTTCAGGCCCGCGGCATTGGCGCGCTTCAGCATGTCGAAGGTGACCATCATCGTCGTCGCGATGCCTTTGACCGTGACGTCCGGATCCCCAGCCTTAAAGGTATCCCGCGCGGAGCGTTCGTTCCAAGGCATGGTCGAATTCTTTTTGATCAGCTCGACTACTTCCCGTGCGGTCATCAGGCGGGCCTCCAATAAGGATCTCCCACTCCGATCCACTTTGCCGGAACTTCCCTTACGATCGACTTGAGCCACTCCGCGCAAACGCGCATTCCGGGATCTTCGGACGCCACCCGCCCTGTTGTCACCAGCGCGCGTTTTTCGCCTGTAGTAAAGATGTCAGCGGCATAATGGGTGTTCTCCCATTCCCGAACCTCGCCCGCGACAATCATGTCCACTTCGGAATAGCGCGACCACATCGTCGCGGGAGTCATGGAGCCGGGAAAAAGCAAAACCCGGCGGATCATCGCATTGCGATCCCCGACGACACGCAGGCCGGCGCGCAGGTTGAGTTTGCTGCGGATCAAGGCCACGGTCGCCTCGGCGGTGGCCGGTGGAATGTCGTACAGGGCATTATCGTGCAGAACTCCGTATGGGGACCAGCCGAGTGCGCTCGCCAGGCCTGAAACCATGTCATCCTGTTTGCGAGCCTGCCAATGGTCGCGCAGCCGGAATACAACCAGGCCGTTTTTCTCAATGAATTCGCGTTTTCCTTTGACCACAGGATCATCGGCGCCAAATCCACCCTGTCCCCTGCCGGGCGCGGCTGTTCCGTCCGCGCGGGAGTAAAACGTGGGCTCGTAGGTCAGGATCAGGTTCGCGTCCGCCATGACAGCCTGCTTGAGCACGTCCATCGTCGCCATAGCCGTGGTGGCGATTCCCTTCACTACCGTCGAAGGGTCGCCTGCCTTGAAGCCATCCGGACCCGTCGCAGGCCAATCGCCGCCAAGTTCCGTTTGGATGCGCCGGACTACAGCGTCGGCGGTCAGTGGTTCCGCGCCGACAAGTTTGAGAGGCACAACGCTGGCGGTTCCCGCCAGCAGCGCGAATTTTCTGCGTGAAATAGGGGCTCGCATTTTAAAGAGCCTTGAATTCGCGCTCGGCAAAGGCCAGAAAGTAAGGCCAATTCGGATTGGGCGTGTGCCCGGCGCTGTGCTGGCGGAACACCAGATCTCCGTTCAGGATGCCCGTTTCGATGGGTGGGAACACGTTCGTTCCCAGGTCCTTCTTGCCCAGCAGCCGGTACACCGGACCCGCTCCCACACCCGCCAGAAACGTGCCCTTGGCATCCACCCATGCATCGGAATGTCCGATGTCGATCGCCGGATCCACCAGGTTTCCGGCGCTCAAGAACACAGGACGCGGAGCGCACATTGCGATCAACTCATGCGAATCCACAGGCAGATCGCTCCACTTCAGCGGTCCCGCGTACTTCAAAAAGTTGCCGGCCATCCAATGATATTCGTTGTCTCCCGCCACGTTCTCCACCAGTTCGCCGAAATTCCGGCGGTGCAGCTTGGCGCCGCCTTCTCCGGAGGAACTCACGAAAGCGATCGCGATCCGCGAGTCGTAGGCCATGCTCACGACGGCGGCCTTGCCATATCTCGAATGACCCTGAATGGCCAGGCGCTTGGCATCGACACCCTTGTCGGTTTCGAAATAGTCCATGGCGCGGTCGGCGCCCCAGGCCCAAGCCCTGAGAGCTCCCCAGTCGTCGGGTTTGCGTGGTTGGCCTTTATTGACCAGCCCGATAATCCCCTTTCTCAAGCCCGCGCCGTTGTCCGCCTGAATGCTGCCCGGGTTCAACTCGGCGAAGCCCCAACCCTTGGCCACCGCCTGCGCTTGCCAACTGGGGCCGGGCTCAGAGCCCTGTTGCGACGCGGCCGTTGCGGACGGCCCGCCTGATCCCGGAGCAGGAGCGCCGCCGAACACCATGATCACGGGCACCGGAGTCTTCGCGTTGGCCGGTATGCTGAGAAACAGTTGGATATCGACCGAAATCTCCGGATACCCGGAATTGTCCACGTGCCCGAGCAGAGTCTTGGTGACGATCGGGACCTCTCCCACATGCTCGTTTGTCGTGTTGGTGATTTCCCACTTCACCTTCGGAACGTTCCTGGGAACACGTCCATAAACTTCCCGGTCGAAATCTTCGACGATCTCAGGCCGGCGCTGATCCCACCACATCTTGGCGCTGGTCACCTTCGTTCCGTTCCTCATCGTCAGCGGGTCGGGAAGATCGGGATAGGGATTCGCCTTGGCCTCATCGTAGTTCGTTTCGCCAAGCACGCGTGCATTCACTCCGGGCCGCAAAGCGGTGATGTGCAGTTGATCCATCATCTGCGCGTGGTCTTCTTTGGTCGCCTGCTGGAGGGCGGTGGGCTGGGCGTTTTGGAAGCCCTGACTGGCGAAAGGGATCAACCCCGTTGCGAAAAACAACACCGGAATGATCATCGAAATCGATCGGTTTCTCACGGGATGCGGCCCTCCTGTTGTGCTCCAGCCGAACTAAACATATCACGAAAATGTGCGCCGGATTCGGTGGAGGCATGGGCGACAGAAGGCTGCTGGGATTCGGACCGGAGGCCCACCGACCAACGGTCCAATAAGATCCGTAGCTTACCGGTTCCCGCGCGTCGCTCGCCGATTTCGTGGATCTTTTCACCCTGGGGCGGCGTACTATCCGAGTATGAAAACGATTCGCATCGGCATCTTCAGCGCGCTGGCCTCTGCCGTGATGTTCGCGGAGGCTCCGCCGCAGCGCGTCGAATTTGAAGTAGCCTCTGTCCGGCCGTCGGATCCGATCCTCAGCGCCGCCGACGCCGCGAAGATAGGCCTGCATATCGATGGTGCGCGGGTCAGTCTCAACAAGCTGTCTTTGAATGACTGCCTGGCAGCCGCCTATAAGGTAAAGCTGTACCAGATCTCCGGACCGGAATGGATGGCGTCGGAGAGATTCGATATCAACGCCAAGCTCCCGGCCGGAGCGAGCGGCGACCAGATTCCGCAGATGCTGCAAGCGCTGCTGGCGGACCGCTTCGGCATGAAATTTCATCGGGAGATGAAGGATTTTCCGGTGTACGCCTTGGTGGTCGGAAAAACGGGGCTGAAGATGAAGGCGTCGCCGCCCGATGCGCCGGCCGGCCCCGCGGATGATCGCAAAGCGCTTGACATCACCACCTCAGCTTCCCAGACCAGCACCACCATCAACTACGGGAATGGAATGTACATGACGTTCGGCAACAACACCTTTGAAGGCCGGAAGCTGCCTGCGTCCGCGATCGCCGATACGCTGGCCCGCTTCGTGGATCGCCCCGTGGTCGACATGACGGAGTTGCACGGGAATTACGACTTCACCCTGCAATTTACTCCTGAAGATTTCCGCGCGATGATGATGCGTTCGGCGGTCGCCGCCGGGGTCGCTCTACCGCCCGAGGCCTTGAAGTTGATCGACGCCTCCAACGGTGATTCTCTCTTTACCGCCCTTGAGACCCTGGGTCTCAAACTGGAGCAGCGCAAAGCGCCGATCGAAGTGCTGGTCATCGATCACATCGAAAAGTCCCCCTCCGAGAATTAGCGGCATTCGGAGCCGTCCGGGACGACGGGTTGTCGAAGGACTGCGCATGCCAGGATTGCGAGCACGCGGACGCCGGCAAGGGTTGGGCCTTCGAGCGGCGTCTGATTGAGCTTCCCGTGAACCATCAAGCTGGGATTGCGGAACGTCAGCGCTTCCGGCCGCGGACCAGCGGGGCGCTTGCCTTCGCGGGTGGAATCGTCGTTAGAGAGGCTCGATGGATCGCTTCATCGAAGCCAATGACAATTCCACCGGCAAAGGCGCTGTGGCGGACGCGTCGGAATGACGTGCCCAATTCCTGTCCCATTCGTTACAGCGTCAACGGCAAACGGTATTTAGCTGAAACGGTGGGCCACGGTGAGGCACAGGCCGCCACTTGTCCGCCGCTGGTCCCGGAGATCCAGAATCCGCCCGGCGGCGCCGCGCAGATCTGGGTTTTTAGCTGCCCGATAAGAGTCTTAAGTAAACTGGCCTGTTCCTTTCGGGACTCGATCGCCCCGACCGCCGGCTCTTTCCAGGCTTAGCTGCTCGTTCAATGCCTCACTGTCCGCGAGGGTTTCACCAAAGCGCCCAGGAACCGCGCGGCTTTATGATCTTCCATTTGAAAGCCCAGGAGCGTCTCGCCCGCCAGAAGAATCGCCGCGAACGGCGCAAATGGAACCGAGAAGTGATGCGTCGCCAGGAAAGTCAGGGCGAAAATAGCTACCGAAAGCGGAAAGTAATATTTTAATTGCATTGGAAGCCTCCCTTTCAAACGAATTAAACGAAACCGATTGCACGTCCGCAGACGCCGACGCCCATCCACAACACGGTTGACAACACCGACGCCGCCCAGCCCAGCACCCTCGGCCGTCTCGCTTCATCCTGGCGGGTCACCCAACGAAAACAAGTGAACTGAAACAGGACCGCCGGAACTAAAAGCTCCATCTTGAGCCTGAACCCGTCGTTGACATAACACTTCATTGCCTCGGAGCTGAATAACATAAACCCAGTCACCAGCATCACGATCAAACCCCAGTTCATATACGGCTCCAGGTTCCTGGTCAGTAAAGATACGGATTCCTTCCGCATCCCCAGGCCCACCAGCCGCAGATCGATGAGAATCATCGCCCCAAACATCACGGTCAGCGCCAGAATATGCGTCGTCTCAATCACCGGAAAAGCCCAGGTGTTGCCGGCGACGAAGTGTCCCACCCAGAGGGTTTCGGACCACTGAAAAAATGGTTTAAGAAGGTGCCACATAGACTTAGAAGTGATACGCGGTGGTCCGGCCCGCGATGATCACGATCCCCCAACTAATCAGTGAAATCAACCCCGCCAGTTTGGCCGCGCGAGGAGGATTGTCGGCATGTTCCCACTCATTCATGCGCCTGTACACCTTGGTGGAATGAAAGACCGCCACATTAATTCCGGCCAGCAACAGGAACAGCAGCTTATACCGGAACGACGTGTTCCCATAGCACTTCACCGGCTCCGACAAGAACAGCAAAACTCCGGTGACGACCATGACAAAGTATCCAGCAATCGCCCACGGCAGGATTTGATGAAGCACATCCGAAGCCGATTCCTTCTTCAGCACCAGGCCCATCATTCGCAAATCGGAGACCACGATGGTCCCGGTCGACAAGCCCAGAGCCAACAAATGCGTGCCTTCGATAAGCGGAAACATGAGCGAAGACTCGCGAATCGAAACGCTAATCGGGGTGGTCTGGAGCCACTGGCAAATCTCAAGAAGTGACATATGCGTCTGTTCGCCATGGGTTGCACGCGGCAAACCAAAGTGCGGAATGGGTTTGTTATTGATGGCGCGAGCTTTACGCGAATCGGGCGCAGCGGCGTCGCGTGTTTTCGCGCAGAGTTGGGCGAAAACACGATCTTCTAATGCTTCTGACTCAGACTCCGGCTCAAACTTAAATACGACGCTTCCACAAACTGATCCGTGGTCCAGGAGCCGGACGTCGCGCCATAGAGCGGATCGTAATCCATCGTCGGCTTGGCGGCCTTCACTTGGTCGAGCGTCATGCCTTTCTTAATCATGTCCTGAATGCGATCGCGGATGATCGTTACCATGTCGCGATATTCGACCACATCCGCCTCATCGCACAAGCGGCCGTGCCCCGGAATCACGTAAGTGCCGCCCTCCTGTTTGTCGGCGGGCACAGTCAGATCCAGAATGCGATTGAGCGCGTCCACCTCGCCGTTGATGCTTCCGCCATTCTTGACGTCGATTACGGGATAGAGCCGCGGCGAGAAGATATCCCCGGTGCTGAGCACGTCCGAGCGGCGGAAAAACACCAGGCTGTCGCCGTCGGAGTGCGCCGCCTTCTGGTGAAAGAGCTGCACCGCTTCGCCATCGAAAAACAGATCCTTCTGATCCGTGAAGTAGGTATCCTTGGGCCAACCATCGGCGGGAATCGGAGTCTCGCCAGGCGCCGGCGAACTCAATCGGGTCGCGACGTTTTCGTGGGCGACGATGGTCGCCGCCCAGCCGGCGTTCACTCCCGCTACATTGCCGCCGGTGATCGTGGAACCCAGTTTGGAGAGATTCTCATTGCCGCCGACATGATCGGCATCGGCGCTGGTATTGAGGAGATAATGAATCGGCTTATCGGTCAGCGTCCGGATCGCCGCGATCACCTTATCGGTGACGCGCGCATACTTCGAATCCACCAGCAGGACGCCGTCCTTGCCGATCTGGACTGTCATGTTGGCTCCGCCGCCCGCCAGCATGTAGACATTGCCCTGCACCGGGAGCACGTGGATCTGATCGTCCTCCGCGGGAGGATTCACAACAGTAGCGGGATTAGAGACCACCCGAACGTTGAGCCGATATTCCGGATACATAGTGGCCGCGCCGCCGCGGGCAGCGTCCGGCGGGACCTTGTTGCGCACCGCGAACTCCGCCAGGTACGGGTTCGTCCCCGGCAAATGGTGCGGCACGACCCCTTTCTCGCGCGCCACTTCTTCGACGGATTCGCAAGGGTACGGATCGATCTGCTGATGCAAATCCAGTTCGAAGTCGGTCGAGCGGACAAACGGCTCGGTCAAATACACAGGATCGGTAACGACGCTCACCAGCGTCAGGTGATCGTCATGCCGGATCCAATGTTCGGTAAGCGTGGCGCGGTCGCTGCGGGGAATACCATTGCGCCGGATCCAGCCGATCTTCAGGTGCGTGGTGGTGACGGTCAGAATATCGCCGTCCCATTTGCCCGTGGAAAATCCCTGCCACGTGTGGGCCGCATATTCGGGCGGGTGAGGACGCCCATCCATGTAAATCGTTCGCTCCACCGCCTGCCAGGAGATATGCGTGTGCCACGCAATGATCTGCTGCGTGGCCGGGTCGACCTCCTTCCACAAACGCAGATTGGCGGGGCCGCGAGGGCCATAATCGGAAGGATGCGGTTTGCACTGATGCTCGGGCAGGGTGAGCAGGTCGGCGTCCCAAATGTCGCCGCGCTCGCGGGCAGCGTCGTTGATCGGAAGACCCAGATAGTCGCCGATCTCTGGGCCGGGGATGCGCTCCGGCTGATCTTCGTGAAATCGCGGCGCCCATTCGCCGGAGAGGTCGAGCTGCGCGAACGCGGGGATGGCGAATAGCGCCGCCCCCAAGAGAACAAAGCAACGAGTGGTCGAAAGGTTCATGTCGCAGCGCCTCCAGCCTTCTTCATGATCAAGTTGATGTCGTCCGGATTGATCAAATCCGGCGCCGTCCATCCATCCAGATCATACTCCGCCATGCACCTCTCGGCGAAGCCTTTGTAACTTGCTGACTGCCCCAGTAAATCCGCAACCATCAGCACTTCAAAGCGAATGCTTTCGTGACTGCCGAAGTAGTTGCGCTCATACAATTCGTGACGGCCTCCGAACTCGGTGCCCATGGCGTCCCACATCAGCTTCATCAGCTTGACTCGATCAACCGCTGTATATCCATTCGATCCGCGCACGAACTGATCGAGATAAGGCCGTATCTCAGGATTCTTGAAATCCGCCGCGTGCGAAGGGAGATAGATCAGCGCGCTGGCCATCACGTTCTCGACGATCTCCTTCAGCTTCGGATACAGAGTGCTGGCCGCGACCCGATACGCCAAGCCGTAATCGAGATTGGGCAGCACATAGCCAGGCGTCCACGGCTTGGTCGCGCGAGCCATCGCGTCGGTCAGCCCCCAAAAGAGATTACGCCAAGCCAGTACCTCGCCCACCTGCGCCTGCACTCCGCGAAAATCTTTCGTTCCCGTTGCCTCCACGCCCTTGAGCAACAAACCCGCAATGAAGTCGAGCTTAACGGCCAGCCTCACGCAGCCATGAAACATAAAGCGCGGCAGAAAGCCGGAGCGCGGAAAGAAGTTGTTGACCTTGTCGATATCGCCGTAAGCGAAGACGTTTTCCCAAGGCACGAAAACTTTATCGAAGACCAGGATGGAATCGTTCTCATCCAGGCGGCTGGAAAGAGGATAGTCGAAAGGGCTGCCGACGGCGGTCGCGGCCATCTCATAGGACGGCCGGCAGAACAGCTTGACGCCCGGCGCATCCGTGGGCACGATGCACACGAACGCGAATTCCTTGGTCTTGATAGGCAGCGCTCCGTTGTTGGCGATGAAGTTGTAATGCGTCAGCGTGGAGGTGGTGGCCACCACTTTCGCGCCGCTGACGATCAGTCCTCCGCCAGTTTCCTTCTCCACGTGCATATAGACATCGCGGACTTCGTCCAATTGCTTGTTGCGGTCGACCGGAGGATTTACGATGGCGTGATTTACGAAGGTGCACTCTTCCTGAACCTTCTTGTACCAACGCTTGGCATTTTCCTCGAAGGGTTGATAAAACTCCGAATTGGCCCCGAGCGTCGCCAGAAACGCAGCCTTATAATCCGGACTGCGGCCCATCCACCCATACGTCACGCGAGCCCATTCGGCGATGGCATCGCGCGCGCCCACCATCTCCTCGGCATTGCGCGATGCCCGGAAAAACTTGTGCGTATAGCCGCCACTGCCGGTGTCGGTGTCCATGCAGAGGGTGGATTTGCGCTCATCGTGCAGAGCGTCATAGAGACGCGCCAGCATCCGCACGGTGTTGCGGAACGCCGGATGCGTGGTGACATCCTTGACGCGTTCGCCATAGATCCAAATCTCGCGCCCGTCGCGCAGGCTCTCGATGTATTCTTGCGCGGTGAAGGGCCGCGTACGTGTCATTCGTTACTCCTATGATGTTTTGTCTACTCCGAGGTTCTGAGCCTCGGGTTTGGGCTTGCCACGTTTCAGCGGTCGATGAGCCGCCGGAGCTGTAGCGAAGCCATGCTGAGCGTAGCGGAGGCGTAGGCGGCGGTGTCCGGGTCTCAT
>DASXEY010000094.1:0-93665 GCA_036489835.1 Bryobacteraceae bacterium | reverse complement strand
ATACGACGCTGACCCGGTTGCACCGAGTGCTGCAGATTGCGATGGGATGGCAGGACAGCCATATGCACGAGTTCCGCATCGAGGGTCGGCGTCCGGCCGTACGCAGTGCCCGCATCGGCGACGTGCTGACGGAGATCGGCAGCTCACTGACCTATACATATGATCTCGGGGATGGCTGGGAGCACACCATCGTTCTGGAAAAGCGCTTTTGCGGAAGCGATGATACGGAGTATCCCGTCTGCCTGGACGGACGGCAAGCGTGTCCTCCGGAAGACAGTGGGGGCGTGCCTGGTTATTACGATCTTCTGGAGGTTCTGCAGAACCCGGCCGATGAGCGATATGAGGAAATGCGGAAGTGGATTGGTGAAGACTTCGATCCGCGAGCGTTTTCCGTGGACGCTGTGAATCGGCAGCTCAGAAGCGGGCGGCCTCGCCGCAGAAGCTCCACTTAGTGTCCACTAATTTTTAGTGGACACTTCGGAGATGGAACTAAGAGAGTTCGGCTGCCATGTTCCAGGGCAGAAGTTCCTCAACCCGGCTAAAAGGGAGGTTGGCGATGCGAGTCAGCACTTCGCGAAGCCAGCGTTCCGGGGCGACGCAGTTCAGCTTCGCCGTGCCCAGCAGGGTGTAGATGGCGGCCGCGCTCTCACCGCCTCCGTCCGATCCGCAGAATAGATAGTTTTTGCGGCCCAGAGCCACGGCACGAAGCGCCCGCTCGGCCGCCGAGTTGTCGATCTCGATGCCGCCGTCGTCGACGAAACGAGTAAGGGCACGCCAGCGCGAGAGCGCGTAGCGAATGGCCTCTGCCGTCTCCGACTTCGGAGACAGCGATCGCAGTGTCTTCTCCATCCATGCGCGGAGTTCAGCCAGCAGCGGAGCCGCGCGGGCCTGCCGAATCGCTCTACGCTCATCGGGCGGCTTGCCGCGAACCTCCTGCTCAATGCGATAGAGAGCGCCGATGCGCTCCAGGGCGCCGGTGGTGGTCGGCGAAGGATGCGCAGCATGGATGTCGTGGAACTTGCGGCGGGCATGCACCCAGCAGGCCGCCTCGCGAATCCGGCCCGTGTCATACAGATGATGGAAGCCGGAATACGCGTCGGCCTGCAGCGTGCCGGTGAAGTTCTTCAGATGCTCGCGGGGATGTTCACCCCTGCGATCCGGTGAGTAGGCGAACCAGACAGCGGGTGCAGCGTTCTCGCCCGCCGGGCGGTCATCGCGCACATAGGTCCAGAGTCTGCCCGTCTTCGTCTTCCCGTTGCCAGGCGCGAGTACCGGCACGGGCGTGTCGTCGGCGTGCAGCTTCGTTGCGTCGAGAACATGACGGCGCACCGCATCGACCAGGGGAGCGAGCAGTTCGCTGGTGACTCCGACCCATCCGGCCAGCGTGGAGCGATCCAGTTCCACACCCTGCCGCGCGTAAATCTCCGACTGGCGGTAGAGCGGGCAGTGGTCCGCATAATTCGAAACCAGAACATGCGCGAGCAGCCCCGGCGCAGCCAGTCCGCGTGCGATCGGCCGCGACGGTGCCGGAGCTTCGACGACTGTCTCGCACTTATTGCAGGCAAACTTCGGCCGCACATGACGGATCACACGGAAGCTGTCCGGGACATACTCCAGTTGCTCGGAGACGTCTTCTCCGAAATAGCGAAGATCGCCGCCGCACTCCGGACAGCAGCTCTGCTTCGGCTCGTGCGTAACGATCTGGCGTGGCAGATGCTCCGGCAGAGGCTTGCGAACAGACTTCGCACCGGCGCTCTCGGGCTGAGCATCGCACACCGGAACCGACGCGAGGGCCGCGTGAACGGCCTCCATCTCCTCCAGCTGCAGTTCGAGCTGGTCAAGCTGCAGGGAGAGCTTCTCGCTCTTCCTCCCGAAAAGCATCCGACGCAGCTTTTCCACCACCAGCTTCAGGCGTTCGATTTGCTGCGCATGAGCGGCCAGTTCGGCCTGATGCTCTTCACGCAGTTGCGCCAGTTCCGTGAGCTGCCGCTGCTTCTCTTCGTGCTGAGAAAGGATGAGCGCCCTCAGCGCTTCGATGTCGAGTGCATCAAGATCGGGGAGCAGCGCACGCATCGTTCCAGGCAGTATGCCACGCTTCTGTAACTGTGCGAGTGTTAAATCTGGTTCACACCGCCATCGGCGGCTGCCAGGTGCGATCCGGCCGTCTCCAGTCGATGCCTTCGAGCAACATCGATAACTGAGCGCGGCTCAGCGAAACCGTTCCGCCGGTGGCCTGCGGCCAGATGAAACGACCGCGCTCCAGACGCTTCTGAAAAAGACACAGGCCGTCGCCATCGAACCACAACAGTTTTATAAGGTCACCGCGCCTGCCTCGAAAAACAAAGACGTGACCGGAATAAGGTTCCTGTTCGAGGACCGTCTGCACCTGAGCGCTCAGTCCATGAAAGCCGCGCCGCATGTCCGTGGTGCCAGCTGCGAGCCAGATCCTCGTGCCTGCCCGGAGTTCAATCACCGCGCCAGGCTCTCCAGCACAGCGCGAATCACGGCAGGATCGGCAGCACCTTCGATGCTCAGCAGTGCTCGCCCGGGAAACTCGATCGTGACGCTGCCCACAGATGGCAATGTCGGCGTCTCCGCCAGCTTCGGCGCTTCCGGTTCTCGAGCGATCGTCACCGGAACCAAAGCTGTGGCCGACTTCGATTTACGTAGCTTCAACTCGCCACGCTCATACTGCCGCTTCCAGCGAAACACCTGGTTGGCGTTCACGCCGTTGGTCAGAGCGATACTGGCCACGCTCGCGCCCGGCTCCAGCGTCAGCTTCACAATCCTCAGCTTCTCTTCTACCCGGCGAAACACCCGCCGCTTCCGCCCCGGCAGTGCAGTACCATCCATGCGCCTTATCGTCGGCCGCCGCTCACGACCTGTCCAGATGGGAACACCAGACGCTTACCTTTTTCCGCCATCGCCGATACCTTCGGGAGGCGCAAGAACGATATGTCTGCATTAGAAGTGGTGCAGTGGCTCAATTGGGCAGACCAGGATTATTTGGCAGCTAGGTCTCTTCTGGCTCGTGCATTTTTGCTGCAAGGAGCAATTCTTGCCAATACCGCAATTGAGAAGTACATCAAGGCTGTACTCACGCACAGAGCATTCCATTTCCTAAGGGATGGAGAGGTCATGATGTCGTTTCCCTCTATGAGTCATTCAAATCAAGTGGTGGGGCGCCGTCGCTGAGTGAAGACTTTTTATTGGACCTCGGTAAGGCCTACAAGTTGCGTTATCCGGACGATCTGGATGAGGGCTTCAGCATCTCTCTTGCGGGCGTCAAAATGCTCACAGAACTCGACACCTCCTCTCATGCGATTAGAAGCGGATTCAGTCTCAGAAATCAATCTGGTCAGGCCGTGATTACCCGCTTGGACCAACTCGCGTCGATGCAGAGCCCCGAGTTGTTGGACCAGAACGTCGCGTTCGGCCCTACGACCAGGTCGCAGATATTTAGCAAACCTACACCCTGTTTCGAACTACGTGTTCTGCAGGGCGGCAATATCATGTCAGTGGAATATGTGGCAGGTCCCATACCCGACGACAGGAAGTTCAATCTGGAAGGAATGTTGCCGGGTCCTCCTTCCCCGTGAAACGATCTGCGCGCTACACAGCCAGATAGTCGGACTTTAGAGGGCCAGCAAGTTGGTTCTCGCCAACACGTCAACCCACGCATTGATTGTTTGGGCCCGAAAAGCAGGAAAGGTACTCTCATTGGACCACAAGACCGTAATCTCCTGGTGAGATACAGTCCCCGACTCAGCGTCGGGCTACTCACTTGTGCGGGTGTTTACAGCGCGTTTCCCGCGATACCGCCTATTCAATTCGTCCAATCTCCTGGTTGGACACCAAGGTGGGTATCATACCTACATGCCTGAAAGTTATCCGCGAGATCTCGCGAACTGTGTTCGTATTCGGCTCTTTCGTAAGATCGGGTCGTCCTGCCCAGCTCTTTCTGTGTTGGAGCAACTTTTCGAGCGACTGTATTTTGCGAGCTTAAAACAGGAAGAAACCGAGAGGGTTTCTTGTCGTATCGCTTTCGTGGATCGCAACAATCCTGATCCAAAGCCGCCTCAAGTAATCGTTAAGGATCGATGGCAACTATTTCCACTGTCTCAAGACCTTTCATTTACCGTCCGGAACATTGTGAAGCTTTCGAAGGCGGTCGACCCATGGTCATCCACGCTGGCGGTTGATACAAACGATGAAGGCGAACTAAGGATTTGGGGATTAATTGATCAAGCGGTCCACCACAACACTTTCGTATTGCAAGAGTCCGATAGTGGACCAGAGACCCCCGGAATATTTCAGGCTGTCATCGAAGGCGTCGGCGAGATTGGGGCGTACAGACGATATACGTTCCTTGGCCGCTTGAGGCAGGACACCCTAGTAACCCGAGAACTGGCCGCTTTGGATCGCGGGCCGGTTCATGACAAGCTTTGTCCAGCCATCCACAAATTTCAAGCGAGAGTGAAATCCGAGGTTGGATATAAAGAATACGAACGCAGACCTCACTGGGACGCGACGCTTACAGATGAATGGATTTCAACCTTGTCCAGAATTTTGATAGGAATTCAACGTTATGGTCACGGGGGAGCTGTCTTGGTTAGTAATGTCGCTAACGGCCTCTGTTCCCGATACAGCCTGCACTATCCTCGCCTTTCAGATGCGGTCTACCGGGGAGCTGTTCTTAGTGTCCGGCGCGTGTCCTACTCCGACAAAATTCACGAGGAATACACGGAGCCAGCGAAAGGAAAGAATTCCCTGCCGATTTCTCTTTATCTGAGCGAGAGGGTCTCAGATTACGGCATCGAGGAGACAGAAAATGAGATTAAGGGGTCAATACGATTGCCTGAGTTCTTTGTCGAGGATTGACGGGCTGCTCTGGTTAAACCATGACCTTATCCTTCAAGGGTTTGGGGTGCTCATTACAACCAAGAAGGAGCCTGTTGAAGTCTATCGGGCGGATGATGCACACGGGAAGAAGCTGAATCCAATCGAGATTCACAATTTTGGCACTAGGCATCGCTCGATGGTGAGGCAATGTTGGAAAGATCCCCGCAGCGTCGGATTTGTCGTTTCTCAGGATGGAGATGTCCGCGCTGTTACCCGGCATGATGGAAAAATTGTGGTTTGGGAGAGCATCAGACTCCAGAGATTCCACAATCTTCGATCATTTCGCTTTTCTAGGTAAGCAGTCGAGATGATAAACCGAGAAGGCTGCGACTCTCGTTTCCTGGAGGCCCCGAAGGCCGGCGGCGCCGCGCTGAAATGTCGCGGATTGACATGGATGTAACGTCATGTAAGCTTACAAGTGACGAAGCGATGAAAACACTAGGCGAATACATTAGGGAACTCCGCGAAAAGAAAGATTTGTCCGTGCGTGAATTGGCGAAGACGCTGAACGTTTCGGCGCCCTTCTTATCGGATGTCGAACTCGGGAGACGTCATCCTTCCGAAGAGGTTCTTGTTCGCCTTGCCTCCGAATTGGGAACCAAGGCCGATGAGCTGAAGAAATATGACTCGCGGCCGCCCGTACAGGAACTGAAGCGTATGGCGGCGAACGACCCAGCGATGGGCTTCGCGTTGAGGAGAGTTGTAGATGACGGTGTGAGCGCGAAGGATTTGATGGAATTCCTCAAGCAACGTGGAAAAAAGAAGTGATGAGGAATTACCGCACCAATTCGGGTCCGTTCATCGAGAAGCCGTTCTTCAAGCTGGCCGACATAGAGTCGATCTGCTCAGATGAACTTCGGAAGGTGGACCTCCTACCTGCAACACCTTCCCCGATCCGGATTGATCGCTTTATCGAAAAGAAATTCTTGATCCAGCCGACCTATGACGCCTTGCCGGATGGGCTCTTAGGATTTACGCGATTCGGAAAAGACGGCGTGGAGGAGATCGTGGTGACGAAGGCGCTCGATGAGGAGGGTACGAGGCCGGCGGAGCGGCGGCTGCGCACCACGTTGGCGCATGAGGGCGGGCACGGATTGTTGCATGCGCATCTCTTCGCTTTTGGCACCCGGCCCGACTTTCTATTCGGGGGACAACTGGCTTCAGATGCGCCGAAGATTCTCTGTCGGGATGATGCGGCATCTGGAGTGAGCGGAGATGCGGTTAAGAAGCCGCCGTATCGCTGGTGGGAATTCCAAGCCAATCAGGCAATGGGAGCACTCCTCCTTCCGCAGATGCTTGTGGCGGCGGCGCTTGATACGAAACTGGCGGCAGGGGGCATGTTGGGAATGCCGGTGCTGCCTTCCAAAGAACGGGAGTCTGCGGTCGGGCTCCTTTCGGAGCTGTTCGACGTGAATCCGATAGTCGCCAGAATCCGACTCGAGGCCCTTTATCCGGTTTCAGCTGAGCAGCAGTTGACGCTGTAATTTTTTTGTCCTAGACTGTAACCTAAACTGAGCTAACATAAGCTGTTCTATGCCAAAATCAATTCAACTCGTTCGCCAGCCCAACATGCACTCACCCGTGCGGCAGGTTCGGGCTGTACCCCCGATGACTCGTCTGCTTCTCATGGTGCGGGCAGGTGGACGGTGCGAGTTCGACGGCTGCAACAAATATCTTCTCGAACACCACGTGACGTTGACTGCTGGGAATTTCGCAGAAATCGCGCACATTGTCGCTTTTGAGCCTGAGGGACCTCGCGGACGAGCCGGGACCCGCCCGCTGGACATCCACGACGCGGACAACCTCATGGTGCTCTGCCCCGGCTGCCACAAGCTGGTCGACGACGACCCGAAGAAATACACGATAAAGGCACTTCGCGAATACAAGTTCCGGCACGAAAAACACATCCGCCACATGACCGGCCTTCGCCCAGAGGCGAGGACGGCGGTTCTCGTGTTGACGGCGAACATCGCCGACCAGAGCGTATTTGTCCCCTTTGACCAGATCATCGAGGCGGTGGCCCCGCGGTACCCGTTTGCAAAACCCGGCAAGATCATTGACCTCACGTCGATCACCATCTCCGACGCCCCTTCCCTTGAAACCGCACGGGAGGCGCTTCGGCGAAACATGGCACAGCTCTATGACGCCGGAAGCGATCTGCATACGGCGAAACACCTTTCGGTATTCGCCCTGGCCCCGATCCCGCTGCTCGTCGATTTCGGAACGCGCCTGAGCAACAAAATTCAGACCGATTTGTTCCAGCGTCACCGGGACAAGGAAGACTGGACATGGAAAGCGAAGGGGTCGCCGGTGAAATATCGCACAAATATAGTCCAGCGCGGATCCGACCGTGGGCCGGTCGGACTGATTCTTTCCCTGAGCGGGAAAATCCGCCCTCGCGATCTGCCGAAAGAAATCGATTCACGGTTTTCGCTCTACGAACTCACGCTGGAGGGACGGACTCCGAACCCCACGTTCCTCCAGACGAGAGAGGACCTCGAAAATTTCCGTGTGGCGTATCAGGCCAGCCTGGCTGCGATCACGGAGCACCACGGGTTAATCCCGGATTTGCACCTTTTCCCAGCGGTGCCGGCGCCGGTGGCGATTCTCTGCGGGCGGGAACTTCTGCCCAAGACCCATCCGGCGCTTCTCGTCTACGACTTCGACAAACAAAAGGTCGGTTTCACATTTCAAATTAAGGTGAACGCAAATGAACACAAATGAGTATCTACAAAAGGTCCTCTCCGGGCAGGACCTCAAGGACGACAGCACGGAGCTTAAGGAACTGCAGACCCACCGGGCCGAAGTCGAGGCACTGATCCGCAAAACCTTCGGCTCTGTACCAACTATCCGCTACGGCGGCTCTCTTGCGAAAGGAACCCTCATCAGGGAATCCTACGACCTCGATGTCGTCTGTTACATGCCCTGCGACGGCGATGACGCCGGTAAGACCCTCGAAGAGATCCACCGGAACGTGCGGGATTGTCTCGCGCAGAGCTATTTCGTAGAAGAGAAGACTTCTGCACTGCGCCTCCGGGGCAAGGATGGCGAGAATTTCCGGCGCGATTTTCACATCGACGTCGTTCCGGGCCGGTTTACCGATAAGGCGGACGCGGACTGCTACATCTATCAGCGATCCGCGGAGAAGTGCCGCCTCAAGACGAACCTCGATGTTCACATCAAGTACATCCGGGGAAGCGGAGTGCTGGACGCGATCCGGCTGCTCAAGCTGTGGAACGCGAGAAACCTGATCGGACTGAAGCAGTTTGTCTTCGAGCTGCTGATCATCGAGCTCCTCGATGGGATGGAGTCCAAACCACTCGCGGACCAGCTCACCCACGTATGGGAAGAGATCGTCGCGAGCGCCGATCCGATCAGCGTCGAGGATCCGGCGAATCCCAGCGGGAATGACCTCACGGCGGTAGTGAAAGCCGCATGGCCCAAACTGATCGCCACGGCGAAATCCACCCTCGAGACAATCAGGGTCGCGGGGTGGGAATCGGTATTCGGAGCGGTGGCGGTTGCGAGCGGCGTGAGCATCGTCGACAGAGCTCAGCGGGCTGCGGCTTCCGTCAGCGCGCCCAACAAACCTTGGTGCAGCAAGGGATGAAGAGGCCGTGGCACGAGCGGGCTCCGAAGCTTTGGGCCAAGGTGAAGCAAGACCTTACCGCCGCGTACCCGGAGCTGCACGACATGATTGATAACGGCACCGCTTTTATTCGGGGGAGCTTCCCGGTGAAAGACGGTGCCGACATCCTTGATCGTTTTCACATCGAAATCGAAATACCCGGCGATTTCCCCGACTTCATTCCCATACTTCGGGAGATCGGCGGGCGCCTCCCATGGCACCCGGATCGGCACATCAATCGGGAGAATGGAGAAGCGTGTCCCATCGTTCCCGAGGAATGGCTCCTGCAGCCGAGCCATGATTCGATTCTCGCGTTTCTCGATGGTCCCGTTAGAAATTTCTTTTTGGGGCAGATCCTTGTCGAAGCGGGAAAACCATGGCCCTTCGGCGAAAGAACACACGGTGTTCCCGGCCTCATCGACGCATACGGCGAGATCATAGGAACCTCCGATGAACCTACCGTGCGGAGATACCTCGATTGCCTGGCAAGAGAGACGCTGAAAGGGCACTGGAATTGTCCGTGTGGCAGCGGCGCGCGACTCAGGAATTGCCATCTCGAGGCGGTCAAAAAACTGCGAGAGAAAATTCCTCCGCGCGTGGCGAAGCAGGCGATCAATAGAATCCATCAATTGTCACATCCATCGCAACGGCGAACACCAGCCGCTTGAGGTTAAGCCCGTCACAGGCCGCCGGGCACATCCCGCAGCACGGAAAAGGATTTCACGATAGCGCCGGAGCCTGAGAGATATCCCGTCCAGAATTGCTGTAGGTCCTGCCAGTACACCGCTGACCTGTTTGCTCCATCGACGCCGAGCGCGTACACCTCCACGTTCCGCAAGTCCGCGTGGACGATTCCGGGAGGAAGACTTGCCCCCTGCGCCTGTGCAAGGACCTGAAATCGCTCCAGATTGAGCTCGGACGTGCTGTTTCGCATATCGGAAAATAGCACAAGCATCCGGCGATCCGTGGATGGCCCCTCGGAGAATATTTGGCTGGCGAGAAGAAGCGTTCCGAATACGTCGGTGGACGGCGAATCAGATCGGAGGGTGAGGCTGCGCGATTTCCATTTGGCTACGACTTGACCTCTGGCAGCGGCAAGTCGTTCCCCGAAGTACCCCGCGTCGGGCGACACCGAGGCCGACATCAATATATACGGTTGCGCAAAGCTCCGGTCGGTAATGCCAATGACCGTCACGTGGGTCCCCGGGGCGACCTCCGCCAACACCCGCGTAACGCCATCGATGTTCTTCCGGAACTCACTCCCCTCGTCAGGGCCGGTCACCGCGACCGACTGAGTGAGATCGACCGCGATGACGAGATTCAGGGGCCTCCCGTTCTGGGCGTGAGCGTGCGGGATAAGCATGACGCCGAGGAGCAGGCATAGCAGTTTCGTGATGGCGTTGCGGGCCGCGTTCGTGAGGAGCGCACGGTAAAAGTCTCGCCAGAACGCCGCGACGAAGATTCCCGGCTCATTTTCAAGCTGGCTGATTTCCGCAACGAGCATTGCCATGCGCGCATGCGTTTGGACGAGATCATTGCGCAATGCGTCCCAGTCCTCCGACTGATCCGGGCGCGACCGCCACGCCTTGTGCAGAGCGAGCCCCGCGCCCAGTTCCATGGCGAGCGCGAGGAGCACCATTGCAAAGCGCAGCAACGGAACCGTGGCCTTGTAAAAGTTATTCTCGTCCGGCGGTGGCGGAGTCTGCGGCGACCCGTCGTCCATGGTCACTGGTGGCGCGGCACTCGTCCCCTGCCGGGCAAGCAGATCGCCCCGGATGACGGCGAGGATCATCAGGCTCACAAGCGCTGCGGCGCAGGCGATCGCCGCGAGCGTTTTGACGAATCTCTCGGTGTCCCAGTGCTCAAGCACTTTCTCGACGAGAAACGGCGTCACGAGGGCGATGCCGATGCAATACACGTAGCTCTTCCAGCCCAACCGGTACGGGTCGAACGCGAGGAGTGTGAGCGCGAATCCCGCAACGGTGAGCGCGGAGGTGACGGTCCAGTAGTAGAACGCTCTCCTCCGAAGATGACGGAGATCTCCCGGCGGCGGTTCGTTCCTTAGACGCTCCGCGATCCGGCGCTCCTCACCGACGAGAAGCGAGAGCTCCGCTTTGGATCGAAGAATGGACGCCTGGTTGGTGAGCGCTATGCGCCGTTCTTCGCAATTGCAGTACCGCTCAACGTGCTCGACGATGTTGTTCACACCATCGGCACCCAACCGCCAGCCGATGGATTGCGGGTTCTGTTCGGGAGTCATATGCCAATCTCCTTTGAGTATGAAAAGGAGCTTGCATGGAGCAAGCTCCGTTATTGGTGAAAGAGCTAAGTAGCTTCGAGGACTTTGCGGGCCTGCTGCAATTTCGCAAGTTCGCGTTCCTCGCGCTGGAGTTCCGCGCGCATTTCGGTAACTTTCTCTTCCTGTTTGCCGATCTGCTCGAGGACGATTTCAACGGGGGTCTTTTTGACCCACGCTTTGCGGCCGCCCGCCGTCTGCGCTGAAGACGCTGGTTTCGGTTGGTTCGGTGGATTCATCGGAGTTCCTTTCTGTAGGTAACGTTGTCGTGGTACGACTCCCGTCTGTTTCGGAAGCCGCAGGAGGGAGCGCACAGAGCTTGCCCTTGTGCCATATCTCGAGGCGCTGGATTGCCTCACGGATGGTGGGCAATTCGATGTGCGTGTAAATCGAATGCACATCGCCTCCGCCGCTGTGTCCCATCACCGCCTTGCGGACATCGGCGATGATGCCGATTTCGGCAAGGCGTGAGTTGAACGTGTGGCGGAGATCGTGGAACCGATAGTGCGGAATTTGCGCACGCCGGAGCGCGCCGGCCCAAGCCGTCTTGATCCGACGGATCGGCTGTTCGTTCACCTCGCGGACCGGACGACCGGCGATCGTCTTGATCGAGACCGTTTCGTAGGTGAAGACGACGCCGGACGGCTTCCGCATGATCTTGAGGAGTTCCCTCAGGCGGTCCGTCATGGGAATCAACCGGTGTTCGCCTTCGGGAGTTTTCGAGTGCGTGACTGAAATGAGTTTCCGGTCGAAATCCACGTCCTCCCATCGCTGGTTCAGCAGCTCGCCTCGCCTCAACCCTGTATCGAGAGCGGCTATGGCGATCGGCCGAAGGTGCTTCGACGAGGCCGCGAGGAGTTTCACTTCCTCGGCGACACTCATCACGGGACGCCGGGTTCTGCGCTCGCGAACAAGGCGCACGCGGGCGATGGGGTTCGCAGGAATGAAGCCTTCGTCCGTCGCCCAATAGAGCATGCGGCGGACGACCTCTACGTCCCGGTTGACGGTGGTTTCCGAGAGCGGTTTGCCGGTTTTCGTGTGCGTCCGCCGGTAATCCTCGTGGCGAAGTTTGCGGTAGCGCGCGATGTCGTTTTTCGTGATCCTTCCGATGGGCATCTCGGAAAAGAATTCGAGGAACTTCTTCGCGTGTTGTTTGTGGTACGGCTTTACGTCACCTTCGGCGAGGAACCTTCCATAGAGTTCGCCGAAGAGCATGTCAGGACGGAGTTGCGGAAGCTGGAAGCGCTGCGTATGGAGTTCATCCTTCCAGCGGTTTTCGAGGATCTCCGCCTTGCGACGGTTAGGAGTCTCAAGCGAGCGCATATGCCGTTCGCCATCGATCCAGACCGCCGACCAGTACACGTTGCCTCGCTTGTAGAGACTCACGATTACTCACCTCCTTTCTGTTGGCGTTCGAGAACCCAGTGGATGACCTGGTCGCGGAAGAAGACGAGCTTCCCCTGCGGTCCAGACCTAAGGTGCGGCAGGCCCTGCGGGATATATCGTTGGCGGACGGTCCATGCGGAAACCCCGAGCAACCGGGCGACCTCGCGGATCGGGATTGCGGCCCCGAGAGGGTCAATCCCCTCCGGGTAATGCTTCGGGTAGTTCTGCCCTAGGCCGTTCTGCGAAATCGTGTGCGTTTGCTTTGACTTCCCGGCTTCGGGGAAACCTGACCTGCGTATCTCAGCTCTCGTCGTCATGGCTCCCCCTGTTCTTCCAGAAAGAACGAATGGCTTCCCGGAACCATTCCGGGAGCTTCGACCAAAGAAACCAGAGGATGATGAGGAGAAGTCCGGAGGCGACGAGCGACTGCTGCACCTGCGGACTTCTGAGAAGGGCCACAATGAGCGAGAGCGTGGCATAGAAGAGAAGGAGTCCAAGACCCAACCGTGCAAGAAGGGCAAGGAGTCGCAGGCTCATGGGAATTTTCGGTTGCGGCGTCGAGAGTTCCCGGCTACCGCACTTTGAGCAGCATTCCGCATTTCTCGGGTTCGCGTGCAGGCGGGGGCACAGCTTCACGTCGTAGCTCCGTCCGCACGAATTGCAGAAGAACGGTTCGCCCGCCGTGATGTGGCCGCATTCGTAGCAGTACCTCATTGGTTTTCCTGAATGAAGGGTTGTTGGTTGTTTCCCGCAGGCCGCAGCCAGACGGAGCCGAAGAATCCGTCACGCGCGGCGTCGAGCGTCGCGAACCAGAAGATTTTTTCGGTTAGGGCTGCGACTGTCTTCCGAATCGAATGGAGTCGGCGTGGGGAGTTTGCGAGGACGAGAACCCGAAACCGAGCCTGCCCAAACCATCGCGTGTATTCTCCTGAGATCGCAAGTTGGAGATACTGTCGGGTCTTTTCCTTCCAGACGGCGAGACTCTCGTGACCGAGATCAACCTCGAGGAACGCCGCAATCGTTCCTGCAGGAGTTGCGAATTCGACGTACCCGTCGGGAATGAGTCGGAGCGTCGGCGTGACCGTTTCGTGGAACGCCGTCCACCGGCGGAATTGGACGCCCTCCGCGCAAATCGTGCGGAACTTCAGGGCGCAGTACAGGTTGTTAATCGCGAGATGATGCTCCACGAAATAATCGGCGACGAGCATCTCGTCTTGATTTCGGCGGGGACCGCGCAGCGGCACATCGGCGAGCCTCGCTGCCTTTTCCGAGAGGGCATAGATTGCCCGTCGTCCTGAGCCGCTTCCGAGAAAGAACCGGCGCAGGAGTCCGGCACGCACGAGGGTGAGCAGCCGGGCGTTCACGCGGGTCGTCGATCCAAATCCTCCCGCAAGCTTCACCTGCTCCCGGTCCGCCACACGCATCACGGCGAGCTCGCGGAAGAGCGCGAGGTCACGCGGTTGGATCATCATCCGGTTATTCCCACGCATTGAGCGCCTCATCGGTCGTGTGGTGGAGGGCCGCGTGGCGCTCCGTGATTTCCCTCTCGATTTCCGCGCGGGGCCGCGCATGGGCTGCTTGAATACGAGCGACGAGATCGCTCACCTTCGCCTTCGGGTCGTCCACGTGGGGAACGACGCCCTCCCGCCAGTGGTCCGATCCGCTCTTCAGAACGAAGTGCCGCTGCGGGAGATTTTTCAGGCGTTCCGTGAGGGACTTTCCCCCATCGAGTGCCTGCGCAACCTGAGGCGCGTCGTTTGTGGAGAGCTGGAAGAATATGTGCGTGCCGACCGACTGGATCGCCGCGCGCATCGACGGCGGGTACTGATCGAGGAATTGGCTTGCGGTCACAACGGAGACCCCGAACTTCCGCGCCTCCGAAAGCACCGTTTCGAGATCGGTGGAACGACCCACGAGCGCGGGCAGTTCGTCCATGTAGATCGTGAAGAGCGAATGTTTGGATCGGGCAAAGATGGCGTTCCGGATGACGGTGAAGAGAAGGCTGGCGACCGTGAACGCCTGTTCCCCGAGAACACCCTTTGGGAGATCAGCAATGACCCAGTGCCCCGCGTCCATCGCCTCGGTGAGGCTGAAGGTGGACTTCGCCTGTCCCACGAGGTCACGGAAGCGCGGATCGGCAGTGAAGGCCGAAGTCTTGTTAAGGATGGGCTCCCGCATGGTCGCCTGCATGGCTTCGCTCGCCTGTCCATAGCGGAATTCAAAATAGCTGCGGACCTCGGCATTCGGAACCCGCTTTAGGCACGAGAGGCGGAAGGCGGTGTGCGTGAGAAGGGAGGCGAGCTCGAGGAGCGTGAGGCCGTTTGCCGAGAGTACGTACAGGGAATTCCTGAGAAGCTCGTCCGTCCGCGCGCCGAAGCCATCAAGTCCCCAGCGCTGCCGAAGAATCTCGTTAAACTCTGCGATGCGCACGAAGTCCGGTTCTGCAAATTCCAACGGGTTGAAGCCCACGGAATACTCACGGTCGGCAGGCGCGATGAGGACGACGCGGTCGCTCAGGTGATCTTTCAGTTCCCACTCGCGAAGCGCGATCACGCGGAGCGCGTAGGAAGTCATCGTCCCGTGAATGTCGAAGAGGAAGAATCCTCGTCCTGCTTCCACGTCCTGTCGGATCATTTGGCGGATGAGCGAACTTTTGCCGCTGCCGGTTTTTCCGAGGATCGCGACGTGCATCGTGCGGCGCGTGACGCCGAGCGTAATCGTGCGCCGGGAAGTCTCCCCGTCCGCGACCTGAAATCCGATGTCCGCGCCGCTTTCGTTCACCACGGCTCGGCGCCGCCATGCCCGAATGCGGTTCCAGACTGCGATGGTTATTTGTTCGAGAATCCGAATCATTGCGGGGTGATGATGACGGGTAGTGCGTCGAAACCCGTAACAAACGGTGTTCTCCACGCACTTTTCGAGCACGTTGCGAACGAATGGAGCGTGCAAACTGCTGAAAATACAAGAGGAGCTTCAGGGAACCGCACGGATCAATTCCGATTGACAGGTTTCTGGCGAAAACTCAAAAGTTCGCGATGAGCACTTCCCGGAACCGCTTACCGGCGACCTTCTGAGCGGTGTACGCGAGACTTATGTCGCGGAAGTGGAATCCCTTGAAGATCGCGCGCACCTCGGGCACGTCGTTGAGGGACAGGACGAATTTGCCTTTCAGCTTCGTCAGCCGCTCCGCCATCTTGACGAAATCGTCATGGGCGAGGTTGTAGTTGTACAGCTTCAGCGCGTAGTACGGAGGATCGAGGTAAAAGAGCGTTTGCTCTCGGTCGTACTTGCTGAGCACTTCTTCGTACGGCAAACACTCGATCTGCACGCGCGCGAGCCGCGCATGGGTTTCCTCGATGAGTGCCGGTAGCCGCTCGGGATTGAAGCCAGACGGTTCGACCACCTTTACGTGATAATTCGGATGGCGGACAAGCCCCGCATAGCAGTTCTTGAGAAGGTAGAAATACCGTGCTGCGCGTTGGATGTCCGTAAGGCAGGCCGGGTCCGTGGCAGAAAGGGCGCTAAACCACGCGCGGCTCGCGAGCATGTACCGCAAATAACGAAGGAATTCTTCGTAATGCTGCTGGCAGACGCGATACAGATTGACGATTTCGCGGTCGAGGTCGTTCAAAACCTCCACCTTCGACGGGTCCTTGCGAAAGAAAACCTGCGCGCCTCCCGCGAAGGCCTCCACGTAGGTGGTGTGCTTCGGGAATACGGCAATGATCTGCTTCGCAATCGCTCGTTTGCCTCCGATGTAGGGCAGCGGTCCGATCATGCGTTGGACTGGGACTTTTTCCGACGTTTTCTTATGACGCTCCGATATCGACCTTTATTTTTTATCGCAGCGTCGGGATTCACCTTACCGCACGGGGGGAAATATAGAAGGCGCACAAAATTGCGCGGATAGCAGTTCCTACGCCTGAAGAAGATAGGCCGCTCTCAACCTCACCGAGCACTGATACACAAAGAGCCATTCCAGTAGAGCTTGACGAACCCGGAAGCAAGAGATCGTATTTCTCGATCGATATCTCCGAGGGTTGTGACGAGCTTACCGCGCCTCACCTGCGTGGATTATCTGTCAAAGCACTCGAGGCGGTACGACGCGGGACAATTAGCCGGGGTATACCCCGCTGCCCGACGAACGCTCACCGAGCAATAGGGCTCCAGTCTGTTTCCTTCGGTCAACCCAGAATCGTAGGCATCAATGAATCTTAGCCTCAAGATTAGCGAGCCCATTGCAATAGGGGCGCGGTTGACATCCCGTGGTTTCGCGCCAATAATAAGGGCGTATTAGCGAAGAACAATCTAACGGCTCGGGTGGCGCTTTTGCCGGTGTCTTACTCTCCGCATATTTCCGAAGCGCACCTGAAATGCTCTGACATTCATTTTGTGACTTTTGTAATAACTGACCACAAGTATGCCAACCAACGATGACGACACCCTCAGGCTAGCCAGCGACTTCTTTCCCAGAGAATATGCGGAAACCCTTAACTATTCGCTTGGAGCTCCGAGAACATTCCGTGTGTCAAAGGACGGCGAACGGGTCTTTTTCCTGCGCTCGGATTCCCCTGTAAATAGAGCGCTCGACCTATGGATGATGGATATGCGCACAGGAGAGGAACTTCTTCTTGTCGCGATATCTAACCTGTCAATACATACAGACTACTGTCCAGATCCCGCAGCCGAGAAGTTGCGCAAGGAGCGCCTCAGAGAGGCATCTAGCGGTATTACCTCCTATGCAATCGACTCCGCAGGCGGGAAGGTCGCGTTTGGCTTGGGTGGATTCATCTATGTGCACTTTCTAGCAGAGCGCCGCACTATTACAAATCAGGCAACAACTGACGCTGTCGAAGTGAAGATATCTCCAGACGGAAACTGTATTTCCTTTGTGTCTCAAGGGGCTGTATTTATTGCCAACGTTGATGGCACAGAGATCAGCAATATAACCCAAATATCTCCCTCCGCCTCGTCTTATCAAACCTGGGGGCTGCCCGATTTTATTGCCGCCGAGGAGATGCACCGTAACGACGGCCATTGGTGGTCGCCGGATAGCCGTGCTGTGATCTTTGAAGGTGTAGATGTCGAACAGATGAGGATTTGGCACATTAGCAATCCGACAGATCCCGCTCTTCAGCCTCGCGCCACTCGGTATCCTCAGGCGGGGTCGCCAAATGCGGAACTGTCGCTCCGCATTTGGCGGCGCGACGGGTCCACCACACGAATCCGTTGGGACAACTCCCGGTTTCCGTACCTCGTCGGCGTCCGTTGGCGCGGTTCCCAGCCTACGATCGTGGTTCAGGATCGGTCGCAGAAACATGTGTCTGTGCTTGCAGTGGATGCGTTCTCTGGGGAAGTAGATCAAGTTTACGCGAAGTTTGACGCCCTGTGGGTGGAGCTCGTCGAGGGCGTGCCGGCGTGGAGTCATGCGGGGCAATTAATTGATGCCCCTGACGACGAAAAACGAGTGCTAAGGTTGGGAAGCGACGTCTACTCGCGGGGGGACCTCGAACTACGGGCATATGTTGGGGAATTATCATCTGGCGGCTTGGTATACGTAGCGTCACGGGATCCGAGAGATAGCCAAATCTGGTTGTCTGTTGATTCCTCCGACCACCGAGCCATCTCGCCGGAGACCGGAGTATTTTCCGCCGAGATCGGCGGCAATACCGTCGTGGTGTTCGGCTCGACTCTAGAGAGGCAACCGAACTATTGCAGGATATTGCAAATCACCGCCAGCGGAGTAATCTCGAAAACAGTCCACAGCGCCGCCACTGATGTGCGAATCGCCCCTTCGCCGAATTTTCGGACTTCAAGCACGCGGCAGATTAACTATGCAATCTTATATCCGCGAAACTTTCGCCGTGATCGCCTGCTCCCAACGTTATTGGACCCATACGGCGGCCCATGGGTGCAGAAGTGCGTCAGTTCCTCCTTGGCATACACTCAGAGCCAGTGGTTTGCGGATCAGGGGTTCGCTGTGATTGTGGCAGATGGGCGTGGAACACCCGGACGGGGACGAGCGTGGGAGAAGGCTGTCGCTGGAGATCTGATTAACCCGATCGTGGAGGACCAGATAGAAGTGCTTGACGACGCCATCAAAGGACACGAATTCATTGATAAATCCAGGGTTGCTATTCGCGGCTGGTCATTTGGTGGTTATCTAGCGGCCTTCGCCATCATGAAAGCCCCGGAAAGGCTTCACGCGGCGATTGCCGGAGCTCCAGTGTCGGACTGGAGATACTACGATACTCACTATTCCGAACGATATCTCGGTGATCCAATTAAGAACTCTGAAACCTATGACGCCTGCTCGGTCCTACATGCCGCGGTCGACCTCAGGCGTCCTCTTTTGCTCATCCACGGCTTCGAAGACGACAATGTCTTTTGCTCCCATTCGCTACGCCTTTCCAAAGCTCTGTTTGACGCGCAGCGACCCCATTACTTCCTTCCATTGACGGGGATAACACACATGACGTCATCGGGTAACGCGGCGGAGTCTCTCTTGCGAATCCAGCTTGCATTTCTGAATGACGCACTCGATATAAGAGGTGGCAAGCGGGAAGTTTAAGAGTATCGGTCATATCTGCCTTGAGGTGCCTGCCAGATGAACGAAACGCGGCAAGTGGCCATACTATTCACCGATATGGCACATTTTTCGAAACTGGGCGAGGGGCACGTTCGACCCTTCGTGAGCCAGGTGATGGGCGCCTTCGCCGCGATTATTCATGACCACAAACCCATGGTCAGTAATACTTGGGGCGATGCTTTGTTCTTGGTCTTTGCAACGCCTGAGGTCGGAGCCAATTGCGCATTGGCTCTGCGGGACAAAGTTCGTAACACGAACTGGGCACAGCACGGGCTTCCCACAAACCTAGGAATGCGCTTTTCCCTCCACAATGCGAGTGCAGAGATACTTAACGACCCGGTCACGAAACGCCCGAATGCCTACGGCATAGCGGTAAACCAAACGGCAAGGTTGGAACCGGTCGTGATCCCGAACGAAGTATTCGCGACCCAAGAGTTTATCACTGCCCTCAACGCGAAGGGCCCAACTAGCTTATACGCGTTTGACAGAGTCGGAGAGCTTACGCTTGCAAAGGGTTTCGGTGTCTCAATCGTCTACAGAATAAGACGCCCAAACGAGATCGCTCTTGAAGAGCCCGAGCTAGGAAAGCTCTTGGCCGGTCAGTTGAACCAAAAGTCAGTTATGGAGAGCCTTCTTTCTAACACGCTTAGCCTTATTGATCGTGTGGGCAGTGTTCCCGTTAATCTGGCTACGCTGCTTAAATATGTTGACACAGACGTTGTAAATCGTGGAGTGTTTAGAGACAATTGGAAGATCCATCTCAGATATGACATCGGCAAACTGGCTGTCGATGGAATTATCGAGGAGCACATTGAATGGAGCTATTATTTAGTTAATGTGAGCAGTCAGCGTGTTAAGCATCGCGTTGCGCTTATCACCGCTCCAGAATTGGAGGGCAAAGGCGGGTTCATCTCCTTTCATAAGATAGAGGACGACGGTACCGAACACGCCATATTGCCACCAACGACATTGATCAGACCTAATACTGCATCGTTTGCAGCGAGAGAACAGGATATTGAGCTCGCGGAGCAGTCTCGGTATAGATTGGAAATGCGGTATATGCAGCAGTGGCCCGTAAGCAAGACAGCTCCGACCGTCCATAACTCAATTTCGTGTCGTGAGAGCTCTTTTGACATACGACTTGAAATCGATGCTCCCCATTCGACCGAAGTCGGCGTGCTATTTGGCGACTATGGTCTGGAGCCGAAATATCGGGATGGGAATCGGTCGGTATTTAATGTGCCATCCCTGATGCTTAGGAACCAAGTGATCGAATTGCTCTTGAAGTTTCCCGGCGTACTCGGAACGTGAGAACGGATGTCTCGCTTCACGCCTATATCAATAAGCATCCGGACATACAATGTCCGACATGCCGGATATCGCCGGCTCACACGAAACTATGCCGCCTTTTCAAGGCGGCATAGTTTCGTACAATGAACCTACGATGTTTGCCGCATCGGAGCTTCCTCGTGCTCGAATTGCTTTAGGAGTTGGGATATTACCCCAATGAAGGTTCGATCCTCGACTCGAGACGGGCTACCGTAAGTAGTTTTCGAGCGATTTACGAGGAGTTCAACACTCGATTTTGGCTCTATCACTACATTTTTGCGCGTTACGGTCAGGTTCGAGAACAGGTCCTGTGCCAGATTGCGTCGTTCGTCGGGAGTCGCGTGTTTATGCAGCAAAACCGCGTGATTTGCGAGTTCGAGAAACCTTTCAAGTCGTTGCAACGAAGTGGGACCTCCGGACTCGATTTCCTGGATTCGATTTTCAACGCCTTTTTCTTCCCAGAGAAGTGCGGCTTTACGGTCCTCAAAAAGGGGCTTTTCGAGGTTCCCGTCTATGAAGGCGTCGGTGAGCCGATTTCTCCGATCACGAATGGCATCGAGTCGGAGTCGGCAGCTGCGCAGCTCCTCATCCCGCAGTGTTCCTTCGCTGAGTCGGGTTTCATTGATCCACGCGGCCATGCGCTCCACTTCTTCAGGGTCAAATGTCAGACGTTCCAGAACGTTGGTCATCGCGTCATTAACGGCTTCTTCGCGTATCGATGTCGTTGGGCAAGCGCGAGTCTGACACCGATAGTAGACGTGGCCTTTGTGCTCTTCACCGATCAAGTTATGGCCACAGCCCGTACAGCGAATCAACCGACGAAATGCGAACTCATGGCGCAGAACGCGTTTCACCGTCTTTCCTCGAAGAATCGATTGCACGCGGTCAAATAGAGATTTACTGATGAGGGGCTCGTGTTTTCCGGAAAATAGTTCGCCGGTCGCGTTGATTCTCACGAGGCCCGTGTAGAACGGGTTGTTCAGAACCGAACTCAGACCGTTGAGGCTGATCCGTTTACCCACACGGTTCGTTAAGCCGAGCCGGTGCGCCTCCTCGATGAGAGCGTGAAGCGGATAGTTCGCGGTTCCGTATAGCCGAAACAGTGTGGCGACAATGGGCCCACGAACAGGATCAATGTCCTTCGGCTTGCCCTTTCCGCAATCTAGATACCCAATTGGCGCCGGCAATGGATATAGGCCCTGCTTCAGGCGACCATAGAATCCTTTTTTCGTTTCTTCGCGAAGATTCCGGATGAAATCGGAGGCGATTACGGCCTGAATATCTGCTGAGAGGCGCCCGCCTCTCGTGTGCATATCCAGAGCTTCGTTGGCAAAATGAACCTCAATGCCCGCGTCCAGAAGCTCGCCAAGATCGGCCCAATCTCTGAGATTACGGGCGCTGCGGTCAATCTTATGAATGATGACGCCGCGCGCCTTCTGTTGGCGGAGCTGCCGGAGCATCTGGGAGAATACAGGACGACCACGCTTTGCCGCACTCTCCCGTTCCTCGAACCATTGGCTGACGGAGAAGCCGCATCGCTGTGCATGCCGGAGGATAAACTCTCGCTGCTCCTGTAGCGATACGCCCTTTTCACCTTGCTTTGCCGTGGACACTCGGACGTATCCACAATAGTTATTAGTCATGCTTCGCTTTATGCGTTTATGTTTATGGGGAATCGACCTTTCCCTTCATGGTACGGGCTTTCATCAACTCGTCAATGAGCTCTGGGTGTTCCCGTTCCAGACGTTCATAGATGCGCCATGCGGTTGCGCAGTAGCTGCACAATGTTTCCTCGACAAGCTGAAGTTCGTCGTCCGGGAGTTCGGCGAAGAGCGCTCTGAGACCAAGGTGTGGTTCGGGGAAGCGGGTCATCAAGCCAATCCTATGACGTCTGCCCGTTATTAAAAGGCGTTCGAAATTGCGCTGAGAGCGGGAACCTCAGCGCGAGGCATAGCGGATGAATGACTTTTGCACGGGCCGGTCCTCCCGAGATTATCCAGTTCCAATCCACAGAAAGGACAACGAGCCCGCCGATATTCTGGGCTATTTGCGCATGGGCGCTGGGGAAAAGCTCTGGAATCGCGCGATCAAACCGACCGTCACGCAAGTTATGGCACCTTGAGTCATTCAGTCAGCTTGATAAGCTTAATGCAAAAGTCGATAAACATTGATCTTTGATAACTTTATGACATCGCAAATCGCCAGTCACGTTCGGTTTCATCGCAGAAAGTCAGGGCTGAGCCAGCGGGAACTTGCGGAAATACTCGGTTCGCTCGGCGAGGCCGGAATATCAAGACACGAGCACGTTGTCACCCATCCAAAATTTCTCATCGCCGTGATGGGTTATGAAATAGTGTTCCGGGTGCCAATCGCCGATCTATTTCCCGGCGTATACGAAACTGTTGAGCTGGGTATTGAGACCCGCCTTACGATACTCGAACAAAAGCTACAGCAGAGCACCGCTAAAGGTCGCGAGGCCGCCCTCATTGCCCGTAAGCTCGAATGGCTCTGGGAGCGGAGAAACTCGGAATCTTCCCTTCGTGCCGATGAGCCCTAAAGTCGCTGATCCACGGATCATCGCGATAGCCTTGCGGGCCTCCCGGATCGGCTACGCAGTTTTTGCCGGCCCGAAGGAATTGCTCGACTGCGGAACCCATGCGACTACTCACGACAATGACGGACGGGATAGCGTAGAAGGGAAGCGGATTGTGGCTCTCTTTCCCACATTTCTCCCCGACGTTGTTGTTGTGAAGGCTGTACCGAAAAAGCAGAGAACTCTACTCCATCGGTCGAGAAACTTGCGAGGACTCATAATCCGTGAATCGGCGCTTCGCGGGAAACCAGTGGTGATCCTGAAAGACAAAGACGTCAAAGAAGCGTTTAGGATTTTTCAGGGACCCACGAAATATGATCGTGCGCGCGTCATTGCATCTGCGTTCCCCGAGCTTCACTGGAGATTACCGCCAAGACGCAAATTATGGCAAAGCGAACCGCGCGCTATGTTGATATTTGATGCGATCGCCGTCGGATTCGCATATTGGCGGCACTACGGCGCACAAACCCCATCCTCGAAGAAATCTTCAAATAAAGTTTTTCACACAGAACCGTAGAACTCTTTTCGCCGGCCTCCTCACTCGTGGCGTAAGACTGCATTTGCAGTCCGCCAAACAAATAGCCTTTATGGGAGGGGGCCGACGAAAGAAGTCCGAGGTTAAACCGCAAAGGCTTTGGCGATCTGAGGCGCTCAAATATCAGAGGGTTTGAGTTCCGGGAAGAAGTGGTAAAACCGGCGCAGATAGTCTCGCGGGCTGACGTCCATTATCGTTGCGAATGCGCTCGGTCCAACCACCGTATTCTGGTCCACACCTATAGTCACATCGTTATGAGGGCGTCGACTAGGTGCCTCCTCGATTTCGGCGAGTAGCTTCGCTGCAACCAGAGAATTCTTGTCGCTAGAGTCGGCGGTTAAGGCGAACAGCTCCTCCAAGCGTCTTCGTACAAGAGAAAATGGCTTTCGGGTCCGAAGCCATAAGAGAATGCTTATAAGGGATGCTCTGTCGTTCGCGTCTTCCGCCTGACGAAGTGCCTCGTTTAGCGCAGATCTGACCAACAATCTCTTGAGCACTTGACCGCTATGATCGGCGTGCCACTGATTCTTGATTACAGCTCGTAGACTGAATGGCAATCGATGCATGCCTGCTGAGTCCGCCAGACATTCGTACTCATACATCGTGGTGATATGCGTCAGCACAATCGACACAACGAACTGCCTCAGAGCCGATGACGAATAGCGATCCGTTTGTCTATGGTCGCCCTCTACGCGGGGTCCAGATGGCAAAAAGGTGACGAGCGTATCGAGGGCCTTCGGACCGAGTATCCGGGACGTGCCGGGAAGAAGACGAAGATCGTAATACACCTTACGAAAATGAAAAGCGGTTGCTTCATCACTCTCAGTGAAAAGACTCGTGTCGTCACCTAGAAACAATTCAGCCTCTCTGACGAGCCATTCTCGAGAGAACTGCTTCTGTTCTGGAAATGTGAGCACTTTGGCAAACGAAGTGATGTATTCTCCTACCCGATCTCTCGCGGATTCATTTTCAAGAACGCGCCCATAGCGAAATCGCTCCTCATCGTTGTCCTTGTAATAGAAATTGATCGGCAGTTGAGCTATTAGTTCTGCGGCTGGCTCCGCCGCAAAGGTGTCGGGTTTCAAACCCAAATCCTTGGCCACTTGATCTGGTGGGAGCCATTTTGATGAAATCTGTGAGCTGTAGACGAGTGCGAAGGCGAGATCCTCGATGGAACTCTTGTAGAGCCTTCTGCAAGCCTTGGCTGTTGTCTCATTCACGGCGCCGAAAATCAATTCGCTCGCAGAATTAAGGACGATGCCATCGACCGATAGAGCAAAGCCTTCGGACTTAGAGTGTTGAGCATCGATGCTGATATCCGGCGGCGGCTCACCTGTTTCGACGTACGCTCTGCGGTCAGGAACGGCCCCGTCAGGAAAGAACCTGGAAGGGGCGGAAGGGCGTGCGCTCACGACGTGCGACGCAGAAGAATGGATGGAACCGGCGATGACGTCATCTGGCTTGGTCTCAATCAGTGCGAATCCAACGCGATGCTCTAGGCGAATCGTTAGGCCATACCGCTCCAGCTTTTTATTGAGTCGCGTATACGTCTTATAAATATTTGTCTTGCCAAGTTTCTTGTTGTTGCCCCAGATTTTCGTTATGAGAACCGCCCTCGGAACGAGATCGGGGTATGCCGCGCGCAGGCATTTAAGCATTGTGAGGTACTTGGGTTGATTAGCAAAAGAAATCTTTTTGCCTTTGTAGATCACCCGTTCATTAGTGAGCTCGACATATAAATCGAGTCGTTCGATATCGTTGTCGCTCCCGCCGTCCGGCATTGGTCTTCCCCCTGTCCTGGATCGGTCCAGATTGTCCAGTTTCAGGCGTTGAAATGTCCAGAAAATATAAGCCAGTATTGCAGAATGCTCGATCAGTTGTTGGATCTTGTGTAGGAAAAAAGCAAATCCCGAGACGGCTTAGGGAACCGCCCCGGGATACCGCAATAAATCGCGGCAGGTATTCACCTGGACCTAGCAGATGAACACCATACGCGCCACCACCGCTGCGCTCGCAGAGTGCTGAAGAACTTCCTCATTTTGCACGTTTTAGCGGGCATGTCAAGCACGGGTGGTGGTTGGGTAGGGTCTCATGGTTTGCGCTGGTCCCGGGAATCCCTCAAGCCGCACTAGGAGGGGTTTCAAGTGGGGCACGTTCTATTATTCGACCCAGATCTTCAGCACCGGGACAAGGTAAGATCCCTGTTCCGAGCGCACCTTGGCTGCCTTTTGACCTGTTCAGTCGCTTCGACCGCCCCCGATGCGCTCGAACTGCTGCACCTGCATCAGTTCGATCTCCTGATTCTTTCTGCCCTCTCGAATGAAAACTGGCACGTCTCGATGGACGCTTTGCGTACTAGCGTCAGCCAGTTGAACAATCCCCCCAAAATGCTCTGCGTTCTTCGCGGCCCCTATCGCGGTCCTGCGGCAGAAGTGTACGGCGCACGACGCGGTTTTAGGGTGATCTATGAAAGATAACGAGGGTCTGCAGCCGCTCATAGAGGCGGTGGCGTTTGCTCTTGCAGCCCAGCGCCAACTTGTTGCGATGGGGCCCCACTTTATTGTGGTCCACCGGTTCCATCGACCGGGAACCTTGTGCGTTCAGGGGGAACTCGTAGGAGGTATCTCAGTCCACGGGGATCTCGAAGAATGCCGTATTTCCCTCAGTTCGACCGCGCTCTTGATTCTAGATTTCTTCTGCAGGCACCAGAGGAGATATTTCAGTGCGCAGCGCGCAGCGGACGTCATGAACAACGATCCGTTCGTGATTCGCCACGCTTCAAATGTCCGCGGCTATCGTAACCGGGTTGGGACCCTGACCCCGGCATCGGTGAGGGTCTACATTCAGCGGATCAGAGAACAAATGGCGGAGGCATTCCAAAGAGTCGGCCTAAACATTGATCCGAGTCGCGTCCTCGTATCGGAGGCGGGAGAATCGAACGTCGTGGAATTTGCTCTGTTGGCAAGCCGGGAATTTATCCATCTAGACGACTGAACGACAAAGATCCAATGGCAACGCACGCTCCAATTCGTTCAGACGCCCCAGAGCGGCGACGACCGCACAGGAGCGCGTCGCGTTCCCGTCCATCACCGGAAGTTCGAATTGGGAGCGGAATAGCTCTCGCATCGGGCGACTTGATGTCGTCGAGGATGGACAACCCCCACCACTGGCAGACATTGGTGCTGCTTCTACCGCTCTTTCATAATCCAACTGCTGACGGATGTCGGAAGCCAATCGCTCCAAGAGTGTGGGAAAAGACCATTCAGGAGATTCAGGATTACTTCAGCGGCTGCACGGCGTTCCCTGTCGGCGGATGGTATTGGAGCGGGAATCCCGATAACGACGGAACCGACAATCTCGTCCGATTTGAGATTGACGGCATATTTACTGGAAGCGACATCGCATTCCTCAGGGAGTGGAACAAGATCCTGAAACGCAGGTTCCACCAAAACTACATTTACATGAAGCTGATGCAGTCTGGCATGCCCGTTTGATCCAACCGCTCCGTCTGTAGGCGGCTACTGGGACGGCTGATAAAGATATTTCTGAAATCCCACGAACACGCTGCTTATTTCCTCGGGATTTCCAAGGTCAGCGATGGCATCCGTAATCGAGTTGTGGTATTTGAGGCGGAGGAGCGGCGTCAGCTTCTCCTTATCCAGCTCCCCGACGCCGACGCCCACGTAATGCGCCAACACGAAATCGAGAAATGCTTGCTGCTTACTATTAAATTTTGCTTCTATGGCCGCCTTTGCCCGGGCAGCGCGTTCCCCTCGCGTGAGCGGCGGCAGGGCATAGGCAACGTACGCGAGCACGTCGAAGATGTCGCTCTTTTCGGCATCTATGATCTTTTGCATCTCCGCGAGTTGTTCATGTCCGAACCCCTTATCCGCGAGTCCGCTCAGGAGCTTCTTCCGCGTGTCAGGAACGCTCCACAGGGCGCGCAGTTCGAGTTCGTTCCTAAAGAACTCCGGCAGTTTGCCGAATAGCAATTCCATAAACTGCTGCGCGGACATCGGAGTCCCGTCTGGGTGCCAGAACGTAGTCGAAACCATGTGCTGGATCGCGCGGTCTTTCCCATCGGCGAGTCTCACCTTTGCCTTCGCGTTCTTTCGGCACACACACGGGCGCTGACCGCAAACTGCGCACGGCTCTTTCGGACACTCACAAGGCGCTTCGCCACAGACCGAGCATGGCTGCTGTACCGGCTCAACGCATTGACAGGGGTTAGAGCCACACTTCGAACATGGTTCCGGTTCCAGTGGCTCCCCGTCCCATTCCGGATCGGTGAAATGCCGGTACGCTCGTACGAAGTCGTAGATCGTGAAGTAGTCCTTGCCGTCGTAGAGCCGCGTGCCGCGACCGATGATCTGCTTGAATTCGATCATCGAGTTGATCGGCCGCATGAGAACGATATTGCGAATGTTGCGGGCATCAACGCCAGTGGAAAGCTTCTGCGAAGTCGTCAGAATCGTAGGGATGGTCTTCTCGTTATCCTGAAAGTCTCGCAGATGTTGGTTTCCAAGTTCGCCATCCTTGGCCGTGACCCGCTGGCAATAGTTCGGGTCTGTGCTCGTCTTCATCTGGTTGATGAGGTCCCGCACGGCTAGCGCATGGTCCTGTGTGGCGCAGAAAACCAACGCCTTCTCCTTTTGGTTGATCTGCTCCATGAACAGCTTCACGCGGTGCGATTCGCGCTCCCTGATCTCAATGATTTTGTTGAAGTCGCTTTCCGTGTAGCGTTTCCCGGCTTCAATCTCACCTTCGACCACTTGATCGTCCGGCGTGTAGACGTACTCGTCGAGCGTTGTAGCGATTTGTTTTACCCGGAAGGGCGTGAGGAAACCGTCGTTGATCCCCTCTTTGAGTGAATAGATATAAACCGGCTCGCCGAAGTATGCGTAGGTGTCGGCGTTCTCTTCGCGCTTCGGCGTAGCGGTGAGCCCGAGCTGTACCGCCGGAGCGAAATACTCCAAAACCCCGCGCCAATTGCCTTCATCATTAGCTCCGCCCCGATGGCACTCGTCGATGACGATGAAATCGAAGAAATCCGGCGGATACTCGCCGAAGTATGGCGATGGCTTTCCGTCCTTCGGCGGACCGCTCATGAAGGTTTGGAAGATCGTGAAGAACACGCTCGCGTTCTTCGGGACCCTTCCTTTCTTGCTGATGTCCTCGGGCTTAATTCTGACCATGGCATCCTCGGAGAAGGCCGCAAAGGACGTGAAGTCGTTGTATGCCTGATCGGCGAGATTGTTACGGTCGGCAAGGAAGAGAATGCGAGGGCGCCGCGTAGGTTCCGCCCCGCTCTTCCAGTCGTTCAGGTTCCAGCGCGCATTGAAGAGCTTCCACGCTACCTGAAAGGCGATGGAGGTCTTTCCCGTGCCAGTGGCGAGCGTGAGAAGGATGCGGTCACGACCGTCGGCAATTGCCTCCAACACGCGCCGAACCGAAATCTCCTGATAGAACCGAAGCGACCAAGTACCGCTCTTATCCGGATACGGCACGGCGGCGAAGCGGTCGCGCCACGCGTTCGCCTCAGCGAACGTCATGTTCCAGAGTTCATCCGGCGTGGGATAGCCCGGCGTTTCGTCTTCCTTGCCGGTCGCCATGTCGATGGCGTAGATCCCTTGGCCGTTGGAGGAATAGGTATAGCGAATCGCCATCTTTCCGGCATAGTTCTTCGCTTGGGCGGCGCCCTCGGTGAGCGCTTCATCCCAACCTTTGGCTTCGATGACGGCGAGCTTTGTGTTGCGATATTCGAGAACATAATCCGCCGTGAGCGGTTTGCCGCGACGGCCCTGCCCTTCGATCCGACCGGGCGTAATCGGGTACTCGCGCCGAATGCGGCTGCCCTCGAGGACGCCCCAGCCTGCTGCTCTCAACGCGGGATCGATATGTTCGGCTCTGGTCTCGGCTTCGTTCATGTGTGGTCTCTACAATTTTCCAGTAAAGGCTTGGTGTAGTAACGACTTTTTCAAGGCCTCCAATGCTGAGAGCTTTTGCTCATAGAGATTCACGAGGCCTCGAGTTTCAACGCCAAGGTCGTCGAGTCTGGCGACAATGCGCTCTTGCTCGGCCAATGGCGGTAACGGTATTGCAAGCCTTCTCAAATCAACTAAGTAAAGATGCTTCAGCGCAGCTCCCTGAGGAACTATCTGGTTCTGGACACATGACGCGCGAAGTGCATAAGCAAGATATGGCCCGAGTTCTCGCATCACTGGCTTTATCAAAGCTACCGAGACAAAGATAGAGAATTCGACGTCGGTCTCAACCAGCCTGACAACTCCGATAGTTCCGTCCTTGGTGATTAGGATATCGCCACGCTCGGGATGAGTCCGCTTGATAAACTCCAAGTGGTCTTTTTTTGTGACATAGTTTAGTTCGTCGAAGGAAATACCTGGCCCCGCAGTCAAATTCTTGACAGTAATAAATGGAATGCCCCTTGACACGTAATGCGGTCTCTTGTGGACGCCGTCGCTGATACAGATTGTCAAGGACTCAAGCTGAGCCCATTTCCAACTACTCGGTAACGCAATCTGACCATCACCGACAGGGTCCGTTTTCTCGGCCATCGCTCTTCCTCGATCGATGGCAGCGTTCCTAGCTTTTTGGATATCGCAAACTAGATCCACAACTGAACCGTCGCGAGAATTTTGCGGGATCAGCTTTCCCTGGATCGCCAGGTTCAAAACGCTGTCGAACAGAGATCGAGCACTTTGGAGATTCTTCTCGGCGTTGGCTTTGGCAGTGGCGATGCCCTCAAATGCATCATCGAGGATACCGACGATCCGCCGCTGCTCGGAAAGTCGAGGGAAGGATATCGTTATCGCTTTGTAAGCGTCGCCATCCAAATTGCGAATTCCGGTGGAGTGGCTCTGCATTTTTTCCGTGATGCCGGAGAGATAGGTCCAATGCAGAAACTTATGAAGGAACCGGAAATCCAGTTCGTGAGGATCAAGCACTCGGAGCGCCGCAGTGAAATTGCTGAACGAAAAGTCGCCATCCTCTTTGTCGAACAGCGCGACCCGCCCCACTGGTTGCTTTGGACCACCCCCGGACTTTTCAAGGATGATGTCTCCAAACTGAAGACGACGCTTTTCGAGCTTTTTCGCCTCTACATCGAGATATGCGATGTCTGAATCATCCAGCATTCCTTCTTTGGTGAAGTTGGTATTCCGGATGACTCCGACATTCACAAAGGGCGGTTTCTCGCCCTTCCAGAGCCCACTGGAGAATCGGCAGATGTCTTCCAGCTTCTTTGTCTCCCAGCCGGCCTTCATAGCAGTGCCTTGATGTTCCCCAATACCTCCGCGCTCTCGGCGTCCAGCGCGGCGATTTCTTCCAAGATGACCGCTGGGCTGGAGTGCACGATTTCCTCGCCGCCGTTCGGATTCTTCACCGAGAGATCGAAGGTCGTTCTGTCGATGCTCTTGGCGTCCAAACTCCACGACTTCGGCGAGTCGGCGAACGTCTCTTGCAGTCCCACGAACTCGGCGAGATCGTCGTCATTGAGCGGGTTGGTTTTACCCAGGTTGCGCCCGGGGTCGAGCTGGTAATACCAGATTTTCCGTGTGGGCGCGCCTTTTTCGAAGAAGAGCACCACGGTCTTTACTCCGGCGCCTTGAAAGGTGCCGCTAGGACAGTCGAGCACTGCTGACAGGTTGCAGCTCTCCAGCAGGAGCTTTCGCAGGTTTACCGAGGCATTGTCGGTGTTCGATAGAAACGTGTTCTTGATCACCACGCCACCGCGGCCGCCCGCTTTGAGAATTTTGATGAAATGCTGGAGAAAGAGAAACGCCGTCTCGCCGGTGCGAATGGGAAAGTTCTGCTGTACTTCCTTACGCTCCTTGCCGCCGAAGGGCGGATTCGCCATCACTAGCTCGTAGCGATCTTTCTCCTGTATATCGGCGAGATTTTCGCTGAGCGTGTTCGTGTGAATTATGTTGGGCGCCTCGATGCCATGCAGGATCATGTTCATGATCGCAATGACATAGGCGAGCGATTTCTTTTCCTTACCATAGAACGTGCGTTCCTGAAGGGTTTTTGCCTCCTTGGTCGTCAGCCCCGGCTTCGCACTCAGATACTCGAACGATTCGCAGAGGAATCCTGCCGAGCCGACGGCCCCGTCGTATATGCGCTCGCCGATGTTGGGTTTTACCACTCGCACGATGGCGCGGATGAGCGGGCGCGGTGTGTAATACTCGCCGCCGTTGCGCCCGGCGTTGCCCATGTTCTTGATCTTCGCTTCGTAGAGGTGAGACAACTCATGTTTTTCGATTTGGGAATGGAAGCGCAGATCATCGATCTGGTCGATGATCTCGCGCAGATTGTAACCGCTTTGGATTTTGTTCTTTATCTCTGCAAAGATCTCCCCGATTTTGTATTCGATGGTGTTGGGGCCGGTCGCCCTTTGCTTAAAGCTATGCAGGTAGGGAAAGAGCTTCCCGTTCACAAAATCGCGGAGGTCGTCGCCGGTCAGAGCCTTATTGTGGTCGGGTTTGCCGTCCTTGCCCTTGGGCGAGGCCCAGCTTTCCCATCGATAGGGTTCGTCAAGGATGTGGCTGTATTTCTTGCCTTCTAGGGAGGCCTCTGTGCTCTTGTCTTGTTCTAGATCGTCGAGGTATTTCAGAAATAGCAACCACGAAGTCTGTTCCGTGTAGTCGAGCTCCGTGGTGCAACCGGCTTCTTTCCAGAGAATGTCGTCTATGTTTTTGAATGTTTGTTCGAACATGGGATGTGATGGGTTGCATTGGGCGATGATGGCCAGAGAGCCCACGAGAGCCTAGAGGCTCGACGCGCGTGAAGGTCTTTAGGAATCCTCTGGAGTCCTCAGGATCATACGTCCGTGAGGGCCACCCGTCCAGCGATCACGGTGAGTTGCGACGTAAGAACTGAGGCTTGTTAAATTTTCGAACTCGGAGGCATTGGGCATGGCCGGACCTTATGATGCTTAGGCCTCTGCCGATTGCATCGATCCGCGGTGATCGAGGGTGTCCATCTGAGAACACGCTACCGACGCTGTGATTGGTCTGGGTGATGAAAGCTGAATGAAATACGGGGGCACCAGTTTGGCTCTCAATCGCACGCTGTACTCGGCACTCGACAGACAGGAATGATCTCGCCGCTGGACGACAGCGGTCACCTGCGAGGATCCCAGCGGACGTCCCGTCACGATATTCGCAAGCTCCCTAATTGCGATTTTTGCGATGCCGTCCGGTACCGACTCGAACTCGTCTAATAGTGACGAATCGCTTTTGCATACAAGCGCATAGTGCCTTGGTCGCGCCACATTGAATCTGCTCGTTATTAACGACCAGATGGGCAGCCGGTAGGGCTCGCCATCCAATCCCTCCGCCACTGTCCAAGCGACGACCGTTTCCGGCGTCACATCATTTTTTCGAGGAGCGGATTTGATTGGACTGAACAACACTTCCGGTTCGGCAGATTTGCGCAATAGCTCGAGGATCGACGGTCCGACAGCGTTGCCAATTCCCCAATAAAAGACACCGCCGTTCGCAGTTCGTTCTCCCTCTTTGCGACGCAGAATATCGGAGACCGCTTGGCCCGCCTCGGTCCCGAATTTGGTCCACACAAAACACTCAGGAACACGCATACTGTTGATCCGCCGTCGATATTATCGCAGTAATATGCAGATATAATGCAACAGGATTCGGCCAAACTGGGTAGCGGGCTACGCGCGTTCATGCGTGAACACCGCTACACGCAGGCGTATGTGGCTGAACAAGCGGAAGTTGACCAAGCAACGGTATCGAGATTCCTAAGGAAGCCCCCGCAACGGGTGACCTCGGCCACCCGACGGCTATGCAGTTATGCGGAATCTGTGCTCTCCAAGCCGGATATGACGGGCGATCAGGCAGCCGCCCAGAACGCACTACAGGTCTGCTGGAATAAATCCGACGCGCACGCACAAGCGACTTCAAAGATACTAAACGCGCTGGCGGAACTTTGCAGACAAGGCTAACGAAGAGGTGGCGTCTGGTTGACCGAAGCTGAGCGATTTCGCAAAAGACTGAAGAGCATTGGGCTGGATGACCCATTCATCAATGCGGCGTGGCCGGATTGGTGGAGCGAAGATGCGGACCCCTCATCTTCTGCGAGGCTTGAGCTGAGATTTTCAGTCGCTCGGAAGCTGGGCTTGGATGCACGGTCCGTCCTCGATGAAGAGGGGACTCCACGATTCATATGGAAGGACGAGGCGCGATTCAAGCATCTGTCCGGTGAAAGCGATATGGAACGCGCTGCATTATCTTCCTTCGGTCGATCTGTTGGCGCGTTGCTGACTACCGTGACGGGCCTAGGAGAGTTTGCGTTGGAAGGGACACCAGCGTCTGGCCTGCGCAATGCTGTGTTGGCTTCACAAAGGTACGTGCGGCTTGCAGACCTGCTATCCCTCTCATGGTCAGCGGGAATCCCCGTGGCGCACCTTCGTATCTTTCCGTCGGGGCGGAAGCGGATGGCGGCGATGGCGGTCGGAGTTGGCGAGCGCCACGCCGTCCTACTGGCGAAAGATTCGATGTATCCACCTCATATCGCGTTTTACCTCGGCCACGAACTCGGCCATATCGCCTTGGGACACATTCGGAAAGATGCCGCCATCGTCGATATGGAGGCAGATGTGTTGTCTACGAATTCCGACGACGACGAAGAGGCCGAGGCCGATCGGTTTGCACTCGAATTGCTTACGGGCAAGGCTGGCCTCGAACTTGTACCGACCGGTTCCTACAATGCGCCGGGACTCGCGCAGATTGCGCTGCGTGTATCAGGAGAACTTCAAATCGAACCTGGCACGCTCGCTCTTTGCTTCGGATACGCGACAGGGAATTGGGCAGTAGCTAATAGCGCTATGCGCTTCATATATGACACGCCGCGCCCCGTTTGGAGCGAAATCAACCGCCTCACCGTCGCGGAGCTGGATCCGTTGCGACTTCCTTCAGATGCAAGTTCCTATCTTGCTGCGGTTTTAGGAATGGGGCTGACGACATGACGGTTCTGATCGACAACGATATTCTGCTCAAGAGTGCATGTTATCGGTTGCTCGCCGAACTGGTGACCGCCAATTGCGGCACGGACCATGTCGGCTACCTTACTGCTGCACGGTTTGTCATCTCGAATAGAATTCGCCGGGCAACATTGCGAGGTGATGCCGCCGTAATAGAGACAGAGCTTTTAAGCTTCTTGGCAAATCATGTGGCGATCGAAACAACGCCCGAGGAACAAGCGCTCGCCGCTGCGTTGGAGGCATCCGCACAACGCATGCCGGTAAGCCTCGACACCGGGGAGAGCCAACTTCTCGCTGTGATGGCGCTCCGAACTTTACCGAGCATGTTTACAGGCGACAAGCGCGCGATCATCGCAATTGAGCGTTTGATCGACGTTGTGGAAGAAATTGTCGTGGTTAGTGGAAAAGTGATTTGCCTTGAGCAACTCGTAAATCGAGCCTTGTCGCAGGGCGATGCTATCGCCATCCGAATTGCAGTGTGTGGAGAACCGGACATTGATCGGACGCTTAACATTTGCTTCAGCTGCCACAACTCTGAGCAGCCGACAGCATCGATTTTCGAAGGACTCGACAGCTACATCTCAGACCTGAGGCGACAAGCGCCAAGGACGCTTGCTACTTGACCACATTTCGCACGTATACGGCATATGGTGATGCAAGTTCCGCTACAAGCCCGATGTGCTTGGCTTCCCCAGTTTCCTCCTCCGGGACGACCTCGGGGTGTGCCGATGCAGCCTCGCCGACGATTTGGAGGCAGGCCTTGTCTACTCTTCCCTTTATATATTGACTTCCCCGGGTCCCCATACTGTTCCCCAGTGCGACCCGAGTGAGGTTGAGCGGCAAGTCGAAGTCGTCCTTGCGCAGATTCTTGATCACCAAAGCATAGCGCGATCCAAGGACGCGGATCGCGGCGGGAATAATCTCCCATTTGATTCCGTCGATTGAATATTCATCAGCCCGAAGGGGGTATGCGAAGTGCTTCGAATCCATCGGGTGCATACAAAGGATAACTGTCTGTCCCCGTTCCTCAAAATCTTTGGCAAACGGTTGGACCATGTTCTGAGGGTGACAGGTATTGCCGCCATAACCCCAAAATGCTACTCCGGCTTCCTCAATCTCCTTCGTCTTACGCGTGATGATGTCGTCCAGTGTTTCCTGAGCATGGGTACCGACCTTCATATAGAGAATGCCGGCTCCCGGCGTGACGATTTTAGCCATTGGTCACTCCAGTGTTTCCAGATAGTACTCGTCTTCGCGTGCCTTACCGTATTCCAGCCTGAGCTTTTCCCGGACGTATCGCACGTGTGGGTTGGCCGAACGCCCATAGAAGTTCGCTAACCGTTGTGGGTCCGCAATAGCCGTGCTCTTATCCCTCAGGCCGGTTTCCCCAACTGCTTTGAACACTAAGTTGCACGAACGAAGATCAGGGGCGTCGTCGAGATGGTAGGCGTGCATCTTGGGCATCATTTTTTGCACGAAGTATCCGCTCCCGATGGCGAACTCCTGAACTCGTGCCAAGACCTGCTTAGGCCACAGCCGCTCATCGTCGTCGGCGATAACAACCAAGGCCTCGCCGCCGTAGCCAACGGCTTCCATGCCACGCTGCATGAAGACACAAACACTTTCGCCGCCGTTACTCGCCCCCCAGGGAGGATTTGTATAGAAACAATCAAATGCGGCTGGTTTGGGAAACGAGTCGAGACAGTTGTAGAGTTGCGCGCCCAGCCCTTCGAGGCGCTCTCGATCCGCGAACCGCTCGATGGCGTTGCAAATTCGCTCGTCGAAATCAAACACGACTATTTCTGACGGCCCATAATCGATGATTCCGCGAGCCCGAAGATAGGCAACACATACGCTAATCGCATCTCCGTCCCCGATAAATGCAAGTTTCTTTCCTTCCGCCCATCGCGCGACGAATTCGCTTTGCAGCACCATGTCTCCGGCCTTCATATAGATCTGATCGAAAAGGCGGAGGGGTCGCGGACGGTTCTGGATCACGTCCGAGATTGCGTTTACGGCGGCGCGAAGATCAATTTGGTGCGATTCTGGCATTGCCCGGCATGATACTGGCTGCATCTGCCTGACCGCAATGCCTAGGGACTACTTATGTTTGCACCGATTCTTTTGAGAATCCGGAGCGCAACATCCCGGACCTCGGCTGGCGTGCGATTCGTGGTGTCAATGACGAAGCTTGTACACCCGCACGCGACGGAGTAATGCAGGCAAAGCGATTCTTGCAACGTCTGAATTTCGCGAGCAAGCTCCACCGACAATTCGCGTCTTCCGCCGGGGTCAATCGCGACTCGCGCGATCAAATCTTCGGGGTCGCATCGGAGCGCAAGAACGGCGTCGAATCTGATGGCTTCCAATTGCCGGGCCGAATACGGAATGGCGCGAAAGCCATACTCTTCCCGCGTCAGTGCATGGGAGTCTATGATGACAGTCGCTCGTGCTCCTCAACCGCCCGGTCTCGGCGATCACCCATTCGTCTGTATCCGACACGTCGGCTGAAGTGATTACGGATGATGACTGGTCGCGCAATTCGCTGTAGCTCAAAATCGTGCCTTGTTGCTTTTTGCGTCGCAAGAGCAGTTCGCCGTGATCGGAGTGTTGAAGACCCGCGATGCAGGGTCCAAGAGATCGGCGCAGCGTTGATTTCCCTGTTCCCAGAGCGCCTGTTAAGAGAATGACCTTTCCCATGATCCGAAGAATTATCGTCCATGACTGCGCGGAATCGATCTTGACGTGAGCTGCATCTCGATGTGACGGACTCATCGAAGCCGCCGAAACGACAGCCTTCGGGAACAGCTTAGAGGTGTGTGCACAGCTACAAAATCGTCTACATCGGACGATTTGCCGGACCCGGAAAAGACGCTAAACTATTGAAAACAAATGGTCGGGGAGAGAGGATTTGAACCTCCGACCCCCTGGTCCCGAACCAGGTGCTCTACCAGGCTGAGCCACTCCCCGACACCTTCGGTTTAGCCCCGAAGTTTCTTCAGTTTACTCGACCCGCCCCGCCCCCGCAAACAGTGCTCTCGCCCGCCTCACCCGCTCCATCAGCATCAAGGCTCCTGTTTCCCGAACTGCGGTAATAACACAGGACCGCCATTGATCTCCTACCCCCCTCGGTTCACTGTGGACATAACCACTTCCAGCGCCGCCTGGATTTCAATGTCCGCTGACCTGTGGCCGCAAAACAGTCGCAAGGAGACTGCAATGAGCATCGCCACACCGCAACTGCTGAACCTCATCAGGGACGAATCCGGTCAGGACATCATCGAATACGGCCTGATCCTCGCCGTCATGGCGCTCGCGCTGGTCGCCTCCACCACGCGCCTCACCAACACCATCGCCAGCTTCTTCAATACCGTCGGCAGCAGCCTCTGATCGGCCAGGGCCTGCCTCTCGCCCTCCTCGTACCGTCCCGCCCAATCGACGATGCAGGACGCAGCCCGACCTCGCCTCTCCACTCTTCTGCCCCGAAACGCACCGTAGTATCCTGAAGGAACGCGCCCGTAGCTCAGCTGGATAGAGCGGATGCCTCCGGAGCATCAGGTCGGGAGTTCGAATCTCTCCGGGCGCACCAGATTCCTCCCTCCCCTCTCTCCCAACCACCCCTCTCGCGACGAATCCACTTCGATACCCCGATCCATCCCGCTTTTCAACTCCCCGCAACCCCACGCTGTTATGGTCCGAGACGCTCGCAGTTGTGTTCCTCCGGATTGGGTGCTCCGAAACGAATGATGCTTTCTCGCGTCAAACTGGTGCTCGGCTGGATCTTCAGTCCGCTTCTCGTCCTCGCCATCGTCATCGCAGTCCGCTTCTTCGAACGCCGCCTGCGCCTCGACATCCGCCGGGATCCCGCATGGCGCGCGCAGTGAAGTGACGGGGTTGCGCTCCCCCTCCCGCGACTGGCCTATACTGGCCCCCGACAACGGACGCCATGTTCAATCGATCGATCCCTCATCTCTGCCTCTCCGCGCTCTGTGCTTTCGCCTTCCTCCCCTGTGCCGGCCACGCGCAAAGTCTCGGCATCTTTGAAGGCCAGTCCGACGTCGGCTCTGTCACTCCCCCAGGCTCCGGGGTCTACGATCCTGCGACCGGCGCTTACACGCTAACCTCAGCCGGCGCCAACCTCTGGGGCCCTGCGGACGCCTTCCACTATCTCTGGAAGAAGGTCTCCGGCGACGTCACGCTGACCGCGGACATCGATTTCCCCGACTCCGCCGGCGAGCACAATCCCCATCGCAAAGCCATCCTCATCTTTCGTCAGACTCTCGATGCGGGCTCGCCGTATGCCGATGCTGCACTCCACGGCGTCGGCCTCACCGCGCTGCAGTACCGCCGCGCCGAGAGCGGCATCACCGAAGGCCTCGAGCTCAACATTGCCCTGCCCCATCACCTGCGCATTGAAAAGCGCGGCGACACCTTCACCATGTATCTCGCCGCAGCCCCAGGCGCGCCGCTGCATCAGGTCGGAGCCAGCACGCAAATTCATCTGCAGGAGCCCTTCTACGTCGGCATCGGTCTCTGCTCGCACGATCCCAACAAGACGGAGAAGGCCGTCTTCTCTCATGTGACGATGGAGAAAACGGAACCGCTGCCCCCACCCCTGGCCCTTTACAGCACCCTGAGCACCATCGGCGACGATCGCGACGCCCGCCGCAACGAAATTGTTTTCTCCACCCAGGCACACATGGAAGCGCCTAACTGGACCCGCGACGGCAAGACGCTGATCTTCAATCAGGACGGCAAAATCATGACCGTTCCCGCCGCAGGCGGCACGCCGCAGCCGCTTAACATCGGCGACGCAACCCACTGCAACGGTAGTCACGGCCTTTCGCCCGACGGTACACAGCTGGCCATCAGCTGCGCCACCCCCGGCAAGCCGGAATCACGCGTCTACATCGTGCCCGTCGCCGGCGGCGCGCCGCGGCTGGTCACCGAACATCCCAATTCCTACTGGCACAGCTGGTCGCCGGATGGCAAAACCATCATCTTTACCCGCCCCGATCACGGCTCCGGCAACATCTTCGCCATCTCCGTCGATGGCGGTGAAGAGCATGCCCTCACCACCGGTACCGGCATCAGCGACGATCCCGACTGCTCGCCCGATGGACAGTTCATCTATTTCAATTCCGATCGCAGCGGCACCATGCAGATCTGGCGCATGCATCCCGACGGCTCCGCACCCGAACAGATCACCAGCGACGATTTCGTGAACTGGACCCCGCACGTTTCTCCCGATGGAAAATCGATGGTCTTCATCAGCTACCAGAACGGAACCACCGGCCATCCCGCGAACCAGCCCATCACCCTGCGCATCATGTCGCTCAACGACCGCCAGATCCACGTCCTCTTTAATCTCATCGGTGGCTCCGGGACCATGAACGTTCCGTCGTGGGCGCCAGACAGCAAACACCTCGCGTTCGTCAGCTACCAGATGCTGCCCGCCGAGGAAACTGCTCCTCAATAAGCAGCGTCGAAATATCGAACATCAATTCCATCAGCGAAAGATCAGCCGGAGACTCCCCCATGAGCAAAGTTAGAATCGCTGCGTTTTCTGTTTCCATCGATGGCTTCGGCGCCGGGCCCCGCCAGGACCTCGACAATCCCCTCGGCGTTCGTGGACCCGAACTGCTCGACTGGTTCATGCAGACCGCAGCGTTTAAGCAGATGCACGGCCAGCCTGGCGGCTCGGAAGGCATCGACAACGACTTCGCCGTGCGTTCGTTTGAAAACGTCGGTGCGTGGATCCTCGGCCGCAATATGTTCAGCCCGGTTCGCGGCCCGTGGCTCGACGATTCCTGGAAAGGCTGGTGGGGTGCGAATCCGCCGTACCACACACCGGTCTTCGTCCTCACCCACCACGCGCGAGCGCCTCTTGAGATGGAAGGCGGCACAACCTTCCACTTCATCACCGACGGCCCCGAGACTGCTCTCGCACAAGCCAAAGAAGCAGCCAAGGGCAAAGACGTGCGCATCGGCGGAGGCGTCTCGGTCATTCGCCAATACCTGCTTGCGGGCCAGATCGACACCATGCATCTCGCCCTCTCTCCCGTCTTCCTCGGAGAAGGGGAACCGCTGTTTTCAGGCATCAATCTTCCCGCCATCGGCCTTCACCTCCTCAGCACCGTTACCGGCGAAAACGCCACCCACATCCTGCTTGCCAAGCGCTGAGCAATCCCCCGCAAGGGTCGCTGTGTTCTGCCTTTTCCTGTGCTACTATGCCCACACTCGGAGACATGAGTTATGGCAGGCGGGCAAAGCTGGGCCACTTCTGAGAGCCTCGCGCAGACCACATCCGGTTACGATCTCAGGCCTCTTTCAACAGGCGAAGTCCTCGACCGCACCTTCCAGCTCTACCGCTCGCGCTTCGCTCTCTTCGCCAGCCTCGCCGCATTTCCTGCCGCCGTCAATTACCTCACCGGCGTCCTTCAGCTTCTCTTTATGACCGGCGACCAGAAGCTGCGCAATGGCTGGCATATTCCCGTCAGCCGCCAGCCCATCGTCACTTCGTGCATTGCTGTAGCCGGCTCGCTTGTCTATTACCTCCTTTACGGAATCACGCAGGCCGCCACCACCTGGGCCGTCTCGGAGATTTATCTCGGTAAGCCGGCCACCGTCCGCACCGCCTGGAAAGCCGCCACCGCTCGCTGGTTACGCTATGTCCTCGTCACCCTGCGCCAGTACTGGAGCATTCTCTGGTGGCCGCTTCTCGCCGCTTCCATGCTCGCCGCAGTCGTCGCTCTGGTTCCGCGACTCGGCGGCGGCTCCCTCGTCGCCACCGGCATTCTCTCCTTCGTCTTTGGATTACAGTTGCTGGCCAGTTGTATCTACGCCGTCTTCGCGGCCATTCGCGTCTCACTGGCCATCCCAGCCTCCGTCATCGAATCCCTTGGCCCCAACGCCGCCGTCCGCCGCAGCATGGCCCTGTTGACGGACCGCAAAGGACGCATCTTTCTTCTCGGCCTGCTCGTCATTGCCATCGGCATGATTGTCGGCATCGTCCTTGCACCCCTCGCCTTTGTCGCCCTGCACGCCCAGGGTACAGAGCGCTATGTGATCCAGATGATCCAGCTCACCGGCACCTTCCTCAGCAGCATGCTCGTCGGTCCCGTCGCTGCCATCGCCCTTTGCCTCTTTTATTTCGACGAGCGCGTTCGCCACGAGGGCTTCGACATCGAATTCCTCATGCTGCGCGCCGGCGCCCCGCCCCCGAACCCCGTCGCGGAGGCCAGCATATCTCCGGAACCCGCATAATTCGCCCCTGCCGCGCCGGCTTTGCCCTCGCTGCCATCTGCAGCTGTTTTCTGTCCACTCTTTATTTGCGCGCGCAGGACGCTCACGTCACCGTTGCAGAACCAGCCCTCAGACAAAGCACCGTCGCCGATTACATCCGCCACCTGCAGTCGCTCCGCTCTCTCGCCGCCGCCTGTGCCGATAATTCTTCCGCCTGCGATCCGGCACAGGCCGGCGTCGATGAGCACGTCCTCCTCGCCAACAAAGCCGCCTTCGACGCGCATGATGCCTGGATCAATAACGTGCTCGCTTCCGCGAAGCTTCTGCCTGACGCAAAACGCGCCGCTCTCATGGCAAGTGTCGAGGCTCATCTCGACGCCGATCTCGCCGACGTCGAGTCTCCGCCGGCCACGCCCAATTTCTCCGCCGCACGCAGCGACGCCAACGCGATCCTGGCAGGCAGGGAGTTCGACACCAGCTCGGCGCCATCTCTACGCGATCGCGTCCTGGCCATCCTGTACAACTGGCTCGACCGCATGCTCACGCATGTTGCCGCCTTTGGCTCGCGCTCCCCCTGGATTGGCCCCCTCTTCGAATGGGTCCTCGGCACCGTTGCCTGCGCGCTGCTCCTCGTCTGGGCCTTCCGCACCATCCGCCGCCAGCGCGTCCGCATGCAGCTCGACGCCGACCGCCAGATCCAACAAGCCGACGACCGCGTCCTCAACTGGATGCGCGAAGCCGAACAGCATGCCTCGCGCGGACAATTTCGCGATGCGGTCCATTGCCTCTACTGGGCCAGCATCGTCACCCTCGAAGGACGCCGCCTCTGGCAGCCCGATCGCGCCCGCACCCCACGCGAATACATCCGCCTCCTCGATCCCGCATCCCCGGTTTCTTCGCTTCTCCGCCGCCAAACATCCTCTTTCGAGACAATCTGGTACGGCCTCCGTTCCGCCGCGCGCCTCGATTACGACAGCGCCCTCGATCTCCACCGCCAGCTGAGGTCTGCGTGAAGAAGCTCACCGGCGACTGGAAATTCCTGCTGGTCTTTTCTGCCGTCGTCCTCTCCCTCATCATCGTCACCGGCATCCTCGCCCCCAACAATGACGATCGCGACCCCACTCCCAGCACCTGGAACAGCGGCGCCGCAGGTGCCAAAGCTGCGTATCTTCTGCTCGGCCGGCTTGGTTACAACGAAGCCCGATGGGAGCGCCCTGAGGCCGAGCTTTCCACTATCGATGCCGCTCACGCCACGTTGATCATCGCTGAGCCATCGCCTTCGTTCGTCGCGCTCACCGACAAAAATCGCAAACAGCCCTTTGAAGATTTTCTCCATCGCGGTGGCCGCATCGTCGCCACGGGCGGCCCTGCCGTCCTCTTCCTCCCCAATGCCAAGGTGGTGCCGGCCGATCGTATCCTCACCGATCTGTGTATCACTGCGCCCGAAGGTCCCGGCTCCCTGGCGCGCGCCGGTGAACTGGAGATGGCGGCTCCCGTTCGCTGGGCCGGCGATGACCCCGCCGTTCGCGTCGCGCAGACCTGCGGCAACGGAGCCGTCGTCGTTTCCTACCCTGCCGGTCGCGGCGAAGTTATCTGGTGGGCATCGGCAACGCCGCTTACCAACCAGGGCCTCCGCAATAACGGAAATCTGCGCCTGCTGCTCGCCAGTGTCGGCGCCACGGATCGCACCCTCTACTTCGACGAGTTTATGCACGGCATCAACGAAAGCCCCTGGACAGCCACGCATGGCACACCACTCACCGGCGTCATCATCCAAACCACCTGCGTAGCCGCGCTGCTGCTCTTCAGCTTTGCTCGCGGCAGCGGTCCGCATCGCGCGCTCGTGCAGCCGCCACGCGCTTCTCCTTTGGAATTCGTCGAGTCCATGGGCGCCCTTTATGCCAAAGCCGGCGCGAGCCAGGTCGCCATCGCCGCCGCCCAACGTCGCCTCAACGAATTCCTGCTGCACGAAGGTGGATTGCCTGCTGAAACCCTTCGCTCCGGTTCTGCTGCCATTGCCGCCGCGGTCCACACCCGTTTTGGTTGCGACACCACAGGTCTCGCCGCTGACCTCGAAGCGGCCAGGCTGGCGGAGTACGATGCTCCCAGGCCGGCCGCAGCCCTCGCGCAGGTGCGCCGCCTCGATCAACACATCGCTCAACTCACCGCATTGATCCGCAACCCTCACGAACATCCACGCAAACAAGGAACTGCATGACTGAAAGCGTCGAAAGCAACAGCGAAGTCCGCGCCGTCATTTCTATCTTCGAAAAGGGCAGGGCCGAGCTGGGCAGGATCATCGCCGGCCAGACGGAGTTGATCGACCAGGCCATCCTCACTTTTCTCTGCGGCGGACACGCGCTCGTCGAAGGCGTGCCGGGCGTGGCAAAAACCATGACCGTCAAAACCCTGGCCCGCTTTCTCGCGCTCGACTTTCGCCGCATCCAGGGCACGCCCGACATGATGCCCGCTGACATCCTGGGTACCAGCGTCTTCTCCCTCAAGACCAGCGACTTCACCTTCCATCGCGGTCCCGTCTTTACGCAGTTTCTGCTCGCCGACGAAATCAACCGTATGCCCCCTCGCACCCAGGCCGCTCTGCTCGAGAGCATGGAAGAGCGCCAGGTCACCGTCGACGGCGAAACCCACATACTCGACGATTTCTTCACCGTCTTCGCTACCCAAAATCCACTCGAGTTCGAAGGCACCTATCCGCTGCCGGAAGCGCAACTCGACCGGTTCCTCATCAAGATTCGCGTTAGCTACCCCAGCGCACCCGATGAGCGCACCGTTCTCGAACGTCACCACGCCAAAGGCGACTCACCCCAGTTCGAGGCCCTCGGTATCGCCACCGTCACATCCCTCGAACTGGTCGCCGCTCGCCGTGAACTGCGCGCGGTTCGCGTCGAGCCTGCCCTCTTCGACTACCTGCTCGCCGTCGTTCGCCGCACCCGCGAGTGGCCCGCCATCACCCTCGGCGCCAGCCCTCGCGCTGCCGCCAATCTTCTCATCGTTGCCAAGGCCTACGCCGCGAAAGATGGTCGCGACTTCCTCATTCCCGACGACGTCAAGCAAGCAGCGCTGCCCTGCCTGCGCCATCGCATCGTCCTCAAAGCTGAAGCCGAACTGGAAGGCTTCGATCCCGACCGCATTTTGACCGACGTGCTCGCCGCCACGCCGCTCCCCAAATGATTCAGACCCTCATCCCGCCGCCGGCCTCGGCCCCGGCGCACACCAGGGGCCGATTCGGCAGGTTCTTCTCGACCACGCTCACCGCGCGCACGCTGCTGCTGCTGCTCGCCGGCCTGCTCTGCGCCATCCCGGGATTTTTTGGCTTGCACTGGCTCCTGCTCATGCTCGCGTGGGACGCGGTCGTCCTTCTGCTCGTATTCGCGGATATATTGTCACTGCCACGCGCACAATCTCTGCGTGTTACGCGCACCTTGATCGATTCGCCGGTCCTCGGCCGCGAAACCCGCATCGAACTGGCCGTTGAGCATACAACCAACAGCGTTCTGCAGGTCCATTGTGCCGATGATCTGCATCCTGCGCTGGCCCAGCTGCCGCCTTCAGGCACCCTCACCGTCTTTCCCCGCGATCCCGCCCGAATGGTTTTTACCGTGACGCCCAACCGCCGCGGCGATTTCAAGCTTGACCCCGTCTGGCTTCGCTGGTCCGGCCGCCTGCGCCTCGTCGAACGCCGCGCCTTCTCCCATCCCGCACAGAAGATCCGCGTTTACCCCACTATGGATCGCTCCGCCGACGATACGGCACTGTATCTGTTACGTATTCGTCAGATTGCCCTCCAGCGCCGCCGCCTCCGCATGATCGGCACCGGCCGCGAGTTCGACCATCTGCGCGATTACCGCGCCGGCGACGAGATGCGCAATATCTCCTGGCCTGCCACTGCTCGTCGTGCCAAAGTCGTCACCCGCGAGTTCACTACCGAGCGCAGCCAGCAGGTCTGGATCGTCCTTGACGCCGGCCGCCTTTCCGGAACCGTCTTCGAAATGCGCCGCGCCTCGACCGCCCAGGCAGCCGACGCGACCACTTTTCGCGATGCCGCTGCCGACGAATCTTTCCAGCTCACCCTCACCCAGCTCGACCAGGCCTGTGGCGCCGGCATCGCGCTCGCACAGACCGTGATGCAGGCCGGCGACAAAGCCGGCCTCCTCGTCTACGGCCGCGGCATCCAGCAACAGCTTCTCCCCGCCGCCGGCGCCAGTTCACTGCGCACCATGATCGATTCCCTCTCCCAGGCGCGCGTCGAAGGCTCCGAAGCCGACCACCTCCGTGCCGCCGCTCGCCTCGGCCAGCTCCAGCGCCGCCGCAGCCTCGTTCTCTGGATCACCGAAATGGCCGACAGCGCGCGCCGCCCCGACGTTGCCGATGCCGCTGTCGACCTTGCCCGGCGCCACCTGGTTCTTCTCCTCGTCCTTAATCATCCCGAGATTCGCGCCACTGCAGCGCGTGAGCCGATGACCTCGGGGCAGATGTTTGAGTCTGCAGCCGCCCAGGAAGTCATCGAGCGACGTCGCCAGATCCTCGCCGGACTGCGATCGAAGGGTGTGCTCGTCGTCGAAACCACCGCCGGCGCCCTCCGCACCGACGCCATCAATGAGTATCTGGAAGTGAAGGCGCGAGGCTTGCTGTAGTTGCTCCCAAGGGCACATCGGAGCTCACAGCCCGGCCCCCAGCGCCCCGTCCGGAGGTGAGCCATAATCCCAGCGCGAGAAACAACACCGCCCCTGTAAGAAACTTGACCGCGACCGGAGCACCCGAAGGCGACAGAAACGCCTCCAGCGTTCCGGCAATTACCAGCAGCGGCACCGTGCCCGCCACCAGCCGGATCGAGTCCACTGCGGCTCTGGCGAGCGAATCGCGCCGCGTGTAGATACCCGGAAACAACATGCCGGTTCCCAGCCGCAGCCCCGCGCCACCCGCAATAAAAATGCTGGGCAGTTCCAGCGCTCCATGCGCGGCCACAAAACTCCACAGGTCCAGCGCCATGCGAGCCTGCGCGCACGCCGTGCCCACGACGCCCAGCTGCAGCCCGTTAAAAAACAGCAGATAGATCGTCCCCAGGCCGGCCAGAATTCCGCCGGCAAACGTCATAAAGCCCACGCTGATGTTGTTCGTCATGATCCACGTTGAGGCCTGCGGCTTCATGCTCACCAGGCTGTGCGTCCACATCTCGTGCTTCTCGATCGACGCCACCATCTGTGGGCCCAGCAGCATGCGCGCAAAGGCCGGCCGGCTTAACGTTAGTAGCGCTCCCAGCCCCGCGGCGGCCAGAAAAATCATGACTGAGGCCGCCACATATGGAAACAGCCTGCGAAAAATCCGCGGATACTCCACGGTGAAGAATCGCACCAGCTGCCGCACATCCAGCTTTCTGCCGGAGTAGACGCGATTATGCGCTCGCGCCAATAACAGATTCAGGTATTCTTCCTGGGTGCGCGACCCGCGATCCGCCCGCACTGCGGACAGATCCTGGGCAACTTGCCGGTAGAGCAGTCCCAGCTCGCGCAGTTCTTCGCCGGAGAGCGACTTCAGTCCCGACGATTCCGCCTGGACCAGCAGCAAATCCAGGCGCTGCCACAGTCCCTGCCGTTGTTCGATCCAGCGGTTCGAAATCATGCCCGCATCATGCCTGAGAACCCGTCGATGAGCTCTGCCATGCCCGAAACTCCCGATCAGCTTACCATCGAAACTCCGGAGCAGGTCGCTATCCGTTTCCCCATCGCCGGCATCGGCAGCCGCTTTCTCGCGCTGCTCGCCGACACCGTTGTGCAGGGCATCGGCTGGGGCATTCTCTTCTTCGTCTTCTTCCTCATCCTCACCTCCGCGCCCCGCATCAATGGCTTCCTCGTCGATCGCCTCAGCGATAAGTGGATCATCGCCGTCGTCATCCTTTTCTATTTCGTTCTCTACTGGGGCTACTACACGCTGTTTGAGGCGTTCTGGAACGGCCGAACCCCCGGCAAAAAACTCTGCAAGCTCCGCGTCATTCGCGACTCCGGCCGCCAGATCACCTTCTTCGAATCCCTCACCCGCAACCTCATCCGCATCGTCGATGCACTGCCCAGCTTCTACGCCGTCGGCATCATCGTCATGCTCTCGAACCGCCGCAACAAACGCCTTGGCGATTTCGCCGCGGGCACCCTGGTCGTCCATGAACGCGCCCCCGAGCCCGCACTCTGGGGTGGCTCGGCCTCCCGTACCATCACCGCCGGTGCCTTCGCGCCCGTTGCTCCTCCCGCCCCGATCATCGATCCCCATGCCATCGATCTCCCCGCCGACGCTGTGGCTCGCCTCACCGCCGACGACCTCAACGTCATCGACCATTTCTTCTCCCGTGCTATCGACATCGACATCGCCCGCCGCCACGCCCTCGCCGACCGCCTCGCTCAGCAGATGACCGCGAAGATGGGAATCGCCATGCCCCAGGGTGCGACACCCGAACGCATTTTGGAATCGACCGCCCGCATCCTGCGCGGAATCCGGCGCTAAGAAATCTCTGCTTCAGTCGAAGTTTTGAAGGGGCACGGCTTCACCCGTGCCGTAAAGCTCAGTCCAGGTTTTGAAGGGGCACGGCTTCAGCCGTGCCGTAAAGCTCCCCATATCAACCGGCTTTAGCCGCCGAGGGATGATTTTCCTCAGAATCTCGACTTCTGCCACCGCCCCCTAAACCATCTGGATCTCTCACCCCTCCGTCTGCATCCAAACTTCAGGATGAATTCCGCCTGCCGGGTGCGATACACTCAAAAAGGCTTTCCCCAGGAGATTCCGATCCATGGCTACCAGCACAGTTTCTACCGTTACGCCCACTCCCGAAGCGGCTCCCGCGGTCCCCACCACCCCTGTCCGCCTCACCGACAGCGCCGTCACTAAGGTGCGCGAAATCATGGCAACCCAGGATCCGCTCCCCGCAGGTCTTCGCATCGGCGTGGTGGGCGGCGGCTGCTCCGGCTTCCAGTACTCCATGTCGTTTGAGAATCAGTCCGGCATGATGGACAAGGTCTACGACTTCAGCGGCCTCAAGGTCTTTCTCGACGCCACCTCGCTCATGTACCTCAACGGCTGCGTGGTCGATTACGTCGAGACCATCGAAGCCGCCGGCTTCAAGTTCGAGAACCCCACCGTCAAAAGCACCTGCGGCTGCGGCTCATCGTTCCAGGTATAAGATTTCAAGCAGAGTGGTTTAGTTCTAAAGGCCCGCCACTGAGCGGGCCTTTTTCATGGCTGCGGCGCCGTTGGATCCGTCGGAGCCGTCGGTGAGGTCGGGTTCGCGGTCGGACTGGTGGGCGAGGCTCCCGGCGTCGAGGTTCCCGGCGTACTTCCAAACGGCGAAGTGGGCGTTCCCGTCGTATTCGTCGTGCTTCCCGTCCCGCCCGCAAGTCCGGAAAGTTGCTGCGCCTGGTCTTCCGTCGGATCGTAATTAAATTCCCACTTGTTGTAGCGCTTCTGCAGCTTGTATTCGATCAGGGAAGGCTTATCGACGGGCAAAGTGAAGCCCACGATCGGCCCGCCTCCACCAAACGTCGTCGCCGACGTTCCACTCCCGCTCGACCCAAACGGCGAACTCGTCGACGATCCCGTCCCCGAGGTCGGCGACGAAGATCCAAACATCGAGGAACTCCCGTTCTGCGATGATCCTGGGGAGCCGGACGATCCAAAGCTCGACCCCGACGATCCAAAGCTGGATCCGGAAGATCCGAAGCTCGACCCCGACGATCCAAAGCTCGATCCCGAAGATCCAAGGCCCGAAGAACTGCCTCCCGTGCCCGTCCCCGATTGATCCCCGCCCGCAATCGGCACACCATTCGCATCCGTTGTCGTCGTGGCCGCGACCGCATACATCGACGCGCCCCCCGTCACCCCGCCCGCCGTCATCAGAGGCTGTCCAAAAAATCCCAGCGGCCGCACGTGCGCCTGCCCAAACAGCACCGGCTTCCAGTCCGCCTTGCCCGTCAGCGGATCGGTATACACCTTGCGCAGAAAACGAATCTGGTTCGTCTCCTTCAGCTGATCAATCGTCGTCGGATACGATCCGTATTTCTGATAGTAGAGTTTGATCGCCCGCTTGTACTGCTGCCCGCGGTGGATCGTCTCCATCTCCTTGTCCCGCTGGATCGATACCGCTATCTTCGGCGCCGCAATCGCCAGGCTCACCAGCAGGATCACCGTAAGAAATATCACCGCCAGCAGAACGTACCCTGCTTCGTTATCGGATTCTCGATACGTCATATCCCTTTCCCCGGGGCCTATCCCTCGCTGGCCGTCCTACCCGCTAACCGCTTCATCGCCGAACGCTCCATCGCTGGCTATCAGCTCTGCGTCAACGGCAGCGTCTGCGTGTTGTTGTACAGCAGATCTGTGACCTCAATGGAAACCGGCGTGATCTTCATCACCTTGTAGTGGTGATCCACCACGTCGCCTTCATTGGCGATAAACACATCGTCGCCATGCAACAGGAAAGCCTTGCGCGCGCCATTGTTCGCCGAGTAGCCAAAAAATTTCAGATCGATCGGAGGCGGCGGGGGCGGTCCGGCAGGCACTTGTGGCATCGCTTGCTGCGGTCGCACACTCGCGATCACTTTAGGAATCTCAACCGGCGCCGAGACCATGGAAAAAATATTGCGCCCCTTGCCGCTGTACTCCAGCCCTTCCGCGCCCGCCATCACTTCAGGATGGAGCGTCGGATCCAGCTTCTCGAGCGGTGGCATCTTCACCGCCGCGCGCCCGTTTTCACCGCGAGTTCCCGTCTGCGGCGCGTTCTCAACCGGCGGAGCCGCAGCCGTGCTCGGTGCGGAGCTTCCCCCGAACATCGTGCTGACGAAATAGGCCACCGCTGCAATCATCACCACGCCGAGCACCGACAGGATCACCACGTTCCGCTTATTCTCGAAGCCGCTCTTCATTGGGGCTCCTGTGCGGGCGCAGCAGGCTGCTCCGGCGCTGCCTGCAAATCCGTATCATTGATGGTTTGCGGCAGGTCGGTCGCTCCGGCGTGAATGTACGTCGTCATGCGCAGCCGCAGGTTCACCAGTCCGCCCTGCTGGCCGTTCAGCGTCACACCGTTGATGATGAAAAATACATGATCCTGATCGCGCTCGATGCCATTGATAAAGTGCATCAGGTCCGAATACTGGCCGATCAACCCCGCGTCAATGTGCAGCTCCGTCAATCCGCCCGACGCCCGATTCTCCACATACGACGCCCGCGACTGCTTCACATTGCTCTTCGCTTCGATCGCCCCCGTCTGCGCCAGAACCGTGGAGTAGTTAGGCGCGATCCGTGCGTCGTAGAACTTCTCTGCATCCACATCGGCTGCCTCCACCTTCTTCGGCAGATCGTTCAGGTGCCCCATTTGTGATTCGAGCTGGCCCAGCCGCGCCTCTTCCTGAATAAAATCAACCGACTGATCGGAGCGGATCGCCCTCCACGCCAGAGCAAAACGCACCCCAAGAAAAACATCGGCCGCGATCACTCCCGCCAGCAAAAAGAAATGCAGGTTCAGTTTCGTGAAAACGCCGCGGTTCATGGAGTCGTTCCCCCCACGGCGCCCTTCGACTTATTAGTCGTCCTTTTGGGCTGCTCTTTTTCATCGCCGGGCTTCAGCGGCAACGGCCGATAATCGGCCAGAATGTCGAAGTTTACCGCTGGAGGCCCGCTGATGTTCTGCATGGTTGCCTGACTACCCTGCGTGGTCGCGAGCGATTCCGTTGCCAAACGAGGCGCGGCAAAGTGGCGCGACTTTTCCAGATTCCGCACCAACTCCAGTGCCCGCTCGCGCTCCCCCGTCACCCGTAGTCGGATGATCACCCGTCCGTCCGGCGCGACGATCGGATCGATGCTCAGTACCTGTACGCCTGTCGGCAACACCGTCTCCAGGTCCGTCATCGTCGCGGTCCACGAGAATGCCTTGTGCTGGAACAGCCCGTTCAGAAATCCCGACTGCTGCAAAATTGCAGCGTCCTTGGGCTCCTGCATCATCTTCTGGTATTTCTGCTGCTCATCCTCGAGTGCGCGAACGTGATTCTCAACCTGGGCCACGTGCGATTTGGCCGCCCGGGCCTGATCAGACTCGCTGCGGTACAGGTACCAGAGCGCGCCACCCACCAACACGAGAATCACGATCCAGGTTTGCAGCCGGGAATAAATCGATCGCAGATCGACATACGGGCGGCTCGCAAGATTGACGGCGATCTTCATCTAGGTCGTCAATGCCCCCGTCACTCCCGCGGTTACGCCCGGAGGAATGCTCGTCGTCGCCGAAACGGTTTCCGCGATTCCAATATCCACGAGCTTCGGCGCGGGATCGACCAGAGAAACCCATCTTGACTGCGCCGCAGCCGTCGCGCCGCCTGGACCGGCATAGACCATCGTCGAGGGCAACCTGGCCAGCGTGTCCTCATACCACGCCAGCGCGGTAATCACGGCCTGAGCCATCTCTTCTTCCCGCGCCTGCGGCTCCGTCGGCAGATCCATCGAACGATGCAGCAGCATTTCATTGCCTTTTGTAACCGCTGTGGTTACAGAAGCACCGGAGCGATTCACCATCAGCGTGGCGCCGTCACCCTCGATAGCCGCCGCCGCGGCCAGGGTGCTCGGCAGTACGGCTCCCGGCTCGTATCCGGCTTCGCGCACCGCAGCCTCGTACTCCTCGAGCACGTCGCCAGGCATCACCGTCACCAGCACGTTCAGCTGTCCATTCTTCTCGGCCATCACCTGGTAGCTCACCGCAGCTGCTTCTACATCAAAGGGCACCATCTTCCGCAGACGGAAACGCACCACCGACAGCGCCTCGTTCCGCTTTGCCGGCAGCGTGTCGAAATCCAGCAGCAGCACGCGCGCGGCCGCATCCGGAACCACCAGCGTCAACGTGCCAGTGCGAACGTTGATGTCGCCCAACGCTGCTTGCAGCGCCGACCCCACCGCATGTGCGTCCGCCAGATTCGGCACCTTGAGCCCCGGCGCCACTGCGGCATCCGGCAGCGGTGAAAACGACAGCACGATTTCGCCGCGCTTCTTTGTCGTCCGCGCCGCCACCACCCCCTCCGGCCGGATTTCACACGCCACCATCGGGCGCGCACCCGCCGCGGGCTTCAATAGGTTCTCGAGAGCCACTATCGCGATGCCTCGTTCCCCATCGTTATCCTGAGCGATCCTTCTGATCTTCCCGCCGCTGCCAAATCCCTATCCCCTACTCCCTATCCCCAGCCTCAACGCGATGCCTCGATAAACGTCACCTTATTGATTTCCTTCAGCGTGGTCAGCCCCCGCCGTACGCGGTCCAGAGCCGATTCGCGCAGGAAGTGCATGCCTTCCTGCTGCGCCAGTTTACGCACTTCGGAGCTGGGTTTCTTCTCCAGAATGATTTCACGTATCGGATCGGTTAAATCCAGCAATTCGTGAATTGCCGTTCGCCCGCGATATCCCGTCCCCGCGCACTCAATGCAGCCGCGCCCCTCGCGGAAGGGAAAGCTGCGCCACTCCGCCACGTCAAGCCCGCTCTCCCAGAGGGTCTTGTCATCGTAGCCCACTTCCTGAACGCAATATTCGCAGACCGTGCGCACCAGGCGCTGAGCCAGGATGCAGTTCAACGCCGAAACAAAGTTGTAGGCCTCTACGCCCATGTTCAGGAAACGCCCCAGCACGTCCACCACATTGTTGGCGTGCACCGTGGTAAACACCAGGTGGCCCGTCAGCGCCGAATTGATCGCAATCTGCGCCGTTTCCTGGTCGCGGATTTCGCCCACAAGGATCTTGTCCGGATCGTGACGCAGAATCGACCGCAGCCCGCGTGCAAACGTCAGTCCCTTCTTCTCGTTCACCGGAATCTGCGTGATCCCGCGAATCTGATATTCCACCGGATCCTCGATGGTGATGATTTTGTCTTCGTCGCTCTTGATCTCGTTCAGCGCCGCGTACAACGTTGTCGTCTTGCCCGACCCGGTCGGCCCCGTCACCAGCACCATGCCGTAAGGCTCGCGAATATAACGACGGAAACGCAACAGATCCTCATCCGCAAAGCCCACCACGTCCAGCGTCAGCTTGCGGAATTTCTCGCTCATCGATTCCTTGTCGAGCACGCGCAGCACGGCATTTTCACCATGCACCGTCGGCATAATCGACACGCGGAAGTCGATCAGCCGCCCTTTGTAACGCACCCGGAACCGGCCGTCCTGCGGTACGCGGCGCTCGGCAATATCGAGCTCGCTCATCACCTTGATGCGCGAGAGAATCGTGGTGTGGTGCTCGCGCGCAATCGGCGCCATGGCCGGTTGCAGCACGCCGTCAATCCGGTACTTCACCAGCACCGAATCGTCGTACGTCTCAATGTGAATGTCCGACGCCCGCCGCTCCAGAGCCGTAAAGATCGTCGTGTCCACGAGTCGGATGATCGGGCTGATGTCCTCTTCCGACGTCAGCTTCTCGATCGAAATGTTCTCGTCGGAGTCGTCGCTCGCCGACAGCACGTCGAAGGTCAGCCCCTCGGACGCTTCGTCCAGCACACGCTGCGACTGCTCCGTCTTCTTCAGCAGATCCGTGATCTGCGACAGCGTCGCTACCCGCGTCACGATGCGCTGCGCAAGCAGGCCGCTGATTTCGTCCAGCATCATCAGCTTGCTCGGATCGCTGACCGCAATCACCAGCCGATCCTCTTCCTGCTCCAGCGGAACAAAGTTGTAGCGGAACATCATGTCCACGGGCACGCTGCGCAGCACCTCGTGGCGGATGCGGAAATTCCGCAAATCGATAAACTCCGAGCGATATCGCCGCGCCAGCGCCTGAGCCTGCGCGATCTCGTCCTGCTCGGTCGGCATTACGATAGGGGGAGCCTGAGCCATACTTAAGTCCTCATTTGCTTCCGCTGCAGCCTGCCCGTCTGCAGCGCAGCCTTACGTCCTGAAATTCTGTGCGTTGCTCATCGAGAAAATCGGCAGATAGAGCGCGATCAGGATCACCACCACCACCACGCCCATCACGATAAGAATTGCCGGTTCGATCAGTGCCAGTGCCGCCGTCAACGCCGTTTGCACGTCGTCCTCAAAAAATTCCGCCACCGAGTTCAGCATCTGCGGCAGCGCGCCCGTCGATTCGCCAACCTCGATCATCTCCGTCGAAAGCTCGGGAAACACCCTGGTCGCTTCGAGGCTTTTCGCCAGCCCCTTGCCTTCGCGCACGCTGGTAACCGAAGTAAAGACGGCTTTGCTGATCCGTTTGCTCGTGATCGACCGCGCCGCTGTTTCCAGCGACGGTACCAGAGGAATTCCGCCGGTCAGCAGCGTCGACAGCGTGCGGGCGAACATCGCCACCTGATACTTGAGCCAGATCTTTCCGAACAGCGGCAGGCGTATCCGTATCGCGTCGATCCGGTCCCCGCCCGCCTCGCTGCGGCTCCATCGCCATACCAGATAGCCAATCAGCGCCACCGCCGGCAGCACGTACAGGATGTAACGCTGCGCTCCCGTGCCCAGGGCCAGCATAAAAAGCGTGATGGACGGCAGCTTCGTCCCAATCTGGTCGTAAAGCTTCGCAAACTGCGGTACCACAAACGTGATCAGGAAAATGAACAGCCCAATCACCAGCGTGATCAGCAACCCCGGGTAAATCAGCGATGCGATCAGCTTCTTCCTGAACGCCAGCGAAATACGCTGAAAAGACAAATACCGTCCCAGCACTTCTTCCAGATTTCCCGCTCGCTCGCCGGCCAATAAAGTGGTGGTGTACATCAGCGGAAATCCGCCCTGCGCCTCGAACGCCGAGGAGATAGCCTCGCCGGTCCGCACCCGCGCCGAAACATTCTGCAGCTGGCCGGCAAAGTTTTCGTTCTTCTGGCTCTTCGCCAGCATCTCGAGCGATCCCAGAATCGGCAGGCCAGCGCGAATCAGCGTCAAAAACTGCTGGTTGAAAATCAGGAAGGTCTCGAGTTTGGCTTTACGCGCCCCACCCGTCAGCCCGCGCGGCTTCACCGAGTAGACAAAGTAGCCCGCCTGCGAGAATCGCGCCCGCAGCTCTTCCGCCGTCGCCGCCGACTGCACCTGCTCCTGTACGTGGCCGCGTTCGTCGGCCAGCCTGATCACATATTCAGCCATGGGGTTTTGCTCGTCGGCCAGCACTGCCCGGTGCGCGAAACCCGCCCCGGTCCGGCCAGCGCTTACCTCTTCTCAAGCGTAGCAGTTCCTGCGCCCCGCACGCCTAAAGCGTAGTGGTTCGTGGACTAGACGCGCCGAAGTCCCAAAATGCTCACTTATGCAGCTGGTCGAGGTTGATTTTGCCGATTTTTCCGCCCGGCCCCACCGCAAATGGCAAACTCAGCGCGTTCCAGTTGCCGCTGTCCAGCGGCCGCCACGACTTCCCGCCGTCCCAGCTCACATCCGACCCATTGGCGCCCACCGTGATCCAGGCATTCACGTCCGCATCCCACGTCACCGCCGAGCGGTAGCCGTGCGGAGGCGTACCCGAGGCTGTCCACGTTTTCCCGTCCGGCGTCCACGCCGCCGTGCCGTCCGTCACCTCCGGCCTGGCGAAATCGCCGCCTACCGCCACCGCCGCCTTCACGCCTTCATCCCACCACACCACCCGCAGCGAAAACGCTCCTGCCGATGGCGCATTGGCCGCCATGGGCAATGGCTGTCGCCGGAAAATCCAATTGTTGAGGCACGATCCCTCCGCCGGACCACTGCCATCGCGCGGACAGCTGCTCTCGCCTTCATAAATGAAAGTTCCGCCCGCTCCACCCGTCCCGAACCACACCCGGTCATCCCCCGCCAGCAGCGCGTTCACCATCAACCCCGCATTGCTCATGGCTGAATTGCTCGCAGCGAATGCGGCAATCCCCAACGATTCGGTGCTGAGCCCTTTGGACTGAATCTTCGTCCACGTCACTCCCCCATCAGCGGTCCTCAGCAGTGGAAACGCTCCATTCACCGGGTCGCCCAGCAAATAGCCGTTCTGCCGGTCCGCAAAAACCATCGCGTCGAAAAAACCATTCTTGTCCGGATCCTTCAGCACCAGCGTCCAGTGCGCGCCGCCGTCGGTGGTCCTGTAGAGTCGCGACAGATCGCCAACCCCGCTGGCCATCACGATTGCACTGTTCGTGTCCCAGGCCCAGATTCCGCGAAAATCCAGCTTCTCAGCGCCCTCGGGCACCGTGCACGTTTGCCATTCGTAGCCGCCATCTTCAGTGCGCAGAATCGTCCCGTTCGCCCCGCTCGCCCACGCTACGCCGCCGCCCAGGGAATGCACCCCGCGCAGCGAAGCTGTCGTCCCGCTCTCCTGCAACGCCCACGGCCCGGACTTCTGGTTTAGCTCCTGGCCCACAGCCCAGCCGGCGCACACCAGCGCAATCCCGCCCAAACACCCAATACGCCTCAGCATGGCGCCATCATATTGAAACGGACCGGGTTAAAAAATCCCCCATTCCGGTCTGGCTGAGCACCCGAAAAGTCACCCCCGAATGTTCCCGCGGTTTGCGTCCGCGCCTATACAGGCGGCTCGCCCGACACAATATGAACCCCCGCTGGCGCCACAAACACAAACGCCGCATTCGACGCCGGTACGTTCTCCGCCTCTCCACTGAATTCGAACCGGTTCGTCACCCCATCCGTCTCTTCAATCGTCATGGAGCGAATCGTTCCGTCCGCCCCTGCCCCAATCTTCAGCGCGCTTACCCGCTGCTCCAGTCCCTTCGGCACGCCGGACAGCACAACGTTGCCTTTTCCGTCCGAAACCGCCGTCAACCCGGTCAGCTCCTTCTCCAACTCCGTGTGCCCCAGCAAAAACCGCAGCGGCGACCGCAGATCGTCAAGCTTCTTCTCGTCCACCTTCTGCGCCTCGCTCTCGCCCGGCGAGTAGAAATACCCGTCCTTCCCATCCAGCACAAACAACTTGCCGTCAGGATCCGTATAGGTCCAGCGCATCTTCCCTGGCTTTTTCAGCAACAGGACGCCCGCCTCCCGGCGATGCATCCCCATGCCCTCATACGTCTGCACAAAGTGGACTTCGAGAGAATGCAGCGCGTTGTAATGCTGGTCCACCCGCGCCGCCACCTGCGCCGCGCTCACCGGTGCCTGCGCATGCGACGGAAGAGTCGCGCCCAGCACCAACGTCGCAGCAAGCAAAAACCACCAGCGGTTCCATCCCCACTGGCGGCCCGGTGTTCTGTTTTTCCTGATCAATCTTGCTTGCTCGCTAGTCCTTGTTGCGAAACCCTATCCCCTAAACCCTATCCCCTGATCTACTGAATCGCAATCGTGCAGTTCGTTCCGCCGGCAGGATCGGACTTGATCTCCCCGCTCATATCCACGCAGAACCCGCTGTGCCCCGTCTTCCCGATCGATTGCGGCACCGCCGTGACTTCGTAGCTCACGAAGTTGTCCTGCTGGGTTCCCGGAGCCTTTTGGCAGTTCACGATGTTAAAGCTGTACCCCGCCTTTTGCCCCCCCGCCAGATCGCCCTGCAGCAGTTGCGCCCCCTGCGGAGTCGGTGGGCCCGACGTCGCATTCCCGCCCAGCGCCGCCAACGAGCACGCATACCCGTTTGCCGGAAAATTCGTCGCGTACTGCGTCTCCGCAATTTGAATCGCCCGCAGCGACTGTTTTGCCGACGTCTCGTTCGCCGTCGCCTTCAGGTTCAGCATGTTCGGAATCGCTATCAGCATCAGGATCAGCATGATCGAAATCACGATCAGCAGTTCCATCAGCGTGAAGCCGGCTTCGCTCGCGCGACGGCGCCCGGCTTCCCTGCGGCGTTCGATAAACTTCAGACCCGTCATAGCCATCTTCTTTCGTAGCTGGAGCCAAGCGTTCAACGCTCGGCGTACCTGCCCCAAATCCGTTTCAATCGTATCGCAAAACCGTTGCCCGCGGCTGCGTCCGGGCTGCCCGGAGTTACTGCCGTGCCCCCACCACACCCACCACCGCTGCTCCCGCAATCAAACTGGACGCACCATCCCATCTTTCCGCTCAAAGCCGTCCTGAGCTCTGTGCTACGAGCCCTGTTGTGCCCCCGCACCCTGTACCCTGTTCTTAAGGAGTCAACTTGAAAGTCGTTCTCGCGGAAAAAGTGTCGCCGGCCACCCTCGCCGTCTTCCAGGCCGAACCAGGATGGGAAGTCCTCACCCATGACCAAATAAAAAACCTGCCCGAAGCCCTGGCCAATGCCGACGCCCTGGTCGTCCGCTCTGCCGTCCAGGTCGACGATGCCCTCATGGCCGCCGCTCCCAAACTCCGCGTCATCGGCCGCGCCGGAGTCGGCGTCGACAACATCGATGCAGAAGCCGCCACCCGCCGCGGCATCGTCGTCATGAACACTCCCGGCGCCAACGCCATCGCCGTCGCCGAGCTCACCCTCGGCCTCATGATCGCCCTTGCCCGCCAAATCCCCCGCGCCGACTCCACCATGCACGCCGGCAAGTGGGAGAAGAAATCCCTCCAGGGCGCGGAGCTCCGCGGCAAAAAACTCGGCATCCTGGGTCTCGGCCGCATCGGCCTCGAAGTCGCCCGCCGCGCGCGCCAGTTCGGGATGGACCTCATCGGGCACGACCCTTTCGTCTCAGCGTCGATCGCCCGCGAGAACGCCATCCGCCTCGTCTCTGCCGAAGAGCTCTTCGAGATGGCCGACTACCTCACCCTCCACGTCGGACTCACCCCGCAAACCACCGGCATCATCAACGCCCAAACCATCGCGACTATGAAGAAGGGCATTCGCATCGTCAACTGCGCCCGCGGTGAGCTGGTCGTTGAAGCCGACCTCGCTGCAGCGCTCCAATCCGGGCAGGTCGGCGGCGCAGCCCTCGACGTCTTCCACGAAGAGCCCCCCAAAAACTCGCCCTTCGCCGCCCTCGACAACGTCATCCTCACCCCTCACATCGCCGGCTCCACCGCCGAAGCGCAGGAAGCCGTCGGCATCCAGATCGCACTCCAGGTCCGCGAGTATCTCAAGTCCGGCATCGCGCAAAACGCCGTCAACCTGCCCTCGCTCTCTCACGAGGAATACCAGGAGCTCGCCCCCTGGATGAACCTCGCCGAACGCCTCGGCACCTTCCTCGCCCAAATCCCCCGCGGCTCCATCGACTCCATCCAGCTCACCTACCACGGCCGCCTCTCCGAAACCAAAACCGAGCTGGTGCGCAACGCCGCCATTGCTGGCGTCCTCGGCCACCTCGAACAGGTCAACCGCATCAACGCCGCCTCCGTCGCGCAGGAGCGCGGCATCCGCCTTCACGAAGAGAAAAAAGAAGAGCCGCGCGGCGCAACCGGCAGCGTCCTTCAGTTATCGCTGCACACCAATGAAGCCAGCATCGCCGCCAGCGGAGCCGTCCTCCACGGCGAGTCGCCCCGCCTGCTTCACCTCGACGGCATCGACATTGAAGCGCCGCTTCAGGGCACCCTCGTCACCATTCGTAATAAGGACGTACCCGGCGTCATCGGCCGCATCGGCACCATCCTCGGCGAACACAACGTCAACATCGCCAACTTCGCCCTCGGCCGCGCCAATGGCCACGGCGACACGCCCGCCTCCGCCCTGTCCGTCGTCCAGGTCGATGGCAACGTCACCGACGCCGTCCTCCGCGAACTCCGCGCCATCCCCGCCATCACCGGAGTGCGCGTCGTCACGCTGTAACGGTCGCGCGCATCCATTCATCGCTTGTCATTCTCAGGTCGCGCAACGCGCGGCGGAAGAATCTGCGGTTGCTCCTGGCACGCATCCCTTCGCCACAGCAGGGTCGAAACTTCCGTGTCGCCGGCTTCCCATTCGCGAAGGGCTTCAGCCTTCGCGAAGACGGTAGAAGCCCCAACAAGCAAAGATGGCTCTAAGGGCGCGCCGGACAAGCCCCATAGTCCTTCGCCACGCCGCTCACCACGAACCTCGGCACATCGCCGCTCTGCCCGTGCTTCTTCTTCCCCTTCACCCGCACCAGGTCCCCGGCCTTCACCTCGGCGGTCGCGCCGGAAAGTTGATAAACATCGGCCCCGTTTTGCGTTCGAATCTCCAGTCCGTCCGGTCCCGTCGCCGCGCACCCCTTGATGAAGGTGCCGTGATGGACGGCAAAAAATATGCCCACCCCGATCGCAGCAAGAATCGCCACACCCCCAACGATCACTTCGTCCGCGTCGGTTTTCAGGGTGTCCGCGCGCGAAGGAGCGGCGTCCACCGCCAATCCCAGGCAAATCGTACCGATCAGGGCTCGTCGAAACAGCGTGCGTCTCACGGGTCGCTCCTCTGTTCAAAGGGAAGGGTCGCATCCTACCATCCCGTTTCATCGAAGAGCAACGATTTCCGCCAGCGCCGGTTGGGCAAGAGAAAAGTCTGTCATCCTGTGCCCGGGCTTCAGCCCCTGTGCCTCGTAACAGGGCACGACCCTTGAGCCAATTGAAACCGCATAACTTAATTGAATCTTCAATTGCCCAGATTGCCACGATTGCCACCGAACCCCTCAGGGGGCTGTAATCCTGACGTTGAGCTGCGGCTGCTTTTCTGCTGAGAAACCACTCCAAACTTCCGCAATGCCGGTTTACGCCAGGATCGCGGATGCTTATGCCTAAAATGGTTGAATGATTAAGCAGGCCGCGTTGGCTGTCGGGTGCGCCATTCTCTTTCTCCACGGGCACGCTCAAACGGTCACCGTAACTGCTGTTCCGGGACCCGATGAGACCATATCGCAGAAGTATGTCGCACTAGACGGCGAGTGCCGAAGGCTCGTCTCTGAACGCCAGCATCCCGCTGAGGCAGTCGCAGCCTGCAAACAAGTTGCGGAGCAGGCTGACCAGTTTGCCCCACAATCTCACTTCATCACACGTCGCGGAGCATTCGTCTATTACACATCCGCGCTGATTCAGTCGAAGGATTACAAGACGGCGGTCACAATTTCCGACAAAGCTGTAGCGGTAGTCCTCCTTGGCCACGACGATGCAGCAGGCTCAAGCGCCGCATACGGAGTACGAGGGCAAGCAAGAGCTTTCGCTGGTGATTTAGCCGGTGCCGATCAGGACCTCGAAAGGGCCGAAACCTATCAGCGAAATGGCCTCAATAGCCCGGCAGGTCAGGACCTGAAGGCGGAGTACTCGAGAACCCTGAAGGGCCTCCTCACATTCCATGCCCAAGTCCTCGATGCGTTGGGAAACAAAGATGCTTCTGTGAAAAAGCGCGACGAAGCGAACGCACTGTAGAACTGATTTGTCTATCGTCGGCTCTACGGAAGTTTGCCTTCGCCCCAGTTTTTAGGCGCGCCGTTCGGATGTGGTAAGGCAAAATAAAGTCAGATTTCGAAAAATTCATTGAAAACAAAAGGCTTGCGATAGCTCCTTAAATCAGGGCACGGCTTCAGCCGTGCCATAACCGCCCCAGCGCCCCGGGCTTCAGCCCCAGCGCCTCGTAACAGGGCCCGACTTGAGTCGGGCCATAACCGCTCCCGTCAAGAACCGGGCTTTAGCCCCAGCGCCCTTCACCCACACCACAACGGCTCCGAACAAAACCAACCGGCAACAGGCTACCGGCTCCCGGCTCCCCGCTCCCCGCTCCCCGCTCCCCGCTGCCCCCTCAATGTTTCACCCACCCATGCATCCCCGCCTCAAAACTCCGCCGATCCAGCCGCGTCAACGTGCGCGCCACGCGATGCGGAAACAGGTCGTAATGCTTCGCCGCAATCAACAACTCGGGCACGCACCAAACGTCCTCTTCCGACGTCATCCATCCCAGGCGATCCAGACGCTTCAAATGCACCGGTCCCGCATAAGCGCGCAGCGTCCGTTCGCCGCGCAAATTGTAGTAGTGCTCAAAGTAGCTCAGCGCCAGCTCCCGCAGCGTGCGATAGATCGGCGCCCGAAACCGCAGTCCCGCGAAATTCGACTTGGCGATCCCACCCCACAACCCGCGCTCACGATAAAGCGCCACCACGTGGTCGTCATCGTGCACGGCTTCCAGATCCAACAGCAGCGGCGGATATCCCTGCACCCGCAAAGCGGCCGCCGCCACCAGTGCTCCCTCCAGACAATGCCCCTTGCGCTCCCGCAGCACGCGCTTGGGAGACCACGCCGTGTTCGCGTACTGATACGTCAGCGCGTCAACAAACTTCTGGATCTGCGCCGGCGTCTTCAGCGCGCGCAGCGTGCGCAGTTCCTCCGGCGATAACCCGAAGGTCCCGCCCCCGCCCCGATCGTTCTTCGACGCACTGCGTCTGGCCGGCAAATCGCAGCCCCCTTTTGAAATTGCGCCGATTATACAAAGGGACCATCGCAACCCCGAGCCATCCCGCGCTCCGCGCCCCCGCAACGGCCGAGCCGTTAGAATGAATACAGCATCAAAAATCCCAGAGGACACGCCTCCGTGCCGCTTTACGAATACCGCTGCCAAAACTGCGGTCATCAGTTCGAAAAAATTCAGAGCTTCAGCGCTCCGGATGAAAAAGAATGCCCCGTCTGCCACGGTCCGGTCGAGCGCCTCATCTCCGCGCCCGCCATCCAGTTCAAAGGCTCCGGCTGGTACGCCACCGACTACGCCTCCAAATCGACGCGCGCGTCCATGAAAGCGGCGGCTGAAGGCGAAAGCAAATCCGACTCAAAGTCCGACTCGAAATCCGATTCAAAGTCCAGCGACAAACCGGCAAGTACATCGTCGGACAGCAGCAACTCCTCGTCATCCGCCGCTCCAGCGTCCTCGCCATCGAAGAGCGACTAGCACCGCATTTAAACGTTCTTTGCCGTTGTCGTCCGAACGCACAGCGGAGGGATCTGCGGTTTTCTTCACGCTTGTCATCCCGAACGCGCAGCGGAGGGACCTGCGGTTGCTTTTGGCAGGCGAACCGCCTCAGCGAGGCCGGACTCACGCCGACCGGCTTTTAGCCGACCGCATTTCAGCTACGCTTTATCAGCTGGCCGCGCCTCATCAGCCGACCACCCTCAGCTAACCGCCTCCTCCACCTGCGTCGACAGCTCCTCCCACTCGCTGTTCAGCGACGCCTGCTGGTCCCGCAGCACCGCCAGCACTTCTGACAGCCGCTGCGTCTCTTCCGCGCTCACGTAGACGCCCAGCGCCTGCTCCGTCTCCGCCACCCACCCGTCTACCCGCGGAATTTCCGCCTCCACCGCCGCCAGTCGCTCCTGCATCTGCCGCAGCTTGATCGGATTCACGCGCCGCGCCTTTTCGCCGTTCGCAGCTTCCGGCGTCAACACCGCCGGGGTTTCCACCACCAGCACGGCGGCCGCCGTGGTCGCAGCCGACAGCGCCTCCGCGCCGCCCCCCTTGCGCCACAAATAGTCCTCGTAGTTGCCCGGATAAACATTCAATCGCGACCCGCGATCCGAGCTGTCCTGGCGCCGCTCAATCTCAAACACCTTCTGCGCCAGCCCATCGATAAAGTAGCGATCGTGCGAGACGAAGATCACAGTCCCATTGAACTTACCAATCGCCTCCAACAGCACATCTTTCGCCCGCAGGTCCAGGTGGTTCGTCGGCTCGTCCAGCAGCAGGAAGTTTGCCGGGCTCACCAAAATCCGCGCCAGCGCATAGCGGTTCCGTTCGCCGCCGCTCAGTACGCCCAGCGGTTTGAACACGTCATCGCCCGAAAACAGAAAACATCCCAGCAAACTGCGCAGATCCTTTTCCGCCACCTTCGGTGCCGTCCTGCCCATGTCGTCCAGCATGGGTGCCGACGGATCGAGAACCTTGTATTGGTCCTGTGCAAAATACTCCGCCACCACATTGTGTCCCAGCTTCAGCGTCCCGCCAGTCGGCACATCCTCTCCGGAAAGCAACCGGATCAGCGTCGATTTGCCCGCGCCATTCACACCCACCAGCGCAATCCGGTCCCCGCGCTCGATGGTGAAGTTCACATTTTCCAGAACGCGCTTCTCGCCGTACTGCATCGAGACGCCCACGACATCCACCACGTTTCGCCCCGAAGGCGGCGGCTGCGGAAACGAAAAGTGCGGAACCGGCTCTTCCAGCGGAATTTCAATCCGCTCAATTTTGTCCAGTTCCTTGATCCGGCTCTGCACCTGTTTCGCCTTCGTCGCCTGATATCGGAACCGGCTGATGAACACTTCCAGATGTTCGATCCGCTCGCGCTGGTTTTTATACGCCGCCTCCAGCTGCGCCCGCCGCTCCACCTTCTGCGTCAGATACTTCTCATAGTTGCCGTGGTAAACGTGCAGCCCCTTGTTCCAGATCTCGATTATTTTGTTCACCGTCACGTCCAGAAAATACCGGTCGTGCGAGATCAGAATGTACCCATTCGGCCACGTGCTCAGATAGTTTTCGAGCCAGTTCCTCGTCTCCAGATCCAGGTGGTTCGTCGGCTCGTCCAGCAGCAGCAGGTCCGGCTTTTCCAGCAGCAGCTTCGCCAACGCGATCCGCATCTGCCAGCCCCCGGAAAACTCCTCCGTCCGCCGGCCCCAGTCTTCTTTCCCAAAACCCAGGCCCGTGAGCACCCCGCCTACCTGCGCATCCAGCGCGTACACATCGTGGTGTCGCAGGCGCCCTTCCACGTGCGAATACCGATCCGCCGCCGCCGCATACTGCGCGCTCTCCGGATCCAGTTCCGACAGCGCGTGCGCCAGTTGCTCAAACTCCTGCTCCATCGCCCGCAGTTCGTCGAACACGCTCAGGCACTCCTCAAAAACCGTCCTTCCGGAAAGCGCCAGGCCATCCTGCGGCAGATAGCCCATGGTCATGCCCTTCATCCGCTGCACGTTGCCGTAGTCGAGCCCATCGAGGCCGCCGAGTATCTTCATCAGCGTCGACTTGCCCGTCCCATTCGCTCCCACCAGAGCGGTCTTCTCTGTGGGCGTGATCAACCAATCGGCATTTTCAAACAGAAGTCGCGGGCCGAATCGTTTCCCCGCGCCAGAAAGCTGCAGCATAGCTCTATTTTATCGGACCCTCCCCATCGTCTCTCGGGCTGCGGTTACAGCACGAACGATTCGAAAGGGCGGGCAAAATCGATTTTCCGGTTGCTCTTTGGGAAGGCCGCGACTAGATTTAGTTCGCCATACTAACAATCAGCCGTCACGCCTTCAGGAATGCTCCTCATGAAGAAGCCATCAGTAGCCGCCACTCCCGCGCGCAAAGCCTCCGCCCCCGCCTACAAAAATCCCGCGCTGCCCTCCGCGCGCCGCACCAAAGATCTCCTCTCCCGCATGACCCTCGAAGAAAAAGCCGCGCAAATGCTCTGCGTCTGGCAGGAGAAGGCGCAGAAGCTCGTCGACGAAAAGGGCAACTTCGACTTAGCCAAAGCGAAGAAAGCCTTTCGCGATCGCCGCGGTCTCGGTCAGGTCGGCCGCCCCAGCGATGCCGGAGGCGGCAAAAAAGCCCGCGCCATGGCCGAGCTCACCAACGCCATTCAAAAATTCTTCCTTGAGAACAGCCGCCTCGGCATTCCCGTCATGTTCCACGAAGAATGCCTGCACGGCCACGCCGCTCCCGATGGCACCAGCTTCCCCCAGCCCATCGCGCTCGGCGCCACCTTCAACCCCGACCTCGTCGAATGTCTCTTTGCTATGACCGCGCTCGAAGCTCGTCTCCGCGGCGCGCATCACGCCCTCACTCCCGTCGTTGACGTGGCCCGTGAACCCCGCTGGGGTCGCGTCGAAGAAACCTATGGCGAAGATCCGTACCTCGTCTCCCGCCTCGGCATCGCCGCCGTTCGCGGCTTCCAGGGCGACGCCAAATTCCGCGACAAACGCCACATCCTCGCCACCCTCAAACATTTCGTCGGCCACGGCCAGCCCGAATCCGGCATGAACTGCGCCCCGGCCAACGTCTCCCTCCGCGTCCTCCGCGAAACCTTCCTCTACACCTTCAAAGAAGCGCTCCGCGAAGCCGGCGCCGTCACCATCATGGCCTCCTATAACGAAATTGACGGCGTCCCCTCGCACGCCAGCAAGTGGCTCCTCCGCGACGTCCTCCGCAAAGAAATGGCCTTCAAAGGCTTCGTCGTCTCCGACTACTACGCCATCTGGGAGCTCGGCTACCGTCCCGACACCCACGGCCACTTCGTCGCCAAAGACAAGAAGGAATCCTGCGCGCTCGCCGTCAACGCCGGCGTCAACATCGAGCTGCCCGACCCTGACTGCTACCTCCACCTCGTCGAGCTGGTGAAGAAAGGCGTCCTCAAAGAATCCCAACTCGATGAGCTCGTCGCCCCCATGCTCTTCTGGAAATTCGAAATGGGCCTCTTCGACGATCCCTACGTCGATCCCGACGAAGCCGATCGCGTCGTCGGCTCCAACGAGCATCGCGACCTCGCCCTCGCCGCCGCCCAGGAATCCATCACCCTCCTCAAGAACGACAACAACGTTGCCCCCCTCAATCTCGACAAAATCAAAACCATCGCCGTCATCGGTCCCAACGCCAACCGTACCCTCCTCGGCGGATACAGCGGTGTCCCCAAACACGAAGTCACCGTCCTCGAAGGCATCAAAGCCAAAGTCGGCGACTGCGCCAAAGTCCTCTACAGCGAAGGCTGCAAGATCACCATCGGCGGCTCCTGGAACGAAGACAAAGTCGTCGCCAGTGATCCGGAAGAAGATCGCCGCCAAATCAAAGAAGCCGTCAAAGTCGCGAAACAGGCCGACGTCATCGTCCTCGCCATCGGCGGCAACGAGCAGACCTCGCGCGAAGCCTGGAACCTCCAGCACATGGGCGATCGCACCTCGCTCGACCTCATCGGCCGTCAGGATGAGCTGGTCGAAGCCCTGGCCGCGCTCGGCAAGCCCATCATCGCCTTCCTCTTCAACGGCCGCCCGCTCTCCATCAACCACCTCATCGCCCACGTGCCCGTCATTTACGAGTGCTGGTACCTCGGCCAGGAAACCGGCCACGCCGTCGCCTCTGTCCTCTTCGGCGACTACAACCCCGGCGGCAAACTTCCCATCAGCTTCCCGCGTTCCGCCGGACACCTCCCCGTCTTCTACAACTACAAGCCCTCCGCGCGCCGCGGCTATCTCTTTGACGACGTCTCGCCGCTCTTCGCCTTCGGCTACGGCCTCAGCTACACCACCTTCGCAATCAAAAATCCGCGCCTCACCAAAAAGAAGATCACCACCAAAGGCACAACCCAGGTTCAGGTCGATGTCACCAACACCGGCAAGCGCGAAGGCACGGAAGTCGTCCAGCTCTACATCCGCGACCTCGTCAGCTCCGTTACCCGCCCCATCAAGGAGCTCAAAGGCTTCCGCAAAGTCCGCCTCCAGCCCGGAGAAACCACCACCGTCACCCTCGACATCACGCCCAACGCGCTCGCCTTCTACGACGTCGACATGAAGCACACCGTCGAACCCGGCGACTTCGCAATCATGATCGGCAACTCCTCCCGCGACACCGACCTCCACAAACTAACCCTGCAGGTGACGAAGTAAAGGGAATTCAGTGTCCTGTTTTTGAATTGCTGGTTGCGTTTGATATCCGGGAATATAGAAGAAAGATGACCGCATGAAGCTTCCGAGGATATTCAGAAACCTGATCGTGAAAGCTCCGATTTCCGAGACCAAAGAGATGCGATCGATGGTTATCATGCAGCGGCAAGCTCACCGGCTTAGTAAGGAGGAGTTACAAGCTGCTGGGGAGCGTGCCTGGGGAAAACGATTTGATGGAGAGGAAGATCCGATGTATTTCGTTTCGGCCGATCATCCAGCCCTGGCCGTCGTGAAGGCCGGCCCTCATATTGTCCGAGTGACTTGCGTCCCCGGACGATACGCAGACGATGATGAATACGCCCTCTCACAATTGCCACAGCCGGAGCAGAAGAAAGCGTGGACTGAGCATCATGCATGCGCCTTTCTTGACTTCTTCAACGATGTTTCGGGCAAGTCGAGGGTCCCCGATGCGGAAGCCTATTCTTCACTTGCGAAGCTGGCTCTGCAGCTCGGCGACGTGAACTGCACCGCAATCTTTCTCCCGATACAAAATATGATGCTGCCGAATGATGGCACAGCGGAACAAGGTCTGCGGTTGCTCATAAGCAAGGAACTACCGCTCAGGCGATGAAAACGAGCCACGCTTTTGTATCAGGGCACGACTTTCAGTCGTGCCAAAAAGGGGCCAAAAGACAAAGGGCTTCAGCCCCTGTGCCCCGTAACAGGGCCCGACTTGAGTCGGGCCGTAAAAAGCAGGAAAAAAGGGGGGCTTCAATCCCCTGAACACCAATAGCTTCACAACGAGGCAAGCATGATCCAGAAACTTTCCTTCGCAGAAAAGTTCGGCTACGGCCTCGGCGACATGGCCGCCAACTTCATCTTCCAGGCCATGCTCGCCCTCCAGCTCAGCTTTTATGTCGATACCTTCGGTCTCACCGCCGCCCAGGCCGGAACCCTCTTCCTCGTCGTCGGCCTCATCGCCGCCGCCTTCAACCCCATCATGGGCGTCATCGCCGATCGCACCAACACCCGGTGGGGCAAGTTCCGCCCGTGGCTCCTCTGGACCGCTGTCCCCTTCGGCATCATCGGCGTCCTCACCTTCACCACGCCCAACATCAGCCCCTCCGGCAAAATCATCTACGCGTGGACCACCTACCTCCTCCTCCGCCTCATCTACGCCGTCAACAACGTTCCGTATGCGTCTCTCACCGGCGTCCTCACCGGCGATCCCGACGAGCGCACCAGCATCGCCTCCTACCGCCAGATCTTCGCCAACTCAGCCGGCTTCATCGTGCAGAGCCTCGCCATCCCCATGGTCGCGTTCTTCGGCCGCGGCAACGACGCGCGCGGTTACCAGCTCACCATGGGCATGCTGTCCGTCCTCAGCATTCTGTTCTTCATCATCGCCTTCGCCACCACCAAAGAACGCATCCAGCCCAACCCACAGCAACAAGCGTCTTTGACGCAGGACCTGAAAGACCTCTTCAGCAACCGTCCCTGGATCGTCCTCTTCCTCGTCACCACCTTCTACTTCGCCGCCATCTCCATGCGCGGCAGCGTCATGCTCCCCTACTTCAAATACGTCGCCGGCAACGAGAAGCTCTTCAGCTGGTTCAATGGATTCGGCCTCGCCTCCCTCATCCTCGGCGTCGCCGTCTCCACGCCCATCTCCGTGCGCCTCGGCAAGCGCCCGCTCTTCATCCTCAGCATGACGCTCTGCGGCCTCTTCAATCTCGCCGTCCTCATCCTTCCGCCGCACGCCACCGTCGCCATCATCGTGTCAGAAGTTCTGCGCCAGTTCTCCTACGGCATCTCCGGCCCGCTCATCTGGGCCATGATGGGCGATGTTGCCGACTACGGCGAATGGAAAACCGGCCGCCGCGCCACCGGAACTGTAACAGCCGCGGTCGTATTTGCCCTCTGGCTCGGACTCGCCCTCGGTGGCGCCATCGCCGGCTGGCTCTTCTCCTTCTATGGATACGTCGCCAACGCCGTCCAGACCCAGCGCGCCCTCGACGGCATCCGCCTCACCGCTGGCCTCTATTCCGCCCTCTTCTTCTTCGCCACCGCCGTCTGCCTCTTCTTCTACCCAATCTCGCGCAAGATCAACAAAAACATCTCCGACGACCTCGCCGGCCGCCGCCTCAACTTCGGCCCGCCCGCAACTTCATCGACAAAATGAGTTGTGCCATGAAAACTCGCTGGTTTGAAGGGCCGCGCCGGAATTGGTCTTGATCAAGCCGCTGCTACTCAGCTGTCATCCCGAACGCGGAGCGGAGGGATCTGCGGTTGCTTTTCGCAATCCTCACTTCAGTCGGCACGACTGACGGCAATACAGAAACATCCCACTGTAGAGACGGCCAGTCCTATGCGCGAGCGGCCGCACCCTTTGATTGGCGCGCGAGCCGAGCGAACACCTCATCGAGCGCCGTCTCCCACCCCGCCAGCTGCATACCAAACCGTTCCTGCAACCGCGCATTCGACAGCACAGAATTGTGCGGCCTCTTCGCCGGCGTCGGATATTCGCTCGAAGGAATCGCCACCACCTCCGGCTTCCGCCCCTCCAGCAGATCCCCCGCGCGCGCGAAAATCGCCCGCGTCAATCCGCACCATGTCGTCGAGCCCCCACACGTCATGTGGTAAAGCCCAGCCCACTCCTCATCGGTTCCATATTGCCCGGCCAACACGCCGTCCACGATGGCACGCGTAGCGCGAGCCAGTTCCATCGACGTCGTGGGCCCGCCAAACTGATCATCGACCACCGTCAGCCGATCCCGCTCGCGCCCCAGTCGCAGCATCGTCAGCAAAAAATTCTTTCCGTGCGGCCCATAGACCCAGCTCGTGCGAAAAATTAAATACCGTCCACCCAGCTGACGAATCGCTTCCTCCCCCGCCAGCTTGCTCGCCCCGTAGGCGTTGATCGGGTTCGGCGCGTCCACCTCCGTCCACGGTTCCTCCTTCGTCCCGTCAAAAACATAATCCGTCGAGTAGTGGACCAGCAGAGCCCCGGCCGCCCGCGCCTCCTCTGCCAGAATGCGCGGCGCCCGCGCATTCACCGCCGCCGCCATCTCCGGCTCCGACTCCGCCCGATCGACCGCCGTATAAGCCGCGGAGTTCACGATCACGTCCGGCTTTACGCTGCGAACAATCGCCCGAATCTGGTCCGGCACTCGCAGATCCACCACTTCGCGATCCACAGCAACCAGCGGATTAGTGCCGGCAAAGCTGCGCTGCAGTTCGATGCCCAGCTGCCCCGCTCCGCCCACAATCAGGACGCGCGGCCTGTCGCTCACGGAAAAACCTCAGCCTCGCGCAGCGTCGCGCCTTTGTTGTCTTTCTCTGACACGATCACATCCACCGCGTTTACCGGCCACGGAATCGAGAGATCGGCATCGTTCCACACAATCGTCCGCTCTCCTGCCGGCGAGTAATAGTCGGTTACCTTGTAGGCGAATCCAACCGTCTCGCTCAACGCCAGAAATGCGTGCCCGAACCCCTGCGGGATCCAGACCATGACCCCGTTCTCGCCCGTCAGCTCCATCGCCACATGCTTTCCGAACGTCGGCGAACTCCGCCGTAAATCCACGGCCACATCCAGCGCCGCGCCCTGCGCCACGCGCACCAGCTTCCCCTGGGGGTGCATCACCTGATAGTGAACGCCGCGCAGCACATTCTTGTTAGAAACCGAAAAATTATCCTGCACCCACTGTCCAGGCAGTCCCGCCTCCGCCATCGTTCGCTGATTCCACGTCTCCTGAAATGCCCCTCGGCTGTCTCGATAAATCGTCGGCGTCAACAGCAGAACCCCCGGCAGCGCGGTCTCCATAATCTTCATGGTGTGCCGCTTCCCGATCCGAAATACGGCTCCCGCAACAAACTAAGCAGATATTCTCCATACCCGCTTTTGCAAATCGGCGTTGTCAAAGCCTCCAGCTGTGCGGCCGTGATGTAACCCAGCCGATACGCAATCTCCTCCGGACACGCAATCTTCAATCCCTGCCGCCGCTCCACCGTCTGGATAAACGATGCCGCCTCGAACAGAGAATCGTGCGTCCCCGTATCCAGCCACGCCATCCCGCGGCTCATAATCTGCACGTTCAGCTTGCCCGCTTCCAGATATCGCCGATTCAAATCGGTGATCTCCAGCTCTCCGCGCGCCGACGGTTGGAGAGATGCCGCAATCTCCACCACCTCATTGTCGTAAAAATACAAACCCGTCACCGCATAGCGCGAACGCGGCTGCTTCGGCTTCTCTTCCAGACTCACCGCCCGCCCATCGCGATCGAACTCCACCACCCCATACCGCTCAGGATCCTGCACCGGATACGCGAACACCGTCGCGCCTTCCTTTAATGCCGCCGCAGTCTGCAGCTGCTTCGAAAACGACTGCCCATAAAAAATGTTGTCGCCCAAAACCAGCGCGCTCGCGTCGCCCCCAATAAATTCCCGCCCAATCAGAAATGCCTGCGCCAGGCCATCCGGACTCGGCTGCACCGCATAACGAATATGCAGGCCCCATCGCTCGCCGTCCCCCAGCAACTCAGCAAAACGCCCCGTGTCCTGCGGCGTCGAAATAATCAGAATGTCCCGCAACCCGGCCAGCATCAACGTGCTCAGCGGGTAATAGATCATCGGCTTGTCATACACCGGCAGCAGCTGCTTCGAAACAACATGCGTCACGGGGTAAAGACGCGTCCCCGATCCGCCCGCAAGAATAATCCCCTTCATCGCGTCAGCCGCTCCCCATAGTTCTGTTCGATCCACTGCAGGTAAGCGCCGGTCCGGACATTCTCCACCCAGTCCATGTGATCCAGATACCACCGCACCGTCCGCCGCAAGCCGCTTTCAAATCGCTCCGCAGGATTCCAGCCCAGTTCCCGCGCAATTTTCGTTGCGTCAATCGCGTACCGTCGATCGTGCCCCGGACGATCCTTCACAAACGTGATCAGCTTCCGCCGCGAACCAATCGCCGCACTGGGACTCATCTCGTCCACCAGATCGCAAACCGTCGTCACCACATCCAGATTCTTCCGCTCGCTGTTTCCGCCAACGTTGTACGTCTCGCCCACGCGCCCGCGCTCCAGCACCGTGCGGATCGCCTCACAATGGTCGCCCACAAATAGCCAGTCCCGCACGTTGCCGCCATCGCCATACACCGGCAGCGGCTTTCCTTCGAGAGCATTCAAAATCATCAGAGGAATCAGTTTCTCCGGAAACTGAAACGGCCCATAGTTATTCGAGCAGTTCGTCGTCAGCACCGGCAATCCAAACGTATGGTGATACGCGCGCACCAAATGATCCGATGCCGCCTTCGAGGCTGCATAAGGGCTGTTCGGCGCATACGCCGTCGTCTCAGTGAAAGCAGGATCATCCGGCCCCAGCGTTCCATACACCTCGTCCGTGGAAACGTGCAGGAAGCGAAACTTATTTCGATCCGCCTCGTCGAGCGTGGACCAGTACGTTTTTGTCTGTTCGAGCAGCGTGAAGGTGCCCAGCACGTTCGTGCGGACAAACGCGTCCGGCGCCACGATCGACCGGTCCACATGTGACTCCGCGGCAAAGTGAAGCACGCCCCGAGGTTGATGCTCACGGAGCAACGCGCCTACCAGGTCTGCATCACAGATGTCGCCGTGCACCAAACGATGATCGGCGTCGCGCCGCAGTTGCTCCAGGCTGCAGGGGTTCCCGGCATATGTCAGCAGATCGAGATTGATGACGGGGGATCCAATCGCCTCAGCCCAACTGAGAACGAAATTCGAGCCGATGAAACCCGCTCCGCCCGTAACCAGAATGGTGTCGCGAATACGCGTACTCCCCGATCAAATCACGTCTCTCCCGTATGTTAAATCAGCTGGAATCGTGTACCAACGAGTACTGAACACCTGGGGCCATCCTCATTCGCTGACTGATATACTCCGGTTCCGCACGTCAGGATGATCTCCTCGCGTGGCGTCACTCTCGGACCTGAAAACGCACATCGTTGGCGCCGACCACAGAATCTTCGTTGTCGTCGCCTCCCATCACATCCGGTCGCAAGACCTGGATGAATCTAATTGGAGTTGCGGCTAAGTTCAGCGAGAGGGTGCCCCCGTTACAGCAACCCCAGGGTTACGATCAGGGATTTCCGCTGACAGGTACGATTTTGTTGACACACTCCATTTAGGCTCGCTGACCGCGAACCGTTGACTGATCAACCCAGTAATCCAGCAGAGTTCGAAGTGTATCCATGAACGGAATCTCAGGCGACCACCCCAATTCCCGGCGAATCTTCGAACAGTTTCCACCTGAACGCATGATTTCACGGGCTCTCATTCGCAGTGGATCGAGTTCTGTCGTCAGCCTGACATGAGCGAGATCGGCAAGGGTATCAATGACCTGTCTCATACTGACCATCGACCCAGAACAAACGTTATAAACCTCGCCCGATACCCCTCTATCTCCAAGAAATGCGTAGGCGCGAACGACATCGCGGACATCGCTGATGTCCCGCCAGGGTTCCAGGCTTCCCGTCTTCATCTCGACGGTCGACTGACCGGCGATCAGCGCCTCAGCGATGCACCGAGCAAACTCTGGGCATGCAAAGCTTGGGGGCTGGCCTGGGCCTGTATGATTGAACGGACGGGCGATCACGATGGGCAGGCCGAAGTCATCGACGTAAGAACGCGCTATCTGTTCGCCAATGAGTTTACTCGTTGCATAAGGCGACATCGGCTGGAGCGGATCGTTTTCCCCGAAACCCTCGTCACCAGAGTCGATCTCGCCGTACAGGTTGCCGGTGCTCACCAACACGATCCGCGGTCTTCTTCCGGTCCGCCGCAGACTCTCCAGCAGATTGAACGTACCGGTCACGTTCACATCGAACACCAACTCCGGATTGGCTCTGCTCGTGGGCACGTGGCTGACCGCAGCCAGGTGAAAGACCAGATTCGGTGTCTCTGCTTCCACAACCTTTTGCAAGGCGACTCTATCCCGGATGTCGATGTCATAAATCCGGAATCCATCCAGCGAGACAGGGTGCTTGGGGTCGGAGGCGTTCCGCGATATTCCGACGCATTCGATGCCTTGGCTGCGCAGGTGTGCGGCCAGATAGGGACCGACGAAGCCGGAAATTCCCGTAATTAACGCGCGTGACAACTCGTTACATTCCCGTGGAAAAATGCACTAGCCTGGGGTTTTGCCGGTTACGCTCCAGGTCGGCGTCCACCATCATCGCGATCATCTGTTCGAAAGTGGTTTTCGGCTCCCAACCAAAGGCTTGACGGGCTCTGGAAGCGTCGCCACACAGATAATCGACCTCGGCCGGGCGAATGAGCGAGGGGTCGACTCGAACATGATCCTTGTAGTTGAGATTCTGATGGCCAAATGCGACCTCGAGTAGATATTCCACAGAATGACTGACACCTGTGGCAACGACATAATCCTCCGGATGTTCCGCCTGCAGCATGTGCCACATGGCCGACACATAGTCGCCCGCGAAGCCCCAGTCGCGCCGGGCGTTGAGATTTCCCATGGAAAGCTCGGTCTGCAGGCCGAGCTTGATCCGAGCTACGCCATTCGTCACTTTGCGAGTCACGAATTCCAGCCCGCGCCGTGGCGATTCATGGTTAAACAGAATCCCCGAACAGGCAAACATGCCATAGCTCTCGCGGTAGTTCTGGGTCATGTAGTGGCCAAAAACTTTAGCTACGGCGTAGGGGCTCCGCGGATGAAAAGTAGACGATTCATTTTGAGGCGGATTCGTCGCGCCGAACATCTCGCTGGATGATGCCTGATAAAAGCGGATTTTAGGATTGACAAGCCGGCATGCTTCCAGCAGCCGCGTCACCCCTAACGCGGTGAACTCACCGGTTAGATCTGCCTGTCGCCACGATGTAGCAACAAAGGACTGCGCGGCGAGATTATAGACTTCGTCCGCCTCACTTTGCTCGATGGCAGCAACCAGCGAGTTCTGATCCAGCAGGTCGCCGGAAATCAGAGCGATCCGATCGACGACATCGACCAGTCGATCGAGATTGAGCGAGCTACTCCTGCGGATCAGCCCACTGACACGGTACCCCTTATCCAGCAGGAACTCGGCCAGATAAGATCCATCCTGCCCCGTAATACCGGTAATTAAAGCGCTTCGCTGCATCTCTATCCAACCCTGAAATTTCTCGAAATCTCGCGTCGTGTTACTGCTGCTATCACCGCGTAAACTGAACCGTCGAATTCGATATTAGCTCTGGCGAAATGCTCTACGTCACCGTAGTCCAGACCTGTAATACCAGACGCATACCCAGTGTGTCTGAAAACCAAACAACGGTCAATCGCTCCGTCATTCCAGATGACACACCGTAAATTCAACTCAATCGCGCCATGCCGCTGGCCTCCGACGGATTGATTCCTCGCGGAATAAGCCGCAGCATACTTACCACCCGAGCGCATCCCGATAGAGGTTAAGGGTTCGCTCCGCCATCCGATCGGCAGTAAACTCTGTACGAACTTTGATCCGCGCAGCTTTCCCCAGTTGCTCGCGAAACTCCTGTCGATTCAACAGAAGCTGAATTGCATGCGCCAATCCACTGACATCGTGCGGCTCCACAGTGAGACCCGTCTCTCCGTCCACAGACACTTCTGGTACACCGGAATCGATATTTGTATTAACCACCGGGAGGCCTGCAGCCATCGCTTCGAGTTGGACAATCCCGAAGGCCTCCGCACGAGTGACTGACGGAAGAACGAACACGGACGCAGCTTTGTAATATGGGTCCAGATCCGCGACTCGTCCCGGCATCTCGACCTTTGCCGCCATGCCTTCCCGTTCGATGAGCGCCCGAAGTCTGGCTTCCTCAGGCCCGCTGCCAATCAGGACCAGTCGACCGTCCACTCCCTTCATCGCCTGCACTAAGACGTCGAAGCCTTTATACCGAACCAGACGACCAATCGCCAGAATAATTCGGGAATCGGCTCTTCCTCCGAGGCCTTCCGAAACATCGTTTTTCGCCAGCGATTCATTCAACTCAATTCCTAATGGGATGACCCGGCACTTACTCCGGTACGGCGCCAGTTCCTTCGACGTTTGGAGATATCTTTGGGATGTGACGATGATTATCGCAGCGCGATCCATTGCCCGTCGAACATAGATGTCGCTCAGGAGACGCAACGCTCTCCTGCCGATCGTGTCAGCATGATGCGTAATGACCAATGGCCCCATATATTCGCTCCGCACAAGAGCGAAGGCCGCTCCAGGATTCGGGGTGTGCAAATGGACAAGATCCGACGGAAACCGATTTATAGCCCGAGACAACCCGGGGCAGACCGGCATAGATGCGATGGTCGCAACCCGCGCGACCCGCGTGATGCCAACGGCGTCCATGACAGAATCCTCATTGCGGGCCATACTATTCGAGACAACAACCCGTACCGAAGCCACACGAGCCTGCCGAACTGCGAGATCGCGGACATACGTCTCTATGCCGCCCTGGTGGGGTGGATAGAACTTCCCGAGATGTAGAATCTTGTAAATCTCAGATCCCGAACTCAGATGATCAAGCCCTCAGTGCGGCGAATTCTCGCCCGATAATCTTTTCGCGGTCAAAGTTGCTATCACATTCCACAGCTGAGAACACGTCGCGTATCTACGAAGATAACGACGAACTATTGCGTTTCTGCCCGGCGTCGGCCCCATGACACGCCGTTACAGAAACGCGTTGATCACTTCGGTAGTTTTTTCAGCACAGATACTGGCACGAAATTTCTCTTTTTGCTTTAATCCGGCGTTCACCAGTCTCAGCCGGAGATTGGTGTCAGTGACTATCGACAGCAGGGCCTCCGCAATAGAGTTGACATCAAATGGATCGAAATAGAGTGCTGCCTCCCCGGCTACCTCAGGAAGGGATGCTGCCCTGGAACAGGCAACCGGACATCCTTGCGCCATTGCCTCCAGGATCGGAAAACCAAACCCCTCATAATATGAGGGGAAGATCAGCGCTGTCGCATTGCGGTAATAATCCAGCAACTCAGTATCAGACACGTGACCCGTAAACCGCACCCGCCCGTCCATCAACACGGAAGCATTGACGAGGGCGGATTCTGCGTTGAGGAACCCCTCCTGCTTACCGACGATCATAAGATCGTGATGAATTCGATTCCGGATACTTCCAAAAGCGGTGATCAAGGCTAAAAGATTCTTGTGCTTCTTGACGTTCCCTACTGCCAGCAAATAGTCTTTGCCGCCTCGGGGATTCTGGTTATTGTGCAGGCCGGCGGGAGCAAAGTCGATTCCCGGATACACAACGAAGAGATGCGAGCTGTCGACGTCAAGATATTTCCGGACTTCATTGCTCGTAAATTCCGAATCACAGAGTATCGCGTCGGCGCGCCTCGCAACTGCAGACAACAGGTACCGCGCGTACCATCGCTGCAGGTTGTTTCTCAACAATTCGGGATAGGCAAGCTGGCAAATATCGTGAATAGTCACAACCAACCGCTTTCGATAGAGCAACGGTATGTTATATTGCGGGACCCACAAAAGATCGGCGCTCCTGCCTCTTCGGCTTCCCTCTACCTGTTCTGCGATGCTGAAGATCGGTGCTCGATATTGGTGGAATTCGATACGCTCATCGTTGGCCCAGATTTCATGTGCAAGATCTTCGGGGTTGCCCAAAATTCTGATACGTTTGGCCTTCAGGCGAGGTATCGCTCCCGGCATCAGTGTCTGCAAATATCTGCCGATACCGGACATACGATACATCCTCAGGTCAATCATGATTACCGACTCGATTGATTTCCTCCGTTCTCAGTACTGCCCACATCTACGGCCCCAGCACACGCGGGCGCTTGCCGGGATGAATGCTTGACTGCCTGCCTAAATTCAGCGGATAGCTCACCAGGCTGGCACCCTATCGTCCGCCCATGCACAATCGCGCGTCAGAACCGATTAGTGCACGACTTTGTTTCTGCTTCGGAGAAGATGGTCGTTCATATGCTTAGGCTTCGTTTACAGTTCGCTCAGCAAGCGCATGACCTGATCAGCCGTGAGTTCCCACTTGAATTTGCTGGCCCTTTTTTCCCCTTTCTCTGCCAGGTCCCCTCTTAGGTTTTCATCCATAACGATCCGCTCCACTGCATTCTCCAGGCTATTTGTTGAGAATGGGTCAAAATACAATGCTGCCTCCCCACAGATCTCGGGTATCGAAGTGCGGTCAGATGCGATGACCGGACATCGACAATACATTGCTTCGAGTGGCGGAAAACCAAATCCCTCGTAGAGAGAGGGGAATACATATGCAAGTGCGTGGGTGTACAGAGCTCGAATCTCTTCGTCGGACCTGCGTCCTATATACAAAATCCCACTACGTTCCTCGCGTGCTTCGTCCGCAATTTTCTGGAACGCTCTGGCCTTTGTATTCGGCGCGTCGCCGACGATGCATAACGTTAGCTCATACTTCTCCCATGCGATGGAGTGCAGAATACGGATGTTCTTGTGTGGATATAAGGACCCAACGGCAAGGACGTATTTACTCGGCCGAATGTTAAGGCGGCCCAAAATTGATTCATCAGCCCCAACATCCAGGACGTGATCAGCTCCCGGATATACAACTCTGACCTTTTCCTCGGGAAGCCCAAATTGCTCGATAATGCATTTCTGCGAATAATATGAATCGGTCAATATCATGGCAGAAGTCTTGCTCAGAACCCGAAGCGAGGCCTGATGCCATTTTAGAGTACGCTGCGGAAGGGAGTCGGAGTGCGCACTGCTGTAAGCACGCATGTCATGGATGGTCACAATATGTCTGGGATGAAGCCACGGGCCCAAATTTGATGGACTAAACAGTATCCCGCGGAATGAGGCAGCCAGAAGATCCACCTGTTCCCACAGATTTCTCCTTACAAATCCATCGTGTTGGCCGCGGGGCGCAATGATCCTGATTTCTTTACCGGCATCTGGTCTTTCCCTCTGACGATCGAGCATTCGTCGGGTGAGTTCCCGCGCATAGCGTTGAACCCCGGTCAAAGGCTGCGTGGTAAAGCCTCCGTTAATAAAGATCGAGCGCGATCCCTTCATCGTCCTCCCGCCGTCGCCCCCCGCGTCGTGTCGCGTCCGCTGTGCGATACCCATTTCCCAATTCTCAGTATCAGGCTGTGGGACCACTTGTTTTTGCGGCAAATGTGGCTTTCTTGCCGCTCACACTTTCGCCATCAGTTAACCGAAAGTTACACAGATGAGCGAATGCCCCAGTCCCGGCTTTTCCCATCGCGCGGGCCGCCTTGCCGTTCCATACATCAATCCCATGTTCATATCAACCCGGCATTCTACGGCACGCCGCCTTCATGTCCCACTTCAATTGGGCACTTCCATCCCTCCCTTGCCGCCGCAAGACGAAGCCTCCACTTTGACCGTGAGTTTTGCCGCAAGGCAAACGCAAGTGTCGACCGAACGTTCGACTGGAGATACCAGATAAATGCGAACCAATAAGGTAAATTTTTTCGTAAAAAATAGATATGGTTGCGCGCGCAGTGACGTAGAGTAAAGTCCGATACAGAACCCGTACTTGAGCTGACCTTGTGCCAGAGCCTGGCTTTTGGTATGTACCAAAGCGAGACTCGCCTCTTGAGACAGCGATAGAGGAAGTCTGCATCGTCGTAATACGCAAAGTAGCTTCGATCCATAACACCCACTATGTAGAAGACACGACGACGGACCATCAGGCAGCATGTCGGGCTGTAAGTCACCTGGCGTGGTTCGTCATATTGCCCACTGTCTTCCTGCTCCGCCCCATCGTGACAAACGTCGTAGCCGCGCCACGCCTGAAACCGCCCTCCAGCGCACCAGAAAACGGTCGGTCGGTCGGAGTAGTACATCTTTGCGGTTGTCATGTCGCAATCTTGCCCATCGAGCCCCAGATACAACTGCTCAATCAAATCGGGAGGAAATGCGGTGTCATTATTGAGAAGAAGAACGCACTCGCAACCGTCGGCGAGAGCAGCACGAATCCCCTGGTTATTTCCTTCCGCCACGCCTCGGTTGTCGGGATTTGCCGTGACTCGCACAGGAAACCGCGACACATTGTTGACGACGTCGAGAACGCCGTCATTTGAAGCGTTGTCCACCACGTAGAGGACAAAGTTGCTATGTGTCTGCGTGTCGAGCGAGTCGAGGAATTCCCGGATAACTGCGGCACCGTTGTAGGTGACGGTGACAACGCCAATCTTCCCGTGCTCTCCGTGCTCATGGAGCAAGATTCGACCTCAACATTAACCACATTTTGCCTTCCACCCAGCGACGCTGCCCGGCCAACTGCGCTATTCCCTTTCCCTGAGATTTGGGTCCACCCCGCACTCCAAACGACTGCAGATTTGGGCGCCGGACGATGGCTCATGACCTGTTCATGGTATGCGCTTTCATATTGTATTCAATCCCCACTGTGAGCCGATCGCTCCTTTGTTATTCTGACCTCACCTTTCCCGTGACCATCCCGAGACGAAGCATTCGACCCACCTCGCCTTGGCTGCTTTCCGGCCTGGGACGCGTCACGTGAAGCGCCTCGGCTTCACCGTTATCAAGAACGTTTTCGCGAACATTGTCCGCGGCTCCGCATCGGCCATTGTCGCGCTTGCGCTGCCACACTTTCTCACCCACTCCCTCAGCGTCGATCGGTTTGCCGCGTGGGTGCTAATGCTGCAGATCGCGGCGTACTCCAACTACCTCGACTTCGGCATTCAGACTGCGATTGCCCGCTATGTGGCTCAGGCGATGGAGCGGGGCGACGCTGAGCGGCGGGATCGGATCGTCAGCACCGCCCTGGTTTTTCTTATCTTTGCCGGCGCCATCGCGTTGCTGGTTTCCGCTTTGGTGGCCTGGAACATCCCGCACCTGTTCCACGGCGCGCCCCTCCATCTCATCGGCGAGCTGCGCGGCGGTGTCATAGTGCTGTCGGTCAGCGCGGCCATCCTTCTGCCGCTCTCGACTTACACCGGAATTCTGGTCGGACTTCACCGCAACGAGTATCCGGCGCTGGCCATCGGGACGACTCGCCTTCTGGGAGCCGGGGCCGTCCTGGTGGCCACTCATTTCACCACCTCGCTGGTCTGGCTGGCCTGTTGCGTCGCCGGATTCAACCTGCTCGGAGGCCTGTTGCAATATCGGTTTTGCAAGCGCCTCCTGCCCAGCTTGCATATCCGCCTGGATTGCGTAACGCGGGGAATGGCGGGCGAGCTGATCTCTTACTGCGCCGGGCTCACCGCTTTCAGCTTCGGGATGCTGCTGGTGGGCGGGCTCGACCTTACCGTGGTCGGCTATTTTTCCTTCGGCAATACGGGCTACTACGCTATCGCGTCAACCGCCATCGCCTTCATGGTCGGCGTCAGCGGATCCGTCTATTCCGCCCTGATGACACCGCTGACGGTGCTGCACGAGCGAGGCGATCATAAGCGAATTCAGAACCTCATTCTCAGCAGCACCAGGCTGGGCAGTTATGGCAGCCTGGTGTTGATCGTGCTCGTCCTTGTGGGTGGCAGGTCCCTGCTTACCCTTTGGGTGGGCCCGGCATATGCGGAGCATGCGCTTCCTATTCTCGAGATCCTGCTCTGGGCGCAGGCGATTCGCCTCAGCGGGAGCGCCTACTCAGTCGCACTGGTCGCGACCGCGCAGCAGAACTATGGAATTGCCGCGGCGCTCGCGGAGGGACTCACAAATCTCGTCGCCAGCATCCTCGGGGCACACTTCCTCGGCCCCATCGGCGTGGCATGGGGAACCCTGGCCGGCGCATTTTGCGGCATTCTCTGGTTGGTGATGAACGTGATGACGAAGGTTAAGGAGATACCAGTGGGGCGCGTCGCCTTTGCCCGAGAGGCGTTTTTCCGGCCCGGCTTCTGCCTGCTTCCGATTTTAGGTTATGCGGTTCTGATTCTGCCGGCGCGACCGCATTTCTCACTGGGGGAGGCTGGCGCAGCCGTTTCGGCTTTGTTGCTGACAGCCCTCCTGCTTTTCCGGTTCGGGAAGATTCCCCGCTTTCCCGTGAAACGTCTGGCTCGCTAGAGCCAACAGACGCCCGTCGTGTTATCGTGGCCCTGAAAAGATCATGAAAATCCTGATTACGGGCGGCGCTGGATTCATCGGTACCCATCTCACTCGCTACCTTCTCGCCCAGGGCCACGCGGTCACTGTTCTCGATAATTTCATCCCCCAGGTTCACGGGGGAAAGCAACAACTCGCGATCGACCTCGCGGCGCACGTTCGCCTGGTGCCCGGCGACGTCGCGGATGAGACCGCTATGCGTGCTGTGCTGGATGGCTCGGAATGTATCGTCCACCTCGCGGCGGAGACCGGCACGGGCCAGTCCATGTATCAGATTACCCGCTACGGCCGCACCAATCTCATGGGCACCAGCGTGCTCTTCGATTTGCTTGTCGGCGGCGCCGCGGGCAAGCTCGAACGCCTGGTGGTGGCATCCTCTCGGGCCATCTATGGCGAGGGAGCCTACCACTGCGATGAGCATGGACTGATATATCCTCCCTCGCGCAACACGGTCGAGAAGGAGCGGAGCTTGTTCGACCCCGTTTGCCCGGTCTGCCTCGGCAACTGTGCTTCGGTGCCCACCCCGGAGACCGCGCCGCTCAACCCTTCTTCCTGGTATGGACTGACCAAACAGATGCAAGAGCAGATGACACTGATGTTCGCACAGGTGCTCGGCGTTCCCGCTGTCGCGCTGCGGTATCAGAACGTCTACGGACCGGGGCAATCGCTGAGCAATCCCTACACCGGCATCCTTGCCGTATTTTCTAATCTGGCCCGCGAAGGAAAGCCCATCCAGGTCTTCGAGGACGGGAAAGAAAGCCGCGATTTCGTCTTTATCGACGACGTGGTGCAGGCTACCGGCGCGGCGATTCAGTCGCCGTTGACCAGGTCCCACTCCATTAACATCGGCTCTAGCCAGCGGACAACCGTGCTCGAAGTGGCAGAGTACATCAACGCGTTCTACGGCGGAGGTTCGAGCATCGCAGTCACTGGGGCATTTCGAGAGGGCGATATCCGGCATGGTCTCGCCGACCTGACCGAGGCCTCGCAACTTCTCGACTACCAGCCCCGATGGAAATTCGCCGATGGACTGGCGCGCTTTCTCGCTTGGACGTCAAATTCGAGCCCGTCTAACGCCGGCTATGAGCTTTCGTTGGCGGAGATGCGCGAAAGGGGCCTGCTGCGTGGCTGAGGATGAGTCCTGGCTCCGAGGGCACTCGCTCTTCTCGGCTATACTGAAGGAATTGAGTTGAGGGTGTGCCCGGTCAGCCTGGGCGCCATGACGGCGGGCGATATCTGGTATGTCGGTGACTCCGATTGGCTGGGTGCTTATTCCCCTGGGCTTGGTTCTGTTGATCCTCCGCCCCCGGTGGCTATTCATCCTGACCGTCTTCTTTGTACCGTTTTCGGCCACCGCGGTGATCAATCGCGGATCGGGTGATTCCGCATCAGGAATTTCTCCGTATCTCTTCTTCGGCTTTCTCATGTTGCTGCGCGAGTGCGTCAATCTCACCCGGCGCTTTAGATTCCGCTTTGCCCGCCCGTTGCGGAGGCCGCTCTATCTCTTGATGGGCTTCGTCCTCGTCTGCCTTGCCTCTCTCATCATGCCGATGTTGATCAGCGGACGCCTCCAGATCATGGATCGGCCAACCATCGAATACGATCTGGTTCCGCTCCAGTACAGCCTCCAAACGGTCAACCATGCTCTGAGCCTGATCTTTGATGCCGTGGTGACCGCCGTCATCGCGCATCGTAGCCTGGAAGTAAAGCAGTTCTACTCAACACTACGCATTTATTTCGTCTCCGGAATCTTTGTCTGCCTGTGGGGCTGGATGCAGTTTGGATGTTACCTCGCGGGTACACCTTATCCAGCGGCCGTCTTCAACAACAACGCGTCGCCCAACGCACTCGGTTATGAATCGGTGCTCGAGTCGCTTGGCGTGGTCCGCGTCTCCTCAGTGGCGCTCGAGCCCAGTTTCCTGTCGAGGGTGCTGGTCGGCATGCTGGCCATTTGCGTAGTGGCGATCTACCGCAAAACCCCCATCTTCAGCAGACGCCTCGATTACTCCGTGCTCGCGCTGATCGGCTCAACGATTGTCATCACGACCGCCTCGACAGGATATGTTGGCGTCGCCATGCTCCTCGTACTGCTGCCCTTCCTGCCTTCCGAGCGTCGCACCTCCAAATTTTTCCTCGTCGCTTCCGGGTTTATAGTACTTGCCGCTCTCGCTGCCATCTATTTCACCGTTCCCGCTGCCGCCGATCTTCTCAACTCGCAGCTTTTCAATAAAGCCGAAGCTGGCTCGGTTGTGGAACGTGCGGTCGTAATCTCCAACGATTTCCAGTATTTTCTGGATTATCCGGTCCTCGGCATCGGTTGGGACTCCGCTCCCACGCACGACGTCATCGTGGGACTGCTGGCCAACTGCGGTCTGTGCGGCCTTGCCGCCTTCGGCCTGCTCATCGGCGGCGTAACGTTCGCGCTTCGCAAGTCCTCCGCCCTCTCGGCCTCGGGGGAGCGGCGCGGCGGCCCTCCCGCGCTGATGCTCCTTACACTGGTCATCACATGTGGCGTCTACATCATTAGCGGGGGAATCGAGCTACCGGACTTCTGGATGATTCTCGCCCTGTCCATTGCAGCAGTGGGAGTAGGCTTCAATAATTCTCAGGCTGCATGCGCCGTCGGCGACCGTCCGAAGCTCGAGCGCTATGGGGCTGGAACAGTTCCTCGATTCCCTGACGTCCCTACCCCAACTCTATGAGCAGACCAGCCAGTGAATCGAGACCATTGCTGCTGTCGTTGATACAGACGATTTCAACTCGGAACATACCAGGCAATCGTTCTGCTCGATGCATAACAATCGATTGCCCATCACGTCCCGGACGCGCCGGGACCAAACGCGATCTGCGGATGCATAGACAGCGGCCATCTCCTGATCGCTTCGGCTATTATTTTCCATGGGAAGTAGTGGCCAATCGACCAACCTTCCCGAGTCATGGCCGATTCAAGAAAATGCGCGGAACTCCGGACTCAACCCAATGACTAAATTCCTAAAAAGAGTCGCAGCTGGTCTGCTGTTTCATCCCCGAGGAATGACGATCGGAGATACCTCCCGTGTGTATCTACCCCGGTATATCCACCACCCTGGCCAGATAACCATTGGCCACGGTTCGGTCGTTTCTCCATACAGCAGGCTCGAGGCTTATCGCATCTCCACCCAATACGGCGGCCTTATCGTGATAGGAGACGAAGTTTACGTCGGATATTTTTGTATGATTGCGGCTTTATCGAAAGTCGAAATAGGAGATGGGTGTGTGCTCGCGGATAGAGTGTATATCTCCGATGCCGCGCACGGTCTGCATCCGAAGCGAGGCCCAATTATGAAGCAACCGCTCGAATCCAAAGGGCCGATCAGAATTGGACGGCATTGCTTCCTGGGGCTCGGTTGTTCTATCCTGCCTGGAATAACCCTCGGCGATCATTGTGTCGTAGGCACCCAAACCGTCGTGACCAGGAGCTTCCCTTCAAACTCGATGATTGCAGGAAACCCGGCACGCTTGATCAAGACCTTTGATCCGGTAAGTAACGAATGGGTGCGCGATTCTGCGCCGTGAACTCCTGAAAAGGAGCCGTCGCACGCAACTCGTTACCGCAAGCTCCCCGGATGATAGTTTTCTTTTGGGATACAAATGATCTCGCCGACTATTTTACTACCTGGTATTGCCTGAGGATCATTAGGATCTTTAACTACGTAGTTGATGCGCTGAAACATTTCAATAAGTTCCCGGCCTGAATGGCCATCGGCAGTCGTCCGCTCCCTCCATATCTCGGAGAAGACGACCGGGCGATATTTCATAAGTACATCATGAGCTCCCTCGAATACTGAGTATTCCGCTCCCTCCACGTCAACTTTTATGAGCGCCGGTCGCAGTCCGTGGAGAGTGACTAAATGATCGAGTGTATCGATCGCAACGGATTCTGTTTTTATCTCCTGATTTGTCGTTGCGAAGTGCTCCGGCTCTTTCATGGACGAATACTCTTCTAACCCGGGCACAAAATGTATTTCTGCTTGCCCCTGCGCCGAGCCGACCATTCCTTTAAACAGGATTACCTTGTCGGCTACGCTGTTACGCGTGACATTCTCCTTAAGACGATTATGGGCCTCCGTGGTCGGTTCCGCTGCGAGGAGACGCCCGGTGGTTAGCTTTTTTGCGCCGGACACAGTGAAAAAGCCGACATTGGCACCTACGTCGATGATGTCCGCATCCGGCTTGACATGCGCGGCGAACAATTGAGCCACGGCCGGCTCGTAATACCCATATCGCAACACCCGGTTGAGCAAATGAGAGCGAGGATTAATGCAAAATACTCCATCGAACTCTTTGACCTCGAGAATGATGTTTCCCTTGACAGTCTCGCTGATCCTGTTCAATACCATCGTCACAGGCTTTTCCCGCCAGTTGTGCCAGATGCGACGGAGCGCCCTTGGTCCAGCCAGCGCACTCCGCATTTTGGGATGACGGTTCAAAAACAGACTTAAGGACATTCCATGACCTCACGATAGAAATCTCTTCAGGCGTGAACTGAGGTCGGCAGTTGCCTTTCAAACCTCTGCCGCCTCAGGTTGTCTTGCGGCATCATCTGCCTGCAATTCTCCAGTGATCAAATCTGACAATGCAGTGAGTTTACATTGCGTGTCGTGATCAAATCGCCCTTTGCCCGCCCGACGCCGCGTACTGCGTGAACACCTGGCGCAGACCTCTGGATATTGGTCAGATGATCACGTGTTCCTCGGCACCGCTTCGATGACATCGAGGTGATTCGGTTTTTGAACGGTCGAAATCCGCCTCGTTCGACCCACCCTCTGAGCAGCGAAATGGCCCCCAGCTTCGCACCTTCTGGTTACGGGGATGCGCCACAAGGATGCCGACCGTCACCACCGTCTTAGCTTCAGTCGACAGTCTGCGCCGGGTTCCGCAGAGATGATTCCCTCGCCTTATGTCTTGAACCGGAGCGGGCGCGCTCATCAACTGTTAAGGAGCAGAAGCTGCCAGGGAGCAGCAAACGCCGAAACAGCTGCCCGCGAAAACTTCTTGGCCGCACGGTGTCGCAGTGAAGGAAAAAACAGGTGTCGGCCTCAACCCGCAGCTAATTCATCTCGGAGCGCATACTCATATCGTTCCCGTGCAACGCACGACCTGGCCTTTTGGCACGTGCGTTAGCTGCGCGAAAGAATGTTGCAGGACACTGGCTCAAGCAATCCTATGGAGATAAACCAACTATCTGCCAAGTGGTGGGAATGTTGCCGAGATCGGCGCCGCTGGCGATCGCAGTGCCATTCATCAGCCAGATATCGTCCTCTCCGGTTGTGCTGTTGCGCCACAGGATGTCACTCTTGCCGTCGCCGTTGAAGTCGCCGACGCCGGCAATGTTCCAGGTGGTCGAGATGATGCCGAGATCGGCGCCGCTGCCGATCGCGGTGCCATTCATCAGCCAGATATCGTCCTCCCCGGTTGTGCTGTTGCGCCACAGGATGTCACTCTTCCCGTCACCGTTGAAATCGCCAACGCCCGCAATGTTCCAGCTGGTGGGAATGTTGCCGAGACTCGCGCCGCTGGCAATGGTGGTGCCATTCATCAACCAGATGTCAACCTCGCCGGTGGTGGTGTTGCGCCACAGGATGTCACTCTTGCCATCGCCGTTGAAATCGCCTACGCCCGCAATTTTCCAGGAGGTTGATATGATGCCGAGATCGGCGCCGCTGGCGATCGCGGTGCCATTCATCAGCCAGATATCGTCCTCCCCGGTTGTGTTGTTGCGCCACAGGATGTCAGTCTTGCAGTCGCCATTGAAGTCGCCTTGCACGGCAAGAGCGGCAGGATTCGGATTGGGATTTGGGTTCGGACTCGTACACGAAGATGCGACGGAAGGTACTCGATATCCAACCGCGGTGAGAATGTTGATCACTGAACCGCCGTCGTTCAGAATGGTCAGGCCCTCATCCGCGCCCGGACAGCCCTCAGCATCCTGAACGGCCTGGTTCGCCGAACACGGAGAACTGGGAACATAGTCGGCGTAGTCCTCACCATTAGCCTTGGTGTTGTAGAACTTGGGAGTTCCTCCGGTACCGATCGCCCCGTTTGTGGAGCCTCCGTTATAGGAGAAATACGCGCCGGTAGCGGTGCTCAGGGAACTGTCGAGGACAAGGTTTCCGGCACTGGAATAGCGAAACAGGTCAACTGCGGAGGGGGTGCCGGTTTCCGCGGTGTCGGTAGCACAGGGATCGGTCAGCGGATTCGATGTGGAGATGCACGAGGCGGTCCCGAGTGCTTCGTCAGTCTCGTGCTCCACCACCGCGTAGAAATCGTAGGCGTCAAACGCCTCCGATCCGCCGAGATTGTCGTAGTAGAGTGGTGTGCCCGGGTCGTTCGTAACGGTGACGAGAACGTTGTAGCATCCGGAGGTGCCAATGGTGCAGGAGGCCTCGCTGGTCGTAATGCCGGTCGCTCCTGTGAACCCGAGAGCTGTGCCCAGGGCGCTGGTCACCTCAACGTAATCGTTGCCGTAGGGCGTAGCGTCGTAGGTGGAGAGCGCGGAATTCGCTGCAGTCTGGACGGCGCTCTTGTTGGGGATACTCCCGTAGGCAGTTACGTACTGGTTGTAGGTGAGGAAGTTCAGGTACTGAACGCTCTCGCCGAGACTCGTGTTGCCGTACTGAATATAGATGTTGGCGTTCGCATTGGTGAACGTGTCGTTGTAATGCGCCGCCACGGTCGTATTGAGGTAGTTGCAGGTTGCGGTCGCCACACCGGCGGCGCACGTAAATACGACGCCCGAACCAGTGTTCACCGGCGTCAGATTGGGCTGCACCATCGTCCGCGCCAGCGATCGCGGCGCCTGGCTTAAGTCTGGCGTGGCACTGGACGGACGCATGACGCTGTGACGCATGACCGGCTTCGTCTGTGCCACTACGGCAGACTTGTCCTGTTGGGCGTACCCCGTGGCAGCTCCACCCAGCAGCACCAGGGCCGCGAGCGGTAACGTTAGGTTCAGGGTGACAATCTTCTTCCAGTCAGTGAATGGGGCAGCCGGAATCACGCAGGTTATCAGGGATTGGAAAGCAGACGCACCACACATCGCAGATCTCCTTGGGACAAAGTTTCTGCTCCAGGGGCGAGCAGCCGCATTCACCGTTAACCATCGACTTCAGCCGCCAGGGGAGACTTCGGCAGCAATAGACGGGCGTTGGGGTCACTTGCCGGCCTGGATGAGGTCCGAACTCTGAGGCCTGAGCCAGAACGTTGAAGCCTCAGAAGATAAGCACCGGGTGTCACATCATTATGGAGATGAAACAGGAAAGTCAAGGCAAATGAGCCATCGATCCGCCACAACTTTGGTAACACACTCTGTACGCGAATTTGTGGGGACATCCGGTCCAACCGGCAGCGAAACTGAAGGTTTCGCTATGAGAGGGTGCCGCGTTGCTCCTGCGTGGCCGTTGAACCTTCGTTTCCTTCCTCAGCGCAATGATGCCCTGGGTCTATTTAAGCGTCTCGGATTTAGTCCATTGAGGCCTGGATGGTAACTGAAGCACCGTGCGGCTATTGATGGCGCCTATGTCGGTGTGCCCCGCCATTACTGAGTTAGCTGGGACCCCGATTCCCTCGCACGCCGAGCGATATTCATACTGTCGAGGTAACGTTGAATCGGAGTTGGGGCCACTATGGTGCCGGGACGAAGCCGTTGGGTCACTTCAGTCTGAATGGCCGCTGGATGCGGTACAGGTCGCCAACGGGGTTCCTTCGTATTTTCCTCGGCATCGGAACGCAAATCGAAGACGAGCAGCGCAATGAATGGATGATGGTGGACGCGGAAGGAATCGAACCTTCAACCTGTCGATTAAGAGTCGAATGCTCTGCCAATTGAGCTACGCGTCCACGCTTGGGCGGCCTGGCGGGTAGCCCCGCGAGACAGGAAAAATCGGTCGCACCTTCTCCATAGTAGCATGCAGAATTCCGCAATTCCGCTGCCTGAAACACCGATCCAAACATCGCAAATGATCGGGAAGTGCTGCGGAACGGTAGCTTCAGAACGTGAACGAGAGGCCGCCCTGCACGCACCGCGCTGCCTCCGCAAAATAGAGCGCGCTGCCATCGGCCGACACAAAAGGACGATAGCCTTCTGCCAGCAGATTGCGCACATCCACCAGCGCCTCAACTCCCTTGGGGATCACGCGTCGATACCGAATCGGTTGCCGCACCAGGAAGCTCAGATACGGCGATGCATTGCCGTTGGCAAACGCATCCACCGGCGTAAGCGTACGCGGATTCTGCCACCGGTACGAGGCGCGCCACTGCATGCCCGAAGCCGCCATCTTCCCGTAAACCGCCGCACCAAACATCGGCGTCTCATGCGCCTTCAGTCCGTCGAGAACCTGATCGAGGCTGTCGCCGTTCGGAGTCCCGTTCGTCATTTCCAGCGCATCGCCTATCGCCACGTCGAACGAAATCCAGGTGCTGCCGTTCACCCGCTGCTCCACTTCACTCAGCATCCCGTTCCCGGTAAAGCTCTCGCCGCTGGCGCGCAGTAAATCGCTGGTTTCGTCGTACAGCAAATTGCCACCCGCCCAGTCCGCTGCCGAAATGTTGCCGCCACCGCTCACCACAGGATGATCGATGCGCTCGTGCCACGCTGCCACCTTCACGTGCCGTGTGTTGTCGCTTCTGCCTGCGACAATCTCCTGATGAACCCCCTGCTCCAGCTCGAGCCTGCCGTCACGCTCGCCCAGCTGTGGCACCACGGTCGTCGTGCGGTCCAGATCCTCGACCTGCTGGATCCCCGGAGCCGTCGACACGCGATACGAAACATAGTTCACGCCTCGCCGGATCGTCACCGACGCGAACGGGTGATTCGCCAGGAGAGTGTCTCCCAGGTGAATTGCCTCTGTCTCGTCGCCGAACTCCGCCTGCACTCCAGGGCCGAGGTTCATCGTCTCGCCGCTGCGTATTTCAAGCGCCTGCAGCCCCTGGCTCGCCGGGCTACCGGCAACGTCCGGCCGACTTTCAATCGCCGCCACGCTGCGGAATGTCCGGCCCATCGCCAACTGCTGCTCGTACCCAGCCATCGCGTTCAGCGCAGGATCGTCTGCCTGGCTCAGCCCTGCATGGCTCAAATCGGCGCGGAAGATCATCGCCCTTCCATCGTCCGGAGCTCGCTCCATCTCAAAATCGTTGTGCAGGCCGCCATCCCCAAACCCGCTCTCGCCGCCCCGCACCGTCACGCGCGCCTTGAGCGCAGGAGCCGCTCCGTCGCCACTCGACACTACAACCAGCGGGCCGTCTTCGAGCAGCCGCAGCAGCGGCCGATTCGCCGAAAGCCGCAGTGTCCACGTCCAGTCGTCTCTGGATTCATCCGCCTGCCTCGGCTTCGCGGGTAGCCAGCGGAACGCCTCATACAGCGTATTCAACGTCAGGTTTACCACCAGCTTTGTTCCGCCCAGCATGTTCAGGTTCTCGCGCAGCGTGGGCAGGAACATCGCGCCGGAAACTTTGAGTTCGTAGATTCCGGGAAGGATGGTTTCGATCCGATAGCGGCCGTGCTCGTCCGTGAAGACTTCACTCACCAGCGAGAAGTCGGGTTTCAGCAGTTCCACCGCGGCGCCGGCCTGCGGCGCGCCCCGGCTGTCCCGCACCACCCCGGCAAGACTGTTCCCCTGCGCGCTCGCCTGCGCGCCTGCCGCGCACAGCGCGGCCATTGCGATCATCAGGGGAACGGAAATGGAGGTACGTCTGATCACTGAATCAGTAAGTGTCTTTGCTCCTGGCGCTTGCTCCCTAAAATGCTCCTTGCCTCGTGGCTCTTACTGACCACTGAAGCGCTGATTCGTTTCCGGTCGCTTCCGCCCGGAAACCGCCTGCTGAGCCCTAGTCCACCGTGAAGGGAGCCGACTGCGCGATCTGTTGCCGCGTCACGTCGTCATCCACGCTGATCTTCACGATGTACTTCCCAGGCTCCAGACTTGCAAGGGGGAGGGTTTTTTCCAATGTCAACTGGTCCGAACTGGCGCCCAGCTTCTTTGAGTCTTCCTTCGCGTCCAGTACAGACTTATTGGTTGCCGCATTCACAATCGAATAGCTGATCCGTGCGCTGTTCTGCTTGCTCTTCTCGTCCAGACCGAGATTATAGACCTGCATCCAGAAATTCAAATTCTGGTTTCGATGGAATGTTGCCGGTGTTGCCGCATTCGACATTACCCGCGGCCGCACATACGTGTTGCCGATAATGAATGAGCCCGCCCCAATTTCCTTTGACGGCACCCGCTCCATCTTGTCCGCCAGAATCAGCGAAGAAGCAGCGAGGTGGTCGTCATCGTAACGCGGCACCGTAATTGCCTGCGCCCAAATTCCGACATGGTCCGGATTATTCACGTCCTTGATCGCAATGTCGATGCGATACCGCCCCGGCCGCAGCGGAAACGCCTTCCAGTAGAGCGATGCATTATTCAGCGTCCGCGGCAGCAACTCCGCTGGCTCCTCGACCTCTACCGGCTCCTCAAAGCTCTGCACCACGCGGTCTGTGATCGTCGAAATCCGCCCAATGATGCTCACATCTCCCTTTGCCACGCCGTCTTTCGTGTTGAACGTGATGTCGCGGTTCTTGATCTGCAGCGTGATCGGCACGAGCACCGTGTCTTCCGTCACCTTGACGTAATCCGTGCGCACGTCGAAGGGAAAGTACGGGCCGTTCATCAGCTTGTGGTTCGACATGAAGGACT
>DASXEY010000076.1:0-52729 GCA_036489835.1 Bryobacteraceae bacterium | reverse complement strand
ACCAAGAATTCGACGACAGAAAGTTCGCCGCCGCTCAGATGCGCTATCAGAAACGTCAGGAAAACAAGCTTCGCGCGGCGGCTAAGTCCATGGGCTTCCAACTCGTTCCACTACAGGGGGCAGCGTGAGTTCCTTAGAAGCAGGTTGCGGAAAAGGGCTTCGGGACTCCCTAAAATCGGCCTCGGTCGAACGAAGAATCAACAACTTGCAGAGCTTAGTAAGTGCCGAAAAAAGGGTTTTTCCGCAACCTGCTAGGCTCGTTCCAAACGAGAGGTCGACTTCTAACAAAGCAGTTAGCGACGCGCTATGGGCTTGACCGGTGACTTCACCGGCGGAGCCCCATCCCAAGCTGGCTGTGTTTCTAAACGCAGAGCGCACCACCATCATTCATAAACGCCGACACACACCATATATAACCGAATGGGTCCACAATGAAGCGGTAGTCCTCCCGCAAAGGTCGATGCGTCCTCGCATCTTTGAGCACTGTCGCCCCCGCCTTCAACGCACGATTCAGGGCGGCGTCAATATCAGTTACAAAAAGCTCGAAACAGGTGCCCACGCCAACCTTCGCGCCTGGCCCTCTCTGTGCCTGATTTGAGAAGTCGCCATCTGTCGATACGTTCAGCAGCGAATTCCCGATGCGGAATCTCGCATTCAAACTGGATCTGCCAGCGCTCTCTTCATGAACCAAGAACTCGGCGCCGAACGCGGCCGGATAGAACCAGGCTGCCTCTCTCACGTCGCGAACGAAAATGTGCAAGGCTATCCCACTGTCCTGAAGCATGGAAGCTGAGTTGGTCATATTTCAATCCTAAAGAATACAATCGTTCACATCGCCGCAGCCTCGACTTGATCCGGTACGTATATGGGCTCCGGCCCGCCACGCAAGCGCCTCGGAAAATGCCATTGGCTTTGGCGTTCGAAAGCTGGTGCCTGTTCGTAGGGTTCCTGTGAGAGCTCATCCCAAAGGAGGTGAGTACGTGACAGATTTCGTCGGTCGAAATAGATTTCGATCGCATCCCGGTCAAATGAATGGAAAAAAGTCGCGTCGGGGAATCGTTCTCGAATGGCTTGTGCAAGGGGATCTTGTGGTCCTGTCGGCAGACCGAACATACAATTTGCGGGGGACATCGTATGATCAATCTCGAATTCAAGCCCGCGCTTTAGGCGGACGGCGGACGAGGCAGCACGGTGCAGCACATCCAGAATGTCCCAGAGTTGCCTCTTTCCCTCGGGCCTCTGGCATACGGCAGCAATGGCGTCGGCCAGCGAGAACTGGGCGGTATGCACCGCCGCGGCGGCCTTTAACGCCGCGAAGATCTGAGGTGTTGACATCTGACCTGTCGCCGCGGCCAACGAACTGCCGGTCTGTTCGCGAAAGGTGACCAAGATGCGTCTGTAGAATTCGCTAGATTCCTTTCCCCTGCGGGACGCGACCAACTGGCGGGCAAGATCGCCACCGAAAATTAAGACCTTGCCCTCGTCCACCGGGTGGAAACTATTGCGGCCGAACTGTTTCATGAAGTCGGCCGCGAGTTGTTCGACTTCGCGTAGAGGAGTGCCCACCATGGCTAACCTGGAAATGATTCCTGCATAACGAGCACGTTCCAGGTCCGCATGAGCTGCACGCTCAAGCGATGCGTAATACCTGACAAGAGCGTCGGCCGCGGGCTGCAGTAGTTGCCGCGACAAGCGTGAACTGGGGGAAGCAGGAAGCGATCGCTGAGCCGAGCGGGTTCTCAGCAGAATCCTCGCAATAAGGCTAAGAGCAGCTCCGCCTAGAGATAAAAACAGAACGGCGCCGAGGCTCTGGCCGCCGATGACTGCGAGCGATCCGCACGCTATCGCAGCCAGCGCGGCGGTAGCGAGAGGCGAGGACACCATTATTCGGACATTGTCCTGCGAAGCAGCGTGCTCTTGAGCAGCAAGCCGCCTCTGGGCGGCCGATAGTGCGCCTTCCCACTCCTGAAGGGCCGCACCCGCCTCAGCCCGATCGTGCGATGCGGCCTGGGTGGTCTGTTCGAGCTTAGCGGCGATCGCTTCCATTTCACGCTCCCATCCCCTTTCGCTGGGTGAGGGAACAGCGTCCGCATTAACGGGAGATTCAAGTTGAGTCCTTCGTTCGCTCCAGCGGTTTTCAAGAACCCGGTGGATGCGGCTCAATTCATTCGGCAATCCGCTGTTCAGTGATTCGAGAATCGCCTGACGGGCATGAGAAGCGAAGGTCTGCGAGGGTTCCGGTGCGGTGCTTTGACTGGCAGACGACCCATCCCCGCTGTCGCCGGCCCTGAGGTCCACTAGCAATTCTTCTACGGCGGCCGTGGCAGCGGCCTCATCGAGACGTTTTGATTTGGCCAAGAGTGTTAGCGATTCAATTTGAAAGAATAGTCGGTTGGTTGTCATTGTGATTTCCTGAATCCTTTCTCGGCCATGCGGGCCGGTCTGCGAGCGTTAGCAATCGGGCGCGGGATTCAACATTACCGCGCGAATTCTGAATCTGGAAGCCTGCGGTCGAGAAATAGCGAAAGGCGATGGTCCTGGCCGCACGTGCTATCACCGCGCGCGAATTGTGCTCGAAAGCCCCCCAGGCTTCTTGGCGCAGCACCGTATCAAAGAGACGACCCTCAGCACGCGCTGTAGTAGAAGGTCCAAGCGGCATTGAGAGAACTGCATTTCCCGGATACATGACGAACTCCAGGTCGGTGTCCATGACGCGGTTCAAAGCCGCCTTGCGATCTTCCTGTCCGTCAGGCTCACGATATTTCCCTGCAAGCAGGAGGACATCGATGGCAACGTGAATTCCAAGCGTCCGTGCGAGCCATCGAATGGTGATTCCGAGAGGAATCAACGCGCCGGTCCCGGTTCCCCCCTGCCCTCCGACAATGATGACGACGCGGAGGCCCCTTCCGCTTGGGCCTCCGTCAATGGGCACTTCGCGGCTGGAGTCGAAGATCGAGATCCCTTCAGCCAGAGACTGCAGGGCTCTTTTTAATAGCGCGAACCACGATGTTGGCCCTGTCGCCGTGTAGGCCATCGCCGTCCGAACGATTGCGGGAAGCTGTGCGCCCTCAGCACCACTGTATTCGCGGAGAATATCCGGTGAAATCATCCCGGCCAGGTGAGCAACCGAGTGGTCCTTGTGGTACATCCTGTCTGCTAGCGCGGCTTGATTGCCCTCAAATGAGATTAAAGCGCGCTCGTGCGGTCGAAGCTCGACCTCTGGCCACACATCGGGCGCTATCTCAGCGGAGAACTCGATCGCCGGCGCCTTGGGGGGGTTCGTACCAAAATCGATAGCCAGCGATCTGACCGTTTTGGGTAGTTGCCCAAAGAGCTGATAAACGTAAGCGCGCACAACATAATGCGTGTCAATCGCAATTCCGCCCGGGCTTATGAACAGAACTGGATCAAGAACGTATTTCATGACTGTTTCCTCCGGTTACGACGGTTTCCCCCATAACGTGCACGATCTGCGAACCGATCCTCATCTCAACGGGGCTGTCCGGGAGCCGGATGGATCGCCCAGCCGCAAGCCGTCTCCGCCCGATTTCAATCTCGCCAACGCCGCTGTTCTTGATAGAGATGGCCGGCGTCCTCAGTTTCTCTTCAACGGTGAAGCAAGCGGTTTGTTGATCGCAAGCAGGCAGGTAAATGTCCGCAGTGGCAGAACCGCCGATAGCAACCTCCTTACAGTGGTTCCCACCGAGAACGACAGGCTCAGCCCGTCCCTCAATAAAAATGGAGAAGATCCTGTGCGGCTGCGGTTCATCCGGCAAGTCGGGCGCCGGACTACTGATGGACGGAAGGTCGGCTAAGACGTCATTAGCTCGCTTCCGCCGGATCACAGAAAGGACGAACACTCCGAGAACGACGGCGGCTGCCAGCGTCGCGACGATGCCAAGCATCGGCAGGATCTCTCTGGACGCCGGTCCAGCCGGGCGCTTTTCTTCCGACGATGCGGGCATCGCCGTTTTCGCAACGCTCGGCCGAGGCGCAGTAAGAGCATTCCAGTCCGGTGGGCTCTTCAAAATGTGGACGAAAGGTTTACTCGAAATGATTTGTTCTGCGCCAAAAATGCGGATATAGATCTGGGTATCCGGTGGAACAACGACTTCATCGAGAATTCGATTGAGATGTTTCCCCCGAAATCTGCTCTTCGGCGGCGGTGAGTTCTGGCCATCGGTAAAGATCCAGATATTCTTGGAAGTTCCGGTCATTGCCGCGCTCAGGCGAAGTGCCTCGGCGATTCCCTCGCCGAGCGCCGTATTCTGATCGGCCATCGCTATAGAATTGACAAGGGAGCTTGCCGATTCGCGGTGTGGAGGGTCGAGGCGCCCATCAAAGAGGCGGTGCACCGAACTGCCCACCCCCAGCAACACGAGCTGTGTGTCGTTTGGAAACCTGGCGATCAGTGATCTCTGCTCCGCGCGGCTCTGGAGCGCCCACCGCGCTTGGCTTTGAGAAGTGTCCGTGATGATGATTTCGGCTGGCTGCGCTGAAAGCGTCAGGGCCGTCCAGATTACCAGGAGGACGAAAACGAGATGTTTTGCCATGTGAGCTCCTTGTTTCTTCGATTGCATTTTCGACTGAGTGTCCGAATTTCAATCAGCGAGTTTGTGGCCGAGGCCGCCGAGGCTTGTGGCCGCGTTTTGCTGGCGCCGCATATCGACGGGCCGCCTTCGATTTGGCTTTCGGCCGCGCCTGAAGACGAATTGCGGTGGCCTTCCGTTGTGGAGGCTTTGACGCGACGGGTGGCTGTGACATCGGAAAGCTGACGCCCGACGAGCTGCTAGGTTGCGATGATCTTGGTGTTTGCTGCGCCCCAAGGAATGATGGAAGCAGCATGATCAGTGAAATGGTAGTCTTCGTGAAGAATTTATTTTTCATAGTGGACCTGCGAAATGAGTTCATTGTTCGCCGGGGGAGTACGCTGCGCGCTTATCCGGCGCGCGCGCTGGATAAACTCTGCCATGATGACGGCAGCGGTTTGCCCGCCCTCGAGCTCGAATGGATGATTGCTACGCCATCGGACGCGGACAGCCGTTATGAGTTTGGTGCGGGCATCGATCGTGACGCACCAACTGCCGCCATCCCCCTGCCATGCGTTCCTTCGGAAGGCGCCGGCCGTTCCGGTTTTACTTGGTAATGCGCCGGTAATATGCCCAAGAGCACGAGAAGCGGTTCCGATCCGAGAAACGTCTTCCATAGCAGTCCGGACGGCGACCGCCGTCTCATTGGACAAGACTTGCGTCAGGACCGGCTCGTAGAGTACCGCCCCCGTCTTGGCGTCAACAATGCGCGCGATGATGTCGGGTTCCACACGCCACCCGGCGTGCGCGAAACCAAACTTGAGGTAGTTGGCGGCAACACGGCGAGGCGACACCTCCACACCTGCTCCGAGTGCTATTGGCACGTACGGACCCTGGACAGCGTAGCCCTGATCCCGCAGATGCTGCATATATCGCGCAGGCCCGACAAGCTTGATTAAGCAGAGCGCGGTTTCATTGAGGCTTTTGGCCAGAGCGAGACGTGCGGGAACGCGCGAACACGGCGGGGCTTCGTTTAGGCTTGATATCGACCGTGTCTCAAGTGCGAGCGCGTATAACTCAGGTTTGCAGTGCGAGGCGCATCCACCCGGCATGGTTGCCATTCCGACTTCCGCGACAAGGTGCCCGGTTGTGTCGTCGACCACGCTTGCATCGACTTCGAGAAAATCATCTGCATGCGTTGCTACTGGAAGTCGTGGATAGAACGCCTCGAAGCCGGCGGCGGAGGCGTCAACCAATGCTTTTTCCATGCCATGATCAAGTTCGGTCGCAACGATAAGCCGTCTCGAGGCTGCATCTGGAACATGCGCTTGGACGGCATCCAGAATCTGTTTCTCGTGGGGGATGTCGAGCTGTTGCCCTGCGAGATCCGCCGGCACAAGCGTACTAAAGGATGCTCCAACCTCGGTGCCATGCAGCCAGGATTTTCGCGCAGCGACGTAAACAATTGCTTGTGCTCGCAATCGCTCAGCCTCCAGGCGCTTAACGTAATGATCTTCAGTTTCACGGGCCCGTCGGTACGGAAACAATTGAACGGGATTTCGAAGTCTCGCCATGAGCTCTGCCAGTTCAACCGCTGACAACTCGGAATGATCGCGGCCGTAAAAGATATGGCTTGCCGCTGCGATCCCGACGATATCTTGGCCATGCCAGTTGCCAAACGGTGCGAGCGACAAGTAAATCGCAGCCTGTTGTTCCCTGGGAAGCAGATCGACTTCAAAGGCCGCGAGCATCTTGTCGAGCTTCCACCAGATCGCGTCTGGCCCTGCGGGCTTGAGACCGAGAAGCAGTCCCGCGACCTGTTCACTGAGATTGCTGCCGCCCGGCAGACGGCCCGACTGGCGCCTTAAAATGCGATTTGTCGCAGTGACCAAGACACGCACGATCGCTTCGAGATCGATATTCAGTTTTCGATCGAAGCACCGTTCGTCCTCGGCCGCGCAGAGAATACGCATTTCCATCGGCGTGAGATTCGTTAGTAGTCCCTCGCTGCGCTCAATCCGGCCTTCGCCGATCAGCCTCAGCGGAATAAGGGCGCTCCCGTTCTGCACAATCGTGATGGTTCCTGTTTGCTGCTGAAGGCGAACGATCGCCTGGTGGATGGGCACTTCGAAGCGTTTCGCGGCATAGAAGGTCAGGCCGGCATTGAGCACAAGGCCGGTCACAGCGCCGGCAATCGCCGCGACACCCACGATTGACGGGCGCCGCAACATGAACGCCGCAATCAAGCCGGGCAACATGAGTAGCAGGCTCCCAATGATCGCGAGGAACGCCGACCGCCACAGCCACGGGCGAGCAAGCGATGGCTGGGGCGGGTAACTCATTGCGACCGCAACGAGTCCAAGTAGCACTATCGCGAGCGTCCAGCGCTCCGCGGCCGAAATGTTCCGAAGACGATTCAGCATAGCTCCTCCTAGCGGTGGCAAATCCTGAGGGTCATTTCAAAAGTCCGAAAGAGTCTGCCGGGTACCATGCCTTCGTTTCTAAGTTGCTTCCCGGCCCGAATCGCCGGACAGGGGTGCACGCCACAGGCCGAAGCAGCCCTGGACGAAACCGCGCCGGCGCAGTAAACGTCAGGATGAATTGGGTGCTCCCAAGGAGAATCACAAAATAGCCCAAATTCAGCGAGATCAACATTCTTTTGCTATTGAGGAATGCCGCTCTCGAATCGCTGACGGTCATCGTTCCGCCGGGTGCCGCTTCCGCGAGCGTAAAGGATACTTCCGGAGCAGAGACCGTGAATCACAGATCTGCTACCGGCAGTTTGCAACGTCGGGGCCGGGAGGCCGCGGCGCGTTAGGGAAATGAGAGGTTCCCGACAGGCTGGAGGTTCCCGGCCGCAACGTCAGCGGCTGCGTTAGTAGGAACCGCCGTTGGCCCCGGGCCCTGCTCAGGTCTTGCGCCTGCTCGCCGGCAGGGACTGGGCCTGGGCCGTCGGTTCTGCTGCCGATTGCATGGATTGTGATCGGACGAAATTCATCGGTGGGACGGGGCCATTGGCAGCGTCGCCGTCCTCTGTCGCAAGCTGGAGGGCATAATCCCTCAAGCGCGCCAATTCTCCGTCGATCTTGCAAACACCCAGCTGAAGAAGGTGTCCAAGATTCGCAAGAAGCTTCCTGGCATACGCAGGGCCCTCCAATTGGGAAAGGGACGTTTTCGGCAGCCAGTCTTGCCGGTCAGCCCAATAGAGCGACTCGGGTGTCAATCCATCAGCACCGTAAAGAGGGCGCCTATTCTTTAAGAACAGGGTTGACCCCGTCAGGAAGAGCAGCCATGTGAAACAAGCGAACTCTTCGAGAACGGCATCATGCTCAAGCGGTCGCAGCGCAAAGTGGCCTCTTCCGTTTCTTGCGGCCGCGAGAAACGCATAGTATTGGTACGCCGCGAGCACGCTGGTGTCGCGACTTGCCGCGGAGAGTTGTTCATAAGCTCGCCCGACCCGCAACTCCATCGCCGCCTCAATCACATTTTCCAGTGTTCCGAATCGGCTCACAAGGAGGCTGGCCTGTTCAGTGCCCTCAAATTCCTTCAACGCGTCCGGTAACGGCGCCCTGCCCAATGCGCCGCTGAACTTGTTTATCGCTCCCTTTAGAAGACGATCGGCGGCGGTATCGCCTTCCGGCTTCAGGAGGCTGAGCGATCCGCAAAGCAGTGGAACAGTCTTGCCGTCCGGAGTGTTTTCCAAAAACTGTCGCCAGGTTTGCCGCGGGGCGCGGTTCAGCGCCAAAGATAAGAATCGAATTTCTGCATCATAGGGATAAGTCGGGTTTGACAGTTTTACACCTGCATCATCGAGGAGGTTGTGTGGCGCCAGCAGCGCGTCGGCATACCATCCCGCGACCAGCAGCCGCTGGTATTCAGCGACCAGAACGCTGACGAAGCCGGACGTGACTGCATATTCCGGCCGCGGCCACCTATCCCATATCAGGAGCGGCTCCTTGATTGTTGTTTGGCCGGTTTTTCGTAAGCAGATGGCGAGTTCGCAGAGCGCGTTCCACACGACACGGATCTTGTGCAACCGCGACGCAGTTTTCAAGGCTAAAACGAGACGGTCCACTCCACGAAGGCCTGCGCCTTCCACGTTGTACCCTGTCACGACTGGCTTGCTAAACGAGGTAATGATGTTGAGGCGGTGCCGGCACGTTTCCAACACTTCGCGTTGCCGTGTGCTGCTGAAGAGTACAATGGGCAGCGACGGATCGGCGTGGCTGAGCAGCAAGGGAAGAAGCGCCAGACCATGAAGATCTTCCCGTCCGCCAGCGAGACGCCGCTTCGCGGCTATGACAGCGGCATCCAACGAGGAATCGCCGATCTCCCAGTACTTGAATTCTTCGGCCAAAGCTATCAAACGCCCCAGGAACTTCTTCTCGGCATGGGAGGCAGATTCAATGTTGGAATCGCGGAACAAGCGCAGGTCCAACAGCAAGACGTCATACTCTTCCGCGCCGAGCAGTCGCGGAAAACTCCAATCTGGTTCGCTCTCGAGCGCTTGCCGTAAGAAGCCGAGCAGTCCTTCCGGATCATCGACGGCCCGAAGGCTCAGTTTCCGGTCATCTCCACTCCAGATTTGCTTCCCGTGGTCCGTCTTTCGATCGTCACCAAAAAGCACTTTTCCTACTATGGTGCTATAGCCGAGCTTGTGCTGATCATCGACCAACAGAAAACGTATTTGATCACATTGCCGAAATGGATCTTGATCGCTGGTGGGCAAGCAGTCAGGGTCTCTTGCCAGAGGGAGAATATAGGGCTTCGCGCTCCCCGTGTCGCTCTTCGAAACCATCCCGATGGCATTGATGAGGGTGCGAAGGCGGCGCGTCGAGCGGTCCTCACCCGAGAGCATCTCGCTGGACAAGCCGCGAACAGTCAATCCTTCAGCAAGGAGCAGCGGGCCAACGAGGTTTCCAATCGCGTGACGGTCTTTTGGTGTTGAGAACAGTGAGCCCCAGGCCGCGGCGAGTCCCGCGCTGTCTACTTGACGCAGCGTGTCGATCGATAGCCGCGGAAGGCCTTCTAATGTTCTTAGGTCCTGAAAGAACTCCTGGAAACCAAACGCGAGTGGTTTCTGCGGTGTTGTTGGCCGATACCACCGAATCCAGGGCGCGAACGCGCCGGCAGCCTTAAACCGCCGTCGGCCACCGCTCCCATAATGCCGTGGCAAGAGGTCGACGATCAGGCATCGAAAGCCGGATGCCGGCATGCGATGAGGCGACTTCATGAGGTTGATCGACATCGCGAGCGCCCAATCCCAAGGGGTCAACCAATGCTCCGGCCTAAAGGGATGATCGGTAGGCTCCCCCTCGCCGTCGAAGAGCAGAACAACATTTCCCCACGGCAAGGTGCCTGCTCCCGATTCTTCGCTCAACTGCGACCAGAGTGCGTCCGTCTGCTCCAGGTCGCAGGCGGCAACGCAGTGGGCTTCACCGCCGGTCACCTGCGCGATAAGATTGCCAAGGGACTTGAGCAGCAACATACCTCCCGCAGATTTCTTCATTTCTGGCCGATGCGTGCGCCGCGTCGGCGATCCCAGATCTGGGCAAGAATCGGGTCCGTTGGTCGTTCTTTGACTTGCGCGGCCTGGAAAATCTTGAGTGCGACGTCACTTGGCTTTGACTTCGCGATCTTCTTCTTTCCGAGCAGTTGCTTAACCGTGCCTAACAGGTTAATGGCATCCCCGCTGATCGCCTTCTGCCTGGCAAGCAGTTCTCGCCAAAGACGAAGCTTGGACGTCGCAAATGCCAAATCAAGCTTCTCAAAAGCTCCTTCGAACTCATCGATCGTCATGTGCGGCGCTGGATTCCACGCCTCCAATATACCGATGAGTTCCGATACGGTTCCTGCAGGCTCAGGGCCGGAGGCCCGCAACGCTCCGGGCGAAGATTGCGCGACCGGGTTCCTGAAGAAGTCCGCTTCCGTCAGGAGGGTCTTGTATTGATTCTTAGAAACGACGGCGGCAATATGGTTGCGCAGTTCCCGGATGCTGTGTCCTTCGGCATAATCTTCCCAGGCTGAGGACGGCACGTCCAAACGTGGGCGTGTCCGGATGCCAAACTGGTCGCAGGCTTCGTTCAAGAAATGATCAATCAAAAGGGTGAGATCGGTCTTCCTCTCCTTCAAGCTCGGAACAACGACGCGATTACCGTCGAAGCGGTGAAGCAGCGCTTCACTGAAACGACCGTCCCGCACCAACAGATCCAGGTCCTTGTTGGTCGCCGCCCAAACAAAACAACGCGACCGCTCTTCTTTGCTTGATCCCATCCTGCTGAAGGGCCGATAGTAGTGGCCATCAGTTGACTTGATCGGCTGCAAAGGTCCCAGTAAGTCGCTTTGTCCGCCAGGGCCGAGTTCACCGATCTCGTCCAGAAAAACGACGCCTCCGTCGCGAGCTTCCTCAAAAGCTCCGGGCCCGGCGAGTACGCCTGTCGCTCCGGCGGTGCCAAAGAGTGCCTTTTTCTGCATCTCCTCGGCTACTCCGGCGAGCGGTACTCTCTTTGCCACCGTTCTTTCAACGCGCCGCCCGGAGCGCCCGGCAACTTCGCGGTGGATATATCCCTCGAAATGAGACTTCCCGAGCCCGGAGCCCCCGAGCAGCAATATCTGATTGACCCCGTCCCGCGGAATCCGGGTACGAATTTCGCGAAGCGTTAAGCAAATAGCCAACGACGTGCCCACAACTCGTTGCTCAGGGTCAGGAAGAAGCCCCAGAACATCCAATCTCTCCTCAAAGTTCGACGGCGTTGACCTGTACGCCGGCTCAACATTTCGATCCAGCGCGGGGGCCGACAAGAATTCCTGCGCGCCGACCCGCTGAGCCGCATCGCGTAAACTCTCGCCCGCTCGAACGTTCAACTGATCCAAGCTTGAAACGACGATAATAGGCACCTCCGGAGCAATCCGGTGAATCAAGTCGATCACCTGCAGCCCAAATCGCTCATCGTTTCCGAATTTCATGTCGGCGATGACAGCCGACCAGTAGCGACCATCAGGCGTGGGCCAGCCGGCACGAAATGTCGCCTCCACAACAGCAAGGCTGTTCTCGAGGTTCGCACCAGCCTTCCGTTGACCGCTGGTAAACATCGCCGACGCTACGGGAGCGTGATCGAGTAATCCCGGCGCCAGCGCTTCATCCTGGAGGCCCAGTGCAGCGCAATAAATGCGACGATTCTCTTGCGTGAGAGCATCGCCGCTCTCGCTGCCGATCACGTCATCGACCACTAGAACTCGAGGTTGAAATATCATCGCAAAAAGACACTCCGCGGAACGCGCTGAAGCGCATCCCTCAAATCGTAAAGCTTCGAGACTGCCCGCCTCTGGTTTTTGTGATTGGGCGTGCTAACCAATTCACCCAGCGCTTGGCCCATCTCCTTGGTGAGTGCTGTGAGATCCTCCCTTAGCGCTGCGAGGGGGCGTCCCGACACCGTTGCCTCCGCGAGAGCGAAAGCGTCGATCTTCTGCAAGTATCGCGCCGCGAGATATTTGCGCAGCAGTATGCTCGGGAGAAGACAACATGGCAACAGGTCAACGCAGGCGGTGAGCCTCGGTTCAATCTCCGCCGTCCACGTATCCAGACAAAGCCGGGCCCGGCGGGCGAGCGCCTCGTCCGATCCTTCCGTGGCGTCCAGAACAGGCAATAGCCGCCTCTCGATCCAATCGTGGGTAACCTCAGCCCGTGCCACGCGCCAACGTGAGAGTTGTTCAGGCACGGGCCCATTCAGTCCGGGACATCACTCAAGACCGCCTGCAACTCGGCTCGAACGCGTGATCGGTCGGGTCCTTGCAGGTCAGACTCCCAGGCTCGATACTCGCGCAGGGCATGCTGATGTTGATTTTGCCGGATACTGCCACAATATTCCATGTACGCTCGCCTGAGATCATCATGGCTGTTCATGAATCCATCCACAGCCCCGGGAATGTCAAGGTCGGCCGCAAACAGCAATGCCAGGAGCGTCGATGCGGCGACGTTGTCTGGGGGATACAGCATCTGCCAGAGTTTCCTTGGTTCCACCTCGGCGTCAGTACGCAAACCTCTCAGCAGCGCCTGAAAACACTCTCGTTCCACCACTCCCAGCGTGTCTTTGATCTCGTAGCGGAGATAATGAATGTTGCTCACCTTGGACTGGGCCGACGGATAACCAGAGCCGCTATAAAAGAGCCACCATACTCTATCCCGGCAAGATTCTGGAAGGCTTTTCCACGCCACTTCGTAGGCATCCTGGTCCACCTGGGTCCAGCTTGTAGACCGATGTATCAAGCAAAGAAATCTCATCTCGCCCTGATAATATTGCGAATTGCCTAAATCGGTGACATCACTCCCGGGTGGATTGTCGGTCGCAGCTAGATCAAGCCACTGTTCCCATGTGCGGCCGCCGGGATTAACTGAGTATAAACAGATTTCCATTATCCGGAGCACCCTCCTACTTTAGTGTGACCTTGATCGTTGAATCGAAAGCGACAACAAGCTTTCCGTTAAGTCGCCTTCGCGCTAATTTGAATTCCTTGCACGCGCCTCGGTATCCGTGGTCGTCTAGTTCGCTCGACTCCTGATTGTTATCGAACATCTGTCGTAACGTAGCGATTTCCTGCGGAGGTCCCGTGATGTCGCACTCAATCTCGTTAGCGGATACCTGCATCTTCGGCACGTACACGGCGCCCCTCGCGGGCTGGAGCTCACCGATTAGCAAGACGAAGGGCCGCATCCAGTCCGCATGATGACCGTTAAACTGTTTAAATACTGGGGACTTGTAGAGAGTTCCGACCTGCTCATTGAAGTTTCGTGGTGTTAGCTCGACATGCCCCCTCGACGAGTTTACGATGATTCGGAAATCGTCGCTGACGTTAGGGTGGATCAGTAGCCGAACAGCCAGCGCATACAGTGGAACCTCAGACCCAGCGACGTACGCGGGTCGACAAAGTGCCTTAAATGTGTCAAATCCTTGTGGGGTGCCATTAAGAATGTCCAGCAGGAGGGCCTTTAAGGCATCGCGCGTGCCGGCCCGTTCCGCCACCAGTGTACGAGCAGCCGATAGAATGTTTTCCTCTGGCCCGGTTGGAGCCTCGCCAAACATGAAATGGATACCAAGGCTCAAGAGCAGGCGATTCTCTTTCTCAGTTCGCGAATTGTGGTACCCGACAATCTTGGGCTGTTCCCAAACATTCTGGTCTTGTCGCGGAAACAGATTCACCAGAAACTCGTTATCAAATAAGCGACCTGGTTCCAGAGCTACCTGGAGCTTATTAATCTGTGATACGACGGACTTCATGATAATCGTAGACAACGCGTTGGCTTCTGCCTTGATCCGGGCCAGATGCAGATTTTCGCGTTCTATGTCCCGGTTGCGCTTCCTTTGCTGCTCGGCCTCGGAAGCACTGACGCTGTCCCTCAGCAGGTTGGCGATAGGTGCAATCCGGGACTGTTCGTATTGCAAGAACGCCTGCTCGTCCGGCCGGTGAGCCAAAAGCAGCCGGGGACCCGACTCTTCGGTCTTTTCGGAGCGAAAGCGCATGCCCGTATCAGTCCAGAGGTGAGCGCGCATGCGCCGAAGCGTGAGATCCGCAGGTACCAGGCTGGCAAGCTCCTTTGCCAAGAGCGAGGCCAGGTTGCCCGCGCCATCGGAATTTCTAGCCAGTTCAACACTGCAGTACGATTCCGCCTCAATCGAATACGTCAACGGAAGCAATAGAGTATCGTGATCGTGGGCGCACAGAAGAGCTGCGCGATCTGGGTCATGCTGCTTCTCAATGCCCCGCCACTGGTGTTTTCGAAACACCTGCAAGTCGATCTCATCCAGGCAGGATTCCGTTCGTCCGTCGTCCACAATCTGAAAACTACCAAGGGAGGCAACCTGGATAAGGTCACAAATCATCCGCTCCTCGCCTTTCAGATCACTTGGGTGTTTCAGCTTGACGTGTCCAGGAGAGAGGATATAGAACGATGTGCCGAGCAAAACATCGCTCAGATCACGATATACGCTCGTTCTGATTTCTGATAGCGCAGTCCTGACTTGTTTCGCGAGATCGCGCGAGTCGTTCGCTCCCATGTCCCAGGGACATTCAAGGACAACTCCAAGGATGTATTCGAGCTGATTAGCGAGTTTTGCGGATTCGTCGGTATTTGAGCAGCAGAGAACGCGCGACAGGAGATCGAAGAAAGATGCCAGGACGTTCTGACGTAATTTATAGACAGCATAGCGATGGCGCCACGCCGACGGCACGCCCGCGCTCGTCAGCGTTGAGCCGACCTCTTCAAATTGGGGGTTGAGCGGCGTCAAGAAGGTCACCATTCGGTGAAGGCGATCGAGGACTGGAGCGATGCCGCTCAAATGTTCGTGAACATCTTTCGGCCATCCCCGTTTGTCGCGGGTGAGAATTGCCCACAGCGCGTAGGGTTCCCCGCCGCCTTGAGGCCGAAACAGAACTCCACAGCTATCGTCAAAGGCATACCTCGCTTCGAGGTGGTCGTGAAGTGTGCGTTCCTTCGCGGCAGGTACACCCAGACGGATTCTCCGCACCAACATCGGCTCAAGGAGGCGGCGCAGGACGCTTTTCGATGCTGTGTTGTCGAGCGCCAAATGAGCAAGCCTATATTTGTTCCGGCTGTCGTCCATCGGAAAAGCGACGCCAACGGCCAGAACGGGCGTTGGAAGCTCGACGAACGATGAAGGCACAAGCATTTGCGCAACGTTGCCGACGAGCGATTCAGTCGGCCCTCGTGCCTCAGCGACAGAATGGGAGCGCGCCGAAACGCTACGCGCGTGAGCCGATTCCCTGAAACTCAGCTGCGCATCGCACAAGGAGCAAACAACGTCTTCGCCAACTGACTTGACACTATCATCCAGGAGTTCGCTAAAGCCGCATCGGCAATCGTCCGTATCAAAGACTCCAGGCAACGGCAAGAAAGCTGACACAACAAACTGCGAACAGCCCTGCGGTCGCGGGTTTTGGAATCGATAAGCCACGACAAGCATCGAGACCTGCCCGAGAACCAGGTCCTGCCATTCGACAACGCCACGGCGTTCTCCGAATGACACCGGCGAGTGAACAGGGAGCCAGGTCTGCAGGGCGTCACCAGCAGTGCCTTTGCCCGCCGGGATGACAACGGAGTCCATTATCGATGCGCAGGTGGTCTCATCCAGGAGCGGATGATGAATCGAGGCGTAATACATCGAACTTGAAAGCCCCTCCTTTGGGGAAAGGATCGGGCGAAGAATCGTAATGCCCAACAGGAGCTTAAACAATTCGAGAACATCGGACGAATTCAGTCTTCTCGCTTTGCGAAGTTCAACAACCAATCCCCTGGCTTTTTCGACACCAGGCTGTCTTTCCATCTGCCGGAACGCCAACCAGTGATCCAACATCCGCCCGAAATAGTCGTTCGTGACGCGACTCGCGAATTGCGAAAGCAGGATCGCGCCAGGTTTCGTCTCGCCATCGACACCCTTACCGTCTTTCGCAACGCGCTCGCTAAAGCCGTCCGCGATGCGCTGGGCGGCCAAGTTGACTGGCCAATCGATTGGACCGGGCATCTGCTCCCCAACGTGTCTGTTGTTCGTGAAGACTCACATTTTACATAGTTAGCATTACAGCCGGCAAATGCGGAGAGCGCCGCGGCACCAGTGCCGTTCATGAGCCGCGGTGCTTTCGCTGCGCATCCGCTTGGGTCCGGCCGGCATTCGCGCTTACTTTGGAGGGCCGACCAAACTAAACTTTCCGTTCTTGATCTGATAAATGTAGAAGGCCTTGTCGACCTCGCCCTTGGCATCGAACGAAGTCGTGCCCGTGATTCCATGGTATGCCTTCGCTCCATTCATCGCGTCCAGGCCCTTCCTGATCGATTCGCCTGTCGCTCCAGAATCGCGAATAACCTGTGCGACGAGGTTGGTGGCTTCGTAATAATAGGCGGCGTAAACGTCAGGGTCGTCGTGAAATTTCGATTTAAAGGCGTTTTGGAATTGGGCGATTGCCTGGTCAGCAACTCCGAAAGCTAATGCCATCGTTGAGAAGTAGGCCCCTTCTGCCGCATTCCCAGCCGTCTTTATCAAGTCCTCCGTGTACGCGCCGTCCGCACTGATGAAGTCGGCGGTATAGCCGAGTTCCTTGGCCTGCCGCAGCATAAGAGCGGCATCCGCTTGGTGGAGTGGGAAGAATATTAAGTCGGGATTTAGGCTCTTGAGCTTCGTCAAAGCCGCGCGGAAGTCCGTCGTCCCCAATGGATATCCCTCCGAGCCCACTATCGCGCCTCCCAAAGCCTTAAAGCTCTTGTCGAAGGCATCTCTGAGCGTGATCCCGTAGTCATTCGTTTGATACAGGATAGCTGCTCGCTTGTGGTGAAGTTTGCCGAAGGAGAACTCGGCGATGTCCGCACCTTGCTTGGAATTCGGAGGGACGATGCGGAAAACATAATCGCCGGCGTCCGCGATTTTGTCTGCTGTAGCGCTCGCCGTTATCAAAACGGTCTTGGTCTCGTTCGCAATTGGCGCAGTGGCGAGAACGATCGATGACCCAAACGGCCCAAGGACGAGCGGAACGTGATCGACGCTGACGAGTTTCCGAAAAGCGCTTACGCCGTCAGTCGGGCTCATTTTGTCGTCCTCAAAGATAACAGTGAGGGGTTTTGACAGTCGTTTTTGGGCGTTGATTTCCTCAACTGCCAACTCGACACCACGCCGAACGGCGCGACCATAGCTGGCCCCCTCCCCGGTCTGTGGCGAGAGGCACCCGAGCACAATCGAATCATCGCTGCCGCTGCAACCTGCCAGGCACAGCAACACGGCAATTAAAACTACAACTTTAGACGACGGTTTCATGAACAACCTCCATGGGGAAGAGAGTGAATATCGTGATTCAATCTAAAACAATTCAGAGACATAACTCGCGAAACTCCGCCGTATCGGCCATTTCCTCACCACACCGACCCGAATAAGTAACCCGCCCCTGCTTCATTACCATCAGCCGGTCGCAGACCCGCAGCGCCTCTCGCGCCTTTTGCTCGACAACCAAGATACCCACTTCGGATGTGCGTGCGAGATCCCGGAGCCTGTCGAGAGTCCTTGTTACGGTGCTCGGAGCCAATCCAAGCGAGGGTTCGTCCAAAAGCAGAAAGCGTGGATTCGAAAGTAATGCTCCAGCCAGTGAAAGCATTTGCTTTTCGCCACCCGAGAGGCTGCCGGCGCCCTGGCGAAGGCGGTCTTTCAGCTTCGGAAACGACTCGAGGACACTTTCGACTGTTGCGGGATTGGCGATGTCCGCCCGGTGAGACACACGGATTCGCAGGTTGTCGTTCACAGATAAATGAGGAAAAACGGGATTCCCTTGCGGGAGATAAGTTACTCCCAGCGCGATCCGCTGCGCAATCGATTGCCGGCAGATCGAATGACCGCCTAGACGGATATCCCCGGATCGAAGAGGCAAAACGCCTGCAAGCGTCTTCAAAAGGGTAGATTTTCCAGCACCATTGTGCCCCAGCAGCCCCAGAACTTCCCCTGAAGCAATAGAGAGGCTAACCGCGCTGATGACGTCGCGGCTACCGTATCCGGCGCGAATAGCGAACGCTTCAAGGGAACTGGCATTGGAGTCAGCCAAGATAGACCTCCAGCAGGTCTTTCCGTTCCAGGATTTCCTCCGTGGGTCCAATTGCGAGGACAGTGCCGTGATCCATCATGACCGTGATCTCCGCCAACTGCCGAACGGCCGCGAGATCGTGCTCGATGAACACCACCAGACGACCGCTTGAGGCAAGTTGTCGTGCAAAGGCAATGATTCTTTTCACGCCGTCACCGTGAACACCTGCCAATGGTTCATCCAGCAATAGTATTCGAGCGCCGGTGGCTGCCGTGACGACAGCGCTCACAAGCTTTTGGTCACCGTACGCTAGCGACTTCACCGGATCGGAACCTTGTTCCTTCAATCCTGCCAAGCTGACGAATCGCTCCGCTTCTCGAACGACCGGTGCTCGCCGGGTCGATGTCCTGAAATGAAGCAAGGCCGCCAAAAGAGTCTCAGCGCCGCGATCAGGCACAGCCAGCGCAATGTTGTCGATGACGCTTTCCTCGGGGAGCAGCCTGATTCCCTGAAAGCTGCGCGCGATTCCCATTCGCGCCACCTTTTCGGTGCTGAATCCAGTGATGTCCCTGCCATTCAATAACCACTGCCCATCGTCTGGGATGACGATTCCTGTCAACGTATCGATGAGCGTCGTCTTTCCGGCTCCGTTTGCCCCGATGACGGCCACAATTCCTTGGTCCGGGAAGCGGATCGACACGTCGGACAACGCCCGAACACCGCCAAATGATTTCGTCAGCCTTCGACACTCAAGGGGCATATCCGTCTATTCCTTCATGCCGCCGTCCGCTCGTGAAATGAAAAGATACCGCGAGGACGAAACGCAACAACAACCACGATCAGAACGCCATATAGGACTTGCCGGATGTTGGCCGCTAATGCCGCGGGAAGGCCAAGAAATCGCAGTGCCTCCGGGAGCAACACGAGAATCATAGTGCCAGCAACGGCGCCGAGGGGCCGCGTACCTCCTATCACGACCATCGACAAGACTTGAACGGAGTCCATCAGCGAGAAGCTGGAGGGATCGATGTACGTCAGAAAATGAGCGTACAGTACTCCCGCAATTGACGTCAGAACGGCGCTGAGTGCGACAATCTTGACCTTGAACCAAAGAGTCCGTTTACCCAGCGATTGCGCAAACAATTCATCGCTTCTGATCGCTCGCAAAATTAGGCCGTACCGCGAGGCATTGATGCTCTCGGCAATGACGACTGCTACGCTGCAGATGAACAACACGAGGAGGAAGAAGGGGTAAGACGATTTAACGGAGAAACCGCCGATGGACAATTGTCCTATCCCGCCAATTCCCAGCGGTCCATTCGTCACCGGCATCCAGTTCAAGAGCACACCTGACGCGATCATTTGAAGTCCGAAAGTCGAAATTGCAAAGTAATCTTCACGCAAACGGAGTGACGGAACCGAGACCATCAGCGAGATGATAGACGCGCAGACGATCGCAAGACCTATTTCACCAATCGCCGTAAAATGCCAAAGCGTCACGCCTATTCCGGCTGCATAGGCCCCTATACCCAAAAACACAGCATGCGCGACGGAAAGAAGACCCGTGGTGCTCACAAGCAGCTGTAGGCTGACGACAGCGATGGCGAGTATACAACCTAATGTCAACAAGTGTAGTAGGTAAACGGCCATTTTGGGGGGTGCCTCATCTCCGCGCAGGTGCTTCGCCAAGCATGCCGTGTGGTCGAAGCAACAGGAATCCGATTAGAATCACGAAAACCAGTGAGTCAATCCATGCCGTCGGAATCGCGGCAACAGCAAGGTTGCGGATCATTCCAATTCCGAGCCCGCCTAAAAGAGCGCCCGGGATACTCCCGACACCGCCGATCACTACAGCAACAACAGCCATGAGAAGCGCGTTGAATCCCATCGTGGGAGTTAAGCCCGTGTCGAACGATGCCAGCACCGACGATACGCCAGCTAACGCGGACCCGAGTGCAAAGGCAAACGCCGTCACCTTGTACGGCTCGACGCCTATAATCAAAGCGAGTTCAGCGTTGTCCGCGACGGAACGTAGCGATAATCCAATCCTTGTAAACCTGAGGAGCGCAGCGAGGACGACAAGCGTCGCCAGAGAACACGCAATGCTCGTGATTTGAACCCATGTGATGAGAGCACTTCCAATACTGATCGCTCTGCCAACCGGCTGATAGGGCAACGTCTTTAGCTCCGATCCGAACGCCATCGCTATGATGTTCTGCAGAGCGACCATCAGACCCAGGGACACGAGCAGTAGAGACGTCGAGCTTGCATTTCGCCTTGCAATGGGTAGGTATGTCGTAACATATAGGAGCCAGCCGGCTAGAGCTGTTAAAGATACAGAGGCGGCGATCGACACGACGAAAGGCAGGCCGAGCGTGCGGCTGAAGAGGTATGTCAGATATGCGGCGAGTGTATAAATTGAGGCGTGTGCAAAATGAAAGAATCTAGCCGTCTGATAGATAATTGCGAAACTGGCCGCCAGTAGACCGAGTGCACTACCTGCGATCAAGCCATTGATTAAGAGCTGGTGCCACACAGTAATGGCCTTTCTCTCTCTGCTGTACTTAGGGGAGTCCCTCCTGACAAAGGGGTCCACGGCGACGCCAAGCGATATAAAGGTTGTACCCAGCGCGGATACTGCCGCCAGACGTAAGATTCCATAACACGCGCCAATTCGTCGGACTCTTCCATCGACAGGGCGCCAGGAGAGCTGGGCAAATACTTTTGGGTGAGGGCCCATTCTCTGCCCGGGTCAGGCAGAACTGTCACGCCTGGGACGACGGTATGCTTAGCATAGTAAAAAGGCAGCACGTCGAGTGTATCGATCGCTCGCTGATGTTTAAAAGCGAAATCAAGTGTGGCTATTGCCTCGGCGTCGCCTGTGCCCGGAAAGCCGAACATACAGAAAACATGGGCAGAGATTCCGTGGTCGGAAAGCGCGGTCAAGAAGGTCGCGGGATCGGCATGGTCGGCTTTGCGGAGGAGTTCGCGGCTGTTTGAAGCTGCGATCTCGAGCCCGATGTAGAGTTTTTTCAGCCCCGCGCGAGCAAAGCGCCGAAGCAAGCCCGGCGTCAGCCATGATTGATCCAGTCGGGCGTACCCTTCAAACTCGACGTCTAGTCCAGAGGCAAGTACTCGATCTGAGACGTATGACAGGAGACCAGGATGTAAAGCCTCGTCGACGAACTTATAACGATGAACACCGTGGCGGGCGATACCAGTCTCGAATTGACTCACGATAGCTGAGGGAGTGTCGTTCCCGAGAAACCCTCCATTTCCCCAAGCATAGGGTATCGAACAGAAGGAACATTTTCCGTAGTAGCAGCCTCGCGATCCCACAGCGGTCAGGAACTGCGCCCCCCAATAATCCTTCAACGGCAAGCCTCGAAAATCTGGCGGACCGAATTCCTGAGGAGAGAGGACCTCAGATCTGTTCGCCCTGATGGTTCCGGCATCTTTCCACAGGAGATTTGGAATTCTTGCCCATTCTGCTCGTTTGGAGGCGAGGCAGAGTTCGGGCAGTACCAGTTCTCCCTGAAGGACAACCAAAGCATCAAAGTAGTCAAAAACCCACTCTTCTGCCATTGCAGAACCTAAGCGGGTGACGATGTTCCCCCCGAGAACGATCGGTCCTGTGAAGCCGCACCGCCGCAGCGCTCTAGCGGCATAGAACGAAGGCAGCACCTGGCCTTGAACGGAGAGGCTAAGGCCGATCAAATCAGGCCTGCACTCGCTCAACAGATGTTCAGCCAACCGGTTGAGGCTGGCGTCGAGTGGGCTTCGAATCGAAAGAGCTTTTCGAATGTCAGCAGGATTGCTCGCGTCGTATTTCGCATCTGCATAGCCCATCTGAGGGTCCCAGGATGCCGTGGTATCGCCCCCCAATCCGTTAATCAACGCTTGCTGGGCATCGAAATACGGTTCATGCATTGAAGGTTTGTAGTCGAGGTCGAAGACCGCGCGGGCATCCTGCTCGCTGATCCGTGCACCAAAAAGGCGCGCCAATTCGACATTCCAGTCGGCGAGGAACACGGCGTGGCCGCGTTGTCGCAGGGGATGCGCAAGGAGTGGTAGTCCGAGATGAGGCGCGCCCGTTGCCAACGTCCAACCCGGCGGATTGATCAAAGCGACGGTCTTAGTATGCATCGGCGATAACCTCGCTAGAGCGGGCGCTACCGAGGGATGATGGCTCGTTTCTCATGTGAACGAAATCGGAAATCACGCCACCCACGAGCAGTGCAAGGCCAACACCAACGCGGGGACCTAGCTGAGGCAGTTCACCATGCGCCATCATTTTGGCGAAAGGCGTGCCAAATAAACTACCTGTATACATATACTTAATGAATGAACACCGAGCTTGAGGAAGGCGGAGTGCCCGCATGAAACACGAACCGTACGTTAAGCCGAGAACTGCCTCCAGTAGCAAGTATGCGACCGATAATCGCGGAAACGCAACTCCACGGTCCTGTTCTAGCAAGCAGGATCAGCGTTGGGAATGGAAGGATTCGCCTGCAGTTGGGAGGGTATGTCCGCCGGCGGGATCGCTGAGTCTCGAAGAAAAATGCGGGGAGTCTATAGAGCTTACGGTTCTTAGATCCCGCTGCCATGTGGTGGCACGACTACGGGTCCGGTGTAGCGAAGCGGAGGTAGTCTGTCGCCGATTCGTTTCGAAACTTCTTCTGCGGAGGGCAGACTCGTGCCATGCGCTGCGGGAGCCGACGTGGAATACAGGTTCGGCTTCGCGTTTTTCGGTTCGTTTTTCGCTTTGATCGTCATGTCCGTCTGTCCCGGTTCACGGCCGCGTCAATGGCCGACAAATCATTGATATTTCTAATGCTTCTCACCTTACGTGACGGTATCCAGACCGCTCCGGTTCCAAGATTCACAACGTACGCTCCCCGGCCCGGGGAGGCTACCAACAGAATCGGCAGTTGAATCCCAACTCTTCATAGTACGCGAAAACGCAACCTCCCGCCACCTAAAGGCACGTCAGGCACCATCACGATCAGAGAGGGGATCGTCGCCGGGCGAGTTGATCGTGCGAAAGATACGTCCCTCGGGCAACGCGCCAAAAAACCTCCAGAACGCATTCCCATAATCGAAGTGCCACCATTCCTCGGGATAGTTGACGAATCCCGCCGCCACCATGGCAAAGTACAAAACTCGACGACCGATAAGGGCCGCGCGCTCCGCGGCTTCGCTCTCTTCAAGTGCTCGCGTGGCAGAACGGTCGGAAATCGCATCGAACTCTGTTCCCATAGGCCAAGCTCTTCCATCTGGGCCAAAAAGCGTTACATCGACCGCCCCGCCAGTACGGTGGGGCGCATCGTCGCTCGGATAGGGCAATGGAACGCCTCGTCGATCAAGATCGAACGCGAAAACAGCCGCATCTTTCCCATCGCCGGCTGCTTGTGCGCTTTGAGAGATGCGCTTGTATACTTGCCGCTGAAGTTCCTCCGAACGCCATCCATCCAGCACCGCCAATTCAAAACCGACCGGGATCATCGCGGCAGCTTGATGCAAGCGTTGGATCAATGGCTGGCGAACCAGTATCGAACCTGTCGCGCCTTGCAGGCCATTGAAGTAATAATGCGGACGGACTGAAAGTCGAGGGCCGCTCTCTAGCCGCAGGAGCGGCGCTTCTTCATCGATGTCGTCCGGGCCACGAAAATTGGCATCTACGCCGGTGGACTGGGCCGGGACCGGCATGATTGCACTTTTTGCCAAGCGCTCGATCCACGCACTCATTTCCCTTTGCGACATAGCTGTGGACAATACTTCTTGGCTAGCACTTTACACTATATCGACGACCCGCTGGTCGCGTTACGATGATCGACATGGGCAACGAGCAGCCGTCCACTCCAGGGCCGGCACAGGCCACAGGCTCGCGGATTGCCGGAGATGAATCCGTCAACCCGCTGGCTGCCTGTCCGAACGAGACCGTTAGTATTCATGGTCTTCGTGCTGAAGTTGAGATCTTGCGCGATGAATGGGGAGTGCCGCACATCTATGCGACGTGCACAGAAGACCTTTTCTTCGCGCAGGGCTTCGCGGCAGCTCGCGATCGTCTGTTCCAACTGGAGATGTGGCGCCGTGCACGCACTGGGGAGTTGTCGACGGTTCTCGGGTCAGCGTTTATAGAAAGTGATCGCCATGCTCGTCTCATGAAGTTCCGAGGCGACCCGACTTCCGAGTGGTCTGCTTACGGCTGCGAAACTCAAGCCATTTGCGCGTCCTTCGCAAAAGGCGTCAACGCCTACATCGAATACTGCGGCGACAATCTACCAGTGGAGTTCGAGCTCCTGAGTTTTCGTCCGGTTCCGTGGGAACCCGAGCACTGTTTGCTACGAGAGTTCTCGCCGCGGATCACGTTTAACGCACAACAAGAACTCGCCCGGACGGATCTCATTAACGCCGTCGGTCTCGCGGCGGCGATGAAATATCTCCCCACAGATCCGCCACGCATGCCAGCACTTCACCAGGATGCCGATCGCTCGGGTCTTTCGCCTGCAATTCTAAGCGCCTTCACCGGAGGTACTTCTGTGGCCCCGCCACAAGATGGCAGCAACTGCTGGGCAGTGGCGGGGACACGGAGCTCCAGCGGCAAGCCCCTGTTGGCGAGCGATCCACATCGTCCGCTTACATTGCCCTCCCTCAGATATGTTTGCCACCTGGTTGCACCTCTGTGGAATGTCATTGGCGCCGGCGAGCCGGCCCTGCCAGGAATAGCGCTTGGCCATAACGAGCATATTGCCTTTGGTTTTACCGTTGCACAATTCGATCAAACGGACCTTTACATCGAAATCACTTCGCCCGCAGATCCGCAGACATATTTAGTTGATGATGAGTGGGTAAAGATGACGATCGTTCGTGAAGAACTCCAGGTCAATGGAAAGGATGAACCGGTCCTTGTCGAGTTGAGATATACGAGACATGGACCAGTCATATGGGAGGATAGGGAAACAAACCGCGCCTTAGCGATCAGATGGGCCGGGGCCGAGCCGGGCACCGCTCCTTATCTCGGTTCCCTCGCGGTCGACCAAGCTCATGATTGGAAGAGCTTTTGTGCCGCTCTTCGCCGCTGGCGCATGCCATCGGAAAATATGATTTTCGCCGATGTCAGTAATGACATAGGCCGTATTGCGACTGGCCTCCTGCCCATACGTCGATGGGACGGGCTGCTTCCGGTGGCAGGTCATAATAGCGAATGGGAATGGGAGGGCTTTGTTCCCTTGGAAGATCTGCCCAGTGACCATAATCCGGGCTGCCAGTTCGTCGCCTCGGCAAACGACAATATTGTTCCACCGGATTGCCCATTCAATATCGGCTTCGATTGGAAACCCGCGTACCGCATTGAACGCATTCGCGGCGTACTCGGGCTGAAGAGAAGCATCACGACCGCGGACTGCGCTCAGTTGCAGACGGATGAGTTTTCGCTTCAAGCGAGGAAGGTGATCGATTTGATCAAACCCTTCATCGGTGCTGCCCCGGCTGCTGCGCATGTCGTTCTGGAATTGCTGTTGACGTGGGATTGCGTGTTGGCTTCGGAATCGCCCGCTGCTGCGTTGTTTGAGATATGGCTTACGCAGATCAGGTCTCACTTTCTTGACCGGCACGTCGACGCCGCGTCGCGGCCCGTCGTGCAGGTCTACTTACAAGTCGATACGGTCGTCGGTTTACTGCCGACACTTGCTTCGGACCCGCTAAGCGCGCTCCTGATCGATTCGCTAATAGCCGCGGCCGCTGAGTGCACATCTCGACTGGGACCCGACATGACGCAATGGAGGTGGGGCGCGATGCACGTCCTGAAGTTCAGGCATCCGCTAGCGAGCATGGCCCCTCCAGGAACGTCACTCAATATCGGCGACTTCGAGTGTGGCGGCGATGACGAGACTGTAAACTCAACGCGGGGCCCGAACTACACTTGCAATTATGGGCCTTCCTATAGACAACTTCTCGACTTGTCCGACTGGGACCGTTCCTCATTTATTAACATACCCGGACAATCGGGCGATCCACAAAGCCCCCACTACTCCGATCACGTCTCATTGTGGCGGCGCAAGGACTATGCTCCACTTCTCTATTCTCGTAGTGCTGTGGAGCAGCACACAACGCACCGAACGCTTCTCAAGCCAACAGTGGTTGAGGGTGTGGAAACAGTTTGACTCCGACGTGAACTTCTTGCCGGGAGCATCCTGCTACCGGGCAACGAACACAACCCTGGAGCAGCCGCTGTCTCCGTCTTCCGAGAAATGTCGCTCACTGAACTCGGCAAAGCACTGAACGTCGACGAAGCCGGCACTCTGAAATTCAGCCGTCAGTTGCTTCGGTGAGGCATAACAGCGCCGCAGCTCAAAAGCTTTGCGCCGTACGATGCCGTCGGCCCGCGAAATTGAATCCAGAATGATTGTCAAGAGCATACCGCCGTTTGGTTCGTATTGCTGAACCTCAAAATGCTGTAGAGTCACCTGGTCGTCGGTCGGATGCTTAAACGTTCTTCGCAGCATCATCATATCCGCGGGCCTGGCAGGATTAGAACCAGCGTTTCTAATGTACGCAGTATCTATTACTAGAGTGCCACCTTCTTGTAGGTGACGGCGGCACACATCCAATGTCGATACCCTCTGATCACTGGTCCGTAACTCAAGCAAGCCGCTGTAGGGTATGACGATCAAAGCGAACTGGCGGCCCAAGGACATGGACGTCATATCGCCGACAACCAAATCAATCCTTTTCAGTGCATGCGGCCCCAAGGCTGCTAAGCGTCGACGAGCCAACTCAAGCTGGCGCGGCGAGAGATCGACACCTACGACGTCGCAGCGTCCATTGGTCGCCAGCGCTTCAGTGATTCGACCTGAGCCGCAACCCAGCTCCAAAATATCGCCTGCGCACCGACCGGCCCACGCCGAATAAAAGGGTATGTCTTCGGTGCGCGGATAGAGTGTATCAAACCACTCTGACAAGTGATCCCACTCCATTCGCTTCACGTCCATTGGGCTATCGGATGCAGAATCGTTAATAGTCATTCCACGCTTCCTGTATGGTCAGTTCCGCTGAGTGGTCCCTCCTCCACCGCTGACAGGGCTCCTTCTTCAAGTCGGTATGACTCGATGTCGTGAGCGTTTCCAAGCCCCCCCGGAACATCCCGACGAAAGAGTCGATTCAACTCGGCTACGAGTTCGGTCCACCTAGTAGTACCGTCGCCCGGGAGATCGGAGTCGGCCCGGCAGATTTCAACATCAGCGACGTCCAGATCGCTGTCGTAGAGGGACCGGAGGCAAAACATCCATCTGCCCTCCATTGCGACCGCGAAATAATCCTTAGGCTTCGAGGTGCGCTCGTCCTGAAGCCAGTTTATCGCTTCGGAAGCCCGAACCTCCAGGATCTTACACTGTCCTGGCCTGTGGTAAAACCGGCTCAACACGCTGCCCACGGTCTCAGCCGACGAATCGTTCGGACCTCTGCGCCGCACAGTGTATCTCGTCTGACCGGGCTGCCCGGTGAGTGATTCTCTTCTCGCTAATGTCCTGAGATCGTTGTGGCTTCCTGGCGAGCTGCTCATAGGAACTCTCGGCTCCACGTCAACAACCAACACGAGCTCTTCTTGGACCGTACGCGCCCTTAACGCGTTAAATTCGGCGCAGAGCCGCCGAGCGTCAGGGTTGGACGACATGTCATCGTTATTATCGTCCGCGATGCTCAGAAAGTATCGATAGGTTTCAACGTGGAAGTGCGCAGCGTCCTGACTGCCGGCCCATCTGTTGCATTGGGCGCGGTCAGCGAAGTATTCCAGATAATTCTCGAAATTTCGATGTCCACAAATAAAAGGATTGGAACCAGTGCCCGGGCCGATCCCCTGACCCTTATTGAGAAACCGCTGCGGCGAAATGGCAACAAGAGCGTGAATCTGGAGGAGATGATTTCCCCCAGTCTGGGCCAGTTTGTCGACGGCACGACAGATCTCCTCGGCGATCTTCGCCAAGGTTGATAACCGCACGAGATGTCGGCCTTCGGTGGGCCGCTGCTCCTCAATGATACTTGTCAGGGCTGCGGCTCCAAATAGCCGTTGCTCAATTGGCCATTCGTCGTAAATACATAAGAGGTCGGCAGCATTCTGTGCGAGGGCGTTGGTGTAATTCAAAAAATACTGTTGCTCGAGATCCGATGTTTCACCGCTCGGAGCCCCTTTGAGACGCTTGTGGAATTCCTCAAGCGTTGATCCCAGGAAATTGATGGAACGCGTGGCATTGACATCAAAAACAGATGTCTTGATCTTTCGAACCGTGTCCTCCAACGTACGGGCGTGGCGCTGGAGTGCCTGATCGATTCCTCTAACATCATCCGCTGTGGCTGCATACTGGCTTCGGAGAACCAAAAGCTCACGAATAATATTCGTTGCGATGTTCGCCACAAGGGCAATCAGGAGCGCACGCATGACGTCTGTGATCACGTCCGAGAACTGGAGTTGAGCCTTCCCGGTACTACTGTTCAGTACGGCCCCAATGCCTACGAAAAGAGTCCACCACCAAAGAAAGCGGTGACCGATGGGCACGTAATATGCCAGGCGCGACATCACTCCCAAAACTGTGGCGCTCCACCGACCTTCACCGAGTTTCGCAAGACGCCGATCGATGGCTTCCCACGCGACTGCTCGGGCTTTAACGATCTGATACTGCAAATCACGGGAGCCCGTGGAATTAGGATCGAAGATGGGCGCCTGCAAGGTTGTTTGGTACTCTTTCTTGACGTCCCTCAGCCCTTTGAAGGTATAGAAACTTGTCAGCCGCTTGGTCCCGAGCAGGAGCAGCGCGGTAACGATAGGCAGCGCGGAGCCGACTCGCAGCCATCCATCACGCCCGTCCCTTGCCTGTGGCGTTCCAAGCCACAGGACCGCAATAATCAAGCAAACCAACTGGGTCAGGAACAGGAGGACATTGATAAAGTTCGTTGTTTCGCCGACTCTTCGCTCGATCCATTTAAATCCCTGTTCGGGCCGATATGCATACTCCGAAACGGAGCCCTCTTCGAGGAACAGGAGGGCTAACAGTTGATTCGCTGCGTTTGGTTTGGTGTTCTGTGCCGTATGCGCTCTCCCTAATGAGCAATTCGAAAACCGTCAACTGAACGCGCCTCTAAGCTACCTCGGCAATCGAGAGAAGAATTCCGGCTTTGTAAACATCAGCTGCTGCCAACTGCCGAGTTTGAGCCTCCACGAATGCCTTGTTTCCGACAAAACCGATCGTTCTGATCTTCTTTTGCGCTCCCTCACCGATTGTCGAGCCTGACGGAGACGGCATATCCTTCCACGTTTGAGCAGCAGGACTGGGCAACGCAACGCCGCGCTCAAGAGCGAGCAACAAATCACCGCTCTCGCGCAGGTATATGACGGCACCGTGGGCATTCGGATGGACCATGTTCAGATCCACATTCTGAATGCGTTCACAAATGGCGTCGCACGTCGTCTCTGTGAGTACAAGTCTCGTTTCTGCGTCGCCCGACCTACCAACAAATCGAATCCCGCCATCCTGATTCAACAGAGGTATTTCAAGGCGCTTCGGTCGTTTATCAATATCCGGCAGGTAGACCTCGACGTGAATTGGAAAAGTTGCCGGCATGGGTGCTGTTAGGCCCACGCGGCCCAAATTGGACAAAAGCTTCTGCTGGAGTTCTAGCGCATGTGACTCCCGAAGGCGCGCAGTAAGCACGAAACCGTTCGGCTCTTCGAGAAGCAGCGAAAGATCTTCGTGTGAGACCGTCTCAATATGCTTGAGGTCCCATTTGATCCAAAATGTTTCCCCCGTTGTGGCTCGCAAAACTGGCGTACGGGTTGGTTCCTCCTTATAGCTCCACGCGTTTGGGCCAAGGGTGCGGATTTCGCCGACGAGGAGGAGCACGCGTTTCGCGCCCTGCCGTTGCAAATCGCACGCCGGAGAGAGAACGGCTAGAACCTGTTGACGTCCAATCGCGGAGAGGGGTGCCTTCTCAATATCCAATCCTGCTCCTGCCTCGACATCGCGGCGCTTACGCCAAAGCAGATCGCCAAAAGCGACTTTACTTTGCTCGGAGCCCGGCAACCGCAGTCTTTCGGGATGTTGAAACAAAGCACAGTTAACCAGGTGCTGGAGATCTTTGGAGCCTTCGACATAAGGGGGAGGGTACGAATCTGCCGTGAGGGAGTTCACGGCGAGTGCTGCGTCTATTATGGGTGCTTGGCTTTCGACCTCATACTGAAATGCCCGATCGAACACATCGACGAGATAGCTGCCCGTGGGGACTCCCTCGGCCTCCAGCAGTAGCTGTCTCACCTGGGCGAGATCCGTTAAATCCAACCGCCGGATCATATCTGCCGCACGTACGCTGGCACGTTCCACGCCAGTTCTCCAAGCATTGAGAAAGGCGGCAAGTTTCAGTGAATCCTGGTAGTGATGGGCGAGTCTCGTCAGTATGCGCTTGAGCTTGTGCGCATCAAGCAGCTCGTCCTTGCCGATGATTCGAAATCCCGATTCGAAGAGTCCTGCACGATCTCTGAAGTCAACACGTTTCTCATAAAGACGATGACTCCGAGACATCAGAATCACTAGCGGCGGGGTGTTGGGCCGTCCACTCACGACGGTACGAACCCCAGCTACTGCCTGGTCGATATCTTCCGCCTGTTGCGATGAACCCAGAAATAAATCGATAACCAAAAGATCAGATTCGACAGCTTCCGTTGCAAAGTGCCGACCAGCGGTCTCACAGGTGAGACCGAGCGCCATCAATTGATCTCGCAATTGGTTCAGATATTTCAAGTCGTCCGCAGTGTCTTGCCGGTAACGGGCGAACAAAGGGTTAACGAGATCGTCTCTAAGCGCACCAGCGTTCTGCCATAAAGCCTGTACGAAATCATCGGACGCTCTCAGCCTGTCGGCCCTTTCATCCTCAAAGCCTGGATAGATGGTGTTTAGGGCTTCTCGATCCGCAGGTTCAAGATCGTCGAAGAACTCAGTCCACTCATTTTCGTCAAGCAACAAATCAAAGGCAGTTGGCACGGAGTCATACGCATCGTCAACAATGAGGACGCGCCGAACGCCTACACGCAGTAGAAGAGATGCAAGTTCTGTCATCGGACACTCGCGCTCTGTGGCAGTTCCAAGGTGAATCGGTGGAGCCGTCCAGTCGTTGGATCGAGGTGGTCGTCAAGGACAAGGGAGCCGCCGTTGTATTCGGCGCATTCACGGGCTATAAACAGGCCCAAACCTCGGCGCTTCGCTTTTTCCTTCAGCGAAAAGAACGCACGAAAAATCTTGTCCCTATTCTCAGGTGCTATCCCAGCACCGTTGTCCTCATAAATAAGGGTTGCCGGGTTACTGTGAACTGAGATGCGAATCTTCGACGTGAAGGTCGGCTGGCGCTGTTTTCGCATAGCCAACCAATAAACTGAGTTCGAAATCAGGTTTTCGACGATTTGAACGATCATTCCCTTAACAACGCGCACCCGTACTGGTGTGTCGGGCAAATCTACCGAGACCGTAATCGACTCACGACGGAACTGACCCACGTGGCCTTCGAGTATCTCTTGGACGAGATCCTGGAGCGCAAAGACTTCACTCCGCTGTCGCCCCGATACGCTCAATGGATCGAGCACCCGAACTCGCTTTGACAGACTCTTCATCTCAGTACGCAGAGAGTCCAGTCGAGCACGGACATCCTCAGGAACGTTATTTTTGCGCAGCGCTTCAAGGTTCTCCAGGGCGTTTTCCGATGCACGCGCAAGTTCGTGCGCCACTACCTCTACCATGAGACCGACGCCGGCCATCTCAATCATCTGCCTGCTCTCGTCCTCCACCTCCGCAATTCGTTGCCGCGCTCGTTCCGCGAATTCCGAGAACTCTAATAGAGTTTGCTGTAAGTCCTCGACGGTTTCTTTGGCCTTATCGTCCTTGGCAACGTTGCGGAGCACGCCGATGGCGTTCTTGGCCCGACGTTCGAGATTGGTGACTTCCGATTTGGCATCGGATAGGTCGATCTTTTGCTGCTTGTACTGGCGCTCAACACTCTTAAAGAATGGAAATAGCAGATCCTGAATCACGTACTGCATTACGCCGAGCAATACCTGCTGTTCTGGTGTTTCACGCAACCCTTCGCGGTTGGTCTGGTCAATAAGATGAGGATTTGTAGCCCTCGATATTTCTACACGGCCGATAAATTGCGTTTTGTTCAGGGTGTATCCGGACCGCCGCAGTGCTTTGCGGTCCAGTGCTAGCCAATCATCTTCGTCCTCGCCATACGGAAACACTCGGAAGCCGTCCCGGAACAGCAGGATGCCTGACCAACGCTCCTGGAGTTCTCGGACAGCTTTCATTTCGCCGATACTGTCAATTGCTCCAAGACGGCGCCGGTTGTACCAATGTGCCTCGAACTCAAACGCCCCCACTGAGACCAAGGCCGTGTGAGGCGCCTCCCCGGAGGGCCCAATCAGGGTTGCTTGTAGATCTGGCTCGGAGAGTACTACTTCCTCTACTTCTTTCGGATGGTCAAAACCCAGGTTGTTGGCTTCGAGCTTGCATACAAGGCGTGGCTGTCCTTCTCTGATTTCGTACGTGCCGCTAACGTGCGCGTGTGCGTGGGTTATTAGATCCTGGTTCATCCAGGGGATTGTCAGCCGCTTTCCATTCCAGTTCAGAACAATCCGGGGACGTCTTTTCTGGTCGAGAAATGGGTCCGTAATCCGGGCGAATTCATATTGCGCCAAGCGGTCCAAGCGCTGAGCCGTCCAGTCTTCTGCGAGCGCGGAAATTATGATGCGAGTGCCTGACCAATCGGCAGTAGGTTTTGGCCCACCGCGCTTTGGAGCCACCTTGATATCTTCTATCATCAGATCCAGAGCGTCGAATTCGGACCAGTCGATTTCGAGGATGTTCAAGGTTGGATCGTCCTGGCGAGCCGTCTCAACGCGCAAACGATCCCCTAGGCGCATCGCGGATAACCGGCCGATACCCTTCTCTCCGAGGAATGGGCTTTTTGTGGCGCCTCGCCTGAGTGCCTCATCAACCTCGCGCTTCCGGCTTGGCGTTCCCAACACCAGAAAACACTCATTGAGGTCGTTCTTCGACATCCCAGTTCCGGTATCTGATACTGTAATCGTGTTCAGAAGGTATATCTCTTCGAGTGAACTCAAGAGATCCGCGCTGACGCGGCATTCTCGGATTGCATTCTGGGCCGCCGATAGAAGGTCAGGCGGTGCATCGACGTTCAGGGAATCCCGGATTGCTTGGCGAAGCGTGGCGAGCTCACCATCTTTTTCTTGGATGCGATGTTTAAGGGCGAGATAATCGTTTTTGCGCAAGATGATGGTGAAGACGACTTCTACGCCGCGCTTCGTCTTTGCATCAAATCCGTTCTTGATGAGCTCGTAAAATGCGATGATGTCCGAGCTAATCAGCTCGGACCCAAGCTCCAGAACAGTTCGTGCTGTCACCCTAAACAATGGTTTTCAATTTCTCCTGACCGTAGTGCCTCAAATGCGTCACCGCCGGTAACGTATTGCTTTAATCCTGCGAGTCGGGCCGATTGTGTGGGCCAGACCGGTCGAGCATTTGCAGCCGATAAACCAGCTCTTCAGTATAGGCGAAACAGTTCGGCCCGGATGAGGTTTGGCCATGGGTCGGTCATGCTCTTCAAGTCGGTCAAGCCAAGTGAAGTCGTGCCGTCGCTCTCGCCGCTCTGCATTAATCAGGTTTTTCGGCATCCAGCCCACCTCGCAGTTGATGTCCTACGATCGATATGTTCCGCTCATTCAATAGTTTGAGCCAATCATTCTTGAATCCGATGTTCGGGGCCGAAAGAAGCCCGAGCTTCTCTTCCTGCTCTGTCAGATGTGCGAACGCTGCGTATTCCGGGTACAGCGGATCGACAAATGCTTCCTTTCGATGAAGGACCGGCGGATTGTCTGACGCTGAGTAATCGCGAATGGTGTACGTAGCACTTGGAAGGTGCACCCGGACGCTGTGCAGCAACTCAGGGTGCGCGTTCTCATCGAAATTTTTGTATTTTAGGAAGGAAACCTTCCGGCCGTCCATCGCGATCTTTACGATGTTGTAGTCTACGTCGCCGACGACCTGGCGGGAGGCGAAGAGCAGGACCCTGAGTAACGCGGGCAGCGAATCTTCCGCTGATTGATGCAGGTAAAAATCGGTCGGCAGGCGCTTGCCGACCGGCGCAGAAACGCAGGCCTCCCGGATCAGTTCAGGCTTGGCAAGGCCGAAGAGAAATTCACGGCCTTCCTCCATGGCAGTTTTGTATGAAGGCCAGAACAGCTTAATATCGGCCTGGGTCTCGGGGGGCAGCAGGCCAATGCGCGGCGGGCGTACGCCGCGCAGAAAGAGCATGGCGAGAAAGGTCAGAATGTCGTTCTTCTTCCGCTGCCTGGTCTGCTCGACGGACTCGGGTTTTTGCAGGCCTGTGACCAGGCGCGCGAGACGCGCGCGCGACCCGAAACGCTGCTCCAGTGTCGAGTACTTATCGAATTCCGATGGTAGAGGAAGCCGCCCGAGAGTGCGCGTGGCTTCCAGAAGCGCCTGCCCCTCGGCGTCGGACGCAAACTGGGCGAACAGGTCGATCCGTTCCCGCTTGGCGGGAGTGATCGAGAGTCGGGCGAGGTGCCCGGACTCGGCCGTTTCATCTTTGAACACATAGGCGATTCCTAGCCCCGCCATATATGGCTTGCGGTCGAGAACCGATTGGATATATTCCCTGAGCTCTCGCTGCGAGAAGATTTTCTGAAAGGAGCCCGAATTTGTGACCCGCCCGTCGGAGAAATCCGCGCCGCTGCTCAGTGTTTGATCGACCCGCACCGAGACGACGAGGACTTTGCTGGCAAGTGTGTACGCCGATCGCAACGTCTCTTCGCGCTCCTTGGGGTCTTCGATGACATTGAGGACGTAACCCAAATTGACGCATTCGGCTGCCTGAACCTGCGAGCCGGGCAGGTAATAGGGGTCCCATCCCTCCGCACGAATACCTGCTGCCTTCAGGAGAGTCACGTCTTCTCCCAAGCCACAGCCGTAATCGAAAAAGGAGCTCTCGGAGCCGATCAGACCGTGAGCACGCGCGAGCGCCACGGGACGGGAAAGCCCTCCGCGCCGAATAGCCGTGCGGTGCCGCGGAATCTGAGCGGGCTGCTTCTGAGGCTCATCTGCGCCTGGATGGTTTCTGCCCATAGATATTAACCATGGCCCGTGCGAAAGCCGAAAGCCAGCTTGTGCACTTCCGTTCAGCAGCTCAATGCAGCGACAACTTGAGTCAAGAACTCATTGCTGACGAAGGGGACCTGACCGAAGACAATCTCGGGAGCGCCTTCGAGCTTGGCCGCCAAATGACCTTTGCCAAGGAGGCGTTCGGCACCTTTCTCCCCGAGCGCGATCTCCGAAGTACCTTCTCCGTCCACCCGCAGCACCAGTCGGTTTCCGAGATTTGCCCGCAGTTGCATGGGCATCACAGTGGCATCAGGGCGTTGCGCGGCAAATACCAATGAGATCCCGGCCGCGCGAGCCTTCACTCCGAGGCGACCCACGATATCTGAGACCGCGTCCGCATAATCCGCCGTCATCATCCATTCCGCAAACTCGTCATGGATAATCCAGAGGAACGGCAGCCTCTCGGTCGGATTTGATTTCTGGTTGAGGTCGAAGATGTTGGAGACGCGGTTCTCCTTGAGGACAGTGTAGCGGCGGTTCATCTCGATCACGAGATTCCCGAGGCGCTCGATCGCCTGATTCTGATCGTCGATTATGCCACCTTCAAGGTGCGGCAGGCCTTCAAAGGCGAAATAGTCCACGCCGAGCTTCGGATCTATCAGCGTAATCTTTGCCTGCTTGGGTGAATTCGTGCAGGCAATTGCGAGAATGATGTTTTGCATGAGGACGGACTTTCCGCTGCCCGTCGATCCGGCGATGAGAGTATGCGGGGCATTCGCCCTAGGCGACAGGAAAAGAGGGCTACTGTCCTCTTCCTTAAGCGCAATCAGCAGGTTATCATTTCCGGTCGAGGCGTCTGGTTGCCACTTAGCCCACACGTCCGGAAGATGCAGCACGCGGCGATTCTGCCGCGCGATGGCGATAGCGACGACCCCGGGCTCGGCTCGAACCGAAATCACATTGAGCTTATGGGTGGTCAGAAACTCCGATCGTCTGCGCATCACCTGCTCGACCGTCAGATTGGCGCTCCCTTGGAATTTCAGCAATGCGGCATTCGGCGTTAACGCGCTCGACAACAGCTTGGACTGTAGCTGAAACTGCTGCAGGGCGCCTTTGCACAGGCTTTCGACATGGCGGAGCCACTCCGCGTCAGCGGCGCTGTCCTTCGTGCCGCCCTGATAACTGTTGAACAAGGCGTCGAGCCCCGCGTGCGCCCAGTGAGAGCCGCCATCCGTGCCGCCGGACCCCGCGGCTCCGCCTGCGGGTGCCGCAGGCGTAATCGGGGAGGGCGGTCCCGGAGGAGGAGGAGAGCCGGGGCGGGGGTCTTGTGAACTGCCGTCGCCGGCAGGGTCCTCGCTGCGCTTGCGCCGGCGGACGATCTCAATGCGCTCGGATGGCTTCCGGTATTCCTCCTCGGCCCAGATGTCTTGGTCGGCCGAACCCTTACGCACGGGCATCGGATCGGATTCCATCCAGTAGGCCGTGACGAGCTCACGAACGCGGGTTCGCGAGAACACTTCCTGGAACGAATTGTCCGCCTCTGCCACTGCTACTACCTCAGAGCACTCCTCGGAGTCCGACGGGCCGGAGATGAAGATGTGCGAATAGCCCCGCAAATAGATGGCGCAGCGGCCTTCGCGCACCGCGCGCCGCCAAGCGGCAAGGTCAATCGGCGAATTCGCGGGGAACTGGATGCCGCTCAGCATGAGGTCGGAGAACCGCGAAAGCCACAGCTCCCGGTCCAGCCGCTTGGGGTTACCGAAGAGCGCGTCGTTTATCCGACGCACCGTGTCGCGCAGCTGCTTCTGGGACTCTTTACGCTTCGCCGAGAGATTGGCGATATCGATGTATTTCGATTCGGCGATGATGACGGCGAGCTGTAGCTTCCCATCACCCGTCTGCTCGGGCGCGAGCGCAAGGATGTCGGCGATCTGCTCCTCGCGCTGCCCCAGCCATTCTGCATAATCGTCGAGGAAATACCAGCCGAACCGCCGGGCGGTGCCGATCTCGTAGCGAATCATGTAGCGGCTTAATACGACTCCGATCAGCTCGCTGGCGTTGCGGCCTCGCTTGGCGGCCCGCAACACGATGTCACCGGAAATGTCATTGGCGTCATTGATGAAGCGGTCCGTGAGCTTGCGCGTATCCGCATCGCTTAGTTCCAGGTTCAGATCCTTCAACCGCCCAAACACCATCGAACGGAGCAGGCTAAGCGGGGCTGTGGAGGAAATGAGGATATTCCTACCTTGTGTCGCGCACTGCTTGTAGCGGATGACCTTGACATTCTGGTTGAGCAGCTGCCGGCGATCGAGCAGCTCATCGTAGTTGACGACCCAGTTGCCGAGGTTATGAATCTCCTTGAAGATGCTCGCCGTCAGCGGGTCGTTGAAATCGAGCTTGCGCGCGGGCAGGAGCCGCCGCTTGTCAAGCTCCTCGACATCGCCTTTTAGAAAGGTGGTGAGTGATGTAATGAAGCTCCAGCCTTCCTTCGTCTGCACCGGGCAGCAGAGATACGCGACCGACTTCATGTCATCAGTGGGGGAGGGGCGGCGCCGCGACCACCTTGCGGGGATGAAGCTTTCCGCCTCGACCGGGTCGCATGCCTCGAGATACCAGTCGAGGCTCGCGTGCCGGGCGATTACATCCTGAAGAAAAACAATATCGGTCGGCGGCCCGTCTTTCGGATCGCTGACGGGAGCCTGATCGGCCATGATTCCAATCCGCAGCCGAGCCATGAAATCCTTGGTGGCCTCGCTCGTGACGAACGAATCTACATCGGCGTCGGAAGACTCGATGATCCGTTCATACAGCTCGCGCAGCTTGGCTCCGTCTCGGTGGCGCAGGACTATCTGGCAACGCATGTCTTCCTCATCCTCGTGCAGCTCTGCCATCTTATCGACGAGTGCGTAGGGGAGCCGCGCCGAGTCGCAGTTATAGAGGACGACCGAAAGGTTGGCTCGTTCGTGCGGGTAGAGGTCCAGGAAACGCTTTGTCAGGTCGACGACGAGGGACGAGGTCTCCGCGGGGCTCTCATTGGTGTCGTCGTAACCGTCATTGCTGATGACAGGCGCTTCATGCAGGCTGTAGTCGAGATGATAGTCGGTGAGCGAAAGCAGCTCCGGCCTCGTGGTCTGCCATCCCAGGACGATCTCCGGATAATAGGGGTGCGCCAGTTCCTCCTGTAGCTGCTTGAAGAAAAGCGGGGGGTCGCCGAAGAGCACTTCGTCTGCGGTCAGCAAATGCCGCAGGAGGGATGAAACCTGGTGAGCTTTGGCCCCCATAGCGGCGAGCCGAAGAGGTTGCCACGGTGTCACTATCGCCGTAACCCGTCCCCCGTCGACCCCCACCGTGCCAATCTCCATGAGCGGTTTCAACATACGGGTTCGGTTGCGGTCACCTTTCGCCTCCGTACAGATCGCATGTAGCAGCGCGCCAAAGTCTTCCGCCTGCCTGAAGAGCGCTTCGGAGGCAACGCCATCTGCCGCGAAGCCGCTGATTGCGTCCGCATAGCTTTGCCGGAAGGTCTGGAAACGCTCCCTCAGCCGTGTTGCCACGTCTTTGGAGACAAGGCCATCCGCTTCGGCGCCGCACAGAGCTGCCGGCCAGGTGACGCCGACGTCATTATCTTTTTTGTAGGTGGCCACGAATGACCCGCGATCCTGCCCGTAGGCGGGATACAGCGTTTTGACGTTGCGCAGATCCAGCGACTGGAATCGCCCCTTGCCACTCACTGGTTCACGGCTCACGCGGGATCGGATGAGGGGATGCTCAGCCAAACGCAACCAGTCGCCGGGAAATTCGGCGGCAATTGAATTGGGATCGTACCTCCAGATCAGCTGCTTTACCCTAATATCTGTCATTCCGGTCGAGGTCTCGACTTCCAGCTCTAGATAAAATTTGAGTTGCAACGCCGCCTTCGCAGTCGATCGGTTCACATAGGCCTTGCTGGATTTTCGCCAGACATCGCTGAGTTCGGCGAAATTCATCAGCTCGCCCAAATCCCAGGACACGCGCTTGCCGAACAAATCCCGCAAGCCACGGTAGCGCTGTGCAAAGAACAGCCCGGCGTCGTTGTTCACGTCCCTGAGATCCTTCTTGGTTCTGCGATCCGACCGTATCGTGAGGCGGCGCTTCGTGGAGGTGAAATCCTCATCGAACAGCCAGCGCAGACACATCGCGATCCCTAAGACGAAGTCCTCTGCCTCCACGGCAGTGCCGAAGACAAAGCGATCCCACTTCGACTTGAGCGAAGGCTGCTCCTTCAGCTCGCTGCGGTGATGCCGGTAAAACTCCTCATCTTCGTCCTGGGCTTCCGTCCGCGGATTCTCACGCAGGCGCTTCAAATATTCCTGCTCGTCTGCGGTGATTAACTCCGCCTCGCGCTCGTCGTAGAAGTCGAGCGTGGCCTTGCCCAGATTGAACTGCTCGCGCTTGAGCCCGTCGAAGAGCGGTTTTACCAGCTCCCATTCGCATTGCGCCAACGCCGACGCCTCGTCGTTCCAGCCGCTGTTGGCCCGGATATAAGCCTCAATGACCGGATGCAGCTCCGCGGGGATCGCATCGCGGACATGGTCGAACGCCTTCCGCAGATCGTCTTCGAGCAGCAGCGTCTGGGAGGGGGTCTGCTTCAGCAGATAACAATACCGTTTTTTGACACACTGCCCGTAGAGAGCTTTCCATTTGGAAAGCTGTCCGGCCGTCTTGTCAGTCAGGCTTCGGAAGAACCCCGTGTCCCGCGGCAAGAGCAGCGCCGGCAGGGCGACGCCGAGAGCGGACAGCATGGGATGCCCATCCTCGACAGCCTGGCGCGTCTGCAGAATGTAATCGGCGAACCTGTCGAGTCCGAACTGCTTGACTTCCAGCAACGCCTGAATGGCCTTCAGCCACCACTGTTTATGCTGATCAACGAGCGGAAGGCCTTCAGCGGCGATTGACACCCAGAGCCCGGTCTGAGCCAGCAGCTCCGAGGCGCCGACTGACACGAGATCCTTGAGCGACTGTTCTTCGTCGTCACCGGTGTTGGCCACCAGCAGGGCGGATTTCGCGCATGCCGCATTGCGGAAATAGGTGGTACGGGCCGTCGTCAACACCTCGGCGGGCAAGCCGTAATCGCCGACGAAATGCACGGGCAGCTTGATCTCGATAAGTTTTGAGAGGCTCGCGTCGGACAGGATCGCCTCGGCGATCGCGGCAGTCTGGTCCGCGGTCAGACAATCGAGCAAATACCGCGCCACGCCCGAGCCGTCGTCGTTCGATATATGGTTGCGGAGGTAGGACGCCACCACACTGCCAATGAGCTCGTCTGTGGTCACACGGTCTCCTCGTGGTAGGGGTTGATCACGTAGGCGCAGGCGTCAGAAAGGCGCTTCAGCACGCCGAGGCTTCCGAGGCGCTGCTCTAAACGCCGCGAATTCGCACGGAAAGCCTTCTTATCGAAGTCGCCCTTGGCGAGCACTCGCTCGGCTTCCCTATCGCCGAACACAATGCCGTAGCGCTCGTGCAGCTTGGCCAGGAAATCATTCAGTTCGATCCGCTTATTGACATTAGCGAAAAGGAGCGTCTTCAAGAGCGAGTCGTTGGGTGCATAACGCAGCTTGACGGTTCCGCGCTTGGATACCAAACCGATGTCGCGACCGTAATTGCGGTGAACGTTGGCGACATGCTGCCGGTGGCGCTTCATGGCGGCCTGCCGAAGGGCTTGCAGAAGCAGTTCTGGGTCGCTGGGGCCGCTATAATCCTTGTCCTCATCGCCCCAGCGGACTTTTTCAATCAAGATCGCCTTGCACTTCTCAAAGGCTCCGCTCTCCGTCAGCGCCTGCTGCCATTCCGGGGACGCTTCTACGCTTGCGATATAGGCTTCGACGGCTCGAGCAGGGAGGAGGTTGTTGTCCTGGTACAACTCGCAGGAAATCTCACGCACGAGCGTCTTGCGGGGCGCGACGACCTCACACACAAAGGATGGCGGATCGGAAAAGCCTAACACCTGCCTCGCAATCGTGAGCTGATATTTGATGAGGTGAAGACCCACCAGGTTCACCAAGTGCGGGAAAACGTCGAAGCCGGTGATGTTCAGCTTCAGTATCCCGAGCCAGTCCTCGGCGATGTCGTCAAAGCAGGCGTTAGCAGCGTAAGGGAGAAACGCATTCGCCCTATCCTTGCTGAACGGCTCATCCTCCACGGGCTGTAGGGATCGAACCACCGTATCCCAGGTCGAGTCCGTCCGCTCAAAGCACCGCTGTAGAGCCGCCGCGAGTTCCTTTTTGCGCTGCGCGCGGCAGCACATAAGGTAAAGCACTTCTCCGGTGCGGCCGAAGAAGCGCCGGTCATTCGTGGAAGCGTTGTTGTCGAGATCTTCGTAGAGGCTATGCTTGCCGTAGGGGAAGACGAATTTTGAGGTCCACCGCTTATTGCTGTTCACCTCGATGCTCGATGATCGGATCAGGCCGACGATCTCGGCGAAGTCGTCAAACGTGTGGAACCGGTCCCGCACGTAATTGAACTGAGGATGTGCGATGCCGATCGCCGCCCTCATGCGCTTCAGCCATTCATCCCAGCGGTTGGTATCGTGGGGAAACTCTGCTCGTACCTCTGCGAGGTAAGGATCGTTGAACAAAATGTTGCGGAGATGCAAGCGCTGTGCCGCTTGGTATTTGAGCGTGTTGAGACCGTTAGGCTCTTCAAAGACGCGCTCCTTACTCAGCTCGTACTGAAACACGTTGAGAAACTCCAGCAGGACCATCCAGGGCGATTGCTCGTCGTACAGGCGGTGGCCCCATATCGCCTCATCTACCCACATCGAGGACGACTGGTCAAACGTATCCGGCGGCGGCAGCGACACCAAAGGCGCGGTCATGGAATCACCTCTACGTAGCGCGGATCAGGCATGCCCTGATCGGTCAGAGCGAGGAGCCCGAGCCTCACCGCGGGACCCCGCAGGACGCCATCCCGTTCCTGCCTCTTCGAATGTGTGGCGATGAGCTGACTCTTGAGCGCGAGGAGATCTTCGTAGCATTCCTTTGAGAAGCTCGCGGGCAATGCGCCTTCCATGGCGATGCGCGAGAGGAATTCGTAGCGGATCAGCGTCATGTTGAATGGCACGTCGAGGTCGGGCAGGAAGAATACGCGCAGAAGCACGCTACCGCTCGGCGCATCGTACTGCAGCACGACCTTTTCCCCCTTGTTTGGATCGACGGAGACGCGCTCGACGAGTATCCGGCTTACCTTGGCCTGGGAATTGTTCCCGCTCGTCGCAAGAAACAGCTCGCGGTCGCTGTTGATGAGCATGCCTGTAAACACCCGGTTCAGGCCCTTAATGAGCCGCGACAATATCGGTCGCTTGACCACGCCCCCGCGCTTGAGCACGTTCGCGACGCTCTCTAGATATTCGCCCGCGAACTTAAATACCGTCAGCTCCCAGAGATTCAGCTCTTCCTCCTGGGCCTTAGGTATTTTGAAGAACATGCCCCGCCGCTGCCCGATGAGCATCTGCAGGAATTCCTTTGATTGCTCGCCGCTTTCGTCGGTGCCTTCGATATATTGCTGCTTGGCCGCGTAATAACGGGAATCCGCGCCGTAGAAGGGATCTTGTGCCTCCAACTGGTCAAAATAACCTCCAAGATTCTCGTCGCCCTCGCCGAAGATAAGAATGTTATCGACGCGGCTGGAAGTCTCGTAGCCGATTTGGAACCGTTCGAGGTAATCGAATACCGTCACGCCTAACCGACGGATCTCCGGCAGATTGCCGCCGAAAATGTTGTTATAGACACTAGCCTTCGAGACGGTCCCGGCCGCGATGATATTAGGTACGTCCGCTGGCGTCATCAGGCAATCCTTCACGTCGGGATGGCCTAGAACAGCATTCGTAAGGAGAAGAAGAATCTGCCGTACCGGGATATGCAGACCGTTGTGGTCGCACAGCTCCAGGAGCGCCCGCAAGCGTCCCCGGACCAGCTCGCTGCTGAGAAGATCGAGATTGCGGCGAATGGGGCATTTCGCCCCGAACAGCTCGTTTTCGGCGCTGGCCTGCAGTCGTAATGCCTCCCAGCCCGGATGCGCCAAGAACGCCTTCAGCGCGCGATCGAAAAGCTCCGCCGAATCCGCGCGGCTGAGATTGAAGAATTTCAGGCGAACGCCTGCCTGCTCCTGCCTTTCCTTGACGAGCAGATCCTCGAACAACGCCCGCGCCCGCACGACTTCTTCCCTCTGCGGCAGCCTCCGCCATGATTCGAGCAGCGTACCGTCATTGGCCGCAATCAGGAAAATCTCATTGCCTTCCTGGGTGACTATGGACCGGCACAGTCGCAAAAGAAGGTCCTCTTTCTCCGGCTCCCACTCGGCCCCTTCTTGCGGCACCCATCCGCTCAGGTCACGGATGAAATGTACGGTGACAGAACGATAGAGACTCGGATCGGTCGAGTCCGGCCACGCCGTGCGGTCCCTGGGATACGGAAATGCCAGACTCAAATGCGGATCGTCCGACGCCCAGGCTTTTTCCTCCCCGCTCAGCGCCTTCCAGACTTGCCGGCACAGATGGGTCTTGCCATCCCCCGCCGTCCCCGTCAGAATGACGGAAACCGGATCAACCGCCCGCCGGTCAAAGCACTGGAGCACAAGATCCTGCATCGGGTGCTCGAACTCGATGGGCGCGATTTTCTGCCGACGGGCCGAACGCTGGATCGTCTCGTCGTACATGTTGTCATTGCGAGGGATAGGGCCGTAATTGCGTAGAAAACGGAGCCATGCGCTCATCAGATTATCGCCATTTCCTTTAGTACGGGCTGCAGCGCGGTCTCAACATCTCCCAAGCTCGCCCGCCTCTGTTTTCCGTACTGAAGCATCGGTCGAATAACGTTTTCCAGCAGGGCATTGACACCGCATCTGAGGTCATTTGGAATCAGGTGGCCGGTCGGAACTTCATCCTGAACTACCAACCAGAACACCTGGCCCAGTTGGAAAATGTCGGATTTATCGTCAATCACGCAGTCGAATGCGAACGATCCTTTGCTTCGGAGGCCCAATGCCTTGTTGGTCGCCTCGGGCGACAAATACCCGATCGGGCCAACCTTTTCGTCAAACTCGTCGAGGTCATGGTCCTCCGCGCGAAACGCGATGAGGCCAAGGTCTCCGAACACCGGGAGCCCTTGGCGCATGAGGATATTTTCAGGCTTGATATCGCGGTGATAGATGCCAAGTGTATGAAGTCCCTTGAGAATCTTCAACAGTTCATCGCAGAGCAGAATCCTCTGCGGAAGCTCCAGGTCGTTTTCCTCCAGGTATGTAGCAAGATCCGAATCGGCCTCTTCCATCACGTAGTACCTGATCGGCGCCGGGCCGCCGGATTCCGCAACCAGCGAAATCTGCGAGTCTTCCAGGATGGGAATGACGCACTTCGCTTGCGGGGAGGTGCGAGCCTGGTGGAGAGCCTGGATTTCCCTTTCAAACCGTTGTATTCGGCGTTGATCCCTCGGATATCTGGTATCCAGCGGGTAGCGGCAGAACTTGACTACATACGAGTCGTCGCCGTCAGGATGAACGGCCCGAAACACGCTGGAATTCGCGCCACCCCGTCGAATATCCGCTGCATCGATGTGTTCAAGGAAATGCTCTTCTCCCTCAATAAGAAAGACATTATTCTCAGCGTCCTGATCCAGCTCTACTTTTTGTGTCCTGCGCCTAAACCTCATCGTCGAAATCCAATTCGAAGTTGTGCGGATCGCGAATCGCAGCCGGATTCAGCGTCAAGTACTTTTCGACCTTCACCAGATCCGACTCCTGCAGTCGAAAATAGCTGAGCACCGCCTCCTGCACCACCGACGGTTTATTGCTTTCGTTGAGGAGCAGCCCCGCCAAGATGTCATGCCGCGCCTGCCTGGCAGTCCTGGAGTTCGACTGGGTTACACAATGAAATGCGTACTCTCTGAGTGGCTCGCATTCCGCCTGCGATGGACGGATGTGTGGCCCGACCTTAACCAGAACACGATAGAAGGCTTCAAATGTTGTGCGCTCAGCATCGCGGATTGTACAGAAGAGGTGAAAGAGGCTATAGAAATCGTTTTTCTGTTTGTAGCGTGTTCGGACGATGGGTGTGATCTGATTGCAATGTCCAAAAACCGCTATCTCCTGCTTAAACCGGCCCTCAAGTGTGCGGAACTCACTAGGAGTGATATCGTCCTCATAGAGCTGATCGACCTTCTCTTTCTTGTCGCTAATCCCGAACCTTATAAGCGCTATGAGTTCGGAAACAAAATCAACGTCGTTCATGCGCGCCGACGTGGTGTGCGTGAACAATCGCAGCGAGTTCAATGTCTCGTCCTTTGCGCACTCCTGGACAAGCCTCAAAAAGTTCGTTGTGAAATACTCCGCTTTCTTCAGCTCGGGGCGATTCAGGCGGAGGCCAGATGAGTTAAGAAGGGCGTAGTACTCCTCGATCGACTCATTGTCGTGGATCTCTGTTACTACGGTGATGCTGAGGCGATACCCAAGGAATTCAGAGGACGCACGGCGTCGAGCTTGTGCCTTCTCCATGCGCTGATCGAACGTAAGATTCTCGTGATCAACCAGAAGGTTTTTGGAGTATCCGATGATGGTGCGTGCCCGCTGCTGCCCGTCGATCATTTCGAATGAGTCGCCGCCCTTCCTGAGCAAAAAAAAGCTCGGGATAGGCTTGCCCGTGAGGATGCTTTCGAGCAGCTTTTGCTGGGCCTTGGCTGTCCAGACCTCGTTTCTTTGATACGGAGGACTCAGATCGAGACGCTTCTCCTCGTAGACCTTCAGAAGCTCGCTGATTTTCCAGGTTTCGATGTCGTAATGCATATTTCAGCGTGGGACGAGCGAAATTCAGAGCTGACAGATGAGGCACGGCTTCGGCCCATCATCCTCATCCTCGACATCGGCTAGGATCTCGATGAGCTTCTTGTTCGGGCGATTCTTGCGGCTGCGCGCCTCGTATTCGGCGAAGCGCTGCTTGATGGCCGCAACATTCTCGGGTTTCTTCAGCTCCCGCAGAGGCATTTCCTGATTCCAGGTAAATGTCTTGCCCGGCTCATCGCTGAGCTTCTCATAGTTCATAGCCTCCTCGAACTGATCGGGATGCGTTTCAAGCAGACGCACCCATTCGATGGATCGCTGGAAGAAGCAGAAATAGCAGCCTGAATGCGTGCGGCCCCACTTGAGATACGGAGGGAGGCCGATGCCGCTTTCGTCGAGGATTTTCATTACGCCGGCATAGTCAATCCCGTCGTCCTTGAAGGGGAAGACGGCCTTAATATTGGATTTGGTGCTGATATAGCCTACACGGTCCTCATCGGCGCGCAGACCCACATAGCTGACCACAGGCTGATCACCCACATAGTGCTCGAAGGGCTTCAACTTCAGGAGCTTGGTGCACCAGCGCATGTTAGGGGACGGCAGGTAGCCGCCAAACACATCCAGCCAGTGATCGAATCCGGCCTTGGCGTTCAGCCGAATGATCTTCTTCCCGAGGAAGGCCTCGACACGATTGAGATATTCGTAGGTCTCGGTGAGTTCCTTATCTGTGTCGCAGAAGACATACTCCATCTGCGGGATGCGGTCGCGCATGTACAAAGCAAGGGCTGTGCTGTCCTTGCCGCCTGACATGCACAGGATGTGGCGCGTGGTATCAGTCATCGTCTCTCTTTTCCGCGGCCTCAAAGCGCGCCCAGATGGCGCGCGAGGCCGCCGCGAGTCCGAGTCGTTCATCCTCGGAGAGGAGGTCGGCGAATCTTTGCTGAAGGATATTCATGCGCTGTTCTTCGGCCGCGCTGAAATGAATGACCTGCTGATGCTCGACTCCGGTAGCGAGCGTCACGGCCAGCCGGATCGCCTTCTCGCTACGTTTGGCGTCTTTGCCGCTGAAGACAAGGCTCTCGACACGCTTGAAGAGGGCCGCAATATTGGCCAGTTCCGAGTTAAACAAATCCTCTTCGGCGTCGTGCCACTTGGACGGTGGTTTAAGCGCGAGATGGCTGCCGATCGATTCCAGCCAGTCGGATTCGATCAAGGCGTCATCCATGAGCCGGAGGCAGAATGCCTTGAATTTCGGTTCGGTCGCCGTAACGCCGACGCGCTTCGCGCGCTCGCTTAATGAGGCCCGGTATTCCTCGATGGAGCCAGACAGGGAGAAATGCTCCCGCAGCCGCGCCCGAAGGCGATCCTGAAGCTCGGGGAAGCCGCCGCGCAGCTCATCAAGAGACGATTTCAGCGCCTTTACGAAACTTCTCACCGGAGCGCCCGAGGCGCTTTTCGCTTCTATAGGTTCGAATCCGCACGCCGTCGGCAGATCGACGAAGAGCAACTTGCTGGGCTCGCGTGCTTCGAGTATGGCCTGGCGGACCGCCAAAGCGTGAGATGACAGGCGCTTAGTGTTGCGCACATATAAAGGAAGCTGCGCGACGAATACACAGAGGCTCTTGACCACATCGAGCAATTCGATTTCGCGATCTTCGGGCTGCTCAATTTTCAGCGCCGCGATCAGACGGTCAAACAACTCCGCTCGGACGCCTTCAATCTTGCAGTATTGGATATCGAAGCGTTCCGGGGCCTTGGTAAGCACGAGCATGTGCTCGCCGCTCAGCTGGCGCAGGAACGATCCGTCCTTATAGAAGGCCACATCGCGATCATGCGAAATCGCAAAGACGGCCAAGAGCACAGGAATTATGCCGTCGCGCACGCCATAGGGTGGATTGCGCAACTCGGCAAAGAGCGTCGCAATGTTGACCCGCGAGTCTTGTTTCGCGCGGACCAGATCCACCATGTGTTTCAATGAGGGTAATACGTTGCACAGGTCGCTGCGGTGATGCGGCTCGGCGATTCGCCACGATTCCCCATTCTGCCGGTGCATCGTGGTGCGCTTCAAGACTGACAAATACATCGACATCTCTGGTGGCTTCTTGGCCGGGTCCATCCCTAAAAGCGCAGCGTCTGGACTCGTAAACATCCGCTCAATCAGGCGCATGCGCGCGGCAGCGGCAGCGGAACTCAGGTTGCGGCGGTTCACCAGCTCGTTCTGAATGCGGGGCGCCAGGGAGTAGGTCTCGTCGAAAATGTCGGAAAGAGTTTCAAGAAGATGGCGGCCGTTGCGAATCTTGACCGGTTTGCCCGCCCGGAACCATTCGAGCATCGTTCGACCCGAGCCTTGTTGCCAGCCGATGAAAGTCTGGATACGCTTCTCCAACTGACACTGCGCTGCGACCTTCTGCCTCGACACCTCTTCTCGTGCGTACCTGTCGGCGTTCAGCTCCAACGTGTTGGCGAACACCCATTCCCAGCGCTGGACCTCCTGCACGAGCGCCGCGAGATTGTTAAGCGGTTGCGGCACAGCGATCAGCCAGTTTTTGCGCGAACTTAATTCCGCCTGCCTCGCGAACGACAGCGCCGTCTCGCGCTCGGCAGGAGTCTCACAAAGGGGAACGAGGATTAAGCCATCCGCGTCTGCGACTTCTTCATTCAGCACGGCGGAGAGGTCTTTGATGGCGCGATAGCGCACATCGGCGTGCCGGAGATTGCCCGTCTCGATATAATGCCTGCGCGCGACGACCGGTCGCGTTTCCAGCCAGTCCTTAATCACGCTTGCAACGTTTTGGGGAGGCTCGACCGCGCGGCAGGCGTCCTCATAGGCCGTTTCCAAATCGACCGAAGAATGCGGCCACAAGCAGAGTCCGCGTGCTCGTCCACGGTCATAGATGATGCGCTTGTACTTGTGAAGCGCCGAGAGCGCGGTGCGAACAGCTTTCTCCTCCGTCTCACCGGTGAGAGCGCATACCACCGATTCCTCGGTGGCGAGCAGGTCAGTGTCATTCAAAAGATTAAGAATGCCGATGGTCTTCAGGACCTTGAGCTGCGCTTCGTTCTCCTCCACAAAGCTCTCGACGACGGAATCGATGAGATTCCAGTGGCTGCGATAGCTCTGGACGGACAGCCGGTGGCCGAAATTCGTGCGCACATAATCGTAGAGGTGATGAAGCCGGTACACCTCGTTCCCGCTCGCGCCCCGCTGCGAGAAGGCCTGTAGCCCGAACGGCTCGTTCGATAGAAGGAAGCTGAAAAGCGATCGCTCGTTCTGCCCGAAGCGCCGGAACGTCCGCATCAGAACAGGCAGGATCGTCGGGTGCAGCGGATAGAGCCGCGGGCCGGCATCAATTAATGTCTTCGGCGGCGTTGCGCCAAACCAGCCGAGCGCTAGCGTCCGAGCCATCGCGTCCCGCAGTTGCTCGGTCAGGTTTCTCGGAATTTCGTTCACGCGGACGTTAATGGCCGAAGCAATGATGCTTGTCGCCTGTTCGAAGGGCGGGTTGAAGACGATTTCCTCGAAACGCCCTGCGACCTTCTCCCATTCGCGTTGTGCCGACTGATTGAGGCGATCGGTATAGGCATTGAAACCCTGGTGCTGGAGCGACACGATAAAGAACGGTTCTTCGGCGCTGCGCGAAGCAGCTTCCGCCAGCCGCTGTAGCAGGAAAACGTCCTGACGCTCGGGATGAAGGGCAGCGAACTCCAGGAACTTGCCCAACTCATCAAGGATCAGCAAAAGACCCTTGGCTTTTGACTCCGCGATAAGCCGCGAATTGACTGAAAAAATCAGCTCAAATACTTCGTCGTCTGTAGGCTCGCGTTTGGATTCGTTAAGCCGTTGTACTTCGGCGGCGATTCTCGAGCGAGCGCCCATACCTTCCAGCTGTGCGAGGCCCGCATAAAGCGATTTCAATATCGAGCCCCCGAGTGCCTGGCGCGAGCAGGTGACAAGGACTGGCAGGAGGTGCGGGCGCGGTACTCCGAATTGATGCGGATCGACGGCTCTCCGAAGGGGAGGGGGGAATTTCGCATCATGTCCCGCAAACCAGTGGGCCAAAAGGAGTGCAAAGCTGGACTTCCCGGAGCCGTAATCTCCCGTCATGCGCCAGGCGCGGTTACCGGATTTGGCTTTCAGTCCGTTCGCCATGCGTCCGATGCAGGACCGCGTAAAATCGGTCACCACGTAACTGGAAAGCGCCGCCGGGTCGCGAAAGTCCCGCTCTAGATGTGCGGATCGCATAAAGCGGCTCCGCATGTCCAGCAGATCGATGACACGCTTTTCACCCATTGTCGTCCTCTTCGGCTGAGTAGATTGCTCTGAGCAAGGTCGACGGCTTCGGCTGCCTCGTTCGGCGAATCTGTTGCAGATTCGCCGATTCGGCGTAGGAGAAGAGACCTTCCGAGCGGCGATTCAGATCCTCGACTCGCGTCCTGATATCGTCCTCGGCGAGCTTAAAAATCTGACCGGGGCTCCCATGCCCGTGCGCCACGTCCCGCAACGGCACCGTCATCTCGCCGGCGTGCTGCTTGTCCCAGAAGTCATTTAAGCAATAGATGAATAGTTCGGGAGAAATGTCTGGCTTTTCCTCGCGCCGGAAGACATATATAGGTTCGCGTTTCCCGGAACTGAGATCAATTTCGCGGTCTCCGGCTTTAACAATCAGTTGCAACTCCACCAGCGGGCAGTCGAGATTATCTTCCTGAACATCGCCCTTCCGTCCGCGCGTCGGAACGTAGGTGTGCAGAAAGGTGTCGAAATGTTGCTCCAGCGTGACCCGCGAAGTGCGGTCGTCCTGCCCGGATAGGACTTTTTCCAGAGCCCGTATCGCCATGCTCGCGGTTAATTCCGGCTCCTGCCACCTGTTCAGAAAGTAATCCCAGGCGAGCAGCGGCGTTTTGGTGTTCGTGGACAGATTCCAATGGAGCAGCCAGAGAGTCCGCCGGTCCTCCAGAAACGGATCGAGGCCCCGTTTTCCCAAAAGGCTCAGCGCAACATCCGTAAGCACTGGCGCAGCACCTTTGGACTCCACTACCGCCATTCCGGCGGCAAGAGCCCAAAACCGGATGGATCGGACCATGTTCTTTCCGACGCCGAGGTCCACCATGGCCTGTTCTTCATCCACGAAGAGGCGCGGGTCGGCGTCGAGCCCCCGAACCGCCTTGGGCAGCCAAGTATAACGACAAGGAAACGATTCGTGCCCCGAGATCCGGTATTCTATTTCCACCGTGCTTCACCTTACAACATTGTAGGGCCAATATGTTTTTGCTCGACCCCGTGACCTTCACCTCCAGTGTTCGAGGTTCCAAGTTATTTTAGCGAATCGCAGTTCCTACGGCTGCGAATCAGGTGTTGACAGTGTCCAGTGCTTCGGAATGGAGCCCGAATCGATCTCGGCCCGAGAGTCGCTCCGGGAGTGCTCCGCGGTTTTAAATGTGGGGGGGGCGATTCTCGCTGGTTTGAACCGGGGTGTCACTTCCAGCGCTTCGGTTTGCACATGTTGGCGAACGAATTTCGTCCCTCGTTTGGACCCTATTTGGACCTTACGCGTCGGGCCGGCCGGGACCGCGCGGGAACGGTCTCAAGCGTAAAATCAGCAACTTGGCACTATCCAGAACTCCACAAAACGCTCGAAATCAGCTTGAGGTGCTAGCGGGTAACTCCGTGGGGGTTCAAGTCCCCCTCTCCGCACCACAAAAAGTCTTGTATTTTCATTAGTTTACGGCTCCCATTTTTGCGTGTGACTCCAGTGTGACTGGAGTTGTAGCCGGTATGGTCTGGAAATGGGCCAACATGAGCCGGTCAATGTTGTCTTGCCGGCCCTTGGCCCACTTGCCGTAGTGCTTTCTAACCACCGCCGGGCTGTTCCCCAGGATGTCGGCTACCTGCTCAAAGGTGGCTTCTTTTTCCAGCAGCCGTGTCGCCAAGGTGTGACGGTAACGGTGTGCGTGGGCGTCCTTCACGCCGGATTTCTTGAATACGGCCGCGAGCGTCCGTTCGGCGATGCCTACGACCGCGCGCCGGGAGGTTACTCCATTCCAGAAGTAGTACGGGCAATCTTGCGGAGCGTTTCGCGGTAGGGGAAGGGCATCCAGGATCAGCTTCAGGCTTTCTGGAATAGGCAAGAACACCGGCTCGCCCGTCTTCTGGGTCCGGAGAAAAATCCGCCAAGTCGAAGCTGCTTGATCCCACGAGACGGCGTCCTTTCGAAACGTGGAGACGTCTGAGATGCGCAAGGCCGTGTGGCGCAGCAGCAGCACCATTGCTCGTGCGCGTAACTGCTCGTACCTCGCGCCGCTCCGATTATAAGCGCTGCCGCCAATTCTTGTGCATGCATCGACGATCTGGGCCTCCTCCTGAAGCGTATAAGGAACCACCTCGTTTGGTTTGAGGCTCCGCAGAGTCTTCAGTTCCCTTGCCGGGTTGGTCGTGATCCCGTATGGTCCGGAAAGTGGATTTGCTTGAAAGTACATAGGTTGTTCCACCCCAAATCTTAGCGGGATAATTTAAGCAAAGATGCCGAGAGTCCTGGATCCATTTCGGTTCGTTTTGATCGCTGTGGCCGGCTGGATGAATCAACACCAACTACAGATCATCGGGTACCTTCGTGAGGAAAACCGGGTCTTGCGCGAGCAGCTCGGCGAGCG
>DASXEY010000025.1:0-25638 GCA_036489835.1 Bryobacteraceae bacterium | reverse complement strand
ACTGCAAGCCCTCGGCGAGCCACCCCTGCCCCTCCTACACGACCAAATCGATCCCAATTTTTCGCTGGCCTCCAGAATGCCTCGGGTGAGCACGCTCCTGGTCCACATTGCTCACCTCCGAATCACCTGTGAGATAAGCGGCTAGCGTGTTTCCGCAGTACGGCTGTTGAAGGCAAAGAGAATTCTCCTGCTCGAACGCCGAAAATGCCCGGGAAGTGCGAAAGTCAGGTTAGCAGCGCCTCCTCGAACGGCACGGCAAATGTAGCGTGTTTTAGAAGGCGAGGCGAGGATAGAGATGGAGTTGGGAATGATTGGGCGGGGGGTGCTCCACGGAGTTCCGATGCACATTAGTTTACTTGTCGTAATGTTCCCCCTTTCGGGTCGCCAGCGTGCTTGAGATGAGATTCTCGCTGCTTTGGGGTCGGGGGGCCACGGTCTTCGCCGTGGATCACGACTCCGTCTGGTCGAACGAATTCTACAGCCCGACCGTGGTCGGCTCCGCTATTCTTTGCCGGACGGCTGCTTTTTGTAAACGAAATATTCGGAAGCGAACACAGTCTGCGCGGCATCCGGCAAGGATGAGCGCCTCTCGTATTCCATTACGCACAGCTCGCACCCGCAACGGATTCCCAATCAAAGCGGCGTGGCCTAACGGTACGCTTGGCGGACTTATGGAATTTCGAAATACGAAGAACGAGACAGTGGCGTTTACGTGGAGCAGGAGAACATCGTTTTGAGGCGGCCATGCCAAAGTCGCTCTGACGGTTGGTTGAGCCAGTCATCCTACGAATTGTCAATGCGCCTGACAGTCGCATCCCTGCGGCAAAAACCGCGAAGCCGCGCGCTCAATTCGCCCTCAATAAACGGCCTTTGCCGTTCCCCAACTTGGCCACGGGCGCTCTGATATTTCCGGGAGTCGAACCGGCCCCTCCATACGCCGTTGCTGTAGTTGGACGTCTGACGATCCTCCAGGCAACCAGCCTGCCAAATCCAAGAAATTTCTCGCAAATCGAGTGGTGCAGGTGAACGCGTCATCCGCGTCCAGCCAGGAATGCCCAACCTTCGCCCGACTGAGGCGCGCCCAAGAGGCTTGCTTGTCATCGGCAAAAGACGCAGGAGCGATGGGTGAGAACACGCTGGGCAGCGGCAGCTTCAGACGCCGCCATCCCAACTTCCGTTTGAGCTCAGTTATTTGTCAAGCTTCTCTGAGTTGGCTGGCAGAATGCGAGTTACCTAGCCGAGGGAGAACGATATGCGCAAAGTTGCGTTGCTGATATTTGCAAGTTCCTTGTCTGTCGCAGCTCAGAACACTTCAACCGCAAGCGCGCCTGCGGAGATCATAGTGACCGTCGGTCACTACTTCGGCCCGGAAACTCCCGTGCTCACCCAAGACAACCTGACAATCACACAGCAATACGACCCGCTGCCAATTACCAGTTTGGTTCCATTACGGGGCGACCGCGCGGCACTGGAGTTGTTTCTATTGGTGGACAACTGTTCGAGTTGCGAGCCAGGCACCAAATTCGAGGAGTTGCGCCGCTTCATCCTTGCTCAACCATCTACGACCGCGATCGGCGTGGCGTTTATCCGGAACGGCAAGCTGGAAGTGGCTGAGAATCTGACGAAGGATCGGAAGCGCGCGGTCGAAGCTCTCAATGTTCCCGACGGGAACAAACCGACAGGTCCCTATGATGCAGTCACAGATCTGATCCACAACTGGGGACAGAATTCCTCACGGCATGCAGTCCTGATCATCACTAACGGGATCGATCCGGCCGTGCCGGAGACGGGACCAGACCCGTCTGTCGAAGCAGCGATCGCGGCGGCACAACGTGCCCGCGTTACCGTTTACGCGATGTATCATCCCAGCGCCGACTACCTTTCGATTGACCCGTCCACCGTCTATAACGGTCAGGTTCAACTCGCGCACCTCGCTATGGAAAGCGGCGGTGAAGCGTACTTCGTCAGCTTCGGGCCGCTGCCTTCCCTGAGCCCGTTTCTGGCCGACTTAAGCGACCATCTTGCGAATCAGTATCTTCTGCGGTTTCTCGCGAAACCGGTTGAAGGAACCGGGGCGCTTGAGAGAGTCACGGTCAAGAGCACCGTCCGCGACGTCGAACTGATGGTGCCCGATAAGACCTGGATCATGGGACACGACAACTCCGACAGGAAACCCACGTATACACCGGGGAGGAGCCAATGAAGGGGATCCTCAAACTCGCCTATAAGCTGCTGGTGAATGACAAGGCGAAGTTTACGGCACTGCTGGTGGGCATTACGTTCGCAGTGTTCCTGATGATCGCGATGACCTCGCTGTTTGCCGGGGTTCTGTATCGGGCATCCGCGACGGTCATCAATCTGGGCGCGTCGATGTGGATTATGGATCCATCGGTGCAGACCGTCGCGAACACCATCGGCATGCCGGATTACGTGCTGGATGCGGTGCGCAGCATACCAGGGGTCAATTATGCCGTCCCGGTCTACACGGGAGGAGGTCTCGTGAAGTTGTCCGGCGGCGCCTACCAGGCCGTGAATGTCGTGGGATTGGACGATACCAGCCTGTTCGGTCGCCCGACCCTGGTCCAGGGGAAAATCGAGGACATCTATGGCGAGAATGCATTCATCGCCGTTAAAGATACAGAATTTCCGAAAATAAACAATCCCACCATCGGAACCGAATTTGAGGTCAACGATCATCGCGGGGTGATTGTTGGTATCGCCACCGTGGCCAGCAGCGGGCTGTTCGGCGTTCCGACGCTTTATACGACCTACAACCGAGCGCTTGAATACATCCCCAACCCGCGCTTCACAATCTCCTATGTGCTGGTAAATCCCAAGACCTCCGCGGACGTGGCGACGATCAAGCGCGAGGTGGAGGGGCTCGGGTACCTGGCACTGACCAAGAACGAATTCATGGACAAAATATCCAGATTCTATATGTTCCAAACCGGGTTGGGAATGAACCTTCTCATCATGACGATCATGAGCTTCATCGTTGGCCTTTCTATTTCGGGCCAGACCTTCTACACCTTCGTCCTTGAAAATATCGAGAAGTTCGGTGCCCTCAAAGCAATGGGCACAAAAAGCCGTGAATTGATCCTGATGATTTTGTTCCAGGCCAGCTTCACGGCTCTCACGGGCTACGGCTTGGGCATCGGCCTATGCGCGGCTACCATAGCGCTGGCCAAGATGAGGCTCCCGGATTACGCGGCGATGATCACGTATTGGAATCTGGCGCTGGCCTTCGTGATGGTGGTGGTCATCGCCGGCATATCGAGCTATTTCGGCGTCCGTAGAGTGCTGAGGATTGAGCCATTCGAGGTTTTCAGAGGCTGACACTATGGCTGAGTCCGCGATTAAAGCAACCGGGATCGTCAAGTCGTTCGGCGAAGGCGAGGCTAAAACGACGGCCATAAAGGACGTCAGCATCGATGCGTATTTTGGAGAGATCCTGTACATTGTCGGCCCATCCGGAAGCGGCAAGACGACGCTGTTGAGCGTTCTCTCGGGGATTCTCAGGCCGGATTCGGGCAGAGTCACCGTGGAAGGAGCGGATATCTGGAAGCTGTCAAGCGATAAGCTAGCGGATTTCCGCTTGCACAAAATCGGATTCGTCTTTCAGGACTTTCATCTGTTTCCTCGTCTAACGACAGCCGAGAACGTGGCGATTCCCCTGATTCTCAAGCGGCAGAACTGGAACGAAGCCATTGCCGAAGCCAAGAAGTACCTGGAGATCGTCGGCTTGAAAGGCCGCGCCGATCTTCCGCCGGTAAAGCTGAGCGGCGGAGAACAGCAGCGCGTGGCGATCGCCCGCGCCATTGTCGGAAAGCCGGACATCATGATCATGGATGAACCGACTGCCTCGCTAGACGGCGATACCGGCCAATCCATCGTTCGATTTGTGAAGGAGAACGTTCTTAATGACAAGCGGTGCATCCTGATTGTCACGCACGACTCCAGAATCTATGAATTCGCATCGCGGATTTTGAGGATGGAGGACGGGCAGGTGACTGGATTTGAGAAGGGAGGCTCCATGTGAGGAAGCTAATCTTTGCGCTCTCGTTCGCCGGCCTTTTGGCCGGATGTTTCGCAGCCTACTTGGCGGCCGTTGTCCAGCCTGTGCTGCCGCCGGCGTTTAATCCGCCCATGAATCCCTATCCGAATGGGATCTACACGGAAGGTATCGTGGAAAGCGATCAGCCCAGCGGAGAGAACATCAACGTGTACCCGGAGGTTTCGGGCACCGTGAAGCAGATCCCCGTCAGTGAGGGTCAGGAGGTTAAGAGAGGAACGGTGCTCCTGGTGCTGGATGACTCGATTCAACGCGCCACAACCGAGCAGTTGGAGTCGCAGACGCAGGCAGCTCGCACCCTTCTGGATGAATTGAGGGCGCAGCCGAGAAAAGAAACTCTTGACGTTTCGGAATCCCAAGTCGAGGCTGCGCAGTCGGTTTTGAAAACGGCCCAAGACCAATTAGACAAACAACAAACGGCCTACGATCTCAACTCCAAGTCGATCAGCAAGGATGCATTGGACAGCGCCGCCAACGCGGTGGCGAACGCCAAAGCCAACCTCAAGGTGGCGCAAAGACAACGTGATTTAACCAAGGCCGGCGCGTGGATTTACGACATCAATAGCCAGGAAAGAACCTACGAGGCGCTGACCAAATCTCATTTGTCCGCGAGCGCGCTGCTGGCCAGGTACACTTTGGTCGCGCCCAAGGATGGAATCGTGCTGGCGATCAATGCCACGGTGGGAAGCTACGTATCGGGGCAAGGCGCATACGACACATATACCCAGGGCATGGACCCTGTAATCGTGCTGGGAAGTCCCCACGCGCAACTGAACGTGCGTTGCTACGTCGATGAAATTCTGGTTCCGCGGCTGCCGATTCCAGCAAAAATGAAGGCGCAGATGTCCGTCCGCGGGTCCACCGTCAAAATTCCACTTCAGTACCTCAGAGTGCAGCCAACCGTCTCGCCGAAAATCGAGCTTTCCGACCAGAGGCAGGAGCGCGTGGACGTCAGAGTGCTGCCCGTTATTTTTCGGATCGAAAAGCCCATAAACGTAATCCTGTATCCGGGTTTGTTGGTCGACGTATATATCGGAGAATGAGTATGGCCCGAAAATCATCTTCGTTCGCGGCCGGCGCTGCGCTGGTGGCTCTGTGGTCAACCGCATGCACTGTCGGCCCCAAATACGCCAAGCCTTCCGCTCCCGTGCCACCCGCATACAAGGAGACCGGAGCGTCGAATGTGGACGGCGATTGGAAGCCGGCTCAACCCAAAGACGATGCGGCGCGCGGCAAGTGGTGGGAGAGATTAAACGACCCGCAATTGAACGCGCTCGAAGAAAAGCTCAATATTTCGAACCAAAACATCGCTGCGGCAACGGCCAATGTTCTTCAAGCCAGGGCCATGATCCAGGCAGCCCGAGCCCAGTTTTTCCCGACGGTGACAGCCAATCCGGGCATCACAAACTCACGCTTGTCCACGGCGTTCGGGCAAACCGTCGGCATCAACTACAGCACGTTCGCCCTGCCCCTGGAAGCTTCCTGGGAACCGGATCTATGGGGACGCATTCGAAACACTGTGAAGTCGAATACATTCGCGGCCCAGGTGAGCGCTGCGGATCTGGAGAATATTCGTCTGTCTGCGCAAGCCCAACTCGCCTCCGATTATTACCAGCTTCGCGGACAGGATGCGCTGAAGCAGGTACTCGATTCCACGGTGGGCGCCTATCGGGAACAGCTTGAGCTCACGCGCGACTTATACAAAGCTGGACTCAACAATGATGAAGCAATCGCGCAGGCGGAGTCGCAACTGAAGGCCACCCAGGCGCAAGACACGAATTTGGGCGTGCTGCGCGCCCAGTATGAACACGCGATCGCCCTGCTGAGCGGCCAGCCCGCATCGACGTTTTCGATTCCCGCCCTCGAAACCCTGGAAGCGAGCCCTCCGCCGATTCCGCTGGGCATTCCTTCCCAACTTCTGGAGCGGCGCCCCGATATCGCTGCGGCAGAACGGGCCGTTGCGCAGGCCAATACCCAGATCGGTATCGCCCAAAAGGCTTACTTCCCCGCGGTTACTTTGACCGCATCCGCAGGCCTCCAGAGCCTCGCCGTTACAAAATGGCTGGCGTGGCCCAGCCGGGTTTGGTCGGTGGGCCCTGGCTTGGCGCAGACAGTTTTCGATGGGGGCTTGCGGAAGGCCACGGTCCAACAGTTCCAGGCATCCTACGACCAAACTGTCGCCACCTACCGGGAGACCGTGCTGACCGCTTTCCAACAAGTGGAAGACAATCTGGCGAGCCTGAGAATTCTCACACAGGTGATCGAGCAACAAGACGGCGCGATCGAATCGGCTCGGAGAAGTCTTGAGGAAGCCAATGTCCGATACCAAGCTGGACTTGATCCTTACCTGAATGTGATCGCCGCTCAAACCGCGTTGCTCACTGGCCAGCAAACGGCGGTAAGCTTTCGGGCGCAGCGAATGGTGGTGAGCGTTCAGTTAATCGAAGCCCTGGGTGGCGGATGGGACGCCTCGCAAATCCCTTCGGAGAAGGAACTGGGCCTCAAGATCCCCAACATTGGGCCGGCGACTGCCGCACTAAGGTAAGGAACCAGCTGCGAAACTCCAGTCCCTGAATGTGGCGGCTGGCCGGTGAGGCCGGGATCCTGGAAGATCGGACTTACCGTCCATTCTTGCGCCGTTCAGCTTCGCTCCGCACCCGCAGTTTGGCATACTTCCGCCCCATCCGGTCGATCAAGTTGCCGGCCGTCGCGGAGAATCCCGCGGGCTGAATAGCCGGCCGCTTCTGACTCTCGGGCTGAATGATCAGTGGTTTCAAGCTGGCCACGTCCGCCTTGCATCCTACCGCATCGAACATCCGCCCACAGGTCGCTTCGAAGTCCTTACACAGCGCCCGGTATTCGATCGAAATGTCTGAATTGGCGCGATGAGCCTCCAGACTGCGATCGTACAGCTTGGAGAAACGCTCGAATCCGGTCTCGGAGCGATCCGCCGCAAGCTCTGGAAAAACCGGCTTGAGGTCTTCGCACCACACAGCAATGTTAAAACCTTGAAAGTCCGGACTGTTTTGTCCGATGTCCTCGCGTCCCGCATGCTCCTGCCCGCGGGCGACGATACTCTTCCATTGGCTCTGTTTATCACGATGGATATGAATAATCTTTGCCTGTGGGAATCGGGCTCGAAGCCAAGGGAGCCGGAAGCTCGTCCGATTGAATTTGAGCAGAACATTGCCCCGCCGCGCCGACGCCGCGTCGATCAGGTAACTGATGTAGCGATAAAGATCGCCGGCATCGTCGTCGGCAGACAGAAAGAGCTTGCGAGTCGCCCATTCTGGATTGAACAGCTCGCTCACGCGATCGAAACCCTTGTATTCCTTGAAGTAGTCTCTTACGAAGTAGTGATGTTCGTAAACTCGCAGGGGCCAGATCAGATACTCGCGAAGAAGGGGGTGGAGAGGCTCGTAGAGGCAGTGGTACTCGCCGGTCTCGCGGAAGAGCGTGAACAACAGGGTGCTGCCGGAGCAGAAATCCCCGCTCAGAAATACCAGATCCCCCATGCGTTCTTTTAATTATACTTGCGGCCACAGGGCGATCCAGTCAGGCCCTGTAGGACCGGAAGATTCCCTCCGGCGACGCTTCGGCCGAGGCCAGATGCGTTATACTCGCGAGTGGTCCTTCCGCAGCCATTTAGTCCTCCGGCCAACCACAAATTAGGGCTTCTGAAGGAACCGGGCCAAGCGATGGTCCGCTCGATGCGCGACGTGGTGAAGACGCTCTGGCCCGCATACCTGCTGGCTTCCCTATTCATTTTGTGGGGCTTGACTTGGAGCCTTCCCAGCCATCGTTTCATCGATAAGTCGTTTCATGCCGACGAAAACGCGGCTGTATGGGCTGTGAACCAGATACACCCTCCCGGGTTCAACCCCCACTGGTTCAACTGGGGAACCGCGCTTTTCTACCAGGTCTATTTCTTGAAACTGTTGGGCCGCGCAGGCGGACTGCTCCAGGTCAGCGATTCCGGCATTCTTCTCATGGGGCGGCTGGTGGTCTGGATTTCGGCGCTGGGCGCGATTACTTGTGTTTTCCTTTTGTGCCGGCAGCTCTTCGATGTGCAAACCGGCCGCCTGGCCTCAATCCTCCTCTCTGTTATGCCGGGCTTCGTGATTAACGCTCACTATTTCAAAACAGACATCCCGATGACCTTCTGGCTCCTGGCTGCGTTTGTTGTGGGCTACCGGCTAATTGCGACCGGCAACGTGCGCTATGTCTATCTCCTGGGGCTCCTGGCCGGCTACAGTACCTCGAACAAGTACAGCGCGGCAGCCGTAGTTCCGGCCGGATTGATCTTTCTCGGGATGAGGAATCGAATCGGATCGAAGCTCAGGGATTGTTTACGCTACGCGAGCTGCACCGCGATCGGCTTTCTTGCAGGTACGCCCCGCGTCTTGCCGGACCCTCGCGAATTCCTGAGTGCCTTAAATGTCGTCGCCGAGGCGGGACGATCCGGCTCACCCGCGGCTATCGTCCACCAGCCTGCTTGGCTCGATTATTTGAGCCGCATCAGTCAACTCTCGATGACCTTCCCGCTGTGGATTGCGGCAGCAATTGGATTGGGATGGCTGATCGTCCGGAAAGGCAAGGCGTTGCTGCCGGTGTGGGTGTTCCTGCTCGGCTACACGTTTGTCCTCGCCGCGGACAACTCCAGGCTGATGCGCTATACCGTACCCCTGCTGCCATTCGCCGCAATCTCCATCGCTTTCCTCAGCCAGGAAATCAAGCGAACCGGGGTGGTGGGCCGATGGCTGTCGATAGCCACGGTCTCGCTGGGGATCGCGTATTCGCTTCTTTTCACAATTTCATATGTGCGCGTCATGACGCTCGAGGATCCCCGGGTCCAGGCCGGCTCCTGGATTTCCGAACACGCCTCTCGCGACACGCCTTTCCCCGTCAGCACGTCTCACTCCCTCGGCGCTCCGCAAATTCAACTCTGGGGGTACACCAAAGTGGACATCGAAACGGATGTCGCAAAGCTGCGCGAGGCGGCCAGCCCGTATCTGGCGCTTTCAGAGTATGTGAGCCAGCGTTACGAAGGCGCGCTCGACCGAAACCCTTCCGTTCAAGAATTCTTCAGCTATCTTGGCAATAACTACGTGGAGGTAGCGCGATTCGAGAACTCCCAAAGACTTCTGGGAGTCGATAGCAAGAGCGGTCTCCAGATCACCCACGATTGGTTGTATCCCAATCCCCGCATCACGATCTACCAGCGGCGGCCGAGCGCCGTGCTGTTAAGGCCCGCTTTTTGACGCAGTGAAATCGCCATCCAGACATTCCACAGGATCATGCTGCAGGCATACGCAAAGGCCGCTCCTTCTACTCCCCATCGCGGAATCAGCGCGAAATTGAGCGCAATATTCATGATTGCTGCGCCGCCGATCGCCGCTGCCGCGTTGCGTTCGTGGCCGGTCATTGTCAGAAGAATGCCGACCGAGCCGAAGCCGACGTTAATCAACTGGCCGAAGCTCAGGATCATGAGGGCTAGCCGAGCTGAAGTGAACTGTACGCCATAAAGGGACAGGAACGCGCCGCTGAAGATGATCAAACCGGCGGCCACCGGCACCGTCGCGAGGAAGGTAAAGCGCGCGAGCCTGGTAACCAGGCGCTGAAGCGTCTTCATGTCGCCGGAAGCGTACAGGCTGGCTATGGTGGAGGCAAAAGCGGCATTCTGGATCGTGAGAAAGTAGCTGATCAGATCGGCACCCTTGTGCGCGACGCTGTAAGGCCCGACGGCAGCAGGACCCTTCAGCGCACCCAAAATGAGGGTATCTGCCTGCGCGAAGAGAACGCCCGCGCTGGCCAAAAACATCAGCGGCAGGACGCTACGCCTCCATTCGAGATCGCGATGAACCGGCGCCGCATGTTTGGCGCCCGCGGGAATGGTTCGCCGCAAAAGCGCTGCGCCAACCGCAAAAGCCACCGCCGTCGCCGCGACATTCAGGCCCATTGCAACAGGGGCAGCCAAAACATTACGGCGGAACAGATACGCCAGACCGAGAAGCGCCAGCAGCAGCGCCGGTTGAATCAATTGTTCGGGAAGTGCGCCGAGTGCAACCCGGTGCAAGCCCTGCATCGCTCCCTGCCGGACCCGGGTGAGAGGAATCAATGCCAGTAGCGGCAATGCGACTCCAAAGGTCTTCAAGGATTCCGCAGGCCATCGATCCCGCCCCAACCACACCGCCCCCAACGCCAGCAACACCAGGGCGGCGGAGGCGCTGGACACGGCCCAATTGGCCTTGCGCAGCAGGCCTCGCAACATCCCCCATTGGCCGTTCGCCTGAAACACCGCCGCCGTCCTCACCAGAAACTGATCCATTCCCAGTAGCGCCGGTATGCTCAGCACCACAATCCATGCCAATGCGTAGGAATACGAACCGAAACCGGCTGGTTGCAGCAATCGGGCCAGCAGCAGCGTAACAAGGAAAGACAGCCCCGAGAAGGCGATCCTTAAACCGATCAAGCCCCGCACCGCCGAAAGGATGCGGTGACGTATTGCGGAAGATTCTTCCTTGCCTATGAGCAGCCGGCCGATGGCTGTTGCCGCCTCACGCATCGTGCATCCTGGATCTACCTGGGGCGGCGTCCGGAAATATAGGACGCGGCGTAGTGATAAACCAGCTTCCCGCCTCGTCCAATGACGTCCGCGCATTGCCGCTCAAAGTCCTTGTGAACCAGATCCAACTGCGCTGGCGCTGCGGTACGCAGGCGCTTCCGCGCAAGGCTCGAAAAGGTGCTCTGAAGATCCCAGAACTCCAGCGCAGTGTCGAGGACCAGATGATGGCCTTCCCAATCGGTACGGACATCTTGAAAGCCTGTTTCCCGGATCAACTTGACGGCTCTCGCGCTTCGGTAGGCATGGTCTTGCGCAAGCTCCGTCTCTTCCGCTGCGGCAGCTGCGGGAAGATGCCGTTCCACAATTTGATTCAGATGGGCGGGGGCTAGCAGCAATTTGCCGGCCTTGAGCGAAAAGAAATCCGGAATGCGGCTCAACCGATGCGTCCAACCTTTAACGGAGTTCCAGGGCGGCTGTGACCCGATGCCTATGACCAGGCGGCCACCCGGAGCCAACACGCGAAACATCTCAGCTACCGCTTTATCCGGATGCGGGAAATGCAGCAAGGCGAACAGAGACAAGACGACGTCGAAACTCTTGTCCCGAAGAGGCAGGGCTTCCGCGTCCGCCTTCTCCAAACGAATCTTGTCCGCCAGTCCGGCTTGCACGGCCGCTTGCCGCGCCTCTGCAAGCAGGCCATCGGATAGATCGATCCCAGTTACGGATCCAGGTCCATTCAAATGCTTCGCAGCGGTTAAAGCCACAATGCCGGAGCCCGTCCCGATATCCAGGATACGGTTTTCAGACCGCAACTCAGCCATGCGAACCATGGTCTCGGAGAGCGGCCGGGTGACTAGATTGGTGAAGTGCGCAAAACTGGCGGCAACTGAGTCGTAGCTGGAGGCGTCGCCGATCTTAAATTGTTCCACGGTTCCGATGCTTTCTCCTGAGATTTCACGATTGTTTTGTCACGGGTTCATTCGAAATAAACCCTTTCATTTCCGCTATTGTTTGAACAAAACCAAAGCCGATAATCCAAGGAAATGCCGCCACCAATTTTCCTGTAAGACCGGCGTTGCGAAACACTCGTTGCATGGTTCGAACCGCCAGTACAGGAGGAAGCAAGGTCCGCGACAGAGCAGCGGCGACACGCGCGCCGCTGCTCATCCCTTGTGCCCGTGCAATCGCGAAATCGCGCGACACCTGACGCCTCTCAACCAGGTATTCGTGCATCGAATAGGGGTATGCGAACTCGGCGCGCATATCGTTTCTGCCAACGAAGCGGGTGGCGTCAAAAAGGCGCCGCCGCAAGTCAAAATGTCCCATTGTGCTCAATCGCGGAAACTGGTCCAACACTCTTCTCTCATAGCTGATATTGCCATAGGGACGCCCGGCCGCCCGCAACCAGTCGAGTGTTCCCTCTGAAAGGGGCGGCGCTACATGAGCGTACTCGCAGAAATACATGGCCCATTCCGCGCTAGTCAAAGAGGGGGCGGGGGCCACCACTCCCGTGACCACCCCAGCCCCGTCACGATGGCTTTCTTCAAGGGCAGAAAGCCATTTGTCAGTAACAGCGTAGCGCTCATTTAGAATGGCAACGACTGAGCCGCTTGTGCGCTCCACGCCGGCATGCTGAGCCTGGGCTAACGTGTATTCGGCGGGAACATCGAACACCGGCTGATTCGGAAAGTGATTCTCAACTTCAGTTCGGATGTCCTTCCCGGAGTAGTTGACGACGACGACCTCCAGGCGGCCCCGTTCCTTCAAAGCTGCAAGCGAGGCCAAAGTGAACAGCAGAGGCCGGCACCCGCTTCGCGACGCAATTACCACGGAAGTATTCACTCAGCTATTTCCCAACTCCGCTTTCCTCCCGCATTGAAACGAATAACGCCGAAAATGCTTCCGTTTTGCCATATCGCCAAGGCTGGATGATTATCGCAACCTAAACCAATCGTCGCTGCTTGGCGGCAGAACTGTTCGACACATCAAGATTCAGAAACCTCGGCGGGTAGGCCTTCCGCAGGATTGCCTCGTTCATAGAAATCCGCCGGCGGATACTGCGGATGCAGGGGGAAGTGTCGCCTCGGTCCCGCGAATGCTAGCGCTAAAGGAAGCACGTGTCTGGCCGCATGGATCGCCGCATGACCCTCTAGGGCCTCTGCTTCCGCGGGCCAAAGATTGGCCCGATTTCCCAAGGTTTGGGGCGGCGTCAATTGAAAGACACAGGTCAAGAGCTTAGGCACTCCTGGATAATCGCATCAAACCCGCGAGGAGCATATCCTAGCTCGCGTCGCGCCTTGTCGGAGGCATAATACTGAAACCGGCTGGAGGTATAGTGATTCGCCGGATTGAACCGGGGCCGTCCCTGGCCACGCCGGAAAGATGCCACGCGAGCTGCCAGAGCCGTGACCAATGACGGTACCGGAACCAGCGGCCGCCGGAGCCCGAGGGCGATCAGAGAGCGGCGTGCGATCTCCCGATAGCTCAAATTCTCGCCGCCTAGAATATAGCGGCTCCCTTTAGAGCCTCGCTCAAGCGCCGCAAGCATTCCGTCCACGACATCCCCCACGTGCACTGCGCAGATCCCACCGGTGAAGTAAGGCGCAATCGCCCCCGCACCTACCTTTCGGATCATTTCACCTAATCGATAGGTCAACCCGTAGGGCCCGAAGACACTGGAAGGATTCACAATCACAGCGTCGAGCCCCTTCGACACTTCCCCAAGGACTGCGTCCTCTCCGGCCTTTTTAGAGAGGTGATACAGAAGCGGCGTTCGTTTCAGATTGAATACGAAATTTTCGTCTGCGGGGCAATGGCGGTCTTCGGGAATGCCCACTGCACAGACCGAACTCACATGCAGCATCCTACTGACTCCCTCCAAGCGGCAAGCATGCGCGACGTTGCGAGCGCCCCCGACATTCACCCGCTCCTGCTCATTCACGTCCCTCGGCCAATATTGAATGTCGGCAGCAGCATGGATTACTACGTCCTGACCCCGCACCGCGGCGCGAAACTCATCCAGATCGTTCAGATTGCCCTGAGCCCTGCGGATTCCGATGGCGTCCAAGAGTTCCGTCCGCGACCCCTGGCGATGAAATGCAGTCACGGCATGATTCTGCGACGCGAGCCGCTCGCAAACGTGGAATCCCAAGAATCCAGTGGCGCCCGTAACGAGTATTCGCACGGGCCGGTTAGTATGCTCCCACCGGCACGAGGGGAACTCGTGCGTCGAAGCCGCATCCTTTCTCAGAGTCGAAGCGCATTCATCCAAGCTTCAGTCCGGCTGTTGCTTCCCTCGGAAGGCTCTGGGAGCCTCCCTGCCGCACGATCGTCTTCCCGCCTGTAGAAGCGTACCACCGGTTCCGAAACAATCTCGCCACCGCGGGAACATAAGGAAGCCGCGCCAGGGCAAGTAGCCCGAGGTACAACGCGCTCAAGCGGTAGCGCTGAACCTTTGGGCTGCCGAGTATCTGCCGGAGGGAGATTTCCCGCAGAATCGGCTTCATGGATGCGCGCCGATCTAGAATGTAGCAGTTGACCGACCGCATTAACGCATCCTCGGCGCGATGCGCTTCGTGCGCAGCCAAAGCATCCCTTCGAGCCATGGAGAGACCGCCCTCGCGTAAGTGCTCGTCCATGATGCTGAAATACGGCTCTTCGGTGGTCCGTAACCTACGGTCCATTTGGTCGGCGTTTCCATGCCCCCATCTGTAGCGCATCAGATGCTGGTCCAGAATTCCAACGGGATGCTTGCGGGCGATCCTCAGGAACATCTCAAAATCTCCCGCGACAGGAAATTCCCGTCCCCTGTAAGGCCCGATGCTCCGATAGACGGATGCGCGAATCATGCTGCTGGGACCGCAGAAAATGCGGTTCTTGTAGCAGAGAAGCGTATTGAGGACGGTAGCATAATCCAGCAACTCACGCCCATGGACTTCGGGTGGAAGCTCCAGCCTGCCGCGTTCACGCCCGTCGCCATCGATAAAGATCTCAATCGCAAAAACCGCGCCCGCGCCGGGATGAGCCTCCAGAAACGCGGTTTCGCGGGCCACGATCTCCGGCAAGTACACATCGTCAGCGTGATAGACCGCGATATATTTTCCACGGGCCCGGGCGACTCCATCGTCCACGTTGCCGAACTGGCCGCGGTTCTGTGGCTGCCGATGGTAAGTGATTCTGTCGCCATACGAACGTGCGATTTCTCCGGTGCCGTCCGTCGAAGCATCGTCCATCACCAGAATCTCGATCGCTGGATAAGTTTGGCCGATGATGGAATCCAGGCTGGCTCGCAGAAACCGTTCGGCGTTATAGGCCGGGACAACAATCGAGACTAAAGGCGTCTCTGACTGCATGGAAGCAACCACTTAGCCTTGCCCCGACTCCAGTCCCATCCGCTCCAAATACATGCTTCCAAAGCGGAAAGACATCTGGGCTAAAGACGCGCTCGCGCCATCCAGCATGGACTTGGCAATCCGATACGCCGTCTTCTCTCCGGTCTTCTTCAGGATGCCCCGGCGATTCAATAGATAGGTTTGGAAGAAGCGGGCAAATCTATACAGTGCCCTGACTTGCTCCTTAGTCAGGTTCTCGTTCCCGATCCAAACTTCATGGCTGTTGATGTAAGCGTACTCGTCCTCGGGGACGAAGCCTTGAGTGACCGCCCAGGCCCGAAGCTTGGTGCCGATAAAGGGCGCCGCCGCAGTGAATTGAACCCAGTCCGGGTTTAGATCGATGGCCAACTTGATGGTTTGAAGGATTGTCTGGACGGTGTCGCCGGGTAAACCGATGATGAAGAACGCGAAGGTCTTGATATGCAGTTCCTTACACAGAGCAACGCAGGTTTTGAACTGCTCCCGGCCGATCGGTTTGCGCCCCATCCCCTTTTGAATCGCCACATCGGCGCTCTCTACTCCGAAGTTGATTCCCTCGCAGCCGGCTTTCGCCATCGCCCGCAGGGTCTCTTCGTTCAGGAAATCTACGCGGGTTTCGCAGCGCCACTCGAACTTCAAGCCGCGTTCCTCCACACCTTTGCAGATCTCGAGCACCCTGCGTTGATTCAGGGAAAACATCGGATCGCGGAACAGTATGTATCTGATTCCAAGATCCTTAACCAGATGTTCGATCTCGTCGAGTACGTTCTTTGCGGATCGCGCCCGCCATGGCAGCCCTTGGCCCACCGGATAGGGGCAGTAGTGGCAGCCTATCGGGCATCCTCGCGAAGTCCACATGGGAAGGAACGGGACATTCGCATGGGCCGATGATTTCGGCATCTGATACTGCTCAAAGGGAAGCAGTTCCCACTTCGGAAACGGGAGATGATCCAGATCCTTAATGAACGGCTTCGCGTTGTTCTCCGTCCACCCGAAGGGATTTCGATATGTAAGTCCTGGGACCTCAGTTAGTTCGCTGACCAAGACCTTCTCGACAGTTTCGTCCGGGTCACCCTTGACGATGTAATCAATGCAGGATTCCTTCTGGATCCTGCCCAGGACGCTGGCCACCACCGGGCCATAGATCAGCAAGTGACAACTGGGCCGATTCTTCTTTATGTCTCTACAGATTTCCAGGTCCCAGTCCAGCGTCGGGGCAGACGTTCTAACGACCACCAATGCTGGAAGGGCTTCTCCCTCAGTACTTTGGGCGATCGAACTGACCAATTGTTCCCGCGTCAAACCCAGCGCAAGACACTCGAGGAGTTTCACGGGAAACTTTTGCTCGGCTAAATTGCTACCCAAATAGATCAGGTCCAGCGGGGGAAAGAGCGTCGCTCCGATAGGATAGAGTTGGCCGAAGCCGCCCATCGAATCTTTGTTCGAGACGTAGTTCGGGGGACTCGGCGGATTGACGACGTAGATGATCGAGTATCTCACGTGAGGGATGACGCTTGTGCAAAGCACGTTGAGGGCCAGACTGCGCAGCGCGAGAGCTACGATGGTCTTAGAAGTGCTCGGACGCCTGGAACACTGCGTCATCCTGAATGCAAAAGAGCGAAGCACAACCTATCGCGGTATACTGCGATCCCCCGTCGCGCCACTTCCTAAAAGATCGTTTTTTTGAGTGCGATGCTGCCCAGCATGGCGGGGATCAACTGACGGCCCCTTATGCGCGCATGAAGGCCCTGCTCAATTCCCGGGGTGTCTCGGTTCGGACGGCTGACTATCTTCCTGCGAAGCCGGATGGCGCCCGTAATCTATATTTATCGTTTGGAAGATCAAAAGATTATCTGCGTATCGCGGACCGGAAAGACACGGTTTTAAGCGCCTTTTTCGCGATGGAATGCCCGACCGTCGATCCCGCTATGTACCGGGCGCTAAATCGCGCCCAACACTCGTTTAAGCGAATCTTTTCGTGGAGCGATAGTGCCTCGCTGGAGGCATTTGTTGGAGCGCCCCTGCGTTGCCTGCCACTGCACTGGCCGCAGTCCTTTGAGTCCGTACATCTAGACATCTGGCGGCGGAGCGCTCGGAAATTCCTGGTGATGATCAACGGGAACAAAGTCCCTCGCTACCGCTCGCGTTGCCGCGAACTCTATGCAGAGCGTTTGAATGCAATCGAATATTTCGCCCGGACCGGCGATATCGATCTTTACGGAATCGGTTGGGATGGACCCTCGTTTAAGGTCGGCCCCGCGTTTGTGCCCGGTACATTTGGGACGATCCCGTTGCCAGGGACAGTGCAAGCGATCGACCGGAAGCTGACGGGGTGGCGCCATCGCTTCTTTCCGAATCCGCAGCTTTCGATGGCTCGGCAAGTTTATCGAGGGGTCACGAATTCGAAATCTCAAACTCTGGGCGAGTACAAATTTTCCATCTGTTTTGAAAACTCGGTCCTGAAAGGATGGGTCACGGAGAAGATTTTCGATTGTTTCTTCGCTGGGACCGTTCCTGTGTATTGGGGCGCGCCGGACATCCAGCGCTATGTTCCAGCGGAGTGTTTCATCGACATGCGCGGCTTCAAAGATTTCGGGGACTTGAAGGCTTACCTAAAGGGTCTTACAGAGCAGGACATCACGGCCTACAAAGAAAGGGCGCGAGACTTTCTACGCTCGCCGGGATTCCGGCCCTTTACAAAAGACGCGTTCGCGGAGACGATTCTGCGAATCGTCGAAGAGGATACTGGAGAAACACTGAGCCAGGGATTAGCGGCTCCCGCCAGCGTTATTGGGATATGAGTAAGCTGGAAAGCGTCGGGGTCTCCGGCGCGGCGCGGGATCCTGTCGTCGAATTCTTTGACAAAAGAGCGGATGACTACGACAGGGAATACGATGGAGAAACACCCGGCGGATATGCTTTGCGGGTTAGGCGACGCATCGTCTTAGAGCTATTCGATCAACCCGGAGGCAAGGTTCTCGATCTGGGATGCGGACCCGGCGTTATGGCGGATTCACTCGCCGATCGCGGATGTAAATTTGTAGGATTGGACCCGTCTTCAAAGATGCTGGGGATAGGGCGCCGCAGATTTCAGGATCGCGAAGGAATCCACTTCCTTGCGGGTGAAGCAACGCGAGTGGCATTGTCCGATAAGGCTTTTGACGCGGTGATCTGCATGGGAGTGATCGACGCGTTGAAGGATGGCCGCCTGGCTGTCAGCGAAATGCTAAGGGTCCTGAAGCCCGGCGGTACGCTGATCGTGACATTTACCAACCTGGTCAGCCCGTATGCATGGTGGAAGAATTACATTCTTTACCCCGCCGCCACTCAGTGGCACCGCTTACGAAACGGGGGCCAAATTGAGAAGCTGGGAGGGCGCACGCTTTATACGCATCCGTCTGCGCATGGTCTGCTGCGTTCCCAGGGCGCGGAGATTATACGGACCGTGAATCACTATTACAACATCTTCCTGTCGCCCCTGGACGAAATCCTTCCGTCCGCCGCACTTCGGATTACGAAGAAATTGGAAGATCGAGAATGGCCACGGCCAGACTGGATCGCCGCGGGCTTTATCGTAAAGGCGCGCAAAGTTTGAAGCCTATGAAGGTGCTGGTGCTTTCCAGAAGTTATCCCAACAGCGTTACCGAGCTGCTGGGTTTGTGGGCCGAGCAACTGGTGCGCGACTCGACCCGCTTCTGCGAGCCCAAGGTGGTCTCACCCGTGCCCTACTGTCCTCCGCTCCCGGGGCCGCTCCGAGCCTATACACGCTTTCGCAGGATAGAATCGCGGTGCAGGCACAACGGCATCGAAGTCTTTCACCCACGTTTTCTGGCCGGTCCAGGCTATTCGCTCTACAACTTTGAGGCGGCTTTGTATGCCGCAGGAATTCGAAAGTGCGTCGCCGATTTAAGGCGGAATTTCGATTTCGATCTCATTCATGCGCACTTCACTTATCCAGACGGCGTGGTTGCCATTGAGCTGGGCCGCCTCTACAATGTGCCCGTGATCGTGACCGAGCATATTCCATGGGACGTCTGGGCCGCGAAATATCCCAAAGTGCGCGAGCGTGCCGCACAAGCCGCGCTGCGATGCGCCTATCATGTCTCGGTTAGCGAATCTGTGCGGAGGACGGTTGAGGAATCCACCGGCCAAAAAGATAACTTTGTAGTTGTACCCAATGGCGTGGACGGCTCACTTTTCACCGCTGGAGAGAATGGGCAGAAACGTTCCAGAAACCAGATCCTTTTCGCCGGGGCAGTGCGCCCGATAAAGGGAGTGGATGTCCTTCTTCGCGCCGTGCGCCTGCTGGTCAACCAAGGTGTCGATGCCAATCTGTTGGTTGTTGGCGAAGCCTACTATGGAAGCTACCGCAAGGAGGAAACCCGGCTGCGGCAGCTCGCCTTGGAGCTGGATCTTGAGACCAAGGTTCGATTCGCCGGCAAGAAGTCCCCGGCCGATCTCGCCGCGGACATGCGTGAAAGCGCGGTACTGGTTCTGCCCAGCCGTGCCGAGAGTTTCGGGATGGTACTTGTCGAAGCGCTGGCTTCCGGCACGCCGGTGGTCGCAACCCGCTGTGGCGGACCCGAGGACATCGTGAACGACCAAGTGGGTGTTCTAGTACCTAAGGAAGATCCCGAGGCGCTGGCAAAGGGGATCCGCCATGTCCTCGAACATACAGAGGAATACCCTCCTGCAAAACTGCGAGCCCATGCTCTGGAAAAGTTTGGCTTAGAGCCCGTGGGGAATCGCATGGCTCGCCTTTATGAGCAATCCGTCGAGAACTTCCAAAGCAGCGGGGCGGCGATTTCGCGGGCGCAGGGAGGTTCCCTTGCCAACTGATTCGCGTATCGACCTGGTCAACCCGGAGCTTCTTCGCATTCTGGTTTGCCCGATCTGCAAAGGGAAACTTGCTCTGCAGCAGGATCAACTGTGCTGCGCGGCTTGCAAGAAAACTTATCCGATCGTGCTTGGAATTCCCGACCTGCGGCTTTACGAAGATCCCTTGATTCCTTTAGAAGACGACTATCGCAAGGGAGAGAAAGTTCAAGCTCAAGCGGAGAAAGCCGGGTTCGCGGATTTAGTCCGCTACTACTGGTCATTGCCGACTTATCCCTATACGCCGCCCGAGCTCTGCGAGCGTTTCATCAGGCACGTCCTTAGCGACGAAGATCGCATCCAAGGCTACCAGGACAAGATTGGAAGCGGCGAAAGCTTTCTGGATGTGGGGTGTGGGACCGCTGCGTTGGTCAAGTTCGCCCAGAAGAAGTTCGAATTCTCCGTGGGATGCGACGTGGCATTCCGATGGCTCTTGATTGCGCGCAAGAGGCTGCAGGAAGCCGGCCTCCCCGCCAACCTGGTGTGCTGCTGCGCGGACTATCTTCCTTTCCCCGAGCACTTCTTCGACTCTGTCGCCTCGGTTTCGTTGCTGGAGCACGTCTCCAGCGCGGAGGCGGCGATTCGCGAGTTCGAACGCGTGGTGAAGACGAACGGCAGAGTGTTTGTGTGGACATCGAATCGCTTTTCGATCGCTCCAGAGCCCCACGTTCGCGTTTGGGGTGTCGGATTCTTACCGCGCCGATGGATGCCCGCTTACGTGAAGTGGCGGAGCGGCTTGGCTTATGAGAAAAAGCATCTGCTGTCTTGCTTCGAAGCAAGCCGGTTGTTTCGAAAAACCGGCTTTAATTCTGTCGATTTCTCGCTACCGGTGATTACCGAGGTAGACTTGGCGCACGCCGGCGGCCTCGAAAAAGTTGGGGGGCGTGTTTTTAGCTGGATCGCACGGATTCCGGTGCTTCGGAAGGCCTTGGTGATAATCTCCCCGGTAATCCAGGTGGTAGCTTGCCGTCGAGCTCAAGCAGCTGAGCAGGGCCAACCAGCGCCGGTGAGGGCCATGAGTTCGGCAAAATGATTCTTGGCGTGAATGGCATTCGCCTGGTCGGCAACCGTTCCGGAGTCGCGCGCTGCATTGAGGCGGTGCTGAAATGTATGGGCGAGATGGATCATCCCTTCCGGGAAATTCGCGTCTACACTCCCAAGCCAGTCGACCGCGAAGTCAAGCTCCCGTGCGGGGCTATCAATGTCGTGTTGCCGTCGTCCCTGCCCCCCGCCTTGTGGGAGCAGATCACATTGATGAAGGCTCACGGACCGAAGGATCTCCTGTTCTGCCCCAGTTATGTCTTACCGCTTATGGCGCGCTGCCCCACGCTGCTGGTTCACCATGGCTCCTACGAAGGCTATCCGCAGGCTTTCAGCTGGTGGGTATTAAATAAAGCCAGGCTGGCGTACTCTCTGAGCGCCAAGCGGGCATCGACGTTTACGACAGTCAGCGAATATAGCAAGAAGGATATTGTGCGTTATTACAGAATGAGCCCAGACAGAATTCACGTTGTACCCGAGGGTGTCGACACGCAGATCTTCCGGCCGCTGAAGGATCGCGCAAGGCTGGCACAGTGGCGAGCCGGTATCTTCGGCGCCGATGTGCCGTACATCGCGTATGTGGGAAAACCCACGGAAAGGCGGAATCTGACGCCTTTGATCCACGCATTTGCCGCTCTTAAGAACCAGAATGGCATCCCGCATAAATTGCTGATCGTGGGGGCCGACCTCCCGGGAACGTCTCCTTTCCGTCAGGTGATTGACCACCTGGATCTCTCCAAAGAAGTTTTCGTCAAAGGCTATGCCACGCACGAAGAGATGCCCTTGGTTTACAATGCCGCGGACCTGTTTGTCTATCCGTCTTCTTACGAAGGATTCGGCATGCCGGTGCTGGAAGCGATGGCTTGCGGATGCCCTTTGATCTCCCTCAACAATACGGCCTTCCCGGAGTTCGCCGGAGGCGTCGCCCTTCTTTTGGAGAACGCCGAAGTCGCCAGCCTGAAACAGGGAATCCAGGCGGTTCTCAGCGATGCGGCATGGCGTGAACGTATGTCGCAGGAAGGCCCGAAGAGGGCCGCTGCCTACGATTGGCGCATCGTCACCAGGCGTTATCTCGATCTGATGATTCCTCTGGCAACGGCGCGGAGGGCCGCATGACGACGGTCGCGATGATTGGTCTCGGTTCAGTGGTCCGGCATATTCACATGCCCGCGTTTCAGGCTCTCAAGGACAAGGTGCAGGTGATCGCGGGTTGCGACCGGGATAGCGCCGCTCGCGACCATGCGGCGAAGAAATGGGGTTTTCAGGTATTCGCTGACGCCCGCGAAATGCTTGCGAAGACCAAGCCCGAAGTGGTCGCGGTATGCACGCCTCCATGGATGCATCGCGAGCATTTGGCACTGGCGCTGGAACACGGCTGCCACGTCTTCTGCGAAAAGCCTCTGGCGGACAACTTGACCGACGCCAATGAGATGGTTCTGGCCGCTGAAAAAGCAGGCCGCACCGTCGCCATCAACAATCAGTTCCCGTACATGAATATCCATTTGGGCGCGAAGAAGGCGATTGGGTCACCGGAATTCGGCGATCTGCTGTATTTGCACGCGTGGCACACGATGCGCCCCACCAAGGAAACCGAGGCTGGCTGGCGCGGCGAGCTGGCTCGCAGACTTTGTTTCGAGTTTGGCGTTCACGTGTTCGAACTGGTCAGGTTCTTCTTCGAAGACGATCCGGTCAGGCTATTGGCGCATATGCCGAACCCTCGCGGAAAAGCGGATTGCGATGTGATCAACGTGATCACGCTCGAATTCGCAGATGGCCGCGGAGCGTCCATTCTCTTAGATAGGCTTAGCCGCGGACCGGAGCGCTATCTCGATATGCGGCTGGACGGCGAGTCCGCGATCGTCCACACGTCCATCGGCGGCGAGGTCCGGCTGCAGGGCGGACTTCATACAAAGGACCGTCGTCCTTTCGTGAGCTTTGACTTTGTCAAAGGCGGAAAAGCGGTCCTTCAACGCGGCAGCAAATCGAAAGTAATCGCGAAGGATGGCCTCAATCCTTTTGGCGACGCAATGGTTCACCACTTTTCGAACTTTCTCCGCGCGATTGCGGAAGGAGGCAAGCCGCCGGGCGATATTCGCGACAACCTGAAAACCTTCGCGCTGGTAATGGCTGCCTACGATTCCGCTGCCTCCGGCCAGTGGATCGACATGAAGAAATACCTGGACTCCCCTGTGGGCGCCAACTCGAAGGCATGATGACGCCCTCCCGCCCGGGGTTAAAACTTTCCGTGGTCATTGCTGCATGGAATGGGCGCCAAGCTTTGGAACGTTGTCTGGAGTCTCTCCGGGATGAGTGTCCAGCGCCTGACATCGAGATTATCGCTGCGACCAACTTCGATTCGGGAACAGCAGAATTGCTCGCAAAACGGTTCCCTTTTGTGATCCACTTGGCGATGCCCTCCGGCACGACCGTGCCGATCTTGCGGACCGCCGGGATTGTCCGCGCCGCTGGAGAAATCATCGCTCTGGCGGAGGATCACTGTACTTTTGGGAATGGCTGGTGCGCGGAGATAAAGAAGGCTCACCTGCTTCCCTATTCCGCAATCGGAGGGCCGGTGGAAAATGCAGCTGTGGACCGGGCTGTCGATTGGGCTGTCTATTTTTACGACTACGGGAAATATATGCTGCCGATTAAGCAGGGCGCCGCAAAAGCCCTTTCCGGAAACAATGCGTCGTACAAACGCGAGATCCTCGCGGCGGTTGAACCTTCCTTCTGCGAGGGCTTCTTCGAGCCATTCACTCATGGGGAAATTGAGAAACAGGGGCAGGGCTTATTCCTGATTCCGTCCGCGATCGTCTACAACCAGAAAAATCACAAACTGAGTGACGCCTTTGCCCAGTGCTTCCATCTGGCGCGTGGCTATGCAGCCAAGCGGGTCAAGGAGGCTTCGACAATCCAACGCGGGATCTTGCTGTCGGGGTCGGTGATTCTACCCGCGCTTCTAACCTGGCGCATCGTAAAGCAGACCGTTGACAGGGGCAGGCACATCAGCGATTTGGCGCGGGCGCTTCCCGCGCTTGTGCTCCTGCTGTCGAGTTGGTCCGGCGGCGAGTTCTGCGGATACCTGGCTGGCGAAGGCGCGAGTGCGGGAAAGTGGAAATAGGATTCACGAACGGCATTCCATGGCTCTAAAGCGGGTTCTCATCACGGGAGGAGCGGGCTTTCTCGGCTCTCATCTGGCCGAGGCTTTCCAGAACCATGGCGTAGGTGTTCGTATTTTTGATTTGGCTGAACCGCCTGCATGGGCTCGCGGATCGGAACTCGAATATGTTCGCGGGGATATTCGCGACGCTACCGCGGTCAGAAACGCGATCGAGGGCGCCGACGCCATCATCCATTCCGCGTTCGCATCCCCGCGGATGTCACCAGCCGAGATCGAGAGCGTGAACATAACCGGCGTACGAGAAGTCTCGAATCAGGCTCTCGCGTTGGGAGTGCGACGATTTGTCCTGATTTCCTCGACGATCGTGGAGAAACCGTCCCGGGTTCATCCCATCCTTCGAAGCGCAGCATTGAACGCTCTGGATATGTACCGCAAGACTCGCGCCGAGGCCGAAGAAGTGATTATGGAGCAAGGTAAGGGCGGATTATCGGTGAGCATCGTTCGTCCCAAGACGTTCGTGGGGCCGGGGCGAGTGAGCGCGTTCACGATCATCTTCGATTGGGTTCGCCGTGGCAAGCCGGTACTGTTGCTGGGCACGGCTTCCAGCCGGTATCAACTTCTGGAAATCCGGGACATGGCAGAAGGAATCCGGCTGCTGGCGGGATCCGGCTCCGAAGGAGTCTTCTGGTTCGGCGCTCACACGTATGGAAGCTTGAAAGACGATCTGCAGGGCCTGATCGATTATGCCCAGACTGGGTCCCGGCTGCGGTTTGTTCCCGCCAGCGCCGCTCGAATGGCCCTGCGCGGGATCGAACTGGCCGGATTGGTGACGCCGTCAGAGTTGCACTATATGAGCGCTTGGGGCAAAGATTCCATTGTGGATACTTCGAGAGCCCTCGAAGAATTGGGGTGGCGGCCGCGGTGGAGCAACGCGGAGGCTCTGCGAAATGCCTATGACTGGTATGTCCAGAGCATTGCCGAGACGGGCGCGGCTCCCAGCATTCACGCACTGCCGGATTCCCACAGGAAGATCCGGAATTTGATTGAAACCCTCTGGCGGTAGTCTCTCAATACGTTGCCGAATCCGCTGGAATGGGTGTTCAATGAGATTCCACGAGGCCAGAGCAACACCGTACGAAAGTGGGATGCCTACGATTACGGAGGCCGCTAGCCAAAGCCACTCCAATCCTCCAGCGAAGCGATGCTGTGCTGATTCGACCATAGGACGCACTCGTTCGGCTATGGGCAGGTGCCAGACATACAGACCATAGCTGTACTTTCCGAAGTCCACCAGCCACGGCGCTCGCATCCATGTCGCGACTCGGGCGTCAGTGCCTGCGGCTTGGCTGGCTCGAAACACCAACACAGACAAGAGGAGCGCAATGGAAGTAAAACCGAAATAAGCCATGGCCGGGGTCAGGCAGGAGGTCCGGCCGCGTGCAATCACTCCTAACCTGACTTTCGCACTTCCCGGGCATTTTCGGCGTTCGAGCAGGAGAATTCTCTTTGCTTTCAACAGCCGTACTGCGGAAACACGCTAGGTGAAGACCTTGGCTCTTTTCTGAGCCTTCGATCTCTGGCATGCTGCTGCTGA
>DASXEY010000023.1:0-5506 GCA_036489835.1 Bryobacteraceae bacterium | reverse complement strand
CTGCCCGGTATTGCCAGGGATGGGACCGCCCGACGTCTTGGGGAAACCGGCGTCTTCCCAAGGTAAAGGCAGACTTTTTCCGGTCCTGGGTGGCGGACCCGTCTCCACTGAAACTCCTTCATTCTATGAAGGTAAGAGTCTTTTCCTTCCGCTGGGCCGTGCTTCCCTTTCGAGCGATTCGGATTCTCTGACCTTCGCAAGGCCCCACTGCGGCGGCTGGAGCGCACCTGTTCCCGAGCGCGGTCGTGAGCAGGTGATGATTAGGGCATTGGCCGTTTTGCGGCTCCGCCCCTCCGGGAAGATCCGAATGCCCTTGAGACCCTGCTGGCATTGGCCCCGGGGCGATTGGACCGCCTACGGCTGTCGGTGGAACCTGAACGGCTCTCACAAGAAACCCAATAAAACCGCCTTTCATCGAATTCCTGCTCAGAGCCATTAATATATGCTCAGAGCCATTAATATAAATGACGCAGAAGCGCGCGAGCGCCATCTATTCGCAGCCGGGTGCCTCCAGTTTCATCCACGGCACAGCGACCCGGTGATGGAGCATCTGCACCAGTGGCTGGAAGCGCCGTTCGCGCTCAAGCAAGTCAAGCCGAACTCAGGCCTCGGCAAAGCCAGCACCTATTTATTACGGCATTGGAAAGGGCTGGCCGCGTTTCTGCGGGAAGCCGGCGCACCATTGGAACAACATCTGCGAACTTGCCGGTGCCAATCCGTTCGACTACCTCACCCAGTTACAGCAGGCAAGCGAGCTGACGGCGAATCCGACGGCATGGATGCCCTGGACCACTAGGAAATGCCCACGATCAACAGACGCTGCCGCGCCTCCTGACTCAAAAGAAATCCTGATTCAGCTCTACTTAAACGGCCTTGCCGGAAGGACAGAGGTAGAGCTTCGATAGATCTCAACTTCGGAATTCAGGTTAATATACAGCGTAGGAAGTGCGGCTCTCGCTAGCTGTTACTAATTGTGGACGGCCGTAAACAGCGTCTGCGCTCCAAACTCATTTCCCAGCTTGAAGACCAGGGGAACTGTGTCGCTATTGGCAATCGTGGGCACGATTACGTTGAACTGGTAAAGGCCGATGGCCATCGGGGCCAATCCGGAGTAGGAGACGAAGCCGGGCGTTCCCGCAAACAGGACTTGAAGGGGTTCCGCCACTGTATTCGATTCCTGGACGATCTGGCCCGCGGGGATCGATGGCGATACGGGGCCGAATCCAACTCCGTACATGACGATGGTCTCGCCCGGCTTCGCCTCGCGCCCGACGACCCCAGGGACCGAACCGGGAGGAAGAGCCAGCGAACCGTCCGGGAGCATCGCCCAGACGTATTGATTGCCGCCTATGTTGGTCAAGGATGGAGCATACAGCCCTGGCTCGAGCGGTTCCACACCCAAGACATAGGGAAGACTGCTGCCGAGGCTGGTGGTCACGATCACACGCTGCGGACCAGTTCCGATGTTGGAAGGCACCTGCACATTCAATTGGTTCGCGGAGATAAACTCCACGTAGGCAGGCACTCCCCCGACCGTGACGGAGGTTCCGTCCAGCGACTCCGGAGCGTTCGCGCCTTGAAAATCCGAGGTGCGCCAGGAACGCTGGTCCAGCGCCAGGTTCGTTCCATAGATCTCGATCCAGGAACTGGGCGCCGCGGCCCCGAATTGCCCGAATTGGCTGGCTCCAACGATGCCCCCGCTGCTGATAATGGGCGGCCCCACGGGCGCTGCCACCTTGGTCATCAGGCGTATCACGTTATTTCCCGCGTCCGCTACGTACAGGTTCCCGGTGGTCGGGTCCACCAACACATCCGTGGGGAAGGTGAAGAGGCTGAAGGTGGCGTATAAACCGTCGCCGCCGTAGCCGGGTTGGCCCGTGCCCCCGATGGTTGTGATGACATTGTTGGTCACCATGCGAATCCGGAAATTCTGCGAATCCGCGATATAGATGTTGCCGGCGGCGTCCAAGGCCACGCCCAGCGGATAGTTGAGCTCCGCGCTGATCGCGGGGATGTTGTCGCCGTTATAGCCCAAGTTTCCGTTGCCGACCACGGTGGTTATATTTTTAGTGGTGGCGGATACCATCCGAATGCGGTGGTTGCCGCTGTCGGCGATGTACAGATTTCCGGCGGAATCGAACGCGATTCCTCGCGGCGAGTTCAGTTCCCCGTTGATGGCTGGAAAGCCGTCTCCGGAATATCCCGAGTTGCCGGTTCCGGCGACAGTCACGATGGTGTTCGCGTTGAAGTTTACTTTGCGAATCCGGTTGTTAAGTGTGTCGGCGATGTACAGGTTGCCGGCCGCATCGAAGGCAAGCGCCGACGGATTCCCGAGTTGGGCGGCCGTGGGTGCGCCGTTATCCCCGGAATAGCCAGCTCCCAGAGCCTGGTCTCCGGCGATCGTGGTGATGACGTCGCCCGGCGTTACCTCGCGGATCACAGCATTCGCGGAATCCGCAATGTAGATGTTGCCGGAGCTGTCCAGAGCGACTCCGAAAGGGCTGTTGAGCTCCGCGGCGGTCGCCTGACCCTTGTCGCCGGAATAGCCCGCTGTGCCGTTTCCGGCCACAGTTGTAATGTTGTGGGTGGAATTCGCCACCTGGCGAATCCGGTGATTCAACTGGTCCGCGATCGTCAGGGTGTGCGCGGCGTCAAGCGCAATGCCTGTGGGCGAGTTCAGCTCCGCTGCAGTGGCTGCGGCGCCGTCACCGGTCTCACCTGGAGTACCGTTTCCAGCCACGGTGGTCGCGATATAGACCGACTGAGCCTGCGTTCGAGACGCGGTCACCATCAAGAACAGGGACGGCAACAACAGGGGCGGGACTGCGACGATGGAAAGAAATGCGCGGTTCAACTTAATGTAGTTCAACTGAATCGGTATCCAATCACTTGTCTCTCTTAAAGAAACGTAAGAACTTAAGACGGGCTTATGGAAAGCACGGTTTCACGCCGTTCGGCGCAGACCTTCAAAGCGGAATCTTCACTCTAAATGATAGTCCGAAATGCGCCGGCAGCGCCAAAGCCGCCGCAAACGTCAGATTCCAGCAAGAATAGGTCCAAAGAAAGGAAGTGTGCAACCAAACTGTATGCAGGTTCGTCGAATGGAGTGAGGCAAGAGAAAAGATGACAGCGGCCAGGTTCGGGGCCAGCAAGCCGGAAGCACGCGGGATGATGGTGGCGGCACTTGTGCTGGTCGCTCCAGCTCTGACGTTTGCGTTGAGCAGCCCGGCTTCTTCCCCGGTGGGCGAAAGTAGCCGCCTGGAAGATATGGTGCGCCATGAGCTGGCGACGTTGCCCTATTACGGTGTTTTCGACAGCCTTTCGTTCCGCGTGGATGCGGGCCAAGTCATTCTAAGCGGGCAAGTAACGCAATCCGTAGTTAAGGAAGACGCGGAACGGGCGGTGAGGAAGCTGCCCGGAGTGCGAAGCGTGATCAGCCAGATCGAGGTTTTGCCGCTGTCGCGGATGGACGATGAGATTCGCCGCAGCACTTACTACGCCGTTTATGGATATGGTCCCCTCGAACGTTACGGGCTGGGATCGGAGCCGGCGATCCGCATCCTGGTGAAGAACGGGCATGTGACGCTGACCGGCGTGGTGGCAAGCGCGATGGATCGCGCGATGGTTTTTCAACGCGCCAACACAGTTCCAGGCGTCTTTTCGGTGACAAACAACCTGCTCATCGAGGCCTGAAGTTTGGGTTTGGATCGCCTGGACGCAGTCCCCCCATGCGCTCGCGGGGGGCCCGGGTTGGTCCAACGGCGGCCCGTTACCTCCGAAACGGGCCGCCGCTTCTATTTTTAGATATACCTCCCTTTTGAGGAACCACCAGGGTGATCTTTTGTTTTCAATGAATCAGGCGGCGGTCTTGAGAGGCACAAGTTTGTAGCCGCGCTGTGCCGCTTGGCGATGGAGCTTGGCTTCGAGTCGCTTTTCTCGCCCTTGGTCTAGCTTCGCCCAGACCGAAGGGTCATATTCCACCTGACGACTGACGAGGGTATAGAACAGAGTCGCGATCTTTCTGGCGGCAGCGGTAGTGGCTCCCGCCGGGCCGAACTTACCCTTAAGGCGGCGAAGATAGTCTCCCATCGGCGTCTGGCTTCGATGCAGAGACTGAGCCGCCATGCGGAAGATCTGACCGGTGCGGTTATTGGCGGTGCGCATGCCGCGCCACAGGACGCGGCCACCGCTGATATCATTGTCGGGACAAAGCGCCAGCCACGAAACGAAGTGATCCGCGTCGGGCCAGCGCGACAGATCGCGGCCGACTTCGCTGAACAAGGGAAGAATGTTGCCCGCAAGCCCAGGGATCTGCGTAACGTCGACGCCAAAAAGCTTGTAGCCTTCGGTGCGAAGATCGAAGCCCGGGGACAGGTCCGCCTTTCCGCGTCGCCGGGCGTGGCGGCGGTTTTTCTTTCCGTCGGCTGGTAACGGTTTCTGTTGGGGATCCACACGGGGAGCGAACTGGCTCAGCAGGCTCTCTGTCTTGCGGTCGGCCGTGGCGATCTGGTGCGCATAGAAGCGGTAGAGTTCCAGCGACTGCCGCAATGTGAACAGATGCTCTTCCCGCCAGTTGCCTCGCAGAGACTTTGCAACCGTTTCAGCGGTGGCCTTGATACGCGGGTCACGGAGTTTGGCTAACTCGGCGGGGTCGCGCTCACCGGCGAGGATTGCATCCAGGATGGCCAGACCTGTGGCGCCGGTGATGTCGCTGATGACGTGGTGAATCTGCAGATTCATCTGCGTGAGCGACTTATGCATATGCTGAACGTGTTGCGCAGCCATCTCCACCAGTTGCTGCCGATGTCTCACAATTGCACGCACCACGCAGACCTGATCCTCGGGCCGGAAAGCAGCGCGCAGCAGGCCCACGGAATGCAGAAACTGAATCCACTGGCACTCGTGCCAATCGGTCCGTCTTCCCGGAACATTCTTCATGTGCCGCGCATTGACGACGCAAGGCTTCAGTCCCCGGCGATCCAGGATTTCGAACAAGGGAATCCAGTAGACGCCCGTGGATTCCATCGCCACCGTGGTGACGCCGCAACGTGATAGCCAGTCCGCCATCTGCTCCAGATCTTCCGTGAACGTGCCGAAACGCCGCACAGGCCGGGCCTCGACGTCATGATGGACCGCGACAAAAATTTCCCGCGCGCCAATATCTATGCCTGCCGCACAGGGCTGTTCAATGGGCCTGTCTTCGAAACTCAGACCCTTCTTACGCTTCTTTGATTTCGACATTTTTGACCTCGCTCTGTCGTCAGAGGTAGCCAGGTTGCGCAAAAATACGGTACTCTTTTGATGGGAATCGGGCCGGAGCGCAAACTCCGCCCGTAACCAATGAACGGGGCACGGAACCTGGGACCAGGCTTCTACAGGGGCTTGCAGCACCAATGACGCTTCGGCCTACTTCTGCCACTGACTCTTGCAGGATGCCGCAAGTAAGGCCTGATTGCCAAGTTCCTCCCCGGACGGTACCGGATAAACCGGTTCTCTTGCTTCTAAG
>DASXEY010000121.1:0-8743 GCA_036489835.1 Bryobacteraceae bacterium | reverse complement strand
GGTAGCGTTTGCCTTTCAGGACTCCATCCACGGCGTCGGTGAGATTCCTGCCGATCTGGCTCATCCACAGCCCATTGGCTGAGGATGCGATGCCAGCGATCTGCACCTTGCGTGTCGACAGTTCCATGAAAAACAGCACCACCTGTTGTGTGCCATTATCGACCTTCTCGTCAGGAGCGGAAAACGGTTACTTCTGGGCTAGCCACTTGGAAAGATCGACGTCAGCCCTCGCGAGTTCATCCTGGCGGCCAAAACGGTCTCTCGCGATTCGGCGAACGCAAAGGACAGCAAGCTCCGCGGCTTTGCGTCCTAGTTCCGTCTTGCCTGCGTCCCGGATCACGTCACGCAGGATGAGATAGGCTCGCCAGCGCTCTTCTTGGTCGTCTTTGAGTTTGCGCTCAGCATCGATCTCAGACTGGCGTTCCTCGCCAGTGAGCCGATCGTCAGTGTTGGCGTACAGAGCGTAGCGTTGTACTCCGCTCCAGAGGTGATCGTTGAAGTAGATCTGATCGGGGTGGGAACGGATGAAGTCCGCCAATTTGTAGCGGGCGGTTTGCAATTGCTCGGAGGACACATCGGAGCGGTTCGCCTCCTCGTACAGCGTAGCCAGTTGGCGCATGCGCGGCGCCCGTCGGATGGCGCTGGCCGTTTCGGCTCCCAACTCGTAGGCCTGAGACCGATCAGCCGGCTTCTGGCGACTGGCCGTTTCCCGCAGAGAATCGTAGAGTTGGGCAGATTCTTCATACCTATTTACCCGAGCGAGCCGGACGGCCAGGGCGTACTTCACCAAGTGCGTTCCTGGCATGTCAGGATATTTGTCCACGAACGCTTTCAGGGCTTCTGTCGGAGCTTCAGCGTCGAGCAAGAGGCTGAAGTCCCAGCCGGATTCGGCAAAGTAGACCGACATGTCTTCGTTCCCGTCACTGGGATAGGCGCCGCGATCACCTTGCGGGCTGTACAACGCGAACCGGATCTGTTCCACCGGGTTATCCAGCTTGCGGTAAACGCCGCAGAGACCATAGGCGGCAGCGGCCTTCTGGCCCGCGGAGGCGCGAGGCGACTTGAAAAGATCAAGCAGCGGCTGCTCGGCGGCGGCGTACTCGTGCGATATGAAGTGTGCCGAGGCCAGCATCCATTCGAAATCGGGCTCCGAGCGGATGGCGTCGCCGGTGGGTATCATTTCCGCTATTTTGAGTACCCCCGGTGGGTCGCCCATGCGAAGCGCCGTGCGCATGGTGAGCAGCGCAAGCGCGTCCGCGCCGGTTTGCGATGCCAGAAGGTCGGTATGCAACGCGAGGAGCCTTTGAATGCGTGCGTAGGATTGCGCCGCCCTGTCCGGACGAGGGTCGCGTCTGGTGTATTGCCGTTCGTACCCGTTGCGCCCGTAGTCGTCCCAATGGGGATTGGTGACCAGTTGAATAGCGAAAGCGGCATGCTCCGGCGTATCGAAATATTCGTCGAGGTGATCCAGAAGTTTTTGCCCCCCGTCATAGCCATAAGTCATCTTGAGCGAAGTCAGCAACGTTTCGCGGCTAAGATTCGAGCCGTTGCGGTTCAGTTCGTCAAGGTAGATCTTGCCGGCGGCGGTCTGGTCTCCCAGTGCGTAATCGACGTGCGCAAGCCAGCCGCGGGCTTCGCTCAATAACTCGGGAGTGCGAGCAACCTTAAGGAACTGTTCCAGTTTCTTTTTGGCGCTCAGCAGGGAGGCAGGTTGATCGGGTTGTCCTTCGCGCATGTCGATCTTGGCGTCGACTAAATCTACTTCTTCTCGGTCGCGGCGACTTAAGGACGGATCGGTGCGGGCGGCGGCGAGTGCCCGCCGGGGCTTAGCGAAATCGTACGGAGCAGGCGCTACCGGTTGATAGGGTTGAGGGACTGGGATCTCTTGGTAGGCCGCGCGAAGCGTCTCAAGGGGCTGGAAGCCCTTCGATTTGACCATTCCGGCAAAGGGCGCGGAAATGCGTCGAATGCCCTTCTTCTCGAAACTTTCGGAGTGTCTGGAGAAGGGCAGCCAGAAGTGGCCATCGAGGTAGGCGCGAAGGGTATCGTCAAAAGGACAAGCCCACAGGAATGCAAGCCCAAAGAGCAATGTCGCGGAACAGGTAAAGATGCGACTTCCTGTCTTCATTTGACCTCCTGCACTGTAAAGTCGGAACGCGTCGCGGAGACCGCGCGACCGAGCTGCATGCGTCGCCGCCCGCCGTAAGGCGGCAGTGACAATTCCAGATCCGAAGGCCCCGCCATGCGGATCGGGATCTTTCCTTCGGGAAGAAAGTATTCGAGTTGCTCGGAGCTATGTATCCGATAGCGTACCGGCGCGGGGCGCAGCGGAGTCGAATCGAGAAGATATATGTCGACGCATTTTACGGCGGCACAGCCTCCGTCGATGGCTTCGATGCTGTCAGGCTCCTTCTTAACTTCCGGCGGGACGCCGGCGGCGGCGAGGGCTTCATCGGGCTCCATCGCAAGAATTTCGCTGGATGAAGGCCAGCGGAAGAAGATCACTCCAGAGCAATAGCCGCCGATTTTTCGGGCGCTCTCAGTGGCGGATCGAATTTCGGCGGAAGTGGGCAGGATGAACTGAATGGCCTCTCCGGGCGGGAATCGATTGTATCCAAGGCTGACTTCCCGTGTGGCGCGGTACGTCAAAACCAGCTCATCGACTGCATTCTTAGATACTTCGAGCCTGAAGGCCGGGTTGCCGGCTACGTCGACAGGCGCCAGATCGTTGTAAATGTACGACGGGGACATTGCCTCGGGCCGCCCCCCGGTTACACGTAGCGCACGTCCAAAACTGGAGACGCCGATGCGAAAGCGCTTTTGGAATCGATTGAAAACGGAACCCCATGTTGCGCCGTCCAGCCTGGCGGCGACGACCGGGCCGCCGGCGTAGAGATTGGGCTTGCCAACATCGTAGAACTGCGGGACAAATTCGTCGACATGATTGATCACCTCGGTCACCGCGGTGCCGTCGTGGAACCAATCGAGTAAGGCCGTAATCGATATCTGGATTTCGGGCGGCAGGCCCTTGCGGACCTCTCCAAGGAATTTCGCATACTCGGGAAGGAGGCGTGTGGGGCTGTCAATGTCGAGCTGAAGGCCAACGACGTTCCACTGGTGGCGCAGTTGGGCGAGAGCCCGAAGCTCGGAAGCGCGTTTCGCGACTGCTTCGGCGATCGATGCATCGGGCACGGACTGATGCCCGAAGCGAAGGACTATCCAGTACTCGCGGGCGGACGGCAACTCGGCGGGCAGGTTTGCGAAAACGCTCCAACCCCGGTTGTAGACATCTCCTCCTTCGATGGTTCCGGCCTGGAAGTACAACACGTCAAGGGGTGCCGGAAGAACCACGGTTCGGGCGGGGCTACCCTGCCATAGCCAAAACCCTGTAGTCCATTTCGGGGGTGGCTGCTGGCTATGCAGCGCTTCACCACAACCGGACAGAGTGAGGCATGCGACCAGCAATGAAAGTACGGAGGGCGAGCTCATAAAACATCGGCGAGGCTGGAATGATTCTACCGCAATTCCTTTTTCTTAAAGCTGGGCTTTCGGCGAGTATTTCGGAGTCAACGTTCCCGCCCGCGGCCGGACCTCTTTAGAGGGCGAATGGTCGGCATCGGGAAGTTGAAGTGGTTTCAGGTCCAAGGAGCGACGCCAAGCTTCCTGTTAACCACCATATCGGCTACGTTTCCCGTGCGATCGCGAGCCAGTGTTGAATTATTTCCCCGGAATGCCCGTCAGTCGGAGCGCCGAAACGGGGTTGATGCAGAGCGAATAAAGTACTGATACCACGTCACTGCATGGTGGGACGTGACATCATCCAAATGCTGCCCGTTTTCTCGTTGAGCACCATTGCTAATTTCCCGCCCGCCGCCGACCAGGCTTCCGGCTCGAAGGACGCCCGCCCGTGCAGATGCTCAACCGCAAACGCCTCTCCCTCCGGATGGTGCGACCGCGCGTCGATCTTCTGCCCCCACAGGCAGGAATGTCCGTCCCTCGCCGACGAGAAGTACAGTGTCTTTCCGTCGGCTGACCAGCTAGCCCGGTCCTCGGCGCCTTCTTCCGCGACCTTGATCCACTCATTCTCCGGGACCGGTTTCGGTCCGCCCACAGGCGCGATCATGATCCATCCGCGATTCGGCTCAAACCGGGCGGTAAAACTCACCCAGCGATTGTCAGGCGAAAACCGCGCGTCCACCAGACTGTACTGGGAATGCTTCAACATCACCGTTTGCTGACGCGAAGCAACATCCAGAACGTTCACTTGAGATGGACTGCCTGCGAATACCAACAGCGACTTCTCGTCGCGAGACCAGTCCGTAGCCCGGATGCATCCCTCGCACAGCTTCTCCGGCACGCCGCCGGGAGTGGACATATACACGAATCTCTTATCCTTCTCGTAGGTCGAAAACGAGACTCTGCTGCCGGAGGCGCTGATCACCGGAAACCGCTGCGCCATTGTTGAACTGGCCGCCAGTGGGAACTCCTTCCCAGTCTCCAGTTCCCGTATCCAGATGTTCAGAGGGCCCAACTGCGTGGAAGCAAACGCGACATAGCGTCCATCGCCGGAAAGCGATATCCAGTCTCGCCTGGCAGGACTCTCTGTGTTGCGCTCCAGCGCACCCTTTGATTTCCCGCGATCCAAATCGACCGGCAGAGACCAGACGTCTTGCCTGACTTCCGTGCTTGCAAACGCCACGTTGCCGCCCGGCGCGCAGGAGGGGCCCGAGTCGTTTCCGGAGCCCACTGTCACTCGCTTGAACGCCCCGCTTGCTTTTCCGGCTGCGAGCGATATTCCGGTTTCCCAGAGATTCCACGTATCGCTGCCGCTATCCGCGGAGAAGATGATGCTGTCAGCGGAAGACCAACAGCCGGGGCTTGGAAGGTTCCCGGTCGGGATCGTCGTTGCCCAATTGCCGGCGGAGTCCTGCCCCTGCAATCCGGCGCGGACCAGGGCATCGTGCATGCCGGTTCTGATCGCGTCCCCTCCGTTTGCATCGGCGAGCCACCAATCCATGGCAGAGGTGTCGGACGGCTTAGCCGAACTGTATCCACTGAACAAAAGTCGCTTTCCGTCCGGCGACCAGATGGGCCGGCGGGTGTTTGTGAGGTTCGGCGCCACCCGCCGCGGCGTCCCTCCTGCCATCGGGATCACCCAGATCGCGCCTCCCCCCGGGACCCAAAGGAGGAGGCCCGTCGATCCGACCCAATATGCAACTTGCGAGCCATCCGGCGAATACGTGGGGGCTTTCCCACCCCTGGCCAGGAATCGGGCCTGACCGCCAAACGAGGGAATCTCATAGATGCCGCCGCCGTCCCGTCGCGATTCAAACACGATCTTGCTGCTATCCGGCGAAAAGTTGGGGGATGTGTTGCCTGCCCCGTCAAATGTCAGGCGGATTGGCTGGCCTCCGGTCACTTGTTTGACGTAGAGGTCCATCTGGCCCTCCGCGGCGATGTCAGAGGAGTAAGCCACCAGCCTGCCGTCACGCGATATTGCCGGAGAATCCGAGAGACCGGCATCGGTGGTGAGCCTGATAGCCTTTGCGGAAGACAGCGGAGCCACATAATCGTAGAACCGCCACCACACCTCAAGCGAAACGAGGCACAGGAAGGCTGCCGCGACTGGCCCCCATAGGCCCATTCTCCGCTTCCGAGGCTCTTCCCGAATCAGCGGTCCCGCCACTGTAGGAATAGTCGCGGAGGCTTGGCGCTCCAGCGCGCCGATGAATCGGTATCCGCGTCCGGGCACGGTCTCGATGTAGCGAGGGTTCTCGGCTGAATCACCCAGCGCACTCCTCAGCTTATTTACGGCCGCATTCAGGCCGTGCTCGAAATCGACGAAGGTTTCTCCGCCCCACACCTGCTGGCAAAGCTGCTCGCGAGTAATCGGTTCGCCTGGGCGTGCCAGCAGTACCAGCAAAATCTTCAACGGCTGGCCCGCCAATCGGATGCGAATCCCGTGCTTCAGCAGTGCCGGTGCGTTGACATCGACTTCGAACGGCCCGAAGGCGAAGGGAGTTGCGGACTGGGGAGAAACTTCCATTAGCAACCAGACTACCGAGGCTTGAAGGCAGTATACGACAATATTGCGCCGCTCGATGATCTGGGCTGATACCAGACTTGTTTTCAGATAGTTGGATGATGAGGTGCATTCCTACCTCAAAATGACCCTGCAGGTATGGCAATGACTTCACTTCTGCCTGTACTGTTGACTGGCAAACGCAACACTACTTTTATCGGAGGACTTCACAGATGTTTGTTCGACCCATGCTCATCGCTTCTGCCGCGATGATTCTGACTGCCGCCGCTGCCAGCGCCGGCCCAATTGTCTACGCAGTCAGTACGAATTACAATAGCTTTACCGGCGAATTCGGTACGGTGGACCTCACTTCGGGCGCGTTTACCCAAATCGGTCCCTCGACCTCGGATCCGCTGACCGGGTTGGTGCCGGGGCCGAGTGGAACTCTGCTAGGCATTTCGGCGTCCGGGAATTTGGATTCAGTCAATCCTGCCACCGGAATGATCTCTGTCATTGGGGCCACGGGCATCGGGGCTGCGGGTCCGGGCGATGCGGCCGACGACCTCGCGGAACTCAGTGGAACTCTTTACGCGACCGATCTGTACGGCAACCTCTACACTCTGAATACGACGACCGGAGCCGCGACGCTCATAGGCTACACCGGTATCCCGATCTGCCCGTCTCTCACCAACCCCGAGGAGGTGAGTGACGAATCGCTGTTTACGGCCAACGGCAAGCTGTATGCAACTTTTGACGGGGTGAATCTGGTGACTTCGGCCTTGGTCGATTCGCCTGAGCTCTATCAGATCAATCCCGCGACTGGAGTGGCGACTGCGGTGGGCCCGACAGCCCTAGGGCTCGACGCGGTAGTGCAGACGAATGGAACTGTTTATGGTTTAGCGTTCGGTTTCGCGGCGTCGAATACGGTGCTCTCATTGAACCTGACGAATGGCAACACCACTTTCCTGAACGACTACGCATCTTCGCCGGTGGCGGGCGGCGTGAATTCGTACGACATTGAAGGAGCATCGCCAGTCCCTGAGCCAGCCTCGTTTGCGCTGATCTTCGGGGGTTTGCTCGTTCTTCTCGCAAGCCGAAAGATGGTCCGGCAGCAGCGTTGATATGGTGTTGCGTGATGTGGTGTTGCGGATGGGCCGCTCAGAAAACGGAATACAGTGCGCTAACGCGCCGGAGTGCTGCCCCGAGTCGCGATTGCGGATTCCGAGCTTCCGCGATTTTCCATTCCGAGGTCAGCGCGATAAAGTTGCGCCGCCGAGCCCAGTGAACCAACCTGGCGAGCGGGGCGATTGTAACCATCTGAAACGAAATAATGTTGCCTGCCGATTCGGGCTCAAACTCGCCCATCCATTCTAAGGCCGGGGAAATTATCGCGCTGCCCTCGGAACGATGATTTCTTCGTCGGTCGTGGCCCGCTTGAGCCAAGCCTACAGCCGCAACGCGGAGGCCGCCGTCTTCCCGCTACTATGGTTGGCGGGTATGCGGCCGGATCGCCAATTTTGCTGTCGTCGGGCGCTACCCTGTCAAACAGCCAATGTACGATCACCACCGCAGGCAGTTCGGCGTCGGCTAGCGGCAATACTCTGAAACTGAATCTGGCGATCACCTTCACTCCGAGCTTCGCGGGCAATCAGGTGTTCTACTCGGGCTGGCAGGCCGCTGGATCCGTGACGGTTCCGTAAGAGTCGCGTGAGCCGGTCCTTGCGGGCTGTTGTCTACCATTATCGTCCGACTTCCTCGAACGCCCACTCGGCCAATAAAGGGGTTGGTCCCCAAACAGAGTTTCAACTCCGCCGTGATCGCTATCGCTTAACCTACAGCGTTCCTCAATGAATCTTCCGATCACGTCGAACTCTTCACGCCATTCCGCGCGCGCCGCCACAACTTCTTCTGGGCGCTGTAGCCCGGATTCGAAATAACACACCGCGCCCGCGACGAGCTTGGCCAAGATGCCCGCCGCCCTCGGCCAGCAATTTCTGCGACATGTCTGGGTCGATTTGATCGTCCGGGATGGTGACCCTGAATGGGATGGGGCCGGCAGGTGCCAGTGGGAGGTAACGCATGCAAACGGCTCACTGGTTTCGAACACAAACCCCGCCTCGGCTGGCGAAGCACTGACCGCATATGCGGTTGGTCGCGGCGCGACGAATCCCGCAGTGCCCACTGGTCAACCGGCCACGCAGCCGACGCCAACAGCGGAAACATTCAGAATGGGTTTCAACTTCCAAGTCGACGCTCCGCCTTCCAGCGCCGCTCAGTTAAGTGGATCGCCCGGAGCCACCGTCACACAGACATCGACCTCGAACGACCTAAAAAGTGTACACGAGGCTATTGATCGGCTACTCGCCACGGTGAAGGCGAGTCCGACCATTGAAGTAAGCACAAAGAACGACGCTCAGATCGAAGCTGACCAACTGAAAGGCGAGGTCAACAAGAGCAAGCCGAATCCGAATCGTATCACGGAGGCGCTGGAGTGGTTCAAGACCGCCGCTGGTGCCGTCGAAGTGATTCCTAAGATTGCCGATGTTTGGGACAAGGTGAAGGTCTTCCTCCCTGGCGTGCTTTAGAATCCATCTCCAGGTCTAAACCCACCGCCTTTTAGGCGGTGAGCTTCCAGCAGTCCTTCTACGAAAATAGAGGGATGGGGGAATACAGACATAGCGCGCACGCGGTCTACGACATCAAGTATCACGTGATCTGGAT
>DASXEY010000092.1:0-10503 GCA_036489835.1 Bryobacteraceae bacterium | reverse complement strand
AAGCCATTCACGCAGGCTCGGCGGCAACAGCAGCTCTTGTTCCGGCAGGTAGGTGCGGTAGCCCTTTGGCATGAAACATTATGTACCGTTTCTGTTCCGTTTGAACCCGTGAAGTTCAGGAATACTCGGACAGGCTCCTAGCATTATTCATGAGACGTCGCTTATTCCGCTCAACAGGATCTGCGGCCTGATGTACCAGCGTTCATTGCGGCTGCCATTCGGCGAGCCTTTCAGGAACGCTGTGCCAGGCAGGTGGCACCTGGAGGCACGATGAAGACCTGCATCGAGACAAGTCCGTCATCGTACAAGACTCAATCACTGCCAAGGAGGCATCTCATCGATACCTTGGGGAGGCTTCAGTTCGGCCGGATTGAAGGTCTTTCGATCATCAATACTGAGCCACAGTTCGATCCTCCACCCGTAGTCATCCAAACCCTCAAGCTGCCGGCTCAATCCGACACCCACACACCGTGCGCTGCGGACTTCACCCTGAAGGTCCAGTTCCTGGAGCTGTTTCGATTCTTTGATTTGCGGCAGAACGTACTGATTACGCGCCTGGAATTCAAGTCCGGCCTGCCAGTCTTGGTTGAGGCCGCGACCGATGCTGCGGCGGAAGCGGCAGTGAGGACTGAATGACCGAGGATCACGCGAACAATTTTGAGGAACATGAGCTCGCGATGTTGAGGCTAGTGAGAATCAAGGCGGCACAACTGTCCAGGACGAACGGCTTCAGCCCGGCAGACCGTGACGACATTCGCCAGGAACTACTGCTCGATTGCTTTGTTCGGCTCCGGAAGTTCGATCCTGCCAAATCAAGCCACATCATATTCCTCCACAAAGTCGTGACCAACCGACTAGCGACTCTATTAGAAGCGCAACGAGCTGGGTGTCGTGATTACCGCCGGTGCCGACACTCTCTGAACGACCGCGTCCAATTCGCCGACGAGTCCATCGAACTGGGCGAAACGATATCAGTCGATGACTATGAGGCCCAGATTGGACGGAGGGCGCTGTCATCGGTCGAACGCACCGAACTTCAAATTGACGCCGCCAGCGTAATCTCCCGCCTCCCCGCCGAGCTGGCAGCCGTTGCGGTGCAACTTCAATCCGTAAGCGTTGTCGAAGCCGCGCGGCGACTGCAGGTTTCCCGGTCCACGCTATGCCGGAGGGTGGCCAGTCTCAGAGAGATCTTCCTCGCTGTCGGCCTGGACAGGTACGTCAGGCAAAGGTCATTTCAGCATCCCCGCGGCTGCGCCCGCACCGCTAGCTTTTAGCTTTGTTGAACTACTTAAATGAAAGGACCTCGGCGCACACGGAAGTGAAGCGCGCCGAAGGGTACCAAGACGGTAATGGTGCACGATGACTGGCCCGATCCTCAGCCGCTTCAACTTAAATTGGCACCGGTTGAGCCTTTCGCCGAAGATCTGCTTCCTAGTTCGCTGCGGCCGCTCGTACTGGATATTGCCGAGCGTATGCAGGTCCCCCTCGACTTTCCGGGCGTGGCACTGGTGGTTTCGCTCGCAGGGGCAGTGAATAGACGTGCAACGATCCAGCCGAAGGAGCGTGACACAAGCTGGGTTGCCGTCCCGAATCTCTGGGGTGCGATAGTTGCAAGGCCTGGCCTTCTGAAGTCGCCGCTGATAAACGCGATCACGCGACCGCTGGCAGACATTGAACGTGAATTCCAGGCACAGAATGCGTCAGCCTGTGCGAAATACGGACGCAAATTGGACCGGGCCAGTCCCTCGAAGAGAGGCGGTGGGCACGAACAAGACCAGCCAGAGGCCAAGCGGATCCTCGTCAACGACTCTACCTTCGAGAAGCTTCACGAAATCATGCGGGAGAACCCCGCGGGTGTGTTCGTGCTTAGGGATGAATTGACCGGCTGGCTCGCTGAATTGGATAGGAATGGCCGGGAAGGCGAACGTGCATTTTATCTCCAAGCGTGGAACGGCGACACCGGACATACCATCGATAGGATCGGACGTGGGAGCATCTTTGTGCCCGCCTGTTGTCTATCAATGTTCGGCGGCATTCAACCGGATCGCCTAAGGTCATACCTCGCCGGTGCGAACGGGGTGCCGCTTCCGGACGACGGGCTCATCCAGCGTTTTCAACTGATGGTGTGGCCAGACACCAGCACGAAATATGAGTATGTGGACCGCCTTCCCAGCGTCGCAGCGCAAAAACAGGTGGAGAAGATATTTAGGTTGGTGACGAAACTAGACCCTGGGAAACCGCCCTGCTTGCGATTCACTCCCGAAGCGCAGGAATTATTCGTGGGCTTTATTGACGAGCTGGAAACGAGAGTGCGCGGAAAGGGCCTGCCCGCGATCTTCGTGTCGCACCTTAGTAAATACCGGTCGCTAATGCCGTCATTGGCTCTCCTCTTTGAACTTGCGGATCTTGCGGCGGGCAGTTCTGTAGGTTCTGTAGGTTTTCTTGCCACGCCTCAAACTGTGAGCTTCGAGAACACGTTGCGAGCCTGGGAGTGGTGTTTTTATCTCGAAAGCCATGCTCGGCGCGTTTATGGATGCCCGACTCCGGCGCAGGTCGCGGCGAGGGTACTCGCAGGGAAGCTCATACAGGGAAGTCTTCGAACTGAGTTCACACCGCGCGAGGTGGTCCAGAAGGGGTGGAAGCGTTTGAATGCAACAGGAAAAGTCACCAGCGCCTGTGAAGTGCTGGTCAAAGCCGGATGGCTTCGTAGCAGTCTGCAGAAGTCCGGGCCGGTGGGCGGGAGGCCGTCGCTTCGGTTCGAGGTGAATCCAAAGAATAAAGTACTTGAGGAGACGAACGCCCCAGACCTATGAAAACGTACACGCCTTCAGAAAACCTACAGAACCTACGAAACCGACCCTTATCCCTGCACCGTCCGCTAGGTCCTACGGGCTCAGCGGCCAGCTCTGTTCCCGCCCGCCCGGAGGTTCAGCATGCCTAGAGCTGGCCTTGCGAAGCATCAGTTAGGGAATGCTCTTGACAGTGTGTTGTTCGAGATTCAAAGCTACGTCGAGAAAACTGCCATCGGCGATCTTGCGTCGGCGTTCACTAACCCTACGCACCATGGTCTGCTCGTAGGGGTCGGTGAATCGAAGTACTTCTTGTCGCCTTTCACCGGCAATGCGATGGATGATGGTCCTCTCCCATCGGGCTTGCTGTCATTTGACGAATTGCGAGCCCTTCCGATCCGGACGCTTGAGCCGGTCGTCGAGAACCTGATATTCGAGGGCGAAACCGTCTTGCTTGCCGGGCGTCCCAAAGTCGGCAAGACTCGGCTTGTCCATCAATTGGCCTTTGTCCTGGAAGGGGGTACTCCTTTCCTTGGCCTCAACATTCCAAAGCAGCGGAGAGTTCTGATCGTTGACTTGGAGAACAGGCCCGGTGCCCTTCGGGACCGGTTAATCCGGATGGCCGGCCAGAGAACCGCGGCCCCGGGTCTATTCATTTGGTCGGCGCAATCGCTCCGTGAAGATGTGATTAACGCGACGCAAGCAGGCGTCGCTCGGCTTCAGGCGATGATCAAGAAGGCCCATGCAGACGTGCTGATCATCGATCCCTGGAGGCTGTGGCTGGGTGCGGACGAAAACGACGCCGAAAGGGTGGTGCAAGGCCTCAGGGCGCTGGCCAGCCTAAGAGAATCAAGGCCTAGACTGACGATCATCATCATCCACCATGTTCGCAAGGAGCGCTTCGATTCCCCTCGCAAGCTTCTGGCGGATCCAAATCTGTGGGTCGAATCCGTGAGCGGCCACCACGCGCTTCTCAGCCACGTTGATTCCTGTTATGGGCTGGAGCGGCAGCGCGATGAGAGCGGCGAAGAGATGATTGTGTTCGCCGGCGTCGCACGCAACACGGACCCGCGAGTGCTACTTCTTGAAGACGACGAAGAGACCCTGAGGTTCGAGGTGCGCAAGAGCGAGGACGCCCTTCAGGACGTTCTCACGCCGAAAGAGAAAGAGATTTGGAAGGTCGCGATGACGCTGGTGAAGTTCGGGTTCAATGAGTTGGTGACCGCCTCCAAGGTCACGAACCGCAAGGCCGTTTCTTCAACCATTAAGAAGGCCGAAAGCCATGGGAGGCTCATTGCCTTGGACAAACGCTATGAGGTTGTCGGGGGAGGGGCCGCCTGAACATCGTGACGGAACCAGCGGAACTTGCGGAACCTTCCTTATTAATCAATGTCTTGTGACGGAACTGGGAGCGGAACCCTCGCGGAACCAGTTGGTGTGCCTCCAGTCTTAAGGGAGGCTTGAAGTTCCCGTTTAGTTCCATTCGCGGTTCCCCTCCTTCCTATTGATTTTAACGAGAAGTTCCGGTAGGTTCCGCCAGTTCCGTTGGACCACAATTGGCCAGAGAGATCCAAACGCAGATGGAAGGCGGAATTGAGCGCCGGACACCAGTTCCGACGTTCGAGAGGATCACGGCTGCGGCGCCTACGAAAGGAGTGATTCAATTCAGGGCGATGTATCTTCGGCACACACTATCCTGCGATAGAATCTACTTGCCATCCCAAAGCGCGGAGTCTTATATGAACCAACCAATCTCGAAGCGGATGCCCTTGCTTTCCGCGGCCGTCATCGTCATCGCTACTATGTTCGCCCTGCCCGTCCAGGCGGAGTTGCTGGAGAAGACTAAGAAGGTGGGTGGCACGACAGTCCGATACAAAGTCGTTCTGCCGAACGGATATGATCCTGCCAAGGCTTACCCCGCGATCCTGGCTTTCGGCGGGGTCCGCAGACAATGACCACGGTGGATGGCGTACTCGACCGCAACTTCCGTGCAGAAGCTGAAAAACGTGGCTACATCGTCGTCGCGCCCGCCGCGCCGGACGATCAGTTGTTCTTCGAGGACGGGGCTCACATTTTCCCCGAGTTTCTGAAACTGATCTTGGCGGACTATAAGATCCAAGACAACAAGTTCCATATCGCTGGACCATCCAACGGGGGAATCGCAGCCCTCCACGTTGCGGCTTCGAACCCTCAGTACTTCCTCTCGGTTACCGCCTTCCCTGGATACATGTGGGAGCCCAGCCCGGCCAAGCTACAGGCTATTTCGAAGATGTGCGTCTTTATGTACGTTGGCGAGAATGACCCATACATGTGGCACCGGGAAATGAAGAAGGAAGCGGAATGGCTACGCTCAAACGGGACGGTGGCCCACTATACGGTCGAAAAGGGCCAACCCCACCGGCTGGAGACTTTGGCGGGTTCTAATGCCGGGCGTTTGTTCGATGGATTTGAAGAATCCAAAAAGGGTTGCAGCAAATAGGATCAGCGCGCCACGACGATGTTTTTGAGGGCGTTACGATGGGGCGGTTTTGCCATTCCTGCTGGAGACAGTAGCAGCCGCAATCCCTGAAAACCCGACGAGTCTTCCGCCAGACTTGAAAGTAAGCGCCGGATTACCGGTTCCTGCATCCCAGCGCATGCCGGCTCTCCGGAACCGTAGGATCTACGGTCCACAGGGGCGAGGGCCGTCTAAACTCGTCTCCGCGAGTTGAATTTCTGGGCCGCGTACAGTTATTTTCTACGAGTAGGCATTTCCCGTTAGGTTGACGAGGAGGCGACTTACCAGGACTGATCCTTCCGCCGCTGGGGACTCTCCGAGTTGGCGAAGATTCGCCCAATGATAGCGTCCACGCTTCCCATTAGTGGCACTCCTGGTCAGTGCAACTTACAATTACTGGACTGGCGTTTACTCCTCACGCTTGGCAGCTTTCGCGAGCGACGGCTCACCCGAGCGTTGGTCTCACTCGCAGGGCATTGAGGAACAGCCCCATCAGAACGATGCCGAGCACCGATTCACCCGAAACAACGAACCACGCGCCGAATCGTCAGCGGAACGATATCGCCGAATCCGAGGGTGGTGATCGTTGTCGCGCTGAAATACACCATCCAACTATCCCAAAATCTTCGACGGAAAACCGCGGACGGCGACTGCGAAGTCCCTGATCTGCTCCGACAGCGGCATGGGCACTCGCAGAAATGCGGCAGCGTATTACGGCGCGATTTTTGACTCGATGCAGACTCCCTCCGTTCCCGGAATAGGGCGCTTCTGGGTTCTGACGCGCATCACCATGTATTGTGTTCCAGCGTCACAATTCTTCGCATCCGCCATTTAAGTCGCCATTTGGAATATAATGCAACCGGTTCTCGGGAGGTTGTTGTGCGTTTCAGAGTCAACCGTTTCTTAATTGTCGCTTGTCTGGCTGTAGAGGCGCTAGTTGCGCAACAAGGCAAAGGACCCGCCCCGTCGAAAACCGTACCGTCAGCCCAAACGGATTCCGACGCGGCCGATGTCGTCCGTCGCCTTGACGCCCTCCAGCGTCGTGCGGACGAGCTTTCGGAACGCCTGGATTCCGAACTACGCGCGGCCGACAAGCGATTCGAGGGGGTAACGCACTCAACGGATCGTGCGTTCAATGTCCTCGCCCTGCTTGGTGCATTCGGCAGTTTTCTCGGTGGACTTATCGTGCTGCTCTCTTGGCTGCGAACGCGTAAGTCGGACAAGCTTCAGCGCAGCGACTATGAGAGAGAGCGTGACTTCTACGAGAACCGCGTCCGGGCCACGGAAGAGCACAACAGGACGAGCTACGAACGAGAGCGGACTTTCTATGAGTCAAGAATGGCCGTGATCGATCAGCGCAACAGCGATAGTCAACAGATCGGTCTCGATCTCTGGCGTGACCGTTCACAGCGCGAAGACAGCACGACAAAACAGCAACTTGAACTAGGCGACAGCGTACTCTCACACTCAGGCGATCTTCTCACCAAACAGATCGAGAGCATCACGAAGCTGGGGGATGTCATCGGGCTCGTGGAAAAGACTTTTAACATGCAGTTCACACGGGTCAGTGACGTCGACAAGCTCGTCACGCGACTCGGCGAGACCGACGCAGTGATCTCGAGTTTCACTAAGCACTTTCGCGAACAGTACAAGCATGTAAGTGACCTCATGCTGACCTTCAACAGTCATTCTCGGATGGATTGGACGCGACTGACCGAACACGAAGCGACGCTCGCTAGCCGGGCGCTAACCATTTTTGACACGATACCCGCCAACGTCCTGGAAGGCATTCTGACCGAAGAGAACGGTAAACACCGCTATGACATCGCCCACCTCTATCAGTTGCTCGGAGTAAGTGCTTTCTACACGAACGATATTGATGCCGCTACCCGTTACCTCGAGCGCGGCCTGCAAATTTACGGAAAAGAAGATGCACCCACAGATTATCTGTTCCTTCAGGCGTTCTGCAGTCACTATCTGGGCCTCGTTGAAAAAAATTGGTGCCACGCGGACCGAGCCCTCGACGTGAACCTGTCAGCAGCACGGCAACATTTCGAAGATGCTCATCGCAGGCTAAAGAACAAAGAGGGCGAGTTCTTGACACCGGTAACACTCGCAGAGGTGCTCTCTTACTCCGACCAAACATGGAGGGATGCTCACAACGAACTCGACAATATTGTTGACCGCTTCGAGAAACGGCGTACTGCGAAACAAGGAATTGATGAGAGTCAAAACGCGTTATACGGTCGCGCTCTTCTCTTGAAGGGGAATATTTTCTACCAACAGAATGACAATAAACAAGCGGCCATCTGGTTCAGTCGTGCCAAAGATCACGACCCCAAGAACCCGTATGCACTTTTATCACTAGCGCAAGCAACAGCCGCGGACGATCAAGATACTAGCAACGCAGGATTCGCAACGGGTTTAGCACAATTACTCGAGTCTGGTGCCTTGCACAAGCGAGAGCACTCATCTCGGCTCATCGCCGTGGCGTGGGCTGCCATAGCTGCACGCATTGCGGATGACATAAACGCAGCAAACCGTTTTGTGACCGAGATCGAACAAGCCGCCGCCGCTGTGCGCCCTGTCGGCGGGAGGGCCCCGCTCTTCTTCTGTCCGATAACCAAGAAACTTGTACAGTTCGCTCAATTGAAGAAAAACATCGTCGTTTTTGTTCGCGGCCGGGACGCTAACACGGATCCTGCTGCCGAAAAGTCGACCACGAATTAACAGCGCTGCGGCAAGGCGTTTGGCATTCTTCATACTCCTGCTCGGATAGGGCGATGATATTCATGCTGGAGTACTAACATCACGGTCTCGCCGTTAGTCGCGGACAGGGCCGTTGCGGATCAGCGCCCCGGCGGGCAACTCCCGAGAAACGCCGTCCACGTCAGTCTGTTCGGAGGGCCGTTTACCTGAACGAGAAGTCGGCAACCTCCGGGGGACGAAATGGGATGGACACCGCTGCCCTGATTGACTCACGCTCGCGAGCGACCGTTTCCGAACAATAGCGAATTAGGACAATGTCAAAGATCCAGCACGATCCAGGCCGGAGCGTGGTCGCTTGCGTTGTCCACGCCACGCACCCATTTGTCTACACCGCCGTCCAGGAGCCGCTCGCACAATATTGGTGAGAGTAGAAGGTGATCGAGCCGCATGCCCTTGTTGGCGCCCCACCGGTCACGCTCATAATCCCAGAACGTCCAAAGCGGGCCTTCCGGTTGCAGCCTTCGCAGGGCATCCGTCCAGCCTTCACCTAGCAGTCGAGCGAACGCCTGCCGGCTCTCCGGTTGGATCAATGCGTTGTCGTCTAAAGATCGCGTTGGATAGATGTCTTGCGCAGTCGGGACAACATTGTAATCGCCGGCCAGCACGACCGGTAGATCGGCGGTAATGAACTCGGCAGCGTGTGCGATGAGACGTTCGAACCACGCAAGCTTGTAGATGAACTTCGGACCTGGCTGAGGATTGCCGTTCGGAAGGTAGATGGAAGCGATCAGCACACCATTTACGGCCGCCTCAATGTAGCGCGCTTGGCTATCCTCCGGATTACCAGGCAGGCTCGATCGAGTCAGTATTGGCTCGTGGTCTCGCACGAGGATCGCCACGCCGTTCCAGGAACGCTCGCCCTGCCAGACTGATCGATAACCCACGTCGCGAAGCGGTTGATAAAAGTGGAAAACCCATCAACATCACGGTAGTTCGATCGCTAGGATTGGGTTTAGATGAAAAGGCCATCGAAGCGGTGTCGCGATGGAGATTCACGCCGGGAAAGAAAGACGGCAAACCGGTCTCGGTGGCGGCTCAGATCGAGGTAACGTTCCGGCTGTTATAGTCCCTGGGACGCCCTTACCTGAAACTTAAATACGCGACCTTGTTCGCGCCGCCTTCAGCGATCCATAGTCTGTTCGTCAATCGATTGGGAGGGCAGCGGTCACTTCCAGCCGTCAATCCTGTCGCCCCTGAATTGGGCGCGGGCAAGTCAAACTCCGTAATGACGCCGTCCTCTGTAACGCGCCCTATCTTGGCACCCTTGGTGAACCAGATATTACGGTCAGGCCCGACCGCGATGTTGATCGGGGAGCCGGTGGCTGTCGGTATCGGGAACTCCGTGACCTTCCCATCTGGCGTGATTCGCGCGACTCGGTTTCCATCCACCTGACGGTTGTCCATCCGCCCGGATAGTTCCAGGAACCAAAGATTGCCATCCGCGCCCGCCGTGATATCGCCAGGTCCGCGATTGGGTCCGGGGATCTCGTACTCAGTGAACTTACCCGCCGGTGTGACTTTGCCGATCTTCCCGGTGTTGAACTCGGAAAACCAGATGTTGCCGTCGGCTCCGGCGGCAATCGCGCGAGGTCCGGAGTTGGGGGTCGGAATCTGAAACTCGGTCGTGACACCCGAGGGCGTGATGCGGCCGATCTTTCCACCCGCGAACTCCCCGAACCAGACATTGCCGTCAGACCCAAGTGCGGTCGCACGCGGCTGGCTGTTCAGTGTCGGAATGGGGAATTCAGAAATCTCGCCCGCCGGCGTGATGCGGCCCATTCTGTTGCCGGTATGTTCACTGAACCAGAAGTTGTTGTCGGATCCGATTGTGATGATGCGCGGACTGCTGTTGGGGTTGGGCAGAACAAATTCCTTGAGCACCTTCCCGTCCTGCGTCATGTGAACGATGCGGTTGCCTGCCTGAGCGGCGATCCACAGCGTGTCGTCCTGAGCGATGGAGATCGTGGTGGGGCCGGTATTGGGAGTTGGCAACTCGAATTCGGTGACTTTGCCGTCGGTCTTCAATCCGGATTGGGCCAGCGCCAAGCCGGCGATCGATAACGCTGCAGCGCGCGAGAGTGCTGTTCGCATCGTTTTTAGTTTACTTTCTTGCCGGGATCCGTGCCGCGCCGACATTCAGGATGAAGAAAGCGGATTCAAGCTGATCACCGTTCTGAAACCCCTCACTCGTTCAATAAGCGGCGAAGTTCCTGTCTTTAGCCTTTTCGATTTCTGACCCGCATATCTGGCGTGTCTGCGAAAGGGTCCTTGTGAGCACTTCTTTTCGATATCTTAATCAGTTCTTTCTGTCAAGGCAAAGTAGAAATGTCCTCTTCTCAGCAAAGTAGAAATGTCCGCTTTAGACCTGGCTTGGGAGGAATGCATGGTAATCTGCGTGTGCCGGTGAAGCGGAGACGGGCTCTGGTGGCGACCAACCCGATCGAGGAA
>DASXEY010000091.1:0-45454 GCA_036489835.1 Bryobacteraceae bacterium | reverse complement strand
ACATCACCAATCCCACACAGGAAACGGGGCCGGCCCTGCAAATGCGCCGAGCGCGGAATTATTTGCAAACATACGACCTCCGCGGACGTTAAATCGCTGATTCAGCAGCCGTCTGCGCCTGCTGAATTTTCGTAGGACCGGAGGGAGTCAAAATGGGCCTGCGGCCCACAAATGCTGATGAAAGACACTGTGGGGTGGGCGATCTTGTCGCCCGCCTGCCCCGCCGGGTTTCTCAGCGGAGCGGTTTCTTCTGCAGCGACCGGTCGCGGCCACGAGCGGAGCTGTTCCTATCAGGAATTGAAAGCCCGCGACTGGCCCTTAGCGGGCTCTCTTAAGGATTTGCCGGTGGCGCGGAAGCCCGCGCCACCTTGCCGCTGCGGGCCTCCTCAATCGAAACATGATTCGCCTCCAGCGTGGTTCCCAGGGTTTGATCCAGAGACATCCGCGCGGCAATATAAGTCGCCAGCGAGGAAACCTCCGTAGCCGCCGCGGCCGCCAGATCCCGCTGCTGCTGCGTCACGTTGTACGGAGTCGAAGCGCCCAACAGAAACTTCCTCTGCTCCGCATCCAGCAATTGCTGTTGCAACTCGCGATTCTTCACCGCGGCGTCATGCCGCGCCCGGGCCTGTTTGAGCGCGATCACGTAGTTGGACACGTCCACGATCACCTGGTTGGTCGATTTCTCGTTGTTGAGCTCGGTTTGCCGGAGCTGGAGCTGGTCGATTCCATAGTCGGCCTGCGCCTGCCGGTTGTTGATCGGAGCCTGGAAGAAAAAGCCGATGCGCTCGGTCGGGAAATCGCGCCGGAACACTTGCGCCAGGGCCGTGCCGAAGCCGCCCACAAGAGGTAGATTCAAATTGCCCGGAGCCTTGCCCGCCAAACCTGCCTGGGACTCTCCTCCGAACGCCGTCAGCGAAGGCAGGATGCCGTTCTTGGTCCCCAGCGCCGAGATTTGGGATGTCATGAGGTTGGCTTTTTGCTGCGCCAGATCGGCCCGGTTCGCCAAGGCCTCCTTGACCATGTCATCGAGCGGCGGTAGATTGTCCGCATCCGCTATGGGGATCTTGTCCACTGTCACAATTCTGGCTGTGGCCAGCGCCGGATCCATCGCGCCGGTGCGGCTGAGCACGTTCTTGAGCTGCAATTCATCCTGACGAAGGGCGGTTTCGGAAACCACCACATCATTCTGGCTGGACGCCACCTGAGACTGCGCCGTAGTCACGTCGAGTTGTGACAGCGCTCCCAGTTCTTCCTGTCTGCGGGTGTTCTCGAAGAATCGTTGAGCCGTATCGAGTGCGCTCTGCTTGGCCCGCAGGTCTTCATAGTCGGCGGCCAGTCCGTAATACTGGATCAGCACGCTGGCGACGGTGTTGATCACCTGCGTCTTAAAACTGAGATCCGAAGTCTGAAGATTGATCTTGTTCACATTGATGGTGCGCTGGTTCACCCCAATGCCGAAACCGCGGAGCAGACTTTGCTGCAAGCTGATCGATAGGTTGGGCGCCGAGGTCGGGTTGAATATATCCGTGGCGGCATTCTCTTTCAGATAGTGATCGCTATAGGTAAGGGTTGCGCTGCCCCCGGTCAGGAACCCTTCCTGAAGCGACGCGGTATGGACGTGCGTCCCGTCCACCAGCGCCGAAGTGATGCTCTGCGTGGCATTCGGCTCCGGCGTCGTCGTGTGGCTGAACACGCTAGCCTCTTGAATGCTGGGATCGAAGGTCTGTGCGATCGGCCCGATCTGCGAAATGGTGGCGTTCCCGGCGTTGCCGCCGCCCCCGCCCCCATTCCCGCCGCCTACGCCCGCCGCAGCCTGGCTGCCGGCGACGCCCTGGCCGCTGGCCACCGATCCTGCCTGCGCCGCCGCGCTCGGCACGCCGGGCAAAGCGCCTCCGGCTTGGGACCGCTCCAGATTCCAGGCAGCGATCAGCGGATTGTAGCGCGCCACTTCGAGATCGATGTTATTCTCGAGCGCCAGCGCGATCGCATCCTGCGCGGTTAAATACAAAATCCCCGCGCGGATCAGATCGCCGATTCGTCCGGAGTTAGTAATTCGGGCCGGCGGCGTCACCGGCGGCAGATACGGCCGCACGATCGCCGGCTTCATGGGGAGCACCGGCGCAATCGACGTATCCTGCGCGTGAACCACGGACGCCAAACAGATGCCGCACAGCGCTGTGCGAGTGTACCGCTTCCTTTGGTCGGGGCTCAGTTTTGGCGTGATTCTGCGGCACGTCATTTCACGCCCTCCGCGGGCAACGTCGCAGGCAGAGTAGATGTCCGCGAAATCCGACCCTCCTTCGCCTCCTCGATGGAAACGTTATTGGTCTCAAGCGTAGTGCCCATAGCCTGGTCGTAAGCGATTCGCGCATGCGTATAATTCGCCAAAGCCTGAACCTCCGTGCTCACAGCGCTGGCGAGGTCGCGCTGATCCTGCACCACCTGGTAGGACGTTGACGCCCCTAATCTGTACTTCTCCTGATCCGCATCCAGAGTTTGCTGCTGCAGCTCACGCGCTTTTTCGGCTGCGTTGTAGCGCGCCCGAGCCTGCTGCAACCCGATGACCGCGTTCTCCACATCCACCCGAACTTGATTTATCGACTTCCGCAGATTCAACTCGTTCTGCCGCAGTTCCAGCTGGCTGGTAACATAATCCGATTGCGCCGCGCGATTGCGCAGAGTGATGTTCAGCGAAACCCCAGCCGAGTAGTTGGGATAGTTGCGCTGAAAAATCTCCGATAAAAAAGTCCCGTATCCTCCAGCGAAGGCCAGCGCCGCGACGTTCGTAGCTTGCCCCGCCAGGGCATTGTTGGTGAGCTCGGCGAACGCCTGCAAGGTGGGTTTGAGCGAGTTCTTGATGCCCACCAGATTCATCTCATTGCTCTCGATGTTGATGCGGTTGGTGGAGACCTCTACTCGTTTCTCGACTGCCAGCTGTGTCAGATCGTCCAGCGGCTTTAAATTGTCGGATGCCGGAATCTCGATCCGGTCCAGCGGGATCACGCGCACGTTGGAGAGGTTCGCCCGCTGCACTCCGTCGCGCACCAGTGCATTCTTCAAAATGGTTTCCTGCTGCAAGAGGTTCGTTTGCGACACCACCAAGTCCTGCTGGCTGGAATAAACCTGCGCTTCCGCGCGTGTGACCTCGATCTCAGCCAGCGCGCCCAGGTCCACTTGCCTGCGATTGTCCTGGAGCAACTGCTGTGCCGCGTCCACTTCACGTTGCCGCGCCTCCACATCCTGGCGGAAGCTCACCAGGTCCCAATACAGGTTCAGGATCGCCGAGACAGTGGTGATCAACTGATTCTTGAACTGGAGATCCATCACCTTCAGGTTGTTCTTCTGCACGCGGATGTTGCGTCCGTTAACCGACGCGCCAAACCCCTGCAAAAGATTCTGCGTGATCTGCAAATCCAGATCGCCGGAGGTGAACGGATTCAAGCTGTACGATTTGCTGTTCACTGTGGTGCGGGTGCTGAGATAGGTCAACTGCGCGTTCAATCCGAAGATCCAGTTCTGCGAGTACTGCGCCTCATATGTGCCCGTGCCCAGCACCAGCGATGTGGTTCCGGTCAGGAACGTATTGCTCTGTGGGCTCGTTGTATGTGCGAAATTTGTGAACGCCAGGAAAGTGGGATCGAGCGATGGAATGGACGGTCCCAGCTGCGTCACGATTCCGCCGCCGGAGCTGACTCCGTTGCCGGCGGTGCTCGCCGACGCGCCGCCGGTATTCACGCTGACGCCTTGCAGGCTGACGCTCTGCGGTCCGGCCGCTACGCCCAAGCCGACACTACGCAGCGCGCCTCCGGACTGCGCGCGCTTCAGCACTTCCTGCGCCAGCAGCGGACCGTAGCGCTGCACCTCGACGTCCAGATTATTTTCAATCGCCAGCGCCACCACGTCCGGCGCGGTGAGGTATAAATTGCCCGCGCGCTCCAGCGTCTCCAGGCGGGGCGAGTTGTCCAGGCTGATTGCCGGAACGGTGCGTTGCCGGTACGGGTTCGTCAGCCAGCCTAGCCGTCCATGCGCGGGATCGATACGAATTTCGCCGGGACTCGCGTCTTCCGCCGCCATCGGGATGGCCGCCAGACACAAATAAGCCAGCAGCAATAAATGTCCTTGGTAAAAAAAGCTCCGCATGAAGTTTCCTTGTTTCCTCAGCGCCGTTGTGCTTCTTGATACTGCAGACGCTTCTATTTACTACGTGTCACAACGCGGGCGAGTTCCAGCCTTGCATGCAGACTGATGAATTTTATGCGCGCACCACGGTGAGCTCGTTCAGCTCTTGGAGACTACTCCAGCCTTGTACCTAGTGTAGTCGCCGTGCGCTAAATCGTTGTGACCCATCCGAACGGATCCTTCGAGACTCCATACTGAATGTTGCGCAGAGTGTCGTAGAGCCGGTGCGTGACGGGCCCGCATTGGCCATTGCCGACGCGTACTTCGCTGCCATTTTCGAGCACGAAGGACTCGATGCCGGTGATCACGGCCGCGGTTCCGCACGCGAAGGCTTCGCTCACCTGTCCGGACTTCACGCCGGCCAGGAGATCCTCCCACACGATCCGCTCTTCCTTCACCTTGATTCCCAGCGTGGGAGCAAGCTGCAGGATACTGTCGCGAGTAATCCCCGCCAGCAGAGTGCCTGTAAGCGGCGGCGTGATCAGTGTGTCGCCGCGGAGGAAGAAAACGTTCATGCCGCCCATCTCTTCCACCGTGCGCCCGCCATGCGAATCCAGGAACATCACCTGCGCGCAGCCCTTCTTCTTGGCTTCGCCGATCACTTGCAGCGTCACCGAGTAGTTCGCACCCGCCTTGGCGTCGCCTGTTCCGCCGATCGCCGCGCGGCCCACGCTCTCCGACACCAGCACGCGGACCGTGCCTGTGCTGCCGCTCGTGACGCCTGGAAAGTAACCGCCCGAAGGCAGCACGATCACGAAGAACAAATACTCGCTGCTGGCGCGCACACCGATGCACGGCTCCGTTCCGATCATGGTGGGCCGGATATACAGCGATCCGGGCGGATTCGGAATCCACTTGCGCTGGCAATCCACCAAAGCCTTGATGCCGTCGACAAAAAGCTGCTGCGGAATTTCCGGCATGGCCATGCGGGCAGCAGAGCGCTGCATGCGCCGTGCGTTCATCTCCGGCCGGAACAATCCCACGGACCCGTCCGGCATCTTGTAGGCTTTGAGCCCCTCGAAGATCTCCTGAGCGTAGTGGAGGACGATGGCCGCCGGATGCAGGTCGATGGTGTGCCAGGGCTCAACCCGCCCGCGCTCCCACGCTCCGTTGCGATACCACGCTCGACACCACAGCGGAGCCGTAATGCGTCCGAATTCCAGGTGTTCCGGTCTGAGATCGAGCTCTGGCGGAGGCGCAGTGGCCGCACCAGCAAAATCAATATCTATATTTGATTCCGTTATGGCTCCCATTCAACTAGCGTACTCCAGTCCGGAGCCTGACTGCGGGGAGGCCGGCAGTGCGCTAATGGTGGGACCGTAGTCCCTCAACGACAAGCGCGAGGGCCAAAAGGATTGGACATATCGCCAATCCCCGCCGCGTTCCCCGTGCGACGGCTAATCCAGAGGCAAAGTCCGTGGGGCTCTTTGCCTTTTTGCGAAGATACGGAATGATTGGCTCTTGTTCAGGCGGCACTCGAAGCTGGTGCATTTGAAAAGCACGAGCAAGACAGCCATGCAATAACGCATCAGGCTCACTCTATGGCGCGTCTAAGAACTACAGCATGGACGCGGCAAAAGTCGGAGAAGGGCGAACCTGCGCGTGAAGTAGCGTTCCGCACAGCCGCCGCCGCTTTCCGTTTCAAGTGCATTCACGTTCATTCACGGCCAGATGTCTTTTCGGCCCCGTTCAGATCCGCGACAGCTTATTGAGCCCGTTAAACGCCGCGGCCTTATAACACTCCGCCAAAGTCGGATAATTGAAAACAGTCTCGAGGAAATAGTCGACCTTTCCGCCAAGGACCATCACCGCCTGCCCGATGTGAATCAACTCCGCCGCGCCCTCGCCGATGATGTGCACGCCCAGCAACTCCCGGGTCTCCCGGTGAAAGATCAGCTTGAGCCGTCCCGTGGTGTCGCCGCGGATTTGGCCGCGCGCGATCTCGCGGTAATAGGCCACGCCGACCTCGTACGGAGCGTCTTCGTCGGTGAGTTGCTCCTCCGTCTTCCCAATGAAAGAGATTTCGGGAATGGTGTAGATCCCATAAGGATACGCCGCCGGATTGGACTGCGCCGGGACGTTAAAGGCGCGCGCCGCCGCGATGCGGCCCTGTTCCATCGAAACCGAGGCCAGGCTGGGGAACCCGATCACGTCGCCAACCGCGAAAATATGCGGCTGGCTGGTGCGAAAATCCGCGTCCACCTGGATGCGCCCGCGCGAATCAGCTTCAAGCCCGGCCGCGGCCAGGTTCATCTCGTCCACGTTGCCTTGCCGCCCCACGGCGTATAGCAAGGCATCGCCGACGATTTTCTTCTTGCTCTGCAGATTGGCCACCACCGCGCCTTCCGCGGTCTCTTCGACGCTGGAGACTTCCTCGTTCAAACGCATGGTGACGCGGTTGTCGCGCAGGTGATAGGAGAGAGCTTCGACAATCTCGGAATCGGCGAATTCCAGCAGCCTGGGCCGTTTCTCCACCAGAATCACGCGCACTCCCAGAACCGCGAACATGCAGGCGTATTCGACCCCAATCACGCCGCCGCCCACCACGATCATGGTCTTGGGAATCTCCGGCATCTCCAGGATCTGGTCGCTATTGAGGATGTTGCGGTCGTTCACCGGCACCTTGGCCGAAACCGCGGGCTTCGTTCCGGTTGCGATCACGAAAGTTCCGGCGCTGTAAACACTGGAGCCCCGGGAGTTTTCCACCCGGATCGTATGCGGATCGGTGAATGTGGCGCACCCGAACAGCATCTCGATGTTGTTGCGCGTAAGCTGCGACAGCGTGACGTCGATCTCGGTCTTGATGACGTGGTGTACCCGGAAGATCAGATCCGCCATGCAGATCTTCTCCTTCACCCTGTAGTTCACGCCATAAATATCCTGATAATTGTAGCCGGAGAGGTGCAAGACCGCCTCGCGCATAGTTTTGGAGGGAATGGTGCCGGTATTCACCGACGTTCCGCCCACAACCTCGCGTTTTTCCACAACCGCGACCCGGTGGCCGCATTTGGATGCCTGAATAGCCGCCCTCTGGCCGGCTGGACCCGAGCCGAGGACGATCATGTCAAAGTTTTGCATTCACCTGCCAGTATAGACGGTGGATGCTGCAAGGAAATAAAAAAGCCGGTGAGTACTCGGAGGAAGATACTCACCGGCCGGCTCACCACTACCGCGAGGTCGTAGCTTGCCGAACTTTTGGGGGGACTCACCGGGCAGTCGGCAAATCGCTCCCTAGAGAAAGAGACGCGTCGAACCTTAGAAAAGGTCCCACAACTGGACGACTCCATATTAGCACCGGACCAAGATTATGTACAGCCTAGATTAAAAATTGTTACTCACGGAGGGGCGGAGCGGAACTTCATTCTCAGGCCACCGTAGTACGAACGACCCTATTTTGTTGCATTTCCGTAACACTGGTTATTGGGCGAGCTTCGCGTTCAGCGCCGCAGCCAGTCGAAAGCCGGCTTTGGCCAACTGAATTCGGGCCACGCGCTGGGCGCCTTCTTCATAGCCGGGAGGAAGCGGCAAGGGATGCTCGCGCGACCCCGTCTCTGGTCCAAAGGTATATACCTCCCGCTTCGCCAGATCGAACCCCTCGTCCACCCACTTCTTCGGATCCTTTGAAAGATGCGGACGCTTGCCATTGGTCTTGATGAACTCGGCTGTAATCTCAGCAGCATACCGATTCACGTATGCGTCGGTTGTATCGGTTCCGGCCAAATCGTCCCAAACGGCGTGCAGGTTCCGGCCGGGATTCACAAAGACCAGATTGCCGCCTTGATCGCCATGGGGATTGGATTTCGTAAACCGGCTGGTGCAATGCAGCGGCTGATGCACATCGCCGGTCAGGTGAACCAGCCACGGCAGGTCGAACACGCTGAGATTCGCGTCCTTGAGAATCCTCTGCAACTCAATGAGAGCATTGGGGGATGGGATCGGCTCAAGCGGAGTTCCGTCGGGCGAAAATGGAAGATCAATATAGTGCCAGTTGGTGTGGCGAGCCATATTTACAAACCCGATCTTGGCAAATTCGGGCAGCAGCGGCGTGGGTTGGACGTTTGCCCGCGTATCGTCGTAAAAGCGATTGTCGCCCTTGATTGCGTCCGGCCAGACCGAGGCTGCCAGGAACGCGTCTCTTGCGGGCAGGGCAGTTAAGTCGGGATGTTGCTTCAATAATTCGTCCACCCGTGATCGAGCTTTGGGCGTCAGGTGATCGTAAGCGATCGCCCCCACAATACGATGGCCCGTCGCATTCCATGCCTGCAGCGGCACGGCGATCACAAGCAGCATTACGGCAAAGTCACGCAACGGACGCATCATTCCACCCCCAACTTTATCAATTGCTCGGCGTGGCGCAGCGCTTCGGGAGTCACCCGTTCCCCGCTCAGCATGCGCCCGATTTCGCGGGTGCGAGCCTCCGGAGTCAACTCCTCGATGGCGGCCGCGGTCCGGCCCTTCACGGTGTGCTTCTCCACCGAATAATGATGGTCAGCGAAGCCGGCGATCTGCGGCAAGTGCGTGACGCAAATGACCTGGCTGCCGCGCGAAAGCTTCTTCAGCCGCCGGCCCACGGCCTCCGCCGCGCTGCCTCCCACGCCTGCGTCGACTTCATCGAACACCAGTGTCAGAGGCGACGCGCCGCCGGTCTTGGTCCCGGTACAAGTTTTCAGCGCCAGCGCCACTCGCGATAATTCCCCTCCCGAGGCGATCTTTTCGAGCGGCTTCGGCTCCTCACCCGGATTGGGCGAGATCAGGATGCGGACCGCGTCGGAGCCGTGTTCGGACCACCCGTTTGATCCCGATGCCGCCTCGACGCGAATCTCCACCCGGGTCTTTTCCATGGCCAGCGCGGCCAGTTCCCGTTCGACGCGTTGGCCTAGGCGAACCGCCGCCTCACTCCTTTTGACAGAAAGCCGGGACGCGGTGGTTTCATAGGCCGATGCCGCCTGGGCAATATCCTTTTCGAGAGTCTGACGGCGCTCGCTCGAAGTCTCCACGGCCGCGAGATCGATCTTGACCTGATCGAGAAACGCCAGCGTATCCGCGATCGTCGCCCCGTACTTGCGTGTCAATTTTTCGATGGCATTCAGCCGCGCTTCCACTTCGTCCAGACGCCGCGGATCGGCTTCTAGCGCACCCAGATAGTGCCTCAAAGCGTAAGCAGCCTCCTCTGCTCCGATGATCGCGGGCTTCAGCGCGGCGATCACTTCGCGAATGCTTTCGTCGATGCGCGCTACTTCATCCAGCCGCTTCGCCGCCGCGCCAAGCTGCGCCACCGCGCTGTGCGTATCTTCGTATAGCGCCGCGTACGCAGCTCCTGCCGATTCCTGAAGACGCACGACGTTGCCCAGGACGCGGCGCTCATTTTCGAGCTCGGCATCTTCGCCCGGCTTCGGCGCGACCCCCTCGATTTCTTTGCGCTGGAACGCCCACAGATCCGCCAAACGGAGTTTTTCCTGCGAGGTGCGGTCTAATTCTTCCAGCTCAGTAGTGAGGGCGTGCCATTGCCGGTACCGCGCCGCAACCTCGCGAGCCAATTCCTCCGCGCCCGCGAACGCATCCAGCATGTCGCGCTGCACGGTTGCGGAGAACAGCTGCTGTTGATCGTGCTGGCCGTGAATATCCCCTAAAAACGGAGCCAGATCCCGCAGCAGAGCCGCAGTGGCGGGCCGGTTTCCCACCAGCGCTCGGGATTTGCCGCTCGATTGAATTTCGCGCTCGACCAGCAACTCGCCCTCTTCCGGCTCGATTCCCGCTTGTTGCAGCAGCGCGAGGAGCTCGGGTGCGGAAGGGATCTCGAAGACTCCCGACACGCGCGCACGATCAGCGCCGCTGCGCACCATTTCGGCCGAGGAGCGTCCTCCGAACAAAAGTCCCAGGGCATCGACCACGATGGATTTGCCGCTTCCGGTTTCGCCCGTCAACAGGTTGAGGCCGGTGTGGAAGTGCACGCGCACCCGCTCGATGACGGCGTAGTTTTCCACAACCAGCTCAACCAGCATTCGAACACCGCTTCCTTTGGTCGCGGCTCAGCCCACGGTAGACCGAGACTCTGGGAGAGCGGTGCTCCACAGTACGGGCAGCCGCCACCGCTTCCCTGAAAAAGCCTCCCACATGTTTTTCATCAGCATTGGCGGGCCGCAGGCCCATTTTGACTCCTTCGCAGCGGCGCAGGGCCAGAATCCGCGGGTGGTCCGGCCGCGACAGGATCCGGTGCGCTGCTTCTGGAGAGTCGCGGCTCAGAGCCGGCGCTCGATGGTCAGTGCCCTTACAGAGCCGCGACCAAAAGGAGCGCCCCATCAATTCCAGCATTGCCACGATTATAGGGGACCGGACATTCGCTCGGCGTGTCCAAAACATTTTTTATTTCTTTTGTTCCCGCGCTTGCGTCGTCTACAATGAGAATGGGGATGGTAGCACACCTAACGGCGGTCTGGCTCGATGTAAATTTCCTGGCGCTCGCGACAACTTCCGACGTGGTTCCGCTCGTCGTTGTAGGCATGCTGGCGCTCGCATCGCTTTTTTCGTGGACCATGATTATCGCGAAGGGGGTCATGCTGCGCGGAGCATCCAGCTCCAATCGCAAATTTCTCCGGGCCTTTCGCAAGGCCACGCGCCTGGACGCAGTGGCCGCGGCCAGTGAACAATTCCGCGCCGCTCCGCTGGTGGGCGTCTTCGATTTCGGCTACAGCGAAGTCTGCCGGCAAATGGCCGCCCGTTCCCGAATCAGCAATCAAGTGGCGCTGGAGCGAACATTACAATTGGGCGTCAGCGAAGAGATCTCGCGCCTGGAGCGGAACATGAGCTGGCTGGCCACCATCGCTTCCGTGAGCCCGTTCATTGGCCTGTTCGGCACAGTGTGGGGCATTATCGACGCGTTTTCCCAGCTGGGCGTCGCGGGCACTCCCAGTATGCGGGCCGTGGGTCCGGGCATTGCGAACGCCCTGATTGCGACTGCTATGGGCTTGTTCACCGCGATCCCGGCCAGCATTTTTTATAACCACTATGGGAACCGGATTCGCGAGATCGGGGCGCGCATGGAGGATTTTTCTCTGGAGTTTCTCAATCTTACAGAACGAAACCTGGAAGAATAGGCTACGTATGGCACTGTTATTGCATACAGAGCCGTGACCAAGGGGAGCGGTAAAGAACTATGGCGTTTTCTGCTGGCAGCGGGAGTGGACGGGGCTGGAGTCCTCGCGGACGCCGTTCCGTCTCCGTCGGAACGCTCTCCGAGATGAACGTCGTTCCGCTGGTGGACGTCGTCTTAGTGCTGCTGATCATTTTCATGGTGACCGCGCACGTGATGGAGTCCGGACTGGATATCGATGTGCCCGCCGTAAAGGAAGTCAAGGAGACTACGGTAGATCTTCCCAGAGTGCAAATCTCCAAGACCGGCGAGCTTTATCTGAACGATCAGCGAATCAATATCAACGAGCTTGGCGCGGAGATTCAGAAGAAGTTTAAGAACCAGAAAGCGGTCTATGTGGTCGCGGATAAAAGGGCCAAGGTGGAGCAGTTCGTGCAGGTGGCCAATGCTCTCGCCGTGGCGCACTTCGACATAAAAGTGGTGACGAAGGAGCAGGAGTTGCCGAATCCGTGAATGCGACCGCCGACATGATGGGACATCCGGGAATGGGCGATCCTGATCGCATCCGTGGCGCGTTCTTTGTGGCGCTGGCGCTGCACGCCGCGCTGGTGGGAGGATTCCTCTATTCCGGTTGGCTCGACGCGCACAAGAACGCATTTGGTGCTCACGATGCAGGCGGGGCATCGGTGGGCATCGAAGCTGTAAATTCGATCCCAATACCCCACACGGGTCCCAAGAATCCCCTTGCAAGCGACACCGACTCCCAGGTTCCGCAGGCGCCACCCAAGCCAGTGGAGAAGGTTAAGGAGGAGAAGCCTCCGCCGGATGCGATCGCTCTGAAAAGCCGCACGCCCAAGAAACCGGCCCCTGAAACCAGCGAGAAGAACAAATACCGGCCGCCGACCAAGCTCGATCTGAATCAGATCTACAGCAGTTCCGCGCCGGCAGTGTCGAATCCGGCTTTTTCAGCCTCTGGCGCGGGGCGCGTGGGAGCCGGCCCGAACACGACCATCGGCAATCGCTGCCCGGGCTACTCCGCCCAGATCCAGCAGCTGGTGGCGTCGCATTGGAATACCAGCGACATCGACCCCTCCATTCGAACCGCGAACACGGTCATCGCCACCTTCGAACTGCTGAAGGACGGAACAACTCGGAATATTCACATCCTTCAGGGCAGCGGCATTGCACCCGTCGACTCCTCGGTCCAGCGCGCCATCGAGGATGCCAGCCCGCTTCCTAAGATTTCAGAAGAATGCGGAGTCGACCATGCTTCGGCGGAATTCTGGTTTGAGTTAAAACGATGAAAATCAAAACAATTCTCGCGCTTCTTCTAGTGCTGCTGGCCGCCAGCGCGCTGATGCTGATTGGACAGGACATCACGGGGATCATCAGGGGCGGCGAACTGCTGAAGCTTGCTGTTCCCGATTTCCGCGGCGCGGGCGATGCCCAGAAGTTCATGCAGAGTTTCAACGACACGCTCTGGGAAGAACTCGATAATGGCGGCGTTCTGAAACTTGTTGCCAAGAGCGTGTATCCGATCAATGTGCCCCAGCGTCCCGAGGATTTCGTTCCGCCCAACGCTCGCGGCCAAAGCACCGGCCCGTGGTTGACGGATTGGTCGGGTGCTCCGGTGAATGCGAACAACCTCGCGTTCGGCTACACCGCCGTGCAAGGCGGGCTTCTCGTGCTCTACGGGAATCTCTACAATCTGAGCCAGCCCACGCCTGCTGCCGCGACGCTCTTCTCGAGGAGGTACGTCGGGTCGCTCGACGAGGCCGGCGCCAAAAAGGTGGCGCGCGACTTCGCCGCCGATATCCTGGCGCAGTTCGGCGGCAAGAGTCTCGCCGGAACCAAAATCTTTTTCGACTCCGATCGCACCGGGCCGCGCATCATGGGCGATGGCAAGAAGGTGGGCGTGAAGGAGATCTGGTCCATGGATTACGACGGCTCCAATCAGCAGCAGCTCACCTTTTACAAGGGGCTGGCGGTGGCCCCGGCTGTCTCGGTCGACGGGAAGATGTTCGCATTCACCTACTACGCCCAAAATGAGAAGAATGGACACCTGGTCGACGATAATCCCGTGATCGTAATCCATTCCGTCGACCCGGATCGAAAGCTGACCTTCTACAATCCCAGTTCGTCGATGGTCTCGACTCCGGGGTTCACGCCCGATGGCCAACACGTGTTGTTCGCCACGAAAATCGGCACCGACAAAGACGAAAAGATCTATATGTCGAACCTTCAGGGAGGCGATATCACGGCTATCTCGCATGTCGCGGCCATTGAGGAGGAGCCCAAAGTCAATCCGAAGAACGGCAGCCAGATCGCCTATATTTCCGGCCGCACCGGGCTTCCACAGCTTTGGCTCATGGGCATCGACGGCGGCAACCCGCAGATGCTCACCACCGGGGCGGGCGAGGTCGCGAATCCTTGCTGGAGCCCCGATGGAAAATTCCTCGCGTTTTCCTGGACCCGCGGCTACGAGATCGGCCAGTTCAATGTCTTCATCATGGACGTGGCCACGCGCGAGCCGATTCAATTGACGCATGATACCGGGGACAACGAAAATCCCACCTGGGCGCCCGACGGCTTGCATATTGCCTTCACGTCCAAGCGCGGGAGGTCCACGCAGATTTTTACGATGCTCGCGGATGGCACGCACGTGAAGCCACTGACCACCCAGGGAAATAATTTTCAACCGGTTTGGGCGAAAGGGATAAACTAGAGTAGTTTAAGCCGCATCGATTCATGGAATTGATTTTCGAACATTGGATTTGAAGCAGCCAGAGGAGGCTAGGATCGTCAGGATGCGAATGAATAAGAGAACATCGAGTGTAGCCGTGTTGGCAGCGGTGTTCGCCGCGATGATGTTGCTGGCGGCCGCTGGCTGTAAGAAGAAAGCTCCGGCTGCGCCGCCCCCACCCCCGCCGCCCGCCAAAGTAGAGGCGCCTCCGCCGCCCCCGCCACCGCCTCCGAAGCCGCAAGCAGCACGGATCAACAGCTTTACGGCGGAACCGCAGACGATCTCCCGCGGCCAGTCGGCCACATTGAGCTGGTCGGTTGCGAACTCCACCAACATATCCATCGATCAGGGCCTGGGCGCAGTCGCCGCGAACGGAACCCGGCAGGTGTTTCCGGCGAATACGATCACCTATACTCTGACCGCGACCAGCGCCGGCGGGAACGATACACGTTCCGTAACGGTGAATGTGACGGTTCCGGCTCCTCCGCCTCCGCCTGCTCCTCCTCCGCCCAAGATTTCGGGAGCGGAAATGCTCAGCCAGGAAGCCCAGGACGCCTATTTCGACTATGACAAGAGCGATCTTCGCGACGATGCCCGTCAAGCCTTGACCCGCGACGCGGATCTACTCAAGCGCATCTTCGCGGCCGATCCTACGTTCAGTGTGGTCGTCGAGGGGAATACCGATGAGCGCGGCTCGGCCGAATACAATCTTGGGTTGGGCGACCGGCGCGCCACCTCCGCCAAGGATTTTCTGGTGGGATTGGGCTTGCCGGACAGCAAGATCCGCGTCATCAGCTATGGGAAGGAGCGCCCGGTGTGCACGGAAGCCACCGAGGATTGCTATCAACGCAATCGCCACGCCCATCTGGCGCCGGCGCAGTAGAGGCATTGAACCCGGAAAGCGCCGGCCCATGCCGCCCGTCTGCTTTCCGCATTTTCATGGATCGACGTATCGTAGGTATAGGAGGTAAACTCACATGCGTAATGCTGCTCGCCTGCTGGTGCTGGCGCTGATTGCAGGCCCCGTTTTTTCCCCGGCGCAGAAGAAAGACGACCTTTTGCAAATTCAGCGGGATGTGGCCTCGCTCGCTGAGGACGTCAAGGATTTACAGAAGTCGCAGAAATCGCAAGACGACAAGATGGAAGCGATGCGGGTTCTGCTGCAGCAGGCGGTTGCGGCTTCCGCACAGGTGAGCCAGGACATGGCCGCCTTGCAGCGCAATCTGACCGCCAGCGTGGCCAATACACTCAGCGATCAGCAGAGCAAGATTTCAGGCGCGGTGGCTCCGCTGGGTTCGCAGATGGACGGTCTGGCATCGAGTGTCAACGCGTTGACCCAAACGGTCGGCCAGATGAACATGCGCATGGACAAAATCGACACCAGGCTGAAAGATCTTTCCGATAAGGTGAGTATTTTGAACCAGCCGATAGCCGCGCCGCCCCCGAGCGTGGTTCCGCCGCCTTCGGCCGCCGCTCCCGACCCCAATGCTCTCCCTCCCGGCACCACCAGGCTCAGTCTGCAGCAGGATGCCGAGCGTGACTATGCCAGCGGCTACGACGATATGGCCTTGATGGAGTTTGCAAATTACATCAAGAATTTCCACGACGATGCGTATGCTCCCAATGCGGGGTACATGATCGGCATGATCTATCTGCTGCATCTCCATGACTATGAGTCGGCCGCGGAGGCGTTTCAGAAAGTCATCGATACTTATCCCGGAATGAACAAGAGTCAGGACGCTCTGTATCAGAAGGCCAGAGCGCTCCAATTGGGCGGACACAAAACCGACGCCATTGCTGCGTATCAGAGTTTCATCAAATCCTATCCCGCCAACGATTACGTTCCCCAAGCCCAGGCGGAGTTGAAAAAGCTGACGACACCCGCTGGGGCCAGAGGCAATGGCAAAGGCAGGGGCGCTGTTAAGTAATGTGTCAAGTAATGTGTTAAGTAAGACGCCGCGAGCCCTTCTTCTACGCCTCTCCGCCGGCTTGTTTGTGCTCGCGGGAGCGTGGGCCGCGTATACGCAAAACAAGCAGGCCCCCGCAGCGATCGTCGTCAACAAGGTCGCCGATGACCTCTACGAGTTCGAACAGAACGGCAACGGCAACGTGGCCGTGTACCTGACCGCCGACGGCGTGATTCTGATCGACGATAAATTTGAGCAGAGCCACGACGAGATCATCGCCGATGTCAAGAAGCTTACGTCCTAGCCGGTGAAATACGTCCTGAACACGCATCATCATCAGGACCACACCGGAGGCAATGCGAAGATGCTGGCGGAAAACGTGATCATCGTGGCCCAACGCAATGCCCGCGCCAACATGGTGAGCGGCAAGCAATCCGGCCTTCCTCCTGTCACTTTCGGCGACCAAGCGCAAGTCTTTCTCGGCGGCAAGGAAGTCGATTTGTACTATAACGGCCGCGGCCACACCAATGGCGATGTCGTCGCGTACTTTCCCGCGCTGAAGGTGCTGCATACAGGGGACCTGTTCACTACCAATGGCCAGGGATCGGTGGCGCCGATTCTCGACTACAACGGCGGAGCCAGCGCGGCAGATTGGCCCAAGACGCTCGATGGAGTTCTTAAGCTCGATTTCGAGACCGTTATTCCAGGCCACGGTCCGATATCCAAGCGAGCCGACCTGGAAAAGTATCGCGCCGGCTTGGGAAGCATGGAGATTCGTGTCCGCGATATGGCTCGCCAGAACAAGTCCCGCGATGACATCTCCAAAATGCTCGTAACCGATTTCGGATGGGGCGCGACGGGCATGGGGATGAATTCGCTCGACCGCATGATCGCGGAATTAAAGTAGTGCGTCAGATCGAAGTCGTACAGCCCGGCGGGACTCTCAAGATTGCCGAGGCGCCCATCCCCACGCCCGGCCCGGGTGAAGTGCTGATCAAGGTCGAGGCTGCGGGGGTGAATCGCGCCGATCTGCTTCAGGCCGCGGGGCGCTACAAGCTTCCTCCCGGTGTATCGCCGATTCTCGGGATGGAGGCCGCTGGAACGGTTGAGGCTTTAGGGACGGGCGCCCATCGGTGGAGCGTGGGCGATCGAGTCTCCGCCTTACTCACCGCCGGCGGTTACGCCGAGTACGCCGTGACACCCGCCGTGCAGTGCCTGCCGTTTCCCGAGGGGCTGAACGCGGTACAGTCAGCCTCGTTGCCGGAGACTTTCTTCACCGTCTGGCTGGATGTCTTCGATATCGGTGGACTCAAACCAGGCGAGACGCTGCTGGTGCACGGTGGATCGAGCGGCATCGGCATCACCGCGATTCAGATCGCCAAAGCGTTGGGCTCACGCGTTATTGCGACAGCCGGATCTGAGGAAAAGTGCGCAGCTTGCCGTGAGCTGGGCGCGGACGTGGCGATCAATTACCGGACCGCCGACTTCGAAAAAGAAGCGGGCAGCGTGAATGTGATCCTGGACATGGTCGGCGGCAGCTACACCATCAAGAATTTGCGCATTCTCGCGCCCGGCGGGCGGCTGGTGAATATCAACTTCATGGAATCGAGCAAGGCCGAGATTGACCTGTCTCTCATCGTGCACCGGCAACTTACAGTCACCGGCTCAGGCTTGCGCCCCCAGACGGTGGAGCGCAAAGCCGCCATCGCACGCGATCTGGAAGAGCGAGTCTGGCCGCTGATTTCGAGCGGCAAAATTCGTCCCGTCATCGACAGCGTCTATCTTATTGAAAAAGCCGCCGAAGCGCACCGCCGCTTGGAGTCCAGCCAGCACATCGGCAAGATCATTCTTCAGGTCTCCTGAAGTAACAGCCCGTCGCCAAAGTCCTTGTGAGCCGAGTGGGTCAGGCGGTTTCGCCTGTCCACGCCGACAGAATCCGCAAGCACCGCGCACACGTTTCCCGCCACGATTGGTTGGTGCCGGGTCCATGCTTGAACATGGGGCGCTTTTGAAGATCCCAGAAACTCTAGAAAATCCTTTCGGTCACGACTCGAAAACGCCTCACTCAGAGCCGCGACCAAAGGAAGCGGAGTTAGCCTTTGCCTTTGTGCTTGTCTTAAAGTAACAGCCCGCCGCAAAAGCCGGGCGGGCTGAATGCCTGCCCCACTGGGTCGGCCTAACTGTGATTGTTCCGTGGTGGGGCAGGCGGTTTCGCCTGTCCCCTGAAAAACCGTGCAGGCGGCCGACAAGATCGCCCGCCTCACCCTATCACGCGTGGGTCGCAGGTCCATGCGCGAACATGCGGCTCTCTCCAAGAATCCCTTCAGTCACAGCTCGGAAACGCCGCATTCAGAGCCGTGACCAAAGGAAGCGGAGTTAGCCTTTGCCTTTGTGCCTCTCGGGCGGCAGCCTCTTGCCGGTCTGGGCCGCTTTGCGTTCCTCGGGCGAACGCTGCTCAAGCTGATGCCCTTCGACTGGGCGAGCCGCGCCGGGCGCCGGTCTCCGCACGGCTTCGTAAGGGTGGACATAGGTGACGCGATTGCCCCAGGTGCGTCCCCAGGGGTGGTTATTGATAAACACCGCGTGGCTACCCCAGTCGAAGCGGCCCAGTCCCGGGCCCCAGCCCCACGGGCGGAAGAACGCGCCGATCGTAATTCCGTAGCCGAAGCTGATGGCGCCGCCAACTGCGAATCCTGGCCGGGGCGCTAAGAACACAATCCCCGGATCGTAGTAGGGGACCACCATAAACGCCGGATTCGCCGGCATGATGGTGATGTACGGACCGCCGCCCACCACGATCTGTGCGTTGCTTCTGAGATAGCCGAAATCCCGAGCCTTTACGCGCTCCCGCTGGATCGCGTCCATCACATCGGGCTGCTGAACCAGAAATGCGTTACCAATCTGGGTGGTCCAGTTCATATCCGAGCTCATCATTTCCAGAACCGAGGGGAACGGCAGCAATGCCTGTACGCTCGGATCCCAAGGCAGTTGGTCAGCCTGAATCGCGCTGGCCAAAGCGGCTCCCGTGAGGTAATGGTGCTGGTCCGCCCACATCGCGGCCGGTTGAACCTGGTCCGGATAAGTGGCCGCGGCCAGAATCTGCGCGATCAGCGGATCGGGATACAGCGCAATCCTCGCCACCAGGTTATCCAGTTGCGGCGGCGGAAGCGTGGGCGGCGGGGCTTGTCCAAAGGCGGGCGCAACAGCCAGCGCCGCCAGCATCACGGATACTGCCGGAACTGCTCTCTGTAGTTTCATTGATCTATTTCCTCCACTCAACCGAGACGGCCCTGGCGACGGCTTTGTTTCGACCGTCATCGAACCCTATGAAATCTTAATGGTCATGCGCTGCATTGGATGCGGAGCATCGAGGTTTGGACGCGCATAACGGGTCCAGTATATCGCGACACCGCACACGCGCTGATTACAGGTTACGATGGAAAAATATCGGCGCGGAGGTATCCATGCAAACACTTGCTGCGGGACTCGCCCTCTTTATCGTTGCCAGCGCCCCGCTCCCTGGGCAATGGTTAAAATACAAAACGCCGGGTATCCCGCGAACCGCGGATGGCAAACCCGACCTGACTGCGTCTGCGCCTAAGATGCCCGACGGCAAGCCGGACCTCTCCGGCATCTGGGAAGCGAACACCGGCGGATACGGCGTCAACGTGGCGGCCGACCTGAAGCCGGGGGAAGTCAAGGAATGGGCGGACGCGCTCTACCGGCAGCGCAGCGAAAACCTGAGCATCGATTATCCAGGCTTCCGTTGCCTTCCCAACATCGGGCCCATTCTCAGTTTCGACACGTCGAAGATCCTGCAGACGCCCGACGTCATCGCTTTTCTCTCGTACGACGGAACCTATCGCCAGATTCTTATGGACGGCCGCGGCCTGCCTGTCGACCCTAACCCTACGTGGCAAGGCTACTCGGTGGGACATTGGGACGGCGACACGCTGATGGTGGAAAGCGCGGGCTTCAACGACAAAACGTGGCTGGATTACGGAGGGCACCCGCACACCGAACAACTCCGCGTAACCGAGCGTTTCCATCGCAAGGATTTTGGGCACATCGACCTCAGCGTCACCTTCGACGATCCCAAGGCCTACATGCGACCGTGGACGATTTCCATGGTTATGGACCTGGTGCCCGACACGGAGCTGCTCGAATACGTCTGCAACGAAAACGAGCGCGACATCCAGCACTTTGTCGTCACGGAGGAGGACCGCAAGAAAACTCGCGGCGTAAAGGTGGACGCCGCGATTCTCTCCAAATATGCCGGACTCTACCAGTTCGTCGACGACCAGGGCAGACCGGTCGACCGCGAGGGCAAGCCCGCGGAGCCCGACGCCAAGCCGGAGTTGTATACAGTGCTGCTGACCGATAATCAGCTCCAGCTTCAACCCCCTGGCTCGACCAGCGGGTTTCCTCTAACACCCGAATCGGATACAAAATTCACGCTTGCAGGCCAGTTGCTCGAGTTCGTGACGGATGGCCAGGGAGCCGTCACGCACCTCGTCTTGCACATCGTCGAGGGCGACCGCAAGGCGATCCGTAAAAGCAACCTGCAGTAGCGGCAGCTCGTAGTCTGCTAGCTTGAAAGAACGTCCACGCCCTCACATCCTCCTCCAAAGCCGCTCCTGATCTTCGACGGCCGCTGTGGCTTTTGCCGCATCTGGATCGACTATTGGAAGAAGCTCACCGCCGGCGCAGTCGATTTCGCGCCCTCTCAGGAAGTCGCCGACCAATTTCCACAGATTCCCCCGGAAGAGTTTTCGAAAGCGGTCCAGCTGGTCCACCCCGACGGCACGATTTCAAGCGGAGCCCGCGCGGTGTTCGAAACGGTCGGACGGGAGAGGATATACGAATCCTCGACTCTGGTGGCCTCAGTCTCGGAGGTGGCATATCGTTACATTGCGCGGCACCGCGACCTCTTCTATTGGCTCACGCGCCTCAGTTTCGGGAAGCGCATCGAGCCGGCCCGTTTTGCGAAGACCCAATGGCTGTTCCTGCGCTTGTTGGCCGTGATCTACGCGATCGCGTTCGGATCGTTGGCGACGCAGATCGTAGGCTTGGTCGGCTCACAAGGCCTTGCGCCGGTGCATGACTACCTCGCCAGGCTCACCGGGTTCGGACCCCTGCGCTTTCTGGCTCTTCCCACGGTCTTCTGGGTCAATTCGAGCGACGCTGCGTTGCGGGTTCTGGCGTGGGCCGGCGTGGCCCTGGCCGGACTACTGTTCTTCGGCAAGCTGGAGCGCCTGGTTCTGGTCTTGCTCTATGTCCTCTACCTGTCTCTCAACATGGCCGGGCAGGAGTTTCTGTCGTTCCAATGGGACTCCCTGCTGCTCGAAGCCGGGTTTCTGGCGATCTTCTTCGGACGCTCTGTTGGCGGCACTCGCGTTGTGGCATGGCTGTATCGATGCCTGGTGTTCCGTCTCTACTTTCTTTCCGGCTACGTCAAGCTGGGCAGCGGCGATCCCAGTTGGGCCAACTTCACCGCGCTGAAATATCACTATTACACCCAGCCCCTGCCCACCATAATCGCGTGGTACGCCGACAAGCTCCCGGACTGGTTTCAACGCGGATCAACGGCCGGAGTGCTGGGAATCGAGCTGTTCGTGCCCTTTCTGATTTTCACGCCTCGGCGATGGAGGATCGCGGGAGCCTGGGTCCTTCTGGGGCTTCAAACTCTGATCTTCCTTACCGGCAATTACACCTTCTTCAACCTGTTGACCATGGCGCTGACGCTCTTTCTGTTCGACGACCAAGCGCTCGAATGGATCAGAAAGCCCAGCTTTCCGGAACTTCCCTCCACCAAGCGAGCCCGCATGGGTCTGGCGATTCTTGTAGTAGCGCTGCTGACGTTGGGGCTCGCTCATATCGCGGAGACAATGAAAGGCGAACTCCCGGAGCCTTTCAAAACCTTGACGAACGAGCTTTCTCCCTACCAGGTGGTCAATTCCTACGGCCTGTTTGCGGTGATGACCACCACCCGCCCCGAAATCATCATCGAGGGCTCCGATGACACCGAAAACTGGAAGCCCTACGAATTCCGCTACAAACCGGGGAATCTGTATCGCGCGCCGCGCTGGGTTGAGCCCTTTCAGCCGCGCCTGGATTGGCAGATGTGGTTCGCCGCGCTAGGGAGCTACCAGACCAATCCATGGTTCCCCGCGCTCATGGTGCGGCTGCTCCAGGGTTCGCCAGATGTGCTTGGGCTGCTCGAAAACAATCCCTTCCCGGGCCATCCTCCACGCTTCGTGCGCGCCGAGCTTTACGAGTATTCGTTTGCCGATTGGACAACCCATGCGCGGACCGGTGCATGGTGGAAGCGGACGCTGATTGGCATCTACCTGCCGACAGTGGGGATTAAAGCGACTCAGGAATCGCCTAACTGATAGCAAAGAAGCAGGTTACTTCACAGGAAAAAGCTCGCCGATCCTGTAACCTGTGTTATCATTGGCAAGTCTTATCATATGTTCCCAAAGGGCTTAGCCGGGCTGAGCCATGGGAAGATTTGGGGTGTTATGAAATCTACCACCAATTCAATTCGATTCACTGCCGTCCGAAGCAAGGCCGCTGGTGCGATCCTTTCGCTGGCCGCGATTGGCGCGATCACCGCAGGCTCTGCCTGGGGGCAAGCCGCGGCTCCCGCGCTCACACCCGTCCTCGGAACGGTAACCAAGGTGGACGCGGCAGCACGCTCGCTGACGGTGAAGACCGACGCGGGTAAGGAATTCGTGGTCACTCTTGACCCCAAAGCCACCATTCGCCGCATCACCGCTGGGGAAACCGACGCCACCAAGTTCCCGGTGGTACAAATCGGTGATGTCTCCGTAAATGACCGGGTGCAGACTCGCGGCAAGGGCGAGGGCCAGGCCCTCACAGTGACGACTGTCTATCTGATGGCTCGCAGCGATGTGACCAAGACCCAGGATGCGCAGCGCGCGGATTGGGACAAGCGCGGCATCAGCGGTCTGGTGACTGCGGTCGGCCCGGATTCCATCACCATCAGTGTGCGGACGTTGACGGGGGTTAAGCCTGTAGCGATTTCGCTTGCGCCCAACGCGGTGGTGCGGCGCTACGCCCCGGACTCGGTCAACTTCGCCGACGCGAAAGTTTCCGCCTTGCCTGAAGTCAAGACCGGCGACGAGGTGCGCGCGCTGGGGAATAAGAACGAAGACGGCACCAAGATGGTCGCTGAGGAAATCGTCGCCGGCACCTTCAAGACGCTCGCCGGCGTCATTCTCTCCATCAATCTGGCCGAAAACCAGATGCAGGTCCGCGATGTGGATACCAAGAAGCCGCTGACGGTCAAGATCAATAAAGACTCGAGCGTCAAAAAGCTTCAGCCCCAGATAGCCCAAGCCATCGCGTCCCGGCTGCATCCGAGCGAGGATGCAGGTGGAGCGAAAGGCGGCAAGGGCGGCGGGGGACGCGGGAAGGGCGGCGAAGGGGGCGTACGTGGCGGCGCCGACGTTCAGCAGATGCTCGACAGCAGCCCGACTATTTCTTTGGCCGACTTGAAAGTCGGTGATGCGATCGTAGTATCCAGCACGGTTGGTGCGTCGGCCGATAAGGTCACCGCCATCAAGCTGCTAGCCGGCGTGGAGCCGATTCTGACCAAGCCCGGAACCCAGGAGATGTCGCTGGGTGGCTGGAGCCTTGGGAGCGGCGGAGGCGGCGGCGCAGACTAAGCAGCAGTCTATTTAATCCAAGTGATTAGGAATCTGATGAATTTTAAAAAACGATATGCCTCGGTTGTCTGTCTGGCGCTGTTGATTCCCGCGGCGCTTTTGGCCCAAAACACAGGAGTCCTGCGCGGCCAGGTCACCGATCCTTCCGGCGCGGCCATCCCCAATGCCAGCGTCACCCTCACCGGTCCCAACAACACCGTCAAGGTCGGACAGACCGACAACTCCGGAAATTATACGGTGAACGGTCTGGCTGCGGGCCAGTACATGGTGCGCGTCATGGCGCCCGGCTTCACTCTCTTTGAGAAACCCGGCTTCGATCTTCCCGCGGGCCGCGCCACCACTCTGGATGTTCCACTTTCCGTTCAGGTTGAAAAGCAAGAGGTCACTGTCGCGGATACCCAGCAGATCGCAATCGATCCCGACAAGAACGTCGGCGCGCTGGTGCTCAAGGGCGAGGATCTGGACATTCTTCCAGACGATCCCGACGATCTGCAAGCCGATCTGCTCGCGCTGGCCGGTCCGGCCGCGGGACCGAACGGCGGACAGATTTTCGTGGACGGGTTCAGCAACGGCCAGCTTCCTCCCAAGGACTCTATTCGTGAGATCCGCATCAATTCCAACCCGTTTTCGGCGGAGTACGACACATCCGGTTATGGCCGTGTCGAGATCTTCACCAAGGCTGGCACCGACAAGATGCATGGCATGGTGCAGATGAACTACGGCGATTCGATCTGGAACGCCCGCAACCCGTATTCAGATAACAAACCCTATTACAATACGCAGAACCTGAATGCGAACTTGAGCGGATCGCTCTTCAAGAAGATGTCGCTGTTCATGGACTTTGAGCGCCGGGCGAATAAGAATTCCAATCTTCTGACCGCGCAATTGATCAGTCCCACCAATTTTGGTATCTCTCCGCTGAACGAAAGCATCATCTCGCCCAATACGTTGTATCGGCTTAGCCCCCGCATCAGCTATGCGCTGACGCCGAACATCACACTGGACGGCCGCTACAACTACAACAACACCACCAGCAACAACAACGGCGTCGGCGGACAAAATCTGCTCAGTACAGCGACTACCAACAAGAACACGAACCAGAACGTAGCCATTACCGAAACCTGGGTGGTCAACCCGGCTGCGATCAACGAAACCCGCTTCCAGTGGCAGCACACCAACAGCAACTCGGTGCCCGCGGATCCCGCGGATGCGGTGGTGAATATCTCGGTTCCGGATGCCTTCACCACCGGCGCCAACGCCCCCCTCACTTACACTCACAACAACAATTTTGAATTTCAGAATTACACGTCGGTCACTCACAAGACGCATTTCATCAAGTTCGGCGCCCGGCTGCGCGGGAATCTTCAAAACAATTACTCGACCAATAACTTTCCAGGGCAGTTCAACTGGGCTTCGGTCGCCGCGTATACCAACTTTCTCGAAGGCGTTGCCGAGGGGATGAACTTACCCCAAATATTCGCCGCAGGCAACGGCCCCTATTCTTACAGCGTTGCAAGTGGAATCCCGCTCATCGGTGTGCATCAAGTGGATGCCGGCCTGTATGTACAGGATGACTGGAGAGTGGTTCCCAGCGTCACCTTGAGCTTGGGTTTGCGCTATGAAATTCAAACCAATATCAGCGACAAAAACGACTGGGCTCCCCGCATCGGTTTGGCATGGGGAATCGGCAAAGGCCAAGGCCGCCAGAAGACTCCGAACACCGTGATGCGATTGGGCTATGGCTGGTTCTATACCCGTTACCCGCTAGGCAACACTTTGAATGCCGATCGCTTCAACGGCACCGAACAGACAACTTATAGCGTAACCACTCCGCAGTTTCTACCCGCAGCGGCTCTGGAGCAGATCTTCCCCAACATTACCCCTGCGCAGGCGACGGCCCTTGGAATTCCCGTTCCTGCCTCGCTCGCCCAATATGCTGAGGCGTCGGCGACGTATCACCCGGACCCCAACCTGCGCGCTCCAGTGCAAATGCAGACCGCCATCGGTGTGGACCGATCCCTTCCCAGAAACATGCAGCTGTCGGTGAATTACATCAACACCCGCGGCGTACACCAGTTTCAGACCGTGGACATTAATACCCCGCTGCTCGGTACCTACGTGCCGCCTTCACCCATCAATCCGGTGGGCCTCGGGAACTACCCTCTCGGTCAAGCGGCAGGCGTTTACAACTACTACGAGTCCGGCGGTATCTACAAGCAGAATCAGCTAATTTTCAACTTGCGGGCGCCCATCAATAATAAAGTCTCGCTTCAGGGCTACTACGCCTATGGTCACGCCAATGCCGATTCCGGAGCGCCTTCAAATCCTTACAATTTCGCGGAGGACTACGGTCGCGCGGCCTACGACATCCGTCATCGCATTCAGATGGAAGGCACAATTACGCTGCCCTACAAGATCCGGTTAAACCCGAACATAAGCTACTCGTCCGCACCGCCCTTCAATATCACGCAGGGTATCGACGAGTACGGGGACAAGAGTTCCAATACTCGTCCAGCATTCGACCAAGGTTTCAGCGGGCCGGCGTGCACTACGGCGCTGGCTGAAGCCGGCACCACTTGCGTCGCCAACGGCGGCAAGTACGGCAGTTTCGTGATCAATCCCACTCCGGGGATGAAAATCATCCCGGTAAATTACGGCAACGCGTTCTCGCAGTTCACCATTAATCTGCGCGCCAGCCGTACCTGGGGGTTCGGTGAGCGCGTGGGAGCTAACCCCAACGCTCCGCCTCAAGGCGGCCAGAATGGCCAGCCCGGCTTCGGCGCGCCAGCGGGTCGCGGTGGCGGTGGGGGCGGCGGTAACTTTGGTGGCGGCGGACGCGGCGGCGGAGGCGGCGGTGGTGGTGGACGCGGCGGCGGGGGCGGAGATTCCAGCGGTCAGAAGTACACCCTCACGGCCGGAATCGTTACCCGCAATCTGCTGAATACCGTGAATCCGTCAGCCCCGCAGGGGAACTTGTTGGACAATCGCTTTGACGAGGCCCTCTCGCTCGCGAATACCGGCGGCGGAGGTCAGTCCGCGAACCGGCGCATCGAGTTCAATCTTCGGCTGAGCTTCTAAAGCCACCCTCCGGGCGGAAGCTATTAACGAAGCTCCGCCCGGCGCAAAACTGCGGGAGCGGCCGTTTTACATTGACAGTCGTCACTCCGCTCCGCGAGAATAATAGAGTTGCTCGCCCATGCGGATGTGGCGGAATTGGCAGACGCGCTAGATTCAGGTTCTAGTTCTCGCAAGGGAGTGGAGGTTCAAGTCCTCTCATCCGCACCAATAGATTCTAAAGTAGTTAACAGGCCGCTCAGAAATGGGCGGCTTCGCTGTTTCTGGGCGACTGTAACGATTATTGTAACGATCATGTTTTGCACTTGCCTCGCCAGAACGGGTGGTGGGTCGGATGCTACCATCGAATTCAATGTCCACAGACCACATCGTCTCTCTTCTGATCGCCGAACGTGACAAGCTGAACCGGGCCATTGGGGCTCTCCGAGGGGCTGTAAAGCGCCGGGGCCGTCCTCGGAAGAGTTCCATCCCTGTTGTTCATGCTTCGACCACTCCGAGCGAACCCGCTCCTGTCAAAAAGCGCCATGTGAGCGCCGCTGCCCGGCGGAAGATGGCTGCTGCGCAAAAGAGGCGCTGGGCGGCCATTAAAGCCGAGAAGTAGCAAAAGGAAGTTGGCTGCAAGAGAGTTTTCCGCTTGGCGCTTTGAGATGGTTTGGACGAACTGAGCCGTTCGGCGCGTTTGAAGCGCACTCCGCAGGGGTCCTCAGGTAACTCGGCCTGTTGTCAGCGAGGGGTCTTCCTGTTCGGCTTGTTGGGCAGGAACGGCTCTGCGTGCGGCGGCTCGCACCGAGAAGTGCGCGTCTGTGCCGGCCGCGTCCAGGATGGAGAGGAGCGTACGTCGTGTTTCCGGATCGCTGATGTTCTCCAGAAGTGTTGCAGCAAGATGCGTACCGAGCTGACGGACGACTGCCGAGGAGGATGCGAGTGCTCGGCTCGCGACGACCGTTGCGAGTTCATGATGAGCGCTGAGCGAACGCTGTTTGTATAGTGTCGCTATCGTGTGGAGAGCCGCCGCCGCAACGTTCTCGTCGATATCTTGCGCTGCAGTCAGCATGAGGAGGTCAAGATCTCCAGGTCGTTGCGAGAGATTCTGGATGGCGTGGCAGGCTAGTTCTCGCGTCGCAGTGTTCGCGTCAAGAATCTCGGCGCGGAACGCCGCGATATCCTCTTCTTTGGTGAGGTCCGAAAAGCGGGCGAGCACCAGGGAGCTGGATCGGAGCGCGCTGGCCTTGAGCTCCCCGGCCGTTGTGGATCTTACCTGGAATCGCATTGTGGTGTTTGTCGCTTCCATATCGGCGGGCGATGAGGTTGCACCGTTGATGATCGCGCGCAGGCAATCCATCGCGAGATGTGCCTGATCTCGGGACGCGCGATCGATCATGTCGGCAAGGAATTGGGTCAACATGACACGATTCGTCCGAACATTGAGTGGATGATTGGCGAGTTTGATAACGGTAGTGAATACCTGGTCCCAGTCAGATGCTGGCAGCACGTGTTTGTGCGCCCTAATAAACGCCAGCTCTGACTGGCCGCCTGGTATTGCTATGGAGACCTTCTGTTCGCCTTGCGCGAGCTGGTGCGTAAACATCACGCTAAGCGCAAACCGCGGGGGCTCTCCGGTGCCCTGCCAAACTTGAAGCGGGAGGTCAGTTACGATGCGCTCCACGGTTCGCGTGATGCTCGACGGGGCCACCTCTCTGCCAAGGTCAGGAGCGAGCGTGGCTATGCGGAAATCGACGCCAGATGTTCCCCGAGGAAGTAGCGTATTGGCTATCAGCGCTTTCGCGTTCTCGTCACGGCGGGCAAGTTCACGCAGAAGCGACAAACAATTTTCCAGATCTCCGTCCCACCGCTGCGTCGTGGCGAGAGGGAGTATCGCGGCGGCCAGCCCAAGGGAGTCGAGCTCTGTGAGGTGGCGGGCGCAGATCGTCAGAGTGTCACTCACTGCCGCGCGACCGAAGCCAGGCTCTCGCAGGAAGCGATGTGCGCGTGCCGCAATCAGTATCCTTCGCAGATCTTCCTGGGCACAGCGGAAGATGATCCGGCTGGCGGCTTTCCAGATGGCAATAGCGGCAGATTCGGCACGTCGGGTTGCGACTATTTGGCTGGCGCGGGCGAGCAACCAGGTTACCACGGATGCAATGCTATCGTCCGGAATGATATCAGCCACGAGGCCAAGGATTTCCGCTGCGGGTTCAACATGAGTAGCCAGTGAGGCGCGCTCCATAAGACTTTTTACAACTTCCCCATTTAATTGGGGATTGCGCCATACTATGAGCGCCGCGGCAAGTGTTTTCGTCGGCGGTTCGTAACCGACCAGGAGCGTATGATGCAGCGCTTCGAAGATCCATGCTGTGGCGAGCGTTTCCTGCGCAAGGCGCCGATGGGCCCGCATGCGAGCTCCCCAGGAAGCCTCGCAGTACGCGATCCGAAGATCGCGCCACAGCGGTGGCAGCGATGCATAATGCTTTCGCTCTCGGGATGCCGCCTCTGCTTCAATCAGATCGTGAAGGTGAGCCGTTCTTTCGCTGCTCGTATCCGGATTATCGGCAACCGACGCAGCTGGGTAGTCAGGTTTGAGCAGCAGGATATTGAGGAATCGTCTGTTGTGCGCGGCGGCGATGCGTTGTTCGGGGCTGAGGTGTTGAAGGAATGGTTCGATTTGCTCGAAGACTGTCAGGGCTTCCTCATCCTGACAGTTTGCGTAAAGGAGTTCGACGCGCTTAAGGTGCAACCAGGCAGCGTCGGCGTGGCGACCTGCCCCTTCATGCGTTGCGGCTTGTTCTTCGAGGATTCTGAGAACGTCGACGAGAGGTTGGCGATAAGCGCAAAACTCGGCCCATACCGCCTGCGCCGGTGCGCCATCCGGCACGCCCATGTACTGGAATTTCCCTGAGTGGAGGAACTCGGCGACGGTAAGCTCGCCTTGCATTTCGGTTACACGCGAGCCGCCGGGTTCTATCTGTTGTGCGCGATCCAAAGCCTCGCGCGCCTCGTTGAGAAGGTACGCTTCTATACATACGCTAAATACGACTGCCTCGAAATCCAGCCTGAGCGTAGCATCGAGTGGTGCCGTTGTGAGAACAGGCAAGTACTCTCTTAGTCGTTGGAATTCGAGATCAACATCATAGCGAGCGAGTTGCATCTTCGCTATGGCAATCGCCGAGCGGATTTGTTCGGCGAGCGGCAGTTTGGCCTTTGTGTTCTGAAGCTCCCTTGCAAGTGCGGCGCTAGCTGTTCGTAACAACCCACGTTGGCCGAGCCGGATGCAAATCTCGCGGAATCTTCGGTGATAGTCGTCCTCGGTCATGGCGAGTCGCGTCGCCTGGAGATCCGTGAGTTCATCAATGCGATGCGGATTCCGGAGTTGCTGTGTGGGAATATGATCGACGACTAGGCTGATGAATTCTGCGAGTTCCGGGTGCGAGGGCGTCGCGTCGTAACGGATGGTTTCGATCCCGAAGTTGTCACGGAGATATTGGATGGAAAGCGAGGAGAGCGAGTCGTTAGGCAGGAGCGCAAAATGCGGTATTTGAGCGGGCCCGAAGGCGAAGCGCAATTCGTCAAGGAATGCCTTCAGATCGTAGTCCGAGAGGCTATACCCCAGGAAAAGCAAGCTGTGATGGGACAGGGTCGCTTGCATGTAGTGCTGCAGGGCCGCGTTGTGGAACGATTCGCGGTAGGCTTGGGGGCTGAGGACGATCGTGTCGGGCTTGCTTAGCGCACCGTGAGACATCATGACATGCGGGGTGCCGGCTTTGAGGACACGCCCGATGGCTTCCTGATCTTTCCAGGTCAGGATTTCGCAATGAGCGAATGCGGTGGGCACGAGGTTATCGAAATTCGTGGTGATGATGGCCGGCCAGGCTACGTTCGCGAGACTCCGGTGGATCGTTGGCAGATCGGGCGTAGGTGGCGTCATCATGTTTGTCAGGGCGGCGTCAAGTTTGCTTCCAAGAATGCGTTCAAGCTCGTGCGCTGCGGCGTCATACTGACGCTCCGCAATCGCCGCGTTAAGATTTTCAGTTTGCTCGGTGCTCAGATCGGTTTGAGAACGGTGCACGAGACCAAGTAAGAGTCCAGCCCAATCGGGCAATCCAGCGGCGCGAGATGTTCCCGCGCCCAAGAACGGTACGACGCGCCGGGCGCGCAGTTGGGTAACGAGAGCTGGCGGGAGGAGCGAGCTCAAAAGAGGCATTTGTTCCGAATCATAATTCGCCAGCCTACTGACAACGAGCTATCCCCCCCGGATCAGGTGGCAAGGAACGATTTTGAGGCGATTACTGGGTAGGCAGGACGCGGCCGATGGCGGTCAGCCTACTGATCAATCATCGCGAGCGCCCGAAGCAACATTCCCGATTCCAGCACCACTATTGTTAGACTAATGATGATCGTAGCTAGAAGCAACAGCAACGCCACAACCCGGCGCTTCCATTTGTCGAGCGTGTTGACAACCGGATCGGTGTGTAAATCGGATTGCATTGTGTCTGTGTCCACCCTTCACCTTGCTTATGCGGATGAAAGGCCAGGGATTGGACTGCCCTGAAAACATCGCTTCTCTGAAGACGAGTCCGGAACAGGCCTCCCCGAAATGTGGTTCGCGATCTGTCCAGAAGTGCGTATGGGCTGCGCATTAGTATATAGGGTCAAGGGATCAGCCACCGACGTGATGGCAAGTCAGTCATCAAGCTACGGAGAGTCCGAAAGACGCCAGCGTGTTTGGGGCGCGATCGAGCGCTTAACCGATCAAGAGTTACTGAAATTGCGGCGCTTCGCCACATTGCGCCTAAGCGCACTAGGTTCCGCCAGAAATGGGAGGCAGTGGAACGACGTTCTCCAGGATGCTATTCTCTCGGTGGCTTCAGGGCATCGACAATGGCCTGAGAAAATCGACTTATTCACACTGCTTGTTGGAACCGTCCGCAGCCTGACAGATGCAAGGTCCGGAAGAGGAAGAGATAGCGCCAAGTCGCTGGGTGACCTACCGGAAGTCAACTTTGCAACCTCCGCAGACTCCAGCCCTGAGAGCCGCGCCATCTTCAAGGAACGATTGGACATGCTGTTGGGGACTTTTGCGAACGACTCATGTGCACATCTGATTTTGGAAGGTTGGCTGATTGGTCTTTCCGGCCCTGAGATTCGCCAAGCGTATGAGTTAAGCGCTCGAGATTTTGGTGCCGCCGCTAAGCGGATCAGCCGCAAGATTGAACGGATGCAATCGGAATGACCACGAGAAGAACCAACGAATGGGCAGCGACGGCAGCGAGACGAGCCGTCGGTGACCTGCGAACCATCTCCACGGCTAACGACATTTATAGGGACGCGGGCATCCCTTCGTCACACGATCGGAAACACGAAGGCGCGGAAGAAAAGACGACGCAATGTCGAATCCTTCAGGGACTGGCAGAAGCGTGGATTAGCCTGCCGGAAGTCGAACCTGATCTTGACGACGTTTCCGAAATTCGAGCCGTTCTCTTCGCCGCAGTCGAGCAGCACTGCGCTGACGCGCTTTGCGAGATTTATCGAGGTATCTCTGAAGCCTTGTTGGATTCTCAAGAAACAGACAGGTGCGAGGATGAACGCAATACAGAAATAGTGGGATCGTCTGAGAAGGTCCGCTCAGTTCTCCGAAAGGGAGCTGCTGCATCGTGGACTGGGCCAACTCCCAATTCGGCGCAAGCCCCTCGTCTGGCGAGCCGCGACCGCGTTGTGCTGAACCATCTGCCGCTAGTAGAGGCCATCGCGGTTCGCATTCACGAGAATCTCCCTATGCATGTCGAGCTGGACGATCTGGTTCACGCCGGCATCCTCGGCCTGTTCGACGCGGCCACCAAATACAATCCTGAAAAACAGGTGGTCTTTTCGAGCTATGCGAAGCACCGAATTAAGGGCGCGATTTTCGACAGCCTCCGCCAATTGAACTGGGCTTCGCTCGACACGCGGCGCCGCCATAAACAAGTGGAAGCCGTCGCGCGCGATCTTTCGTCAACGTTGCATCGCGACCCAACAGAAGCCGAAGTGGCCGCAAAGCTCGGCGTCGATCTCGACCGGTGGCGCGCCATGATGCTGGACGCACGCGATATCCGTCTGGTCTTCGCATCGACCTGCTCGAATGAGAACGAAGATTTGCCTCCCCCCGATTTCCCCGGCAAGCGCGAAGCACAGCCGGATTCGATCTGTTCGCGTGAGCAACTGCGCGGCGTCCTTAGCGACGCGATGAAGACGCTGCCGGAGCGTCACCAGAAGGTTGTCTTGCTGTACTACACCAACGAGATGACGATGAAAGAAATCGGCGGCGTACTCGGCATCAGCGAGAAATACGTTTCGCAGATCCACAAAGCCGCGCTCGAGAAAATGATGGCCGTTCTGCAGGCAAACGGCATCCGGTCAAGTCAGGCTTTCTAGGGAGCCGCTTCTTCTCAATACTTTGAATGGCCCGTCGCTCAATTGTACTTCCGTAGTAAATTTCACACCTCTCTGCTTCCTTTCGCCCGGCTCTTTGCGGTGCGTTCGCTGATGGTTTGGGTGTTAGCAAGGTTAGAGTCTGTGTTAAGTAGTGTTACACTGTGGATAACTTACCCTAATCCCCTCGCCGCGCTCGTGAATTTTCAGACCCCGGTACCTGAAACCACGAACTCTGGCACCTGAAACTACGAATCCAGGTACCTGATACCCCGAAGTATGGCACCTGATACTACGAATCTTCTGTGCGGTACCTGAAACCACGAATCTCTTGACGTGGCACCTGAAACCACGAATATAGGCGGATGGCACCTAAAACTACGAATCCTGACGATCATCTTCTGCCGGCGAAGCACAGCGCCGGCGACTTGTTCATCTGCGATGTGGCCGATGCCGCGCTGAAGGATCTCATTCCTCAAATGGAGCATCCCTTCTTCTCGCTCTCCAAGAAGCCGGATATCACGATTCGCAGATATGAACATAACGGTAATTGGCTGGAGATCGTGCCGAGCGTCAAGGGCCTCGCGACCATCTACGACAAGGACATCCTGATCTATTGCATCTCGCAGATCATGGAAAAACTGAAGCGCAAGGAGCCTGTCGGACCGCGCGTTCGGATTACAAGCTATGACCTGCTCGTCTTTACCAATCGCGGGACGTCGGGCCCGGAGTATGACGGACTGGTCAAAGCCATTGATCGCCTTGCAGGAACCCGGATCACCACCAACATTCTCACGGGGGATGAGGAACAACGGGAGAGCTTTGGGCTTATCGATGCTGCCGCCATTCGCCGTAAGCACGGCCTCGATGGCCGGCTGCTCTGGGTCGAAATCAAGCTGTCGGGCTGGGTTTTTAACGCCATTCGCGCCGAGGAGGTTCTGACGCTGCATCGTGATTACTTCCGTCTCGGCAAGCCCCTCGAACGCCGGGTTTATGAACTTGCGCGCAAACATTGCGGGCGTCAGACAACGTGGCAGATCTCGCTTGAAACGCTCCTCAAGAAGTCGGGGTCGCAAAGCTCGATCAAGCGGTTTCGGCAGCATGTGAAAGAGATCGCGCTGCATGATCACCTGCCGGACTATCGGCTTGTTTTCGATGAATCGGCCGATATGGTCATCTTCTTCAATCGCGACGGCAAATGGGTCGAACGTCCCCTGCCCTACGACGGCGAAACCTTGCCGCCTCTGCCCGAGAAAGCCTACGAGGAAGGCCGCGCCGCCGCGCCAGGCTATGACATCCATGGGCTCGAAAGCGAATGGCGGGAATACTGGACGAGTTCAGGCAAGCCGAAGTTCGACAATCCCGCCGCGGCCTTTGTTGGCTTCTGCCGCTACCGCCACAAACAAGCACCGATTCAGCGCAAGAATCGGGATTAGCCCCCTGCTCTGCGTGATTGTGCAAATTCCGTCAAGGAGGCCCGCCGGTGCGTTTCCCGCGTTTTCGGCCAGTCGGGTGGTCGATCAGACCGAAGCGCCGCTCCTCGCGAATTCTGGCGGTCTGGCGTGGATTCTATGTCGACGGCCATCGGAACGCACCGAGAATTCTGGTTACCATTGGTCATCCCAAGGGCATCCCGTAGATGTCCCTCAGGGAATAATCTGTACTCCAAAGGATGACCTTAGGTGATCTGATTGGGTACAGTCAGCCCTCAGATGTCTGACGGATTAGCACTTGTCATCCGTCAGCGTTCTGGTATCCTTCGGTCACCCGATTCGCCGCCCCTCTTGACCCCTGCCCTCCCGAGCGCTCGCCATGCCCACTATCGCCTTCGTCTCGCCTAAAGGCGGCGCCGGTAAGACCACCGCCGCCTTCCTGCTGTCCACCGCGCTCGCCAAGCTTTACGATGTGACGGTCATTGACGCCGATCCGAATCAGCCGATTAAGACCTGGGCGACAAGCGGAAATGCGCCGCCGCGGCTTTCCATCATTTCCGATGTGGACGAAGAGACTATCGCGGAGCGGATCGACGATGCGGCCTCGAAAACACCGCTGGTACTGGTTGACCTCGAAGGCACGGCTTCGATGATTGCGCTATTCGCAATTGCACGGTCGGACTTTGTAATCATCCCGACGCAGGGCTCGCAGCTGGACGCGAATGAGGCGAGCCGGGCGATCAGCGTGGTGTTGCGAAGCCAGAAGATGACGGGCAAGCCGACCCCTTACGCCGTGCTGCTGACACGCACGAGCCCCACTGTCCGGGCGCGCGGACTTGCGCACATTCAACGTAGCTTATCGGAGGCGGGGATTCCGGTGCTGCGAACGGAACTGAATGAGCGCGACGCTTTTAAAGCCGTGTTCTCGTTTCGGCAGACGCTCGATCAATTGAACCCGGCGGAAGTGCCCAATCTCGACAAAGCGAAGATGAATGTCTGGGAGCTTGCGCATGAAATCCTCGAACGGCTCAAGGCCGAGAAGGGCAACGGACAGGAGGAAGGCGAAGCAACAACCGATGTGGCAGGTGCGGCATGAGTGGACGGGTGAATGCTTTCGCGGATTTGACGGAAGCGCCGGTGTTCGAGGTCAAGCCCAAGGTGGAACGGCCGGTCGCGAAGGATGCGGTTGAACAGATCGCCGAAGATCACAATTTTCCGAGCCGCCAAGCGCGCAAGAAACCCTCGGCTCCGGCGCGCAAGCCGCGGATTTACCGCACCGGGCGAAATCGTCATTTCGGCGTCAAGGCAACGAATGAAACCGTGGAGCGCTTTTACAAAATGGCGGATGAGCGGAAGCTGACTCTCGGCGCGCTGCTGGAATTGGCGCTCGATGCGTTGGCGCGGACAGGGGCCGCGGAACCGGAGTAGGCGCTCAATCCATACAATCGGCTTCGAGTTGTTTGCGGAAAGATCGACCGATCAGGAATCGATCGCGGTCGCGGAGTTTGGTGAGCTGCTTTGGCGTTGCGTCGACGACTGCGGCCTGAAATTGTTCGTAGCGATGCCAAAGGTCATCGGAAAAGCTTGCCTGGGGAGTGTAGGGCAAACGCACTTCCTCGCAGACGCGATAATCGTAAACAGTGAACTCGTCAGGGTAGAGGATCGTCAAAATCGCGGTTGCGGTAGGAAGTGCGAATTCCCACTTCTTCATCAGCATCTGCAAACGATGTTTTCGATCCGCGGTCGCGTGCAGCGCGGACGCGATTTGGCTGACGGCGGTACGAAAGCTGCCGTCCGCCAGACGCTTCAGCCGGTCGCGGTGCCTGTTCTTTGCACGGTTCGCTTTCCAGATCAGAAGCATGTAAAAGTCCGCGGGTTCGATGTTGCCGGTTTCGCGGAAGCTCTTGCCAACGTCGAGCAAATATCCTTCGTCGTCGTAAAACCTGAGGTAGTCGGTTTCGTCGGCCATTAAGACCTCCCACGGGTGTGCCTCCAGAGTAATACCATGAGCGACAGAGCTTGTGGCGGACTCATTACATGCGTCGGTTCTTGAAGAGGCGAAAGGCGGCTTCGACATCAGAGTGAAGCTCGTGCAGGTTGTCCAGAGTGTCGATCGCTCCGAAATCATTCCCCAGAGCGAGGTACTGCTGGGCGTCCGTGAGAGAGCGGACCAGCCGATCCAGGGCGAGATCGAATGCGGCGCGGAAGGGTTCCCATTCGTGTTTGCTCATGCGGCCCTCCGTTTTTTGGAGATGCGCAAGCATGCTGTTGCGTGGTGGGCGGCGTCAAGCTCAACGCCAATGAAGTTGCGGCCTGTCCGTTGCGCTGCAACACAGGTGGAGCCCGAGCCGGCAAACGGATCGAGGACCAGCTCGGCCGGCTTGCTGAAAGCCTCAATGAGCGGCTTGAGGATGTGAATGGACTTTTGAGTAGGATGGAGCTTATTGCCCGTATAAGTCCAGTCCATCACATCGGGCAGGGGGCTCGCCGGATAGGCTGGGTGGCCCTTCACCAGTAGGTATGCGGCTTCGTGTCGGTACTGAAGGAACGCCGACTTAGAGGCGTAACGCTTGCGGAAGACCATATGTCCGCCGACCCGAAAGCCTGCCCGCTTCCACGCGTTGAAGAACAGCTCCGTCTTCGGCCAGCCGTAAAAGCTCACTGCGAAGGCGTCGTGCTTCAAGACACGGTACATCTGGGCGAATGCGGGTACCAGCCATGCGTCATTGTCATCGTTTTGGATGGTTCGATTGTCACGGCTCATGTACGATGCAATGTACGGCGGGTCCGTGAGGATGAAATCGACGCTGGCGGCAGGCATAGTCGCCATGGTCTTGATGCAGTCGTCGTGAGCGATTGTGTTGGGAAGCGGAATCATTGCTTGCCTCCTCTCGCTTTGGCGATAACTTCGCGAGCGGCGTTCAGCGCGCTGACCGAGGGTGTTCCGTCATCAAGGCGCGACAGCTCGGAGAGAACGTCTTCGCAGAGCTCCAGAACGCGGAGCATATCAGCGGCGGCATCGCAGAGACGGCGCTCACGCTCCCCACCTGAGCGGAGATCGTAATCATCGAGAGGTACGTCGCAATAGACTGTGTTGCCGTGCGGGTCCTCAATGTAAACGATACGCTTGCAGACGCTGTTTTCCCATTCAGGGTCGAGTGTGACCTCCGAGAGATCGTAGGCCTTTGCGGCCTTTAGCGCGGCGGAAGCGTTGCGTGCCTTGATTTCGGCGGTGCCGTAATGCGGTACATCCTCGGCGAAGAGAACGGAGTAGGTTTTCATGATGGCCTCTTTCGTTTGAGTGACCCCCACGGCGGGGGCGAGAGAGGCACGTCGGGCGCCGCAACCGAGCGAAGCTGTCATAGGATTTTGGGGTGACTGCCCCGCGCCAGGGCCGCGCCCGCAAAGCGGGGGAGGGGAGCCAAAATCCGTCATTGACAGCAAGCGGCGGCTAAAGTGCCTTCGCCCTGCCGTCTTCCGGGGTCCTGACGGGAAAAGGCAGGCATGAACGCGAAGTTCATCAAGACGTAGCGGCGCGTGGGCCAAAGGGTCGGTTCCGCATTGGGGCAGGCAAAATCGGTTCGGCTGCACCCGGCTCGATATCCTCGCGAAGTTCGTCTACGATCTGCGCCTCGTGCTTGTCGAGATCGAGACAGGCGTTGAGCTGCGCCTGCTTCGCCAGAAGATCCTTGAGGCGGGCTTCGTGCTCGAAGGGGCGACCCAGCTGGGCGCGGTAGTCGGCGAGGGCCTTCTCCTGCCGCTCAATGTCTTGTTGTCCGTCCTCGGCGCGGCGATCGAGGCCGCGGAGGATGTGCTCGATACTCGAGATCGTCCCCAGCGGATTCTCGGGGTTGAGATTGGTCTTGTAGGCCTCTTTTCCGCGGATGAAAATCTCCGGCTCGCCGTCCTTTTGGACGCTTCCGCGGCTCAGAATTTCGAAACCCTTGAAGTGTGCCCGAACCTGCGGGGTCAGGTCGTCGCGCCATGAGAGGACGACGGCGTTGAGGGCGTTGCCGGCTTCATCGCGCGCGCCCTTGCCGGAGAACTCGCGGTTTCCGACCTTCATCGTGAATTCTTCGCCCCCATTTTCATCGCGGGTGAGAATATCGGCCGCGACGGCGGCGTGGTATTTCCGTGCGCGCTCGATTTGCTCGGGCAGCGCTTTCACCTGCCAGCGGATGTTGTGTTGCTGGTTGATATGGGACGAGCGGATCTGGTCGAGTTTGCGGATTTCAGTGTCGACCTTGACCTTTTCCATGACGGCCGGGTTGCCCGAGGCGATGGCCTTGATCTCGGCATAGGTGAGCGCGCCGCCTTCGAGGTCCTCCGCCTGGCGGACGGTGACGCTGCCATTCATGACCTGATTGATGAAGCGCGCTTTGTTTTCGAGCAGCTGCCACATATAGGCGTCGAACGATCCCTCGGTGACGTAGCGGTGGATCTGGATTTCGGGATTGTCGTTGCCCTGGCGCAGAATTCTTCCCTCGCGCTGCTCGATGTCCCGCGGCCTCCATGGGGCGTCGAGGTGATGGAGGGCGATAAGGCGCTTCTGCACATTCGTCCCGGCGCCCATTTTCTCGGTGGAACCCAGGAGGATGCGGACGCGCCCGGCGTTCACGGCATCGAAGAGCGCTTTCTTCTGGGCGTCCGTCTCGGCGTCATGGATATAGGCGATCTCCCTGGCTGAGATGCCTTTGGCGGTGAGCTTGTCGCGGATTTCGTCATAGACGTTGAAGCGGTCGGGATTGGGCGTCGAGAGATCGCAGAAAACAAGCTGCGTTAATCGCCCGTCCTTTCCTGCTGCCCATGTAGTGTAGATCTTCTTGGCGGCGCGGCTGACCTTGGTATCGCCGGGCCGGGCGAAGGGATCAACCAGGCGCATATCGAGCGCGGCCTTTCTGCCGTCGCCGGTGATCTTGAGCATGTTGTCCACCGATGGATCGATCTTCGATGTGCGCAGCTTCTGCGCGCGGATCACCAGCGTCTCGACATAGGCCTTTAATTCCGCGGAGGCCGGAGCCGCGGTGATATGCGGCTTCCCGCCTTCGATTGCGGGCCGGGGCAGGTGTAGCATGTCCGCCGTCTGCACGTCAGCGAACGAGCGAAACATCGAAAGCAGCTCTGGCAGATTGACGAATTTCGCGAACCTTGTGTGCATGCGGTAGCCCGAGCCGTCCGGCGCAAGCTCAAGCGCTGTGACAGGCTCCGCGAAATTGGCGGCCCAGGCGTCGAAATGCTCCACGCCCGCAGCCTTCAAGGTCTCGGGCGCGAGGTAGCGCTGCAGCGTGTACATCTCGGCCATGGTGTTCGAGATGGGCGTGCCGGTGGCAAACAGGATGCCGCCCTGGCGCTCGGCCAGATAGCGCGTCTTCATGTACATATCGAGGGCGCGGTTGCTCTCGGTATTGGGAAGGCCTGCGATGCGCGTCATCTTCGAGGTGAAACCGAGATTTTTATAAAGGTCAGATTCATCGACAAAGATACGGTCGATACCCATTTGCTCGAAACTGATGGCGTCGTCCTTGTGTTCGCGGTCGGCGCGCTCTTTAAGTTTCGTGGTGAGGCGCTTCTTGGCCTTTTCGAGTTCCTTGACGATGCGGCGGTTGTCGCCTTTCTCGGCCCGTGCTTCGTAAAGCGCCTCTTCGAGCTGCTCGATCTGCCTGCCGACAAAGCGTCCGAAGGTCTCGTCGGAAACCGGAAGCTTTTCAAACGAGCTGTGCGACACGATCACGGCGTCATAGGTGCCGGTCGCGATGCGCGACATCGCCTTCTGCCGGTTGCCTGCGGCAAAGGCTTCCTTGCCGGCCACGAATATCTGCGCGTGAGGGTAAAGCGCCAGAAACGCCGCGCCCCACTGCTCGACAAGATGATTGGGCACAACGATCATCGGCTTTGCCGCAAGGCCGAGGCGTTTCATCTCCATCGCGGCGGCAGTCATCACCGCCGTCTTGCCCGCGCCGACGCAGTGCGCCAGGAGGGTGTTATCGCTCTAGCGCCCGCCATACCGCATCCTTCTGGTGCTTGTCGAGACCGTTCCGCCGAAGGATAGAGCTGTTCATTCCCGGAAGCGTCAAATGCGATCCGTCATAGGTGCGGAGGCGGATGTTATTGAACCTGTCGTTATAAAGCCGGGCAAGACGCCCGGCGCGTTCCTCGTCCTGCCAGATCCATTCGCTGAACCGGTCCCTGATCTTCTGCTGCGCCTCGCGCGCGGCTATGGTTTCCTGCTGGTTCACCACGCGGGTGTCCCTGTCGATCTGGTCGTAAATAGTGGGCGTGCGGCCGTTGAGCGCATCGTCGATCAGGTCGGAAGCAAGCGCCCGCAGGGTGCCCCAGGTCGTCGTGTTGCTGACATTGGATTTCGCGGTGGTGTCGAGGGTGAGCGCCCAGGCGGCTATCGCGCCGGAATGGCTGACGGTGATGCCGCGCTCGGGCGTATCGAGCAGTTCAGCAACGAACGTCCTCACGTCGCTCGCCGGAATCCAGGAGGAGCCGAGGCGGGCACTGATGTCGCCCGGCAGGAGATCGACGGGCTGAACTTCCTTCAGGGCCTCGACATTGCGGCGGTAGGACGGATCGAGACCGGCGGCGGCTTCGGCGGTCTTTAGCTTCGCGCGCACGTCTCCGCTCAAATAGCGGTCGGCCGTCTCCCATTCGCCCTCGGGGTTGCGGTAGACAAGGCTGTCCAGCTCCCGTTGCAATTGCCGGGAACTGTGCCCTGTCAGCTTTTCCATGAGCGGCCAGTGAATTCTTCCGGTTTCATTCAGGGAAATCGCAAGCGCTTCGGCGGCGGACTCAACATGCTCCGCCGGCCGGTGGCGCTGCAGTGTTCGCCGCTGGAAGATGGCGGTTTTATGCGCGCGCTTCGCGGCGGCGTCATAAAGCTCAAGGGACAGCAGGAGAGGAAGATCCGGGTCTCCGGAAAAGGCGCGGATGTTGTCGCGGAAGGAAAGCGCGCCATACCTGACGACAAAGGAATCATAGATGTTGTTCAAGAGCTTTCGGGCCTCGGTGATGGTTTCTTCCGGCGCATCTTCAAGCTGCGTCCTGAACACCAGCCGCACGGCGTCGCGCACGGCCATCATTCCTCTGATGCGCGCGGCGGAAGATCCCGTCAGGGTGGTGGCTTCGAAACTGTTGCCGTTGCGGATGACGAGTGCGCCGTCGCGCTCGGCGTAAGCGCCGTCCTTGATACCGGTGAACGAATTCGGGTCGAGCAGGGCAGGGGGCGGTCCGCGCGCTTCGTGCCTCGGGATGTAAGCGCCCTCGGGGAGGGATTCGACGGCGCGCCTCAGCAGTTCCGGGGTGAGCTCGCCTTCGAGCGTCGGCTCCGAGCGGCGGTACATGGTTCCGGCGAGTTTCATTTGCCCGAGCATCATCTCAGGATGGCGGGCATAGTATTCGTTGACCGCAAGCCCGTCGGGGCCGTCTATGATCTCAAGCCCGCGCCAGGCTTGGCCCCCGGGCCGATCTCCGGGCCCGCGCTTGCGCAGAAACAGGATGTCCGTGGTGACTTCCGTTCCGGCATTGCCCTTGAACGCGGTGTTCGGCAGGCGTATCGCGCCCAGGAGATCGGCGTGCTCGTCCAGATGCCGGCGGATGGTGCTGTCCTGTTTGTCCATGGTGTAACGGCTGGTGATGAGCGCCATCACGCCGCCGGGCCGCAGTTTCTCAAGGGATTTGGCGAAGAAGTAATCGTGGATTGCCCGCGTCAATTGGGGCTTCATCGCCGGGTCATGCACGCCGTAATCGCCGAAGGGCACGTTTCCGACCACGACGTCGAAGAAATTATCCGGAAGCGGCGTTTCCTCGAATCCCCTCGCAAATATCGAGGCATCGGGATAGAGCTTCTGGCCCAACCGGGCGGTGATGGAATCCAGCTCCACGCCGGTCCGGTGGCCGCCCTGCATGGATTCCGGCATGAGGCCAAAGAAATGGCCGACGCCCATGGCCGGCTCCAGGATCTGCGCGCCCTTGCCCAGCCCGAGACGGTGCAATCCGCTCCAGATGGTCTCGATCACCTGCGGCGATGTGAAATGTGCGTTCGGCGTCGAGGCGCGCGCCGACTCAAACTCCGGGACGGTGAGCAGTTCCTTGACTGCCGCGGCCGTGCTTCGCCACTCATCCGGCGGATAGTGTCCGAAGACGTTCGGCATACCGCCCCAGCCAACGTAACGGGCGAGGGCGGGCTTTTCGTCCTCAGTGGCCTCGCGGTTTTCCGCTTCGAGCGTCTTCAGGAGACGGATCGCAGCGATATTATCGCGCGCCTTCTCATGCAGCCCGCCCTGTCCAATCCGGTGCGCGCCGGTTATTCGGAAGTCGCGGGAAGGTTTTTCCTCGGGCTCGATGTCCAGAACTCTTCCGGCGGAAAGACTTCGTCTGTCGCCGGTTCTTATGTCCGGTGATTTTTCATCCTGCTGCCCAGCACCCGGTTGTTCGGCAGGCCGCTGAGCCGTTCCTCCGTCTGCGCCGATATTTGCTGGAGACGGTTCTGCCGCCGGTCCCGGAGCATCCTCGGGCGGCAGCGGTTCCCATACTTCAAAGGTAAGCTGCTGAGGCCGGGCCGGTCTGGCCCCTGACGTACGCACGGGACCACTCACAACCGGCCCGGGCGTTTCTATCGGCGCTTCCGAGAATAGATCGAGCTGGTTGGTGTAGTCAGGGATGACCCTCTTCGTCATCCACCTTTTCGCAGTCCGGAACGGAGGGGCCATGATTATCACAACTCCAGGTTGGCCATGGCAGTTTAGATAATTCGGTCGGGTTTTCAAGCGAGGCGGTCTTGTCGTCGGCATAGCTTCCGCGTAACGGTCGTGACCGAATCTGCTCAAATCAGAACGTGCCGCTCGAATACGCGTATCCGGCAGGCTCTTCGACCTATCCATTTTCACTTTCGATTTCAGGAACGTCTGGAGTACTTCCTTTTCCAGTTTCTCTCTCGGAGTCGCTTGGTTCTTTAATGATTTCGTTCCCTTCGTTGTCGCAGATCGCCGCTGTGCAGAAAGTGTTCCCATTAACCATCTTTCCTTTTGTTAACCATCTTTCTTTTTTTACTTGCATAGGTTTCGATGTATAGTTTCAAAAACCTAGAGCAGAGGAGCTATTCAATGACGATCTCGCAATCTCGACGCCGAAGGCTAAAAGGCAAAGAACTGAGCGCAGCTCTTATCGAATGGGAAAGACTTGAACAAAGGGAAATCGAGCAACTATCCGTCAGGCCATCGCCTCCGAAGGACCGGGGGCCGCCGCATACAAATATCAGTCAAGGGAGAGGAAACGATGCTGCGCCGCGTAACCTTGCGGCCTTTGGAACACCTTCCATTTGAGCGGGCTACTTACCTATTGTTCGGTCGCATCCGATCTGCCCTTGCCGAGTTCGCCTAGTATGCCCGTGACGATGCTGCTGTTTCTGATTGTGTCCGGGTGAGATGGACCAAAGGATGGACTTTTTTCCATTGCATCGATAATGGCGCGGGCTTCTGGAAGTGCTTCGTGAAAGCGCCCTAACAGACGGAGCGCATTAACGGCAAGCACATGGCTCGAAATAGTATTCGGGTGGAGGGGGCCGAATTCCGGGCTATGATCTCTGATCTGGGCGAGAGAGTGCGCCTCCGCTACCGCTTCTTCGTAGCGCCCGAGTGCGAAAAGGGCTTTTACAGCTAGGTCGCTACTGAGAAGGGTTTCTGGGTGAGAGGGCCCAAATCCCTCGCTGTCTCCCATAACCTTTGTGATGGCGCGCGCTTCTTCCAAGCATTCTTCGAAGCGGCCCAAATCACCTAGCGCACGCGTAACGTAGAAGCGCGCTACGAGTGTTTCTGGATGAGAGGGACCCAACGCGGGGGTAGCTTCCATAGCCTTTGTGACGGCATGAGCTTCTCCCAACGCTTGTTCAGGCAGCCCCGATTCAAGGAGCGCAAACGCAACGAGAACGCGGCTTGTGAGGGTCTCTGGGTGAAAGGGACCCATTGCAGGGTTAGCTTCCATAGCCTCAACGACGGCGCGGGCTTCGGGTAGGGCCTCTTCGCCGCGTCCAAGGCTCGTGAGGATCTGTGCAACGAAATAACGGCTAGCGACGGTGTCACGATGGAAGAGGCCCATTCTAGGGTTAATTTCCGAAGCCTTCAAAACTGCACGCGCTTCCACTAGGGCCTCTTGACTTCGACCTAGTCGCTCTAGACTCGTCGCGATGATGCCGTGGCTTGCTAGCGTGCTGGTAGATGCGGGGCCAAGCTCGGGATTGCTCTCCATCGCCTCTTTCAAATCTTTTCCCTCTTCCAGCGCTTCGTTATATTTGCCGAGGTAACAGAGGCAATGGGCAATGCAAAGCCGGACGCGGAGCGTCTCTCGGTGAGAGGCGCCCAATGCGGGGTTATTGATCATTGCCTCAGCGCACCTTCTTGCTTCGTCGAGCGCCGCCGCGCGAAGGCCAAGGTTCCCGAGAATTCTGGCCTTCAGACCCTGTGTTCTCAGGGTCGGTGCGGCAGTTGGGCCCAAAGTGTCCCTCTTTAGCTTTAACGCGTTCTCAATTTGGGGCAAAGCCAGATGATACGAGCCGTCAGCTTCGAGACGCTCTGCTGCTTCTTCTGCGGCGTTAGCTTCATCAAGGAGACTCTGGCGAAACTGGTCTGGTTCGCACGCGTCGAACTCCTGCAAGGCTTGTGCTGCCCCCACAGGTGTTTGCCCCTCTTGTTCTATCGAGAGCCTAACTCTATCCAGTAAGCTCTCAGCGCTTTCGTTACCTGGCCAAAAGACGAGGGCCGATGCGGCATACTCTTCGGCGACTACAAGACCTAGGAGCCTGTCCGAGTATTCCTGAACTTCACGGGTTCAAACGGAACAGAAACGGTACATAATGTTTCATGCCAAAGGGCTACCGCACCTACCTGCCGGAACAAGAGCTGCTGTTGCCGCCGAGCCTGCGTGAATGGCTT
>DASXEY010000067.1:0-74452 GCA_036489835.1 Bryobacteraceae bacterium | reverse complement strand
AGTCAGTCGTTTCATAAGTTCACTAACGTATCAGGAGAAACCGCTCCCTGTGGTCACGGCTCGGTGAGCAGCGTTTTCCAAGCCGCGATCCGCTGGAGGGGTCTCGCGGAATACGAGATGGTATTTGCGAAATGGTGTACTAAGCTTCGACGCTGTCGGCGGCCAACTCGCGCTGGCGCTCAAAGGCGAGCTTGCCTTGATATTCCTGCCACAGGGTGGTGCAGCCGGCCCAATAGTAGCCGCCGACGAAGAGCAGCAGGAATGGTGCGGCCAAGTAGTTGTAGGAATTGAGGGCGTAAATCGTTATGGCCAGGAAGACGGTGCCTGCGGCGAGTTCCGCGTAAGGCAGCCAGCCGCTGCGGCGGCGATACTTGTTGTCGCGAAGCTTCAGCCGCTGCTGTGCGCCGTATTTGGCGGTGCGGGCGAATTCGGTCTTGTATCCGATCAGGGCTTCAAAGACCGCTCGCGAATTGATAATGGTCAGGGCAACACCGGCAGCCATCAGCGCCGGCAGAAATAGAAACGCCCGCTTCCAGGTTTTTGGAAATAGCGCGCGATGCGCCACCACATAAAACGCCGAGATGGACCAGAACGACGCGACGATCAGAGGGAAGTCGATTAACAGCATTTCCAGCCAGCCCATGTAAAAGCGCACGATCATGACCGGGAGCATCATGACACTGACGACGATCATCAGCGGGTAGCTGATATTCGGCGTGAGATGGAAGAACGCCTCGGCTTTGACGCGGAAGGGCAGGTCCGACTTGAGAATCGACGGAAGCAGCTTCATTGCAACCTGGGTCAGGCCCTTGGCCCAGCGCGATTGCTGCACCTGGAAGCCGTAGGTTTCAACAGGCAGCTCCGAGGGGCACTCGATCGACGGCACATAGACAAATTTCCAGCCTTTGAGCTGGGCGCGATAGCTTAGATCGGAGTCTTCGGTGAGAGTGTCATGCTGCCAGCCGCCAGAATCCTGGATCATGGACTTGCGAAGAACGCCCGCCGTCCCGTTGAAATTAAAGAACAGGCCGCCGCCGGCGCGGGCGATGTGTTCCAGCACGAAGTGGCCGTCGAGTAGCATCGCTTGCACTTCGGTCAAGACGCTGTGATGGCGGTTGAGGTAGCCCCAACGGGTCTGCACCATGCCAACTTTGGAATCCACGAAATAGTGCACGGTGCGGTGCAGGAAATCGCGCGGGGGAACGAAATCGGCGTCAAAGATGGCCACAATCTCGCCGGTCGCGGTCTTCAATCCGTTCTCCAGCGCGCCGGCCTTGTAGCCATGGCGGTTTTCGCGGTGGATGTATTCGATGGGAAGGCCTGCTTCGCGGTATTCCTCTACCAGGGCACGCGTAAAGGGATGGGTGTCGTCGGTGGAATCGTCCAGAACCTGGATTTGAAGCAGCTCCCGAGGGTAATCCATCTTGCTGGTTTCCTCCAGCAGGCGCTCCACCACGTACCGTTCGTTATAGATCGGTAGCTGGACGGTCACTCTCGGCAGGGTTTCGAAAAGGCTGGGAGGCTCGCCCGTGAAACTCTTGCGATGCTTCATGTACCCGCGAATCATGGCGTAGCGATGCATGCCATAGCAGGACAATACGATGAGAACTCCGAAATAGGGAACCAGCATCGCCCAGTCAAAAAATGCCAGGTGATGAATTCCCTTGAAAGTGTCGTTCGAAAGCGAATCCGCGATTTTCCCCGCTAAGACGTTGATACGGCTCGCCGCCAGAAGCGAAGAGGTAGAAGTGCTGACAATCATGATTTACGGAAGACGGCGCTCGCGAACCCTCTTATTATATACGCAACTCGTAGAGCCAGCCTCGGGGTAGTCCTACCGGGCGGCGTGTTGCGTTCCGGATGAGAGAGTGGCGCAAGGGTTCAGGATTGCGCTAAGCTGCTGTGGATGCCGCCCAATGTCCAGATCGCCCTGTTAGGCGGAGTGGCGCTTGCCCTGGTCGCCCTGGGTGCTTGGATCGCCTTGCGGATGGCAAAGGCGAATCCGGAAAGACGCGAAAAGCGGCGACGCCTGCATGTGAGCCGGATCGGGAGATTGGGCGATGCGCTGATCGTCGAAGCCACCGATTCGCTGCTGTACTACACATATTCGGTGCATGGCGTGGAGTACAATGCGTCGCAGGATATTGCCCCTTTGCGCAACCTGTTGCCGGCGGAGCCGGGACGCCTGATCGGCGTCGCGAATCTCAAATATTCGCCCAAGAACCCGGCCAATTCGATCCTGCTCTGCGAGGAATGGAGTGGGCTGAGAGCAAAGGGATCGCCGCAACCTGCGCAGGCACCGACTCTGATTTAACGCTTTCCTTAGCCGGTTGTCTCAGAAGAAAACCCCTCCCTCCGGTCGCGGCTCTGAAAGCGCCGCTCGCCGCGACGTCACTCGAGGGAGCCAAAATGAGCCCGCGCCCCACCAATGCTGACGAAAAACCTATGGGCGGCCGTGGGGTGGGCGATCTTGTCGCCCGCCTGCATCTTGCGGGGCTGCCAAGACGGCAGGCGACCAGATCGCCTGCCCCACGGGTTCTTTCAGCGGAGCGGTTTGGCGGATCACTTGACGCGGATCACTTGACGCGGATCACTTAACAACGATCGTAAACGGCATCAGCCGCAGCACTCCGCCATGGGCCAGCACCCCGATCGGCATCTTTCCCACCAGCTTCCGGATTTGCGATTCGACTTCGGAATCATTTTGCCGGTTCCACAGCAGATCGAAGATCGACCGGCGTGGAGGATAGCTCACCAGAGTGACTTTGTCGGACGCCCCGATCTTGGCGCGCTGCTTTACGAGTTCCACGGCGCGATCGAGGCCGCCGATCTCATCGACCAATCCGTTCTGTTTGGCTTGCGAGCCTAGCCATACGCGCCCCTGCGCCAGCGGCTCGATTTGATCGTAGGTGCGTTTGCGGCCGTCGGCAACGCGCTGGACGAAACCGTGATAAAATTCCTCGATTTCGGTGCGTAGCTTGGCGCGCTGCTCGTCGGTCAAGGGGGTATCTGTCGAATCGATCGCCGCGAACCGCCCCCGCGTCAGGATGTCCATATTTACGCCGATCTTGTCATACAAGCCTTTCAAATTAATCTTCCCGAAGAACACTCCGATGGACCCGGTGAGCGTATTCGAATACGCCAGGATGGGATCGCCGGTCATGGCGATGAAGTATCCGCCCGAAGCTGCGTCGTCGGACATCGAAATCACCATGGGCTTTTTCTGGCTCAAGCGCTTGGCTTCGTGAAGGATGTCGTCAGAGGCTATGCCGTCGCCGCCGGGAGAATTGATGCGCAGAATCACGCCCTGAATGGATGAATCGTTTTCCACATCGCGCATGACTTTGATCGCGCTGGCTGACGAGATGCCGGTTGCCGAGAAGTCGCTGGAATCGTCGCCGCGGGTGATGTCGCCCTCCTCCGTTACCAGGGCGATGCGCTTGCCCTGATCGTTTCCGGCTTCGGCCTTGGCGTAGGACCGGTCCGAAATCTTCGCGGGGTTGCCGGCCTTGTCGTACATCTCGTCTTCATAAAGAAGAGCGTCGACTAGGCCGCCGTCCAGGGCTTCCTTGCCGACAAACGGTCCGTTGTCGATCAGCGCGCGAATCGTTTCCGACGGCTTCTTGCGCCCCTGCGCCATCACGTCGATCAGGTTTCCGAAATATTGATCCAGGATCGGGTTGAGTTGCTCCAGCGTTTCGGGCGACGGCCCGGTTTTAGTGAACTGGTCGGGATAGTCCTTGTACTTGCCGACGTGCTCAAATTCCATGCTCACGCCCAGCTTGTCCAGCGCGCCCTTGAGGTACATCAGCTCCGCGCGAAGCCCCTTGACGTCGAGCTCGTCTTCCGGAGCCATATAGATGTTGTCGGCAGCGGTGGCGATGTAGTATTCGTGTGTTCCCGCGCCGCGCAGGTACGCGTAGACCGGCTTGCCGGATTTCTTGAAAGTCAGGATTTGGGCGCGGAGTTCTTCCAGCTTGGCCCAGCCTGTACTCAAACCCGACGGCTCCAGCACCAGAGCTTTAATGCGGCTGTCGGCGGCGGCCTGCTGCAAAAGACGCCAAGTGTCCGCGATCGTGAGCGGCGGCTGATCCTGGAAGTAAGGCACGGCCACGTCCACCGGCGCCTGCTCCGGAACGTCGCCTTCCAGATGAAGGACCAAGGCCGAGTTGTTGGCCACGGTTGGAGCTCGCCCGCCGCTGCCGAGGCGGATGGCGGCGAATACCAGCAGCACGCCGACCAAGCCGACAAACAAAATCCCGATCAGGAAGCCAAGAAGAAATCTCTTCATAAATGTGCGGATCTCCCGCGGCTCCAGGATAAACTACTTTGGAGGCATCCGTGTCGGTGAAGTTAGAAGCGCGCGCAGGGCTGGCTCGGCCCTCCAAACAATCAGGAACTCCTGAAGCATCCGCCGAGGCAAGCTCCGTTGTGCGGGTGAGTTCCTTAAAAAGCGCCACATGATTGTCGTAAGGCTTAAGGGCGGACTGGGCAATCAGATGTTTCAGTACGCGCTTGGCCGCGCTCTCGAACGTCGCCGTGGAGATGAGTTGCGCCTGGATCTCACCTATCTATTGGGTAACGCGGTCTTTCAGTGGGACGTGCCGCGCCACTATGACCTGGATGTGTTTCAGATTCAGCCGGCTTTCGCCTACATCCCGCGCCTGCTGCGCCGCGCGTCGCGGAGTCTCGGGGAGGCGGAGGCGGTTCCCAAGGGACAGACGTTCGTAGTCGAAAGGGAGTTCGGGTTTCATCCGGAGATTCTCGATTTGACCGCGCCCAACTTATATCTGGATGGGTATTGGCAAAGCGAATCCTACTTCGCGGCGATTGCCGGCGAGATCCGCGAGGCGTTTCAGTTCCGCATGCCTCTATCCTCTTTGGGGTGCGAGACGGCGCAACGCATGGCCAGCGTGAATTCGGTGTGCGTGGATATTCGGCGCCGCGATTATGTGGCCGTGGAATCCGCGCGAAATACGCAGGGTTTCGTGGGCGAGGATTATTATCGCCATGGTGTTGAGTGGATCAAGGCGAACGTTCCGGATCCGCAACTTTTTATCACCTCCGATGATATGCCGTGGTGCCGGGAGCATTTGAAGTTCGATCTCCCCACGACTTGGCTGGATCAGGATTTGGCTGGCTGGAAGTTCAGTGAAAAGCTTCAGCTGATGACTATGTGTAAGCATTTTCTGATTTCGAACAGCACTTTTGCGTGGTGGGCGGCATGGCTCGGCAGTCATGAAGGAAAGCTTGTGGCAGCCCCGCGGCGATGGTTTCGCAAGGAATCGATCAGTTCTAAGGATTTGGTCCCAGGTTCCTGGATGACTTTGTGAAAACGCCCTTTGAATGTTAAGCTGTCGGCAATGAAAGCAACAGTCGAGCGTCCGCCCAAGGGTTCCCGCTCCCCTGGCGATGCGAGGTATCGCCGCTGGGTGATGGTTTGGGCCGCGATGACATTGGCGATCCTGATTTATTTTGGGTTGTCCGTGTGGCTGAAGCCAGTGGCATCGGCGGAGAATCCTAAGCTGGAACGCATCCTGATGATTCTTGCGGCGGCATATGTCGTCGCCTCTATCCCCGCAAAACGCTGGCTGCTGGCGCAGGCCCAGGAGATCGATAGCGACTTGTTGCGAAGCGCGGCAATTGTGGTTCCGCTGGCACTGTGCGAAGTCGCCGCGATCACCGGCTTCGGGCTCAGGCTGGTAATTGGGTCGTCGCATTACTACGTGTTTCTGCTGCTGGGTTTGGCGGGAATGTTGCTCAATTTCCCCCGCCGCGCGAATTAATTAACGGCTTTGACTTCTGAAAGCGGGATAGTGAGGGTCCCGATTTTCCCCGCAACCAGATTCGCGAACAGCAGCTTCAGTTCGACCGCTTTAGGGGGGATCTTGAATTCGTGCTGGAAAGGCAATCCGCCGCGGACGTCCGCGGCGTAGCTGGCTTGACCGAGATTCAAGGTAATCGTGCCGGAAAACACGTCTCCCGCAACGATTCCATCGGCGGTGGTGAAGCGGGCCACCACCTGAATCTTGCCCTTCCAAAGATCCCGATCCGGCGTCAGATCCAGGCTCCCCGCATCAAGCGTGGCTTCGAGGTTCAGGCGGTCCTGCACTCTCATTGCCGAAGCCTTAATGGGAATGGCAGTTGCGTCGATCGGCCCCTTCAGCGCCAGCGCTAAGTCGGCCACCGGATCGGTGGACGTCGGACGCGGAGGCTCCGCCGTGTAGCTGGTCCGGTACCGTAAGGTAACGCCCGGGCGGCCCACCCTCACGGTAAGGCGGTGAACCTGATGATCGACCTGTGAGTCACCGGATTGGTAGAAGCCGAGCGTGTAGCTGACCCGGCCGTCGTCCATGGCCTCGCGAATGGCGACATCGATATCGTTGCGGCCGTAATAGGCTACGCCGCCCGTTATCTCGGCGATGGCCTTCATCGCGTCCTTGGGCCTTTCGGGACACAGACGGCACACTCCGTCAATGTCCACCGGATAGATTGAGATGCCTGCGCGGACGAGGCTCTGAAGCGCTCGTGGACTGATAGAAAACTTATTCGCAAGCCAAATAAGATTCTTCCGCCCCGGAATGCCGGCCAGATGATCCGCCACCGCGTTCATTTCGAAGTCACCGGCGGCGGCGCGTTGGAGTTCGTCAATGCGGGCCGCTTCGGCGGCCGCGTCTCCGCGCATCTGGGGGTTCATCTGCATTTGGAGGCTTGGCCGCGGCTCGGGGGCGGGTGTGGTTGGAGTTGGTTTCCATTTCCGGAGTTGACGCTCCAGCAAATCCCGATCCGAGGTGAATTCGCAGATTACCCGAAGCTTCATTCCCGGCGCATAGATCGCGATCTTTTCGCCTGCAGGGATCGACCGCAACGTCTGGAGTGCCCGCACCCTCGAAAGACTGCTACCTTCTTCATTCGTCGGGTCGGAGCCACTAAAAAGGTCGTCGATTAGAATCACGGAATAGCCGCTATGCGAGACGACCGGCGAGGCGAGCTCATTCGTGAACGCGTTGGGCACTTTGGCCTCCCGCGCCGAAGGGTCGGATCTCTCCGTCTCCGCTGAGAATAGCCGGATCTCTTGAGGCGAGCCATTATCGAAGATCTGAAACTCTTCGCGCCGCAGATCCGCAACCGGCTTCCCCTGCTTTTCCTGCGCGACCACGCTCACTTGCACGAGCTTGACGCCTGTTCGAAAGTCAGCATCGGGCGACGCAACGCTGGGATCTTGCGCGCCGAGCACGACGAATGAGACAAGGACGAAGCCAAGCAAGCTCCCCATGGAAGAATCGTACGCGATGCCGCCGAGGAGATCAACGCCGGGGCTGCACTACCCGACTTTGTCGGCCAACACGCGGATGTGATTGTCGCGGATCTCTACGTAACCGCCGAAGATCTTCAAACGCTCGGTTTTGCCGCCGAGTGTGTAGGAAAGTTCTCCGTCGCCCAATTCGCTCAGAAGCGCGGCGTGACCGGGCAGAATGCCCATTTCGCCATCCTTGCCCGGAATCTGCGCGGAATCGCAGGACTGGGAGGCGACTAGCTTCTCCGGGGTGGCAATCTCAATTTTGAGTAAGTCTGCCATCCGGCATCAGCCCCCCTTCTTCATCTTCTCCGCGACTTCGAGCACGTCGTCGATGGAGCCTTGCATGTAGAACGCCTGCTCCGGAACTTCGTCGTGTTTGCCTTCGACCACTTCCTTGAAGCTGCGGACGGTGTCGGCGACCTTGACGTATTTGCCGGGACGGCCAGTGAAGGCTTCGGCGACGTTGAACGGCTGAGAAAGGAACTTCTGAATACGCCGCGCGCGGCCAACGGTGGCTTTGTCGTCGTCGGAAAGCTCGTCAACGCCCAGAATCGCGATGATGTCCTGAAGATCCTTGTAGCGCTGCAAAGTCTGCTTGACCGCCTGCGCGGTATTGTAGTGATCCGCTCCGATGATCAGCGGGTCGAGAATGCGCGAGGTTGACGCCAGCGGATCGACGGCGGGATAAATTCCCATCTCCGAGATCGAGCGCGAAAGGTTCGTGGTGGCGTCCAAGTGAGCAAAGGTCGTGGCCGGAGCTGGATCGGTGTAATCGTCGGCGGGCACATAAATGGCCTGCACCGACGTGATCGAGCCGGACTTCGTCGAGGTGATGCGTTCCTGCAAATCGCCCATCTCCGAAGCCAGATTGGGCTGATAGCCGACGGCGCTGGGCATGCGACCGAGCAGCGCCGACACTTCCGAGCCAGCCTGCGTGAACCGGAAAATGTTGTCGATGAACAGCAGCACGTCCTGATGCTCTTCGTCGCGGAAGTACTCGGCGACGGTCAGGGCGCTCAGGGCCACGCGAAGGCGGGCTCCGGGCGGCTCAGTCATCTGGCCGTAGATCAGGGCGCACTTGGATTTGGTGTAATCGTGAGGATCGATAACGCCGGCTTCCTGGAACTCCAGCCACAGATCGTTGCCTTCGCGAGTGCGTTCACCCACGCCGGCAAACACGCTGACTCCGCCGTGCTTGGTGGCCAGGTTGCTGATGAGTTCCTGAATGATAACCGTCTTGCCCACGCCCGCGCCGCCGAACAATCCGATTTTGCCGCCGCGGAGGTAGGGTTCCAGAAGATCGATCACCTTGATGCCGGTTTCGAACATCTGCAGTTCAGTGGACTGCTCTTCAAACGCCGGAGCCTGGCGGTGAATGGGATAACGCTTGGCCGTGTTTACCGGACCCATTTTATCCACCGGCTCGCCGATGACGTTCAGCACGCGGCCGAGCGTTTCCTTGCCCACGGGCACCGTAACGGGCTCGCCCAGGCTTTCGGCGCGCATGCCGCGCACCAAGCCGTCGGTGGGCTGCAAAGCGATGGTGCGGACGCGGCTTTCGCCAATGTGCTGCGCGACCTCACAAATGATGTTGATGGGATCGGGAACGTTGAATCCCTCGCTGGTGATGCGAATGGCGGTGCGGATGACGGGGATCTGCCCCTCCGGGAATTCGACGTCCACGGCCGGTCCGGCCACTTGGATCACTTTTCCTAACGTCATAACAATCCTCTTTTGGCCGGGCGTTCCCGGCTGCTACACAAAGCAAAAAATCTTAAGTCAGGCGCGGTTAATCCAGAGCTGCGGCGCCGCTGACGATTTCAATAATCTCCCGCGTGATGCTGGCTTGACGCACGCGGTTCATATACAACGTAAGCTTGTCGATCATGTCGGACGCGTTGGATGTGGCGGCGTCCATCGCGGTCATGCGCGCGGCCAACTCGGCCGCCGCGGATTCCAGCAGCGCCCGGTATATGCGCACCTTTACGTAGCGGGGCAGAAGGCTGCCCAACATTTCCTCAGGTTTTTGTTCGTAAATATAGTCGACCGGCGCAGCCGATTTCGGCACCTCGATCGGCAGAATCCGCGTCACCGTCGGATTGGGAGCCATGACGCTCTTGAATTCGTTCACGAACAAATACACCGAATCGATCTCGGCCTTGGAAAAACGATCGATCACGATGTCGGCGATTCGCTCAGCGGCGTCGTAGGTCACATTGCGGAACAGATCCAGATGCTCGCCTTTGATGTTCAGCTCGCGCCGGCGGAAATAGTCGCGAGCCTTGCGGCCGATCACTTCCAGGGTTAATTCCTCGGCGTGATGTTCGTTCAGGAATCGCTGGGCGATCTTGATCAGGTTGGAGTTAAACCCGCCGGCGAGACCCTTGTCCGCAGTAACGACCACCGCCAAGATGCGCTTTTCCGGCCGCACGGCCAGTAGAGGATGCCCTTCGCCTTCGGCGCTTTGCGCGGCGGCTTCGGCCACGTTCGACAGCACCTGATCCAGCATGACGGCGTAGGGACGCGACGCCAACGCGCGCTCCTGCGCCTTCCGCAGCTTGGCTGCGGAGATCATCTTCATGGCCTTGGTGATCTGCTGCGTATTCTTAACGCTGCGGACCCGCCGCCGGATGTCGATCAGGCTGGGCATCTACTTCTTTACGTGGTCTTTCGCGTGATCCTGAACGAAACGCGTCTTGCATTCTTTGATCGCCGCGTTCATCTGATTTTTCAAATCGTCGTCCAGGGTCTTCTTTTCGCGGATCGTGGACAGGATGGCCGGATGCGCGTTTTCGACGAAGCGGTACAGTTCCGTTTCAAACGCCCGGCATTGATCGACCGGCAGATCGTCCAGGACGCCATTGGTTCCGGCGTAGATGATCAGCACCTGCTTTTCCACTGGAATCGGCGAATACTGCCCCTGCTTCAGGATCTCCACCATGCGTGCGCCGCGAGTAATCTGCGCCATGGACGCCTTGTCGAGATCCGATCCCATTTGCGCGAACGCAGCCAGATTGCGGTATTGCGCCAGATCCAGCCGCAAGCTGCCGGCCACCTGCCGCATCGCCTTGATCTGCGCGTTGCCGCCGACGCGACTCACCGAAATACCGACGTTGATCGCGGGCCGCACATTGGCGTTGAATAAATCCGATTCGAGATAAATCTGGCCGTCGGTGATGGAAATCACGTTGGTCGGAATATAGGCGGAAACGTCGCCGGCCTGGGTTTCGATGAACGGCAGCGCGGTCAGCGAGCCTCCGCCATTATCGGCGCTCAGCTTCGCGGCGCGCTCCAGCAGACGGCTGTGAAGATAGAAAACGTCGCCGGGAAACGCTTCGCGTCCCGGAGGACGGCGCAGCAGCAGGGAAATTTCGCGATACGCCGCGGCGTGCTTCGAAAGATCGTCGTAAACACACAAAGCGTGGCGCTTGCTGTCGCGGAAATACTCGCCAATAGCGCAGCCCGAATACGGCGCCAGGTACTGCATCGGCGCGGGATCGGATGCGGTGGCGGCGACCACGATGGTGTAGGCCATTGCGCCGTAATCTTCCAGAGTCTTAACCACCTGGGCGACAGTGGAGCGCTTCTGCCCGATCGCGACGTAAATGCAAATCACGTCGCCGCCCTTTTGATTCAGGATGGTGTCGATGGCCACCGTGGTCTTGCCGGTCTGGCGGTCGCCGATGATCAGTTCGCGCTGCCCTCGACCCACAGGGATCATCGCGTCGATGGCCTTGATGCCGGTTTGCAGCGGCTCTTTCACAGGCTGGCGATCGACGACTCCAGGAGCCAGGCGTTCAATGTGATTGAACGATGAGGATTCGATCGGTCCCTTGCCGTCGATGGGCACGCCCAGCGCGTCAACCACGCGTCCGAGCATATTCTCGCCCACCGGAATCGACATGATGCGGCCAGTGCGGCGGACTTCGTCGCCTTCCTTGATGCCCGAGTATTCGCCCAGCAGCACGGCGCCGACCTGGTCTTCCTCGAGGTTCAAGGCGATGCCCGAAACGCCGCCCTTGAATTCGATGAGCTCGCCGGCCATGACGTTTTCGAGGCCGTAGACGCGAGCAATGCCATCGCCCACTGAAATGACCGATCCGGTCTCCGCGACGTTGACCGTGCCCTCGTAATTTTCAATTTCTTCGCGTAACACACGCGAAATTTCATCTGCCCGAATCTGAGCCATAGAATTCTGTTACCCTTTTGCGAGCTTCAGCCGCAATTTATCCAATTGGCCGCGCACGCTGCCGTCGTAAACGGTGGAGCCGACGCGGGCTACAACCCCGGCGATCAGCGCCGGATCGATGGAGAACTTCAGTTTTGCCTTTTTCCCGGTCATGCGGGAGATTTCCGCTTCCAGGCTGCCCTGCTGCGCGCCGGCCAGTGGCCGCGCACTCAAAACCTCGGCCCGTACAAAGCCCAGCCGTTCATCCAGCATTTCTTCGAACGCGTCCACGATCGCGGGCAATTCCGCGACGCGGCGATGATCGATAACGACAAACAAAAAGTTGCGCGCCTGTTTGTCCAGGTTTAGGGATCCGAAAACCCGGGTGACCACGTCCCGCTTTCGAGCCGGCGAAACGGCGGGCGATAGCAACGCGATGCGCAGTTCAGGCGAAGCGGCGATCGCATCGCCCACGGCCCTCAATTGAGACAGAATCGTAGCTGGATTGGACGCGGAGCCGGGTGCAGCAGCCACCTCAACCAGCGCCTTGGCATAGCGGGATGCGACTGCGGAGAGCATTTAGTTCTTGGACTCCTGCCGTTGTAGATCGCCGACGAATCGATCCACCAGGCCGGCCTCAGTGCCCGCATCCAGACGTGTACGAATGCGCTGGCCGGCCAAGTCCAGGGCCAGGTCGGCGGCATAGGCGCGCAGTTCCCGGCGGGCAGTCTTGCCGGCGGATTCAATCTCGGACTGGGCCTGAGTGTTGAGCTTCTGAATGTGAATCACCGCTTCGTCCCGAATGCGCTGACCTTCACGCTCCATCTCGGAGTGGGCTTGCACCCGGAACGCTTCGATGTCGGCCGCGAGGGTGCTCACGCGCTTCAGGATGGCAGCGGCGCGCTCCTCGGATTCCTTCTTAAGCTTCTGCGCCTCGGTAATTTCCTTTTGGATCGAAGCGGTGCGGGAGATGAAGAACGGAGGCAGATTCTTGACCAGCAGGTAGCCCAGAAACGCTGCAAGAATGGCGAAATTCACCACCTTCCAGATCATTCCCGGTTCGCTGGATTCTGCGCCCGGCGCCTCCTGCGCGAAACAGATTACGCTCGCCAATAAGAACGGCAGGATCAGGCGTTTCATTGTGGTGTCGGTCTCCGCGACAGGACGGCAGTGGCTATCTGGTCCGCCAGGCCCGCGCTGGTTTCCAGCAGATTCTGGCGGGCTGCCGCGGCTTCTGAGGCGACCTCAAACTTGGCCTGTTTCACTGTAGCTTCGGCCTTCGATCGAGCCTCGGCCAACTGTGCTGCCTGATCGGCAAGCCACTGGCGGCGGATTTCTTCCTGTTCCTTATAAACCGCGGCGCGGGCATCACGAAACTGGATTTCGTATTCCGCGGCCTTGCTTTCGGCTGCCGCCTGGCTGGCTTCCGCGGCCCGGCGCGCGCCGGCGGTCAATTCTTCGCGCTGCTTCAGCGTTTTCCGCAGCGGCCCGAACAGCATGACGCGGAAAAAGAAGTGCAGGAACACCAAAGCGATTACGGTAGGGATAGCTTTGATTAAGATCCCACCGAGGGCCTGTAAGGTCTGTTCCATTCAGAAAATTGTGTAGGGAACGAACGAGCTAAAGAGCAGCCGAACAGCTGCTCTCCACCATTAAGAGTCACAGTATCACAGCCGAATGGCGCTGGTCAATCTTAGGACTGCAATTTTTGGACTGTAACAAGAAATGGCGTTACTTCTGAAGGCGCACAAACTCCAATGTTTCCAGCATCCTGACGGAGCGTGCACCCTCCTTATCATTGGCTACCACCAGACGCAACGCGCCTTGATTTCCGGATAACGGCATGCCGTCCCGATGGTCCGCAATAAAGATGGTCTCATTGCCGAAGGAAGGATCAATCTCGCCGGGAGTGAAGGTGACTTGATAGCCGTCGCTGGCTTTCGCAAGCACATAGCTGGCTAGCGCCTTCCCGCGCAACGCGCCTCCGAAGGGCACGCCGGCTTTTTTCAGCACCTCGAACAAAGAGACCCCTTCATAAGCAGCCATCGAACCGTCGGGGTTGGGAACGTGGACGGTTTGGCGCGGCATCGCCGCCAGGTTGGCCAGCGTCAGCGTCAACGGCATAGGAAGATCGCCAGTGACAGCCAGAGTGGCAGCGGGCGCCTGCGCAACCGCCGCGGAAGCGATCAGGAGGAAGGCAGTGTACTTCATAACGGTCATTGTACCGCTAACCCGACGCTACGGTTTCGGGAAACTATAGCCGAATGCGCGCAAGACATCGCGTCCGCCGCCTGAAAGGAAAAATGCCGTGAACTTGCGCGCCTCCGCCTGATGTTGCGACGACGCCAGGATAGCCAGTTCCTGGGCAATCGGCTTGTGCAGTTTTTCATCTATCTGAATTATCTTGCCGGGATCGTGCAGCACCAGCGAATACGCGGTGAACGCGGCGTCGGCGTTTCCCGAGCTTCCGTATTGCCGAGCCATCGCGATATTTTCGGCATACACCACTCTGCCCTGGACCTGATCCCAAATCCCAGCGGCTTTCAGCGATTCGACGGCGGCTGCTCCATACGGCGCCAGTTCAGGCTTGGCGATGGCGATGGTCTTGAGGGTGGGGGATGCTAGATCCTCGATTCGGGTGACTGCGGCGGGACTGCCTGGAGGCAGCCACAGCGCCAACACCCCAATCGCATAGACGGCTCGCGTTCCTGGAACCAGGAGATGCTTTTCCTCGAGTTGACCGGCGTGGGTGTCATCGGCGGCCATGAATACGTCGAACGGCGCGGCATTCTCGATCTGCTGGGCAAGCTGAGCCGTAGATGCAAAGCTGAACACAGGGAGAATCCCGGTCTGCGCTTCGAATTTGGGCCCAGCGGCTTGCAGCGCTGTTGTGAGATTGGCGGCAGCCGCAATCGAAAGCGTAGGGTGGACGGTCGGTTCACGGCTGCACCCGGATCCCCCCAGGGCGAGAATTGCGCAGGCCAGAAGGATGGAACCGGTTCGTCGCGTATACATGTTCTTGTCTTGGATTCAAGATAGAGGATCGCGGCGGAAGAACGCAAGGATTGCGGTACATTGGGAAAGACAATGTCCGGGATCGAAAACAATCTGGGAACGTTGCGCCAGAAGCGGGGGATTCCGGCGGCTCGGCTCGCGAAGGCGGCGGGAGTCACGCGGCAAACGATTTACGCGATGGAAGCCGGGAGCTACGTGCCGAACACGGTCGTCGCGCTGAGGCTGGCAAGGGCGCTCGAAACTACCGTTGAGGATTTGTTTTCGCTCCTTGAAGAGACTGCCCCTGCCGAAGTGCGCACGGAGCAGGCGCATCTTCTGCCCGGAACCGCGGCCGCGCAGCCTGGACCATTTCAGCCGGGCCAACCGGTGGAGCTGTGCCGCGTCGACAAGCGCCTGGTGGCGTCGGCGCCCTCGCCAATGCCGTGGTATTTTCCGGCCAGCGACGCAGTGATCGCGAGCAAGCCGCTCGCCGGCAAAACCAACGTGCAGGTCTTCGATCCGGCGGAGGATTTCCGCAATCGGATTTTGATCGCCGGATGCGATCCCGGGATTTCCGTGCTGGCTCGGCACGTGCAAGCCGCGGGAGTGGAACTGGTGCTGGCGCATCGCAATAGCTCGCAGGCGCTGGCGTTGCTGAAGGAAGGCAGCGTTCATGTGGCGGGGACGCATTTAAGTGACGAAGCCAGCGGCGAATCGAATCTTCCGGAGATCGGGCGGATCTTTTCGAAGAACTCGGTGGCTGTGATTTCGTTTGCGGTATGGGAAGAAGGGATTGTCACGGCGGCCGGAAATCCCAAAGAGATTCGCGGAATCGAGGATTTGGCGCGGCGCGACGTCATCATTGTGAATCGCGAAAAAGGCGCGGGCAGCCGTGCGCTGCTGGATGCGCAATTGAAGCAGCTCAAGATCGAGCCGCGCAATGTAAAAGGGTATGAGCGCACGGCGCCCGGACACTTGCCGGCGGCTTGGCAAGTGCACAGCGGAGCGGCCGATTGCTGCATCGCCACCCGGGCCGCGGCGCGCGCCTTCGGCCTCGGCTTCATTCCCCTGGTTAGCGAACGCTACGATCTGGCGATTCGCCGCCAGCATCTGGATCTGCCTGGGGTAGTGGCCATGCTCGATACGCTTAATCGGACCAGTTACCGGCGGGAGTTGGAAAGCCTGGGCGGCTACGATGCCAAGGGCTCGGGCGAGCGGCTGCTCTAACTGGGTGTGTTTTCCGCGCCGCGACGGTGAAGGAGTGCCACTCCACCAGTAACGGGCAGCCGTTGCCGCTCCTTAAACAGTCGCGGCTCAGCCTGATGGTCTTGGGGTAGCGAGCAGCTTCCAGTACGATCGACTCAGCTTATAGCGAAGTCGGTTTTGGAAGATCGCTAACATTCCATCCACCGCCGAGAGCCTTAATAAGCGGCGCTCGTGTCGATGCGGCTGCGCTGGATATCCATTTCATTGCGTTCGTTCTGAAGATCAATCGTTTGGGCGGTGATGACTTGCAGATAATTGTCGACCCCGCCTTGATACCGATTGGTGAATAGCCGCAGCGATTCCTGCGCGGAAGCGAGAGCATCCCGCTTCCTGCGCTTCTTCATGCTCCAGAATGCGAAGCGCCGCCAGATTGTCATCCACTTGCTGGAATGCAGTCAGAGTCGCCTCACGATACGCGGCCAGAACCGCATCCCAGATCTGCGCCAGAAGTCGCAAGCCGGCGGCCCGCATCGAGAGTTTTCCGGGGCGGACGAACCGATGGCCCAGAACCGGCTCGGCCAAGTCAGCCAATTGAGAATCGAAGCCTTCGATTCCCGCGGAACCGCCAGCGTCCGATGCCGATCTGCTCATTGGCTTCCTCCGATCGACGTTCGGAGACGGCGATATCGGGCCGGCGCTCCAAGGATTGCGATGGCATGCTCGTATTGCGCCGGCTGCACTCCGATGTCGGTGTCCCGCGCCCTCGCCGTATCAAGCGGCGTTTGCGCTTGCGCCACATCTGACTTTGGCGCGGCTCCGCCTTCGAAGCGCAACTGAGTGAGCCGAAGCGCGTCGGCGTAAGCGTCGACGGTGTTGTCGAGAAGCTGCTGCTGCGCGTCCGCGGCGTGAAGTTCCAACTCATCGAAGGCGAGCTCGGCATGAATGCTCAGCCTGTGGCAAGATCGGCCGCCGTGGCCTGGGCCTCTTCTAAGCGAAGCGTTAACGGTGCGCCGCACCCGACCCACAGATCAACTTCATACGAAAAGTCGAATGACAGCACGAAGCCGCCGGTCAGGGTTCGCATTTCACCCTCGTCTGACTTTCTGGCTCCGCCGAAGAAGCGCGGAATCGCCAGCAGCATGGATGGACGCGGACGCGCCGAGCAGGGTGCTCGGCCTCCATTTGCAGCGATCGGGGTGCCCCGTCCCGGGGATGGTCTCGGCGTCGTCGTCAACGGGTTGCTCTCGGCCTGCCGCACGTCCAGGAGACTGGTGGCGCCCCCGCGCTCCAGAGTATTGGTGAGCTGAGGCGATTCTGGCCCGGGAATCCGGGGTGTTTTGGGCAATAACCAGATCCAGATCCAGTTCGCGAAGCTGGAAATTAGGGAGAAGCAACGTTGGAGTCCACGGTACTCCACGCCGGCTTCTGGTTCCAGTCCGACGCGATATGGCGGCGCGGGCGGGCTCGGTCGCCCTCCGGCATTGCTCGCCAAAATCCACATTCCAGGAAAGCGCCCCGTGCAACTCGAAGGCCTCATAACCGAAAAACCGTAATGTTGCGTGAGACCGCCGGACAGTGAGGCTGACTTGCGGGATGGGTTCGACTGCGTGATGCCGAGTTGGGCTTGCGCCTGCTGAATGCGAGACGCAGGGGTACGGCGGTTCGTATCAGGTTCTGAAGCGCGGTGTCCCGGAAAACGGTAAGACCATTTTTCAGTGCAGAGGAAAGGCCGCGATCGTCTTGTTATAGCGAACACCGGTCGTTTTGTCGCAAAAGTCCCGGCAGGCTGAATGCCTGCCCACGTCGTTTGCAACTTCTGAGGTTGCGCGGTGGGACAGCGGTTTCGCCTGTCGTTCAGGGCGCTAAGTAACAGGCCGCAAAACGGAGCATGGTCGCGGCCACGCGCGGACTGTTACTTAGGAGCGTACGCGCAAGGCCGGTGCCACAGGTGTCGCATCCTACTCGCGGCAGATGCCGCGTTTGCTGGCGCGAATGAAACTCACCAGGTGGCGGATGGACTCTCCCGGCACTTCGGCTTCGATTCGCTCCAGCGCGACATCGAGCTTCAGCCGGGAGCGGTACAGAATCCGGTAGGCGGCCTTGAGAGAATGAATCTCCGTCGCGAGGAAGCCGGCGCGTTTCAGGCCCACCAGGTTGAGCCCCTTTGCCTCGACGTTATAGCCTGCGTAAAGGAAGAAAGGCGGCACGTCACTATTGACGCGCGTGTTGCCGGCGATCATCGCCAAACGCCCCACCCTGGAATGCTGATGAATGACGACGCCGCCCGAGACGAAAGCTTCATCTTCAATGTGGACGTGGCCGGCCACCAGGGCGCAACTGGCGATCACAGTGCGGTTGCCGATGCGGCAATTGTGCGCGATGTGCCCCGAGGTCATGATGTAGTTTCCATCGCCAATGACGGTTTCCGATTCTGGAGCGGTGCCGCGTGAAATGGTGTAATGCTCGCGGATGATGTTGCCGTCGCCGATGCTGAGGTAGCTACGCTCCCCGGTGAAATTTTTGTCCAAAGGATCGGTGCCCAGGATCGTTCCAGCCGAGACCTGATTGCCCTGGCCCAGGGTGGTCCACCGCTTCACATAAACGTAAGGCTCAAGAATTGTTCCGGCGCCGAGGGTGCAATCCGCCTCAACGATGGCGAACTCGCCGATCCGCACTCCAGGGCCGAGGACGGCATCGGGGTGGACGCGCGCGGTGGGCGCGATTTGGGCGGAGGGATGGGCCGGCATCGTCGAAGGGCTCTAGGTTATCAGATGCAGTACGGTGAGCAGCACCAGCCACAGGATGCCCAGGAAGTGCCAATAATAAACCACTACGTCAACCAATTCGCGGCGCGGGTATTTGCGCAGCAGCACCACCAGCAGCAGAACCATGCCGCCCACTACGTGCAGGGCATGGAAGCCGGTGAACAGGTAGAAGAAGGAGCTGTGGGGGTTCTGCGAAAGGTACACACCGGCCCGCACCAGTTCCCGCCAGGCAGTTATCTGCGACGAAAGAAATCCCGCCCCCAGGCACGCAGTGATCACGAATAGCTGGGAGGCCAAGCGGTGATTGCCGCGCCGGAAAACGCGCCGCGCCCATTCAAACGAAACGCTGCTGACCAGCAGGAGCCCGGTGGAAAGCCACAGAGTGGGCGGAAGCCTGATCGGATCCCAGAAAGGCGGCGTTCGCGAGCGCCAATAATAGGCGATGATCAGCGACGCAAACAGGGCGAAGATCGACCCGCACGTCGCCAGCAGGAAGACCCTGTAGGTCCCCGGAGGCGAGTTCTTGGGATCTTCAAGCGAAGCCGCGAGAACCACGACGTCCGCCGTTTTCTCCGCGCGGTCGCTCAACAGCCGTCCCATGCTTCCATCTTACGCCTTGACAGCGTGCATGGCCGGAGTTCCCGGGGATCAACTCAGCCATCAGAGGCTCCCGCTAGTCACAACGCAGCCAGCACCTCGACCGGACCTTTCTTCTGTTCCAATCGGCGCCCGAGCTCCTGATCGAGGGCTAAATAAATCGGGCCCATCGACTGGAGGCGGCACGCCTGAGGCACCCTGGGTTCTACGCCGGCGCCTTGAGCGCCGGGACGAAATTCAGAACGAACTCGTAGGCGTCCAGGAGTCCGGCCCTATCGACAACCGGGACTCGGAGCTGATTGGTCACGAAATTCGCAAATGCAGTAAGCGTCTACGTTTGGCCGTCAAATGCGCACCCCTTCCAGGCTGGTAACAAGAATCGAGGGCATCTGGGAGCCAACTGCGGCAAACCGGTTTTGTCCCTTTGCGGCGGCTCGGGCACCGCTTTCTCGGGCAGTTAATCGTACACCGGCATTTCTCAGATTTCGCGATGCACGGATATGTGAAAGTGCTCCGTGAGAAGCTTTCAGAGCATCGCGTTGACCTCCTCCTTCCTGGCACCATGCCGGATTATTGCGTTGACGCTCGTACCTTTCGCTGTCGAGCCAGCCGGGGCCGACTTGGCACCGCCGCACTCCATACCCGGCGTCAGCAAACCACGCAGTCCGACGTGGCTATACGCAATTTGTCCGGGATCCGCGGTTCCCGGACCGCCTCGCAAAATGGCAGTGACATACGGCCCATCCAGGGAAATTGGCGCGACTGGTTTTACGGCAGCCGCTCCAAATGCGCCTCGTCAAGATTCGGGTTCTGCTGGCTGAAAGCCAACCGCCTACCCTTTGGCGACACCGATTGGACGTCACCGTTGCTCCTGGCGGACCTTAAACCAGGGCTGGTGTTTCTTTGGCGGCACAATCCCGTTCATTCGCATATACTCGACAAGCTGGCAATAATGATCGGTGATGTGCCATACCGACGTGACGGTAAGAGAACGGAGCCGCGGAACGTCCGCATGTTCGCAGGTACCCTAAGACGCCCTGACCGGCGGTCTCCAGCCTCTCATAATAGGTGGTTTGTGCAACCCGACAAACAGAGCAGATGATTATTTGGAGCGAAGGAGGTGGTCATGCGGCGGGCGTGGTTCGCTGTCCTGTTCTCTGTTTTCGTCGCCAGCGTGAAGCATGGAGATCCCGGCGATTACGGCGCCAGAGGGAACGGCGGCCCGGCATTAAGGATCCTACCTGTGATTCGGTCGAAAACGATCCGCTATCCAGCCTGCTGGAGATCGCTTACGGAATCGGCTCCTACCAGCTTGTAGGGCCCGCGTGGGTGGAGCGGAAGAGCGGTTCACCGTCAACGCGAAAGTCCTTCCAGGAGCAACCATCTCGCCGCGCATATCGAGAAGAGGGAAGTTGCGGGCTATCAGATGCTGGTGGGCAAAGGCGGACCGAAGCTGGCCGCATCGCCGGGAGTTCCCACTCTACTCTAAATGACGATCGGGATGAGAAACCGGCTCCGTTCAATAGACGGTCGACAAGGACGGCTACCCGGAGCTTCCGCCTGGGCGCAAATATTTCATGGCGATCTCTGCCAAGGATCGCGCCCGCTGGCGCTTCGCTGGACGAATCCATGGGCCATTTCGCCGAGATCCTCGGCGGCTATGTCCATCAGCCGGTTCTTAATGCCACAGGACTGACGGGAAATACGATTTCGTGATCTCCAGCCCGAGGAGTTCCTGTGGTTCGCCGGGGCGCTGCAGGCGAATGCCCAGGCAGATTCAGACGCCGTGATCGTCGATCACATCGAGAGGACTCCGGCCGACAATTGACGGGCGGAGGGCTCTATTGTTTGCTCTTGCGATAGCGGCGCGCGGCAGCGACAGAGCCTTGCCGCAGCCATGACGCCGGGACCAGTTTCATGAACGCCACAATCAGCTTGTAACGCCAACCGGGGATGACGATCAGCTTGCGGCGGTCGAAGCCGCGCAGGGACTCTTCCACTACGAAGTCGGCGGTCATCCACAGCGAAGACGGAATGGTGGCGCGGTCGATGCGCACCACGTCGTGGAATTCGGAGAGTGTAAAACCGGGGCATAGCGCCTGCACCGTAACCGGCGAGCTTCGCCCGGCCAACTCCAGAGCCAAGGCTTCGGTGAACGCGTTCATCCACGCCTTGGTGGCGTGGTAGCTGACACTTTGCGGTCCGGGACTGAACGCCGAGACAGAGGACACATTGATGACACCCGTGCCGGCTTGGCCGCGCGGAACCAGGTTTGCCAGCGCGGCGTGCGTCAGGCTCATCGCCGCCAGCACGTGCACGCGATGCATCCGCTCCTGCCCGGCAACGTCGGCTTCCCAGAAATAGCCCATCGTTCCGAAGCCCGCATTGTTGACCAGCAGCGCCAGATCCGGAGCGTTGAGGATGCGCGCGGCGGCGCGATCGCGATCCGCGTCGATAGCTAGGTCGGCGACAAACGCCTCGGCTTCGACGTGATGGAGCGCGCGGACTTCATCGGCAATGGAGCGCAACCGGTCTTCGCGGCGGGCGATCAGTAGCAGGTTGTACCCGCGCGCGGCCAGCTTGCGCGCGAACGCCGCGCCAATGCCGCTGGAGGCGCCGGTGATCACCGCGAGCACTCAGCCGGCTCCTTCGGCATTTTCGGCTTTTCCATTAAGGGCGTTTTCGACGCTGGCGCTGGGGACGCGGTCGAAGCGATAGCCTCGCGCGGACCACTCTGCTCCGGCCAGCACCAGCATAGAGGCGAAGAACGCCAGAAAGATGAGCGACACCGAGTAGCGGAAGACTCCATACTCGCGCACAAGCTTGGCATCGAACCAGGGCCATACCAGGGCCACGACGTACTTCAGCAACTCCAGCAGCAGGCCCACTCCAATGGCTGCCGGAACTACGCGCTTGAAAGGGGGCTTCCCATTCGGCAGGAAGCGATAGACGAGCAGCAGGCTCAGCGCCGTCACAGGCGCAACTGCCAGCCGCAGGAAAACTGTCCCGATCCAGGTCTTCAAGAAATTGCCGCTCAAGGAATCATGATTGATGGCCGCGAATCCCAGGGAGAGCAGCGCCAGGCCGCCGCAGGTAAAGATCAGCGCGAGGCTCACCAATTGATTGCGCAGGAAGCTGCGGTTGGTGTGGATTCCCCACACGCGGTTCAGCGCGACTTCCAGCGGTTCAAAGATGCCGTTCGCGGTGAACAGGAGCAGCAGGATCGAAAGCACATCAGGGATGGGGCGATTTCTCGGCAGGCTATTGTGCAGGTATTGACTGAACACGCTCGGGAAATAATCGCGTAGCGCAAAGTCGATAGCTGCAACCGTGGTCTGGTAGTTAAAAAAGAGACGCGAAAGCGAAAGGGTGACGATCAGGAACGGGAAAAACGAAAGCAGCACGTTGGCTGCGATGGAGAACGCGTAGACGTGCACCTCGGTCTGCATCCAGTAACGGAAAGTGGGAAGGATGGCGCGAAGGAATCTGGTCGCCGGTCCGTCGTATTCCTGATAACCGAGCATGCGAGGTTCATGCCCGTTTGATCAGCCGGACCAGAAAGACCAGGAAAACGGCGCCCACCGTCGCAACAATCACGGAACCTACGAAACCTCCCGCGAGAATGCCCACCAAGGCGAAGAGTCGCCATCCAATCATTGATCCTATAACACCCAGGATCAGATCACCGAGAACTCCGTACCCGCTGCCCTTCATGATTTTTCCGGCGAGCCAACCCGCAATCAGTCCGATCAGCAGAAACCAAAGTAAATCCATAAACAATCCCCCTGACTGTTTTTACGAACGGAATTGAGTATAGCAGCCAAGTACGCGTCTCCGACTACACTGGTAACTGCGAATGAAGATTGTTCTGATCAGCACGTATGAGTTGGGGCATCAGCCGTTCGGTTTGGCGTCGCCCCGCGCCTGGCTGACGCGCGCCGGGCATGAGGTAGGGTGCGTGGATCTGGCGGTGGAAGCTCTGCCGGAGGGTTCGGTGCTTGAGGCGGACTTGATCGCGTTTTATCTGCCTATGCACACGGCGACGCGGCTGGCTCTGCCGGTAATCGAGCGCGCCCGGCAGCTGAATCCTAATGCTCGCCTGGCGTGCTACGGATTGTATGCGCCTATCAACGCCGAATTATTGCGGGGGCTGGGAGTGGAAGCGATTGCGGGAGGTGAATTCGAATCCGCTCTGGTGGCGCTGGCTGACGGCGTGAGCGTGCCGGAGATTTCCGAAATCTCTTTGGCCCGGCAGGCATTTCTCAAGCCGGAGCGCGAGGGGCTGCCGGAGCTTGGCCTCTACGCCAAGCTGCGGCTGAATGGCGATTCAAAGCTGGTGGCCTATACGGAAGCCAGCCGAGGCTGCAAGCACATGTGCCGGCATTGTCCCGTAACGCCGGTGTACAACGGAGTTTTTCGAATTGTGGCGCGGGAGATCGTGCTCGAAGACATTCGGCAGCAAGTGGCCGCGGGGGCAAAGCACGTGACCTTCGGCGACCCTGATTTTTTCAACGGTCCCACGCACGCGATGGCAATTGTGCAGGCTCTGCACGCCGAGTTTCCTGGCGTCACCTACGACGCCACCATCAAGATCGAGCATTTGCGGCAGCATTGCAAGCTGCTGGCCACGCTGAAGGAGACAGGATGCCTGTTCGTCACCAGCGCGGTGGAATCGCTGGAGGATGCGGTACTGCGGAAGCTCGACAAGAATCACACGCGGCAAGATTTTGAGGAGACAGTCAGGGACATGCGCGAGATCGGGCTGGCGCTTCAACCAACGTTCCTCGCGTTCACGCCCTGGACCACCATGGAGAGTTACCGGGAGTTGCTGCGGACGCTGGCGGAGCTGGATCTGGTGGAGCAGGTCGCGCCAGTGCAGCTCGCGCTGCGTCTGCTGATCACACGCGGGTCGAAGCTGCTGGAGTTGGAAGATATCCGCAGTGTCGTGAGCGAGTTCGATTTTAAGGCTCTTACGTATCCCTGGAAGCACGCGGATGCGTCGATGGACGCGTTCGCTTCACAGGTGTTCCGGCTGGTGAGCGCCATGCAAACGCAGAAACGATCCCGTTCCGAAATCTTCTCCGCGGTCTGGGAAGCGGCGGGTGCGGGACCTTTGCCGCAGTTCGCGGCCAGCCCACCTTCCGCGTATGTCGACGAACCCTGGTATTGTTGCGCGGAGCCGGTTCCGGTGTGAAGCGGCGCGTCTTATTAGTGGCGTCCAAGACAGGCTATCAGGTGTCCGAGTTCCGCGGAGCCGCGGAACGCCTGGACGTAGATCTCGTGCTGGCCACGGACCGATGCCATGTGCTCGACGATCCTTGGGGCGATCATGCGATCGCGCTCCGGTTCGAAGCTCCTTTGGAGGAGATTGAGGCTCTAGAGGCGCGCGGGCCGTTCGATGGGATTCTCGCGGTGGGGGACGGTCCCGCTTTGGTTGCCGCGCGCTGCGCGGAACGGCTGGGACTCCGGTTCCATTCGAGCGGAGCCGTCAACGCGGCGAACGACAAGCGCCGGACGCGGGAGCGATTTCGCGGGGCCGGCTTGAATGTGCCCGATTTCCGGATCGCCAACCGCGGCGATGATTCTGAAGGCCAGTGGTTCCCGTGCGTGCTGAAGCCGCTGCGGTCGTCAGCCAGCCGCGGCGTGATCCGCGCCAATTCGCCCGCGGAGTTTGCCGCGGCGCTTGCGCGTATTCACAAAATTACGGGCGACGACACAGCCCTGGTGGAGGATTTCATTCCCGGGCGCGAGTTTGCTCTAGAAGGAATCGTGACGGAGGGCAAGCTTCACACGCTGGCCATCTTCGACAAACCCGATCCATTGGATGGTCCGTTTTTCGAGGAAACGATCTACCTGGCGCCGTCTCGGGAGCCGGCACCGATTCAAGGGGCGATCCGGGAAGCAACACAACAGGCAGTCACGGCGCTGGGCCTGGACTTCGGGTCGGTACATGCGGAAATGCGTGTAAACGATGGCGGAGTCTGGATGCTGGAGGCTGCGGCGAGGCCCATCGGCGGCCTGTGTTCCCGGGTGCTGCGGTTCGGGTCCGGAATGGGTTTGGAAATGACATTGGAAGAGGTGCTGCTGCGGCACGCCCTGGGTGAGGATGTCGTGGAAGCGAAGCTCGCCCCCGGAGCCCACGGTGTGATGATGATTCCGATTCCCTCGGCTGGCATATATTCCGGCGTCGAGGGTCTGGAGCCCGCGCGCGAAACCGCCGATATTGAAGCTATCGAGATTACAGCGAAGGAGGGGCATCGTCTTGAGCCTCTGCCGGAGGGAGCCAGCTACCTGGGGTTCCTTTTTGCGCGGGCGCCAGACGCGGAATCAGTCGAAAGGGCTATGCGCCGGGCGCACGCCTGCCTGCGGTTCAATATTGTTCCCGCCCTATCCGTCATAAAATAAGAAGACTCATGAACGTTACCATTCTAGGAACCGGCTATGTCGGTCTGACCACGGGAGCCTGTCTCGCGTATCTGGGCCATAAAGTCCACTGCGTCGACGCGGATCCCAAGAAGATTGAAGCTCTGGAGCGCGGAGCGATGCCGTTTTTCGAGCCGCACTTGTCGGATCTGGTTGCGGACGCACGGGCGAACCTGTGCTTCACCACGGATTATGCGACGGCGATTCCGAAGGCGCAGGTGATCTTTATCGCCGTGGGCACGCCCCCCGGACCGGGAGGCGCTCCGGACTTACGCTATCTGGAATCCGCGGCTCGCGGCATCGGTGAAAATCTGGGCGCCCACTTCACCGTAATTGTGAATAAGTCGACGGTGCCCATCGGCAGCGGCAACTGGGTGGGCTCACTGGTGCGCGATGCATTTCATAAGCGCAGTGAGTCGAAGAACGGCGGCAGTTTTGCGGTCGCATCGAACCCTGAGTTTCTGCGCGAAGGCTCGGCGCTGCACGATAGTTTATTTCCCGACCGCGTGGTGGTGGGCGCCGACGAACCGCAGACAGCCGAAGTGTTGTATACGCTGTACCGGCCGCTGTTGGAACAAACCTTTCCGGCGCCGCCTTATCTGCCGCGTCCGGACGCGACGGAGGCCGCTCCCTTGATTTCGACCGACTTGGCGTCGGCTGAATTGATCAAATACGCGGCCAATGCATTTCTGTCGTTGAAGATCAGCTACATCAATGAGATCGGGCTCCTGGCCGAAAAAGTCGGTGCGGACATCGGGCAAGTGGCCAAGGGCATCGGACTGGACGCGCGCATCGGCACCCGGTTTTTGCAGGCTGGCATCGGCTGGGGCGGCTCCTGCTTCGGGAAAGACACGGCCGCGTTGGTGGGGACCGCGGCCGAATATGGCCTGGACATGGCCATCGTCAAGGCGGCGCGCGAGGTGAATAAGAAGCAGCGCGAGCGGGTGGTGGAAAAACTCCTGGGGGAACTCAAAATCCTGAAGGGCAGAACCATTGGGCTGTTGGGATTGGCCTTCAAGCCCAATACCGACGATCTGCGCGACGCTCCGGCGCTGGACATCGCCCGGCGGTTGATTGAGCGCGGCGCTCGGGTAAAGGTCCACGATCCGGTGGCCATGGAACGGTTCCGCGCGGACAATCCCACGCTCGACGTGGTTTGTTGCGCGAGCGCTGAGGAAGTGGCCGAAGGCTCCGACGCACTGGTGCTGGTGACGGAGTGGCCCGAGTATCGCGACCTGGAGTGGGAGAAAGTGGCTAAGTCCATGCATGGGGCGATTATGCTCGACGGGCGCAACGTGCTGGACCGCGCTCGCCTGACGCGCGCGGGCTTCCGCTACGTGGGCATCTCGGGGTAAAGTGAGGATAGCCGGGCGCGAGCGGATCTCCCGCGCCCCGGCAGCCCTCACCATGCTGCATCTTCGCCAGTTGCTGGAAGATGAAACCAGACCGGGGCGGTTAGACCGCGCTGCTCTGGATCTTGCCAGCATCCACTTTCCGGATCTGAAACCGGAGCCATTCCTTGACCAATTGAACGACCTGGCATCGCGCCTTGGCGATCGTTTACGGAATTTCAACGATGGCCGCGATTTCGTCGAGACCGCGCAACGCTACCTTTTCGGCGAATTGGGATTTCACGGCAACGAAGAGGATTTCTTTGACCCTCGCAATAGCTGCCTGAATCAGGTACTGGAGCGGCGCACGGGGCTTCCCATTACGCTCTCCGTGATGTACATGGAGATCGCGCGGCGCTTGCAAATGCCCGTGTTCGGAATCGGGCTGCCCCGGCATTTCGTGCTGCAGTTCGACGACGGCAATTACTCCACGTATATCGATCCGTTCCATGGCGGCCGGATCATTACGGCGCAGGACTGTTTCACACTGGCGGGCTCGGATGTGGCCAATCCGGCGCTGCTCCGGCGAGTTTCGAAAAAGCAGATCGCGGTGCGGATGCTCCAGAATCTGCATCGCGTGTATGTGCGTGCCCGGGACTTTGAAAGGGCAGTGGCGACGCTGGACCTGATGATCGCGGCAGCTCCCGAAACGGCTCCGTGGTATCAGGCTCGAGGCGCGCTGTTTAAGGAACTGGGGCGCTGGCAATCGGCGCGGCGTGATTTTGAAACCTACCTGGCAATGGCGCCGGATGCGCAGGATCGTGCGCGGGTGGTCGAACAGCTGCTATGGCTGGCTCGTCTGAATTGAGTCCGTATGCGACTTGGCTTCCTGCTTACGAGTAGCTTGGTCTTCTTTGCGAGCAGTTATTCTGCGCTGGCGCAACCGATCGCCATCGGTGTGGAGGGCGGGCTCCGCACCACTGGCGATGTGAGCGGAACGGTCACTCCCGAGTCGAAACGGTACATCGTGGGGCCCAAGTTGGAAGTCCGGCTCCCATGGCATTTCTCGTTCGAATTTGACGCGCTCTATCGAGACGTCGGGTTCACGGGTTACGCCGGTTCGGTTTTCTTCAGTTCCATTACACGGGAGCGCGATACCTCCTGGGAATTTCCCATGATCGTGAAATATCGTCTGCCCCGAGCCGGTTGGCTGCATCCGTTCGTGGGAGTGGGTTATGCGCCGCGAACGCTGCATGGATCTGCGGTTGCCTCCGGCCAATACGTGAACGCACTCACTGGGGTCAGTACGCATTACGCTGACAACCGGGTCAGCACCAATTACGCGGTCACGCAGGGCGTAGTGGCCTCAGGCGGCGTGGAGTTCGGTGCACGGCATGCGCTGATCTCGCCAGAGGTGCGTTTCGTTCACTGGAATGCGGCGGCCATCAACGATTATGGCGGCGACGGGAGCTTTCAATGGAGTTCCCCGCAAGACGAACTCTTTGTACTGGTTGGGATCGCGTGGCATTGAAGGCTGGCTATGTTATTCTAAATGAGCCGCACGTTGACTCGCGGGGACGTAGCTCAGTTGGTTAGAGCGCCGGCCTGTCACGTCGGAGGTCGCGGGTTCGAGCCCCGTCGTCCCCGCCAATTCTTTTCAACGTTTCGCCCGCCTTTCCATGCGTTCACCCAGAGGCGTGCCGCGACGCCGAGCGACAGCAACCGTCACGAAATGCCCTAAATCCGCCGATCGAACTGTAGCAGCCACTGTAGCAGTCGATCGGCGCCTTCCGGGGATTCTCGCCCCCTGCCAGACCACGCTCCCCGTATGGTCCGGAAACTGGATCGGCTTGAAAAAACATGAATTTCGCAGTCCTTATGGAGGGCGGGATAATGAAGCAACGATGCCGAGAGTATTGGATCCATTCCGGTTCGTGGTAATCGCTGTGGCCGGGTGGATGAATCAACATCAACTACAGATCATCGAGTACCTTCGCGAAGAAAACCGAGTCTTGCGCGAGCAACTCGGCGAGCGGCGTGTGCGGTTCAACGACGACCAGCGCCGTCGTTTGGCGTTCCAAGGCGAAGGGCTTGAGTCGGAAGCTTTTGCGAGAAGTGGCCACGCTTGTTACGCCCGCGACTTTGTTGGCCTGGCACCGGAAACTGATCGCCCTCAAATATGACGGAACCGCGCGTAGGAAACCGGGCGTCCGAAAACCGCCGACGAGATCGAGACCTTGGTGGTGCAACTGGCCGAGGAGAACCGGAATTGGGGCTATCGGCGAATCCAAGGCGCCTTGTTCAATCTGGGCCACGAGATTGCGCCCGGCACAATCGCTGAGATTCTGAAGCGCAAGGGCCTCGAGCCAGCGCCGGAGCGGAGTCGAAAGACGACGTGGAAGGAATTTCTAAGCCGGCATTGGGAACTGATTGTGGCCGCAGATTTCTTCACAGTGGAAGTGTGGACTCGGAAAGGGCTGCAGAGATTCATCGTACTGTTTTTCATCGAACTGTCGACGCGCAAGGTGGAGATTGCAGGCATCGCATCGACAGCCAATGGGCTGTGGATGAGCCAGATCGGCAGGAATCTCACCGATGCTGTTGATGGAATCCTGAAAGGCAAGCGCTACCTGATCCATGATCGTGACCCGCTGTTCACGGCCGAGTTCCTGGACCTGCACGACAAGGGTGGCGTGAAATCGGCGAAGCTGCCACCGCGATCGCCGAATTTGAATGCGCACGCGGAGAGATTCGTACGGAGCATCAAGGAATCTTGTCTGGAGCGAATGATCTTATTCGGAGAGAGCTCGTTGCGGACCGCCATTCACAATTTCATCGCGCATTATAATACCGAACGCAACCACCAGGGACTGGCGAACCGCCTCATCAGCCCCGAGGCGAGCCATTTGGGAAACGCGGGAGCGGTCCAACGGCGCCAGCGCCTGGGCGGCACGCTGAACTACTACTATCGCGCCGCAGCATGATTCTGTGAACCGTCAGTCTCGCGGCGAGGCGGCAGGTAGATGTGTAATTCACAGAAGCTGCTCCGGCGGTCAACCCGCCCTTTCCAACCTTCGCCCAGTTCGCAGCCCCCGCAAAGCTCAGATCGGACCTCGGGTCCGCCGGCTTTGGTTTTTCGGACCATACGGGGTTACAGTCCCGTGTCTTTGTGAGCCCGTTCGAGGAGTTTCGCCGGCTCCTCGGTCAGAATACTCTCGATTGCCTTCATATTTCGCACTTGAATCGTATGATCCAATCCCCCGGACGCCAGCCAGTTCCCATTGGAGCTGAAAGTAACCCACCACACTGGACGAGCGTGGGATTCGAGTTTAACTGTTCGGCCGCTCTTGACATCCCAGAGCCATACGGTATGGTCTGCGCTCGCAGTCGCAACCCATTTCCCATCGGGACTGAACGCAGCGCTCTGCACCAAGCCATCATGCTGCGCCGAAGCTTTGAAGACATTCATGGGAGCGAGTTTCGGAACGGTGAAAAGGTGAACGGTTCGATCAAGGCCGGCCGTGGCGATGCGATCCCCGTTGGGACCAAAAGGCACACCCCAGATTTCATCCGTTAGCAATGTCTTTCCAACCTCTTTCGCATTTTCAACGGTGGTAATGTCCCAGAGCCGGAGGGTTGAGTCGCCACCGCCGGAAGCAAGAAGCTTGCCATCCGGACTAAAGGATACTGTCCATGTAGAACCGGGTGTCTCTGGAGTCCGATTGAGCTGATGAGTTTGTGTGTTCCACAAATAAATCGTTTTGCCGGAGGCTGCGGCAATGAGCGGCCGTGTTGGGTGAAACGCCAGACTCCAGATATCCCCTTCTTGTCCGGGGAAGAGCGTGGAAGTGCCTTTGTCTATATTCCAGAGGCGAAGGACATGGTCCTCGCCCCCCGAGGCTAGCGTGCCCTCTGGCCCAAAGGCTAATGCCCAAACCGCCCCCACCCCAGCGGGAAGAACCTTCGCGGGGACCTGGGCGTTGGAATCATCGATATTCCAAATGCGGATCTGTGAATCAGGCCCTGCGGAGGCAAGTCGTCTGCCGTCGGGGTCGAAGGCTATAGATGTCACCGGCCCGGCGCTGAAGAGGGTAAATCCTTCGTCCTTCCGTCCGAAGTCCCACCTTCTCACAGTCCCGGAGTTCTTACCACCGGCTGACGCGTCCCCTCTTCCTGCGACCATCAGGTGATGACCGCCCTCGAAGGCCACCGCATTCACCTGGCCCTCAGCCGGCAGCCTCAGCAACTCTTTACCGATGGCTTCCTGCCAAAGCCTTGCAGTCCGGTCTTCGCTGCCGGTGAGCAGAAACAGGCCGTCATCGCTATATTCGATAGATCGGATCGTGCCAGCGTGGCCAGTCAGCAAATCCACCGGTTTACCTTGGCTCGTTTCCCAGATTCGGATCGACGTGTCTGCGCTCCCTGAAGCCAGGTGCTTCCCGTCCGGACTGAACGCTACGGCGCGCACAAAATCTTCGTGGCCAGACAATGTCGCCACAGCGCAGGCGGAATTGAGTCGCCAGAGCCGAACTGTCCGATCTGCGCCTCCCGATGCCAACATGCTCTGATCCTGGCTGAACGCAATCGTATGGACCGCATGGAGGTGTCCACAATACGACTTGATTCGCATGCGCGTCGTCGTGTCCCACAATTCAATCTTTCCATCGAACGTGCCAATCGCCAGCGTGCGGTTATCCGGCGCTATAGCAAGGCTGTCGATGCCGACCGAGCCGGCGGAGACGACTTGGCCACCGGAAGGGTCGGACTGCACCTGACAGGCGCACCGCTCGAACGCGGGGGAGGGCTGCATTTCCCAGCCGGGGAGTTCCTTGTTGCTTGCGTTGTCCCATAGTCTCACCAATCCTGTGTCGGTTCCGTAAGCCAGGAGGCGACCCTTCGGGCCGAAAGCCACCCTCATGTCTATATCGTCATTGGACTTAGCATCCTTGTAGCGGAAAGGTGTCGGGAAAACCTGGCCATGATCGCGCTCCCAAATATCAATTGTTCCGGAATCAGACTCAAACGCGAGGTACCGGCCATCGGAGCTTGAGGCGATGACATCTCCCGTCGGCATTGTGGTCTCTACAGCGGTCGCAGCGCCAATACGGGCTTCCACCAGTTCCAGCCTCACGTCTTCGCTGGCCTGCGCATCCAATGATTCTGCCAGCAGCAATTGCGCTGTCTGGAAATCGTTGTCGAGCAGCGCCCGGATGCCACGTTCGTGCAGCTCCTGCGCCTTCGCTATCGTTTCATTGTTCTTGTAGAACGCCCCGTAAGCTAGGGTGCCGAGTAAGGCGGCGGCGGCGATTCCCGTGAGGAGCTTTTGGTTTCGATACTTTGCCGCACTTGCGCTGATCAGATCGGCGGGCGGTCCAGCAAGAAACTCCGGATACTGAAGCTGCCATTTTCTGGCATCCGATAGGAGGTCTTTGGATAGCAGCAGGCCTTTCTTTCTCCTTCGATCGTTCTCGCTCAGCCATGCATCCAGGGAAGGAGTCAGGCGCTGTGTGTACCAGGCGATGAAGGGCCGATATAGCTCCAGCCACTTTCGCAGAAGAGGCCAGTGGCTGATGACCGCTTCATGAGACACCTCAATCGTCGCTTCCCCGCTGAAGGGGTCGGTGCTTGTGGTCAAAAGGAACGTCCCTGTGAGCTCTCGCGCCACCTTCCGGGTTCGCTCGCTGAACTCAGAGAGGAATGCACGGCGGCTCGTTTCCACCATGCCGGTGCTTCCAGAGCCATCTGGAAGGTTTACACGGACCAGCGAAAGAAAGACGCCTTGGGCGGCGGGCTGATCCTCTTTGGGGATATTGTTCCACACCTTCTCGGCCCGTAACACGATCGCGGCCTTCGCTCCCCGAATGGTCCTCCCGTCTGGCGTACTGCTTTGGAGTTTGTTGTATGACTCAAGCGTGAGAACACCTGTAGCGGCATCCTTTTCCCACAGGTCGCTTAGAGCTAACTCCAACAGAGGTAGATCTCCCGCACGTCCGCTGACATCGCGTATCAAGCACTCGACAACCGTAGTTTCCACGTAACGACCACGGCGCTCGGCCGGCCCCTCAATCGCCTCTCGCAGTTCATCGTCGCTCATCGGCAGCAACGTCATTTGCGAATTCTTGATCGCATGCCAAAGGGGCGATCCCAATACATCCTTAAAAAAATCCGCTCGGAATGCGACCAGCACCTTGACGTTCCCTCCTGCGGCGCCAACGAGAATGTCAATGAACCACGCGCGAGTGTTTTCGTCGGGACACTCAATAAACAGGCGCTCAAACTGGTCGGCGACGAGCACGGCGCCGCGATTGCCCAGCAATCCTCGGATCTTCAGGGACAGGCTGTCCGCCGGCATCCGCCGCAGGAACTCGACTATTTCTTGGCTCGGCTGCGCCAATGTCCCAGGGGCGACATCGAAGACCCCTTCTATTCCGGCGGCAGTCAGGCCTTCCATCTGGCTGAGCGAAGACAATAAGTTAAAGAGGGGCTTCGGACCTGGCTTAAAAGGACAAACGGGCAACCCGGGCAAGCCTACGATACTCGTGTTACGTAATCCCTTTGCCAGCCCAGCGCTAACCAGCGACGATTTCCCGCTCCCGGAGATCCCGACGACAGCAACAACATCGTGCGCCCCCAACTTCGAAAGCAAATCGAGAATGGCGGCATCCCGTCCGAAGTAATCCTCAACATGCTTTGGCTCGAAGGATTCGAGTTCTCGATAAGGGCACTCAGGATCGAGTTCCAGGCCAGCTATGGTACGGAGTGCTTCGACCGGCCGCAGGAAAGCAGTGTCTCTTTGCCTTTTTTCTGGATCCGCATCTGCCGTTACAACGCTATCCACCATCCCGATGACGAAGGCTGGATCGTCGTTCCAGACGGGCGCCCCACTGAAGCCGAGCGAAATATCGGGAGCGCTGATCTGAAGTAACTCATGGTTTCCGATGGTGGTCTTCCCAGTAACGGAAACAACGGCAGCTAGACCTCCTTCCGGATTCACCGCTGGGAACCCATGACTTCTCAGGGCCTGCGGAAGTCTCTTCGACGAACCGAGCGCTGCCGGATTCACACCCTTCGGTAGAGCGCTTGTGGTATCCCCGTTCTGCGGCAGCAGTTCCAACACTGCTATGTCTTGGTCGTCAGGAGCACTCCAGAAGTTATCGCCGAGTACGCGGGCCAGACGCCGCTCTCCGGTCTTATGGCAAATCAGGGTAACAGTGCCACCTGGGCACGACGCCGCATCCAAGATCACATGCGCACACGTCAAGACGCGCGCGCCACTACCCGCAAAAAAACCCGCTCCGATGGTGCCGCCATCGGCTCCAAGAATGCGCACCAGCGCGTCCATCGGGTTGGGAAAACTCATTTTGCCTCCGCGGTTCCCTTCCAGATCAGCTTAACGTTGAAATTTGCCTCGGCTCCGGCCTTGCTGATCGCGATGTTCCCTGCCTCCCCGGTTATCTTCAAGCCAAAGGAGACCTCGGTTTCAGCCGGAGGCTCCGGTAATGTCTTTACAGCATCGTGGAAGGCGGTCGCAATGGCGGACACGCTTCCGCGAATCGCGTCCTCAATAAGTGTTGTGGCTTGCTGAACGGTCTTACCGGCAACCTCTCTTAAGCCTGCCTTGGCAATTCCACGGGGCGCTTCGGACTCCTGCACTTCAATGATCAGAGGGATAAGGGGTTCGCTTCCGGGCTGAGAAGACGAGGGTGTCTTAAACTCAATGTATTGAGCCACGATGACCTCCTGGAGAGTAATAATGTTATCACGCACGGCGGTTCGTTTGAGCCTTTCCCTGTCCGTCTTGCTTTTGGTCCTTTTCCCACTGTTTTTGGTGAATCGTGGATCGAGGACAGCGGAGGTCGTGCTTCTAGGCGGCATGGTTTACACGATGGATGCGAGCCGCAGTTGGGCGGAGGCGGTGGCATTCTCGAAAGGGCGAATTCTATACGTTGGTAGCGATGCGGGTGCAAGGACCTTCGTTGGATCTGGCACAAGAGTGCTCCACTTGAACGGAAACATGATATTGCCGGGCTTCCGCGACTCTCATATCCATCCCGTGACGGGAGGCTTGCTTTTATCGGAATGCCGGCTCGATGATCTTGCAACAGCGGGCGCGATCCTCGCCGCGATTCGAGAATTCCGCTCGCGGCACCCCGAGAAGAAATGGCTTACCGGCTCCGGTTGGGACTTGCACGTCTTTGCCGATGCAAATCCTCGGAAAGAGGCGCTCGACGCAATCGTCGGCGATGTGCCGTCTTATTTCGAATCGGTGGACGGGCATTCGGCGTGGGCAAATTCAGCGGCACTGCGGCTGGGCGGGATCGATAGCAACACGGCTGATCCTCCCGGTGGGCGCATCGAACGGGATGCGGTGACGGGAATGCCCACGGGAACGCTGCGAGAATCCGCGATGAAGCTGGTCGCGGGTAAAATTCCCGCGCCCTCGCCTCAGGATCGCCTCGATGGTTTGCGAAGTGTATTACAACAGGCGGCAAGATTCGGGATCACTGCCCTCCATGAGGCAAATGCGACCCCCGACATTCTTGATGCCTACTCGGAACTCAGCAGGCGGAGTGAATTGACCGCTAGTATTAGCGCGTCGCTTCATTTTGACCGCGACAGAGGAGAAGCGGATATTCCAGAACTTGCTCGCATCCGGTCGATGTACAACGCGAGAAATTTGCAAGTGAATGCCGTCAAGCTCTTCATGGACGGCGTCATCGAGTCCCATACCGCAGCGCTGCTCGAGTCCTACCTCGACCGCCCAGGAGATAGCGGTCCGGCAAACTACACTCCCCAGGTTCTGAACCGGTTGGCCGTAAAGCTAGATGCGCAGGGGTTCCAACTGCACATGCACGCAATCGGCGACCGGGCTGTCCGGATGGCTCTTGATGCTTGCGAAGCGGCGCTGATCGCCAATGGAAATCACGACTCCCGGCACCATATTGCCCATAACCAACTAATCGATCCCGCGGACATTCCACGCTTTGCCAAGTTGCGAGTCATCGCTGATTTTGAAGCGTTGTGGGCATATCCGGATTCCGATATTACTGAGTTGACCGAACCGAGGCTTGGCCCCGTACGGTCGCGATGGCTTTACCCCATTGGCAGCGTCGCGGCTACGGGAGCCGTCATCGTAGGGGGCAGCGACTGGTCTGTTACATCTATGAACCCTTTGGAAGCAATTCAAGTCGCTGTGACTCGTGCTCCTCTCGACTCGAAAGCGAAGCCATGGATTCCCGAAGAGCTCACCGACGTGCGCACGATGCTAGCGGCCTATACAATTAACGGCGCCTATCTCAACCATGAAGAAAAGGAGACTGGGTCGATTGAGGCGGGAAAACGAGCCGATCTGATCGTACTAAACCAGAATCTCTTCTCACTGCCGAAGACCGCCATCCATAACGCAAAAGTTCTCTTGACCCTATTCAACGGCAGGGAAGTATACCGGGACCCGTCATTCCGGGACTAGGATGAGTCGGGCCTTGGGCCCGCGCACTTTGAAGCCCTTGGTGGTGCTCGACTTTTTAAGTGGTTTAGAGTGTTGCCTGCCATTGCCTGATGCGCGGGGCCGTGTATGTGGGCCGTGGCAAGCGCTCCGCGACAAGCAAAAGACGGCCTTCCTCCGGACGAAACTTGTAGGTGGATACCCCCTGGTTTGCTAGCTTCCGCGTGGCGACGCGCAGGCGTCGATAAAGTATCCATTCCAGAAACAATTCCTCCAGGAAGGAGGAAGTGCCCTCGGAGGCGGGCGGTGGCGGCCTGTTGATCACTACCCACGTGACGGGGCCAGGGGACGGAAGTTATTCCTAGACCGCGTGGTCGAGGGCGACGTGCGCCGCGCAAGCACGCTCCTGCGGCCTTATCGATAAGGTGAAGCTGGTGATCACGTCACCACCACTGCGATATACTCGATTGACTCGATTGGAGTCGGTGGCGAACTTCACGCCGGAACTCCTCCATTACGCGCTCTGGGCTTTGAAAAAGATGTTCCGCCCCGGCTATCGCTACATGAAATGCGGCCTGATGCTGACGGACCTGCTGCCCGAAGGGGCCGAGACCCTCGACCTCTTCGCCCGGCGCGACAGCGCAAGCCAGTCAAAGCTTATGGCGGCAATGGATCACATCAATCAGACGATGGGGCGGCGAACCCTGTTCTACGCCTGCGCGGGCATAGACCCAAAATGGACGGGAGCCGCCGGACGCAAATCACCGTCGTACACAACCGACTGGAACAGTCTCATCAGGGTGAACGCGAATTGACGGCGCGTGCGTCGGCAGGAAAGGAGTCGACTGAGCGCTGCGAGGATAATCCGGGCGACATCTGCGGTTCACGATTCACCAGTCGAACGTGACAAGGTCCTTGAAGATCAGTTGACCCCAGCTATTTCCGCGCGCCTGGACAAGCCGTCCGCCCTCCGAAAGCCCGCCAAGTTTGATCGGCGAGAAACCGAGATTTTGCGCGAGAGTCGCAATTTCCGCCTCGGCGGCGCCGTCATCGCTCGCCAGGAACACGACTCTTCTGCCACCATGTACGGCGGGATCTTGGGCAAGGATGGCAGCGCCCAAATGGTTGAAGCCTTTAACCAGTCTTCCGCCACTGAAGGCCTGCGCGACGACCCTGGAAGAAGGTTGTCCCCCCAGTTTCTCGGGGGGCACGCCGTAGGCATTGGTCACATCGATGATGGTCTTTCCCTTCCAGCTCGGCAGCGCCTTCGCGACATCCGCGTGCGCCTGGAAACGGACAGCCAAGAAGATGATGTCCGCCGTGACAGCTTCCGCCAGCGTTTTGGGAATGATCGTGGGCCCGATCGCGGCCGCATCGGCCGCAAAGCTTTTTGGGTCGCGCGTGGTTGCAACCGATACTTCAATGCCGTTGCGGGCAAATGCCTTGGCCAGGGCTTGGCTGATTTTGCCGAATCCTACAATCGCACAGCTCATAGTGTCTCTCCGATCTTGTGTGGGAACCAAAAGTTTGAGAAGCGTCGTCCCGCGACTGGCCGTGCTGGAAAGCCCGCCGCAGGACTCGCGATTAGACCTGCGCCATGCCGCCAGCGACGGCGAGCTCCACGCCGGTAATGTAAGAACTTTCATCAGAGGCGAGGAACGCGACTGCTGTCGCGATTTCCTCGGGCTTGCCTCTGCGGCCGAGCGGAACCTGTGTGGTGAATCCCGCTATGGCTTGTTCAAGCATTTCAGGAGCGATGCCCGCTTTCTCAAGTGCCGGAGTTTCGATTGGGCCGGGGCTTACCGCATTCACGCGGATTTTGCGGTCTTTCAGTTCCACGGCCCAGGCACGCAAGAAACTGCGCACAGCCGCCTTACTCGCGGCATAGGCGGCAAAGGTCGGTAATCCCATGACGTTGGCGACCGAAGTGTTCAGGATGATCGAGCCTCCATCCTTGAGGAGGGGAATGGCCTTCTGCACTGTGAAGAATGTTCCCTTCGCATTTAAATCGAAGGTTTTGTCGAAATGGGCTTCGGTGAGTGCTCCCAGCGGTGCGACTTCACCCCAGCCGGCATTGGCGAAGAGTGCGTCGATGTGACCGTGCTTCTCTTTCACAACGGCATAGAGCCTGTCCAAATCCTCCAGGCGCGTAATGTCACCCGCGACCGTCGTGACGTTTTTTCCGATCAAGGCAGCAGCCTCTTTCAGCTCTTTCTCGCGTCGGCCAGTGATCACAACGTGCGCGCCTTCTTCGACGAAGCGCTTGGCTGTGGCCAGGCCAATCCCGCTATTTCCACCCGTGATGACTGCAACTTTACCGTCTAGCTTGCTCATAACTTCTCCTTCTGCGGCGTCGTAAACACCGCTGTTCGCAATTGCACGAGTGTGCTATAAGTGGATCATTGATCCGGATACATATCAGTATATATGGATCAGTGATCCGTTTGTCAAGGTCATCATGCGAGCCGACGCCAGAAAAAATTACAGCCATCTACTTGCGGTCGCGCGCGAGGTCATTACCGAGCATGGCGCCGACGCGTCCATGCGAGACATCGCCCGCCGGGCCAACGTCGGGTTGGCTACATTGTTTCGCCACTTCCCGACGCGAGAAGCCTTGTTCGACGCGTTGCTGCGCACGAATGCGGACGCCTTGACGCAACTGGCAACCGAACTCGAAACCTCAGGGCCACCAGACGAAGCACTGGTGTCCTGGTTTCGCGAGGCGGTGGCCTTCACGCATACTTATAGCGGCGTTTGCGCACTGATGGCGAACGCCCACGCGGACCCGGACTCCGCGCTTCATGCTTCAAGCACAGCGATGTGGGCAGCGGGCGCGCGATTACTGCTCCGTGCTCAAGCCGAGGGAACGGCGCGCGCCGATATGAATGGCACCGACCTGCTTGCCTTGGTGACGGCGCTCGCCTGGCTCGCTGGCCAACCGGTATTCGCGCCACGGGCCGACAATCTTTTTCACCTAATTACAAGCGCCATCCTGACAAACCCTTCGAGCAAACGTCGACGCGGCAAGAAGGCATGATTGTGCAGGCGCGGACCGGCAGAACTGAACAGCTCCAGCGAGTTCCATCACCCTCTTGTTCGAACGGCCCATGCCTCGCGCATCCGGCACGTACAGAATGTCGGTACCGATATATGCATCCGGCATTTTTGTACCGATTTTGTACCGAGACCCTGGTTTTGATGATTTTGACGACTTCAGCGACTTCGTAGAATCAACAACTTGTGGGATTTCAGAATCTTGTCAAGTTCGTGGTTCGAATCCATGCCGGGGAGCCACTACCGTTTTGCCCCAACTCCGAGCGGCTGTTTTGTTGACGGCAGCGCGGGCAGCCTCTCTCGCCGGTATCCCCAACATTCCGAACGTTCTTGTACGCCGCGCGTTCTCTCTCGTTGGAAACGAGGTGTTCCGGGGTATCGTGCTCAACCCCCACGGTTGAGGACGAACCCCACGCTTTTACTTGCGAACTCTCCGGTTTCTCCAGTTGACAGGCGGCGTTTGTTGACAGCCCCGTACAACCCGGGGGGCCATTGTCCCCCATTTCAAACTGGCCGGGCGAGTCCAAGCCCAGCCGGGCCACTGGCCACAGAAGACTTCGGACGGGCTTCATTAAAACTGGGGCTGCATTCGACGAGGTCCTGGACGCCCAGGGAGTAACATGCAGCTACCGACAAGCGTATAATTAGTCCACCATAAGCGTAAGCGCCGTCAGCATTATCTAAACATCTCCCATGAAGGCTTCCGCGGCTTCAATGCCGGTTTTTACAGGCATCGGATCGGTCCCTCAGGCCAAGCGACCCTGGTCATCCAGGGCGACCACAGCGACCGACTGGACCTTTCATCAGATCGCACCATACATCGGGCGACTGAAAACCTCGATCGCGCGGGCACTCATTCAGGAGCGCACAAGACCTGGTGATCTGGTTGTGGACCCGTTCTGCGGCTGTGGCGTCGTGGCGCTTGAAGCGGCGGGCAGCGGCCGACACGTGGTGGCTGGCGATTGGAACCCTTATGCAGTGCTGTTGACTCGCGCAAAGCTCTTTCCCCCAAGGGATCAAAAAACCGCAGAGTCGCGACTTCAACACGCGTGGAACCTATCGCGCGACCGTGTCGGCAAGCAGGACTTGCGTACCGTCCCGCAATGGGTCCGGAGGTTTTTTCATCTGGAAACCCTGCGAAATGCTCTCGCGTTCAGAGATGTTTGCCTCTATCTTGGCGACGACTTTTTGCTGGCATGCCTGCTGGGAATCCTGCACCATCAGCGGCCCGGTTTTCTTTCCTATCCGAGTAGCCACCTGGTGCCTTACCTTCGAAATCAGAAATCCCCTCCCGCACTCTTCCCCGATCTCTACACGGAGCGTGATGTATTCAGTCGTCTCGAAGCCAAAGTGCTGCGTACCTCCCGGAGAACGCCCGAGGAGTATACTTCCTCAAGGCGTGTTTTTCAAGCTGATGCACGCTGCTTGTCAAGGCAAAGTAGAAATGTCCTCTTCTCAGCAAAGTAGAAATGTCCGCTTTAGACCTGGCTTGGGAGGAATGCATGGTAATCTGCGTGTGCCGGTGAAGTGGAGACGGGCTCTGGTGGCGACCAACCCGATCGAGGAATAGCCGGCCGGAACTCATCGCGGACGATGAGGAGAGCGTGATCCTCCCGGCGCGTTCTACTACCCGGGCTCGGGGCCGACCAGCGGGAGGCGGCACGGTCCCGCCCTGGGGTTTGGTGCTTGCTCGACCACATCGGACCGATAGATTCCGCCATGCCTGAAAAACGCGAACGGAGCGCTTCGGTGTTGTGTGCCGAGTCCGAAAAGGAGTGGCGGAGAAGGGATCGTCGCAAACCCTCTTTGGCGATGAAGAAATCACCCGGCCTACCGGCCGTGCGGAGGGTTTCCCTGTAGAGGGCGAACTTTGCTTTCACGCCACTCCCTCGGGACCGAGTTCATCCGATGGCCTCTTGCCGCCTGTGGCCGGAGTCTTGTGCCGCCTGCCAGATTTTCGGCGCTTTCTTCAGATCGAAATCTCGATTCCAGTCGCTGCCAGGCCCGCGGTCACGGCGCTTCCTCACGGCCTTCACCGGCGGAGCGATCTGTTTGATCGCCACGGCGCACTCTTGGACCGCTAAATATCGCTCCCCATGACGCACCGCCAGCGATCCGTCCAGCCGCTGCTCCACACGCACGTTGGCTCGGCGCAATCCTGGTGTGACCGCCTGACGCTCGATCTGATACAGTTTTCCGTTCCAGCGCAGCGTGTAATCGTTGCGCACCTGTCGCGTTTCCACATGACTCAGCGACGCCGCCAGAGAGTGACTCTTCTCCAACGGCCGATGAGCGTCATCCGGGTTGGCCGGCTCCACCGTTCGTTCCCGCTCCCACCACACCAAGTAATCCTGTTCCAGATATCGATTGGCGTGCTCGATGGTCTTCACCCCGGCGACCCGCATCCCTTTCACCAGCCGATCTTGCGCTGTCTCGAAGCTCCTTTCCACCCGCCCTTTGGCCGGAGCCGAATGCGCGCCAATCCAGGTGATTCCTAGTTCCCGTAACGCGCGGTCGATCTGCGTCGGCGGCATCTCCCGCCGGTCTTGGTCCACTCCCGGCTCATCCCGTTTGCGTTTCCCCGCCGTCTGAAACAGACTGGCCTTGTCCGTATAAAACGCCAGGGGCCGGCCGAACTTCTCCAGGTAACTCCACAGCAGTCTCATGTTCTCTTCGGTCGAGTCGTGCCGCACGAACCGCGCCCACAGCCGGCTGGTGGCATCGTCAATCATCGCGATCAGGTACAGCTTCTCTCCCCGTCCTTCCAGCCAGTCGTGCTCGCTGGTGTCCCACTGCACCAGCTCCCCACGCCGGCTTCGCCGCGGCCGCCATAGGTGCACCTCCTTCACTCGCTCCGGCTTGGCCCGCCACAGCTTGCTCTTGATCATCCACTTCCGCACCGTCTCCTTACTCGCTTCCACATGGTGCTTTTTCTTCAGGTACTCGGATGCCAACGTCGGACCGAACCCCCGGTACACCTCCGCCGACAGGATCTTCACCGCCCCGGCCTCCATCTCCTCCATCCGACGCTTCGACGGCTTCCCTTTCAAGCCGTGAATCACCGACTTGTCTCCCGCTTCCCTCAGTCGCACCAGCAGCCGCCGTACCTGCCGCGTGCTCACTCCCAACTCCCGCGCAGCCTCGCCCTGTCTAATCAGCTTCTTTTTCACCTTCTTCAACGCGATCAGCCGGTCTCTCTCACCTTGTGTCATCAGTAGTTGTCCTTCTTGCATCCCCCCAGCTTGGGGTTGTCAAGAGGACATTTCTACTTTGCTCAAAGAGGACATTATCACTTTGCTGCCACATTAATCAGTTCTTTCTTGACTTGAATTCCAATCGCTGTTAAGCTAACACCGTGTTGACTGCTGTGACAACAATCGGAACCACACGCGGGCCAGTGTCGCCCACGTTGGCCGGGCACCGCGTTTGTATCGCGGACTGCGCGGGTTCGATTCCTGTCACTGGCTCCAAACATAATAGAACGGTTCGCGCTGGACGCAGGCATATCGATGCCACGGCCCCAGCGGCGGGTACCGTCACCGGCAAAGTCACTTTTGAAGTGATGCAGCCGGACCAACGCAGCCTCTAAACCACCGCCCGGTTAGTTTAAGAGGCAAAACGACTGACTTTGAATCAGTAATCAATTGTTCGAGTCAATTACCGGGTACCAAGTTTCTTTCTGGCGTAGCTCAGCAGGCAGAGCACTGCACTCGTAGCGCAGCTACCGGAGTTCGATTCTCCGCGCCAGATCCATTTTCAGTTGTCCGCTTTTCGGACAACTCGTTCTGGCGTGGCGCAAGTGGCGGCGCACGGCCTTGGTACGGCCGAGGGTGGGATTTCGATTATCCCCGCCAGATCCATTTCGTTCAAGCGGGGTTGGCATATTGGTTGTGCCCTGGTCTTCCAAACCAGTCAAGAGAGTTCGATTCTCTCACTCCGCTCCCGGGGTTCGATCCCCCGGAGGTCCACCAAGTTCGGCGCCCTCGTAGAGAAATACTCGGGGTGCGACGAAAATACGCCAACGTCTTGTAAGTTGTTTTCGTGACCGTAGCCGAGTGGTTCAGGCGGCTGGCTGTGACCCAGTCCACGAGAGTTCGATTCTCTCCGGTCACCCCAAGTTCGTGCGCGTAGCTCAACAGGACAGAGCGCCGCCGTCGTAACGCGGAGGCCGCGAGTTCGAGTCTCGCCGCGCGCTCAAGAAGGGAAAGGAAGTTCGTATGCCGCGCAGTTGTTTTCACTGCAAGACCATCACGGCCAATGGCCGGTGGGCGAAGGTATGGGACCGATACCTCGAAGCGTTCTTGCAGCACTGGGTTTGCGCAACATGCCCGGATTGATTTGGTTCGCGTTCGTGCCGGTGTAGCTCAACACGATAGAGCGCGGTCCTCCGAAGGCGGATACTCGGCCCGCGCGGGCCGGAGGTTGATCTTTCACAATCGAATATCGTTTTGCGGGGCGTATAGGAGCGGTTTATCTAGCCTGCTTCGGAAGCAGGAACACGCTGGTTCGAATCCAGCCGCCCCGACCAATCGCGGAGTAGCCGAGTGGGAAGGCGCTTGTCTTGGGTACAAGAGATCCGGTGTTCGATTCACCGCTCCGCGACCAATTTCATTCCGGGGTAGCCAAGCTGGGAAGGCATCTGGCTGTTAACCAGAAGACGCGCAGGTTCGAATCCTGCCCCCGGAGCCATGCGGGATTAGCTCAGTCCGGTAGAGCAGTCGGCTTACATCCGACTTGTCCGGGGTTCAAATCCTCGATCCCGCACCAAGTTCGGTATCGCGTCCGGTCCAGACCGGATAGAGGCAGATCCGGGGTCAAGCGCGTTGCCCCGTGGCGAAGAGCGGCTATCAAGCCCCGCGCGGTACCGTTTCATTTTCCAGGCGTAGCTAAGCACGCAAAGGGTGCGACGGAACCCTCAAGCCAGCCAAGTAAACGCTGTCGCCTCACTCCGTTTTGCGGGCTGTTACCGAGAAGACGGTGGAGCATGCGACCGACAATCGCAAGGACGGACGTTCGAGTCGTCCCGCCTGGACCAGTCTTGCAGTCGATTCGTTAAAGGAGAAAGTCCATCGGAATTGAAACTTTTCAAGAATGAACGCGCGTACGAAAATGCCCACGTATTTTTGTGGCTGCTGAAGGATACGAGTTGGTGCCACAGTTGGCACTCTCTCGGGATGGCGATGATCGTGCCCACGCTGGCCGTGCAGCTACATTTGACCTGGAGGAGTCGGCACGACGAGCACGAAGTATTTCATAGCATTGCTGTAGCCTGCTGGATTGCAGCAAACGCCATCTGGATGACGGGCGAGTTCTTTAGGGAAGATTCCTGGCGGCCTGGGGCGCAGTGGCTGTTCGGCGCAGGGCTGGTCACGATGTTCTTCTACTATTCCGTACACTTTCGGAATCACGGTTCGCGCCCGTAGCTCAGTGGGACAGAGCGGTCGATTTCTAATCGACAGGCCGCGCGTTCGATCCGCGCCGGGCGTTCCAATTTGTTTTGCACGGCTCTCTAGCTTACAGGGTGAAAGCGCCGGTCTCATAAACCGGGGATGCCTCGTTCGATCCGAGGGAGAGCTACCAGGTTTTGTTTTTGCGCTCGAAGCTCATCAGGATGAGCATGCGATTCTTAATCGCGAGGCAGTTGGTTCGATTCCAACCGGGCGCACCAAAAGTTAGTCAGGGAGCGTGGCCGAATGGTGAGGCAGCATCCTTTTAAGTTGCAAGGCGAGAGTTCAATTCTCTCCGCTCCCACCAGGAAAAGAAACGGAGTTTTTGAAAATGCGGATGATCGGCAACATCCCGGTGTACGGGACCTTGGTGGACGAAGGCGCGCTGGCGCAGATCAAAACGTGCGCGCGCACGGCGGATCGCGTTGCGCTCATGGCTGACCACCACAAGGGTTATGCAGTCCCCATCGGTGGCGTGGTGGCTTACGCGGACGCGATCTCCCCGTCCGGCGTCGGTTACGATATCGCCTGCGGAAACAAAGCCGTGCTCACCGACGCGAGCGCGGAGGAAGTCAAGCGCAACATCGGCGCGATCATGGACAGCGTCTGGTCAACGATCTCCTTCGGCATTGGCCGCAAGAACGACGACGAGCGCGTGGACCACGATCTGTTCGACGACCCGGCGTGGAGCATCGAGGCGTGCAAACCGCTCAAGGAAATGGCGCGCCAGCAACTCGGCACGGTGGGCAGCGGCAATCACTACGTCGATATCTTCGAAGACGAACAGGGGCGCGTGTGGATCGGCGTTCACTTCGGCTCGCGCGGCCTGGGCCACAAGACAGCCACGTGGTTTTTGCGCGCAGCCGGAGCAAGCGACGGAATGGACGTGGAGCCGTGCATCTTGCCAGTCAGCTCCGACCTGGGCGCGCAGTACTTGGAAGGGATGCGCCTGGGGGGACGCTACGCCTACGCGGGCAGGGATTGGGTTTGCGCGCGTGTGGCCCGCCTGCTGGGGGCCAACGTGATCGAGGAGGTCCACAACCACCACAACTTCGCGTGGCGTGAGAGCCACGGCGGCCAGGATCTCTGGGTGGTACGCAAGGGAGCCACGCCCGCGTTTCCCGGCCAGCGCGGCTTCGTCGGTGGGTCGATGGGCGATGTCTCGGTCATCATCGAAGGCGTCGAGCATGAAAGCACAGCGGGAACATTGTGCTCGACGGTCCACGGCGCGGGCCGGGTGATGGGCCGCATGGAGGCGAAGGGAAAGGTGGATCGGAAAACCGGGGCAGTGAAGCGCGCGGGTAAGGTCACCCAGGCAATGATGAATGAATGGGTCGCACGCGAAGGCGTGGAGCTTCGCGGCGCGGGACTCGACGAGTCACCGCATTGCTATAAGCGGTTGCCAGAGGTTCTCGCGGAGCACGGCGATTCGATTCGTATTCTTCACACGCTGCGCCCGCTGGGCGTTGCGATGGCTGGTGAAGACACTCACGATCCGTACAAAGATTGAGTTCGCCGGCGTCGTCTAGATGGAATAGGACCCTTGACTTTCAATCAAGATAACGCGAGTTCAAATCTCGTCGCCGGTACCAGTCAATAACTTGGTAATCCTTCGGTCACCAAGCTAAATAGTTTGCCCGCGTCGTTCAATCGGATTAGGACACTGCGCTACGAACGCAGAGATTGGAGGTTCGAGTCCTCTCGCGGGTACCAGTTCGCGGAGTCATGGGGGAGTCCGGTCGTCCCTGCTGGCTTGTCACGCCAGAGATCGCGGGTTCGAATCCCGCTGGCTCCGCCAAACCTTTTTGTCGATGTCGTCTAACTGGAATAGGACGCTTCGTACAATGTGGGTTCGATTCCCATCATCGATACCATTGGGCGGATGGCGCTGGTCGGGTGACAGCACTGGCCTGAAAAGCCAGAAAGACCGTTCGACTCGGTTTCCGCCCACCAAAGATTAAAATTCAACAAACAGCATTGCAATCGATTCAAACCCCGGATACAATTTAGTCATGAATCGCGCACAACATTTATCTCACCTGCGCCACTACTGGTCGTCCCGACTCAGTTTGTGTTCATATTCCCTGTAATCAATTTCTTTTAAGTACTCGATCCTGAACGGCCAAGGGTCGGTCTGCAAAACCGATGACACGCGGTTCGACTCCGCGCGAGTACTCCAGGCCCCGCTGGTGGAATGGCAGACACGCTTGTCTTAGGAACAAGTGCCTTTGGGTGTGGGGGTTCGAGTCCCTCGCGGGGTACCAATTGTTTTTATTACGGAGGGGACGGACACGTTGGTAGTCCAGCAGTCTCGAAAACTGCCGCACCGAAAGGGCACCGGGGTTCGATTCCCCGCTCCTCCGCCAAGTTCAAGCGCGAGTGTTCCTGGGAGAGCAGGTGGCCTCCAAACCCACCGCATGGGGTTCGAATCCTCACTCGCGCGCCAGTTACGGAAGCGTCGGGTAATCCGGTATCCCACCGCACTGCTAATGCGGGGACGTAATAGTCATGAGCGTTCGAATCGCTCCGCTTCCGCCAAGCTTGGGTGGCAGGTCAGATATCGTTTGGCTGCGCCGGTCTGTAGAACCGGATCTCCTTCGGAGACGTTCGGGGTTAAACTCCCCGGCCACCCACCAAAGTACGCGCGTGTAGCAGAACGGCAAATGCGGGGCGCTCAAGACGCCCGTCTCTTGGTGGTTCGACTCCACTCACGCGCACCAGTTTTCTCGTTGCGCCGCTGATGCAACCGGCAGACATGCCAGATTTAAAACCCGGCTCATCCCAGTTCGATCCTGGGGCGGCGCACCAACTTTCAGTTGTCCGATTCTTTTAGACAATTCAAATCTCCGGGTCGAGCTGAATCTCGACTTGCTGGAGCATTGCTTTGATGCCGGGCGCCTTCCGCTTGTCGCCAATCCTCACCACCATTGAGTTCAGCTTCGGCCTTCACTGTCGTGGCAACCACTTCGGCAGCAGCCAGTTCTAGTAGACATCGAATCCGCGCTGGGTGTATAAGTTAATCAAGGTCCGGTTCGACAGGCCAGCGCAAAGCGCACCCTCCGAAAGTACCCTCAACACAACTAAGTTCAATTGTTTTGATGAGGTGAAGCATGTTCTTCCTTTCCGTGGGCGAAGTCCGTCAGATCGCGCGCAACTGGCAACCTGATTCCGTTTCCAGCGATTATCCATTCGCCGGTATCCGTACGGCGGCAGCCGACTACCCGGCCCGCCCAGGGGCCGCCTCCGGCCGTCGTTTTCCTCTTCCAGCCACCCTGCTCCACCGTCTCCTGGAATGCGCCTATACAGCCTCGCCAGTGCCCGCTGCGGAGGCCTTCACGGCAGACTTCTCTATCCGCAACTCCCTTGCGCTCAAATGTTTACGGGTCCTACCTGGCGATCCTAGGGCCTGCGGGTGGACCTGCGGACCTGCCTCGCGGATTCGCTAGCGCCAGGGTTATGCAAGAGGTCGTCATTGGCACCGGGGTCGTCGGGTCGTCAGATCGAGTAGTCGGTAGTCCGGTAATCAGGTAATCACAAGGAGGCAAGCGATGTTCAAAGAAGTTGTGGCCCGGTTGGTTAAAATGTGGCCGATCAAAAAGCTAATCCCGTACGAGCGCAATCCTCGCACGCATTCTGCGGAACAAATTGCACGGGTCGCAGCCAGCATCATTGAGTTTGGATGGACGAATCCGATATTGGTTGGTGCGGACGGCGTGGTCATCGCCGGACATGCGCGTTTGGCCGCCGCCATGAAACTGGAAATGACGGAGGTGCCGGTAATCGTCCTCGATCGTCTGAGCGAGGCGCAGAAGCGCGCGTATGTCATCGCAGACAACCAACTCGCGCTGGACGCGGACTGGGATGAGGAACTTCTGGCCGCTGAGATTGCGGCCCTTCAAGAGGAAAACTTCAACCTGGACCTGCTTGGCTTCGGTACTCACGAACTCGATGCCTTGCTGACCGTCGCCGAGGATGAGAAGGCTGACGCGGTCCCACCGCTGCCTGAATCGCCCGTTTCGCGGCTGGGTGATCTCTGGCGCCTTGGTCCACACCGTATGCTGTGCGGTGATGCGACGAATCCGGAGTGCGTCGCCAGGCTGCTCGGTGATCGAAAGCCGCGCATGATGATCACCGATCCGCCCTATGGGATCGAGCTCGACTCGGAGTGGCGCGATCGTGCAGGGCTCAACGGCCACGGGCCAGCGGAGCCGAGCTATTTGAAGAAGCGTACGGCAGGGCACACCGAGACCACCATCTCGGGGGATACCCGAGCCGACTGGTCGGAAGCGTTTGCGCTGGTGCCCAGCCTGGAGGTGGCGTACGTTTGGCACGCGTCGAAGTTCACGCGGGAGGTGCTCGACGGTCTGTTGCGGATTGGTTTTGTTCACCACCAGCAAATCATCTGGGACAAGGGCCGCACTGTGCTCACGCGCACGCACTACTGGTACCAGCACGAGCCGTGCTGGTATGTGCGCAAGAAGAACGCTCCCTGGTTCGGCAAGGCCGGCGAGAACTCGACCATCTGGGTGTCGCCGTCACCGAAGTTCATCATGGGCGGATCAAACGAGGAGAAATACGATCATCCGACACAAAAGCCGGTCGAACTGATGCGGCGGCCGATCCTGAACCACACTCGCCGGGGCGAGCTTGTGTATGAACCGTTTCTCGGCAGCGGAACGACCTTGGCGGCTGCGGAACTAACCCAGCGGGTTTGCTACGGGCTGGAGTTGGACCCGAAGTACGTTGATGTGATCATTCAACGCTGGCAGACCTTGAGTGGCAAGGAAGCGCTTCTGGACAGCAACGGCCGCAGCTTTGCGAAGACCGCTGGCAAGCGGCTGGCATGAACAAGGAAGCCTCCAGCGCACCGATGAGCCTGCGGGCGTATGCCCGGTACCGCGGGGTGAGCTTGCGCGCAGTCCAAAAGGCTCTCGCATCCGGCAGGATCGCCGCACGGGCAGATGGCCGGCTCGATGCGGACGTGGCGGATGCCAACTGGGCGAGTAACACAGCTCCGCGCCCGCTGCCATCACCCACTCCAGCGAATAAGCGGGCGAATAAGACTGCGGCTCCAACGGCATCGACACGAACCGCATCGCCACAGAGTGCCCATCACCATGCCGAGCCCCGGCCGGCGGCACGGGAACCAGTTGACCCTCCCAAGCTCGAATCGGGTCTGGAATATTCCAAAACGCGCGCCGTTCGCGAGAGCTACCTGGCACGACTGGCCAAGATCGACTTCGAGGAACGCTCGGCAAAGCTGGTCAGCGCGGACGAGGTCAAGGTCGCCGCGTTCAACCGATTTCGCCAGTTCCGCGACGGCGTGTTGAATATTCCGGATCGGTTGGCAGCCGTCCTCGCAGCAGAGGGAGATCCCCGGCGGGTGCACGAGTTGCTGGCGGCGGAGATTCGGAAAGCCTTAGAGGAGTTCGCTGATGCCCACGGTTGAAGAGATCTACTCGCAAGCCTCGGCAGAGGGGGCCAGACCCGACCCGCTCCTGACAATTTCTGAGTGGGCCGACCGGTATCGAGCGTTATCCCAGCGAGCCTCCGCCGAGCCGGGGCCGTGGCGAACGGACCGGACGCCTTATCTCCGCCAAATCATGGACTGCCTGTCGCCGTCGTCGCCTGAAGAAACGGTAGTGCTCATGAAAGGGGCTCAATTAGGTGGCACGGAGTGCGGCAACAACTGGATCGGCTACGTTGTGCACCAGGCACCTGGACCGATGCTCGCCGTCCAGCCCACGGTCGAAATGGCCAAACGCAATTCAAAGCAACGCATCGACCCATTAATCGAAGAGAGCGAAGTGCTGCGGAAATTGGTGAGCGATCCGCGGTCGCGCGACTCAGGGAATACGATGCTTGCTAAAGAATTCCCCGGCGGCATTCTGGTCATGACCGGAGCCAACAGTGCAGTCGGCTTACGTTCCATGGCCGCTCGCTACCTGTTCCTCGACGAAATCGACGGTTATCCCGGCGACGTAGACGGTGAAGGAGACCCGGTCAACTTGGCTCAAGCAAGAACGCGCACGTTCGCGCGACGGAAGGTGTTCATGGTTTCTACTCCTAAGATCACCGGCCGGAGCCGTATAGAGGCATGCTTTGAAGACAGCGATCAGCGGCATTACTGGGTTCCGTGTCCTTACTGCGGCGAGTTTCAAACCCTGAAGTTCCCGCAGATCCGTTGGCCGAAAGATGAGCCGGAAAAGGCGGTATACATTTGCGAGCATTGCAGTGGCGAGATTGAGAACCACCACAAGCACTGGATGCTCCCACGGGGAGAGTGGCGGCCAGAAGCGCCGGGCCCTGGAAAGGCAGCCGGATTTCATCTATCCAGCTTGTACAGCCCAGTCGGATGGTTTAGCTGGGGTGATGCCGCGGCCATGTTCGCAGAGGCGCAGAAGAACCCGGTGCTGCTCCAAGTGTTCGTCAACACGGTTTTGGGAGAGACGTGGGCTCTCCAAGGTGATGCGCCCGAATGGCAACGGCTGTACGACCGGCGAGAGGAATACATGATCGGGACCGTTCCGAAAGGCGGCCTCTTCCTGACTGCCGGCGTTGACATCCAGAAGGACCGGATCGAGGTCGAGGTAGTGGCCTGGGGCCGAGGCAAGGAGTCGTGGTCCGTTGATTACCACGTACTCGACGGGCAAACAGCAGAGGGCGCTGTCTGGCAGAAGCTCACCGGCGTTCTGAATGCTTACTATCCATCTGAATCAGGTGCTACCCTCCCGATCGTGAAGTTTGCGATCGATTCCGGCTACGCGACGCCGGAAGTCTACGGTTGGACGCGAAAGTACGGTGGTCCCCGAGCCGTTGTGATCAAAGGTGACTCACGCGCCGCAGCTCCGGTCAGCCAGCCCTCGCCAATCGACGTTGGGCCTCAAGGGCAGCGCGTGAAGTATGGGATCAGAGTGTGGCCGGTGAACGGCGCGATGATCAAGGAAGAGTTGTACCGATGGCTCCGTCTCGATCGTCCGACCGAGGAGAGCGGCGAATCCTTTCCACCTGGGTATTGCCACTTCCCCAAATACAACGAGGAGTATTTCAAGCAGCTCACGGCTGAGCAACTGGTAACACGGGTCGTGAAAGGGTACCGTCGCCCGGAATGGCAAAAGACGAGGGACAGGAACGAGGCGCTCGACACTAGGACCTACGCGAGAGCCGCAGCGGCGGTGTACGGCATGGATCGGTTCACGGATGTTGTCTGGCAGACGCTAGAGGGACGGCTGGCGGAGATGTCCGGGCATCGGCCGCCAGCGCCACCACCACCTCAACAACTCAGGCCGCTCCGCTCGATCCGGTTTAGTAGGTTGGTCTGATGGCCGTGGTTGTATCGGTCGAGTCAATCGTCGGAGAGTCAGGAGAATTGGAGGCGGCAATCGAACGGTGCCGCCGGGAGATCGCCGAAATCGAAACGTTGCTCCTGGCCGGGCACCGGGATGTTCAGGGACTCTGCATGGCGCTGTCCGATTGGTCGGCTGAGCTTAGGCTGATCGAGAGAACTTGCCGCCAACGCTCCGAACACGTGCCGTAGGATCTTCTTTGCGGGTTTCACCTCTCCGGGTGGGGTAGTCATCACGGTGGAGAGGACGCCGACACAAGAGGAGTCATCTCCTCGAATCCGTTTCGGGCCAATGAACGAGACGACGATCCGCCCAGAGGGGTCGGCGCGAATGCGCACTGTGACAAGATCAGCGCTATACAGCCCAGGATTCTGCCATTTCTGGATGCTGCGCAAGCGAACGAAGAGGCTGGACTGGACCCTGGCGAACACAGTCGCTGCCCCGCACGCGGCGACTACCGCGAGAGCGATTGGCGGCTTTATTTGTCAATCCCTTTAGACTTCACATCCCAGTTCGAATTCGTGCAGAGACCGCAGTCCTTGCCGGCAAACATCTTTCCGGCTTCCTTGTCGCCTTTGAGCGTCCACAGGAGCCAGTTCGAGGCGACGTTGGCAAACTCGCCGCCGCCGGGATGAAAGTACGTCGCGCTGTGTCCGGCGTTGTGCCGCGAGCCGTAGAAAGCCGGCACGTGGTTGATCGCTTCAAACGTCGCCGCCGACGCCCCCATCAGGAAGTCGACGTCGCCGCCGTTGAGGAGCAGCACCGGCCCGTGTATTTTCGGGAGCGCGTCCGCCGTCGGCTGAGTCGACGTACTACCGCGCCCGGCTTTCCCCTGCGCTTGCCCCGCGGGCGGAGTCTGCACGCCGGAATTGAATACGCCAATGGTTTTGACGCGGGGATCTGCGCCGAGCGTGATCGAGAGAAATCCTCCGCACGACGTACCCATGACCGCAACTTTATCCATGGCGATCTTGCCGTTCAAGGGCGAGCCGGCTCGTACGTTTTCTTTCTCGGCCCAGTCGATCGCGGCGCGCATGTCATCGGCGGTCTCCTGCCGTTGGGCAGCACCTTCCTGAGGAATCGTGCCTACAACCAGGACGCCGTGCGAGGAGATCGTTGTGAGAAAGCCCGAGAAATTCGTGCTGTTGATTGCGCACCCGCCGTTGCCCCACACCATCACAGGCAAGGTGTCCTTCTTGGGAAACGCGTCCAGCGCCGCCGGGCGATAAACGTGAAAGCCCGGCGAGCCGAATGCGGGTTCGGACGTGACTTGGTACGGTCCAGGCTGCGCCTTCGGCGCACCTTCGAGAGGCAATGCCCGCGAGATCATGTCACGGGTGACGCCGACGGGTTGCGCGGGGCACGCCCCGGCGCCTACGAGAAACGCCGCGGCGGCAACAACGATGGTCTTTCGCATAATCCGTCTCCTCCGGAACGGAATTCTATCAAATTGAGACCGTCGACGTAGCAAGCAAGACTTCCCGACACAAGCAAGACTTCCGATCGACCTCGGGACTTCTTCGGTGGTCAAACGGTCTAGTTGTCGGAAGGCTTCTCTATTTTTTCAATCACCATCACATCAACCGTCGTCTTGGTCGATTCCAGCTTCAGTCCGAGCTGTTGCTGGAACGCGGTGAAGATATCGGGGGGCGCATCGGGGTCGGTAGCGGCAGCGCCGGGAGGGACCGGGCCGAGGTTCGCCAGTTGGGACTGGTCCGGCGTGAATTTCACCACGAAATCGTACTTCCCCGTGAGGCCGGTTTGATTCACAACAGGCTTGTCCAGCAGATTGCCCTGCAACGCATTCGCGACCGAGTCGAAGGGGGCGTTGCGGACGTTGAGGGTCATGCCGACGGGCGCCAGGCCAAAGCCGATTCCGAGAGAGCTATTGGGATCCGCCGTACTAACCGCGAACTTCGGGCCGGTTTTGAGAACCGTGATGGTATAGGCGGGAAGTTCCCTCTTTTCAATGTGGAACTTGAGTTGAAAGCGGTCGGCCAGCAACTTCTTAAACATGATCTTCAACTGGTCCCTGCTGGGTTGGCCAGGAGTATCGGGCCGCCCCAAGATGTCATACTTTTCGGAACCAAGCCATCCTGGTCCCCCAACGACCTGGTGGGCGTGCATGTTGTAAGCCAGTGTGATGAGCCAGCTCACTGAAGTATTGGTGGTGGTCACGTCCTGGCCCCGGAAGCCATACCCCTGGCCCTGGACGTCGGGGTTGCTGGGCTTGATGGTGGCGACGACAAACGCCGGATCGGCATTCGCCGGCATCGGCTTGGGCGGTGGCGGCGGCGCCGGAATGGTCCACGCGGTTTCGGCCGTCGCGCGCGCCAGGTTCAACGGGAGTGCGGGACCTCCCTGCGTGAAGTTCCCGCTGATAGTGTTGCCATCCCCGCTTAGAGTTCCGTCGAAAGTCCCGTTCATCTGCGTGATGGACATTTTGACCGACGAGCCCTTGAGCGTGATGCTGGTGACGTTGACGGACACGCCGCTCTGATCGATGTTGGGGTAAAAGACGGCCTTGAGGCTTTCGTTGTCAGCCCGCGAGATCTTCATCACGGCGCGCAGTTCCACTGGGCCGTTAGGCCCATTGGCCTTCAGGGTGCCTTGCCAGGTTCCGGCTATATTTTGCGCGAGCAGCGCGCTCCCCGGCAAGGCCGAGAGGGCGAAAATCGACCAGAGTAATCTTTGCATGCGCCAGCTCCTTACAGACACTCTATCAATAAGTGTTGAGTAAAAATGCGAACGGGGCGGGTGAAGGACCTTGCTCCCCGGCGTTTCGAGCTTCGCGCTGTCAAGGCCCTTATCGGTAGAGGCTCGGTCTCTGGCCGAGTAACGCGGAACCCGGAGAGAGCGCTCGCGGCGTCCCCTCGGGCCGACCTCTATATGAATCGCCGACTACACGGGGTTGGGCCAGATTTCGTTGAAATGAGGGGCTGGGGCGGGTTATGATCTCGTCAGATATAATCCTGAAGCTCTGCGGGTGGGAGATACATGAAGGCAGTGGTGCTGCGTGAGTATGGCGGTCCCGAGAAGCTGAGATTTGAAGATAACGTCCCCGAGCCGCAGATTAGCGGAGGCACGGTGCTGATCGAGGCAGCCGCGGCGAGCGTCAACCCGATTGACTGGAAACTGCGTTCAGGGATGCGGCAGAAGGATTTTCCCTTGTCGTTTCCTGCAATTCTGGGCCGCGACGTAAGTGGCATCGTACGGGCGGTGGGCGCAAATGTGAAGCACTTCAAGCCCGGGGACCGCGTTCTTGCGCTCTCCAACGCGACCTATGCCGAGTTGGTGGCGGTGGACGATTCGGACGTGACCCATCTGCCAGACGGAGTGGATATGGCGGACGCGGCGGCGATCCCGCTGATTGCACTCACGGGAGACCAACTTGTGCGCCTTGCGACAAACGTGGAAAAGGGACAGGTTGTTCTGGTAACAGGAGCGCTGGGAAGTGTTGGGCGCGCGGCAGTGCATACGGCGAAGAAGATAGGCGCGCAGGTGATTGCAGGTGTTCGCGGGAAAGAGTTGGATGATGCCCGCGCCCTCGGTGTCTCTGACGTCCTCGCGATTGATGACGATGAAGCGATTGAGACATTTCGCCTGGTGGATGCAATTGCGGACACCGTTGGCGGTGAGGTTGCTGCCAAACTGATTGTGAAGATAAAGCAGGGCGGCTCCTTTGGCTACGCTTCTGTGTTGCCGGAAGGCACGGCTGCCCAAAATCCGACAGTGAAGATCACGCGCGTGTTTGCGCAGCCTGATCCATCTAAGGTGCGCGAGTTTGCCGATGACGTGCGCGATGGCAAGTTCGTTCTGCCTATTGGTCGCCGGATGCCGTTGCGCGATGCGGCCGAAGCACATGTGCTAGGGGAGAAAGGCGGCATTGGGAAAATCCTCCTGCTGGCGACGGATTTACAACACTGATTTCTTCGCGGCGCCATTAGTGTGGACGCATTAGGCGCTACTCGCAGATAGTCCTGGCAGCTGGAGCGCGTTCTCGGAGCTCACGCTGACTCCCGCGAGACGTTGTCCCTTTCATTCAGCGATTCGTTTCGGGCCAACGCCGACATTCAGGGGACCAAGCCGGGGTCGGGCCGCGGCCTTCTATGAGCGCGATGAAGTTGATGGGCGTCCCCAGCCCGCACCAATTCCGTAGGTCCTACAGATCCACCCTGAGGCGTTCACGTTTCAGGCAGCCTGATTCTTGCAAGCAACACATCCGCTGAGGCTGGCCGTTAGACGACTGGGTTAGACGGCCGCGCCGATTCGCACCCTCACGTCAAGTGCGCCTCGAAGGGTGTTCATCATGATGCAACCACGGTCTGCGATCTCGACCAACTGTTCGAGTAGCTCGCGATCGCGACTTTCAGCAGCAACCTGCAACTCCACTCCCTCAAACCGGGCGGGTGAATCGGTGAGGAAGCCCACCACCTCCACGCGCACATCGGAAATCTCAACTTCCCGCGCCCGGATCGCAGCCAGCAGATTGCTCATGAAGCACCCCCCCACCGCAGCAAGGAAGAGCTCTCCGCCCATCGGTCCCGCGTCGGCGCCGCCCTTCGCGCCGGGCCTGTCGATTAGCACTCGGTGCCGGCCTATCGTGGCTTCTGAGGCCGACGCCGAAACTTGACGGAGTTGAATCTTTATGTCGTTGGGCATATTCATAACGTTACACCACACGACAGTACTGGCCCGGTTGGAAGTGATCGCTGTCCAATTGACCCAACCAGCGATTGGCGAAGTGTACTCGAATCCCGTTGGCGGGCCACGATCCTGGATTGCTTGTGGGAAGGGCTGTTCCCACCAGGAATCGGCACGCGGCCCGACCGAGACCTCTCTCCGAGTGGCGCGTAATCCCGCTTGAGGCGCAAGGGTCTGGAGAGAGTTGAGCGCCACCGCGGGCGGCCGAAGGGGCCGCCGGTTTAGAGAGATGCTGTCAACTGACCACACCAATGGGTGGCGGGTCAGTTTGATTTAAGGTTCGTCCTACGACGGAAGGGGCTGCGAACAGACCATGCGCCCCTGTGTCATCACTTCGCGGCCGGAGCTGCTCCCGGCGCTCCCGGTCCAGCTTGTCCCGCTGGCGCTCCCGGTCCGCCCTGTCGCCCCGGTCCGCCGGGTCCGCCCCGTCCCGCTCCGCCGGGCCCGCCGCGCGCCCCTCTCCCACAGCCAGGCGTCGTGCAAACCGTCAGCTCGTGAATGTAGCGATTTTTTCCACCCTCAACCCGAAACATCTGGCCGCTCGGAGTCCCCGGATCCCTCGGCAGACCGGCATCCAGGAAGGGGAAGTTGTGGAAGATGACAACGGTACCGACGGTCTCGTCGATGACGTAGCGGCGGTTGGTCACGTTGAGCGGCTGCGGGAACTTCCCCATGGTGCACGCTTGGGCCGCCGGGTCCCGGGTGCCCGTGTACGCGCTGCCCTCGAGCCTGGCGCAGGGCGTGCCATGCGGCACCTGGATATCCGGGTTCCCCCAATTGTCCAGGTACGCGTCGGCCGCTGCCTGGATGGCGGCGCGCGAATCGCGCTTCTCCTTGGGAATCTCGCCCCAGTTCTCGGCCTTCGAGAAGCCAAGGTACTTGTCCGCGCCGAACAGCCAGTCACCCTGGTCCGTCACCACGGCTTCCATCTTCGACACCTTGCCGGCCTCGCTCGCCTGCATGCGCATGAGGAGCACGTACGGGTGCGGGTCGGTGGCCGCCACCACTTCCGTGAGGGTGGCGCATTGCGTCGTGTCGTAGAAGCTGCGGGTGAAGTCGATCTTCAGGGGTCCGCCCAGCACGCCCTTGGCAATGTCCATCGCCACGTCATTCTCGCCGTAGTACGCGCCCTTCGCGAGGGGCACCATGGAGGACTTCCCATCCGTTTGCGCCTTGACATACGTGTCGGCCAGCTTTGTGAGCGTCTCACGGGTGCATCCCGCCCCGGCATCTGCCGCACTGGCACTTGCCGCGAAGGCCACGCCAGCGAGAGTGATCGAGCAGAACGTGATGGTGAATCTTGATTTTTCTCTTCTCATATAAGTGTGCCTCCTGGGTTCTTCATAATTGTATGCCGATTTCCCGCCCGCGCCGGCAGAGGCGCAGAGTCCCTTCAAGGTCCCTGCCGTTTCGCACCATTGGTCTCGTGTTGAGACTCGCCTTCTGATAGACGATTGTTTACTCGATCCATTAGGTGAGCACTGATTCTGTCATCGAAGCATCTGTATCGGTCAGGTTCTTCAAAACGCTCTGGAGTCGAGTTACCGTCGGTAGCACTGGCGATCACTCCGACGCACAACGCGATTGCCGGCGCCTGTTGCGGTCGGATCGTCCACCACTCGGAGAATGGCCGAGACGGCGGCTTGGCCATGCGAATCGCCATTCCTGTCGATAAATCCCCTTCCGGCCACGAAACGCAAGCGCTGGCGCGAAGGGCTGTTCCCGCCAGTATCGGTAAACGCTTCGCGACTGATCGTGAGTTATCTCCGGCGAGCGTCTCGGAGCGATTGGCCGCTACATCGCGCCCCACATTCCTGAGCCAAAGTCAGAACGTTGGCAGCCGGCCGGTGAAGGAATCTTGTTCCGGGCGGTGGATGTGATCCCACGTAGAAAGGCAGCGATGCGGCCTGTAGCATGGCCACGTCTCCGAACGAATCGCCAACCGCGGCGACGTTCTCGCTCTGCACTTGAAGTCGCAATGCTAATCTTTCCATCCAAGCTGGCTTGTCCTCAGGCCAAGCGTGCTCAATGTGTCCGTTTTCTCCCAGTTCGGTGGCAAGGACGTGCTCGACGCCGAGCTGGGCAGCAAACCAGTCAACAGCGAATCCCCATGTGATCGAGGCAATTCCCACGTAGACCCCCGCCTCCCGGAGACGGTACACACCCTGAATCGCTCCCGGCGCCCACTGCGCACCGCTCAGACATTCGATCAAGCTCTCGCGCGATATTTCGGTGTACCAACGCGCCATTTCGCTTCGTGCCGCCGCTGTCTCAGCTTGCCCCGTTAGAGATTCGAATCGTTTCATCTCCTCGACCCGCCCGAGCCGGGCTGCCAACACCTCACAGACCGTTGCTCCGCGTAGCAGGGTTCCGCCGAGATCAACGACAACCAACGCAGCCATCGTCAATATCCTCTCACGCAAGGAACTACGAAGTATTCTCGTTACCGCACAGCACAAAGATGCTCCCTAACGGCGTAGTATTTAGAAATTCGATAGCTGTTGCGAAATCCCCTTCGCATCAAGAGAAGAGGGCGCTGTTGGCGCAATGGGCTGTTGTGGACAATAACGCCGCGTAAGCGATACATCCCGGTGGATCGTAGGCTTCCACCTGCCGTGCGCCCGCCTCGAATGAATCCATTGCGAGAAGGCACTCGTTAGTTCTCCGAGGGCCGTTCAACGTGGTCAATGATGAGTACATCTCCGGGGCCCTCGAACGGCGCGCCATGGTTCAACGCCTTCGTGGGCTCCAGCTTCAACCCGAGCTGCTCCTGGATCGCAGTGAAGACTGACGGCCCTCCAGCAGGCTCATCCGAAGGCCCGGCCTTGGGAAGCAATTGAGGTGTGGTCTCGTCCGGAGCAAATTCCAGACGTATGTCAAAAAGACCTGCAATGCCGGTCTCGTCGAGGACCGGGCGATCCAGCCCGAGCCATACTAAAGCAAACTCGTAAAGACTCATCGCCTCCGCATGCAGCGTCACGCTCGATCCGTTTCGTTCAGGCACGGGATCTTTGCAAAACCTCTGCCCCGTTTCTAAGGGTACGCGACGGACCACGGAGCCATCCTCGCGCCGGGTTGGAACGCAGGGCCCTTCTTTAAACCGCTCCAACTTGGGGCCTCCCTTCGCAACGGTCAGCGCATAAACGGGAACTTCCCTAGTCTCGCGGTGGATCTTGAGCTTGAAACGGTCTTCGAGAAGCGCTTGCATCATCGGCCCCCGCATCATCCCCAAGCTCGGAGTCTCTTCGGCCTTCGCAGTAATCTGGTAGAGTGCCGACTTGACCCACGAGGGCCCTCCTTCGATCGAGGCCGATAGGGGATGCGGATTGGCCTCGCCGGTTCTCAAGGCGACATACGCTCCCTGGATAAGGTTTGCCAGTGTCGTGCACACGTTCAGCCTTCCTGGGGACGGGTTCAAGCGGGAAATCCCGGGGTTAGCGCCGCCCCCGCCTTTACCCGCCGCTTCCCCGGCGGGAGGCGAGCAATCCGTAGCGGGCCTGATTGAGACCACCTCCCATTTGGGCGCAGCCGGTTGGGAAGCGGCATTTCGAGCGGGTTGAGGATCCCCGCTCTGCTGGGCAAGAATCCGCGTCCCCGCGGATGACTTGATCGGAGCTGCCGCATCCCCTCGATCAGTTGGCGCCGACACAGGCTGCGACTGAGCCCCGAGGAAGGGCGCATTCAGAATCCCAACTACCATTGGCAGCGCCACCGCTAACATCCCGGCAGCCGTAAGCAGCAGCTTCTTCCTCCTGTTCAACCTCTGTACCGCGCAACCTTTCATGATCTCCTCAATTCGTCTCTTGAGATTTCCTCCGCTCACTCCGGCCACACACTCCACAGGCGAAGCGATGTAAAACTCGCAGACCTTCAGAATCGCGCTGGCGTAGACTTTCGGGTCGCTGCCGTTTCGAAGCACCTCTTCATCGCAAGCCCGCTCGCGCTCATCAACGAGCCTTGCGCCTATCCACCAGACCAGTGGGTGAAACCAGAAAATCGCCTCGACTGCCATATGAAGGAGTGCGGACAGGTTGTCGTGCCGCTGGATGTGAGATAACTCGTGATCGATAATGGCATCCAATTGACCTGTCTCAAGCCTCTCCGAAACTCCTGAGGGCAGCACCAGGATCGGGCGAAAAACCCCTTGTATCCCCGGCTCGATTACCGACTCTGTCGTGGCACACCGGACGTTTCGCGTAAATCCGCGCAGACTCTTTGTCCGCTCCAACGATTCGATCTCCCGGCCGTTCTCCAGCTGTCGAGCCGTGCTTAGGATTCTCCGGACGCGCCGCACTCGCAGCAGCCAAGAGGCTGCGACGGCAGCGACTCCCACGAGCCAAATCGCCAGCTCCACTCCGGCGAGTGGTTGACTCGAAGCGGGTCTCGGCACACTCGTTTCAGCCGCCGTCCCCAACGGTTCTCGTTGAAACAGACCCGGACCAAATGACCCCATGAATTCGATCACGGGGACGTTCATGGCCGCGACGTGCCGCTTGGCAGGCCAAGAGAGGTTACTTCCGAGTGCGATCAGAAGGGAGAACGGAAGTAGGAATTTGAGAGAGGCCAGCATCCAAATCGAATACCGGACGCGAGCGCTGTTCCGCCGAAGGATCTGAACCAGCAACCATGCAACCGCGGCGAATACTGTCGATTGCCAGAGATGATTCCCGACGGCCAGGGGGTTCATGACTCTTTCTCCTTCGCCAGCTTCTTGAATGCTTTTTCAGCTTCCTTGAAATCGTCCAGCGTCATTCGACCCGACTCGATTAGGTGGGTCATTACAGGGTGCGTGCGGCCGCCGATCAGACTCAAGAAGTCGTCGATGAGCCGATGCAGCGCCGCGTGGCGCGCGACGACTGGTTCGAACAGATGTATGTTCCCTATCTTCCTGGAGCGCCGGATTGCCTGCTTCACCTCCAGCCTGTGCACGATCGTCTGAATGGTCGTATACGCCGGCCGTTTTTTGGGAGGCATCGCTTCCAGAATGTCGCGCACGCACAGCTCGCCGCGGCTCCAGAGAATCTCCATCACTTGCAATTCGAGCTTCGACAGTCGAGGAACAGGCATCACTCCTCCTACGGATGTGGCTACTATACTACGCGTGTAGCTGTGGGTCAAGGCTTTTGGTCTGGTGCATCCCGAAACTACGTCGTAGAAAGCTTGGCGACGCAGTTAGCCGTGTAACGCCCTATTCGTGGATGCGGTCTGTTGGGCGTCGTCCATACTGTTTGGCCACTCGGAGGATGCCACCCGCATGATTCCTGTCGCGAAATCCCCTTCGCACCACCAAAGGCCCCCCAAGTCGGATTCTGGGAAGTTTCGCCCGAATACATCCCGTGAAACACCGTTCCTTTCACTCAGCCATCGCTTTGCGCCAGCGCCGACGTTCAGGGGGCAAAGCAGCAGGGTAGGGCCGGCTTCCTATGCACGGGATGATTGTTGATGGGCGTGTAGCCCAGTTCACACGGATTCATAGATCCTACCGATCAAGTTTGAGACGTTCGCGCGTCTGGCAGGCCGAAGTCTTCCAGGCCGATTCGTCCAAAGTGGCTCAGCATCCGCTGGATCAGAAGGCTCGAAGACCCGGCTCGCTGGAATCAATAATAGTCGGCGCAGCTCATGAAGTACCCGCACCGCTCGCTCCCTCTCGACCCCGCAGCTGCGCGATTTATAGTACTTTGTTGCGTTCAGTTCCAGCGCAGCCCTGCGCGGTTTCCCTCAACAAACCTCGGCCCCGGACTCTAAATCAGTGAAGGTTGAAGGACCCTGATTGGAATCGTGGGTGCTTTAGACCTGGCGTGAACCTCCGAACTGCCGATCCCCACCAAACCCTGACGCCCCAGAGCGGCAACGGCGGAATCCGCCATCTCCTCGCTGCTTTGGTTCCAGGCCGTCACGGCGAAGTCATGCCCTCGTCCGGGTTGCTCGACTCAATCGCGGTCGGCGTCTACTTAGTCGATCGGGCAGGCAACTGCACGTTCGCCAACGAAGCGGGCGCTGGTCTTCTCGGATGCGATCGCGCGGACCAGTTGGTGGGAAAGAATATCCACCTCCTTGCCCATGGGTTCCGGCCGGCCGGTAACGCTCCCACGATTGACGAATTTCGCATTGAGCGTGCCTGCTGCGAGGGCAAGGCTATCGAATCCACAGACGAGCTTTTTTGGCGTCCGGACGGTACATGGGTTCCCGTGGAATGCTCAGTCCGGCCGATGACCCGGCCGAGTGGAACGGCCGGGGCAGTGGTGACAGCCGTCGATCGCAGCGTTTCCAACGGGCTCCGGCAGGAACTGTGGAAACTCACATCCCTTGTCGATAGCAGCGAGGATCTGATCGGCTTGGCGACGGCTGATTTGAAGGTCGCCTTCGTCAACAAAGGTGGAGCGAAGCTGTGCGGCCTCGCGGACCCGAGTCAGGCGGTCGGCAGGGGCATTCAGGAGTTCCTCACTCCTGTTTCCTACCAGCTTCTGGAACAGGAGGTGGTGCCGGCAGTCGCTAAGAACGGCTCCTGGAAGGGGGAGATGCAGTTGAAATCGGGCGCGGAGGACGTCCTCGACGTGCTTGCGAACACTTTTCTCGTCCGCCACTCTGAGACCGGTCAGGCTCTGGGCCAAGCCACTATCATGCGGGACATCACCGCTAGGAAGCGCTCCGAACGGGAACGACACATGCTGGCTCTACTTGTGGGTTCCAGCCGCGACTTCATCGGAATAGCCTCACCGGATGGACACATCACCTACCTGAACGGGGGCGGCAGCAACCTCGTCGGTTTGGACGATCCGGTCGCTGCGCTCGGTCTGCACATTTCCGCGTTTCATCCCGCCGAAGCATGGGAGAAACTCCAATCTGAAGTCATGCCGGCAGCCGTGCGTGAGGGCCATTGGCGTGGTGAAACGCAGGTCCGCAACTTCAAGACCGGCGAAGTCATCGACGTTCTCCTCAATGCCTTCATGGTGGAAACGCCCGATGACGCGCAAACCATGTCCTTGTGCGCCGTCATGCATGACATTACCGAGCGCAAGAAAATCGAGGATTCCTTGCGCCGCGCCAAGGAATCTGCGGAACTCGCCAGCCGCTTGAAAAGCGAATTTCTCGCCAACATGAGCCATGAGATCCGCACCCCCATGAACGGAATCATGGGAATGAGCGATGTTCTTCTCGATACGGAGTTGACTGCCGAACAGCGAGAATATCTGTGCACCGTAAAGGAATCCGCCAATTCCTTGCTCAGGATCATCAACGACATTCTCGATTTTTCGAAGATCGAGGCCGGCAAGCTAGATCTCTGTCCGTCGGAATTCGATCTCAGAGAGATGCTCGACGAGATTACCAAGCTGATGCTGCCGGGGGCCAATCAGAAGAGCTTGCACCTGCGGTGCGGCGTTTCAGGCGAGTTGCCGCAGGCTCTGTGGGGAGATTCCGTCCGGATCCGCCAGGTTATCGTCAATTTGATTGGGAATGCTGTGAAGTTCACTCAGCACGGCGGGATTGATGTCTCCGCCCGTGCCGAATTTGAAGGCGGCGCCGACCTCCTGTTGTGCGTAGATGTTAAGGACACCGGCATCGGCGTTCCCCCGGAAAAGCAGCTCCTCATCTTTAATCCCTTTACTCAGGCCGACGGCTCGATTACGCGCAAGTTCGGCGGAACCGGTCTCGGCCTCGCCATTTCCGCCAGATTGATTGGGATGATGAGCGGGCGGATTTGGGTAGACAGCGTTCCAGGGCAGGGCAGCACTTTTCATTTCACAGTGCGCCTCCGCGCGGCAGCCCCTCAGACACAAGAAGGCACATGAAACGCGGTAACGAACGTTGAGATTAGCGGCAGAGTGTGAACGAACTTAATCACGCGCATCGAGCCACCAGGATAAAAGCAGGCAAGCGGAAAGCTGGCAAAGGCTTCACCGCACGATCAGAAGGACAGCGGGTTGTCCATCGAGTCGTATAACGCAAACCGAGGAGGTGAACGCGCCATCCGGATTGTTGTTGTGAAATCCCCATTGCGCCCAGATCGGCCGTGAGTGCAAAGAGCTGTGGTCAATCGCTATCGGTAGTCGTTGGGTGACACTGTTCGGTGATCGGTCAGATCGATCGTGCATTGCGTCAGCCTAACGCCTCACTCGGTTGAGGCCTGCGCCGAGCGAACACGCCGGCGATCCACCACATCGCGGGACTCCGAATGCGTCACAATCCATATGTGAGCCATCTTCGGACAATTCTGCTGCTCGCCTGTGCGCCAGTGTTTGCACAACAGTACAGGATCGCGACAATTGCCGGAAACGGCGTTGCGGGTGGGTATTTCATTAATCCGACGAGCGTTGCCGTGGACCCGGCAGGCGATGTTTACGTCGCGGACTGGAGCGGCTACATCCACAAAATCTGGGTGAGAGAAGGCGCCGTTACCATATTCGCCGGTACGGGAATCCTGGGATACAGCGGCGACGGGGGTCAGGCGACCAACGCGATGATTGGAAAAGCCATCAGCATGGCGCTCGACCGCGACGGGAACGTCTACTTTGCCGATGGTGATAACAATCGCATTCGCCGAGTGGACATATCGACCAGAATTATTACGACGGTCGCCGGCACGGGCGCAGCCGTGGATAGCGGGGACGGAGGACCGTCTGTCAGCGCCGGAGTTTCACGGCCGACGGGGATGACCGTAGATGCTGCCGGCGATCTTTATTTTTCCAGTTCCTGGTCACGGGTTCGAAAAGTTAATGTCAGCACCGGAACCATCGAGACGGTTGCGGGTCAGTTTGTGACCAGTTTCGGTGGCGACAACGGACCGGCCGTCGATGCTCAATTCTGGGATCCCGTGCCCTCGGCGATCGACCGGACCGGGAACCTCTTCATTGCCGACTACGAGAACTCCCGCGTGCGGATGGTGACAGCGGCCACGGATATAGTGACTACCATAGCCGGGTCGGGCGGCTGCACAACAGGACCGCTTCCCTTTAACGTGTTAGTTTGCCAAGGCGGATTCAGCGGCGACGGCGGGCCAGCCATGGATGCGACCCTGAACCATGCCCAGTCAGTGGCATTGGACCTCAGTGGGAATCTTTACATCGCGGATACGATCAATCACCGCATAAGGTGGGTTGACGCCTCAACGGGCTTGATCTACACGATCGCGGGAAACGGGGTAAACGGGTTCAGCGGCGATGAAGGGCCAGCGTTGACCGCGGAAATCAGCTTCCCCGCGAGTGTCGCCGTCGATCAATCCGGCCGAGTCTACTTCGCAGACGAGAACAACAATCGAATTCGAGTACTGACTCCAGTAGCATCACAGTTTCAATTGTTCAGGCCGCGTCCGCGACGCTGAATTCTTCGGCGACATTCGCACGTCTAGAAAAATGGGCGTCACCGTTCTGTAAATCGTACTCGTCATCTTCCAGCCGATAGCCCACGCCCTGGACTCTAAGGATTCATCGAAGAACAGGTGCGGATGTATATGAGGGCGAGTACCGCTTTGAAAGCCCTGCCTGGTTTCACACGCGGATCGAAGTGTGCGGACCCCGGAAGGACGCAGTGATCATCTCGTACCTGACCGGGATGGCGGAGGCAGGCTGCCTCCTGACCCGATCAGCGTTTCCTCGCGGGAGATCAAAGTGCGACGGCCTGTGCGGAAGCTGGCAATACCTTGAAGCTACCATCGAAAATGCACGGCGGGCTGTCAAATTCCGTCTTCGGGCGTCGTTAATAAGATGTGCGCTCCAGCCCGGACATTCCGGTTGTGACCAGGAAAATCGAAAGCACCGACGACTTCAGCGGACTCTTTGCTGCCCACTACGCCGCGTTGACGCGTCTCATTTATCGTGTGACCGGCGATGCCGGCTCGGCGGAAGAGCTGGCCGCGGAAGCGTTCTGGAAGCTGCACCGCCAGCCACCGGCGTCGAACCATAATCTGGCGGGGTGGTTGTACCGGACGGGCCTGCGTCTTGCACTCGACAATCTCAAAAAGCGCAAGAGGCGCTCACACTATGAAGCCCAGGCACCGGTGCCGCAAGCGATGCAAAGTCCGGAGGCGATCCTCGATCAAATCGAGCGGCAGGTCCGGGTGAGACAGGCACTCGCTGCTCTCAAGCCCAAGCAGGCCGCGTTGCTCGTATTGCGCAGTGAAGGGTACAGCATCGGCGAAATGGCCTCCCTCCTGCGTCTCAGACCGGGTTCGACAGGAACTCTTCTTGCCCGCGCTGATAGGGCTTTTCGAAAGGAGTATGTGAATCGGTATGAAGAACCTTGAGCAGGAAGAGGTTCGCCAATGGGTGATGAAGCAGACCGCGAATCTGGACCCGCCAGCCGGATGGCGACCCGACCCGGCAGCGGCCCTCATGCGCTTTCAGGCAAGAGTGGAGACGGATCGTCCACTTGGAATGTCGTGGCGCTGGCCGGCTTGGGCTGCGGCTGTGGCGATGGTCATCGCCGTCGTTTTGCTGCTCCCAGCCGGGCGCGCTGTGGCTCAGCAACTCTGGCAACTGCTCACCGTGCGGCAGGTGGCGTTCATCCGTGTGAACCCGTGGCCGGAGGGAGTCCCTTCGCCGCAGGTCCATCTCAGTGGGACTCCGATCCCTCCGCTACCGGCGCGCGATGTGGACGAGGCTCGCTGGCGCGTGCGCTACGATCCACGCTTGCCGCGCCCCGGAGTGCTTTCGGGTAGTCCGCGTCTCTCCACTACGTTCAGCCTGTCCGCGGGCACGGTGGTCAAGGCAGCTGACCTCGAACTTGCGCTCCGTAAGTCGGGTGTCATGGACCAGACGGTGCCGCCCCAATGGGACGGCGCGCAGTTGGCGCTGCACACCAGCGCAATCGTGATCGGCGAATGGCCCGATATCGCCTTCGCGCAGAGTCTGCCTCTGACACTGACCGCGCCTCCGGGTTTCGACTTCGCGGCTTTTTCCGCACTGGTGCTGCGTGTGCTCGGAGTGGGGACGGAGGAGGCCCAGCGGTTGGCCCAGCGAGCGGGTACGGCGCCGCCATGGCTGGCGCCTATCGCACGGGACATCAAAGAGCGTGCCACTATCGAGGAAATCAGGTTAAATTCAGGACCTGCAACGCTGCTCCAGGAGTTGGAGGACGATGGCAGCGTGAAGCGCATCACTCTGGTCTGGAGCGTCCCCGACCGGGTGTATCTCCTCAGCGGAAAACTACGCCGGGAGCTGGCAATTGCAACAGCCAACGCGGTGGAGTGAGCAAGGAATGAAAGCGCTCGACTGTCCTCCTCCTTCCCGCCGACGAGCGGAGCAAGGGTAGCGGTGGAAGAACCGGCACTGCGAGTGTCGCGTCGGCAGTAATTTTTGAAAGTTGACAATGAATGCGGATCAGCGTGTTCGCGGCCTTCTATTCTTCAGCGGAACGCTCTTGACGCGAACCACATACCTGGCGCGAAATCCTTCCCGCCAGCTACCCCCCCGAAGTAGGAACCGCCGCCGGATCGTTGGACCGGCGGCGGCTTGAGTCGAGGAAAGCAGGCGGGCGGTATTACTTGCCGGTTTTGTACACGCGATCCCCGGCTTCGTTCTTCACAGACTCGATCGTGATGCCGTGCTTTTTCGCGGCTGTAGATATGAACCCCCTAACGCTGTGGGCCTGCCAGTCAGTCGCCTTCATGATCTCGGCGAGAGTTGCGCCGTTGGGCCGCCGGATCAGCGCCAGGATCTTAGCGCCCTTGCTCTCGGCGCGTGGAATGCTGGCCTTCTTGGAGGGCGTGGGCTTTGCGGCAGCTTTCTTGCCCGCCTTGGCGGCCTTCTTGGACGAGGCGGCCTTTGTCTTACCCGTCTTCGCGCCCTTGGCGGTTTTCCGGCCCTCAGTCGCGCCCTTCTTCCGGCTGGCGGCTTTCCTCGGTGCGGCCTTCTCCGGCGCAACGTGCGCGCCCTGTGCCGCAACGGCGGCGGTTGTGTCTGCGGTGGTAGCTTCTACGTTCTTCATTGGGTCTATTCCTTTTGGTTCTATGGGTTGCGCTTGCTTCGCGCATGACGATTCATCGCTATGGTTGGCGGAGAAAGCAAGTGAAATCTGCGGGGGAAATGGTGGAGTGGTTGCAGGGCGATTAGAGAAGCGCGACGCCGGACGGGGCCTGCCTTCCAGGCCGCTAGAATAGGTCCTAGTTAATCCGCGAACTGATCGACAAGAGGCTCGCGGCTAGGGTCCTAGAGCATAATGAGATGGTGCCACCGTGCGGTGGGCTAGGCATCTCCGGTCCAATCCCGTTTTCGGCTGACGGAATCAGGCGCCAAGTCGAGAAACGGAGATCACGCGATCCCGCGTGAACCTCACTTTTCGTTCTGGATGCCTGAGACAAATCCGCCCGTGAAGTACACGTAGGCACCATTCCCATAGATCCACTGTTCCGACTTGCCACCTGCGGTCACCGTTTGGTCAATAGACTTCGGCCTACCCCAACTCATAGTGACCTGATCCTTGGTCATCCCAAGAGCCACCTTTTCCTCCTGAATGGCATCCCACACCGCCTGGGGCCAGTCCTGGTGGCCGTTCTTTGGGTCAGTGAGCGAGAAACTCTTGTCGATGTGACTGAGGCTGGCCAGTTGCTTGCCGCTATTCGTTCCGCTGATGCTCACATCAACGTAGCCTTCTTCGCCCGTTTCGCTACGCAATATTAGACGTATCGGATTGTCACTGAACCATCCGACCACAACATCGACCACTTTCAACGGAGAGAACTTCTTCACCTTCACTGATCCGAATGAGCCTGAGGTCTCATCGTAGGTCCCAAGTTCGGACCCTAGGGTCCAGAGGGTCTTGCCAGTTAACTCCTTCCTAGCCTGGTCGATTTCGTCAAGAAAAGCGATATCGCTCAGGGTTCCGGAGTACACTGTGCCGACGTATCGAGGACCGGGGCCTTCAAGCTCGATTACGACTTTCGGGAACTGACCACCCTCGACAGCCACGATCCTGCCAATTTTGCCCGCTGCTTCCGCGTAGGTGGGGAGGCCGAACTGCCCACTTCCACCTTGGAAAAATTGGTAACCGAACTGTCGAAGCCCGGCCGGCTTCGGCAGGAATATCACGCGTTTGCCCAGCCACTCGTCGAAAGGAATGTATTTAAACTGAGACCAATTGTTGACCGGCGTTTCTACTGGCACATTCCCAATCGATCCGTTTCTGACGTAGGGCGACGAAGGCAAGGCGCTGCTCCCAGCCTGAGCGAGTGGGTTGTCGAGAAGGCGGAAGGTGACCTCAATTTGAGCTTGGACAGGGACTGCCGTGCCGTCCTTCGTGCCCGGCTTGAACTTCCACTGAGACACCGCTTGGACTGCTTTTTCATCGAGGCCCAGACCCAGAGGCCGAAGCACTTTGATCTGGACGGCGTTACCGGTTTCATCTACGACCAACGAAAGCAGAACGGAACCCTGGAGCTTGGCCAGGTGCGCCTCATCGGAGTATTGCGGCTCCGGGCTGTAGATCGCCACGGGGTTCGTGATACCAGCTTGAGGCAGACCGTTTGACGCCCCGCCGATCTGAGCCTGCTGGCTATCGGTACTTGGGTTTTTCTGGGCCGCACCCCCACCATCTTCAGTCACCACCAGACTCAGCAACACAGCGGGAATCACACAGTACCTCCCTTTAGAGGCCCCACTTGCTACCGTGCCAACGTCGAAGGCTGTTCCATCGTCGAAGATCTCGGTAATCCCAAGTAGGGTGTTGCGGGCCACCAAAAAAGATCGAGTTCCCAGGATTCGATCTGCCTTTTCGTTATCGCCCGCCTTGAGAGCGTTGACGGCGTTTACGGCGGCACCCTTGTCGGCGAAGCAGGACGATTCAGCCTTGGTGTAGCGAAAGAAGGCTACTGCTGGCTGGGGTGGACTTTTCTGGGCTACTCGCGCCCCATGTGGCCCATTGGCATCCGGGCCGAGCGTGAAATCGACCCTGCCGTCGTGGTTTAGGTCCACTGTTTGCGGCGCTGGACTAAGCAGGGTACCGCGCGGCTCGGCTGTGACTCTGTAGGTTCCCTCCGCTAAGCCGCCGTAACGATAACAGCCATTCTTAGCCGTCTGGACTTGGTAGCCCCCGTCCCGATCTTGTCTCTCTATCTTGATTCGCACGCCAGGGACAGGTTTCCCGTCCTGATCGGTTGCGCATCCGGTGATCGTGTGCGCACCCTCAGCGTTGGTGGGCCAACAAAACCCGACCATAAGGAGAAAGAGCCAGCGCATGGCAAGAGCATACCAAGTTTATCCCACACGTTGCTTTTAAGCAGGGTGCTTTATAGCGGCCTACTTCATAGCCTGATGGATTGCAAGACATCCAGCGGGTCGTCGCAGATCGAATCAAGAAGATCCGCAAGGCGAAGGGGATCACGCAGGAGCAGTTAGCGGAATTGGCCGGGCTGAATCGCACCCACCTCTATCGACTCGAAAGCGGGAAGCAGAGTATGACGTTGCGGACCTTGAAGTTGGTGGCCGATGCGCTGAACGTCCGCGTGCAGGAGTTGGTCAAGGATTTATAGGCTGCGAGTCAACCCCCAAGGCGGAGCGCGTAATAGCGCCGATCATTGACTCAACCGGACGCGAGCAGCAGCCGCTCAAGCGACTTGAAAATTCGGCAGTGCACCGGCAACACGAACTCCGCACCCGAGTGATGGCCATCGCGAGCGCCTGTTCGGGAGTGTGGTGTGCACCAATCCGAGCCTGTATGCCCCGATGGGCATGGCCAGATCTAGCGGCTTCGAAGAGCGACCTTGCGAGACAGATTCGTAGACGCCGTGCCGTCCCCAAGGATGCGATTGCGGCGCTTTCGAGCAGACATCCGTTGTATACCGATGCAGATCAGTGCTGGCGCGCGCCCCAGTGCTTCGATTCGAAGGCGCGGACTTTCGACGGTCTTACATGGCGTGATTCGTCCCATCGCAATTCGTGAGCCGACCGGTAATGCATTACTCGCAGAAGATCGCTGGTGTCAGAGACCTCCAAAATATCGCCTAATGATCGTCTCTCGTTATCATTGACAGGCGCAGAAGGCAATTCTAAACTGGATTTAAGTTCGCGTTCTTGATCAGCCCCTTGTCGCGTCCTGCGATAGCTGTATATTTATCAACCTGAAGAGGTAGCAGTACTGAAGTAGGAGGGCCGCCCGTAGGCGGCTATCTAGATTTAGTCAGGCATGAGTACGGTTTCGGATATGCGTACATCATGCTTGGGGCGTGCGTGCGCTCCGTTCCTGAAAAGGAAACGGCGCGCCCGGTTCCAGCCGTGACGCGCCGAAGGATTGAAATTGTCAAGACCATTATCGCATGCGGACCCGTTATTGGGTCCATACCTACGCGGTCCGATTCTGTCCCACGAGAACCGGCTTCTGCATAAGCGGCAAACTTTGGAATCCGAAAGGCCCGCAAGGTCCGGTAATCCGGCAATCTCAGAATCGGACGAGGGGCGCAATGGCTAAAATTGGGCTCTCGAAGAACGACCTATCCTCCGCCTCCGACGAAATGTTTTCTGATATTGGAAGCAAGGCGCGCAACCCACTGCTGAACCGCGAACCCGAGTTTCCGTCGGTCACTCACTTAGTGGATCCCCTCGTGAACCTGTACTATTCGGGGCTACTCGGCTCGGTACACGCCTGTCTAGCTGTGGTCGGCTCGATGGCCCTTAAGGGTAGGACAAAGCCGCTATCCCTGATTCTGGAGACGCCATCGGGTTATGGAAAGACCGCGGTGGTTCAGATGTTCTTCCCTTCCACGGACAGCGGGGTGGAGGATTTCATCTACCGCAGCGACAAGTTCTCGCCCAAGTCGTTCGTCAGCCACGCCGCGAATCTGAAAAGGCACCAGCTTGCCGATGTCGACCTTCTACCAAAGTTAGAAAACAAAGTGCTGATTACGAAGGAACTCGCACCATTGTTCCGTGGCCGGGAAGACGAGATGCAGGACAATTTCTCAATGCTGATTTCGGTCCTTGATGGCAAGGGGTTCACATCCGACACAGGAATGCACGGCCAGCGCGGATATCAGAGAAACATCGTATTCAACTGGATCGGAGCTACGACGCCCCTTCCGATGAAGGTCCACCACATGATGTCTCAACTTGGAACCCGCCTGCTGTTTTACGAAGTCCCGGCGAATCCTCCGACCGAGGACGAACTGGTGGGGTACGCGCTAGCAGAACAGGCAAGTTCTGCCGAGGTCGACTGTCAATGTGCGGTAGAGCTCTTTTTATCGGAGTTTTTCAGAGCGCGTCCGGTCGGTTCAGTGCCGCCGTCGTCGATCCGGCTTACGGAGCCTCAACAACGTGAAATCGCCCGATGGGCGCAATTTCTGGTGGCTGCGCGGGCGGAAATCGTATCGGAGAAGAATGGCTCGAACTGGACTCCCGTAGCGGCCATGCGACCTGAAGGACCGTGGAAAGTTGTGACATACTTCCAAGACTTGGCGCGTGGTCATGCCGTCATCTGCGATCGAGACTACGTGGATGCGTCGGATCTCTCGATCATTGCGGACGTTGCGATATCCTCTATTCCCGGGCATCTCCGACCCCTGGTGCGCGCACTCAGGCGTGGCAGTGTGAATACTGGCGAAGCGGAGCGGCTATGTGGTGTCACGGCGCCGACAGCCCGGAACTATATAACCCAGCTCTCCCTATTGCGAATCGTGAAGTTGGCGGCGGGTGCCCCGAAAACCAATAAGCCCGACACAATCACGCTCCTGGACCTCTACAACTGGATGAAAGTGGGACCTTGAAATCCAAGTGTAGTGTGTGGGTTGGAAGGTGGAGGATATAGGGCAGCGGACCAAGGCACACAGGGTACGGTTAGATTTCAAGGTGCGCGGAGTCCTCAAAAAAGGGGAGTGCATCGAGTTCAAGTAAAATGCTCCGTATGCGATGTTCATTCCTCCTTGCCATTGGGGCCGCCGTTTCAGTTCCGGCCGCCTTCGCTGCCGATTGCGATCGGACCTGCCTCAAAGGCGTTCTCGACCAGTATCTGAATGCCGTCATCCAGCGCAACCCATCCGTCGGCCATTAACACCTGGATATCGGCAGACTGAGAACGCGATGGTTCGGCGGCCGGGCCAGGGCATCTGACAGACGGCCAAGGCACTCGGCAAGGTCCAACAGCGCTACTTCGAGCCGGTTACGCAGAGCGCGGCTTATTTCGGCACGCTCGAAGAGACCTCCGGCAACGCTGCCGTAGTGACGTTACGACTGAAGGTCGCCGACCGTAAGGTGGCCGAGGCCGAATGGTATCTCGCGCGAAAAGGCGACCCCGGCATCGGGGTGGGAGCCGGCGCGCAGGCCAACAGCGCTTTCTGGGCTCCTGAGTATCTGACGGCGCATCCGCCCGCGGAGCGCGTGGTGCCTAGAGCTGAGCGCGTTTCGCGCGAGGACCTGATCGCCATCACCAACAGCTATTTCGATTCGCTTTCAGCCCGCGACGGCCACATCATGATCGCGCATCCCGGATGCCTGCGTCTCGAAAACGGCGTCCTCACCACGCAACGCGACGCGCCAGCGAATCCGCGGCCAATACTGCCGGTATTTTCAACGGCAAGACCGATTGCATGAACGAGGGAGCCATGGAGAACATCTAGGAGCCTGTCCGAGTATTCCTGAACTTCACGGGTTCAAACGGAACAGAAACGGTACATAATGTTTCATGCCAAAGGGCTACCGCACCTACCTGCCGGAACAAGAGCTGCTGTTGCCGCCGAGCCTGCGTGAATGGCT
>DASXEY010000045.1:0-65938 GCA_036489835.1 Bryobacteraceae bacterium | reverse complement strand
TTGGAGGGCAGCACTGCCTCTCGAAAAAGAACAGCGCTGTCCGACGGAGCCAGCTAACCTCAATCTCCTCACACTCTCAAAGGATTCGAATCCTTCTCCTGTCCCGCTCCCTCCGGTTCGACGGAAGCGGCAAGCCCACGTGGAGCGCGGGCGCGGAATCACCAGTACAACGATCTGCTCGGCCGAGCAATGTACTTACGATTGGAGGATAGCGGGAGAAAGTTCGGAGCGGACGGAAATTCTGCGCGAAGTCATTGAGGGAGTTGGCGAAGAAAATTTTCTTGGGTGCGGTGATCGGCTCGGGCGGGCTGTAGTAAACTTCGGTCTTGGGACGCGGTCCATTGCAGATCTTCGTGTGCGGCGTCTTGTGCGCGCAACCTTTGCTCTTCGCGCAAGATAAGGCGGCGAGCCCACAACGGGCTTCGGTCTCCGTTCCATTTATCGGATGCAAATCTGACGGCCAGGTTGGGCCGAGGGAAGTGCCGCAGGGTACGAGCGTGGCTGTGCCGGTGGATCCAAAGGATGCCCAGGGTCTGGCTTATTACAAATCTAGTATCGGGCCCGGTGTGCTTGCACCGCGTGGTTGGTATTGCTTTGGAGTCTATGGTTCTAGCGGCTCCAACCTGTTGTTGAGTCCCGAACCAATTGACACGGACCATATGTTTGCGCCTCTGCATAACGGGTTTACCGGATCGGCGATCGAGGTGGTGTACCTTCCAGGTGACACCTCAGGGCTATATGAGGCCGCCGACATAATGGCGCGGGTGTTTCCGGACTATAGAGGTATCGCGATTCGAGCGGTGGAAGGACTCAGTTTGCCGGTACTCACGTTCGGTCCATTTCCGGACGATGTGCTGACTTACAAGAGCAAGACGGCGGTTGAGTACAAGACCCCGGCTCAAACAAACGGGTTGGGGACGCATTCCGCGCTCAAGAAAAACGGCAGCCCGATTGAGGGAGTAGCGATGCTCATTGGAGAAATGCCGCAGGCACCCGATCTGCTACTTCTGTCGGTGCGGCTCCCTCCCGAGCTAGCGGGTCTTATGCCCGCTATCGTCAGGCAATTCGAGCGCGACGCTCGTTAAAGAACCTCTTCGGTCCAGCCTTCGAGGATTGATTTCACTTTGGCGGTGAACTGGTCGGCTAGGGCTCCGTCGATCAGGCGGTGGTCGAAGGTCAGGGCTAGATAGCAGGTCGAGCGGATGGCGATGGCGTCGTCTACTACTACGGGCTCCTTCACTACGCTGCCGACTCCCAGGATCGCTACTTGCGGCTGGTTGATGACGGGTGTCGCGAAGATGCTGCCGAAGCTGCCGAAGTTGGTGATGGAGAATGTTCCTCCCTGCACTTCATCGGGGCGGAGCTGGCGCGAACGGGCTCGGGCGGCTAGATCGACGATGTTGCGCTGCAAGCCTACGATGTTCTTCTCGTCGGCGTTACGGATTACCGGGACGATCAGGCCGTTTTCGAGCGCCACGGCCATGCCGAGATTGATGTCGCGGTGATAGATGATGTTGGTTCCATCGATGGATGCGTTGACGATGGGGAACTGGCGCAGGGCCGCGGTGGCGGCTCGCATGACGAACGGCAGGTAGGTCAGGCTGAAGCCGTATTGGGCCTGGAACGTTCCCTTCACCTTGTCGCGGAGTTTCGCGACCTTGGTCATGTCGGCTTTGTGCACGGTGGTGACGTGGGCGGAGGTGCGCTTGCTGAAGACCATGTGCTCGGCGATCTTCTGGCGCATCATGCTCATGGGCTCGACGCGATAGGCGGCGGCTGCTCCGGCCATAGGCGCGGGTTCGCGAGAGGGCTCGCGAGGCGGGGGCGGCGGCTGCGGAACATTAACGGGAGCCTGCACGGTAGCGACGGCTTGCGGAGGCGGCGGTGCGGGCGCGGCTTGCGGAGGGGGCGGAGGCGGTGCTGGAGCGGGGGCCGGCGGCGGCGGTGGAGGAGCGGGGGCTGGCGCAGGAGGGGGCGGAGGCGGCGCAGACTGCGCGGTCATATATGCATCGAGGTCGTGCCGGGTGATGCGTCCGCCCGCGCCGGAGCCGCGAATCTTGCTCAAGTCGATATTGTTTTCGCGGGCCATTTTGCGGACCAAGGGGGACAATGGGCCTGCGTCCTCTGGGGGCGCGGAACGGGCGGCGTCGATTTCAGTGTCGACGGCGGAGGCGGTGTCGGGAGGCGGCGCGGGAGTGGCCGCCGCGGGAGGAGGCGGCGGGGGCGCGGGTGCTGGAGCCGGAGCCGGCGCCGGAGTTGGTGCGGGCGCTGGAGCAGCCGCGGGTGCTGGGGCAGGCGCGGACGCTCCGTCCTGGATACGGCCTACGATCGCGTTGATCGCAACGGTTTTGCCTTCTTCAACGAGAACCTCGGCGAGGGTGCCGGCGGAGGGCGACGGGATTTCGGTGTCAACCTTGTCGGTCGAAATCTCGAAGAGCGGTTCGTCGCGCTCGACGTGCTCGCCTGCCTTCTTCAGCCACTTGGTCAAAGTTCCTTCGACAATGCTTTCGCCCATCTGGGGCATTACTACGTCGATCATGATCCGATTTTCTCCATCATTATTTCGCGTTCAAAGATAATTTCCCGGGCGAAAACGCTCGCGAAATTTTGCGCCAGCGCGTCCATCACTTCGGCCCGCTTCGCGCCGCAGCCCAGCGCTTTCATCGAGGTCACCGGCTGGGTCAGACCGCAAGGCACGATGTAGCGGAAATAGGTCAAATCCGTATCCACGTTCAGGGCGAATCCATGCGAGGTCACCCAGCGGCTGATATGCACGCCGATGGCTGCAATTTTCGCCAAGCCGCCCGGCGCGGAAACCCATGCTCCCGTGGCGCCTTCCAGGCGTCGGGCCTGGATATCGAACTGGGACAACGCTCCGATCAGCACTTCTTCAAGGCTGCGGAGGTAGGCGGTCACGTCGCGCTTCCATTCTCGCAAATCGAGAATGGGGTAACCAACAATCTGTCCGGGGCCGTGGTAGGTGACGTCGCCTCCGCGGTCGGTACGGTGCAGTTCGATGCCGGCGCGATCGAGCAAATCGGGGTCGGCGAGGAGGTTCTCTTCGTGGGCGTTGCGGCCCATGGTGACTACGGGAGGGTGCTCGACGAAGAGGAGCTGGTCGGGGATTTGGCCGCGTTTGCGGCGATCGACGAAGTCGCGCTGGAGGGCGAAGGCTTCGGCGTAGCGGACTCGGCCAAGGTCACGGATTTGGAGGGGGAATTTTGCACCCCCTGCGTCTGGGACAGGCAGCCTTTCTGGGATGCCCGGTCTTTCTGTTGCAACCGGTCCGGCACCTGTGGCATCTGCCCCGGTACACTGGCGGCTTAGGCTAGACTGCATCGCTTACGCTCCAGTGGAAGCTTGCAGTCTGTGGCAGAAGGCCCGCGCTTCCGGAACGACAGGCGGAACCGCCTGTCCCACCACGCAACATCAGCCGCTTGCTAGCTTGGTGGGGCAGGGGTTTAGCCGTTGTGGACTTTTGGCGGGCGGGTGCGGGTGGGTGCTCGACGAAGAGGAGTTGGTCGGAGATTCTGCCGCGTTTGCAGCGTTCGCTGGAATCGCGCTGTTGGAGATAGGGGCGGGATTTTACAACCGCTCCTGCACAGTCGCGGTTCGGCTTGGGGGATGCGGAATCCTGCAGCGGTTCGGAATGGTGTGAGGACTCCGGACCGCCGGCGTTTGCGACTGGCGCCGCAACTTCAGACATTGATGGCCAATCCGTAGACGGCGTTGAAGGCTTCGCCGACGGCTTCATATATGGTCGGGTGCGCGTGGATGGTGTGCATCACGGTTTCGACAGTCGCCTCGGCTTCCATGGCCAGGACGCATTCGCCGATCAGCTCGAAAGCTTCGGGGCCGATGATGTGGACTCCCAAGATTTCGCCATAGCCTTCGTCGGCGACTACCTTGACAAAACCGTCGTGGCGGCCCAGGATCGAGGCTTTGCTGTTGGCCAGGAACGGAAATTTGCCGATCTTCACCTTGTGACCCTTGGCTCGGGCTTGGGCTTCGGTCATGCCGACGCTGCCGATCCCGGGCTCGGTATAGGTTGACGCGGGGATGCGATTGCGATTGATGGGGGTCGCGGGTTTGCCCGCAATGTGCGCGATGGCGATCATGCCTTCGGCCGTGGCGACGTGCGCCAACTGCGGCGTTCCGAGGACGATATCGCCGATGGCGTAGACGCCGGGCTCGCCGGTGCGCTGCATTTCGTCGACCTTGATGAAGCCGCGGTCGAGTTCCACCCGGGTGCCCTGGAGGCCGATGTTGTCCGTGCAGGGCTTGCGGCCGATGGCGACTAAGAGGGCGTCGGCTTCCACTGCTTCGATTTTGCCATTGTCCAAAGTGACGTTGAAGCGTACGCCTTGATCGGTTTTCTGGATAGTGGTGGTGTCGACTCGCGCACCGGTTTCGATGCGAATGCCGGATTTCTTGAGGCAGCGGGCCAGTTCTTTCGAGACTTCTTCGTCCTCGACGGGAACGATGCGCGGGAGCATCTCAAACACGGATACCTTGCTGCCGAAGCGCTGGAAGCAGGAGGCGAATTCCACTCCCACCGCGCCCGCGCCTAAAATCGCCAGCGTTTTGGGGACGTAGTTCAGGTCCAGGATCTCAACGTTGGTCAAAATGCGCTGGGCATCGGGCTGAAGACCGGGGAGCATGCGCGCTTCCGAGCCGGTGGCCAGCACGACGGCTCGGGTTTCCACGATCTGGGTGGGTCCGTTGCCGGTGACTTCGACACGGCCCTGGCCCGCGAGTCGGCCATAGCCCTTGATCCAATCCACCTTGTTCTTCTTCATCAGGTACTCGACGCCCTTGGAGTGCTTGGCGACGATCTTATTCTTACGGTCGAGGACCAGAGGGAAATCGAGGCGCGGGTTGTCGCAATGCAGGCCGTCTTCTTCCGGATGCTGGAAGCGTTCCAGGACATCGGCGGTGTGGAGGAAAGCCTTGGTGGGAATGCAGCCTACCAGGAGGCAGGTTCCACCCAGCCTGGGGTCTTTTTCGATGATGGCGGTTTTGAGGCCGTACTGTCCCGCTCGGACGGCCGCCGAATATCCACCGGGACCGCTCCCGATGACAATGACGTCGTAGGTCATGAAGTATGTTTCTCTTAGTGTAGCAATCGGCGGTGTAGTAACCGCAATTCGTGGAACCAAAGCGTAGGCGCCCGCGAATGTAGATAAACCGTTAAGTATTCGATGATCGACACCGACCAAGAGTTGCTGGAACGGTCGCTCAAAGGCGTCCAGGACGCATTTGCGGTCTTGTACCGGCTGCGGCAAGGCGCCGTGTACCGGGAATTGGATGCGGGTCGTTATCGTGCCGATCAGCTTTTGCGTTATTGCCCTCGATATAAGACGTGGCCTTCGTTGAGGTTCAGAAGCGCCGGGACCTGTTTACGAACCGCAGCGGTTACGCCGAGCGTCTCCTGTCAACCGATACTTTGTCTTTTGCTTTCAGAAACTTATAGGGACGATCCATCAATACATGCGAACGCTTCCCTTTGTGATGGAGGCTACGCCGCTAACTCCCGTCCATTCATTCGAGACGGCCCATAATCCATACCTCCACGGTCAACCCATCGGAGGCCCTCTGCGGATCAATCCTGTTTCCCCCGGCCTGGATCGTAAGCGTCCCTGGTCCTGGCCGCCTAAAATCAAGTCTATAGTCCTTCAAGCTCAGCAATCGAGTCTCGCGAAGCTGCGGCTTGCGAAAGGAGGGCTTATCGTCAAAAGAGGTTGCGCCAAGTGAGTGGAATCGGAGAAGTCGAAATTATCTTTCTGCTGCTGCTGTTTTTTGTCGTCGTTTTCGGACTGCTCGCCCGAGGACTCGGAATGCCATACCCGATCGTCATGGTCGTTGGCGGGTTGCTGCTCGGCTTTGTTCCCGGCATGCCGAGTATTACGCTGAATCCCGATCTTGTCTTCCTGGTCCTTCTCCCGCCCTTGCTCTATGCCGCTTCCTGGACGATTTCCTGGCGCGACTTTCGATACAACCTTGTCAGCATCTCCCTCCTGGCTTTTGGCCTGGTCGGATTTACGGTTGTCGCCGTCGCTCTCATTGCACCACGGGTTTTCGCCGACTTTGACTGGCGCCTGGGGTTGGTGCTCGGAGCCGTTGTGGCCCCTACAGACGCCATTGCCGCGGCTTCGATCGCCCGGCGCGTCGGGCTGCCGGGGCGCATCGTAGACATTCTCGAAGGAGAGAGCATTGTCAATGACGCCACCGGTCTGGTGGCCCTTCAGTTCGCCACCGGCATTGTGGTCCAGAAGCATGTGCCGACGCTTTCGAGCGGTATCCTGATCTTCGCTTGGCTCGCCGCCGGCGGGGTTGGGCTGGGCCTCCTTATGGGCGTGGTTGCCTACTACATCGAACGCAGGATCAACGACGGCCCGATTGAGATCGCGATCAGCATCCTGATCCCCTATGCCGCTTATCTCGCGGCGCAAAAGCTTCACGCTTCGGGCGTGCTGGCGGTGCTTGCTTGCGGGTTATACCTCTCCCGCCGCAGCGTCAACTTTTTCTCGCCCGCGGTTCGCATGCAGGTCTGGTCCTTCTGGGACTCGCTGAATTATGTTCTGAACGGGTTGGTTTTCGTCCTCATTGGACTGCAGCTACCGGCGATTCGGGCCTCTATCCGTGACTATAGTCTCTCCACCCTCGCGGTCGACGGGGCGGTCTTCAGCGTTCTCCTGATCCTGCTGCGCCTGGGGTGGGTCTTCCCAGGGGCCGGCGTCGGCTGGCTGGTGCGAACCCGGCTTCTTCACCAGAATGAGAAGAGGCCAGGCCCCCGTCAGATCTTCGTCCTGGGGTGGACCGGCATGCGAGGAGTCCTTTCGCTTGCTGCCGCCCTCGCCCTTCCGCTAGTTCTGACCGATGGCAGTCCGTTCCCGCAACGGAATTTAATTGTTTTTCTCACATTCTGCGTTATTTGCGTCACGCTTGTGCTGCAGGGCGTCACTCTCGCGCCTCTCATCCGGGCGCTAGGCCTGGCCGGAGCCGCCGGGCCGAATTGCGAGGAAAGGGATGCCCGCCGTATTGTGATCGAAGCCGCGCTGTCCCATCTGAACGAAGCGAAAGAAAAGGACAGGCAAGAATTCGCGGCGCTCTACGAAGACCTGACCAGGCACTATCACCAACGCCTGGCAAGCCTTCAACCCGGCGATGGAAACCAGGGTGACACAGCCGATCACGAGCGCCATCTTGAGCTGGAGGCTCTGCGTGTCGAGCGCGGGGCCGCGATCCGTCTGCGCGATGTGGGCCGCATCAATGATGAGGTCCTGCGTCGTATCGAACGCGAGTTGGACCTTAATGAGTCCAGGATTACGACGACTGGTAACGAATAGAGCAACAAGATGATCGAGAGCCTGAGCCGGAATCAAGTTGCAGGGAAACGCTTTATGTGCGGATGTGGGCCGTTCAGCTTCCTTGTGGATGGTCGGCTATCTGAAAGTTTGCCGGAAACGGCTGAAGAAAAGCGAGCGGCAATCCACGTCTAAGAAGGCGGGTCCGCGCCGCTTCGCCGGAGGGCGGCCGCCTCTTTTACATTGTGGCTGGATCGCTGCATTGCATCGGCCAGCGCCTTATTTATGGATAATGCCGCGTTATAACCCGTGGCACGCTGTGATGGTGCGGGTCAGCGGCGGGTTCGAAATCCCGGCAGAACCCTATGTCAGCCTGACGGGAGGCTGTTTCAACGAAACGCAGGGTCGCACCGGGATTATTCATGACGAATCTTGTCGCGGTGGTCGCACGGCCAGATCGCGCGTTAGGCAGGACTACGCGGGAAGGCGCCGCATTGGCCATGATCGCAACCCTTCTTGGTCCCGGTCATGGAAAGCTGCTCGCGCAGCAAGTCGAGCAGGGTCACCCGCGGATCGAGCGAGAGCTGGTGGCGTTGCCCGATTGCGCCTCAAGAACGGGCAGGCCAGCAATTCCCGTCACGAGGGCTGCGGTTCCTATAAATTGCCGCCGGGTGAGATCGCGTACATCGTCCGCATCATGTAATCAAGGCTTGACACTACTATGAAGATCCGCGCCGATCTCGATCCTCTTTTGTTTCCTAGACGGGGACAAATACACGAACCTGTGCCCGTAGGTGGTAAGCGGATAGAACCATGTCTGCACCGCGTCAGGGAAAGCTGCGGCCGGGCGGCCTTCGAACGTGATGACTGTGCCGCTGGTGGGTTCCTGGCGATAGGCCGGTACGGCAGCAACGGTGGCGTAGATTTTGGTCTGCTCAGGATTCATAATTTGGACGATGTCGCGACTGGTATAAGAATCGGCGATTCTAAAGACGTAAGTTCCAGCGGGCAGGACAGCTCCAGGGACTTTTACCGGTGAGCTGAACGTAAAATAAGTGGTTTCATCCCAGCTAGCACCCTGCACCGGGGACGAAAGGGCCCCGAAAACGAGTACCGACGATGCTAAAACCAGCGGCTTGACGGCTTTCATACAATTTCCTTTTCACCTCGTGCCGCCTCGTACTGCAATTTGTTCGCCGCAGTGGCGAAGATCAGGCAGAGTCGCGGCGATACGCTGTTTTTGAGCGAGCAGTCCGCGGGTATTGGCTTGCGGCGCTCTAACAGCGCGCTCCAAACTGTAACTATTACCGTGCAGTCATTTCCAGGACGAAGATTCCTCCCGAATCGAAGTCGATCCGTGTAGCCTATTGGTTGTGAGCCGAGAAGAAGCCGCCGAAGTGCTATCGGTTGAAGGCCGCGACGTCCGTGTGACGCACCCCCAAAAACCCTATTTTTCAAAATCAGCCAAGCTCTCCAAGCTCGACCTTGTGCGCTATTATCTTTCGATCGCACCCGGCGCACTTGCGGGAATTCGAGATCGTCCCCTGGTTCTAAAACGCTTCGTCAACGGCGCGGAAGGCGAGGCGTTCTATCAGAAGCGCGCGCCCACCGAGCGGCCGTCCTGGTTGAGAACCGTGACGCTTTCGTTTCCTTCCGGCCGAACCGCCGAGGAGATAGTTGTAGACGATGCCGCCGGTCTGGCGTGGGTTATCAACTTGGGCTGCATCGAGTTGCACCCGCATCCTGTACGGTCCGGCGATCTGGACCATCCCGACGAGTTGCGGATCGATCTGGACCCCGGCCCCGGCATCGCCTGGGAGGATGTGTGCAAGGTGGCTCTGGAGGTGAAGTCGTTTCTTGAGGAAATGGGCCTTCGAGGATGGCCCAAGACGAGCGGCTCCAGGGGAATCCATGTGAATGTGCGGATCCAGCCGAAATGGACCTTCACGGAGGTGCGCCGCGCAGCCTTAGCGCTTTCGCGCGCCATCGAACGGCGCGCGCCAACGCTGGCCACTTCGAAATGGTGGAAAGAAGAACGTCACGGCGTTTTTCTGGATTACAACCAGAACGCGAAGGATCGTACCACCTGCTCCGCGTATTCCGTTCGGCCGCTGCCGGATGCACGGGTATCGGCTCCCCTGCATTGGCATGAGGTACCTGACTGTGAGCCTGGCGATTTTACAGTGCTGACGCTTCCAGCGCGCTTTGTCGAAATCGGCGACCCGCATGCCGGAATGAATGCCGAGGCGGGTTCTTTAGAGAAACTGCTGGATTTAGCGGCGAAGGATGATGCCGAGGGTTTGGGCGATGCCCCCTGGCCTCCGCACTTTCGTAAGGCCGAGGGCGAAGCCCCTCGCGTTGCCCCTTCCCGCGCAAAATCTGCGGCAAGAAACTCGAAGCGAAAAGCTCCGCGCCAAAAGTCGCCCTTAATCGTGATCGCGAATTCTCCAAACAAGCCGGCCGCACTCGAAGGCCTGGAGCGATGGAAAGCGATGCATAGCGGGATCGTCGGCCTGCTGGCAGCGGAGGACGTGTTGATCGACTCCATGCGAGGGAGGTCATCCACTTGGACCCGCATCCGGGTGAACCTGCGCAATGTGCCCGAAGGTCTTCGGCCTGCGCAAGGAACTCCCGACCCCGATGACGATCCGACGCGTGAATGGCGCACGCAGCGCGCATCTAAAAAGAATCGCGAGGCGAAGAAGCAGTAAGCTGGGCAGCCATGATCAACGGCCGCTTTCAAAAATCTCCATGAGCTCCTGCGGCGGAACTACTTCGAGCTGGGCATACGTGCAGTCGCGCGGATTCTTATCCAGCCGCCATCTCCGGAACTGCGACATGTGGCGGAAGCGCGATCCCTCCATATGCTCATACGCTACCTCAACCACCAATTCGGGTCGTAGCGGCTCCCACGAAAGATCCTTGCCTTGGCTCCAGCGGCTCTGGCCTCCAGGCATACGCTGCCCTGGCTTGCTCTCCCCAGGCTCACGTCCGGCCCAATTTCCCCACGGATGATTCGCCAGCGCATTCTCGCGATAGGGCGCCAGGTAGTCCGCCAGCTCGATTCGCTTTTGTTGCGTGAAGCTCGCACAGACGCCTACGTGCTGCAAAGCGCCGGAGTCATCGAAAAGGCCCAGCAGCAAAGAACCGACCGAGACTCCATCGCCATTCTTATGCCAGCGGAATCCGGCCACCACGCAGTCGCAATCGCGCTCATGCTTAATCTTGAGCATGACGCGTTTATCCGGTTCATAAGCACCCGAGCCCGGCTTCGCCATCACCCCATCCAGGCCTGCGCCTTCGAAGCGCCGGAACCAATCCTCAGCGATATCCCGATCGCGGGTTGCCGGCGTCAGATGAATCGGCGGCTTCGTCGACAAGAGAAGCGACTCCAGTTCCTTGCGGCGGTCTTGAAAGGGCTCGCCTGTCAAGTCGCGGTCGCCTTCACACAGGAGATCAAAAAATACGACAGATGCCGGAGTTTGGTGAGACAGAAGTTTGACTCGCGACGCAGCCGGGTGGAGACGAAGCTGGAGCGCCTCAAAGTCCAAGCCAGCGCGATTAGCGATGACGATTTCGCCATCGAGCACGCAGCGCGGCGGCAACTGCGCCCGCAATACATCCTCAACCTCTGGAAAGTAGCGATTGAGCGGCTTCGCGTCCCGGCTCTGAATCAGGATCTCCTCTCCGTCGCGAAAGACAAGCGCCCGAAAGCCGTCCCACTTGGGTTCAAAGATCCATGTATCGCCGCCGGGCAGTTGCCCGACTCTCTTGGCCAGCATCGGCAACACGGGCGGATTCACAGGGAGCTGCATTTCTCTCATGTTACGCTACACCCCGAAAATAGGGCGCCCCGTGCGGAGGCCGCGCACGAAAGCTGCAGCAGCCCGTCCCAGTCGTCGCGCCACTCACCGGCTGCGATAAAAAAGCGACCCCTCCTATCTCCAGGGCGTAGAGTCGAGGACTGGACCGGGACCTATTGGCGGCAGCCGGCTGAATCATCGATCCGAATTCGGAAAGGCCTTGGTGAATGCCAGGTTCGATCCAAAAACACGGTCATCAATGGCAAACTGGGGTTGTGCCCGTGCGCATCAAGATGCTGCTGCTCTGGATCTTTGCCGCGATCCCTCCCGCGGCCTCGGCCCAAACCAACGACGGAACGGACCTGCTGAAGCGCATCCGCGAAAACGTCATGGACACGGTGACGCAACTGCCGCAATACATGTGCAGCCTGAAGATCGACCGCGCGCAATATGGCTCCGCTCCTGGCCATGCTCGAAACTGCGACGGGATTACCGCTCAGCACAACCACGGGGAAATCGGGCGTCTCCAGGAGACGGACCGGGTGCGGCTGGACGTGGCGATCGGCGACGGCAATGAAATGTACTCCTGGGCCGGCGAAGACCGCTTCTCCGACCGCAAAGTCTTTGATATGGTCCTCGACGGTGCGGTGCAGGACGGCGGCTACGCGATCTTCCTCGCGTCCATCTTCGGCGGAGACGCGGCGGACTTTACCTATGACGGCCTGACGCAGCTGGACGGGCGCACTTTGGCGGAGTTCCGGTTTCGCGTGCCGCACGAGAAGAGCAACTACTATTTCGGGAACCGCCGCCAGCCTTCCATCATCGCCGCCTACGGCGGCAGCTTCTTCGCGGATCCGAACACGGCTGACCTGATTCGCCTGGTAATCCATACCAGCGATCTTCCTGAGCAGTCCGGAGCGTGCGAGGCCACCACTACGCTCGATTACATCCACGCGCGCCTCAGCGACGGCGATTTTCTTCTTCCCCGGCAGGCAGGTCTCGATATTCTAGAGACCGACGCGAGCGACTTCCACAACAGCACGGCCTATTCGAACTGTCATGAGTTCCAGGGAAAATCGGCCCTTACGTTTGATGCGCCGCCAGAGCTGACATCGATCGCCCCGGTTGATAAACCTCCGCCCGTGGCGTTCACTCTTCCGGCCGGTACCGCGTTCAAGGTTGTCTTCACGCAGGCCATCGCTACGTCCACCGCGGCGGCCGGCGACCGGATCAAGGCCAAGCTGGCGGCCGCGATCGTCGATCATGCAACGAAGGCCGTTCTGGCGCCGGCGGGCGCTGAGATTGCGGCTCGCATCCTCCGCATGGAGCATTTTCCGCAAGAGCCCAGCGCCGCAAGGATGCTAGTAAGGCTGGAGACCGTAGAGATCGGCGGCGTCCCGCGCCCTTTCTCGCCGGAGATGAACTGGGTGGCGCAGTTGCCGGTAGTAGTGGTCACCCCTGGGCCGCGGCGCCAAGGCGTCGATCCCCCTACGCAGACGATCGCACCCTTCGATGCATTAACCGATCCCAACATCGGTTCCTTTTATTTCCAGAACGTCGAGTCGAATTTTGTGATCCGCGCCGGCCTGGAGTCGACATGGATAGCCTCGAACCGCCTCAAGACTCAACCATCCGCTCTGCTCTCCACGGAAATGTTAGCGGCACACAACGCGGTGCGGGGAAACGCCGGTGTGCCTCCGCTGATTTGGTCAGACCGATTGGCGGACCTGGCGCAGGATTGGGCGAACAAGCTTCTGGAGCGCGATCAATTGGTCCACCGTTCCCAATCGACGGTGGGAGAGAATCTATTCGATGTGAAGGGCCACGACGCGCATGCCTCAGCCAGCGAGGTTGTCCAGGCTTGGGCTTCCGAATCCTACGGGTACCTATACAAACAGAATCAGTGCTTGGCGGGCGCGGTTTGCGGCCACTATACCCAGCTGGTGTGGCGCGCTACGAAAGAGGTGGGGTGCGCCGTCGCGAAAAGCCGGACTCGCGAAATCTGGGTCTGCAATTACGATCCGCCGGGCAACTGGGTTGGAAGCCGCCCATATTGACTGTCCGCGACTTCGATTCGGATTGGGGCGAACCGCCGATGTTAAACCGACGACGTCAAGACGCCAATGCTAAATAAGACGCGCCCAGGGATGCGGGGATACAGGCAGGGTTTCTTCCCCAAGTCACCATCCGGCTCAATCCCTCGCTATACTCTCACTCGAATGGCTGCAGATCTATCGCGGGGCGCATCGTGACAGGGAAGTTGTCTTGTCAGGCGCCGTTTCAGGCACACGTCGAGCTGCTGCGACTTTTTCTGACGCATCGCGAGGATATCGTCGAGAGTATAGAGGCTGTTCTGAATGCCCAGCGAAAGCCGAGCCGGTACCCGCAAGACCAGTCCCTTCTGTCCCGCCATATCGAGGATTGCTTCTTCACCGGCATTGCGGCCACCGCCAGTCAAACTCGTCTCAGAGGCCAACTGGAAGAAGCGCATTGGGCCGGCGGATTCAGCCCTCGTCAGGTTCACTTTGTGCATAACGACCTGATTCATCCTGCGGAGATGATGATTCGCGGCATTCATTGCTGGCAGAAGACACGATGGCCGGGTCATAGCGGTCGCATGCATTACGCGCGCACGCTGTTCAACTTGTATGTAATCCGGTGTCTCCAGTTCCTGAGCATGCGCATCTGGGATGAGGACCCGGGCGGCTTCGCCCAGGAAAAACCAGGCGAACGGCTCACGGAAATTCAAGGCGTGCTCGATGAGCTCTGGCAATGCTCACCCGCCGATCAGCCGGTGATCGTCCGCGATGCGCGCTGGCTGATTCCATTGGCGCAGAGCCTCATTACCGATGAGTTGGCGCCCTATTTCGAGGTCGCCCAGCAGGTCACAGAGACGCTTCAGGAAGCGGATGTGCTCGAAATCCAGAAGGCCCATGTTCGAATGCTTGGCGGGCATCTGACCTCACAGATTCGTTACTACTCGACGAAGGATGGTCTGCCTGGCGTTTCGATCAACGAGCATAGCGTGGTTCTCCGCACACGCACCTCCAATGCTCTCGATTTAGCGCTGCTGATTCAAGCTCTCGTGGGGCTGCTCAAGGCCTATGACCGCGCATTGCGGAGCGGCGATGAGCGAATGCGGCTCGACATGGCGGGAGCTATCTATCAGGGCATATCTCCCGATCCCGAGCTGTTTCTGAATCGCGTCGACATGTTGGGCGCTTACAGCATGATCGAACACGTTTTCGTCGCTACGGATGGCGAGATGCATGTCGCGTATTCGCCCCTGGGGCAGCGACATGTGCAGCTGCTAAAAGAGTACGGTGCGCTGATTGCCCGATTGATCAAGCCGTTGCATGGCGATTTCCCGCGCTTCAAGCCGGTTGAGGGCGGCTTTTCTCCATACGGAGTTTTGTTTGGATTGCCATCTAATTTGATCGAGCACATGGCGCTCAAAACCTTGCAGCGCAATGCGGAGACGCGATTCAGCCTGGAAGATGTCTTTCTTGAAGATTTCTGGGACAACGGGGACGCCGGCGCGGCAAAACTCGCCTGGGTGAACGGCTGGCGGCAACTGCCCCACATCGACCGCGAAGTACAACAGTTGTATGATTACCCGCAACAGTTCGCCGAAGAGATTTACAACCGCATCGAACACGAGCTCAGGCGGCGCGTTTCAAATGCCGCGGCATCCGCCACTGCTCGCGCCGGACGGTTGTATATCGCGTCCGGGGACGATCCTCAGACGGATTCGAGGACGCCGGCAATTCCGGAAGTGCCGTCCCGATACTTCGGTTCCTCGGACCGGGAAATTGTTAGGGCGCACAAGGCTGAGCCTTATGAGCGGGCGCAGCTGCTGCGCGATCGGCAGGAAGGGCACTTCCTTGTCAGTTACGAAACTCCAGGCGGATGGATTGCCCTCAAGAAGAACCTGCTCGCGGAGGTCCTCGGAGCGGGCTGCGATGCAAGGATTGTCGGGCTGCCGCCGGGCGCAGCTCAGGTGTTGCGGCTCATGTGCGGCGATCTGGTGGTCCCGGAGAGCGTGGCGCCGGCCGCGTCTGAAGCGAGAAAGTAGACGAGGGAGGCGACTTCGACCCCAGCCGCATTCCAAGTCGAGCCGCCACTCCATGGAGCTTTGGGGGCGAATGCTGAGCAGGTTTTTCACTCCGAATCTCTTCGCAGGTACAGGAATTTCGCGCGATTGATGGTCAGGAAGACGCAAGGCTCGATGGTCCGGACGGTTTCCGATCCCGGCTCAGACTCCAACACAGCGGACATCGCCGGCGCTCTTTTCCATCAGCAGTTCCACGCTTCCACGCAGGATGATGTAAACCGACGCGCCGTACTCGCCCTGCCGGCTGACTACGTGGCCGGCAGGATATTCCTTCGTGCGCAGCAGCGTACGGGCTTCGGCTAGCAGCGCGTCGGACATGCCGTAAAACGCACCCACCAGGCGCAGGCGTTCGAACGAGATCTCGGCATGGTCGTGCGCCGGGTCCAGCGTGAACGTCCTGCTTCTCCCACAGCCGGCGATAGCACCCGTCGTGCGACAGCAGTTGTGTGCGTGCCCTGCTCGGCGAGCATGCCGCGAAGAGAAGAGCGCAACGCCCGATTCGGCGTGCATGAAAACTCGTCAAGATCGGATCGAGCCAGTTGTTTGTCCTGTCGCGCCCGGAAGGCCCGACTCTGTTGCATGCTTCACGTTGTCTGCGCGATCGCCGAACTGAATAGTTCCAGCATCCTTTTATTGAAGGCTGGAATGTCGTCAGGCTTTCGACTCGTTACGAGCATACGATCAACGACCACTTCGCGATCCACCCACTTGCCGCCGGCGTTTGTCACATCCGTTTTGAGGGATGGCCACGAGGTAACGGTCGCTCCTTTTACAGCGCCCGCTTCCACCAACATCCAAGGGCCATGGCAGATGGCCGCGATCGGCTTGCCTTCCGATACAAAGTTCGACACGAACTGCACAGCCGCCGGAATGGTGCGCAATTTGTCGGGATTAGCGACACCTCCCGGGAGAAGCAAAGCATCAAAATCCTGCGCCGCCACCGAATCGAGCGTCTGATCGACGTCAAACATGTCACCCTTCTCAGCATGGTTCATTCCTTGGACTCGTCCACCCTTGGGCGATATTAAAACGGTCTGTGCGCCAGCCTCGTCAAGTGCCTTACGCGGCTCGGTCATCTCTACTTGTTCAAAGCCATCTGCGACCAAGATGGCGATCGTGGAATCCTGGAGTTCCTTGCTCATAATCAGTAGACTCCGTCCAGCCATCTTCGTTTCAACCTGAATTATGCAGAGAACCACCCCCAAAGCGCGGCCGCGAAATCAGTTTTTCGACGAACCCAAGGAGGAAAAATGAACCAGCCGAAACTCACGGCTGAGCGCCTTGGGCGGAAAGCACTCGTGGATGGGAGTCCTTTACGCGCTGAAATCCAGGAAATACGCAAAGCAGATACGGACGATGCGATCGTGCTAGCGAAGCGGAAGGCGGACGAATTGAAGAAGAGCGCCGGAGACACCATCGGCCGGGGAAAACGGGCTATCGTGACGCCTTGGGCCAATCCCCGATCCGCCGTCGAAGCTGGCAAAAAAGCGTAGCAGGAAGCAAGTAAGCAAACGGCGGACGATCCCGCGACTACATAGTCCCTCGGGCAAGATTGTTTTTTCATAAACGCGCAGCCGAAACGAGAGTGAATTGGTTTTCCGCCCTGACTGCGGGACGGCAGTGCTTGAGACTCCGAGCCGCGGCTGTGAAGGAGTGGTGTCGCACAGTTGACGGTCTCGGCGGAGAATCGGCGCTTGATATACAGCGCCCTTGCAGAGCCGCGATAGTAGGGAGCGGTTACCGGAGAGCTAGCACCCTGAGTGACGCAATTTCCCAATCGTACTTCTTCATGGCGAATAGAACCGGGGCAGTCTGTGTACCCAGAGGAATCGTCGCCTCGCACCAAGGCTCATGCGAAATCGTCTATGGTGGGCATCGCGATAGAACCTTTCGACGGCCCTATAATTCGGAGCGGCGGATTGACTCTCTGTAGCCGAGCAAGTTCGGAAGCGCCGTTTCCGTCGGCTGTAAAGACCGCGCTCGCCTGCGCCGGATCATTGATTGCCATCTGAGTATTCTGGACCGCCTCCAGAAATTCCTTTTCGAGGGCGGGGAAGATTATACTTCACCCTTTTTGATTTGCTCCGCCAGATACTCCGAGGCCCGCATAGACAGCGCGGAAATCGTCATGGTGGGATTCTGCCAGCCGCAGGTGACGAACGCGGCTCCGTCGACCACGAACAGATTCTTGATGTCGTGACTCTGGTTGAATTTATTCAGCACGCTGGTCTTAGGATTGTCGCCCATGCGGCAAGTGCCGACCTCATGGATGCTGTAGCCGGGCGGGTAGAACTTGTCGGTCTTCGAGATGAGATCCCAACCGGCGGCGTGGAACAACTCTTCCGCCGTATCGGCGGCATCCTTGGCCTGATTGTGTTCGTTATCGGTATCGTGCGCTTCGACATGGAGCACCGGAATGCCCCAGGCGTCGGTCACGTTTTTATTGATACGCACGTGGTTTTCGAAGCGCGGGACGCGTTCGCCGTAAATGGTGGCGGAGACGCAGGAGCCCGCGTAATAATCCAGTTTCTTCTGGAGTTCCTCGCCATATTCCGCGAACATATTGGCCGCCGCGCCGCCGCCGCTGCTGATCATCATGCAATAGCCTTTGATGAAATTGCGTTTGTCTGACTTGGTGAGATTGCGGAAGCGCGGCAGGAAAGCGCTGCCGCCCATCAGTCCCGGCGTAGCCGCCGCTTTCCCTTCGCGAGCCTCGGGAACGGATGCCGTCACATTCACTCCGTAAATCTGATCGTGGAGGTAATGCCCCATGACACCGCTCGAATTGGCGAGGCCTGAGTTAAGCAGAAGGCGAGTGCTCTCTAAAGTTCCGGCGGCCAGCACCACCACCTTGGCTGTAACGTGCATTTCGCGGCGCGAATGGCGGTCAACAAAATGCGCGCCGTTCACCAGGCCGGTGTTCTTATCGACACTTACTTCGCGGACGATCGCGTTCTGCACGATTTCGAGCTTGCCGGTGGCCAGCGCGTCGGGCAGCAGAAGGTTGATGGAACTCGCGAGGCCGCCCACGCCCTGCGATGTGCGCATCTTTGAAACGCCGAAGCCGCGCGCATTGCACAGATCGGTGACCTTCTTCAGCGTCTGGCTGTCGGCTGGGTAGCGAGCTTCGATAAAATTGCCATCGGGAAATTGGGGCCAGCCCTCCTTGCGGCCGGAGACGCGAAAGATTTCCTCGACTCGCGAATAAAACGGCGCGAGATCGGCGAGGCGGATCGGCCAGCTTGTGCCGGCGCCGTCGACTTCCGCGGCGTTGAACTCGAAATCGCTTAAGCGGAAAGATTGCCGCGACCAGAACAGCGACCGGCCGCCCAGGAGCCGCACGCGGACCCAATTGTAGGGGGCTTGCGGATCGTAGGTGTAGGGGACCTCCGCTTCATCTACCCACTGATTCGCGTTAAATTCGTTGGCCTGGAAAACGTGCGTCAGGCGTCCCGGCTTGCCGAAGCCGCGATAGGGCAGATCGTAGACCGCCTTCTGGGTGCGGTCGCGCTGCATGTCCGCCTCGGGACCCGCGTTGAGCATCAGGCAAGAGATGCCGTGGCCTGTCAGAATCTTGGCCGCCATACCGCCGGAGTGGCCGGAACCGACGATCAGCACATCGTATTCCTTTTTCATCGCCGCCGCTTATCCTCTATATACCGGGTCAATCGGATTCCAGAAGAGCTGGCCTCCGCGACGCCGGCCGCCGCTGGTATTCCATTCGCGCGAGTTGCGCGTAGCCGTTCGAATATCGTCGTGCGCGGCGGTCATGAAGTGCTGAAGGGGATCCTTGGGAGGTTCATGCGTCCAGGGCACGGGCACCAGCAGCGGGCGGATGATGGCATCGCACTCGGCGGCATCGAGATCGGCGAAGTTTTTGTTGTGCTGCTTCTTGGCGCGTGCGTTCAGCGCGTCGAGACCGTTGCGGTAAAGCGCCTGGCGATCGGCGGGCGAGACTCCGATTAGAAAATCGAGGAACTCCGGCGCGGCCGCATCGAGGGCTCCGGGATTGCCTCGCATCGGCGGCATCAGGAGATCGCTCAGCTTATGCAAGGCATTAAACTGCGCGGCGGTGAAGAAGCGAGTTTCGGGCTCGGCGACATTATCCGGACTGACTACGTCGAGCTTAATGTCTTGAGCGGCAGCGCCTGCGGCTCCTCGGCCTCCGGCTCCGCGACCGGTTGGGGCGGGAGCGACGGCAGGCGGCACAGGGGCTGGTTGCTGAGCCAGAAGCGCGGGCGCGGCGGCGGGCGCCGCGACCAGAGTCCTCATAAAACTGCGGCGTTTCATCAGAAGGGATGATATCAAAATCCGGGTATGCTGGATGTTTGCGGCCGAAAGCAATTCTCTTCGATCTCGATGGCACTCTGTTCGATCGGGATGGCTGCTTTCGAGAATTGGTGGAGCGGCAGTATGTCTTTTTCGGCGAGACGCTGGCGCATATTCCGCGCGAGACCTACATCGAGCGCGTGATCGAGCTTGACGCGCATGGCTATGTTGACAAAGCTGTGGTTTACCGCGATGTGGCGCGCCTGTTCGAATTGCCTGACGCTTTCGCGCAGCGGCTGCTCGAGCACTTCCGGGAAACATATACTTCCTTGTGCCGAGGTTTCCCTGAAATCCCATCCGCATTGGCGGCTTTGCGCGCGAAGGGGTTAAAACTCGGAGTGATCACGAATGGGTCAACACAGATGCAGGAAATGAAGATCCGTCAACTCGGCTTCGAGGACTTTTTCGATTGTGTGTTGATTTCCGATCGAGAGGGTTTGCGCAAGCCCGATCCGCGGATTTTCGAACTCGCGCTCGAAAGACTCGGCGTGACTGCGGGCGAAGCCTGGTATGTCGGCGACCATCCGGTTGCCGATGTGCGGGGCGCATTCGATGCGGGGCTGACCGCTGTCTGGCGGTATACTCCACACTGGCCGCGTCCGGAGGCGCCTGCGTATGAGATTCGTGCCCTCGACGAACTCCTCCGGCTTCTGCCGTGAGGGCGGTTGTGATATGGTCTACCAATGATTTCCCGTAGAGATTTTGTAGCCCTGTCCGGGCTTGCTCCCCTCGCTTTGAAAGCAGCAGCGAAAAGGATCCCCGTGGGGCTCGAAATGTATTCGGTCCGCGGGGAATTGATGAAAGATCTGCCGGGAACGGTCAATGCTGTGGCGAAGATGGGATATGAGGTGATGGAGTTTTACGCTCCGTACTTTCAGTGGACCACCGACTACACCAAGGGAGTGCGCAAGCAACTCGACGATTTGGGAGTCCGCTGCAACTCGACTCACAACAATGCCGAATCGTTTACGCCCGACGGAATGGAGAAGGCGATCGCGCTGAACCAGATTCTGGGCTCTAAATACATCGTGATGGCGAGCACCGGCCGCATTACAGGCATCGACGGATGGAAGGCCCTGGGCGAGCAGATGACGAAGCTGGTAGAAAAGCTGAAGCCGTTGGGTATGAGTTCGGGCTTTCACAATCACGAAACGGAATGGCCGCTGGTGGAAGGCAAGAGGCCGATGGATGTGCTGGCCGCGAATACTCCCAAGGAGTTCATGCTGCAACTCGATGTGGGCACGTGCGTGGCGGCTAAGCAGGATCCGGTGGCATGGATCAACGCCAATCCGGGGCGCATTCAGAGCGTCCACTGTAAAGATTGGGCTCCAGGATCGCGCGCGGATGAGAAGGGGTACCGGGTGCTCTTCGGCGAAGGAGACTCTCCCTGGGCGAAGATTTTCGAGGCTGCGGAGACCGTCGGCGGGGTCGAATATTATTTAATCGAACAGGAAGGCAGCCGCTACCCCGAGATCGAGACCGCGCAACGATGCCTCGCGACGTGGAAGCAGATGCGGGGCTGAGCTCTTTTTATCTCGCGGAGTTTCTTGACTTAGCGCCCACCGCGGCTATCGTCGACAGGAAAAGGAGAACGCCGAGCCCGAAAGTCCCCGGTTCTGGAACGGCAGTGCCTGTCACGCTGAATTCATTAGCAATGTTCAGCGATGTCGGCATCCATCCACTGTTCATTCCGGTAGTGCTCTCGGCGATCGGCAACTCGATGCCCGGATAGCCGGAGGATGCCAGGCCCCATCCAATGCCTGTGTGGATCGGGTCCGCCGGAACCTCCGAGAGCCAGTATTGTTGTCCTGCCAGCAGCAGCGCATCGGTGACGGAAGTTACGGTGATCACAGTCAAGCTTGTGTCGGATGGATTAAGAGGAACCGTCCAACTTTCGATCTGCGTGCCCGGAGAATCGCTGTTATCCGTAAACAAGGTCAGCAACATGGGAGCCGTTCCCGTGACACCGAACGTCGGAAAATCTTCGTAATCCACGGCCACGCTGATCTGGTAGAGATCCGCGCTTACGAGCGGTGTAAAAGCATCCGCCACAACCACTCCGCCGCCGCTGCCAAAAACAGGAGCTGCGCCGGTAAGGACCGGAGGTTGAAGGAAAAGAGGGCCCGCTGGAATTGTATCTTCCAGCGTGATGACTCCACCGCGAACGGCGCCCGCTGCGCCAAGGACCACAATTAACGCTCTCGCCATTCTTGCGAACATATGTTTCCTTTCTCGGCTTAAGGCGAGTATATCCCGAACGGGCAAAATCTGTCTTTCAAAATCGAGCGGCCAAATCGAGTGTGGCGTTGCCCGGCTGATCGGCCCAGGCGGTAGAGACAACGATCGCCAAAGCGGCCGGCGCCGGGTGCTGTGCCGCGGCTCAGTTATAGGTGACGCTCTGAGAGATCACCACGCGGCCCACCGCCTGGAACCAGTCGAAGGGGCCGTTGGGCGGGTAGATCGCACTGAAAATATGCGCCACACTCAAAGTTCCGGCGCCCGCCGGCAAGGCCATCAATATCGAAGGAGGGATGGTGAATGACCCGGCCGCGACCGGGGCGTGGCAAACGAAGGCGACGGGCACGGTCGCGCCGCCTGCCGTAGTCGTCTCCAATCCCCCCCTGATCTCGATGTCATTCAGCGGGCCGGAAGTCGGGTCGACCCAAGTGACGGTGACGCCCTGCGAGCGGGTGATGGCAGTGACGGCCGCCAGATTGATCCAGATCAGCGGAGGCGATTCAAGGGTGACGCCGGATGAGAACGGACCAATTTCCTCTCCGCCCGTACCGACGAAACTGTACTGAATTCCCTGCGGCCCTGCGTTAGGAGGGCCCGCCGTCAGACTCGCGAGGTAAAGGCCCGGAGCGCCCGGGGCTTGGTTCATAATGTCGAGTCCGCCGGGCCAGGTAACGGCGATTGTGCCCGCGTCCAGGCCGTAGGACTGGAACGGACCATTCGTCGACGCCGCAGGCGACATCACTACGCAACTTCCCTCGGAGGCGTCCCCGTATCCGGAAGCATACAGGCCGCTCTGTACCACTTGAAATGTCGCCCCGGCGCCCCACGAGGGGGTGCCCGAGGGGGTGCCCGAGGGAAAAATGCTCTCTGCGGCGAGTATGGTTCCGGCTTCGATGGTGGTCTTTGCTGCCAGCGACTGAAACTGGCTCCCGGAATAGCCCTGCCCCGCATCCGAGCAAGGCGCGATGGCCGAGCCGACCGGAATCGTGACCGTGTTGCTGACGATGGAGCCACTCATCGCCACCACCGACACGAAGCAGCCGGGCGAAACGCTGAGCGGGATCACGACATCGATCTGATCCACGCCCGGAAACTGCGATCTGCCTCGGTAAAGAATGTTCGCGGCAATGCCTCCGATATAGACCTGCATGGGGATGTTGGTCAGGTTGTTCTGCTGCAGCGGGTACGTGCGGTCGTCGTTGGAAGGGTCAGGACCCACACCGGAGCCCCACAGGATCACAGGTTGTCCGGGCTGCGCGGGGTGCGTGAATCCGATGAGGTTGTAGTTGGCGTCCGTGATGACGCCCTGGCCGCTTCCGTTTCCGTAGACGGTGTCCAGCCCAACGGCGCTGGGGATAACTTGAATCGGGGCGGGCGCGCTGGTCTGACCGTTGTAGGTCAGGGTGATCGTTCCGGCGCCCACGGGCGTGGTGGAAGGCAACACGGCCGCGATCTGGGTCGGCGAGGTGTAGTATAGCGACGGAACCGTGGTGACCCCGTTGACTGTGACCGAGATGCTGGTTTGATTCAACGACTCGGGCAAACCGGGAGCAGCGCTGGACTGCAAAACCGGCGCGGCGGAGCTGTTCAGGTTGGTTCCCAATACGATGAACAAACTTCCGGGTGCGATGCCATAATTCGGCAGCCCCGGCAGAACGAAACTGTAGTTGTTCTGCACCCGGGTAATATTCGGCGGGCCTGACACGGTTACGCCGTAGGTGGTGTACCCAAGCGAAACCGATTGGCCCACCGCCTGAATCAGAACCTTGGCATAATGGCCGCCGTTGGTGTAGACCGCGAAAACATCCCCAGCGGTTAGCGCTGCGCCGTTGATCGGAAACTGGGAATAGTTTTTAAGCGGTATCATTGACAAGCTCGCAAGTGTCAAAGCGTCGAATTCCACGAAACCGGTCTGGGAGCTAAAGTTTATATCTTCCGCGCTGCCTCCCACCACGATGCTGCTTCCGGTAAAGAAGATGTCCCCTCCGGTGGAAGCCGTGACGCCGGTATCGAGGCTCAAAGCAGTATCCTGAGCAAGAGTCACGTTGCCCGAGAGATCGCCCCACGCGACTGTGGGAAGAGCAGTCAGCAAAACCGCGAACACCCAGCGCTTTATCAAACGTCGCCCTCCCAAACTAACGGAATGCAATCCCCCCGCGAATCGCCCAGAAATTCGCGGTTGTGCCGCCGGGAAACACAATGTCGCGGAATTCGGCACGCAGTCCGACATGGTGCGCCAGCCAATAGTTAAAGCCGGCGCCGAAATTGACCCCTTTTGCGGTGTTAAACAAGTCGGACGCGAACGTATATCCGGCGGCGATGAACGGGTCGACTTTCCCCGACGCTGCGTTACGGAAAAGGTGGAAAGAGGCGCCCATGGATACGAAGGCGAAACTGTGGTTCTTCGTGACACCGCCTAATTCGGCGCCGAATCCGACGGTTTGGGCGGCGACAAACTCGCCGCCGGCGGCGTACTGAGCGAATCCCGAAGGGCCCTGGTAGGTGCAGCATCCCGCGCCAGAACTCGAACCGCCGCCGGCGCTCAGGTAGCCAACCCCCGATTGTCCGGCCGCCACTCCCTGGACCAAACCGGCTATCGGAATCAGGCAAGCAAGGATCGATTTTGAACGCACGTTTTCTTTGGCCTCATTGATTTGTTACATCAAGTTCTCATTCGCTTCATTTGCTCCGGTAAATTTCCCGCCACCCGCCGGTCGGGAGGAGCGCCCCGACTGCCAGCCCCAAAACAGCGCCAATGGGCGTGGTGATTTCCTTGCCCGACGGATACTTGCCAACATTCGGCTGCGGAACGCAGCCCAGGTCCATGTACCGGCAAGGGAAGGCTGAGTCGAGGCCTGCGCCCGCAGCTAGGCCTCCCGCCGCGCCGATGCCAAGTCCAATCAGAATGTGGCGAATCCGATGATTCCTCTTTTTGAGAGACACAGATGTCACCGCGCTCTGGGCGAGCACCTTTTCACCGGATGGTTGGACGACAACCAAAGTGTCATCGCTCAGGCTCCGGAAGGTACCGCGAATCGTCTGCCGGCCGGTGACGATCACACGGATTTCCTCGCCGGCGGTAAGCAGGCGGAGATTCGCCCAGTCGCTTTTCTGGGGTGCGACAACCGCCTGTGCCTGTCCGAAAGCGATCGCGGCAAGGATGCCGGTCCCGGCTATGAAGCTTATGAGTGTCACCCGATGTTCCTACTGCCTCTTGCCCGTCTCATTCGTCCCCCACTGGATCGTGATGAATGTTCCAGGTTGCCTCTACGTTCCCCGTGTAATCGGCCGCGAGACCTTCCAACTGCGATAAGTTGGCCGAAAGGCCCGGAATATCCCATCCGGCGCCCACAACGGTTGAGATCATGTAGCCTTGCCCGAAGCTTGTCTCGATTGCTACCAGGGCCAAGGCCGCGATGGCTACAGTGGACGCGGACCGTCGGGCCGGCAGAGAATCCGGCGTGTCGCCCTTTGACTGGGCGCGCTCACGAACAGGCGCCGGAGGACTGGGTTCAAGGAGCGAATAGACTTTTCGGCCGTAGCTCACAGGCGTTCTCTTCCCACCGGATTCAGTCTTGGCCGGCTTAAAGCGAGTATATCCGGGGGAGGTGGACTGAGTCTTTCAAAATCGAGCGGCTTTCGGAGAGTCTTCCGCCCGCATCCCGAATTGCACTTGCAAGACATCGGTTGGAGAATGGTCAAAGAGTTAATGGCAGAGCGAGTCGAGATCGTCGTGAATGGCCGGCGTCGCGTGGCCCTGCCTGTGGCGCCCAAGCTTACCCGCCGAGCCTCGCCCTCCAGCGGCTTCCTCGCGGAACAGTATCATCTGTCGACCTTTGAGCTGCCTGACTGCTGGATTCCCTATTACATGGTGGGCCTTCAGTTCACACGCGGTATTTGGAAGCGCCATTTCCTGGAAAATGGCAAACCTTTCGAGGAGGTCATTCGGCCTGACGACTGTTACGTTGTGGGCCCACGCGAGGCCCGGCGGTTCCGGATCGAGGGCGAAGGACAGGTCTGTATGGTTTCGATTGAACCCGCGGTCCTTCAGGAAATGATTGCGGGATCTCCCTATCGCGATCCTTTGGAACTGATCCGCACGCGCAACGGCCAAGACCCGGCGCTGAAAGGGCTTCTTTTCCGGTTGCAGGCGGACTTAGCCGCGGGCTGCCCCAGCGGACCTTTATTCGGCGAGTCCCTTTGCGTCAAAATCACCGAAACAATTATCCAGCGTTATTCTCTTGGCCGAATACGCCTTGACGAGTATAAGGGCGGCCTCTCCGGCGCCCGTCTGCGGCTGACGCTGGAGTACATCGATGAAAATCTGGGTATGGATTTAGACGTCGACAATATTGCCGCAGTGTCGGGCCTGAGCAAATACCACTTCGGCAAAGCCTTCAAACAAAGCACGGGCGCCACCCTGCACAGCTATGTGCTCGCGCGGCGGATGCGGCGCGGCCAGGAAATGCTTGTTCAAACCGACCATTCGCTGGCGGCTGTTGCCGCAGCAGCCGGGTTTTCCAATCAGAGCCACTTTACCAGTCTGTTCACCACGCGTCTGGGAATTTCACCGCGTGCTTATCGCCAAACCCGGCGGCGGCTGTCGCTATCCTTTCGCGTTCCCCTCCCCGTTACTTCCGAGAGCGCTTAGCGTAAGCTTCGGTGAAACGAAAAAAGCCGGCCGTTCCATCTGCCTGCAGGAGCCGGGCGAGATTCCCAAGGCTCACGAGATCAAGCTGGTGAGGGTGTTTAAGGAAGAAGGCGTCAGCGGCGCCAAGGAATTGGCCGGCAGCCCTGCGTTCGTTGCAAGAATGGAAGCTCCGCACCCGCACGGTGTGAAAGTGGTGCTCTTCACGGCTTGAAACGTCACGGCTTTCAACTTGTTTGGGATGGCTGAACCGGACCTGCGCAGCGAGATCCTTCACGAAAATTAATGCGGCAGATCATGGGCGTATTTCACGAGTACGAAAAACAGATGATCGTCGTGAAGTTGCGAGGGGCTCCCCAGGCGGACGAAAATCAAAAGCGGTAGCTTTGCTTCTCGTCCAATGGAACCGGCTCGAAGATCACACGATCGGGTTTCGCCAATCGCCGGAAGATCAACGCTGGACGGCCCTTCTTCATCACTTATACGATCCCTTTTCCACGGTTGAACACTTCGACGCAGTGCTTGCGGGTGGCAGCTAAGCGGATCGTGAGGAGCGCCGCCTTTAAAAGGAAAATCCCGAGAACACCTCCACCTGATTTTCGAACGGCACAAGATTCCCCACAAAAAGGGGCACGTACCGGCCCCAGTGAGTAAACCTCACCGAGGGAGCAATGGCCAGCCGCCACACATGCTTTTCGATTCCCACTCCCGCGGTGACCCCATACGGCGAAAAGCCGTCAGGTTTTGGAACGTCGCGAAACGCCGGGCCGGCCTCCAGGAACGGCTTCAGCCCATGCGTTGTAAATTTATATTTGCCGAGCAGCGGAAAACTCCAGGTGTTGAAGGTCTCGGTACTGGAGGAAGTAGTGCCATAGTGGAAAGTGTCGCGGAGCGGCTGGCGAAATGCATCGCCTTCAAAGAAAAACCCTCGGGCGATCGCAATCTCGACCATCGGGCCCAGCAGCAGCTCTCCCGGATTGGAGACAAACGACTGGGCGAGTAAATTGGAGGTCGTAGGGAGCGTGACCGGCCGAAAATCCGGACTCAATGTCGCGCCCGCAATCACGCCCACCGAAACGTGCCCGCCGAAAGCGTGCCCGCCCTCGAATCCCCCGGTGCTGAGGGATGTCAACAATTCCACTTGATCCGAGCGAGTCAGGGCGCCGAAGGAGTTGGTGTCCTCGGCCCACCGGATATAGCGGACCTCGGGCGCGATGCGCAGTCTTCCCACGCGAGTTTCGGCGCCAACTCCCGCTGCTAAACCGTAATGCGAAGGATTGGTCCCGTTCAGGTTTCCTGCGGTTCGAAACGTGGGTCCGGCTTCGACAAATGGCCTCCATGACCGCCCGCGAAATCGGTATTTGGCAAGCACCGGAAACTCCCAGGTGATCACCGGCGACGGCGACCCTCCGCTCAATGTGCCGTTCGGCAAGAGCAATCCGAGGTCATAACGCAGCGGATGAAACAGCCCGTCGACCTCGATCGACCAGTCTTTCGGGAGCCGGAGTTCCACCATTCCCCCCACAATGTAATGCTCCGATGCAGAGTACTCGGCCGGAAGGCCAGGCACCCCCGGAGGTGCTTCGCTGAAGGTGGTCTTGAAATCCGGAGTCACGCTGGCGCCGCCGACTACGCCGAAAGATACAGTCTGCGCGGCCGCGATGGCGCAAAGGAATATGCCGGCAAATGGAAGACGAAGGGACATGTACGATTGGTTTTGCATATCAAGGGCCGCTCTCAAGCTTCGGGAATCGGCTAGCGTGTTCCGATCCGGCGTGAAAGAGGATCACACCGCGCCGCATCTTCACGTCGCGCCTGATTGCAAATACCGCTCCGCTGAAAAACCCTGTGGGGCAGGCGATCTTGTCGCCTGCCATCTGGCCGGCTGCAAGAGGCAGGCGGGCGACAAGGTCGCCCACCTCACAGAGTTTTTCAGAGGAATGGTTCGTTCCAAGGCTAGACGTTCATCAGTGGCCAAATTTGTTTAATTAGACGATTCCACCCGCACCGTCGCGCCCGACGTCAGCGAATCCGGCGTATTGATAATGACGGAATCGTTGGCGGTGATGCCGCTGGTGATCTCGACCTCCGTCCCAAAATCGCGGCCTTCGGTGACGTGAACCAAGTCCGCCTTGTCGCCGTCGCGCACCACCGCAACCTGCAATCCCGCGGCGCGGAAGATCAGCGCCGTCACGGGCACCACAAACGTCGCGGTTGCGGCGGGAAGCTTCAGATGAACTTCGGCGTAGGATCCTGGTTTCAACTGCCCGGATGAGTTGTCGATATCCACTTCGGTGAGGAGCGTCCGCGTGGTGGGATCGATGGCGCCGGTGTTGCGCGCGATCTTTCCGGTGTAATGGCGGCTGGGCGTTTCCGGGAGCGTCAGATCGGTATTCACTCCGGGAACGGCCGCATCCCCGTACATCTGCGGAACGTTAATGTAGATGCGAAGCTGCGAAGTGGATGAAATGCGGAACAGCTCCTGCGCCGTGCCGCCATTCCCGGAATTCACAAGCTGGCCCACATCCGTATTGCGCGCGGTGATCAACCCGTCGAACGGCGCGGTCACTTTTTGAAATGCCACCAGCTGCTGCAGATATTTCACGTTGGCGGTCTGCGAGTCCACCGTGGCTTTGTCGGCCTGATACGCGCCCACCGCGTTATCGATGTCCTGCTGAGGGATCGCACCCTTCATCATTCCCAGGTCCCGCTTCATCGTAATCTCGGCCAGGTTCATGTTGGCCTGCGAGGTCGCAAGCTGGGCCTGCGCTTGAGAAAGCTGCTGATCGACCTCAGGCGCCTCGATCTCGGCCAGCAGGTCTCCCGCCTTCACGTGCGTGCCAATGTCGGAGTACCATTTCTTCAAGTAACCGTTGGTGCGAGCATAAATCGGCGCGTCGATGAATGCCTGAATATTTCCGGGCAGGGTGATCTCTTCCTTCAGATCGGCGCGCTTGGGATGGATCACGGAGACCGGGATTACCGCCTGTTCCAGCGTTCTATCCCGAATGGTGGCGGCGGCGCTGATGCGCGAACGGATTCCGTGAATCACCACTGTGCCTAAAACCAGCACGGCGATGACAACAATCAGAAGTATTTTAAGTGTGCGAAACAGATCGATTCCTCTGGCGGTGCATCAGGCTGAATACCGTGGGCACAAAGAATAGCGTCGCGGCCGTCGCGAAAATCAGCCCGCCGATTACCGCGCGGCCCAGCGGCGCGTTCTGCTCGCCGCCCTCGCCCAAGCCCAGGGCCATCGGCACCATGCCGATGATCATCGCCAGGGCGGTCATCAATACGGGACGAAAGCGGACAAAGCCCGCATCCAGAGCGGCCTGATTCGGAGCCTCCCCCTCCTCCATCTTTTCCCTGGCGAAGCTAACCACCAGGATACTGTTGGAAGTTGCCACTCCGACGCTCATAATCGCGCCCATCATCGCCGGAACGCTGATGGTGGTGTGGGTCGCGAAAAGAAATAAAATAATCCCGGCCAGTGCCGCCGGAAGCGCCGTAATGATGATGAACGGATCCAGCCAGGATTGGAAATTAACCACGATCAGGGCGTACACCAGCACGATTGCCAGGGCCAACCCTTGCAGCAATCCGCTGAAGGAGCCCTGCATCGTCTCATACTGCCCGCGGATGGTCACGCTCATCCCACGCGGAAGATTCTTCCGATTCGCGTCGATGATCTTGGTAATGTCGCGGCCGACTCCGCCCAGGTCGCGATCCTGGACGGAACCGAAAATATCCACCACGCGCGCAATGTTGTAGTGCGAAACCAGCGCCAGCCCGGCTCCCCGATTCAGGGTAGCGACATCGCCCAGAATCTCCGGACGCGGCGCCGTTCCCGTGGCCGCCGAACCGGACGTCGAGGCGATGGGGATGTTCCGCAAATCGCTCAAAGAAGCCATGGCGAATTGCGGCGTCTGCGACGTCACGCTGTAGCTGACGCCGTTGCGCGGATCCAGCCAGAATTCCGGTGTCGTCTGCGAACTGCCGCTTAGCGAAATCAAAGCGCTGTTGCCGACGTCGAGCTGCGTGAATCCGCTCTCGATCGCCTTGGTGCGGTCGACATTGATGTGGATCTTGGGTTGATCGAACGGCTGATGCACGCGCAGATCCGCCGTACCCGGAACCGTTTTCAGCTGCCCCAGGAGGTTGGTGGCGAACTCGCGGCTGGCCTCCGAGTCCTGGCTGCTCACTTGAATATCGATGGGCGCCGGCAATCCGAAGTTCAGGATCTGAGTCACGATGTCCGCGGGCGTGAAATAGAAAAGCACCCCCGGAAATTCGCGCGGCAGTTGTTCGCGTATCTGCCGGACGTAGTCGTCGGTGGGATGGTGCTGCTCAGTCAGCGTGACCAGAACGTCGGTGTCCATGGTTCCGATCGGCGCCGAAGTGCTATACGCCGTATTGATGGAGCTGTAGGGAAGTCCGATGTTATCGATCAGGCTGGCGACCTCGTTAGCCGGAACGATGCGCCGGATAGCCGCTTCCACATCGCTGCTTATGCGCGCGGATTCCTCGATGCGGGTAGCCGTCTTGGTGCGCATGTGCAAATTGAAACGGCCGGCGTCGGTGGAAGGAAAGAAATCCTGCCCCAGCCAGGGAACCAGCAGAAAGGTAGCCGCGCACGCGATGAGAAAGAGCGGAATGAACAGGCCGCGATGAGCGATGCAGCTTTCCAGCATTCCGCGAAACGAATTGCGCATCCGTTCCAGCAGCCTTTCGAAAGCCAGCTGAGTTCGCGCGAAGATGTTCCACCGCGCCGGAGCGTGTTCCTCATGAACATGCGGCTTGAACAGGTACATGGCCAGCGTGGGAACCAGGGTTCGCGAGAGCAGATACGACGCCAGCATGGCGAACACCACCGCTTCCGCCAGCGGCACGAACAGATAGCGCGCCACGCCGGTCAGCAGGAACATGGGCAGGAACACGATGCAGATGCACAGCGTCGAAACCAGCGCCGGAACTGCGATCTGCCGCGCGCCTTCGAGAATGGCGGGCACAACCTCGGGAATGTTCACCAGGTTGCGATGGATATTCTCGATCTCCACCGTGGCGTCGTCGACCAGAATTCCCACGGCCAGCGCCAGGCCTCCGAGCGTCATGATGTTAATCGTTTCACCGAGCGCGCTCATCACGCAGATCGAGACCAGAATCGAGAGCGGAATCGAAACCGCGATGATGATGGTGCTGCGCCAGCTCCCCAGGAACAGCAGGATCATCGTCGCAGTGAGACAGGCGGCGATAATCGCCTCACGAACGACCCCGTTGACGGCCGCTTGCACGAAAATAGATTGATCGGCGATCAGGTCGACTTTGAGCTCTTTCGGAAGCGTTGCCAGGATCGACGGCAGCGCTTCGCGCACCTGCTTCACGATTTCAAGCGTGGAGGTCTGGCCGGTCTTCATCACGGTCATTAAAACGCCGCGGGAACCGTCGCGCAGCACTATATTGGTTTGCGGCGAAAAGCCGTCGCGAACGTTGGCGACATCATGAATATAAATCGTGGTGTTGTTGACGGCCTTAATCGGCAGGTCGTTGATGCCCGCGACGCGCGTCGGACTACTGTTCAGATCGACATCGTATTCGAACTGCCCGATCTTCGAGGTTCCCGAAGGTAGAATCAGATTCTGCTGACTGACGGCGTTGACGACGTCGGCGGGGGACAGCCCTTTTTCCTGGAGCAGGTCCGGCCGGAGATCGATCATCACCTGCCGCTGCTTGCCCCCATAAGGATACGGAACCGATGCGCCCTGCACCGTGGCCAGCGACGTCCGGATGTTATTGATCGCGAAATCGAATAATTGCTGCTCGGAGAGTCCTTTTCCGGAAAGCGCCAGTTGGACGATGGGAACGCTGGAAGCGTTGTAAACCAGGATGAAGGGCGGCGTTGTGCCCGGAGGCATCTGGCGCACGGCCGAAGCTCCCTGCGCGGCGATCTGCGCCACGGCCATCTCAATCTTCACGTTGGGATGAAAGTAGACCTTGACGATGCTTCGGCCGTTCACGGTCTGCGACTCGCTGTGCTCCATGTCATTGACGGTGGTGGTGAGGTTTCGCTCAAAAACCGTCGAGATGCGCTCCTCCATCTCCTCCGCGTTCAGCCCGATGTAGTTCCACAAGATAGCCACCACCGGGATATTGACGTTCGGGAAAATATCGACGGGCGTGCGCTGAATCACCAGCGGGCTGATCAACAGGATCAGCAGCGTCAGGACGATGAAAGTATAGGGCCGGTTAAGGGCGATCCTAACAATCCACATGGAACCTTCATTGTAGGAGGCGCGCGGAGGGTGCGTCTCTTTGCCTTTCAGCCAATGGAGAATGAACCCATCGGCAGTATTGGAAAAAGCGCGGGAAGATCCGCCGGGTATTTCCGCGGACAAATGGAGCGTTCCGCTGCGCTGGGCAACATGCGGGGGCAAGCGGCGCTGGGGCTCTACGTGAACGGAATCGGTGATCCCAAGATTTGCAGAAGGCGTTCCCTGGTTGACGCTCGCCCCCGACAAGAGACACCGCGTCGCGCAGGCACAGATGGGCGATCTTTGTGAAGGTGGAGACGGAGTCCCGCAGGGTCTGACCAAAGCGTTCCGCTACCAAGCTCGGCGCGGAGTAGCGCCGGTGGGAAGCTGAACCCGGTTGGGACTGGAGTATGAATTGGGCTACGGAACGCCGCCGAACCGGGCGCAGGCGCTAATGTGGCTGGATTGCGCCACCGAGGATGGCAAAGATGGAGTATCGCAGGCGCTTGGAGTCATGCTGCGCCGAGCCGCAGCCGGCCTGATTCATAGCCCCCGGCCGGTCTACCTCAAAACTACGACGAGAAGGCTGAAGAGGAGAGGGACAACACCGCCTCCTCCTCAGGTTAAAGGGTTGTTCGTAAAAGGGTTAGCCTTCGAAGGGTTAGCTTCCGGTGGCGGCAGCGGTGCTCATGACCGACGAGACCTTCGAGAAGATTGTGCTGATGCTGGTCGCGACGCCTGGCATAATCGCGCCAGCGGCCACAGCCACGAACCCCGCCATCAGGGCATACTCGATGAGGTCCTGACCGCGCGTGTCCTTCCAGATCTTGAGTCTCAATACTAAGTTCTTCATTTTTATCTATTTCCTCTCCTTACGGTGCGCGATTAGGTCGTGCAACGCATCCAAGTGTCTCATCGACCACGATGCGGAAGAATTAGAGCAAAGTCTCTTGAAGAACAGCAGAAATCACCAAGCCGGGGTGGCAAAGAGCGACTTGCAGGCAATTGATTTTACAGGGGAACGGGCAGAACTCAGGCAGGCGGACTCGAAAACAACGAATTTTTTGAAGAGGGGGCTGATTTCTCCGCCCCCTCCCCAGGTTAAAGTTTAGGAACCGGTTGCAGCAGCGTTGCTCATGACAGACGAGATCTTCGAGAAGATCGTGCTGATGCTGGTCGCGACGCCAGGCATAATCGCGCCGGCGGCAACGGCCACAAAACCCGCCATCAAGGCATACTCGATGAGGTCCTGTCCGCGTGTATCCTTCCAGATCTTAAGTCTCAGTACTAGATTTTTCATTTCCTTTTTTCCTCTCCCTACGGTACGCGGCATCTCTGCCGCTGTACAAAATTAGCATCGGCAGGTTTTGAAAAGAATCGGGGCTTAGACTTACTGGACCCCCGGGAATACTCTCAGCCATCCTCGCTTTAGGGGAATTCGCTTACCTTAGAACTCTACCTACCCCCGGGGTAAGTCCGACGCCAATAGTACTATTCCACATCGGCAGCGCATTGATTCTATTCAAACTCGCTTTTTAACCCGCGATCTTCTCGCGGCGCCTTTGCTAAACTCGGTTCGAATGCCTCAAATTCTCGATGGAGCACCGGTCCGCGAGCGGATTCTGGACGGGCTGAAGCCGCGTATCCAACGTCTGGGGCGCCCGCCTGGACTTGCCGTCGTCCTGGTGGGCGAAGATCCGGCGTCCTCACAATACGTCCGCAACAAGATCAAGACCTGCGCCGAGCTCGGCTTTTTCAGCGAAAAGGTCACGCCTCCAGCAAGTTCCACCACGGAAGAGCTGCTGGAGCTCATCCGCACCCTGAACCAGCGCCCCGATATCGACGCCATTCTGGTGCAGATGCCCTTGCCGTCGCACGTGGACACCCGCAAGGTGCTGGAAGCTGTTGCGCCCGATAAGGACGCGGACGGCTTTCATCCGATCAACGTCGGGCACTTGGTGGCAGGGCGTCCCGCCCCCCGCTCGTGCACACCCGCCGGCATTCTGGAAATGCTGAAGTACTACCGTGTGCCCATCGACGGCCGCAAGGCGGTAGTGGTGGGGCGCAGCGACATCGTCGGCAAGCCCATGTCGCTGATGCTGCTGGCGGAGAACGCCACTGTGACCATCTGTCATTCCCGCACCTCCAACCTGGCCGAGGAATGCCGCCGCGCCGATATTCTGGTGGCTGCGGTAGGCAAGCCGGCTCTCGTAACCGCCGAATTCATCGCCCCCGGAGCCACCGTCATCGATGTCGGCACCAGCCGCATCACCGATGCAGCGGAGGCCGAGCGCCTGGGCAAAGCCGAGCAATTTGCGCGGCAAGGCGCGGCCTGGGTCGGCGATGTTCATCCCCTCGACGTCCGCCGCGTTGCCGCCGCCTATAGCCCCGTGCCCGGCGGCGTGGGGCCCCTGACGATCGCTATGCTGATGGCCAACACCGTCGAACTCGCGGAACTCCATGCGAAATCCACCTGAATGCCTGTCTGGGAGGCGACCGGATCGCGGCCCTCAATTCCCAAAAGGGACAGCTCTGCTAGTGGCCACGGCCCAGGCTCCGTTTTGCGGGCTGTTCGCTTAGGAACACGACATTCTGAGCCGCGACTGGAAGGAGTCAAAATGGGCCTGTGGCCCTCCAATAGCGATGAGAAACATGGAGGCGGTGGGGTGTGCGATCTTGCCGCCCGCCTGCCTCTTCTGGGCTGGCAGATGGCAGGCGACAAGATCGCCTGCACCACAGAGTTTTTCAGGGGAGACCCAATGTGCCTTTCGGCCCGGCGGCGACTGCAGGGCGAAAGCCCCGCTAGCCTATTTTTTCAGCGGAGCCTTGTCCCCCAGGACGGGCGGCATTTTTAACCCCCATGCTGCTCGTCGGACTAACCGGAGGCCTCGCCAGTGGCAAAAGCTTCGTCGGCCGGGCCCTCGCCGAGCTCGGCTGCCTCCTCATTAAAGCCGACGAGCTGGGCCGCCAGGTAGAGGAACCCGGCGGCGAAGCCTACGACGGTGTCGTGCGCGAATTCGGCCCCGAAATTCTCAACCCAGACGGCTCTCTTAACCGCCGCAGCCTCGCGGGTATCGTGTTTCACGATCCAGAGCGTTTGAAGCGTTTGAATGCCCTGATTCACCCCCATGTCGCGGACCGCCGCCGCAAGCTCGAAGAGGAGTTCGCCTGCATGCATCCCCATGGCATTGCGGTAACAGAAGCTGCCATACTGATAGAGACTGGAAGTTATCGCGAGTTTGATCGCTTGATTGTCGCGGTCTGTCCTCCGGCGCTACAGGTGGAACGTGCCATGGCGCGGGACCATTTGACCCGCGAGGAGGTGCTCGACAGGATGCGCCAGCAAATGCCTCTGGACGAAAAGGTGAAGTTCGCCGATTACGTGATCGACACCTCCGGACCTAAAGAGGAAACACTCGCGCAGACACGGGCCGTGTATGAGTCGCTACGGAGCCTGAGCTTATGAGATTTAGGAGTCTTCTAATCGCCGCCCTGCTTGTGGGCGGATTTGTCTATCTCACCACGAATCCCGATTCGCGCCTGCGTCGGACCTTCTCGAGCAGTGAGGTCCCCACCTGGAGCGAGCCCACCGTGGCCTACTCGGCCGGGCTCACCTCGGACGAGCAGAACAATATCGACATCTATAAGAACGCCAAAGACAGCGTGGTCTACATTACCAGCACCGTCATCCAGCGCGGCTTCTTCGGCGCCTATCAATCGCAAGCGCTGGGATCGGGTTTCCTGATCAACGCCGACGGCCAGATCCTGACCAATAATCACGTGGTCAGCGGCAGCTCCCAGGTGGAAGTGACGCTGCCGGATCAATCCGTTTATAAAGCCGAGATCCTGGACCGCGATCAGGTCAACGACCTCGCGCTGATCAAAATCACGCCCAAGAAGAGGCTGACCTTTCTCACCCTGGGCGATTCCGATCACATCCAGGTGGGACAGAAAGTGCTGGCGATCGGACAGCCTCTGGGCCTTGATGGCACGCTTACCGTGGGAGTCATCAGCACCCTGCACCGCGACATCGAGGGCGAGAATAGCCGCAAGCTGGAAGGTATGATTCAGACCGACGCGGCCATCAATCCGGGCAATAGCGGCGGTCCTTTGCTCGACTCCGCCGGCAATGTGATCGGTATCAACACAGCCATCTACGGATCGAACGGAAACATTGGTATCGGATTCGCCATGCCCATCAATCGAGCCAAGACCATGCTCGAAGCCATCCGCACCGGGAGGCACATCGTGCCGGCGGGGCACCTGGGCGTGAACATCGTCGGTTATGTGCAAGGGGACATCGCCGAGGAGTTAAAACTGCCTTCAAGCGGAGGCATTCTGATCGATCAAATCGTCCCCGGGACGCCCGCCCAAAAAGCCGGCCTGCGCGGGTCCACCCGCGAGGTGATTATCGGCAACTATCGCGTACCCGTGGGAGGCGACCTGGTGACCGCCATCGATGGGAAGCCGGTAAAGAATCAGGGCGCCATTACCCAGGCCACTTCCACCAAACACGCCGGCGACACCATGGTTTTGACGATTTACCGGGACGGACACAGCATGGACGTGAAAGTGACGCTGGGCGAGCTTCAAGAAGCCGAGCGCTTTTGATGCCTTGCCCTCCACAGAGCTGCGACCGCAGGAAGCGGTTCACAAGCCCTGAAGCCGCAACGGGAATGGATCTTTACTCTCAACGATGCGAGCGTTGATCCAAGAAGCCGCTCCGTCGCCCGGCTCGCCGCCCATAGAGGGCACGCTAGGCTCGGCCGGATCCCGCCGCGCTCTGGCCGGTTTCTTCGTTTCCGGAGTATTGCTCTCCTTCCTCGGCGCGATTCTACCCGCTTGGCAGCATCACATCTCCTCCGAATACGGCGTCGTGGGCCTCTATTTTGTGGGCCTGATCGCCGGCCTCCTCTCCTCAGTAGGCGCAGCGCCAAGGCTTCTGGAACACAAAGGCGTGGGCTGGACCCTGGCCTTTGCTTGCGCCGTTGCCGGCAGCGGATTCCTCTGGCTCGCATTCGCATCGCCTCCGGTCTCTTCCTGGTGGCGAGTCGCAGGCATGGCCGTCCTCGGCTTCGCTGCGGGACTGCTTCATACCGCCATGTTTCAAGCGGTATCGCCCATGTACCGGCACGATCCTGCCGCGACGGTAAATCTGGCAGGCATTCTTTTCGGTCTCGGATGCCTTTCCGTGGCCCTGATCGTTTCCGGAGCGTTTTACGCCTACACCGCGGCGGCATTGCAAGCCTGGATCGCCGTGATTCCGGCCCTCTTCGGCTGGATGTATTTGAAGACGCCCTTTCCGCCCCGGCCCGTGCCGCATCATCCCGCCGTGCGCCAGATCTTCTCGGAGCTGAGCAGTCCCGCCGCCGTGTTGCTGGCTCTGCTGCTCTTTTTCCAGCTCGGCAATGAATGGGCCGTAGCAGGCTGGCTGACCCTGTTCCTCACCCAGCGTCTGGGCATCAGCCCAGCCTCGTCGCTATTGATGTTGGCTCTGTACTGGCTGGCGCTGCTGATTGGACGCGTCGCCGCGCAATGGATCCTGCCCCGCGTGCGCCACTCGCGCTTGTTGGTTTCAAGCGCCGGCGGCTCGATTCTCGGATGCCTCATCCTGCTGGCTACCGACAATCGCTTTGGAGCCGTCAGCGGCATTCTGCTGCTGGGCGCGGCCTTCGCGCCGATTTACCCGTTGTTGGTCGAAAAGATCGGACACCGTTTCCCCTACTTTCATCCCGGGTTTTATAATGGTATCTTCTCTTTCGCAATTGCAGGAGGCTTGCTGGCCCCGGGTATGCTGGGATATTTCGCGTCGCAATGGGGCGTGAGCATGGTCATGGCGTTGCCCCTGGCCGGCTCCATCGTGGTGTTTGCGCTGCTGCTCATGATCGGCCTGGAAGCCCGCTTGGCATCCAGATCCGGGGCATCCGGATGAAACTCCTGCTTGTGCCGGCGCTCCTCACAACGGTGGCCGCCGCCCATGCCGCGGACCTCACCCGCACCATCGACGCACTGGTGGATCTGAGTCCGCTCTCGGCCCGCTCCAGCATCGGAATCCAGGTCGTCGACCTGAAGACCGGAAAGCCGGTCTACTCCCGCAATGAGACGCGCTTTTTCCTTCCAGCCTCCAACATGAAGTTGTTCACCACCGGGTTGGCGCTGATGAAACTGGGCGCGGATTACCGCTTCCAAACCCGCGTGATCGAGGAAGCTTCGGGCGACCTCACCCTGGTTGGCTCCGGCGATCCATCCATGTCCGGACGCGTTTATCCCTATCGCCACGGCGAGCCCAACGTCGCGCCCTTGCACGCGATCGAGGAGTTGGCGGACCAGGTAGCCGCCAGCGGTCTCACCCGCGTTCGAGGCAACATCGTGGGCGATGACCGCCTCTACCCGTGGTCGCCCTATCCGCCCAGTTGGACCCAGGACGACACCATGGGCGAGAACGGCGCGCCTGTCAGCGCCCTGACCGTCACCGATAATTTAATCACCATCACCTTCACCCCGGGCGCCAACCCGGGCGATCTCGCCAAGCTCTCCATTTCTCCGGCTCTCGAGTATTTCGCTATTGATAATCGCATTCTCACCGTGCCTGGTCCCGGCGACGCGGTGATCGGGCTGACCCGGGTTCCCGGCGGCCGTCAGCTTTTGTTCCAGGGCACCATTCCCGCGGGAGGCGCCAATCATCACGCCACCGTCGCACTGGACGATCCTGCGCTCTACGCGGCCTGCGCGCTCTACGACGCTTTGACTCGCCGCGGAATCGCGATCAGCGGGCATCCCGTGGCGCGCCACCGCGGTTCGGATGAGGCCTATGCGCCTCCCGATGGAACCACTCTGGCCGTGCGCTATTCTCCTCCCGCGTCGCAGTTGATCCAGATGGCCGACAAGGTCAGCGAGAACCTGCACGCCGAGCTGCTGCTGCGCGAAACCGGCAGAGTAGAACACCGCGTGGGCACCCGGCAGGCGGGTTTGAACTCGCTCGAGACGTTTTTCGTCCAGATCGGAGGCATGGCTGCGGATGCGCGCATCGACGATGGTTCCGGGCTGGGCCGCAACACTCTGGTGACTCCGCGCCTGGTCACCCGGCTGCTCACGTACATGTACGATTCCAATCAGCGTGACACCTGGGTCTCCATGCTTCCCATCGGCGGAGTGGACGGAACCCTCGCCGGACGCTTGTGCTGCGCTTCGGAAACGCACGCGATCCACGCCAAGACAGGGACGCTTAACCGCGCCATCGCCCTGTCCGGCTACGCCGAAAGCAAACTCCGCGGATGGCTGGCGTTCTCCATCCTGGTAAACGACTTCGGAGCATCCGAAGGCGAGATCCGCGAATGGATCGATAGAATAGCCTCAGCGCTTGTGGAATAATCTGGTGAAATAAGACAGTGGAGTGAAATCTATGCCAATCTTTGAATATCTGTGTGAAGACTGCGGAAGCAAGTTTGAGAAGCTGGTGCGCCGCCCCGGAGTGGACGAAGTCCTGTGTCCCACCTGCGGGCAAAGCCATCTGGAGCAGCAGCATTCCACCTTCGCGGCCCATTCCAACGGCCACGCGTCGGGGAAAGCGTCCTTCGATCCAGGTTCCTGCCCTTCAGGAATGTGCGCCACGCCCGGCCTCTGCGGACGCAATAATTAGATTTGGCGTCTGCCGGGCCTTATTCACTTGCATTCACGGCCCAAAACGCTTTCCAGAGCCTCCACCAGCATCGCCGGCAAGTACGGTTTCTGTAGAAATCCAATGCCCGCCGATTGCGGCTGATAAGGAAGTCCGCTGGAGATCAGCGCCCGCAGCCCCGGCCGCAGTGCACGCATCCGCTCCAGCATCTCCTCACCCGTCATACCGGGCAGCGACAAATCCGTGAGGATGCAAGCGTATCTTCCCGGATCGGATTCGAAACGCTTCAGCGCGGCCTGAGGTGTTGCCGCCACATCCACTGCATATCCCAACCGCTCCAGATAGCGCTCGAGTAGCGACAGCAGCGCGGGCTCATCGTCGACAATCAGGAGCCGGACCGGGCCCGCGGTCGCGCCGCTTTGGGCCGTGCCTGCTACCACAAAGAGAGCGGAACTGCGCCCGGGCTGAATGCAATCCCCAGGCTGGCCCGGTAGGACGTCCGGCGGTAACCCGCGATTTGAATCTCCTGCTGCCGCACGTCGTAGCCGGCCACCAGGTGGATCGCGCGGGTGACGTTATACGTTGTCCGGACGCCGCCTGTGTACATCTGGAACGGTGGGATTCCCTGGCCGATGCTCGAAAGCGACGAATAGCCCCCGTAAATGCCCAGCGATGCCTTGCGGACACCCGTGTAACTATAACCGACAGTCCCATTGTCGCTGCGGGAACTCAGATACACTCCGTTTCCGGGCGCCAGGGAACGCGAGTAGTTAAAAGTAAGCGACGCGTCCTTGAACTTGCGCGTCAAGACCCCCCGGCCTGAAGGCAGCCAGTTCTCCGCCGAAAAAACGTGCAGCGTGGAACTGACGCCCAATAGGGCAGCCACCGCCGGCGAGAGCGTGACGCTCTGGAGACCCAGCGTGTCCACCTGGTAAGCGCCGGCGCTCAGGGTCATGGTCCACAAGCGACCCATTTGCGTGGCGATGAACGCATTGTAGTTGTTGCTGTTGGTGTAGCCGAAAAGGCCCTGATACTGGTAATGATCGCGATCGTATTCGGTGCCGACGCTGGTCACCCGCGATAGCTTGTATTGAAACCGGCCGCGGGCGCCCCAGCCCTGCATGCTCACCAGCGCGCTGGATTGGCGCTGCACCGTGAACCCCTGTCCCGATACCGTGAAGCTCGCGCGCGCCGACAACAGGTAGGTCATGCCCGCGTTGCCCTGCAGAAAATAAGTCCGGTCGTCGAACAGCAGCAGGCTCGGCGTGGTGACCACCGCGGGAGTCGAGGTCTCGCCGGGAACGGACGACAGGTAGTTCGAATACAGGCCGCCCAAGCCTTTGAAGTCGAAATACAAGCGCTTCGATTTCTGGTACGTATAACCTATATTCAGAAAATGGTTGGTGGAGTCGTAAAAGCTATCGTTAAAGTAGTGGCGGAAGTCGCCGCGGTAGTCTATGCCCAACTGGCCCGTGCGCCAGGAGTGAACGCCGTAGACCCCGAAATCGGCTTCGATTCCGTACAGGCCGCCAATCTGAACCAGGTCCCCCTTGGAGTTCACGGAAACCGGCTGGAGCCCGTTGTCGTACACCCCGGTCATGTCGGCGAAGAACCGGAGGTCTACTTGCTCCCCGGCGCGGTTGCCGATCGATTCGGCTCCGCCGGTGAGAATGCCAGGTCCCAAGTAGTCGCTCAACTGCGCGGACGCGGTGGAAGCGAGCGCCACAGTGCAGGCGAGCAACGCCAATATTTGTTTCAAGCAGGTTTCTCCGATTTATTTAGACTTTTTGAGCCCACCCAGGGCTGCGCTCGCTCTTCGAAAAAGCGACGACACCTTCGAGTCTCGCGCCTGCCGTCAATCCATGTCAAGCTGGGAACGCGCCTTACAAAAGGACTAGGGGCTGGCCCCGTGCAAGGATTCGCGATGTGACGGCATTTCAGTCGTGGAGGTTGTCTCGATTATGTTCCGTGGCACTGGTCTTTTATTCGGGTTTCTCGCCGCCGCTTGCGGCTCGCTCCTACTTGCAGCGGATCTTCCGGTTCGCGAAGTCATTCTCTACAAGCATGGCGTGGGATTCTTTGAACGTTCCGGCGAGCTCAAGCCGGGCGACACCGCGCGCCTGGATTTCAAAGCCGCCGACATGAACGACGTGCTCAAGTCGCTGACCATCACCGATCGCAGCGGCGGCAAGATCGGCGGCGTCCGCTACGACGCCAGCGAGTCTCTCGACAAGCGCCTGGAAGATTTTCCGTTCGCCCTCGGGAATCAGACCTCGCTGGCCGTGTTTCTGGATCAACTCAAGGGCGCGCAGCTGGAGATCAAGCTGGGTCCGGAAACTGTCACGGGAACCATCGCCGGCGCGCGCCAGGTGCAGTCGAGCGACAAGGGCCAAGCGGTCGAGCGCGAAACCGTGACTTTGCTGACGGACGCGGGCGAGCTGCGGACCATCGACTTGAGCGCGGCCACTTCGGTGAAGCTTCCCGATCCCAAGCAACAGGCGCTTCTGAAGAATTATCTCAGCGTGCTCAACAATGCCCGATCGAAGGACCGCCGCAGCGTCTACATCGATTCGGTAGGCGCAGCCGCACGAGAGCTGGTGGCCAGCTACATGACCCCGGCAGCCGTGTGGAAGTCCAGCTACCGGCTCCTGTTCACCGGCGTCGCCGAGCCGACGCTAGAAGGCTGGGCCATCGTCGATAACACCTCCGGCGAGGATTGGGACAACGTGAAGCTGTCCGTGGTCTCCGGCCGTCCGATTTCTTTCATCAGCCAGCTCTATCCTCCGAAATACATCCAGCGGCCCACGGCTGAACTGGCCGAGGATCGCGCCGTCGGACCGCAAGTCTTTCAAGGCGGAGTTTCGACTGGCTCGCTCGGCGGAGTCCCCGCGCCTAAGGTGCCTCTGGCGGCCAATCGGGCGCAGGCGCAAGCCGGGCAACAATCGGGAGCCGCAGGCGGTAGAGGAGGCGGCGGTGGCGGCAGAGCAATCGGCAGCGGCAACGCCGCCTTCTCTATAGACGGCAGTGTCGCCTCAGTCGAGCAATCCGCCTTCTCCTCGGTAGCCTCCGGCCAGGACGTCGGAGAGCTCTTCGAATACAGCTTCGCCTCGCCCGTCACAGTGAAAATGGGCGAATCCGCCATGCTCCCATTCCTGCAACAGAAGGTCGGCGCGCGCAAGCTGCTGATCTATTCCGAAAGCATGGGACTGCACCCGATGAATGCCGCGGAGGTTTCCAACTCAACCGGCAAGACGCTCGACGGCGGCCCAATCACCGTTTACGATGCAGGCTCCTACGCGGGAGAAGCCTTGGTTGAAACCCTCAAAGCCGGCGACAAGCGCCTGATCAGCTACGGCGTCGATCTGGGCATGCGCATTTCAACCAAGTGGGACACCTCCAGCAACCAGGTGCGCGAGATCCATTTGCACCGCGGTACGCTGACCACGCGCAACGCAGTTCAAGAAACCAAAACCTACACCATCAAGAATGTCGACGCGCAGGCCAAGACTCTGGTGATCGAGCACCAGGAGCGGCCCGGCTACAAGCTGCTGAATCAAACTCCTACCGAAAAAACTTCTAATGCGTATCGCTTCGAAGTGAAGGTGCCCGCGTCGGCCGAGCAAACTTTCCCGGTTACGGAGGAGCGCGTCTTCGACCAATCCTTCACGCTGACCAACAGCGCTCCCGACTTCCTAGCAACCTGGATCCAGAATAAGGCGCTCAGCGACGCTGGCCGCAGACTGCTGGAACAGATCGCGCAGAAGAAGGCCGATATCGCGGCCAACGAGTCCGCGCTTTCCCAGGTGCAAGCCGACCAGCGCGACGCCAGCCAGGATCAGGAGCGCATGCGCCAGAACATCCAGAGCCTGAACGCAGTCGCCGGCCAGCAGGATCAAGTGCAACAATATGCACGCCAGCTCGCGGCCATGGAATCGAAGATGGCGACCCTCCGCGACACCGAAAGCGCCCTGCGAAAGAAAAGCGCCACGCTTCAAGCCGATCTGAACGCCCTCTTCGAAAAAGCGGATTTCTAATTCAAGTTCATTCACGTTCATTCACGGCCGAAATTTTTTCGCGAGCCTTTCCAGCAACTTGGCGCTTTTTCCAAAAGCGAGCGGCGCGCCAGCCAGTTACGCTTAAATCGCAAAGTTCCTTCGTGGCCACGAAGCGTTGCGTGTGAGGTGATACTGAGCTTTCGCCTGGCGATTCCGTCAGGTGGAAGAACTTGGGGATCGATCCTTATAAATCCGGTTCAACGGGTAAGTACGTTGCCGGACCTCAGAGAGTCGGTATTCGACGCGGGAAACATGGAGCGGCCATCCAGCCAATTCCGGGCCCCCGCGAGAAGCGATTCAAATCATTGGCGGTTGGGAAACGCACGGCGATAAGTCCGAGGGCCCCTGACCGCCGCAACGAATTTTTTCGACGTTCTTGGGGTAAGTGTGCCTTGTCATCCCCGACACAAACGGCACAGCAGGTGCCGCCGCAGCAGATGACCTTCCGCGATCGCCAGCTTTCACCAAACGCGGCCCTAATTAAAATCGCCCGTCTTCACAGGATCGAGACGACGTAGCCACGTTCCAGGATTTCCGTGTAGAATTTTGTTAGATGGCCTGCGAGTTCTTCAACCGCCTCAAACCCGAGCAGGAAATGCGGCCTCAAATCCGCTCTTTCTGGCGCCCGAGAATAGGGGCAAACATCGGAGCCCCGTCGGTGAAGGTCGGCAGGCCGAACGAACGTTAAAGTGCCGACAGGAGCGCCCGCGTGGACCCAAGCCTAGCAGTCTGCTTTATCCATAATCACACACGGCTTACGAAACTAAAGGATGCCTCGTTAGTGCGGGAGTGGCCAGACCTCGCCACAGAAGATTTGATACAATTCGTCCTCCACTGCCCGAAATGCGACGTATTTTATTTGCAGAAAAGTGGCTACGGTCGCATCGTCAACCATGAACTTCAAAGTGCGACCCATCCCGCCGTCTGCACAGACCACCTCGAACCGCTGTACATGCTCGTTGGGCCTGGCAAGGACGGTGGGCTAGTCTGGGCCTGCCCAGGTGATGGCTGCGATCATACTGAGCACTTCATCACGGAGCAAGAGCGCACGGTCTTAGCGGGTCGCTTCACAGCAGCAGAGCACCATCGTTTGTGAAGGCACCTCGAGATTTCAATCCCTCAGCGGCTCTGGATTGGAAGCCATCCGCAGCATAATGCGGTCATAGATTGCTAACGTGATCTCTGGCGTAGCCTTTTCTTCAAAAACTGCCTCCGCTGCTGCCTTGCACAGGTCCAGGGTGTCCGTTACGAAGATTGCAGCACCCGACAATTCTGTCGGGATGCGGTTTTTCCAAATCTCAATTTTCCGGTCAAACGGGTTATCTGTTTTCATGTTCCTTGAGCCTGCCACCGTTTTGCCGTTTCCGCTACCGGACCTGGATTAGCGAACCTGACGACCCTTTCACCTACAAGCGACGCCAAAGCGCCGCCGTTCAGATTTGTACAGAACTATTTTCCGTGTCGCGCTTCGGAGCAGGATCACGATCTTCAGAGCGCCGGCCCCACAATGACAGCCGCTCTGTCCGCGGCTCCCGAACCAACGCTCAGGGATCAAAAATCCAGATGCAGAATGCCGCGCTCGATTGCCAGCGTCACCGCATGCGTGCGATCGGAGGCGCCCAGCTTTTCGAGAATATTCTGCACATGCATCTTCACCGTGCCATTGGCGGTGCCCAGCTTGTGCGCGATCTCTTTATTCGCCAGCCCGCGCGCCACGAAACCCAGTACTTCCACCTCGCGCGGCGTCAGCGCCACCTGCGGGAAATACTCGCTCAAGCGCTCCGCCACCTCGGGAGGCATCAGGCGCTTGCCGGTGTAGACGGTGCGGATGGCGCGGACCACTTCGGTGTGCACCATCTCCTTCAGCAGGTAGCCGCGCACGCCGGCTTCGAGAGCGCGGTAAATATCCTGGTCGCCGTCGTAGCTGGTCAACGCGATGATGCGCACGCCGGGATCAGCCTGACGCATCAGGCGCGCGGCCTCGATGCCGTCGACTTCGGGCATACGCAGGTCCATCAGCACCACGTCCGGGTGGAACTCCTGGAACTTCTGCACGGCTTCGCGGCCGTTTCCGGCCTCGCCCACCAGCTCCATGTCTTCTTCGTTGGCCAGGATCGAAGCGATCCCCTTCCGCACCAGCGGATGATCGTCCACCGCCAGCACGCGAATTTTGATCTGAGGTTGCAACTGCGGGGTCATTTCACTACCTCCATTTGGGCGGAGCGTTCGACAGGCGCTGGCGCCAATACACTGACAATCGTGCCTCGGCCGGGCGCGCTTTCGAAGGAGAATTTCGCCCCGATTTGCGCGGCGCGTTCCTTCATGCCGATCAATCCATAATGCCCCGGCTTTAAATGTCCATTCTCGGATGGGGCGCATCCGCCGCCGTCGTCGGCCACCGACAGGAAAATCGCTGTGGGAGCGGTCTCGGGCGCGCGGGAATCCCTCCCGCCGCTGCGGTGCCAGGCGTGGCCGTTTCCGGTTGAGCGCGAACCAGCCGGCTGCGAACCACCCAACTGCGAACCAGCGGAAAGCGTTACTTCAATATTGCGCGCGCCGGAATGCTTCACGGCGTTCGACACCGCCTCAGTGGCGATGCGCAGCAGGTTGTACTCGAACTCCGCGGGGAGGTTGGGAGGCTCATGCTCCAGCTTCAGCTTCAAGCGCACGTTCTTGGTTTCCGTGATCTGACGGGCTGCCTGCGCAATGGACGCGGACAAGCCGGATACAGCCGTCGCGCGGGCTCCGCGCAGCCCGGCTACGCTGCGCCGGGTTTCGCGCAGGCAGGTGGCCGCATCCTGAATAATATCCTGGAGGCGTCCCCGCTCCTCGGACGGCCGGAGCCGGGCGGCCAGCGCCTGCATGGCCATCGTGATTCCGGAGAAACCTTGAATCAGCGTATCGTGCAACTCCCGGGCAATGCGACTGCGTTCCGCTACAATTAAATCATAGCGCTCGCGCAGCCGGCGGATGCGGACCTGGTAGCCCAGCCATCCCGCCAGCGCCGCCAAAGCCAGCATCAGCGGCCAGAACCAGACCCTCTGATAATACCTGGGGGCCAGCCGGAACGTCACCACGCTCCCGGTTTCGTTGCACAGATTGTCGGCGACATTGCACGCGGTCACGCGGAAGTGGAAGGTTTTGGGCGGCAGATTGGTGTAGAACGCCTGGCGGCGCGTGCCGGCGTTGATCCAGTCCTTGTCGTAGCCCTCCAACTTGTACTTGAAGGTCAGCCGAGTGGGCGAAAGAAAGCTGAGGCCGGTGTAATTGAACTCCAGGTTTTTCTCGCCCGGAGCCAGGCCCCCGATGCTTTCGGCGCTCTCGACCTCACCATTCACGATGGGGTTTTCGATCACCACGGGAGGCGGCGGAACATTGCGTTTCAAATGCTCCGGATCGATCACGATCAGACCGCGAATGGTGGAAAACCAGATTTGCCCGTCGCTCACTCTCAAAATGCCCGGCTGCACTCCCGGCTTGCATTCGATCACGCGCGAGGCGTCGGTGGGGCTGTAGGGGGTGCTCGAAAACGTCTTGGCTTGACCCGCCATGACGCGTAGAAAATCGGCGCGCGCCACCGAAAAAATTCCCTTGCTGCAAGCCATCCACAAGCGGCCCTGCCGATCCGGCACAATGCCGTAAATCTCGCCGTCGAAGAGACCGTCCCGCACCCGGAACGTGGTGATCTTCAATTGGCCGCCGCGATCGTCCAGCACTTGCAGACCCTGGCCGTCGGTTCCCAACCAGATGAATCCGTCTTCGTCGCGGTAAATTGCATCCACGCTGCGCAGCGGCGCGCCGGCCGGAGCGATTTCCTGCACGGCCCCCCCGTCCAGGCGGAACAACCCGTGCTCCGTCGAAAACAACAGGCGTCCCTGCCGGTCCGAACCGATGGTCACGACGGCATCTTTGAGATGCGCACCCTTCAACGCGGCAAATCCCGAGCCAGTGAACTTCGCCATGCCTCCCGCGGTGCCCACCCAAAGGACTCCCTTTGAATCGGCATAGAGGGTGCGAATCTCCTCTGAGGGAAGCCCGTCGGCCGTGCTGAATCGCCGCGCCACGCGGCCGTTTTCGAGCACCGTCAACCCACGATTGGTTCCTGCCCAGATCGCGCCTTTGTACTCGGCCAGCGCCACCACCATGTTGGAAGCCAAGCCTTCCCCAATGCCCAGAGCGGTAAACCGGCGGCCATTAAACCGCGCCAGGCCGGCATCCAAAGTGCCGATCCAGACCCCGCCGCCGCTCGCCTGCAGCAGCGGACCCGCGGCGTTGCTCGGAAGACCCTCGCTGGTGGTGTAGGGAATGGCGCGCCCGTCCACGAACTGATTCAATCCCAGCTTGGTTCCGGCCCACAGGCTGCCTTCCCGATCTTCATAGAGAGAAAACACGCTGCTCTGCGACAGTCCGTCCTGCGGCAGGAAGCTGTTGAACTCGCCATTGCGCAGCCGGCTGAAGCCGCCCCGAGTGCCGATAAACAGGTTTCCGTCGGCGGCTTCGTCCAGGGACAAAATCCCGTCGTCCGCGAGGCCGTTTCCGGTGGTGTACAGGGTCTGCGCCGATCCTGTCAATTCGATCAACCCCGCGGTGGTGCCGATCCAGACCGTGGAGTGTCCGCAGGCGATGGCGCGAACCGAAGCATCCGAGGGGATCGAACGCAAGGGAATCGCCTCGTTGCCGGCATACACCAAGGGAGCGTCGCTCCCGATCCACAACTTTCCGTCCGGCGCCAGACACGCCGCGCGCACGGCGTCCGTGCCTGTGCTGGGACTGACATGGCGAGTCTCGATAGCGCCCGAGCCATTTTTATCCCCCGCGGCCTTGGCGGACAGGGAGAGTTTCGCCAGCCCGTTCGCGGTGCATGCCCAAGCCACTCCGCTGCCGCCGGGAATCAGACAATAGACCTGATCCGAAGGCAAGCCGTCCTTGGTGGAATAATGCGTGACCAAGCCTTGTTTGACGTGGTAAACGCCCGCGTCATTTGTGCCCAGCCAAAGCGCCCCCTCCGCGTCCTCAAATCCCGACCGGACCCACAGGTTTTCGGGAAGTCCCGGATAGAGCGTCTCGGCAGGCGTAAAACGGACGCCGTCGAAGCGCACCAGTCCGGTTTGCGTTCCCAGCCACAGAAATCCGTCGCGGGTTTGCCAGATGTCGTAGATCGTGCCGGACGGCAACCCCTGCTGGGTGGTCCAGATGCGATGGACGTATTGGGTCAGACTGCGGCTGGAGTCGAGCGCCAGCCCCGTTCCGGCACACCACACCAGCAGGGCCGGAAGCAGGACTCGGCGAAGCATCATTCCTCCTCGACAAAGCGCGCCCGGCGGGAATCCCGCGGCGCGCGTCTTCTAGTGGCTAAAATCCGGCGGCCGCAGGAAGCGCCGGCTGATCTAAAAAGGCCCGGACATCCTTCAAAAGATCTGCGGGGCCGGCTCGGCTTTCAAACACCAGGAACCCAAAAAAGTTCCGCAGAGCGCATTCACACCAAGCGACGCTCGGTTGTGCGAACGAGTTTCTTAAAAATGGACTCCAAAGCCTGCGGAGACTCCGGTTTCCCGCAGCCAGCCGGAGGCCAGCGGCAGACCGAACGGCTTGGGGGTCGTGGATTGGTCGATGTCGAACCGCAGCCCGAACAAAGACGTCAGCCTGATCTTGACGCCGCCCCCATAATTCACTCCGAGTTTGGTAGTTCCTCCGCCATAAGCAGCGGAAGACCCTGGTTCGGCGTAGTTGGTGAACCCCACGCCTCCCGTCGCGAAAGGACGAAACTTCGCATCCGGACCTGTCAGGTAATACAACGCGTTGAATGTAACTTGGTGATAAGCCATCCCTTCCGAAGGCGTCCCGGCAGGGTTATTGAACTGTAACTTGGTGCGATTGTACATGTAGCCCGTTTCGAACCCCAGGTGATCGGTCCAGTTGAAACTGCCACGGAAACCGAAATGGAAACCGTCCGCCAGGGACACATCGTTCGAAGTCGCGCCGACGGAGGTGCAGAGCGCACTGGTGGTGCCAGCCGCGCACAGTTCCGTCCCCAAGCCTCCGTTGGACATCAAAGTTTGGCCCGCCAGAAACCAAAACTCAATCCCCTCTGCCCCCGCGGAGCCAGCCATTCCCAGAAGCCCTGCAACAACCAGAAATTTTCTCATATATCCCTTAAGATGCGCTTCATCCAGTATCAGTTACAGGAACCTGATGCGTCCCTCTAGGTACTGTACCGCACCGCCGGCGATGCTGACCCGGCTGCCGCGGTCTTCGCACCAGAGCTCGCCTCCGCGGCGCGAAATCTGGCGCGCGAATAGCTTCGGTTTTCCCAGGCGTTTCGACCAATACGGAATCAGCGTGGTGTGCGCGCGCCCCGTGACTGGATCCTCGGGCACGCCCTTGCCCGGAGCGAAAAACCGCGAAACGAAATCGCAATCGCGTCCGGGAGCGGTCACAATGATGGCAAATAAGTCGATTCCCGCCAATACTTGCATGTCGGGTGTCAGATCCCTTACCTGCTCTTCCGTTTCGAACACGCACAGATAATCCTGCGCGGCCAGCACCAGGGCGGGTTTGGCCCTCAGCCCTGCCTCCAGCCTTGGGTGCACCTGAGTTGGCCCGGGTGGCCGCGACGGGAAATCTAACGTGTACAGGTCCCCTTGGCGCGCCACGTTCAGCTCCCCGCTGCGCGAATCGAACACCACGCGCTGCCCGGCGATCTCGCGCCGGACATCCAGGATTATGCTGGCTGTCGCCAGCGTGGCGTGCCCGCACAGGTCCACCTCAACGGAAGGCGTGAACCAGCGCAGATCGTAGCGGTCTCCGTTGCGGACATAAAAGGCCGTCTCGGAGAGATTGTTTTCGGCCGCAATGGCTTGCAGAGTTTCGTCCGGGAGCCAATGCTCCAGTGGACAAACCGCCGCGGGGTTGCCTTGGAACGGCTTGCTGGCGAAGGCATCGACCTGATAGATTGGCAGCTCCATATCAATACTGTAATCAATACGACTGTAATCAATACGGTAGTGACGGCGGTTGAACTCGTGCTAGAAGGATGGGGGCGGCCGACCAACGCGGAGGACATGAGACGTCGGAGAGATTGTTTGTGGCGATTGCCTCTATCGTCCCGGCGGCCAGCTGTGGGGGTGACCACTGAGCGCGAGTGGGGGCGGGGCACTCGGCGGACATCACAGGCGGCATTGGAGATTTTGTTTGTTCCAGGTTGCATTTTGTCGTCTCGCCGCCGACCCCTTCGTTAAGTAGCATCCCAAAGCGGTCTCGCGGCGGACATTCATCAGCGGTGTCGGAGACATTGTTTGCGGCGGGTTGCATCTGCCCTGCCGGCCGCCAGCTTTGGGGCTGACCCCAGATTGAACTTGCGACCCAAGGTGTGGGCGGGGACCACCTGCGAAGACCACGGCGGTGCCGCGGTGACATACTGGGCAGCCTCGGAGAGATTGTTTGTGGCGGGTGGCTTCTGTCGTCCCGGCGGCCTGTTTTGGGGGTGACCCAAAGCGAAGTTGGAAGCGGCGGTCTGGCGGCGGACATTCATCAGCCGTGTCGGAGGTTTGCGGCGGGTTGCATCTGCCCTGCCGTCGGCCAGCTTTGGTGGGTGACCCCAGATTGAACTTGCGACCGAAGGTGTGGGCGGGGACCACCGGCGAAGACCACGGCGGTGCCGCAGTGACATATCTGGGCAGCCTCGGAGAGATTGTTTGCGGCGGGTTGCCTCTGCTCTGTCGGCCGCCAGCTTGGGGGTGACCCAAGATTGAACTCGCGACCGAAGGTGGGGGGCGGGGACCACCGGCGAAGACCACGGCGGTGCCGCGGTGACATACTGGGCAGCCTCGGAGAGATTGTTTGTGGCGGGTTGGCTTCTGTCGTCCCGGCGGCGTGTTTTGGGGGTGACCCAAAGCGAAGTTGGAAGCGGCGGTCTGGCGGCGGACATTCATCAGCGGTGTCGGAGAAATTGTTTGCGGCGGGTTGCCTCTGCTCTGTCGGCCGCCAGCTTGGGGATGACCCAAGATTGAACTCGCGACCAAAGGTGGGCGGGACCGAAGATCGCGGCGTCCCACCCCGGACACGATCGGTGGTGTTGGAGAGACCGCAATCGCTGACAGCAAAAGCGGCGACCCCGCGGGAATGAACCTGGAGGCGGGCGCTTTCGTAGAATGAAGCATGAGTTACAAAATTGTCAGGGTATTGGCGGCCGCCGGTTTGTGCGCCTCCGCGGCGCTGGCCGGCGTCGATCCCACGCTGGTCGCCCTGGTCATGCCCGATGCCAAGATGTTGATCGGCTTTCAGGTGGGCCAGGCGCAGTCCACACCGTTGGGCCAGTACCTGCTGTCTCAGGTTCAGCTCGATCCGAACGTGAACCGGGTGATGACGGCCGCGGGTTTCGATCCCCGGAAGGACCTGCGCGAGATTCTGGCGGCGACGGGCGATAGCTTAAATGGGCTGGTCCTCGGCCGCGGCAGCTTCCAGCCAGCCAAGATCCTGAAAGCCGCCGCAGGCGCCGGCGCGACGCAATCCACGTATCGCGGCGTTGAGATGCTCACGTTTCCAGCGCTTTCAGGCGCAGCGGGACCCAACCATGTGCGGAATCAGCCCGCGGCATCCATCGCATTTTTGGATTCTTCGACGTTCGCGGCCGGCGACACGGAAGCCGTCAAGGGTGCGATCGGCCGCCGCGGCGCTGCCGCGGTTGTTTCGGGCGAGCTCGCGGAAAAGGCCAGGGAAATCAGCGTCGCCAACGATGCCTGGGTCGCAACGCTGACGCCGCCCACAGGACTCTCCAATCCGGGACGGGGTGCGGCGGCTGGCCCGTTCCAGAATGTGCTCCAATCCGCGCTGCAACTCTCGGCCGGAATCAAGTTCGCAGTGAGCCAGGTCACGCTCTCCGCCGAAGTCACGGCCCGGTCCCCGCAGGACGCGCAGTCGATGGCTGACCTCATGAAGCTGCTGGCCGGAATGTTGCAGGCCAGCCGCTCTCAAGACCCCAACGCGTCCAAGGGCGCGTCAATGGCCGACGCGGCCCGAATCTCCTCCAGCGGTTCGGTCATGTACCTGGTGATTGCGGTGCCGGAGCGGGATTTGGAACAGTTTTTCATCCCATCCCAGTTCCCCGCAGCGGACCAGCCCAAGAAAGTGGCAATGGGCGCCGGTGGAACGGCCCAAGTACCCACTGAAACCCAGACGGTTGCGGCCGGGCCGAGAGCATTCAGATAGACGGTCTGTTGCGCCCGGCATTCGCCGGTTGGGGCCGCAGGCCCCCCCGGAGGCTCTCTTCGGTCATGGCTCGGTGAGCGGCTTGGCTAAAGAACCGACCGGCTGGTGTCTCATGGAACATTCCAGGCTCCCACGGGAACCCAGCCGGAGCTTGCGGCCGGCTCGAGAGCATCCAGATAGACGGTCTTCGAACCGGCGAAGGCAGCGGTGAAAGCCAGATTGACATTCAAGACCACCGAGCTTCCGGACGGATAGGCGTCGGTGTAGCCCACCGCGCACTGGCTGTTTGAGAGCGTCGTGGAAGAACCGATCGACTTTGAGCTGGAAGCCGTTCCCGCATCGTTAAAGAGGGCGATGGTGGAGTTGATGGCATTGTACTCCAGATAGCACGCGCCGGCTGTGAGCGTTGGCGACCCGGCGTCGATCAGCACCGACATCCCGGAGATGTTCGAAGACGAAATGGCGTCCGAGACCGTGAATGTGAGTGTGGGCGTCGCGCCCGAGCCTGAAGGCGGGCTGACAGAATTGGCGACGGGCGCGCCGGCGCTCACGGTCCAGGTTCCTACCGCGACCCAGCCCGAGTTTACTCCCGGCTCCACAGCTTCGAGATAGACGTTCTTGGCTCCGAAGTAATTTGCATTGAAGCTGAGATCCACGGTGATCACGATGGAGGTTGCGCCGATGGCCACAGTGGAGTCGGAGGCCTTGAGCGTGCATTGACTGTTGGAGACAACCTCCTGCGCATTGCCCGGAGTCACAGGCGAAGCACCCTTGGACGGGTTGTCGTAAGCCAGCGAGATGGTGCCGGCGGTGCGGTCCCAGACTACGTAGCAGGCGCTGGAGGAACTGAGCGAAGACGAGATCAGCGCGGCCGCCCCGGTGAGGAAGCCGGCGCCGCCTTGATCCGAAACCGTGAAGCTGAAGCGCTGGCTGGCGGCTGTTCCGGAGGACGGCAACACCGAAGCGGCGATGGGGATTCCTCCCGCAGCGACTGTGTAGGTTCCCATCTGCACCCACCCGGTTTCATACACGCCGTTTTCCGAGCCGAACATGGAGATATTCTTGAGGCCGCTGAACGCGCCTTTGAATGTCACCGCCACGGTGACGATGTTGGAAAGGCCGGAGACGGCGATGGAGGCCGCGCCCACGGTGCATTGGCTGTTCGAAAGCGTCGCGGTGGAGGAGATGGGCTTGCTGTTGGAGCCCAAAGCGCTGTCCCAGGCCAAGGCGATGGTTCCCTCGCCGCGATCCACAATGATGTAACAGGCATTGGTGAAACTCACCGAGGTGTTGAACAGCATGGCCATGCCGGTGATGTTGAGAGCATTTTGAGTGTCGGAAAAAACGAAGGTGAAGGTCTGGCTGGATCCCGTGCTGCTTGCGGGCGAGACTGAGGTCGCCGAAGGCGAGGGAGTGGCCGCGACCGCTACCCAGGTTCCTTTGGACACCACGCCGGTGGTGTTGCCGCTGGTGTCGGAGGCTGACAGGTAGACCGTCTCGCTGCCGGTGAAGCCAGGCTGAAACGTAAGTGAGACAACCAGCGTGAGGACGTTGCCTGCGGTGGTCACGTAGCTGCCGGAGCCGTTTAGAATACATTGATCGTTTTGGGCGACTCCTCCACCGGGATTGACCATGGTGGACGCGGAACCGACATCGTTCGCCAAGGCGAACTGGTTGGTGGCTGTGGAGTAGGTGACCTGGCATCCGTAGACCGGCGAGGTTGTGGTGTTGACCAGCAAGGCGGCGGTGGCGATCGCCCACACTCCCGCGGGCGCGGAGAACTGGGCGGTGAATGTCGCCGAGTTCCCACTGCCGGCGATGGGCGAGACCGAAATCACGGAAGGTCCCGCGGTGCTCACGGTAGTGCCCAGAAGAACGCCGACACCGTGGATGCCGGCGAGGTAATCCGCAACTGCCAGGTCCTCAACCCCGTCCGCATTGAAGCCGCCCACGGCCACGTAGGTTGGCCCCGGACCAGCGAGGTAATTTACGGCTGTCCGGAAGGTGCCATCGCCATTCCCGATGAGCAGGCTGACATTGTTGCTGACCAGGTTGGCGACGGCCAGGTCGGGTTTGCCGTCGCCGTTGAAATCCCCCGAGGCGATGGATATCGGGCCGCCGCCGGCAGCGTAATACACCTCGGCCGCGAATGCGCCTTTGCCGTTCCCAAGCAGCACGCTCACGTTGTTGCCGGCATAGTTGGCCACGGCCACGTCCGTTTTCCCGTCGCCGTTGAAGTCTCCCACGGTCAAGTCATAGGGGGAATTCCCGGCTGCGTAGTTGAGCACCGTCTGGAAAGTCCCGTCGCCGTTTCCCAGGAGCACACCCACATTGCCGCCGTAGTTGGCTGCCACCAGATCCGGGACGCCGTCGCCGTTGAAATCGCCAACCGCTACGGCAACCGATCCGGCGCCTGAGGCGTAACTCACCGCCGCCTTGAAGGTGCCGTCGCCGTTGCCCAACAGCACGCTCACGTTATTGCTTCCATAGTTGGCTGTGGCCAAATCGGCTTTGCCGTCGCCGTTGAAGTCGCCTACGACCACGAACGTCGGCTCACTTCCGGCGCCGTAGCTTATAGCCTCCTGGAAAGTCCCGTCGCCGTTGCCTAACAGGACGCTCATGTTGGCGCCGGCTGTATTGGTCACCACCAGGTCGGGCTTTCCGTCTCCATTGAAATCGCCCACCGCTACCGATTGCGGCGAGCTTCCGGCGTTGTACTTCACGGGCGCCTGAAACGTTCCGTCCCCATTGCCGAGCAAAATGCTCACGTTATTGTCGAGCTCATTTGCGCCGGCAACGTCCGCTTTTCCGTCGCCATTGAAGTCGGCGACGGCCACGGTGCGCGTGGCGCTGCTGTTGGCCAGCGAGGGCGCAACAGTCTCGAAGCCCGAGCCCGGAACCACGGTGACGATGTAGTCCAGGGGCACCGACCGGCTGGGTGAATAGCCTCCGCTGACGTTCCCTCCATACACTGCCACGAGACTATGTATTCCTGCGGACAAGGTGGAAGTAGTGGCATGCGCCACTCCACTGGCGTTCAACGTTCCTGTTCCTACCAGCGTGGCTCCATCCATGAAGGCCACGCTGCCGGGAGCTAGCGCGGGTGAGACCGTCGCCGTCAGAACGATTGTCTGGCCGAATTCGGGAGCCGCCGGCGTCACGCTGAGCGTCGTGGTGGTGGCGATCGAAGCGTTAAGCAAAACGCTGAAGAGTAGGAGACTCCCTGTAATAGAAACCGGTCGGATCATCAATTTGCCCTTTCCATCGGGCAGCGCGGTCGCGATCGACTCAGACTACCCTGGGAATTTGATCGACGGCGAAGGAGCGCAACTCAACTGGGCTCAATGGCAGGATTTCGCCTATGCAGGATAGGCTTGGGCGGGCGATAGCCATCCGGCAACCAGGGGAGGACTGCGGCTGCTTGGTTGCAGGCGCAAGCTCGGAACTATTGCGCGCCGAGGCGCGATTGCATGATCTTCAAGTTGAGTTCGAGTTCTTGAATGCGCTTGGCCTGGGTCGCATTTTCGGTTTGCAAGCGGTCGATTTCCGCCTGCATATCGGAGCGCTCCTTCTCGGTTTTCGCTTTCTCCCCGGGGTCGGGCTGGCCGGATCCGGCGCCCAGGAAGGTGCTGCTCTCTTCCACTTTCCCGCCGTTGGCGTTCTCGACGCTCAAGCGAACATCCACATTGTCGGACGTCCGCTGATAGCTGTATGAGCCCTGCTCCAATTCCTGCGGAGTCAGCGGAAAGGTGTGCGGCTGCTGTCCGTCGCGAATTACCAGGCTTCCGCGCACCGCCGCGATCACGGGCCGCGCGGAATGGTTCCACTGGACTTGTAATTGGCCGTTGTGTTCGATCAGGGTCAACGCCAGCGGATCCGCATTCGGCATCATCAGGTAATAGCGCAAACCCAGAACGATCAACGCCAGCACCGCCGCGCCCCATGCAGCCAGCCACGGCCACTTGGATCGTGGAGGCGGAGCGGGAAGCAGTTGCGGGCCGGAAGGGGACCCAGCGAATGGACCTGGATCGCGGCGCACGGGCTCCGCGCTGCCTTCGCGGAGAAACACGGGTTGCTGTCTGCGCTCGACTCCGCTGCGTTCGACTGCGCTGCGTTCGATTCCGCCGCGCTCGAGTTGAGGCCGCTCGCCGCGCGGAACCCGGTCCAGCACTCCCGCCAGGCGGTCCGGAAAGTTGAACTCCAGGTAGCTGGACTCGCTGCGCACGGTGCCATCATGCTCACGCACGAAAAAGCCGGCGCGCATGCTGCCGCCGCGGCCGGGCCGGATCACCATCGTCACCTGCCAAGGCGCATTGAAATGCTTCTCGTAGATCTCCAGATCCGAATCGCCGAGCGCGATCTCGCTGCGCGTGTGCGAGGAGAACCATCCCAGACAGATCATCTCCTTCAGCCGCGGGTCCTCGGCTCCACGAACGAGTTGTTCCTCCAGCATCTTCTTGTCCGCGTCGGAGAGCAGGAACGCGGGTCCGCGCGCGTGTTCGCAAACGATCGGCCGCATCGCCAGAATGCGGATCGTGCGGCCATCGCGCGATCCGTAAAGAATGCCGCCGACTTCCACGCCGCCGCGCGAGAGTTTCTGGAAACCCTCGGCGACTTCCTGGCGGATTTCATCCAGCACCACGAGCGAGTATTCAATCGTGACCGGGCTCTCCGCAACGCTCCAGGAACCAAAACGGGTGTCGCTCATCGTGGAAAGACTATTCTACTCCGCGCCGCATCCTATCCGTACTGTACGAAGGGAGACCTACCCCATCTATGCCTTCGGGCTAGTCGAGCGCGATAAACCCAATACCCTCTTAGATCTAGTAGTTCCGCTTACTAGTGCAAGCGGTTAGGGTACAGAATTTTCTTTTCTACCATTACCTCGCGTGGTACCATAGAGCAATTAAAAACAGATGCGCCGGGAGAAGAATCTGTTACGAAACGATGGCGGTTCGGAGGAAGTAACGCAATGATCAAAGTCCTGACTCTTGCAGGGTTTTTCGCACTTACTTCTGTCGTAGCATGGGGAGATTCCGTCGTTCTAGGCAGCGCAAGTTGGGTGAACATGCCCACGAGCATCAGCGCCGCACTCGGTACCAACGTTCCATACTGGGATAACGTTTCTGGAGACGGGCCCGATATGAACGCGGGGTTCTTCCTGACGGGCACGTGCGGAGTTCCCGGCGATTGCGATACCAACTACAACCCGCTTCAGTACCTCTCCCAGGGCAACGGTGTGGGTATGCCCGATGACCCCACATCTATTTCCCTTGTTCGCAATGCAAGTCCTGCCTCGGTTCTGTTCCTGGGAGGCTACACCGGGGATAACAGTCTGACCTTCGGCCTGTACAACACGAGTACGATGGCTGAGACTCCGCTGATCGGACCGGGTACGTTGAGTGGAGATGTCGGAGAGAGCCTTCCCGTGACGATGACGACCGGCTCCACGTACGGGTTCTACTTGAATCGGTGCTTAGTCTGGGTGGCAGCTCCCTACGTCAGTCCCTGTTTGGAGTACACAACCTGGTACAGCAACGTGAGCCTGGACTCCACGGACGTTGGCCATCAGCACTTTTCGATCTTCACCTCCTCGACGACGGGGGTTTACTACATTGGAGTCGAAGATTGGGTCGGCGACGCAGGGGAAGAGTATGGCGATTACAACGACATGGTCTTCGAGTTGAATACGAACGCTTCAGGGCCGACCACGCCGGAGCCCGCCACTTTCAGCCTGATTGGCGTGGGGCTCGCAGGCTTGGGCCTGGTGCGTTTTCGGGCTGGCAAGAACCGGGGTTGAAGTCCACCCCCGCAGTCACGGCTCGAAGTTCCATTTCTGAGCCGCGACTGTGGGAAGCGGTTCCGTTACGCTGCCGCGCCTGCGGCGGATTTCGCTGCTGCCAAAGCTGCGTCGTAATCGGGGTGGTCCCCCACTTCCTTCACATACTCCACGTAGCGCAGCTTGTTATCGGGATCGACCACAAAGATAGCCCGGCTGAGGATGCGCAGATCCTTGATCAGAGTTCCGTAGGCTTGGCCGAAGGATCCGTCGCGATGATCCGAGACCATCTTCACGTGGTCCACGCCATAAGCCCCGCACCAGCGCTTCTGCGCGAACGGCAGGTCCATGCTGAAGGTGTAGATGCTCAGGTTGGGCAGCTTGCCTGCCTCCTCCTCGAAGCGTTTGGTCTGCGCATCGCACACCGGCGTATCGAGCGAAGGGATCACGCTGAAGATTCGCACTCCATTCCCCGTGGAAGCCAGATCCACTGGCTTCAGGGAGTTATCGATGGAATGAAAATCGGGCGCAGCGTCCCCGGCTTTCAGTTCCGGACCCAGCACCGTATAGGGATTGCCTCTTAAAGTTGTTGCTCCAGTTCGTTCCATAGACTTCTATTGTAGAAGTTCCCGCAAGCCCTGGCCATCCGTCACCGGAAGCTTGCAGGCATAGTTCTCGCAGACGTAGACGGTGGGCTTGCCGTCAAGCGCGGGCATCGCCACGGGAGCTTGTTCCGCCCGCATCAATACCGCGTTGGGAAGGAAGCGTTGGTGAATTGTGCTCACCAGAGCCGCATCTTGCGGGCCGGCCAGCACGATTTCCATGGGCTGTCCGGTTGCGAACATGTGGGCCACCAGCATTTGCGGCGCGGCTGTGGGAGCGGCTTCGAGACGCGGCGCGAACGCTTGCAAGGCGCGCTCCGCGGCGATGCGGAAATCTTCCCTACTGGTGAGGCGCGCTAATTTGAGCAGCACCAGAGCCATCGCGGAGTTGCCGGAGGGCTCCGCGCCGTCGTAGTCGTCCTTGAGACGAAGCACCAGATCGGCCTTGGCCGCCTCTGTGCTGAAGAAGCCACCTTGCTCGCGGTCTTCGAATAGTTCGATGGCACGTTCGGCCAGGCGCTGCGCCCAGCGGAGATCGGTTGCATCGAAGGCGGTTTCGTACATGTCGATGAGTGCCAGGGCCAGGAAGGCGTAATCGTCCAGGAAGCCTTCGATGGCGGCATCGCCGTCGCGATAGCGGCGCAGCAGCGTTGCGTCAGAGTCGCGCCACAGGTTGGTTCGCAGGAAATCGAGGGCTCTTCGGGCGGCTTGTTCGTACTGGGGCTCGTTTAGGATTCGGGCGCCTTTGGCGAAGGCCGAGATCATCATGCCGTTCCAGGCGGTCAGGATTTTGTCGTCGAGATGCGGGCGCGGACGCCGGGAGCGGAGTGCGAGAAGCTTCTGCCTGGCTTGCTCGATGACTTTGGCTTCCTCAACATCCCGGGCCTGAAAGAGGATGTTGCGGCCTCCGAATTCGCCATGCGGATCTTCGTGGACGTTGCCTCGCTCTTCAACTCCGTAGCTCCGTTCGAAGATGGCGGCATCCTCGACGCCGAGCGCGGCCACAAGTTCCGCATGGCTCCAGATGTAGAACGCGCCTTCGCTTTTTTGGTTTGGATGGGCGGGATCGGCGGCGCTGTCGGCGTCCTCGGCGGAATAAAATCCGCCTTCGGGATGGGCCAGGTCGCGCAGCACATAATCGAATACATTTCGGGCTACATTTGTATGCAATTCGTCGCGTGTAATCTGGAATGCTTCGAGATAAGACACGGCGAGTTGGGCCTGATCGTAGAGCATTTTTTCGAAATGCGGCACGAACCAATTCTCGTCCACGGAATAGCGATGGAAGCCTCCGCCGAGCTGATCGTTCATTCCGCCCTTGGCCATTTCCCGCAAAGTCACCAGCACCATTTCGAGAGCTTCTTCTTCGTGCGTGCGGGCGTGGTAGCGCAGCAGGAAATTGAGGACGCTGGGGCGGGGAAACTTGGGGGCGCCGCCGAAGCCTCCCAGGCGGGGATCGAAAGATCGTTCGAAGGAGCGGAACGCGGAATTCAGGAGGTCTTTGCCCGATCCTCCCTGGCCGGCTCGGGCAATCGAAAGCTCTTTCAACTGCTCGATCACCTGGGCTCCGGATTGCTCCACGCGAGCGCGATCCTTCTGCCACGCCTGCGCCAGGCTCTGGAGAATCGCGCCGAAGCCGGGACGGCCGTAGCGATTGTCGGGCGGGAAATACGTGCCGCCGAAAAACGGCTTCCGTTCCGGCGTCAGGAACACCGACATGGGCCAGCCTCCGCTGCCGGTGGCTGCCTGGACGAACAACATATAGATGCGGTCGACGTCCGGGCGCTCCTCACGGTCCACCTTGATGGAGATGAAGTCGCGATTCAGGATGCGCGCGAGGTCCGGATTTTCGAAGGACTCGTGTTCCATGACGTGGCACCAGTGACAGGTGGAATAGCCGATGGACAGGAACACGGGCTTGTCTTCGCGGCGAGCTTTTTCGAAGGCTTCGTCGCCCCACGGATACCAATCCACGGGATTGTGGGCATGCTGCAACAGATACGGACTCTTCTCAGTTCCCAGACGATTCATAAGTAGACGAGTCCTTTAGGCTCCCGATGGCCGCGGCTCTGTCAGCGGCCCCACATGGGCCTGAGGCCCACCGATAGTCTGTGGGTGGGCGATCCATCGCCCGCCTGCCTCTTGCGGGCTGCCGGATGGCAGGCGACAAGATCGCCTGCCCCACAGGGCTATTCCTGAAAACTTGGAGGAACCGCTCACGAAAGCTGATATCCCTTCGTCGCGACGCGGCAGCAGGCGATCTCCGAGGCTCTGCCGTGCGCGCGGAACACTTCGCGGACGCGATCGCACACATGTTCCGAGCCGCGCTCATGAAAGACCAGGATGGACGGCCCTGCGCCGCTGAGCGCGCAGCCCAATAGTCCGGACATGCGCAAGCCGGCGATTTCCTCAAGGCCCGGAACCAGCGCATAGCGATAGGGCTGGTGCAGGCGATCCTCCAGGGCTGCGGGAAACGCGTCGGTGGCGCCCATGGTCAGCGCGGCGATCAGAAGCGCGCTGCGCTGCACGTTGAAAATCGTATCTTCGCGCGAGTAACTCTCCGGCAGCACCCTGCGCGATTCCGTGGTGGGCAGCACAAAATCGGGGACCACCACGGCGACCCCGTAATGCGGATGAATCTCCATGCGCACGGCGCGCGCATTCCCCTCGGAATCGATCGCGGAGGCCACAATCGAACCGAGCACGCAGGCGGCGACATTGTCCGGATGGCCTTCGATGGAAGCGGCTTCGTGCAGGACCCGCTCGGCGTCCCAGGCGAGGTCGAGGACGACGCTGGCGATCACCACTCCGGCGGTCAGCGCGGCCGCGCTCGAACCCAAGCCTTTCCCTAGCGGGATGTCATTGGCGATCTCCAGCTCGATCGGCGGCATGGTTCGGCCGGTGTCGGCCGCGACCCGCAGAGCGGTCTGCCAGATCAGATTTTCTTTGCCCAGGGGAATCAGCGCCGAATCGCGCCCGGAAGCGCAAATCTGGAGGGCCGGCGCGGGCCGGAAGCGGATTTCGAGGTAAAGGTCGAGGGCCAAGCCCAGCGCATCGAAGCCCGGCCCCAGGTTGGCGCTGGAGGCGGGGACACGCAGGGTCTTCCAGCTCGCGGGCATGAACAACTATTCTGGCACACTGGTTTATCGGCACGCCGCGAGAATCCTTTTGGCGCGTTGGTGGCAACTGGTAGTTGGAGATAGAATGAAGACATATGAGCGCTAGCACTGCGGCGAATCCTTTGAATCCGTCCATCACGATGCCGCCCTGGAAAGTGGTCGCCAGCAATGTTGCCGCGGCCTTTGTCGCGATTCTTTTTATCGGGGCCGGGATGTATAAAGCCATCGACCCGTTCCATTGGTCGCGATTGCTCGAAGAGCTGCTGTTCCCGCCTCAATACAGCTTGCCGTTTACCCTGCTCCTATCGGTGGGAGAGATTTTCGGCGGAGTCCTGATTCTGATGCCTCGCTACCGGCGGTGGGGCGCGGCGCTCACGGGAGTGATGCTGATCGGGTTCATGGCCTACATCGGGATTCATTATTACCAACTCATCGGCAAGGATTGCAGCTGCTTTCCTTGGGTGAAGCGCACGGTGGGACCGGGCTTTTTTGAAGGCGATGGCGCCTTCCTGCTTGCGGCTTTGCTGGCGGGATTGTGGGCCAAGCCGGTTCACGGGGCGTTAAAGATCGGCCATGGAGCGGCGGTGCTGGCCGGGGCGCTCTTGTTCATGGGCGCGGGTTACGGGTACGCGCTGAGCCAGCAGACTGGAGCTAAGGCTCCCGAGTCTGTGCTGGTGGACGGCAAGCCTCTCTCGCTGCAGCACGGGCGTTTCTTTATCTTCTTCTTCGATCCCGAGTGCAGCCATTGCAATGACGCCGGGCGCCACATGGGCACCTATCATTGGAAGAGCGACGTGACCATCTTAGGCGTTCCGACGCGCGCGGCGCGGTTCGGGCAGGCTTTCATGGACGACAACAAGTTGAAGGCTCTGTTGACCTCGGATCTGGATAAGTTGAAGATGGCGTTCCCGCTGCCCGGCGATCCGCCGTATGGGGTGGAGATCGACAACGGCCGCCAGGTGGGCGTCGTGCAGCATTATGACGATGAGGACACAGGCAAGGAGCCCTCAGCTACTTTGCGGCAGTTGGGCTTGATCGACTGATGTCACTGATGTCCGAGTCAGTATTTGAGGTCACTCAGGAAGCCGACGGCGGGTATTGCGCCGAGTGCCTGACCGTTGAGATTTTCACGCAGGGCGATTCCTGGGATGAGCTTCGAAAGAACGTCCGGGAAGCGGTTCGAGGATACTTCTTCGATGGCCCCGTGCCCGACAGTATTCGCCTGCATCTGGTGCGCGACGAGATGCTTGCGACTCACATCATCATCGAGACCACGGAACCCTCGCAACAGCGGATCGCGGGCCACTCCTCGCTGCGGATTGGAACGCTGAATTCGATCTTGCGCGCTGTTTCCCGCCACAAAGGCGTAAGCCGCGAAGAAATCCTCAAGACACGCTGATCCCGTCTCAATTCGGCGTCTTCGTCTCGACCACGAGTATTTTCGCGCCTGTCAATTCGGCGACGGCGCCCAGCGTGGTTTCCGCCGCGTTTAATCCTAGGCGAAAATCGTCGTCGTTGTAGCTGGCATAGAGGTCCGTGGGTTGATGATGCTGGGGGTCCCAGCCGGCGCCGATTTGCGAGCCGCGCTCATTTTCGCGCAGGCTAATGGCTGCCACCAAGTCGCGGAACGGCGCGGAATCGGTGTTGCTCATGTGCGGACCGATGGCCGCCGGATACTCGTTGGCGTATTTTTCGTTCGCGAGCTGGAACTTGTTTGCCAGCGCCATGGCCGCGTCCGCGAATTTCGAGTCCTTCTGGTACTCGATATTCACGTCGGCTTCCGGACGCTGCTCTTTGCTCATGGTTCCGTCTTTATGGGGCATGCCGTGATCGAACATCATCATGTCGTGCTGAATCATGCCGAGCCATTTCGGCTCCGGATAGAGACCCGAGCCCGGAGGCGATTCCTTGCCTTGCAGGTCCTTGCGCTGGACCACGTACGCCTGCGCTCCATTGAGGCCGGTCTCTTCGTTGTTCCAGAGGATGAAGCGAATGGATCGCTCGCTCTGGACATCGGGGCTGCTGAAGATGCGCGCCAGCTCCATCACCAGCGCGGTGCCCGAGCCGTCATCATTGGCGGCTTCGCCCCAGCCGATGCCATCCATATGGGCGGCGACGATATACATCTCGCCGGGATGGGCGGCGCCGATCTTGGTGCACCAGACTTCTTCACGTTCCCCTGCAACCGCGGGCGGCGTGTCCAGGGCGCGCAGCCTCAGATCGGGCTGCCGGTTGGGATCGGTGTTGACGCCGGTGGGGCGGGTGAAACCGCGTGAGCGTCCGCCGCCCGCCGACAGGCCCGGCTCTTCGCTGGCGGGCGCAACCTTGGCGGCCGCGGGGGCGATCGCATGCACGGGTTCGTCGCCGAAATTGTATTTCAGCCGCTCGGTATTGCTGCAGCCATAGCTTTTGAGCTGCGCCTCGATCCAGTTGATGGCGTCGCGGTTGCGCTGCGTGCCCTGGCGGCGGTCGCCGAATTGGGTGAGCGCCTTGATGGTGGTCTTGTATCTCTCAAGCTCCAGCCGCTTGACCATCACACGCACCGGATCGGCGGGCTGAGCGGGCGCGGGCCCGGCCAGAAGCGCCAGGACGCAGACGGAAAGAAGAATGGCCTTGCGGCTGGTATCACGCATTGCTGTTCCCTTCAGACAATTGACGCTAGCCGCCGGCCAGCCATCGCGCACATTCCTCGCCCAGTTCCGCTGTCGCGCGCTGCTCATAGGCGGCGGATTCCTCTTTCGACAGCACATCGCGCCAGCGCCCATTGGTCCCCTTGTGGAGGAAGGTTTCCGCGCCGCCGTCCCAGAAAGCGCCGCCCGCGGGCACCGTGGCCGCGGCGTTGGCCTTCATGTATTCGAAGCTGCAATG
>DASXEY010000093.1:0-30987 GCA_036489835.1 Bryobacteraceae bacterium | reverse complement strand
TTTCGATGCCGCTGTTCTCCCAGCCCGAGCCAAAGAAGGTCATCGTCGATGGGTCGGCGACGGTGGCTCCGTCGATCTGCAGCGTGTAGTAATGGAAGCCCTCAACCAACGGCGTCGTGGTTACGGACCAGATGCCGTCGGACCCCTTAGACATGTCGAATCCTTGTCCGACGCGAAACCGTTACTTTCTGGGCATTCGGAGCGAACCAACAAGCCCAATCGACCCATCAAAGAAATCCTCGGTCTGGCTCTGACGCCACGATTCCGCGAGTTACTCAGCCAGGTATGCAAACGCCGCCGCGCCCACGGATGGATGTGAATCTGGAAGAACTGGACCAGATCATCGACGGCGGGACGCGCGCGCCGCTGAGCGCCTCCATGGAGAGAAGCTGAAAGCGGTGTTGCACAATCGGGCCGAACGGGCCAAGCCCCGAGTGGCGGACCACAGAGAAAACCCGTGCCGTGCTGCCGCAGACTCCCGGTGCCGAGCCGGCCGCAGAGAAGCCATCGCCGGAGAGCGAGAGCCAGGCGGGGGGACATGGGCGCAATGGCGCCCGTTCACTTCCTCCGGAGGCAGTCCCGCCTCCCGCTACTTCTCCGCCTGCTGTTCCGGTGAAAGCCGAGTTCATCGCCGAGATCCGCTTCAACGGCATGGCGGTTGAACAGCACTCGGAGTTTGTACAGCAGTCCGCTTCGCATGCGTCTCACCCCAGATCGAGCACGTGGCCCACGGCCGCGGCCAGCTTGCGCCAACCGGCGGTCTCGGCTTCGAATTGCTTGCGACCTTGCCGCGTAAACTCACTAATACTTGGCTCGCCGATTGTCCAGTTACCGCCCAGTGGGGCCTTAATCCAACCTCTCCGTTCCAGACGGTGCTGCGCTGGATACAGCCATCCTTGTTGCACCTGCACCGCATCGAAGCGAGATTTACTGAAGCGGCTCCGAGCTGGCCTAGCCGTGCAGCGGTTCCAGCGCCACGGTTTTTCAAATCAGCAGGTCCAGAGTCCCCTGCGGCAGGTCCAGGCGTTCCTTCATCCCTTTCTCCCTAAAACTTCTACAAGAGAGAAGTAAGGAGACTCTTGTCGAAGCACAACGGGAGAACAACAATCCAGCTTTAGGGTTGAGAAATCGCCAGCCGCTCGCGCAGTCTCAGCTCGATCTGCTTTTCCGCAGCCTGTTGCGCCACGGTGAGTTTGTTCAACTCTACCGTTAGCGGCTCCGCGCGAGGATCAGGATACGTGTAGGCAGCGTCCGTGCTCTCCTTCTGCTGCACCAGAATCTTGAAGACATCCCAGGTGTAAAAGCTTTGCACCCAGGCTTGGTAATCCTCCAGATCGCCTTTGGTCAGATTGCCGCGCTCCGGCGGAGGCACTTCCAGGTGAATCGGCGTGCCCGACAGCAAAGTGTGCTGCGATCCGTAGAACACCGGCCGCAGCCCCGCCAGCCTTCCCTCTTCCACCACGTGGCTGAAGTTCACGTCCGTGGTGATGTCGTTGAGCGTGGGCGAATGATACGGGTCGGGCCGCTCCCGGCGTGTTCCCGGGCCGTACGTGCGGAGGTGATCGAATTCGATCGGCGAGACGCCATCCCAATTCGCGCCGTAGTCGATGGTGATGACGTAACCAGCTTTCAAAACGCGGCCGGCGCCTTGAATGAAGTGGCCTTCGCCCAGGTTGATATAAGCGGCGAAGCCCTTGTCGCCGCGAGCCAGCTGATAGGCGTACGCGGGAATATACCGGCGCACATGATCGGCCAGCTCCGGGACCGCTTCGATGGGGATATAAATCTCGCGGAACTCCATGGCCTTGAGTTTGGTCTTGTAATCTCCAGCCGAGGTCATCGCTTCCAGCACGGACACGAATCCGTCGCGGCTCAGGTACACGGTCGTCTCGCGCTTGCGGCCGAAAAATTTGGTTTGAATCGCGCGATCTTCGTTCTTGAGGCCTTCCTGAAGCGCCGCGGGTAGGTCCTTTTCGAGCTTGCTCCAGCTTGCGCGCGATAGGGTGGGCGCGACGAAAGCTACTTCGGCCGAGCCGCTGGGAGAAAGCACCACCTTGTGAACGCTGAAGGCGTCCGGAAGCTCATTCGAGAGAACGATGCCTTTCAGGCTGCCGGCTGGAATGGTAGCGGTGGGGTCGGTCGCATCGCCCTCGCGAGCTTCAAACCGCGCTCCGAAGCGGGCGTTGCGCTTGCTCTGCGCCGCACTCAATGCGGGGGATCGATCATAGCAGGCGTACACCGTCTGTTTCGCGAACTCTTGCCATTGGGACGCCGTCGATTCTTCAATTGGCTCAACTGCGGACGCCCGGCGATTGACGTAGTTCAGGATGGACTCGGCCAACTCACCGTCGCCCGCGCCAAATTCGGCGATCGTGAAAACCTCGTTGGCGGAAAGCGTCCCGGCTTTCCGCATCCCCGCCCACATGTCGAAAATGTGCTGGGCCACCATTTGCCCGAAGTACGGCGACAACGCGTCGGGGAAAGTGCGATAGTCCTGCGTGAAACTGACGCGTCCGCTCGAATAGTATCCCAGCGTGGGGTGGAACAGCACCAGATCCTGATACTGCGAGAAGGACAGGAAGAATTCCTGCACCGCGGGCGCAGCGGATGCGGCCACGCGGAGCTCGCGATGGATCTCCCACGGGTTGATCAGCTCGCCTCGGGTAAACGAGAGGTCCGCGGCGCGCACTATCGCGTGAGCCGCTAGTAGCGCCGTCGCCGCAAATGCGGCCTTGGCTTTGGGCATGAGTGTTACGACGTAAACGCCAAGCTAAAAGTATCGCAGCCCCAGCGTTCCGTCAATGTTTACACTTTACACTGAAAGCAAGTGTTGACGCGAGCTTCATGCGCTCTCCTGCTGTTGTGTTCGGCCGCGCCCGCCCAGGAAGATTCGCTTGCCGGCTCGCTGGGGGCGTTGCGCGCAACCCTTGAAATGCTGCGCCAGCATCGCAATGACCATCCGGAGACGCGCGGCGCGACGGCCGATTTGACGTTGGCCAAGCATCAGCTTCGCGATTGGTTTGAGAAGAGATTGGCAACCTTCGATACGTCAAGCAACGAGGACGCGATCAATCGCGAATTTCAGGATGCGCTGGCAGATTTGCGCTGTCCCGACGGCTGCGTCACCACCGCCCTGGGCTTCGCCGATCCCCCACGAATCCATCGCGAGGGCGAATTTCTCATCGTTCGGACCAGCCTCGGCATTCGCTGCGGCTACGATGATTCCGCTTACGTCTATCAGCGGAACGGCAAAGAATGGAAGCGCATTTTCGAAACCGAGCAGAACGTCTATACCAAGACCGCCTATCGCCCGCAGACCATTTATGCGGTCCACATTTCCGCGCAGGGTCCAAACGGTGGTCGCTTAGTCCTGACGCTTGGATCGCGCCCTGGATGCTCAGATGCGTTCCAGCCCTTGTATTACAGGGTATGGGCGTTGGGAAAGCCGAAGCCGTTGCTCGACGCGGAGGAGACCGCCTACATGGGCGATTATCCGCCCGTAACAGGAAGCGTCTCGCCCAACGACGTCCGCATCGAATTCACAGCCGGAGGCACCGGCTATGGCTTGGGTCATCTGGCCGTGCGCCATTTCGAAATGCGGGGGAACGCGGTCAAGCAGATCGATCCCATCGCGCCCACGCCGCGCGATTTTGTCGAAGAATGGTTGGCCGCGTCCTGGAAGCAGATCTCTACCCGATCCGAATCGCCATCGCTTGAAAGCTGGCACCGCAAACTCCATCGTGACGATGGCCTGGGCGACTTCCCCGACCCTCCGGTCCAATGTTCCAGCGATCCCGCGCTATGGCAAATCGGAATCCGTCTGCACGGCGTTCCCGCTGAGACGTTCTATCTGGTGCGATGGCGGCAGCCGGATCGTTTCACGATGTTAACCATCGCCGAGCATCCCGTATGTCCGTGACGTCAGCGTGCGGTAAATCCGCCGTCAACAGGCAGCGCGATCCCAGTAATAAACGAGGACTGCGGCGAGCATAGCCACACAATGGCATCCGCCGCTTCTTCGATAGTCCCGGTACGGCCCATCGGATGGAAGCCGGCGACGGCAGCATCTTCGATCCCCTTAAAGAATCGATCTGCCATCGCCGTGCGGATCACCGCGGGGCAGACTGCGTTCACGCGGAGGCCTTTCGTCGCGTACTCCAACGCCGCGGCCCTTGTCAGTCCGATCACGCCGTGCTTACTCGCATGATACGCTGCGCCGCCGACGCCGCCCACCAGGCCCGCGATTGAGGAGACATTGACAATCGCGCTTCCTGCTTGCTTCAGCAACTCGGGCACCTCGTATTTCATCGACAGAAACACACCTTTGAGGTTGATGTCGATGACCTGGTCCCAGACGTCGACGGAATAATCGGCCACCGGCACGAACGGCGTGCCCTCGACGCCGGCGTTATTGACGGCGAAATCCAGACGCTGCCAGCGCCCAACCGCAGCCTCCACCAGAGCCTGAGCTTGCGCTGGAACGGAAACGTCGGTCTCGACGAAGAGTGCCTCGCCGCCCGCCTGCTCGATCAGGCGCACGGTCTCCTCACCCTCGGCGACCCGCCGCGCGCCCACTGCCACACGAGCCCCTTCCGCCGCGAAAGCCAGAGCCGCGGCGCGTCCGATCCCCGAGCTTCCGCCCGTGATCAATGCTACTTTGCCTTCGAATCGTTTCCCCATGGATCTCAGACCAGTTTCACACAGTGGCTGGGTTCAATCGGGAGTGGAGACCCCATCGCAATGCTTTTGTAGATGGTTGTGGATTGTTTCGGAGGTTTCGGGGGTGTCGCCAACCATTAGGGTGACTTCATTGCGGAAAGTGTCGGTAATGCCTCCATGCAAACAGAGAGTAACATCCTGCGGGCTGGTCCAGACAATCTTTACGTTCTGCAAGTACTCTCCGTCTAGCACAAGCATCTTTTTGGTTTTTCCATTGCGTTCCAAGTGCGCACATACCCAACTGAAATCGGAGTCCATAACGCCGTGGCCGTTGTAAGTCTCCACGGTTTAGAAAACTCCATTCGTCGGCGATTCGGAGGTTGCTACGCGATCAGGCCTTGCGCAGCCTGATCCAACCAACATCAATAAAAGGCTTGCCAGGAACCGATACTTCGGCATTGAGAGCATGGCTCCGCCCGGCCGATCCGGCTGGATCCCGACCTAATTGGCCGAGCCAGCTTTACCCCACAGCTTCTTACTGGCCAGCGCCGCGCCTTCTGAAAGCGACTTGAGCTTCATCCAGGTGATGTCCGGATGCACCGGGCCGAAGCCGGCGAAAGTGCCAAAACCGCAGTCGGTGCCGGCGATCACACGTTCGCGGCCTAACAGGTTGGCGTAGCGGCAGATGCGCTGCGAAACCAGCTCGGGATGCTCCACAAAATTGCAGCTCGAATCGAGCACGCCCGGCACCAGCACCTTGCCGTCGGGGAGCTTGTGCGTGCCCCAGGTTTCCCATTCATGCTCGTGGCGAGGATTGGCGCCCTCGATCAGCAGAGCCATCGGTTTCGCCCGGAACAGCAGCGGCAGAACCGCCGTCAGCGGCAGATCGTGATTGTGCGGACCTTCGTAATTGCCCCAGCAGATGTGCAGCCGCACTCGATCGGCCGGGACATTGGCCAGAGCATGGTTAAGCGCGTCCACCTGCACCTCCGCGCCCTTGAGGAACTCCTCATCGGTCAGGTTCTTAAATCGCGAGTGGCGGCCCATGGCCAGATCCGGGCAATCCAACTGCAGCAGCAGGCCGCTCGCCGCGATGGTTTCGTACTCCTCGCGCATGGCGTCCGCCAGCGCCTCCATGTAGGCCTGGTGCGAAGGATAGTATTCGTTGGGCTGGAACACGGCGATGGTGCCGGGCGAGACCGCGTTCATGAAGCCTTCTTCGACCTTCGCGTGGGCGATAGCGGCCTTCATGCGGGCGATGTCCGCGCGCAACGCCGACAGATCCTTCACGGCAACAGGTCCTTTGCAAACCGGACGTTTGTAAGTAGCCGAGTGGCCTTCCTTCACCAGCTTGTCGCGGTACGCCGGAATGGCGTCGATATCGGAAGGCGTGGGCCGTGAGGAATCGCCTTCGAACCCGGTCAAGCGGTGGCGGATGTAGGTGGCGTAGCTGATCTTGCTCATCTCGCCGTCGCTGACGATGTCAATGCCGGATTCCACCTGGTGCGCAATGGCGCCGGCCACGCCGTGCTGCATGGTTTCTTCAAATTTGGCGGGGTCGTAGGCTTCGCCGCGATCCTGCGCGAACAGAAAATCGACAACATCCTGCGGGCGAGGCAGGCTTCCAACGTGGGTCGTAAGTATGCGATCGGTGCTTGTTTTCATGGCGGATGAATCTCCTGGTATTAAGGCGCGAAGCCGGTAACGTTTGAGGATATCACGGCCTTCCGGTGAGACGGGTTCACGATGAAACAGGGCGAGAAAAATTCTTCCTGGCCGCCACAATATCAGTGGCGTAGCATATGGCTGCACAACCGGCTCCCATCCGTCTTCCCGGCACTCTTCACAACGAAGTCCGCCGCCTGCTTAGCTTCATCCTGCAGCGTCCCATCGGAGACGGCGAGAACCCTTCCCGCGCGTCCGATCCAGCCTGGGATTCGCTCAAGCACATTGAGCTGGTATTCCTGATCGAGGACCACTTCGGCATTCGTTTTGCCGCGCAGGAGATCGCCGAACTCGAAGACGCCAAAGGGATTGAACAGTTTCTAGAGAGCAGAGGGACGTGCGTCACAACCTCACCATAGACGGCCCTGACTACCGGCTCAGACCGGTATGCAGGGAGGACGCCCGGTTCATATCGGAATTGCGCTCGGATCCGGAGCGCAATCGCTATATGCATAAGACACCGCCGGGCGCGGCTGCGCAGGAACAATGGTTGGAAGCCTACTTCGACCGCGAGGGCGACTATTATTTCCTTATAGAAAATCGAGCAACCGGGCTACCTGAGGGAACTGCCGGGATTTATAACGTGGGCTGGCGTGTCCAGCAGGGTACCGACCGGCTCCTCCGCGATGCCGAGTGGGGCCGCTGGATTCTTCGCCGCGGCTCACTGGGGGCGCTCGAAAGCGCGTGCCTGGTTTACCGCGCGGGATTCGATAGTCTGGACCTGGACTCAATGTTTTGCCGGACTATAGTCGAGAATTCGGCGGCACTGGCATTTCACGACTTGTTTGGAATGGATCGGGGACGCCTCTTCGCAGGCTACCTGGAACTTGAAGGACGCAGCTTGAGTGCCATCGAGCGCCGGCTCACACGGGCTCGTTGGAAGGAGCTTCGCGGCGCTCTCGAAGGCAGAGCATTCCGCGCTCCGCGTTGGAGCCAGCCTCCACTCGGGACCGTAGCTTCCGGCAGCGTGAAAGAAAAATATGACCGCCCTCAGCGCTAATCCGATCGCAGAGGAGCAGCTTCGTCTCGACCGCATCGCGGCCGATAGCTGGTATAGCCAGGGCCTCAACACCAGCAGCGTCGAATACTGCGCCCAGGTTTTCTCGCGATTTTGGAAAGGACGCCGCTGCCTTGAAATGGGCCCTGCCGAGGGCGTAATGACGCCGCACCTCGACCGGGCTTTCCCCGATCTCACGTTGGTCGACGGCGCCCAAGCCTTTTGCGCCAGCCTCGGTCAACGTTTCCCTAACGCGACGGTAATTCAGTCGCTATTTGAGAATTTCGCCACGGCCGAACCGTTCGACACCATTATTCTGGGGCACGTCCTGGAGCACGTCGAAAACCCGGTGGAAGTTCTGCGCAAAGCCCGCGCCAGCCTGGCTCCCGGAGGAGTCATCTGCTGCGCGGTGCCGAACGCCCATAGCCTCCATCGCCAGGCCGCCGTTGTCCTCGGAATTCTCGACACCGAACATTCCCTCAACCCCACCGATCTCCACCACGGCCACCGCCGCGTTTACAATCCGGAAACCCTCCACGACGACTTTCTTGCAGCTGGCCTCAGCGTCCGCGTCTTCGGAGGCTATTGGATCAAGCCTCTATCCAACCGTCAGATGGAAGACACCTGGACTCCGGAAATGATCCGCGCCTTCATGCAGCTGGGCGAGCGCTACCCGCATATCGCCGCGGAGATTTACGTTATTGCTTCCGCAACGTAGCAGCCAATTCTTTCCGGACCCGCAGCACCAGCAATCCCGACGCCAGCGAGCATGCCGCCAGATACAACAGCCCAGGGCCAAAACTGCCCGTGCGGTCGCTGAACAAGCCCAGCAAATACGGACCCAGGAATCCTCCCAAGTTTCCGAACGAGTTCACCAGCCCCAGGGTGGCGGCCGCGGCCGCCTGTCCTAGAAAGACATTCGGCAAGGGCCAGAATCCCGGGTGCGAGGAATAGAACCCGATGGTCGCCACCGACAGCATCACCACGCTCGCCCCCATCAGTCCCCGGGAAGTTGTGAAGAAGCACACCGCCAGCGCCGCCGCCGAAAGCAGCCGTGGAATCGCGGTATGCCAGACGCGCTCGCCCGTTTTGTCGGAATGCCAACCCACCAGCAGCATCACCGGAAGCGAGCATAACGACGGAATCGAAGCGATCAAACTCACGCGCGAAACATCCAGGGTCGACAACCGCTGTACCATCTTCGGCAGCCACAGGCTCACGCCGTAGTTCGCGTTCAATCCCAGAAACAGGATCGCCGAAAGCAGAATCACGCGAGGATCGGCCAGCGCCCGCACCGCAGGAATCCAGCCCGGCGCATGGACCCGCTTTGCCGCCTGTTCCCTTTCAAGCTCGCCCACCAGCCAGTCGCGCTCATCCCGCGGCAGCCACTTGGCGTCTTGAGGCCGCTCCGTCAGATAGAACAGCGTGGCGATGCCCAGCGCGAACGCCGGAATCCCCTCCAGCAGCAGCAGCCAGCGCCAGCCGCCAAGGCCCAGCCAGTGAATCTTCAACAGCACCGCTGCCAGAGGCCCGCCGATCACCTGCGACGCGGGAATCCCCGCGAAGAACAGCGCGATCGCCTTCCCGCGATCCTCGGGACGATACCAATGGCTCAAATACACCAGCACGCCGGGCACGAACCCGGCCTCAGCGACTCCTAGAAAAAATCGAATCGTGTAAAACTGCGGCGCGGTGTGAATCAGGCCCGTGAGCGAAGCCAGTATGCCCCAACTAATCAGAATGCGCGCGATCCATTTGCGCGCGCTCCACAACTCCGCCAGAATGCCTCCCGGCACCTCCAGCAAGAAATAACCCACGAAGAAGATGCCGCCGCCGAATCCGAAAACCGAATCGGAGAATCCCAGCTCCTTCGTCATCTGCAATCCCGCCGAGCTCACATTGACGCGGTCGAGATACGAAACAATGTACAGCAGGAAAATGAAGGGCATCAGGCGGCGGTCCACTCGGCTTCGAGCGCGCTCCGCCACGTGGGGCTGTTGCATTGTGTTTAGAATAACTCGGAGGATCAAAGGATCAATATGCGAGCAGGCGTCCTGACCATTTTTCTCGCGGTGACTGCGCTCGGCTTCCAGCCCAGCGCCCCACTTGCAAACGCCGGATGCGAAGCCGCGCGCGATCTCCACCTCACGAACGGGCGCATCGTCACCATGGACGCCCGCAACACCATCGTCAATGAGGTCACGATTCAAGACGGCCGTTTCGCTGCGGTGGGTCCCGCGCGCGATCTCAAGCTCAGCCCCTGCACGCGCACCATCAACCTGGGCGGCCGCACCGTTGTTCCGGGCCTCGTCGACAACCACAATCACATCGTGCTGTTGGGCCTCCGTCCAGGCCACGACGTGCGCCTCGAAACCGCCAACTCAATTGCCCAGGTACAAGCCGCAATCAAGGCTCGCGCAGAGCATGTCCCAGCCGGCGAATTCATCACCGCTATGGGTGGCTGGAATCCCGCGCAATTCGCCGAAAAACGTTTGCCGAATCTGGCGGAGCTCGACGCAGCCGCGCCCAATCATCCCGTCATCCTCTATCAGGGCTTTACAGGCCCGGCGTCCACCAACTCAGCCGGTCGCGCGTTTTTCACCGCTGACGGAGTCGCAGTCAGCCCCACCGGCGCGATCGCGGCCAACGCTCCGTCGCTCGCCGCGTTGAACGCGTTGCGCGCGGCACAAACCCTCGACGATCAAAAGCGCGGCACCGTTGACGCGATGGCCTACGCGGCCAGCGTCGGCGTCACCACCAGCGTGGATATGGGAGCCTTCGTCATCCCCGGCACGCCCGACATCCAGAACGCCTTCACCTTCGATGGCCTCGCCAGCGCGAACCCCTTCACCATGTACGATGCCTATCTGGCCCTGCATCGCGAAGGCAAGATGACCTCGCGCCTGCGAGTCTTCTTCCTCAGCATGGACACCCGCCCCGACGTTCCCTTACTCAGCGAACGCGTGCGCAACGCCTTCCTCGATTTCGGCGACGATATGCTGCGCCTTTCCGGCATCGGCGAATTCGCGACCGAGTGGCCATTGTTCGGCCAAGTAACTCCTCCAGCCAACTACGCCGCCGCGTTGAAGCTGGTCGCCAAGCGAGGCTGGCCCTTCCAGCAGCACAGCCTCTCGCTGGCTGAGGACAAGCTGACCGCCTCGACGTTCGAAGAAGTCAACAAGGAAACATCCATCGCCAGCCTGCGCTGGTCCGTCGCCCACGTTCCGCGTATCGACAAGGAAACGGTCAACCGCTTCAAAGCCCTGGGAGCCGGCATCGCGGTGCATCCTTTCGAATATCTGGCCGGCGGCCCCAACGCCGGTCCGCCTCTGCGCATGATCCTCGATAGCGGCATCCATGTAGGCGCTGGCTCCGATGCGGCGCAAATCTCGACCCTCGACCCGTGGCCCATGATCTATTACATGGTGACCGGCAAGAATTCATCCGGCGCGCTCATCAACGATAAACAGCAGCTCACGCGGATGGAAGCGCTGCGGCTCTACACTGCCGAAAACGGCTGGTTTTTCCACGAAGAAGGCAACCTCGGAACGATCGAGGTCGGCAAGCTTGGCGACCTGGTCGCACTCAGCGGCGATTACTTCGATTCAACCAAAGTGCCCGACGAAGCCATCAAGCTGCTGAAGTCTGCTCTCACCGTAGTCGACGGCAGAGTGATGTACGACCAATTGCGCTAAGGCCAGCCAACCGTTCTCAAACCGTAACAGAGCCGCGACCAAAGGGAGCGGTTGGCGAATTCCGCCGGGCGCGCCGTGCGATACTCTCAGGAGTATGTCTGTCGAAGAAGAACTCCACGAGCACGCCGAACACGCCAAAGAACCTTTCGATAAAAAGGTAGCCGTCACGATGGCGATCATCGCCGCGCTGCTGGCGATGGTCTCCGTACTGGGCCATGTTCTCTCGAATGAAGAAATATTGGCGCAGCAGAAAGCTTCCGACCAATGGGCTTTCTACCAGGCCAAGGACATCCGGCGATACGACTCGGAAATCGCGCAGGATGTGCTGAAAGCAGTCAAGGGCGCTGATATGGAAAAAGCGATCGAGCATTACAGCTCTAACGCCGAGAAATACGATAAGGATCGGGAAGGCATTCGGGACAAGGCCACGGAGTACGAGAAGGAAAGAGACCACACGGGAAACCAGGCCACGCGGCTGGAGTTCGGTGAAGTGTTCCTGGAGATCGCGATTGTGCTCGCTTCCCTGGCAATTTTGTCCAAGCGTCCATTAGTGTGGTATTCCTCCATGATCGCGGCGCTCGCAGGCGTGGGGCTCGCCGCCACCACCATGTTCGTCCCCTGAATGGCGATTCCCTAAATCAGCGGCAAATTCTGCATTCTGCCACGAGGGGACGGCGTCAACTCCAGCGCGAACTCCGGCTTATCGCTCTCGACAATCATCCGGCGGATCGGCCCAAAGAACGCGGCGGCTTCCGCGTCCGGCATCGGCGGCGTCAACGCCCGCAGAACGCGCGGATCCCAGAACCGGAAGGTCACATCGCGTCCGTCAGACGTGTGCAGAACCGCATAAGCCCGCCAATGCTCGCAGAGTTCTTCCAATCCAGCGGCGGTGTCGCAGTAGAATCCCCATCCCCGGCCCCAGCCGTCCTTGATCAGCACATCCAGAAGGCGCGATCCTTGCGGTACCGCGACTGCATAGGCGGTCAACGCAATGACCGTATAGCGCTCTCCGCTCGCATCGAGAAACGCCGGAATTCGGGAATCGCGCGAGGCGTCCAGCACCGCGAACAAGTTGCCCCGCTCCCGGTACAGCGCGCCGATCAGCGCCGATTGAGCGCGCGTAAAGCCGCTCTGAAGCTGCGCCAGGTTCATCTGCACCGTCTCGGCGATACGCGGGCCGGCAGAGGCATCCACATGAACCGCGAACGTCGAACTGCCGGCTACCAGCGAGTCGCCCTCCGAAACGATCCACTCCGTAACGCGGCTGCCATTGACAAACGTCCCGTTGCTCGACCCCAAATCGCGCACCCGGCATCGGGCTCCGTCGTACTCAACCGAGAAATGCAAGCTCGATAAGTAGGAATCCTCAGCAATCGGGAGATCGGATTTGGCCGTTCGCCCAATGCGCAGAATCGCCCCCGGCCGCACCTCAATTCTGCGTCCCGCGATGGGCCCGGCCGTGGCTTCGAGAATGATCACCATCAGAGTCACTCTCTAGCCTAAGCTAAAACCACCCCCGCGGCAGGTGTCACCCTGACCTTGACGGCGCCGATATACTCAGATATCTTAATACTCTGAGGTCTGAGTATGCCTCGTCATGCGAAAGTATCCGACTCTCTCCAAGGTTCGCTGGATTTACTGGTATTGAAGATCCTCTCGCGCCGTCCTCGTTTGCACGGCTACGCCATCATGTCCGCGATTAAGGATGCCTCCGGGGAAGTTCTCTCGGCCGAAGAAGGCTCGCTCTATCCTGCGCTCCACCGCATGGAGGAAGCCGGCTGGATTCGCGCCAAGTGGATCGTCAAGGACACCGGGCGGCGGGCGCGTATCTATGAATTGACAGCGGCGGGAAAGAGGCGGCTCGGCATCGAGGAATCACGCTGGGAGGCGGTCACATCAGCCGTGAATCGCGTTCTCAAAACGGTCTGAGGAGACAACGCTCATGTCGCTGTGGTCCCGCGTCGTAAATGTTTTCCGTGGCGATCGCTTCGACCGCGAGATCGGCGAGGAGTTCGCCTCCCACATCGAGGAAGCCGTCGGCCAGGGCCGCGATCCCTCTGAAGCCCGCCGGGCTCTTGGACCTTCGCTTCGCTTGCGCGAAGCATCGCACGACGCAAAGGTCATCGTATGGCTCGATTCCCTCCGCGCCGATGCCGTCTTCGGCTGGCGTCAGATCAAGAAACGAAGGGTGACCTCTGCCGCGGCAATTCTGTCGCTCGCGCTCGCCATCGGCGCCTGCACCGCCGCTTTCCGCATCGTCGACGCACTCCTGCTGAGGCCATTGCCGGTCTCCCATCCGGAGCGGCTCTACGCTCTCTTCTATCAAGAACTCGGTGCCGATGGAAAGTTCCAAACCTACGATGATTACTCGTACCCGATGTTTCGCCCGATGCGAGCCGCGGTCAAGGATCAAGCGGAACTCCTGGCAATTTCCTACGGGAGCCAGACGGATGTGACGTATGGATCGGATGACGAGATGGAACGCGCGTACGGGCAATTCGTTTCTGGGTGGATCTTCGACACCCTCGGTGTTCGTCCCGCCCTGGGCCGGCTGCTCACCGAAAACGACGATCTTGAATCCGGCGCCCATCCGGTCGCTGTTCTCTCTTACAACTACTGGACGCGCCGCTTCGGGCGGGACCCGAAGGCCATCGGGCGTACCTTTCACATGGGCAACCATCTCTATACCATCGTTGGCGTCGCCGCGGAAGCCTTCACCGGCACTGAGCCGGGCACCCTGGTCGACATCTTCGTGCCGGCTATGACCAGGGACGGGGTGGCCCTCGCCGGCATGATGTGGCTTCGGACGCTCGTGAAATTAAAGCCTGGGGCCAGCCCCGGCCAGGTGCGCGAGAAATTGCATGCGGCCTATCGCGCGTACAAGCAGGAGTGGGTGAAAAACTTCACCGGAGTGCCCCAGCAGTTTCTGGACAACATCGTCAACCAGAGGGTGCTACTGGAGCCGGCGTCGTCGGGCGTCTCAAGGACCCAACGCGACTACAGCCAGGCGCTCGCGGCTCTTGGCGTGTTGGTGGCGCTGGTGCTGTTGATTGCCTGCGCGAACATAGCCAATCTGATGACGGCTCAGGCAACGGCGCGGGCGCGCGAAATGGCACTCCGCGTCTCCATCGGCGCGGGCCGCCGGCGGCTGGTGCAATTGGTTCTGGTGGAAAGCGGGATCCTTGCGCTGTTCGCCGCCGCCCTCGGTGGCTTGTTTGCGTGGTGGGCCGGACCCTTCGTCGTTAGCAGGATCAAAACCTGCTCCAACAACGCTTCTACCTGTCCTCCTGACAATCCAGTGCGCTTACTTCTTCCCGCGGACTGGCGAGTGCTTGGATTCGGCCTGGCCCTGACTCTCGGTGTGACCATCCTGTTCGGTCTCGCGCCCGCTCTGCGCGCCTCCCGAGTTCAACCCGCCAGTGCACTCAAAGGCGGACAGGACCCCCACGCGCGACGTCGCCTGATGCACGCGTTGATCGCCGCGCAGACCGCGTTCTGTTTTCTCGTGCTCTTCATCGCCGGCCTGTTTGTCTCCACGTTCAACCGGCTATCTCACCATGCCACCGGATTCTCCGCCGAACGGCTTCTCACAATCGATGCCGCTCCCCGATATCCGGAGTCGCCGATCTTCTGGGAACAGGTGGCCGAGCATCTGCGATCCGTGCCCGGCGTCGAAAATGTAGCGCTGGCCGCATGGCCGCTGCTGAGCGGGAGCGGCGGGAATGACTTCATTTCCATCGACGGCGAACCCCTCAGCCACGACATGGCCAGTTTTTTGCAGGTCTCGCCAGGCTGGCTGGACACAATGAAGATTCCCTTAATCGCTGGGAGAGATTTCCGCTCCACTGACGTGTATCCCAGAGCTGCCATCGTCAACCAGGCATTCGCGAAGCGCTATTTCAGCGGCGAGAATCCGCTTGGAAAATCATTCTCAGATGAGAACCCAGGTGCTCGGCTGGAGATTATCGGCTTGGCCGGTGACGCCCTCTATTCCGACATCCACAAGCCCATCGCACCCATGGCTTATATTCCTTTCCAATCGGTCGACAAAAAGGGGGAGCTGAAGTCTCCGGACCACAACGCGGGAACGTTCATCGTGCGCACTTCCAGCGCGAACCCGCTCGCGCTCGCGTCCACCCTTCGTCACGAGGTACCGCGCGCCCGCCCTGAATTCCGAGTCAGTAACATTCGCACCCAGCAGGAGCTGATCGACGCGCAAACCATTCGCGAGCGCCTCCTCGCCATGCTGGCGCTCTTCTTTGCCATCGTTGCGCTGCTGCTCGCGGGAGTCGGCCTCTACGGCGTCCTCGATTATTCCGTGCTGCAACGCCGCCGCGAAATCGGAATTCGCATTGCCATCGGCGCGCAAGCCGGAGACATCGTGCGGCGAGTCACCGTGGATGTTTTCGCCATGGTGCTCGCGGGCGCGCTGACTGGCCTCGGCCTCGGGATCGCCTCGGTGCGTTACATCGAAACGCTGCTCTATCAGGTAAGCGCCACCGACCTCAGCATGCTCGCGCTTCCGTCGCTGACCCTCCTGCTGGCTTCGATGCTTGCCGCGATAGCGCCCGTGATGCGCGCTGTACGAATCGACCCTGTTGAAGCGCTGCGGTCGGAGTAGATTAATGGCCACCGGAGCCGGTCTTCGGCCCCTGTTTCTTCGAGCGCGACGGCGCGGAATGCGCCGCCTTCGATGACCCGGGACGCGGTGAGTTCGATGCACCGCGACGGCCCGCGTTCGACGGCGTGGGACGCGCCACCCTCGATGAACTGGGACGCGCCACCTTCGATAGCCCGGAAGGGGCCGCGTTCGACGGACCAGAATGCGCCACCTTCGACGGCGTGGAACGCGCAGCGTCCGATGCCGTGGGACGCACCGGCTTCAACCCCACCGGCTTGGTGACCGCGGGTTCACCCACCTCGGCCGCAGCCTTCTTGCCGCCGCGTGGCGCAATTCCCGCGCGAATTTCGTGGTCCGTCAGCGGCTGCGCGGCGTCTTCCATCTTGAGCAGTTTCTGGAATCGCTCGACTTCCTTCGACGTCAGCATGCGGTATCGCCCCGGAGCTTGATCCAGTTCCAGGAACGCGATCTTCACGCGCCGCAGTTTCTCCACCAGCCTGCCGAAATGTTTGAACATCACGCGAATCTGATTCTGCCGGCCCTCGGTGATTTTCACTTCGTACCAGGGATTCGCGCCCGGCTTGATGCGCTTCAATTCCGCGGGTGAAGTCTTGCGGCCGTGCAATGGAACGCCTTCGCGAAACTGGCGCTCCTGCTCCTCCGTCAGCGACCCGGTCACTTTCACCACGTACGTCTTCTTCACATGGCTTTCGGGAGCCGTGATCCGGTGCGCGAATTCGCCGTCGTTGGTGAACAACAGCAGCCCCTCGCTGTGATAATCCAACCGGCCCACCGGAAACACGCGCTCCTTGACGCCGCGCAGCAAGTGCATCACGGTCTCGCGCCCTTCCGGATCCGAAACCGTCGTAACGCAGCCATTAGGTTTATTCAGCGCAAGATAAACGAAGCGTTTGGGCGCGCGCAGAACCTGGCCGTCCACCTTGATGTGGTCATGCTCCAGATCCGCCTTCGAGCCAAGCTCCGTCACCGTCTCGCCGTTCACCGTGACGCGGCCCTCGACGATCAGTTGCTCGGCCTTGCGCCGGCTGGTCACGCCCGCCTGCGAAAGGATTTTCTGAAGACGCTCCTCAGGCATTTTCCGACTTCGATTCGCCGCCAGCAGGTTCTTCCACCGGCGCCGGTTGCTCGGCAGGCGCGTCCACCGGAGCCTCGTCTGGTACAGCCGTTTCCGCCGGCACCGCATCCACCGGCGTAGCCGGAGCCGCTTCCGGCACTGCATCCGGCGCCGGCGCCTCTTCCACCAGCTCCATTCGCCCCAGTTCCTCGAACTCCTTAATTGTCGGAAGCTCGCTCAGATCCTTCAGCCCGAACTGCACCAGAAACTCTTTCGTGGTTTTATACAAAATCGGCTGCCCGACCACTTTTTTGCGACCCGACTCCGCAATCAGCTTGCGGTCCAGCAGCGTCTTCAGCACGCCCGCGCCCTGCACCCCGCGAATGTCCATGATCTCCGGAGCCGTCACCGGCTGTTTGTACACCACCACCGCCAGCGTCTCCAGCGCGGCTAACGACAGCTTCAGCGGAGGCGTCAGCTTCTTCACGAACGCGCGAACCGCTTCGTGATGCTCCGCCTTGGTCGACATCTTATAGCCGCCGGCGATCTCGCGAACGCTCAATCCCCGTTCAGGTTGCGCATAGTCAGCCACCAGCGCATCCAGCAGCCGTTTGATTTTGTCCAGAGGCTGAGCCAGCGCGGCCGCCATCTGCTGTGCCGAAAGCGGCTCGTCAGTGATATACACGATGGCTTCCAGAATCGCCTTAAGCCGGGCGTCGTCATCGCCCTCCGGACGCTCCTCCACTAACTGATCAGCCGGCAGTTGCTCAACCGGCGCCTGCTCGTCAAACAATGTTTCGGAACTTCCCTGCGTTCCTTCCTTCTCTTCCACGCTTTAGTGATACCCTTCCTCAATCGCGGCCATCGTTCCATCCGTGGCAAACGCCGCTTCAAATCCCTTCAATCGCTTCAGGCCGATCTCGCTAAAGGAGCCGGTTTGCGTCAAGCCCAGCGCCTGCAGCTTCACCAGCTCCAGCACCGCCAGAAATAGACAGATCATAGCGCGGCGGCTGCGCTGCCGTTCGAACAACTCCGCCGCCGCGACTTCATTTTCCTTCCCGAACACCTTGCGCAGATACCGGAGCATATCCGGCACGCTCACTTCTTCCTGTCCGACCTCATACACCGGACGGGTTTTGGAGCGGTCCAGCACCGACTGAAACGTCTTCACCAGATCGAACAAAGTGACGGCCAGCTCCGGATCGCCCGCCTCCGCGCGAAACTGCTCGATGTGCGCGTTGGTCCACACCGCTTCTTCGATCACGCGCTTCTGTTGCAGCATTTCGGCAGCGGTTTTGAAGCGCTCCCGCTCCAGCAGCTTCTCCACCAGCTCCAGGCGTGGATCTTCCTCCGGCAGCAGCTTTTCGAGCTCCGGATCCCGAGGCAGCAGCATCCGCGACTTGATATGAATCAGCGTCGCGGCCATGTAGATGAACTCCGCGCTCAACTCAATATTCATCTCCGCCGCGCGCTGCATGTACTCCAGATACTGCTCCGTGATGCGCGCGATCGGGATGTCGTAGATGTTGATTTCCTGCTTGCGGATCAGATCCAGCAGCAGATCCAGCGGTCCATCGTACTGTTCCAGGTGAAAATTGAGCGGGGATGCCACTACGAACAAGGATAACATCGACCCCCAACAGGCCGAGCCGCGCGCCGCCTCAGTTCGCGTCCGGTTTCTCCGCGTGATCGATGACCACGAATTCAATCGGGGCCTTCACGGATTCGAGCTTAAGGCCCTGATCCTGGACAATCGTCACCATGTCTTCGTCCGGTCCATACTGAATCGCGATGAGATAGTTCTTCACGATGCCGGTTTTGTCCAGCACCGGCCGGCCTAGAAGATCCGATGACGACAGCATATCGGCCAAGGCAGTGAAGTTGGCGGCGAACATCGTTCCAACGGCCCCCTCTTTCAAAGGCGGCGGCGCGGGTGGAGGCTCACCCGGCTTGATCTCCGGAAACTTGACGCCATTCTTTCCGGCCACCAGATTGTATGCGGCCATTTCCCTGGTTTCGCGATGCACCACCAGCTTGAAGCGCTCCGCCAGCAGAGTCCGCAGCATCGCGCGAAGCTGAGCGGCGTCGGCCGCGCCGTCCGCCTTCCCCTCCACGTCGAACCGGTCGGAATCGAGCCACCCAGGGCCGCCGGTAAGCTGATAATCCTTGACCCCATACGCCTCACGAATCAACAGTCTTGTGACGGCGTTGGTCCCCACGAATCTTCCCGGTGTTTTGCTCACTCGTCCCCTCCCGACAGGACCTCCAGTCTTGTTTACCTTAACGGATGCGGCGGCAAAAGCCGGTTCCTCCGCGAATGCAATCCATCGTGGCGCAAGCGATCCTGCGATCAGGCAGCCCAGCAGCGCGAGCATGCCGACGCCAAGCCGCACCCCCGAAATCCGCGGCGAGAAATCCCGGCCAAGCACCAACAGCATCTCGATTCGTTCCCTAAGCCGTGAGCCTCGCTCGAACATCCCCAACGCCAGCAGCTCTTCAGTTCGCATCGGGCTTCTCCGCGCTGTCGATCACCAGCACCTGCACCGGACCCTTTTGTGATTCAAGTTTCAAGCCGAGCTGTTCCTGAATCGCAGTGAACAGCGAAGCCTCAGGCGCATCGTCACCAGTTCCACTGAGCGGAGCGAAATCGACGAGCTTGATATCGTAGAGAGCCTCCAGACCGGTACGATCCAAAACCGGCCGCATCAATAAATCCGCGAGCGTTCGCGCAAAGTCGCCGATTACCGAGCCTTTTGCAGTGATGTTGCGCGGGCCCACGCTCGTGCCCCCGTTCTTCGGATCGCCCTCCGTGGCGCGGGGCATCTTAGGGCCGCCTTTCGCGATCGTCAAGGCATACACTGGAAGCTCCCGCGTCTCGCGGTGCACCTTCAACTTGAACCGCTCCGCCAGCAACGACTGAAGCATCAGGATGATCTGGTCGCGCGGAACGCGGCTTTCGGCCCTGCCATCAATGTCGTAATGCTCTGAGTCAACCCATTTCGGCCCACCGAAAAGTTCGGGCTCGTTCAAGTGGTAGGCCATCCTGACGGCTTCCCGCAAAGTGATGTTCTTCAGCACCAGCTTCCCCGGTTGCGCGGAAGTCATCGTGCCATGGGTCTCCGGACTGCCCGGCTTGATTGTCGCCACTTCAAACTGCGGCAGGGCTTGAGCGAACGCGATCCACCGTGGAGCGAACGCCCCACCAATCACGCATCCCAGCAGCAAGACAGAGCTCGCAGCTACCCGGCCGATCGAAACTCGCGGCGAGAAATCGCGCCCGCGCTCCAGCAGCATCTCGACCCGTTCCCTCAGCCGCGACCCTCGCCCAAACATCCCCAGCGCCAGCAATTCTTCAGTTCGCATCTAGTTTCTCCACATGATCGACGACCAGAAAATCAACCGGTCCCTTTGTCGCCTCCAGCTTCAGGCCGGCCTTCTCGACGGCATCGAAGATCCCCGGTGTATATCCGAACCCCGTGAACACCGCGCCCGCCTGCGGCATCCGTTTCTTTTGGTCCGGCTCCAGTTCCACGGTCAGGGTGACCTCGTAAACTCCTGTGAGCCCCGTCTTGTCCAGCACCGGGCGGCCTTCGAGAAAAACCGGCAACATCGAGGCCAGCTCCGAAATCCGGTTGATCATGTGTTCCGTAATCGTACCTTCGCCCATCGCGAGTCCTACGCCGTTTCGAGGCGCTTCCTGCACCTCGTTCAGTTTGGGTCCATTCTTGTTCAGCAGCAGCGAATAGAGCGGGACGACCTTCTGCTCCCGGTGAATCGTCAGCTTGAACCGCTCCTCCAAAAGACGTTGAAGCATCAACCTGAGATCTTCGGTGGAAGCCGGCGCAGCGGTCTTGGCCAGGATGTCGAAACTCTGGGAACGAATCCAGTCAGGTCCGGATATCTCATTCGCCTCGTCGATCTTGTAAGCCCACATCAGAAGGCCAACCACATTCTTCGTTCGTATCGTGAGACCGCCCGGGGAAGGTTCAATATCCGGCTCCGCGCGCGAATCCGGATTCGTGGCCTTGACCGATGCCACCTCGAACGCAGGCTTCGTTTGCGCGAACGCGATCAGCCGAGGCGCTAGCGATCCTGCAATAACGAACCCCAGCAGTGCGGCCGCGCTCACAGCCACGCGGCTCATCGACGCCCGGGGCGAAAAATCGCGTCCCCGCTCCAGCAGCAATTCGATTCGATCGCCCAACCGCGACCCTCCCCCAAACATGCCCAAAGCCAGCAGCTCTTCAGTTCGCGTCTCTTTAATTCGCATCCGGCTTCTCCGCGTGGTCGATGACGACGGTATCGAAGGGAGCCGTGCCCGGTTCGAGCTTCAAACCAAGCTGATCCTGAAGCGCGGTAAAGAGCGAAGGACCGCCCGCATCCTCCAAGGAGTCATCCGCCCATTCCAGCTCGAAATCATAGAACCCCGTAAGTCCCGTCTTGTCGAAGACCGGACGTTTCGCGTAGAGCGGAAGCTGATTGAGCAGGTTCGTCATCGGTGCGTGTTGAGCCATAATCCGAATGCCGTGCGCCCCTATGGACCGGACCATCATCGAAAACTTGGTATCCGCGGCGCTTTCCTTGAGTTTCGATGCATTCTTGCCGATCACAAGGTTGTAGACAGGCAGATCTTTGCTCACATGGTGGACCTTCAACTTGAATCGATCCGCCAGCAGGCCTTGCAGCATCAGCCGAAATTGATCCATAGGAGGAGGCATGTCGCCGGCCGCCTTGGCAGTCACTTGAAACAGCTCTGAGTCAGACAACAAACCATGAGTAGCCGCCCAAGCCGGGCCGCCCGAAAGTTGAACCCGATCGCGCAGGTCATAAGCAAAGCTGACCAGCGCATACAGATCGGCGTGCTCGGCCGAGAGCGTATTGCCGCGGACAAAAACTCCAACGGTAGATCCCGGCTGCCCTGTAAACACCTGCGGCTTCACCGACGCGACCTCAAACTGCGGCGTAGCCTGCGCGAATGCGATGAACCGGGGGGCGAACGCTCCGGCGATCAAGGACCCCGCGAGAGCGAGCGCGCTGACACCGAGTCTCGCCTTCGACGCCTGCGGCGAAAAATCGCGTCCGCGCTCAAGCAGCATCTCAATCCGCTCACCCAGCCGCGATCTTCCTCCAAACATCCCCAACGCCAGCAGTTCTTCAGTTTTCATTTCTCAGTTTGATTCCGGCTTCTCCACGTGGTCGATGACCAGGTACTCCACGGGACCCCTGGCCGATTCCAGCCTGAGCCCAAGTTGCTCCTGAAGCGCCGTGAAGATCGACGGACCATCCGCGCTGTCATCCGGCGCCCACTCCAATCTGAAGTCGAAATCTCCGGCCAGCCCCGTCTCGTCGATGATTGGCCTCTCGAATTGGCCGGCGAGCACATACGCCAACTGGGCCATGGAGTTCTGGCGCGCGCTGATCAGCCCTCTCAAGTACTGGCTGCCCCGCGGACTTCCTGGGTCATTCGCGGGCTTGGCTGGCTGAAGCTTTGGCCCGCCCGCTGCCACCGACAGCCGGTAAATCGGGCCATCCTTCGTTTCATGGTGGACCTTCAACTTGAACCGGTCCGCCAACAACCTCCGCACATACGGCTGCGCGGTCGGGTACTTCAACTCGACGCTTGCCTTCGCCGTGATGTCGTAATGCGTGTCCTTCGCCCACTGCGGCATTCCGGAGATTTTATAATCGACGGTCCCATAGGCGACTGCAATCAGCGTCCCTAGCGGAACGTTTGTTACAGAATACGTTGCTCCCTTCGGCGGAAATGTTCCAATACCCTCCCCAACCGATTTGTTCTCTCGGATCGAAGCCACCTCGAACGCCGGATCAACCGGCTGCTGCGCGAACGCGATGAGCCGAGGCGCGAACGACGCGGCTATCAAGAATCCGAACAGCGCAAGGGCACTCGCAGCTACGCGAGGCCTCGAGGCTCGGGTCGAGAAAACGCGGCCCCGCACCAGCAGCATCTCAATCCTCTCGCCTAAACGGGACCCGCCGCCGAACATTCCCGAGGCGAGCGCTTCCCCCTGCTCGACTGCACTCTTCGATCGGCGCAGCTCCGACATCCGCGCCAAACTCTGCGCATACGGCCGCGCCGATCCCGTCCGAGCCACCACCCAATCGTCGCAGGCCATTTCGCGTTCGCGGTCGATCTGCCGCAGAATCCACCACGCCACCGGATGCAGCGCCAGCCCCGCGCCCAGCAAGCGAGCCAGCAAATTGGTCCAATCGTCCCTGCGAGCAATATGCGCCACCTCATGCAGCAGCACATGCTCCATCTCCGGTTGCGCCAGCTCGGCTGGCAACGCCTCCGGCAGAATCACCGCCGGATGCAAAAATCCAACCGCCATGGGAGAGGAGACATCGCCTGACAGCAGCAGCCGCGCCGGTCGCACGATAGCCGGCAGCGCGGCCTCTGAAGCAACGGCCCGCCGTTTCACTCCGCGCAAGTAAACATAGCTCCGCGCGATCTGGGACAGCCTGTACAAACACAGCGCCCCCCAAATCCCCAGCACCCAAAACGGCCAGCGCGCCTCGCGCTCTTCGCGTAAGGTGACGATCGGAGCCTGCTCCTCGATCAGCGGTGCGGCGCTAATGCCCGGCGCAGCCGGCTTCACGCCGGCATCGGCCGTCGTTCGCGTGCGAGCATGCCACCACCGCATCACGCTCGGAGCCGCGGGCAGCGCCAGCGTCACCGCCAGCACGGCCCACCAGATCGCATAGCGGGTCGCGGCGTTGATGTGTGCGAACGACCCGCGCCGCAACAATCGCAGCGCCAGCCAGACCACCCCCGCCACCACAGCCGCCTGCCACAAGCTGTTAAGGATCGCGGTCAGAAAATCAGTCAGGATGCTCATGCTTCGCGTCCTCCTTCAGCAACTCCCGCACCCGCGTCAATTCCGCCTCGCTGAGCTTTTCATCCTCCAGTAAATTCAGCACCAAAGCCTCCGCCGAATTCCCGAAGAACCGCCGCAACAGAAGCCTCACCGCGCTGCGGCTGGCCTGCTCCCGGCTCACCACCGCGCGATACACAAATGCGCGCCCCTCTTTCGCCTTCTTGTGCTTCAGATAGCCCTTATCTTCCAGGATCCGCAGCGTGGTCAGCACCGTGTTGTAAGCCAGATCCAGTTCCTTGGGAAGCGCCTCGGCGACCTCCGCCACGGTAGCGCGGCCTTTGTCCCAGATCACGTCCATCAGACGCAGCTCGCCTTCGGTCAGGCTTAAAGATTTTGGTCGGGGCAATCGAAAAAACTCCTACTTAAGGAATTAAGAAACACCCCGATTATAGGCGTGTTTGCGAAGGCCTGTCAACTAAAAATATAGGAGCTACGGGAAGTGGATCACAGCGGAATCCGTCTCCGCTTTACCTGCGACGCTAAACGTCAGAGTCACATCCACCACCTTCGACGCTTCGTCGATATGCGGCTCCGCCAGCGTCTTACCCAGATTGTCGAAAACCTTCTCCGCGCGTAATCGATCCAGAAACGCATTGGCATAGCCCGGCTGATAAGGCCGCCCCTCCATCTGCCCCCAGGCCTTGCGAATCTCCGGCTCGGTGAGCAGGTCCAGCCCTTTGATCTCCAGCTTGCCGAAACGATACTGCGCGCCCAAATCCAGCGCAATCGCGACGTTCACCGTATGCTCGGCGTCATGCACATCCCGATCCACTTTTGAGCTCACGTGCAGATATCCGTTCTCGCGATACTTCTTCTCAATCCGCTCCACCGCCGCGCGCACATCGTCGAAGTTGGCGGTGTCGCGCTTCTTCAAATCCGCCGATCGCAAAAGCCCCGCCGTGTCCTCCGCCGGCACGCCCGTAATGCTCACCTCGCCCAGCGTATAAACAGGACCTTCCTCCACCGTCACGACAACGTTCACGCCATCCAGTTCCTTGGCCCGCTCGACCACCAGTTTCGGAAACGCCACCCGAATCCGCCCCCGCGCGTCATACAGCGGACGAATCGCCTCATCCAGACGAGCCCGCAGCTCCTTCTCCGTGTAAGGAATCCCTATGGCGGCCGCATTAATCGCCCGCAGCAGCGTAGCCGCCGGCAGCGCATCGTTGCCCTTGAAGGTGACCTCGGCAACATTAGAAAGCATCGAAGCCGGCCGAAATACAATCGCCAGCGCGCCCTCAGGACTCCGCTCCATCTTCGCCGTCACCGCGATCCCCACTCCCTGTTGCGTGATCGTGTCCACGTACCTCTCGATCGACTCCACCGGAATCTCGTCGCCCCACAAAGGTTCCTGCGCCCTCAAGGCTTCGCGTAAAACGCCCTCCGGTTTCAGCAAATCCTCAAAGCGGTAAGGATAAATATTGTCGATCTCATGTACCTCGATCACCGCGTCGAAGCCCGAACTCGACGACTCAGGATCCCGAGGTTTATACTCGTACCCCACCGTGACAAACGCTCCCGTAGCATCCAGACGCTGGCGGGCCGCATCGAAGTCCGCTTTGGTTACCGGCTGCCCCGTCTTGAGCCCGCACACGGCGAGAATCTTCTCCGCGGGGATGGCCTTGTTTCCTGAAATCCGCAGCGATTCAAGCGTGTGCGCCGTTTCCTCTTGCGCCCCCACGCGCAAGGCCAGCATAAAAAACAGCGCCGGTACCGGGAACAAGACCGCCCGAACCCGGGTCATTCGAGTTCAAGAGGCAGGTACAGCAAGCGGCCGCTCCGCTCCACCTGCAGCACCACGGCATCGCCCGATTTCATCTTATCCAGGGCATCGCGCAGCCCCTTCACACTCAGCGTGGGCGCGTTGTTGATTTCGTAAATCACATCGCCGGTTTCGAGCTCGGTGCCCGAATACGGCGCCGCAGCCGTCCGCGCCGCCACCACCAACCCATAATCGTGGCGCAAATCGGGCAGCATGTCCGCGACCTTTTCGTTCAATTCCACGGCCAGGATGCCCAGCTTGCTGATCAGATTGTTCTCCGGGTCCACCATGTCCGCAAAGCGCTGCGGATCGTCTTCTTTTTCGTGCACCGGAACGATTACGTTGATGGTCTTCCCATCGCGTAATAAAGCCAGCCTGACGCTCTCCTTCAGCCCGAGCCCGTAGATCTCGTTTTCAAGCTGGCTGGCGCTCTCCACCGTCTTCCCGTCCAGCGATTGAATCACGTCGCCGATCTGCACGCCCGCCGATTTCGCCGGACCATCCGGTTCGATGTCGTTCACCACCACGCCCCAATCCTGTCCCAGGCCCAGGCCCTTGGCCAGCGTCGGAGTAATGCCCTGCAACCCGATCCCGATATGGCCGCGGTGCACGTGCCCGTCCTTGCGGATCTGCGTGTAGATGTTGCGCACCACGTTGCTCGGCACGGCGAAGCCGATCCCTTCGCTGCCGCCGGACCGCGTATAAATCAACGTATTGATGCCCACCACCCGCCCATCGGCATCCACCAGCGGCCCGCCGCTATTCCCCGGATTGATGGGAGCGTCCGTCTGAATATAAGCCATGGCATCGTCCGGCTTCAGTTGCCGCGAAGTGGAGCTGACCACTCCCGTCGACACCGACCCTTCCAAGCCGAAAGGATTGCCGAACGCCATCACCAGTTCGCCCTGGCGAAGTTTGCTGGAATCCCCCAGCGCCAGCGTCGTCAGATTCTTCCCGTCGATCTTCAGGACCGCCAGATCCGTCTCGCGATCCACCCCCACCACCTTGGCCGTAAGCGTCATGCCTTGCGATCGGACGGTTCCGCGCGTGGGCAGTTTGACCTCGATCTTGCGGGCATTCTCCACCACGTGATTATTGGTGACGATGTAGCCATCCGCCGTCAGGATCACGCCGGAGCCCGTGCTGGTCTGCTTGGATAGCAGCGCCGTATTGGCGCTATCGTCCTCGCTCTCGCCTCTTGCATAGCCGGTGGAAAAAATCTGCACCACCGCCGGCCGAACGCGCGACGCCAACGATTCGAAGGAGGCGCTCAGTTCCCGCAGGGAAGGCGGCAGCGGTTTAGCAGCAGCCGGCGCAGGAGGGGCAGTGGGAGGACTCTGAGCGAAGACAAACGGCGCGGTCACGATGGCCGCGCCCAAGGCGAAAATGGACAGGACGCGCTTCACGATTCTAGTGTGTCATACCTGATTGTGACTTGTTGCTCGGCGGTTTGAAATCGGCGCACGACAGACATGTTGTGGTGGAATACGAGGCAGGAGAAGGTCATCTCGGGTCATCAATCCGAGCCAAATATCCGGTGGTCTTCATTCGCTTTGACTCGCTTTAAATTATGTTATAAAAAGGGGGTGTTTCTTCGGGCATTCACGATTGCCTCCTGTGTTGTGACCGTGCTCCTCGTCGGCATAGGGATTGCATATATCTGGGTTCCGGAGTGGCTAACGAATCAACTCCGATTTAAGGACCCGAGCGAGTACTACGTCTTTCTTGCGTCAACGCGCTCATCCTTGGCGACCCTACTTGGAACTTTCGTGACTTCTTTGAGTGCTCTAGCGGCGATCCTGACCGTCTATGCGGCCTACCGCAGTTATATCGCGGCCCAGGACAAGCAGGCTTCAGAAGTAATAGCAAGGGCAACAGAGCTACTCGGATCGGAGGCAACGCCATTGCGCCTCGGGGGAATACATGCACTTCGACGACTCGCGTCCAGCTCATTCGGCGACCACCCGGCGGCGATTGCAATTCTCACGGGGTTTCTACGATTCAAGTACGGACAATCTTCGAACGAAGCAGACTGTGTCGCCAATACCGGTGGGTTATGTCCTGCCGACGCCCAAGCGATTCTCGAGACGATCGGAGAACGGCTCTGGAAGAATAGCGAGCGCGGAGCCCCGTACGATGTTTCAAATGTGACTTTGACAAACGCCTCGCTGCGCGGCGACTGGAGCGGCGTCGTTTTCCAGAATGTCACACTGCGTAGGGCCGACTTTACGGCCTCAAATCTGAGCCACGCAGATTTCACTGGGGCTCATTTGATCGAATGCAGGTTCAGGAATGCAAACCTAGCCCACGCTTGTCTGGCTGGGGCGATAATCGAGCACCCAGCAGATTTGAAGCAAGCGCAGATCGATCTCGCGGATGGAAGCGTGAACACGGTTCTGCCCGGCGATCTGCAATACCCCCAAGCTTGGTCGCCATGAACGCATCTCCCTCGAAGGTGCGCTCTTGGTGGAAGGAGTTGTCAAAGTGAAACGTCTGCCGGCGCCTCCAATTAGAATTGATCCAACGGAAGAGTACATCGCCATTCTCGATACGGCCAAAGGAAAAGCTTCCTTCAAGTTGTTTTCGCCCCGCATTGAGACGCTGGTGAACTCCTTCATCTTTTTGGCGACCGAGGAGTATTACGCGAACACTACATTCCATCGGGTTGTGGACGGTTTGCTGATCCAAGGAGGAGATCCTGAAGGGACCGGCGAAGGCGGGCCCGGGTACTACCTCGATGACGGGTTTGCCGGCTTCAGGCACGGGCCAGGAACACTGTCGATGGCTAATTGTGGTCCGAATACGAACGGCAGCCAATTCTTCGTCACGCTAGTAAATGCGCCGTGGCTGGATGGCAAGTACTCAATAATTGGAGAACTAATCGACGGAATGGAAACTCTGACGGAGATCCGTCAGGGCGATGCTCTGCTAAGCCTTACCGTACGTGCAAGACGCTTCGGAAAGCGCCGGGCTCTTACATGGGACGAGATCGTCCAACACTGGAAGGATGTCAACCAGGACCAGAAGAAGAACGACCTGCGAGGAAGGGCATGAACGGCGCCACATTTGACGTCGATTCCGCGGTTGCATACCTAATAAAACGGACGGCGGCATTTTTCGGCCCGGATGAGATCTCCGGCGAAATTGACGAACTTCTGCGGAACCACATAAATCTTGGCTTGCGTGAGGCGGCGCTCGTCCAATGCGTAGGAATGAACGAGCCGGTGGAATTGCTCCATCTATACCAGCCGACGAGGTTCAAAGACTCACCGCTCCGGCTAGGTGCAATGGTAGACGAGGCTAAGGATTCCGTGGTTTTTGCAGGGCCAGGCCAGGGCAAGACGACGCTACTGAAGTACCTACTCCTCTCACAGGCATCTCAGGAGCGGTTCGTGCCTATGTTGTTCACCCTTCGAACCGAAGGATCTGCGGAGATTCTTGCAACCATCGTCGATATTTTGGACCGGCGACGGCGCCACTACAGGGTTCCGCCATCCCCTACCCAATTGCTACTCCTCGTCGATGGCTACGATGAGATCACCGATAGCAAGCAGAACCAGGTGTCCGAACTGCTGAAGAAGTTTATTGCGGTACGTTGTGGCTTTTTCGTCTTAGCCTGCCGGGCTGGGTACCAAGTTCGCGAGTTGAAGGCCCGTGAGTGTGTGCTTGCGGAGTTCGATAGAGAGGACGGGACCCGCTTTGTTGACGCTTTTGCTAAAGCCCTGAGGGTTGGTGTAGACGGCGCGAAATTGATCGATGAGCTTGAAAAGAGGAAGCTGACCTACATCGCAAGTCATCCTCTTATGCTCACATTAGTGTGCGTTGTGAAGAGCCGCACCAAACCAGAACTACCCCACAATTCCGTCGAACTCCTGCGCCAGGCAATTGAAACCCTGAGCTTTCGGTGGGACGAAGCGAAAGGCGTCGTCCGAAGCAGCCAAGCGGGCCTCCTTTCAATCCATATTCTGGAATGCGCGATGCGGGTTGCGTATGACATGGGGGGCTTGAAAGTGCCCATGTCAGAGGTCCTTGGCATAGTGAAGCACTCTTTGACCTTGCTTCATCGCAGCGACGTCTTTCCGGAAAAAGTCATCGACGACATTAAGCGATTCTTTGGCCTGCTTACTACCACGCCTGACGGCCAGTGCCAGTTCGTTCACAAGACCGTGCAGGATTACTTGGCCGCTAGGTTTGAGGTTGAGAACAGTCTATTCAAGCCGGCTCGCGTGGAGAAATGGGATATGAGGGCGGCATATGCAGCCTGCATGGTGCATGATGGGACACTGAGTATGCACAATGCGTTGGTGAACTCAGAATCGATTGAGGCGTTCCGGGAGTGCCTCGCTAACGGAGCTCGCTTTGACCCGGACATGGCAGCGAACGCCGTCTTCATACACTTCGACAGGTACCGTCGCGCCTACACCTACACGCCATCTACGGGGACCATCCGCGCATCAACCCGGAGCGATTTCTTTGATCTGGCGGACGACACGTTCCTTGATTCAATCGTGAGGAAGGCACCGCTCGCCACCCATACGACAGGCCTCGAAGTCGTCCTCCTGTACTGCCTTGCCGAGTTCGTCAAAAGGCGACGCCGAGTACCCGACGCAGCGCGAGGCACAATAGGCGCAATATTTCGAGCGGCCGCGACCGTCGAGCTCTTGAGATCCGGCAGGACTGAGACCATTCGGATCGGCGATGCGCTGGCCTTGCCTTAAAGAGCCCGCACGATTGATCCTTGAGCGAACCCCCGGTCTCCCCTAAAGAGCGGACGGCTTTATCCGGCCGCCAAGCCTTGTGCTACCGGCCCTAGGGAAGCCGCTAAGCCTATTTTGCAGGCGGCGTAGCTGCCGGCAAGTCAGTAGTAAACGTCACCGCCCGAGGCTCCGTGACCGTGTATCCCGAGGGAATCTGGAACAGCGACACATCCGGTTCGCTTGCGGTCGATATTGGTCAATCACAAGGTCGTTTCGCCTCCGCGCGGATCGCGATGCTTGGTCATCACGTTCATTTGTGAGTCCGGCGAATGCCAGACTTCATCTGTGACCACGACGTCCCGTTCGTTGCCGACCCTGCCTGCCGGAATGGTTTTCGTCGTGCGTGTTCCGTCCGCGTAATCACCCTCGATGGTCATCGACGGTAGCGTCTCCTCAGCGACCCGCGCGCCGGATTCAATCGGGTTAACTAGCGTGAGGTGCCTCAGTGCTAGGCGAACACGCTTGTCCAGTTTTTTGTCCTGGCTTCTCTTGCATTGTCATACTTGCAGAATAATGTCCATGAATAGCTCGGCACCGGAAGGCACGTTGTCGAAGCGAGGCAGGCCAATAGTGTCTCCACTTCCGGTCTCAACCTAAATGGGCGGAGGCTGGAGCCGGTGCGCCGCCGCTCGAATGGCCCAGAGTCTCCGTTGGAGTCTCTTAGGATCTGTCAGTAAATTAGTATTTCAACTCCTTGGCAAGAGCTTATAGTTCCAATCACCATGGAACTTTTCTCGCCGAAGTCGGAGTTCCGCCATCTGCTGATCGGAGACCCTGAGGCCCCGCTCGTAGATATTGGT
>DASXEY010000090.1:0-11979 GCA_036489835.1 Bryobacteraceae bacterium | reverse complement strand
ACCAATATCTACGAGCGGGGCCTCAGGGTCTCCGATCAGCAGATGGCGGAACTCCGACTTCGGCGAGAAAAGTTCCATGGTGATTGGAACTATAAGCTCTTGCCAAGGAGTTGAAATACTAATTTACTGACAGATCCTAAGGCGAGCAGCGGGCTGAAATTGGCTTGACGGCGTTATGCCGCGCGACTTCCCTTGAAAGACGTGCTCCCGGATACGCGGTCGTGATAAACGGCTGTTGCCAGTCGGGTGCCGCACTCTTCGCCCTCGCTTTTCCGACTGAAGAATAGTTGAAGGCCATCCCAAGTAAGCGCAGCCTGACAGCCCGTGGCGAAAGTACGGGCAGGCTGAATGCCTGCCCCACTGGGCCGGCAAACTGTTGACGTTCGCCTGCCGTTCCAGATGCGCGGGACTTCTAGGCCTTCCTGAGTGCAAGAGCCGCGGCCAGACACAGGAGTCCGCCAACGCCAATCAGCGGAAGGCCGCTGGCCGTTTTTGGAAGTTGTGCGGGGAGCTGCGCAGGGGGTGTGTCGGCTATTGGCGCCTGCACTTGTTCCACGGTGAACACTTCGGCGAGCTCCACTTCATCCTCGGTAGGTGTTTGTGCCTTTAACGGGGCTGTCTTCATCGCGACTACCTGCGGTTCCTGAGTGGTCTTCGCGGGCATCGTCGTATTCGGCTCGAGCTCCGCCGGCATGGATGGGACGGGTGTCTGGTTCGCCTTCGCAAGGGCGGCCGCTTTCGGCTTCGGATAGACGAAATCGTGGCCGTAGTTTTGACCGGGATAAAACCACGCCCTCACGGCTTCCGGTGTACCGGCGGGCCGCTCAGAGAACGTGATGATGGGTTTATCCGCGGGCCTCAGGCGATAGTCGGGCACCGCGAGAAATGTCCCATACAAATGGCTCTCCTCTTTGTTAAATACCTGCACGATGTTTCGGTCCGACGACGAATCCGCGAGCTTGAAGACGTAGGTCCCGGGCGACAGCACCTGGCCAGGGATCTCGACAGGGACGCTGAAGGTGACTACGGTTTTCTGATCTCTTTCATCCGCCTTCGCTACCTGCACGATGGCGCCGAAGATCGCGACGCCGATGATCAATCCATTTCTGATTTGCATTCGTGAAGCTCCTTCTCAAATATCAGTTGAACCCCGCGCACTTGCTCGCGGGATTGACCATTTCCTGGGACACGGGTTGCAATTCGGAAGCCAGTTGAGCGTTGTGCGACAAGTATTGGAACCATCGATATGGGGGCTCTGAAGCTCCCGCGCCGGTGTCAATTGAGTCGTCCGGCCGTCACGCTTTGAACACGCGTAACCTTTCTACGCCGCCCGCTATTCATTCATGGAAAGGGGCCGCACAATGAAACAAGGATTCTCCGTTGCGATTGCCGGGCTTGTTCTGCTCGCCGCCGGAGTGCCACTCCGGGCGCATCACTCCACAGCTGCGACTTATGACATGAGCAAGGTTGTGACGCTAAAAGGCGTCGTCACCGAGGTCACGTGGCTGAACCCACACTGCACCTTCTCAATGAACGTAAAGGATGGCGACGGCAATACTGTCCACTGGACCGTGGAATTGCCGCCTCCAAACTACTTGATGCGTCAAGGCTGGAAGCGGAGCGACTTAAAACAAGGTGACGAGGTGACAGTCGACGTGTGGCTGGATAAGAAAGGCAGCAACATGGCCGATGGCCGAATTGTGCACATGCCGGACGGCCGTTCGATTCCCTTGGCGGCCGGATGGTAAGTTCCCCCGTATGTTTTAGCGCTCAAGGCACCGTCACCGATCCCCCGGCCTGCCAGCCCGAGTTCCCTCCGGTGCTGTTCCGCGAGGCAAGGTAGAAGACTTGATTGCCCGCGAAGCTGGGATTGAACGTAATCGCCAGATTCAGATTCAGGGAATTGCCGCTGGCGGATGCTGAGCTTCCAATGGTGCTGAGAGTGCATTGACTGTTTTTCAAGGTCCCGCCGGATGACAGCGGAATGGGGGATCCACTCGCGTATCCACCATCCCCGGCATCATCCACCAGGTACAAATAACCGTTAGATGCGCTGATGGGAACGTACGCAAAATAGCACCCGCTGATCCCATCCAGGAAGCTGTTGGTCAATACATCCAGAACCGCCAGATCGCCATATCCATTCGAATCGGTGAATGTAAACGTGTAGGTCTGGCCCAGAGTGACGCTTCTCCCTGGAGTGACTCCTCCCACGCCCGGACCCGCCACCGCCGGTCCGGGAACGCTCCACGTCCCCAGCGCCTGCCATCCCGAGTTCTGCGTAGCACTTCGCGCCGCCGTGTAGAATATTTTGTTGCCGGCAAAGGCGGGAGCGAACGTGATGTTCAGAGTCACCGTCAGAGTATTCCCGCTGCCCGAAAACGAACTTCCGCCTCCGTTAACCGTGCACTGACTGTTCCCGAAGCTGCCGCTCGACGGCAGCAACGCCGGCGTCCCGCTGACGTAGCCGCCTCCGGCGTCGGCCACCAGATACAGATAACCTGAAGTTGCGCTGGCCGGAACCAACGCCACATAACACGCGCCGATGCCATCCAGATAATTGTTGACCAGGATATCCAGAACGCTCAGGTCCGCGTACCCGTTGGGATCTGAAAACGTAAAGGTAAATGTCTGGGTTAAGCCGCTGCCGGACCCTGGAGTCACGCTTACGGGTGCGGGAATCAGACTCGCGGCCCCGGATCCCAATAGCACCGTGACATTGTTACTCGCCGATCCATGACTAAAGGCGAGGTCAGTGCGGCCATCTTCGTTAAAGTCTCCCACGGCCAATCCCGCCGCCGAGGATCCGATGCTGTACGAAAGCGCGCTTTGCAAAGTGCCGTCGCCGTTTCCAGGCATCACTATGATGGAACTGCTGCCGTTGCTGGCAGCGATGAGATCCAGTTTCCCATCTCCGTTGACATCGGCAATTGCCATGTACGAAGGTAAGAAGCTAATTGGGTAGGTTTGGGAGCCGCTGAACGTTCCATCGCCGTTGCCTAACTGGATCGCGATCATCGGGCTGCTGGGACCTTCGGAGAAGGCGACATCCACTTTGCCGTCGCCGTTAAGATCTCCTATGGCAATGGTTCCCGTCCCGAACCCGATCCACGAGGATTGTGCAAAGTTCCCGTCGCCCTTTCCGAGCAGGGCGTCGAAATAACCATTCCCGACGATTAAGTCGGCGTTGCCATCCCCGTTGAGGTCCTGGATGAGCAGAGTCGTACCGACAGGAAAGGACGTGATTACGGGCGCTTGGAATGTCCCGTCGCCATTTCCGAAGGAAATGCTTAAGCCGGTCGAGGCATTGCCAATCGCCAGATCCTCGATCCCATCGCGGTTGAAATCGCCGACTGCGACGACGGGCTTGCTACCAAGAGTAACCGCGGAGCTGGAAGCCGTCTGAAACGTTCCATCGCCGTTCCCGAGAAGAATGCTGTAAGTGCTCGAACTTTGGTTGACCGCCACCAGATCCTGGCGGCCGTCGGCGTTGAAATCGCCAACGGCGACGGCATACGGAGTGGCGCCTACTGGATAATCGACGTGCGCTGCGAATGTCCCATCGCCGTTGCCGACCAGGACGCTCACCGTATTCGTCCCGCTATTGGCGGTCGCAAGATCGGCCTTGCCGTCGTTGTTGAAATCTCCAATCGCAATCCCGGCGGGCTGGCTTCCGGTGGAATCATTCGTTGCCGAGAGGGTTGCGGCGGGCGCGGCGCTGACCGTAAAATTCACGATCGGCGAATATCCTGCATGTCCGGCATGGTCGCTATAGAAAGCTGCAAGTTGATGGACGCCCGCCTGCAAGAGCGATGTTGTGAAGGATGCTTTGCCGCTCAAAATGGTTCCTTCACCCAGCGCGTTCAATCCGTCAAGAAACAGCACGGTGCCGGACAATCCGGATCCCAAAGTAGCGGTCATCGTGACGGCCTGGTCCAGCGTTGAAAAGGAGGGCGTGACATTGAGAGACATCATGACGCCCAGGATGATAGAAGTAGGGTCCGTGCCGGTATTGGTTCCCAGACTGGAAACCACCGAAACACTGTTATTGACAACGGGCAACTCAATCCCACTGGGAACATTCACCGTCACGATGATTGTGTAATCCGGAGTTCCTCCCGCAAGAGCGGTAGTGTGAGTACAAGTCAGCGTCGAGAGCACGCAATTCCACTCATACCCCGTGATGGCGGTCGCTGTGAAACCCGCAGGCAGAGTGTCGGTCACAGTAACTGTCCCTGAGTACGGCGCAAACTCCGGAACGGTGACGATGATATAGTAATTTGCGCCTGTCTGTCCGGCCGTGAAGAAGCCGGTATGGGTGGAAGCCACCTTGAGCCCGGAAATCTGCCCGCCTACAAGGACCTGCACGGCGGCAGTAACATTCGAGGTTCTCTCAGCGACTGCAACGTCGGGCTTTCCATCTCCATTGAAGTCAGCAATTGCGGCGTTCCCTTCTCCACCTCCGGTGAGAGCAACTAATGCTTCCGGCAAAAACGTTCCGTCCCCATTACCCAAGAGGACGACCTCGTATTGGGAAGTGGATTCCCCATAAACCAAATCCAGTCTGCCGTCTCCATTCACGTCTCCGGCGATGATAGTGGAGCCAGGCGCGACACCGTAAGATTGGACGGGGGTGCCGAATGTGCCGTTCCCGTTCCCTGGAAAGAACGAAGGCCCGCTCAAATCGAAGATCACGACGTCAGTTTTCCCATCGCCATTGAAGTCGCCTGTCACCATTTGCGTCGGAAATAGGAAGGGAAACGGTGTGCTGATAGGCGACGTCTGGAACGTTCCATCTGTATTTCCAAGCCACACGCTCACAAACGAACCAGAAGGGCCCGACATCGAAACCAAATCAGGCGTGTCATCCCCATTCATATCTGCCAGGATCCAGTATCCAGGGAAGGTAAACGAGGTTATTACTGGAGCCTTGAAGGTCCCATCTCCATTCCCGAAGAGAACACTCATTCCACTCGTGGCCACGGCCACCAGATCTGGAAATCCGTCTCGGTTAACGTCGGAGATGGCCACACCGGCGAAGGTGGCGCCAGAAAGCGGGGGATTGAGGGCAACTAAAGATTGAAACGTGCCGTCACCGTTTCCCAGCAAAACCGTAATCTGATTGCCGGCGATCGCCACATCCGGCTTTCCGTCACCATTGAGGTCACCCACCACCAACGCCGTAGCGCCGTTCACCTGGATGTTGGTTGGAAGACCGAATGTCCCATCGCCGCTGCCCAGGAAAACGCTGACAATGCCGCTAAAAAAACTGCCTGTCACCATATCGGGCCGGCCGTCGCCATTGAAATCCGCGACGGTCACACCCAAGTAATCCGCAACCGCACCGTAGCTGGATGCGAGGACGAGTCCGTTGTCAGCCGCCGGATTTACCATCTGGACATATGCGGCCGAAGTGTTGGCCCCGAAGTTCGTGTCGCCGGCATATGTGGCGATGATGCTTTGCTTCCCTGAGGGTAAGAGTGTTGTCATCAGTGTGGCTTTTCCCGATGCCACTTTCGCGGAGCCGATCGCGCTGATTCCGTCGGAGAAAGTCACTTCGCCCGTTGCCCCTGGAGTGACAGTGGCGGTCAGAGTGATGGCTTGACCAAGGATCGATGGATTGGGCGAGGAGGTTAAAGTAACAGACGGCAAAGTTCGAATAAAAATGGAATCCGTGGCCGTGTTATTCAGAAGGTTTTGATCGCCGCCTCCGGATACGGTGACGGCATTTATCGCATTTCCGGTAACGCCCGGAGAGATATTCACTGTCACGGTGATGGTTGCATAGGCTGCGATTCCATCGACCGGATCCGATCGGGTGCAGGTTACCGTGGCCAAGACGCAGCTCCAGCCGGCTCCTGATATTCCGGTCGCGGTAAAGCCGGCCGGGAGCGTATCCACGACGCTCACGATGCCTGCACTCGCAATCGTGCCGATGTTCGAAACAGTGATCGTATACGTCGCGCCGATCTGTCCAGCGGTGAATTCCGCGCCATTCGCCAGTGAGATCGTGAGGTCTGTGAATGCTCCGCCAAGGAGGAGGTTTAGCCCGGTTCCGCTGGGAATTACCACGTCAGTTTTGCCGTCGGCATTGAAATCCCCAACTGCCACGAAGAAATTGTAAAGGAGGGGGGCAGAGGAGGTCGGGAAATCCTCCGGCGTTTGGAACGTTCCGTCGCCGTTTCCCAGGTAGACCGCGACATAGGTGCCTTCCTCGGCAATGATGTCGATCTTCCCGTCTCCATTAATATCCCCAGTGGCGAGCCCGCTAGACGCGAATGCTACGAAGGGATATCCCACAGCAGTTTGAAATGTGCCGTCGCCGTTTCCCAGGCTTACAGAAATATAACTAGAAGAATAATCACCTATTGCTAAATCGGCCTTCCCATCCCCGTTGAAATCGTCAGTGGCAATTTGGGTGGTGTAAGAAAGACTCAGATAGGTGACCGACGGCTGAAATGTTCCGTCGCCCTTGCCCAACAGGATACTGAAATTGGGGGAAATCTCGCCGCCTACCACCATATCCGTATTTCCATCGCCGTTAAAGTCCCCGAGCGTAATCGTATATGCATTGGTGGTGGGGTATTGAACCATGCTCTTGAAAGTCCCATCGCCGTTGCCTAGCATAACCGCGACGGAGTTTAGGAGGCTCCAAGCCAGGTCTGGAATACCGTCTCCGTTGAAGTCCCCGGCAACCACCCTGGGGCTGATCGATGTGGAACCCAGAGGGTAGTCCGCCGGCGCCCCGAAGGTGCCATCTCCGTTTCCAAGGAGCACCTCCAGATAGGCGGATACCAATGCCAAATCCTGTTTTCCATCGCCATTGAAGTCCCCGACCGCGACGGACGTGGCATAGATTACCGGGCTTAGCGCGGATACGAGGAAGGTGCCATCCCCGTTCCCCAGCCAGATGCTGGTTCCCGGGGCCTTGACCTCGGCTACGATCAGATCCGGTTTGCCGTCGGCGTTCACATCCGAGACGGTCGCGATGCTGCCTGCGGCCGCAGGGTAAGCCAGAGGAGCTTTCAATCCGAGCGACGGCTGCGACATCACCGTCTGCGTTATGACGGCGGAGCTGCTGGGAGCATATGTTGAGTCGCCCACGTAGCGCGCGCGGAGATGCCGTGCGCCAGCCGGAAGAAGAACGGTTGTGAAGGCCGCATGGGATCCAATAAGCGCGCTGCTGCCGAGCACGTCGACTCCGTCGTAAAAGGTGACTTTCCCGGTCGCCCCGGCAGTCACCGTTGCCGTAAGAGTCACTGGCTGCCCGAACGCAGATGGGTTCGGGCTCGGCGTCAGAACTACCGAACTGACTGCCGCGGCGATGGAATACGCAGGAATCAGGCTGACAAAGAAAAGTGGGAAGAAAAAGCGCGAGGCCATCATGCGAGTAGGGATGGAGGACTATGGCCTCGATCTTTTGTGCAATTATCACACAATTCGACAAGGCGCCGATTGCGAACGAGTTACAGAGGAAAAGCGCCCGCAGACAATTTTTGAGGAAATCCAAAACCGACTGCGGGGACTTTTGCCGCGCCTCTTGGTTAGGCTGGCAATGCTCGCGAAACGCGTTGGGCGATCTCTCCGTAGATCCCAGGCGAGGGGCTCGGATAGCTCGAACTTCTGATCATAATTTGCTCCCTATCGGTTCCGTCAATACAGCGGAAACGCTCCACCGGTTTTCAGGTCGCCAATCCCGTTCGCACTCGCGTATGGAAATGCCATGCCGCAACATGACCGAAAAGGTGGTTCTCCGCGGTCGCGGACCGTTGAAAAACGCCTCCAGAACGAACCCATCGTCGGCGGACACCACGCAGAGAGCGCGCAACGCACACAAGGCCGACAAGTCTTCGCAGAATCTCGCAAGCATCGCCCTTCGGTTGCGCGAACGCGCTCGTCGAATCGGCGTTCAGCCGAGCCCAAAAGGAACCGGAGGCGGTGGGCGGGTCAGCCCGTCGAAGCGTCTCCCCACCCAGGTTCGGTGCTCGATCTGTCGTTGCGCGACCCCGGTCGAGTGCGACGATCGGAATTCTGTACTATTGGTGCGGACGGTGGGACTTGAACCCACACGGCCCTTTCGAGCCAGCGGATTTTAAGTCCGCTATGTCTGCCGATTCCATCACGTCCGCGCTCCGTTCTATTATGCCTGATCCCGGGCCCATGCCCCATTTTTCAAAGCAAGCGATCCAAACTCTTTCATAAACAACTGAATCTATGTGGCTTATACCAAGAGATGCTGCTTGGGCGCGTAGCCGTTGGATGAACTCGTTTTAATTCTTGGTTAAGCCTGCATTCATCTACACTTGCGATGATCTAACGAAGGCGGTTGAAGCCGTCGACAGACTAACAAGGGAGACTATCATAAATGAAGAAGATCATGGGCTTAGTGCTCGGTGTATCGCTGGCGATCGGCGCATTCAGCTTTGCAGTCGCTCAGGACGGGAAGGCCACCGGCAAGGCCACCGGCAAGGGCTCCGGTAAGGGCAAAGGTAAGGGCAAGAATAGCGGCAAGGACACCACGAAGTAGTAGTTTGCACTCGAACTAACTTCCGCACAAAAATCAAATGCCGCGCCGGGACCTATGTAAGGCCTGGGCGCGGCATTTTCGTTGAGGGAAGTGTTTTTAGCGGCGGCCTCGGAAGCCCCCGAATCGCCCGCCGTAGAATCCGCCGCCATAGAAGCCGATTCCGATGGTTGGGCCATAGAAACCATAAGGATAGCCATAATACGGATATCCATAAGGGTAAGCGTAAGCATAAGGAGAGCCAGCGTAATACGCCCCTGCGGGAGCCGGAGCGTAGCCGCCGGGCCGGCCCGCTTGCATCTGCGGCTGGCTATTGTACTCGTTGGGCCCGACCGGCCGGAAGGCTTGCGGAGCATGATCGGTGGCAATATTGATTGCCGCGTCGATGCGGAAGGTCAGCACCGATTCCGGAGTGATAACTGTGGGATGCCCCCGTGTGAGCAATACACCGATAGTGGAAGCCACCGCGCCCGCCCCGGCTCCGATCGCGGCTCCAGGTCCGCCGGCTGCCGCCGCACCGACCGCCGCCCCAACGCCCGTGGTTGTTCCGATGGCGGCCGCGTCGCGACCCACCGAAGTCGGCCCGTTGCGGGTGATCAATTCGGATTGCAGGGGGATCTGCTGGCCATCCACCAGGGTCAAGTCGGTCAATTGAACGCCCAGATGCGACACGCCTGACGCGCGCCCGGCTTTGATGGCCTCGGCCACGCGGCCGGCCAGCGTCTGGCCCGGCTGCGCCACGACGAAGCCGTCCACCACGATCGGGCGGATCAGAGTGGCTGTGAAAGCGTCTCCAACCTGGTTCCTGTCCGAAGACAATGCCTGATTGATTCGGACGGTAATAAATGTTCCTTGTTTCAGAGTCAACTGCGCGGGAGGAGCAGGTTCGGGAGCCGGTGCCTGTCCGGGATCCGGCGCCGGGGCCGATCCAAAATTGCCACCCGTGTCACCGACCCTCTTCCACCCCGAAGTCGAGCCCGAGCTTGGGGCAGGGCCCTGGGCCTGACTCTGGCCACTTTGGGCTTGCACACCCGGATCTTGGACCGGTGCGGTATCCTGCGCTAAGACGAACGTCGCCGCTGCGAGCAAGCTGATTGTAATTTTGAATGTCGATTTCATGTATTAACTTCGCGCCTCTTGGACACAAGCAATGCATGTTCTTGGCCAATCCTAATGGATTGATAATCTTGATCTTTACAATCGCGTGTCTGTTTGAAAACCACCGGGGGTGGTGGTTTTAAGCCACTCGGGCACCCAGATCTATGTCCGGCCATATGGCGGTCAATTTGGAGAGCTCCTTTGGATTAGCCGTGGTAATTTTGCTGCTGTGGCGATCCGAAAGGGGCCGGGAGCCGGAGAGCGGGCCCCGCCTGAGGATGGAGCTGCGGGATGCGCTCCCGATGTTATTGATAACGCTGATGATCTGCGCTGCATATTGGACCGCCGCACGAATCTCCTTCCTCTCCGACGATTACGTTCAAGTGAGCATGGCGCAGGACTTCTCGGGGAACTACCGCGCCCTCTTCACACACGGCGGCGGCGACGGTTTCTACCGGCCGCTCGGCTATCTCTCGCTGGCCTGGACTTGGCCCTGGGCCGGACTCGACCCGATTCGCTGGCATTGGGCTGGCTTGGTGCTGCACGTTGGGAACTCGCTTCTGGTTTACTTTCTGGCGGGGGCGATCGGGCTGTCGCGAGGCTGTTCCTGGTTGGCTTCGGCTTTATTCGCCTGGCACGGGGCGAATCCTGAAGCGGTGGTGTGGATCGCTGGGCGCTTCGACCTTCTTGCGGCTTTCTTCGGGCTGCTGGCGCTGGTGGCGTTCATCAAGCTGTGGGAGGAGTCGGGGGTCCGGTGGGGTGTCCTTGCCTGGGTTTCCCTGGCCGCGGGGCTGGTCTCGAAAGAAGCGGCCTACGGGGTGCCTCTGGCGATGCTGATCTACGTTTTGATGCGGCAGGGTACTTGGAAGCGACGGATTCGTTATCTTGCGCCGTTCTTCGTGTTGGCAGGGATTCTGTTTGCGTATCGATGGGCCTTGCAAGGCGGCATCGGAGGCTATCTGGGGCCCGGAGGAAGGCCGCAGGCGCTCTCTCCGAATCTGGTATCGATCGCCAAGGCTCTGGCGCTGCGTTTGTGGGCGGCACTGTTCTTCCCGGTGAACTGGACGGTGCGTGGGGGAGCATGGCTGGCAGCCGCGGCGCTGGTTTATGCTTCGGCTTGGGCGGCTTTGGTGTGGGCTATCCACGGAAAACGGCGGCGGTTGCTGTTGCCCTTGGGTTTCGTGCTGGCGATGGCGTTGCCCCCTGTTCAGCAACTGCTGATCGGCGCGGATTTAGAAAAGGCTCGCCTGTTGTATTTGCCTTCGGTGGGATTCTGCCTCTTGGCTGCGGTGGCGGTGAGCATGGCGCCGCCGAGGCTCGGGTGGGGCGCGGGTCTGATCATCCTGGCTTTCAATGTGTTGGCGCTGCGCCACAACCTTACTGGATGGCAGGAGACCGCGGCGAAATCGAAGGCGGTGTGCGAGGCCGTGGCTGCGTGCTCAAACCCGGCGTCGGTTCAAGGGTTGCCGCGAAGCCTCAACGGCGTGTACTTCTTCGCCAATGGACTGCCGGAATGCGTGCGGATCGAGAGGGAACGGAAACCTGATCTGCCCGTTCATGCCTGCTCGCTTCGCTGGGATCCTGCGGCGGGCGAGTTGCGCTCCACGCAATAGGCGTCTTTCCTCTCCCGATTGTTGCTGCTTGCTTGCGAAAGTTGCCCCCCGGACAGGGTCGCGGCTTTTCATCTTAGCTTTGCCCGATTGAACAGCAAGAGACCACCATTGGGGGCGAGGCTCTCGATCTCTGGGAAGATACTCCCATTTTGAGCCGCACGGCTCACGGCGGTTCCAGAGATGCCTGCGGTCCGCCGATCCAGCCATTGCCCGAACGCTGGGAGGAGGCTCGACGAGAGCGCGCCAAGGGTCGCGGCCCTCAAGTCCGGGAGGGAACGGCCCCGGTCGTGGCCGCGCCGGGGCTCCGTTTTGTGGGGTGTTACTGGGAGCCCGCAAAGGGCGGTCGCGCCTCAAGTCCGGGAGGGAACAGCCCGGCTCATGGCCGCGAGCCCCGCTTCGTTTTGTGGGCTGTTACCTAGGAGCTCGCAAAGGGCGATCGCGGCCCTCAAGTCCGGGAGCGAACGGCCCCGCTCATGGCCGCGAGCCCGCTTCGTTTTGTGGGCTGTTACTTAGGAGCTTGCAAAGGGCGGTCGCGGCCCTCAAGTCCGGGAGGGAACGGCCCCGCTCGTGGCCGCGACCCAGGCTCCCTTTTGTGGGCTGTTATTTAGAATCCATCTCCAGGTCTAAACCCACCGCCTTTTAGGCGGTGAGCTTCCAGCAGTCCTTCTACGAAAATAGAGGGATGGGGGAATACAGACATAGCGCGCACGCGGTCTACGACATCAAGTATCACGTGATCTGGAT
>DASXEY010000082.1:0-9149 GCA_036489835.1 Bryobacteraceae bacterium | reverse complement strand
TAACCACGACGCCGTTGGTTGAGGGCTTCCATTACTACACGCTGCAGATCGACGGAGCCACCGTCGCCGACCCATCGACGATGACCTTCTTTGGCTCGGGCTGGGAGAACAGCGGCATCGAAATCCCCGCAGCTGATGCCGGCTTCTACGCCGCCAAACAAGTTCCGCACGGCCACGTGAGTGAGCAGTCTTATTTCTCGACGGTGACCGGCAAATGGCGGCGCGCTTTCGTCTACGACCCCCGACTACAGTACGAATACCAAGGGTTGACCCGGCGCGGTTGCCTGAACGATTTCGCGCCCATGCTCTTCCGGTAGCACAGTTACCTTAAAGGAGATGAGATGAATGTCTTATCGTCCGACGATTGGCGGTAAGCTCCGGGAGGAAACTTCCGGAGTAGACAGGTCCGTGAAACGGTTCCGATGCAAGTCGATTCCGATATATCGCTTTTCCATTTCTCTCTCCTGGTTGGGTGATCTTCCAGGTCGCACAAACAGCATCCAGCCTGAGACACTAATGAAACTCAACTTCAAGAACACGGCGCCAGTGTTCGCAGGACTTGCCGCGAGTGCGATGCTATGGCACGCCCCCGCCCAGGCGCAAGAACCTGCCCCAAGCAAGCAGCAAAGGGCAAAGGCGGAGCCGGCGGGTTCATCAAATCCCACGACTCGCCAGTGCAGAATCGGACGTATCATTTTGCCGACATGAACGAAGATCTGCCGTATTGGTGTTCGTCTCCGCGAAGGCGTCGCAAGACAAAGAATCCGCTCATCATTTCTCTCCACGGCTTAGGGATTTGCCCTGGCTACATGTGCCACCACAAAGCGATCGATGAGGCTAGGCCGGCGGCTCCATTCTGGCGGCTCCGATGGGGTACGACACGGGCGGCTGGTATGGCGCGCCCATCATCAATACGGGCGGCCGAGGCGGCAAGGGAGCCCCCGCGCCGGAAGCTCCGGCGAACCTCTCTTTGCGTCAAGCACGACGTTCTGGCGATCACGCATGAAATCTACGAACATTTGGTGTTCGACGGCCGTCCTATATTCCAATCGCCACGTATCCCGGCATGCAGGATCGCACGATCACCATTTGAGGTTTGGGGAAAACGTTCGCCGTGACGGGCTGGCGTGTGGGTTATTGCATCGCGAGTCCAAACCTGACGGATGCGCTGCGGAAGGTCCATGATTTCACGACCGTGTGCGCTCCCACGCCGCTGCAGGAGGCGATGGCGGCGGTAATCGGCTTGCCCGACTCGGACTACCAGTGGGTGAGGGCAGACTTCCGGCACCTCGGCCGCGGTGACGACGACATGGCGTTCGCCCGCTGGTTGCTTGATGAAACCGGTGCCGCCACTGTGCCCGGTTCCAGTTTCTATGCGTCCGATACTGCTCTGGGCCGCGGTCTGGTGCGTTTCGCCTTTCCCAAAAAGGACGGAACGCTCGACGCGGTTGAAGAACGGCTTCAGAAATTACCGGCCAGACGATAGCGCGAAGAATCCAGCGCTATTTGCCTGAGATCGGGTAGTCCTTCCACACGTATTCGAGCGCTTGCGGGAGAGTCTGATGGATCACTTTCGAGTCAACGTGGCCCGCGTTCTTGGCGTACACAAACTGGTAGTGATAGCCCTTGGCTTTCAGCACGCCCGCAAGGCGCTGATTCGCGATCACCCAATTGCGCCGATCGGCCGAGGCGGAGGTTGCTCCGATATCGTTTTCCGAAACATGCATCCAGATGCGGAGCGGCTTCACCGGATTATCGGGAAAGAAATGTTCCGGGTACTCGTAAGCTCCATGCGGGGCCCCTGGACCCTCTCGCAGATCGACGAACGTGCCGGAATAGGACAGCACGCGATGGTAACGCTCCGTGCGGTACCATGCCATCGTGAGCGCCATCGCTCCGCCTGAGCTGCCGCCGTAGGTCATGCGGCCTTCCGGATCTTTGGTCAGCGTAACGCCGGTTTCTTTCTCGACGCGCGGAAGAATTTCGGTTTCGACGAAATCGGCGAAGACCGGCGACACCGTATCATATTCAAGGCTGCGCTCCGGGCCCGGGCCGTTGGCGGTCATCACCACCGCCATCACCGGCAGGCGGCGGTCCGCAATCATGTTGTCGAGGATGTTCGCCAGTTGGCGGCCCTGCAGGCCATAGGAATCCGCGCTGAAGATGAATGGAGCAGGTCTGCCCGGAACATACTGAGCGGGAATATAGACCGACACCAGCCGCTCAAACGGGGTGTCGCCCGGAAACACCTTGCTGCTGGAGGAGTTCATAAAGAACTCGATCAACTTGCCATGCGGAATCCCGACGCGTTGCTTTTCTTCGGGCGCTGGCGTGTAGTCGGGGCCTGTTGAAAAATCTCCGTCTCCGGCGCCCTGGACCAAAGCCGGCAAATTCGGGAGTTTTGCGATATCGGCCAGATCCTCGGGCGTCGCGGGGTTGCCTGCGCGTTGGCCACCCTTCCCGCCGCCCCGTCCGCCCGGCGCAGCGGGCGCTGCCGGGCCTTGAGCAAGAATGCTGCCCACTGCTGCGATCCCAAAACACGTTATAACGCTGGCCAGCAAACGTCGACTCATGATCATCTCCTTGGATTGCGAGCCACTCTCATGCACGCTCGCCGGGCATAATTGTACCTCAAGCGCTGGACAATTCTCCAATAACGAATCGCGATCAAACCAGAAGAATTTCGCATGATTCAACTTGCCGCACCTCACGCGGATCATTCAGACGCCGAAGTTGGCGATGCTCAACGAGTTCAATTCCAGTTATCCCCAGATCTGCATGGACGGGCGCAAGCTGCCAGAGGATCCCACCCCTTCCTGGAACGGGTACTCCGTCGGGCATTGGGAGCAAGACACCTGGTGATCGAAACCGCTAGTTTTCGAGACGACTTGCGGCTGGACATGCGCGGAGATCCTCTGGCCAACTCCGCGAACATGACTGAGCGGGTCTGCCGCTCGAATTTAGAACCTTGGACATCCAATTGACTGTGGATGATCCCAAGGCCTACATCAGGCCTTGGACGGTACGGCAGCGCATGATGCGGGGCTATTTCTATCCGGCCGGGCGGGAGAAGGTGCACTGATTAGGCGCATTGGACCTGGCGCTGTGGGATCTAAAGGGCAAGGCTCTGGATGTGCCGGCCCGGCTGTTGCTGAGTGGAAAATCGAAATTATATGGAATTGTACTCCATCGCCTATCCGCGCGGCACGCTCGAAGACGCCGCGCGCGCCGGTCTTCAAGCGGGTTTCCGGACTTACTGGTACGCCACCGACAATCCGCGCGAACGCGTGGTGCATCGCTTTAAGCTGGTAAGCAAAATGTACGATGACTGAGTGCGCTTGCACAAGGGCGCCGGAGACGGCGGTTGGGCGATCGATTTCCACGCCGAACTCGACCAGCCGGATGCCATCAAACTGGCCACGATGCTCGAACCCTGCACCCTTATTTCTGCGAAGACCTCATTCGCAGTGAGAACATGACCTCTGAACACGTCCGCCAGAGTACCCACGTCCAAATCGCCGTTAGGGAGCAGTTCGGCTACAAGGGGGATATTAACCAGCTCATGGAACGTGAACTCATCGAACTTTACCGGACCCATCTGAGATGGCGGCGTGGGCCCAGTGCCTCACCGCTACACCTCTCATGGCCCTGATCCGAGATGCCAAGCGAGGGAACCCGCACTTGGCCGTACCTGCCGAAGGTGTACGATTCTAAAGATGGCAAGCTGTGGCCGAAAGACCGGACGGGCTTAGTTAGGTGTGGAGGTGGATCGAACCAAGGTGACCCAGATCGGCAGGTGCGATACCTATCGCGCCGGCATGCTGCTGGACCAGCGTCCAGATGGTTCCTTCACGGATTGGTAACTATTGTGATGCAGAAAACACTCATCTACAGGATCCTCGCGTTTAGCGCAATTCTTCCTCTTCTGACGGTTGATTCATCGGCGCAGAAGGGGGCTGGCGGAGGCGACTGGCGTTATCACAGCGGCGACGCGGGCGGCACCAAGTATTCGCCCCTGGACCAGATCAATGCATCGAATGTGAGCAAGCTGACAATTGCGTGGCGGTGGATGTCGGAGAACTTCGGCCCGCGTCCCGACTACAACCTGGAAGTAACGCCGTTGGCCGTCAATGGGAGGTTATACTTCGCCGCGGGCGTTCAACGCGCCGCAATTGCCGTTGATGGCGCCACCGGCCAAACCCTTTGGGCGTACCATCTCGATGAAGGCGAACGTGGCGATCGCGCGCCTCGCAACAACAATCGCGGCGTTGCGTACTGGGCGGACGAAAGGGGACACGGGAGAGTCCTGCTGATCACGCGCGGCTACCACCTGGTCGCCTTGGACGCGGACACGGGGGTGCCCGTGAAGGACTTCGGCAGCGACGGCATCGTGGATCTCTGGGTGGGACTCCTGGAAGGAACGGGACGCCATGTGGAGCCCGGAGAAATTGGAGCGAGTTCGCCGGCGATCGTCGTCGGCGACGTAGTGGTGGTTGGCGCCGCGATGCTAGCAGGCAGCGCTCCGCGTTCTAAGACGAGTGTGCCGGCGTTCGTGCGTGGCTACAGTACGCGAACTGGAAAACTCCTTTGGACCTTCCATACCATCCCCCGCGCCGGTGAATTCGGCAACGACACCTGGAAGGACGATTCCTGGCAGTACACCGGCAATACCGGCGTGTGGGCTCCGATGGCAGCGGATCTGGAACTCGGCTATGTATACCTGCCGGTGGAGATGCCGACAGGCGATTACTATGGCGGTCATCGGCCCGGCGACAATGTGTTCGCCGACAGCCTGGTGTGCCTGGATGCGAAGACGGGAAAACGCATTTGGCATTTTCAGGCGGTGCATCACGATATTTGGGATTGGGACCTGGCATCGCAGCCAGTGTTGATGGACGTGACCATCGAGGGGCGGCCGGTCAAAGCGGTCGCGCAGGTGACCAAGCAAGGTTTGATCTTCGTTTTCGATCGGGTGACCGGCAAGCCAGTGTGGCCGATCGAGGAGCGGCCTGTCCCCCAATCGACCGTGCCCGGCGAAATCACTTCGCCGACGCAGCCGTTTCCGACGAAGCCCCTGCCGTTCGATCGCAGCGGCATCGGGCCTGATGATGTGAACGACCTGACGCCGGAAATCAAGGCGGAGGCTTTGCGGATCATCTCGGACTACAAAATCGGTCCTTTGTATACGCCCTCCATCGTGCAAGGTGAGGGCGGAAAGAAGGGGACGCTGATCGTGCCGCACAATCAAGGTTCCGCGAACTGGCAGGGCGCCGCGGCGGATCCCGAGACAGGCATGCTCTACATTCCGTCGGAGACGACGTGGTGGGCCAGCGCCATGGCGCCCGGCTCGACTCGCGGCAGCGACATGAATTACGTGGGCCTCTTTGTGCGGGCGGACACGCCCTTCGGATTGCCTTTGGTAAAGGGGCCCTGGGGCAGGGTCACAGCCATCGACATGCACACCGGCGACCACGCATGGATGGTTCCCAACGGGCATGCGCCGAAGGCCGTTGCGGAAAACCCGAAGCTCGCGGGTGTGGACCTCAGCGGCGTCGGGCAACCTGAACGCGCTCCGTTGCTGGTGACCAAGACGCTGCTCTTTTCGGGCGACGGAAGCGGGATGTTTTCGTCGGGCCCCGGCGGCGGTGGTCCATTGTTCCGTGCTTTGGACAAAGGCACCGGCAAGACTTTGCATGAGATGAAACTACCGGCGAATGAAACCGGGATTCCGATGACGTACCTGGCGAACGGGAAGCAGTACATTGTGGTAGCGATTGGGAATCGAGACTTCCCGGCACAACTTGTTGCTTTGACGCTGCCGTAGGCGCGGAGACCTCCAGCTCGATGGCCTTTACCATGTGGGCGAGCACGCTATCCGCGCGTCTGGCCTTGGTGGACGCAGGGCCATTCGAATCGACCATGAGTTTTCAGGAGTGTCGAGACGGCCGCGCCCGATGCCCGACGTTCCCACCAGCGCTTTTAACGGGTATTTGTACCTGGTGGATGACGCCGGGGATGGTCGGTATGCAAGTGGACCGCCCATTCTGCTGTCCCCGGGCGGCACGTTGCAAAACAGCCAGTGCACGATCAACGCGGCGGGCAGTTCTGCGTCGGCCAGCCGTGACACGCTGAATCCGAATCTGGCAATCACCTACACTCCGAGCTTCGCGGTTATCTGGCCTCACGGAACAGCACCACCGGGAACTCAGGCTGGCAGGCGGGGGGATCTGTGACGGTACCCTAACCCGGCGTAGCCGGAACCAAACAGGTCTGGTTATGATGCCTGAGTGGGCGCGGAGCTGATAACGGAACGGCACGCCGGGCTGATTGCTGGAGTATTGGGTTGTTGGGACCAAATGCTGATTTTCGGCACATTGCCGAAGATCTGTTTTGCCGAAGGGATGACGTCGTCTACGAGCGGAAGATCCGGATCTTCGACGATCCGAAGTTCGCTGAGCCGTTCCGCAACCGGATCCGCGAGAACGCGGAGAAGATGGCTGCCGAAGCCGGAATCGAGATCGTGCGAAAGAGATTCTGGCCAGTCGGGGTGAGCAGGTGGGGCTCGTGTGCATTTTCTCTTCCATGGAACCCTGCTCGACATCTCAAAGGCGACTATGCCTGCCACGATAATTGCCCGCGCCACATTGATCGACAGCATTCCGTGCCCTTCCGATCAGGACGCGCTCGACAACCGCTCAGGTTACGTCGCGCTGAATGGAAGCAAGGCCTGACATTTTCAGTATCGGCATCATACGATCGGGAGGAGTATGATGTTGAAGCACCCCAGCATCGAGATTCAAGGCGTGATGAGGGAGAAGAAAGCTGGTGGGCCTGAGGATGCAGATGAAATCCAACGAAAGAATTTCCATGATCGCGGCAGTCCTGGCAGCGCTGGTTGCGGGAGCGACCGTCCTTCTTGCGCAGTGGCCGAAACACCCGACCGACGGGCCCAGAACCGAAAGCGGTGACCTCGATTTAAAGGCGCCCGCACCGAAGGCGGCGGACGGACATCCCGACCTTTCAGGTCTTTGGCAGCCGATGCGCAGGAATAACTTAAAAGGGAACGCCAAGGGCAAAGGCACCGCGCCGGCGACGACGCCGCCTGCACGAGCGCCCGGCGAGCCACCGGCAGCGCAATTCAACGATGTGGGCGCCGGCTTTGCGAATGGACTCCCTTTCACGGAGTGGGGCCGGAAAACCCGGGACGAGCGCAAGGCCAACGATAGCAAGGACAACCCCGACGCCCACTGCCGGCCGCTCGGGTTGATGCAGCTCCATACGCATCCGTATGAGAAGAAGATTGTGCAAGGGAAGGGGGCGATTGTGATCATGTACAACGCCAACAATGACGTCCGCCAGATCCTTACGAACGGCCAGTCCTTGCCGGAAGTGGGTCCAAAGCTTGCGCCTTGGTGGTACGGCTACTCGGTGGGTAAGTGGGAAGGCGATACCTTGGTGGTCACCACGGTAGGATTTCGTGACGATGTCTGGCTGGATGTGAATGGGAGCCCCCTTACGGGCACGGGGAAAATCGTGGAACGCTTCACGCGACTTAACTTCGGCACGCTGCAAATCGATGTCACCATTGAGGATCCAAAGGCGTATACGGAACCATTTACTGTCCGCGTGATGCAGCAAATTATGCCCGATACGGAACTCTTCGAGTCGGTTTGCGAGGACCGCGACGCGGTGCACTATGTGGGCGACTTGGAGGGCAAGCAGAAAGCGGCGGCCCAGAAATAGTCTCTGCAACCCGACACAGAATTGCGCCGACGGGCTTCACGCGGGGCCGGGCTGGGCGGGTACTATCTCGACCGGTGATTTGACCATCCTGCCGGATTTTAGGACGCCCATTCCTCCTCCCGACACCATGCACCATGAGCTTGCCGATCGTCATGCGAAAAGCGCGGCTCAGCTCATGGCCCAGCAACATATGACTCGGCGAGTCGCCGGATGCGCTTTCGGGGATCACCCTTGTTGGAATTGGGAACCAATTCGTCCGCTTTGATCATCCGGATGGAAGCGTCAACGCCAGCTCCGTGGATGTTGAGATGGCACAGTACCAGGCCGGTGTGGAGACCGAGGTCGTCGCCAAGGGCGATTATTTTAAAGCTGTCGCCGGGTTGGACGGCGCCGTAGGTCGCATACGCGAGATCAATAATATTTCAGTGGATGAGGCGTACAGCGGACGATTAAGCAATCAGCCTTCAGCGCCGCGGGCGCCATAAAGCCACAATCCGGTTCCTTCGCTCCCGCTCCAGCATTCGCCCTCTAGTGTAAGAATCGAACTGCGATTGCGCTAATGCACGCCTAACCTTCGGCCAGGGCGTCGACTCGAACGGAGTGGAAGCCGTTTCTTATTGTAGAATTCGGGACGACTCCGCCGCCGGAGCCGGCCAACTGGAAATTGATGTAAATTCGGTCGGTCCAAGACAAACGCTCTACTGATCGAAGGTATGCTTCTGCTCTCCGGACTTCAGATTTTCACTTCGCTCGCTGCCAAAGGGTCGCGAGGAAGAAGCGGCGACTGTGGATATTAGATATTTTGCAAGATAATGGCTAATGTAGATTGCTCCGGCGATTCTATCTGCAAGGGAAGATGGCAACGGCTTATTCAGACGACTTACGGCGAAAACTTCTGGAGGCGCATCAGCGCAAAGAAGGCAGTTTTTCACAACTGGCGCAGCGGTTTTGCGTGAGCTACGGGTGGGCGCTGAAAATCTCTGCGCAACTGCACCGCCGCGGAAAGCTGGAACCGGCGGCGGGCCGCCAGTGAGGACCGACCAGCAAGATCACAGCGGAGTTACAGCAGGGACTGGATCGCCAAGCAAGCCGATCGCATCCTGGCCGAACTGCAGCTTCGGTTTGAGGAACGCAAGTTGAAAGTCAGCGTGTCGTGCCTGTGGGGCTTCCAGGCATTCGGACGCTGGGACTGCCGCCGTCAAGGAAATCCTCACTCCAGCGCCATCTAGGACGCCTGCGCGCCATGGGTGGCGGGAGAGGCCACGTTTTAGCGTCATCTCCAGGTCTAAGCCCACCGCCTTTAGGCGGTGAGCTTTCAGCAGTCCTTCTTGTTCTCGGGGTTTCGGCCCGTATCCCGGTCGGCTTTCAGCCGACCCATCAAGGCCATCGCCTTTCAGGCGATGGTT
>DASXEY010000075.1:0-28873 GCA_036489835.1 Bryobacteraceae bacterium | reverse complement strand
GACGATCAGCAGCATCGCCGTGACCGGCACAAACTCCGGCGACTTCGCCGAGACCAATAACTGCCCGGTCAGTCCCGCCACGATCGCAGTGAACGGCGTCTGCACAATCAATGTCACGTTCACACCGCTAGCCGCCAGCCTGTTCTCGGCGGCGATTACAATCACCGACAATGGCAGCGGCAGCCCTCAATCGGCGAGCCTCAGCGGAACGGGAATCGCGTCCACTTCCGGTCCGTGGCCCAACGGCTATAATTATCAGGCCACGTTCACCGTTGCGGCCGGCCAGGTGCCCAGCGCGCAGACCAACTTCCCCGCCTTAATCTCCGGTACCTTCCGCGACTTCGCAACAACGGCCAATGGAGGCAGGATCTCCAACATCTGCACACAAACGGTGGGCAACAACGCGACGCCGGTTCCCTGCGATTTGATTTTCACGTCCGATGCCGCGGGAACCATGCTGCTGAACTGGGAGTTTGAGACTTACACACCAACCACCGGAGCCGTAAACCTCTGGGTGAATGTGCCTAGCCTCAGTAATGGAAGCGTGATCTACGCGTGGTACGGGCAGCCTTCCGTGACATCCCTCCAGACCACGCCCTCCGGAACGTGGAGCAGCAACTTCATGGCCGTATACCATTTGAAGGAGAATCCCGCGGGAACTGCTCCGCAGATGAACGATTCGACCGCAAACGCGAATCACGCCACCATGAATGGTTCGGTGCTGGCCAGTCAGCAGCAGCCAGGCGAGATCGATGGCAGCATCAATTTTGAAGGAAACACGTGGGCCAGTCTTGCCAATCCCGCCAACTTCAGCTTTGAGAGAACCGATTCGTTCTCGCTTTCCGGTTGGTTCAAGCCAACGGCGAATTCCACGGGAACGTTGTTATCGAAATTCCCTGCCGGCACCGCGAGTTCCGGATGGATGCTCACGGCTCAGTTCGGGCTGATTCTTTTCGGCAGCAGCGGAGACTATGCGTTCGCCGAAATTCCCGCCGTGGCCGCCGGCGCGTGGCACCATGTGGTGGTCACCTACGCGGGGACAAGTACGGTAGCGGGAATGCAAATCTACGTCGACGGCGTAAACCAGCAACTTACAACCGTCAGCAACGATCTGAGAACGTCGATCGTCAATAACCTGACGCCGGCGATCAACGGCAGGAATGGCGCAAGTTCGATGTCTCCCGATTCCATGGATGAGATTCGGATCTCGACGAAAGGCGTGGTATTTTCGCCCGCGTGGGTAACTGCGAGCTACAACAATCAAAAGAATCCCGGGACTTTCTTCACCGTCGTCACGGGACTGACATACTGAAGCGTTTTCGATCCTCGAAACCGCTAAAATAGCGGCTACGCCGTGGGTCGGAAGGCATCCATAGTGAGATTGTTGAGCAGTTGGTGCCAGGGATGCCCCTGATTCTGCTCCACCTCTGAAACCATCTCACGCATCTTGCTAAGAACCGGCGGCGCGACTTCGTCATAAACATCGCCCTGAAGCAGTTTCAACACATCCAGGCGATAACTTGGGTTGGTAATAAAATACGTGAATAACACATTAAGGCGGTAATAGACGCTGATGAAGTCATACCAATTCTTCGTGCCGCGCGTGATCGTGTCCTCGAAGGTCTTGAAACTGGCGCGGGAGAAGTCGTTGCGCTCGAGGGCAGACAGAATATCCCTGTGCGCGAAGCGCGAACTATTCAACGCGATGCTTACACCGGTTGAGAAAATAGGGTCGACGAAGCGTCCCGCATCGCCCAGCAGCAGGAAGCGGTCGCCGCAAATCTGCGACATCGCATAGCTGTAGTCCCCTTCCGCCGTAAATGGGCGGACGCGTTTTGCCTGGCGCAGGGCGGCCGCCAGCTTGGGCCGGCTCCCGACGGCTTCCCAGAAATATTCTTCCCGCTCCTGCCTGGACCCCGCGAAATTCTTCTTCTGCGTCACGACCCCTATGCTGGTGATCTCATCGGTGATCGGAATCTGCCAGAGCCACCCGTTCGAGATCGGAAGAAAGTGAACGTAAATGTAATCGCGATGAAGATCGGACTTGGCGAGAGCCATGCGATCGTAATCCTGGAACCAGGTATGGATTGCGTACTGGTCGAAGACCGGATCGTTGACCTTCAGCTTCAATTGGTTTCCCAGGAAGGTTTGACGCCCGCTGGCATCCGCCACCATGCGGACGCTCACACCCATTTCCTTGGGCCCCATTTTAAATCGGACCACCGGCAGTTCTGAGGAAAAATCGACGTGGCTAACCCTTACTCCCTCGTAAGCGGTCGCACCCAGTTGGTTGGCATGCTGCAAAAGGAGTAGATCGAACTTCCCGCGGTCCACGTGGTAGGTGTGGTTCTTATCGACTCCAGGTTGCGCCCGTTCGTCAAAGCGGACCTGGGCATGGCAATCCGGGCTCAAGCCGTTCCAATCGTGCTCGTAGGCGCGAGCCTGCTCATTGGCCGTCCACACAGCTCCGAATTTGTGCGGAAACTTGGCTTCCTCCATCTTGTCGAGGAAGCCCAAGTCATTGAATACTCGAGTAGAAGAAGGCACCAGCGACTCGCCCACGTGGGGCCGGGGAAACAATTCCCGCTCGAAAACCACGCACTTGGCGCCCGCTTTCGCGAGGTATGCAGCTAGGGAAGACCCAGCCGGCCCGCCCCCGATGATGCCTACATCAAAATCCGGCTCCATGCCTTTAACTCCTCTTGTTTTGGTTAGTTTACCCTACGCCGCAACCGGCAGCAAGATTCTGAGCACCCTGCTGGGGGCGCCGACGGGTTTACTTTCCGGCGCTCGGGCGGAAAGCATCCACGGTTAGATCATTGAGCAACTGGTGCCAGGGATGACCTTCATTCCGCTCCACCTGCGAAACCATCTCACGCATCTTGTCCAGCACGGGTGGGGCGACTTCGTCATACACGTCGCCCTGAAGCAGCTTCAGGACATCCAGGCGATAACGTTTGTCGCTGATGAAGTACGTGAACAGCACGTTCAGACGATAATAGACGCTGATAAAGTCATACCAGTTCTTCGTGCCGCGCGTGATTGTATCCTCGAAGGTCTTGAAACTGGCACGGGAGAAGTCATTGCGCTCCAATGCCGACAGAATATCCTTGTGCGCGAAGCGCGAACTATTGAGAGCGATGCTCACGCCGGTGGAAAAAATGGGGTCGACGAATCGTCCCGCGTCGCCCAGCAGCACGAAACGGTCGCCGACAATCTGCGACATCGCGTAGCTGTAATCGCCCTCCGCCGTAAATGGCCGGATGCGTTTCGCCCGGCGCAGAGCAGCCGCAAGCTTGGGGCGGCTTCCGACGGATTCCCAGAAATATTCTTCGCGCTCCTGCTTCGATCCAGCGAAATTCTTCTTCTGTGTCACGACGCCGATGCTGGTGATCTCGTCGGTGATGGGAATTTGCCAAAGCCAGCAATTCGAGATGGGCAGAAAGTGGATATAAATATAGTCGCGGTGCAACTCCGACTTGGCGAGTGCCATGCGATCGTAATCCTGGAACCAGGTATGAATTGCATACTGGTCGAAGACCGGATCGTTGATCTTCAGCTTCAACTGATTCCCCAGAAAGGTTTGACGGCCGCTGGCGTCCGCCACCATGCGGACGCTGACCCCCATCTCCTTGCGGCCCATTTTGAAATTGACTACCGGCAACTCTGATGAAAAATCGACGTTGCTGACTCTCACGCCCTCGTACACAGCCGCGCCGAACTGGCTGGCGTGCTGCAAAAGGAGCAGGTCAAACTTCCCGCGGTCCACGTGATACGTGTAGTTCTTGTCTACGCCGGGTTGCTCGCGCTCGTCGAAACGGACCTGCGCGTGGCAATCCGGGCTCAGGCCGTCCCAATCGACGTCGTAGGCGCGGGCTTGCTCGTTGGCCGTCCACACCGCTCCATACTTGTGCGGAAACTTGGCTTCCTCCATTTTGTCCAGGAAGCCCAACTCATTGAATACCCTGGTCGAAGAAGGCACCAGAGACTCGCCTACATGCGCCCGGGGAAACAGCTCGCGCTCGAACACCACGCACTTGGCTCCGGCTTTAGCCAGGTACGCTGCCAGCGATGAACCCGCGGGCCCCCCTCCTATGATCCCGACATCAAAATCCGGTTCCATCAGCTCCTCCTCCGTGTTTTTTATTCACCTTATCACATCGTCCGGAGCACTGAGGACGATTAGCGGCTTGAAACAGTTGACCGGCTTTATCATCTTCCAAGCAGATGAACCCACATACATTCAAACGACTCAGCACCCTCACGATTGGGGTTTCCATCGCGATCGGGTTTTCCATATTCACAGCAAGCTGCGGCCCCGCCGTGGGCCTCGCTGTCGGAGGACCGCCGGTCTGCCCCTACGGATACTATGAAGCGCCTCCCTACAATTGCGCCCCGGACGGCTATTACGGGCCGGAATGGTTCTCAGGCGGCGTGTTCATCGGAGCGGGCCCTTGGTTCCATGGCCCCGATCATTTTTATGGTCACGTCGATCATGCCCTTGATTATCGAAAAGGCTATCATGGGCCGATGCCTGCACGCGGCGAAGCTCCTCGGCCAAATCGAGCCCCTTTCCATGGGACGGCGATGCACGATGCGCGTGGACATGAAGGCCCGCGGCGGTAATTTACGGTTTTTCGAAGAGAGGTTATTGGGGGTTTGGTCTTTCAATCGGAACGACTTACGCCTGATAACCTCTTCTAGGAACGGAAATCGGATGCCGGCCGAGACCAGACTTTGGCAAACGCCCCGCAAAGTGTCGGCTGGTCGACATACACGTTCAATGATTTCATGCAATTACGAGTGGCGCGGCGCTTGCATCCAAATTCCACGTGGAACATACGGCTAGTGGCTCTGCCATCGTCTCAAACGAACACGAATTCTCGGGCAATAGCAATGCTCTGTATGAACGGCACCTCGCCTTCGACAACATTGTCGATTTGGAGTCTCTCGATGCGCGTGAGCGTTTCGAAGCCTTCGCACGGGCGGTGCGCGACGTTCTTTCGCAACGCTGGCTAAAGACCCGGGACACCTACAACCACAAAAACCCGAAACGAGTCTATTATTTGTCGATGGAGTTTCTGATCGGGCGGTCGCTCGCCAACAACGTGGCGAATCTCTTGCTCGATCCGGTTGTAAAACAGGCGATCAAGGATGACGACATCGACTGGGCGAGCTTGCTCGACCAGGAGCCCGACGCAGGTCTGGGTAACGGCGGGCTCGGACGTCTTGCGGCCTGTTTTCTCGATTCGATGGCTACGATGGAGCTCCCAGCCATCGGCTACGGCCTCAGGTACGAATACGGGATCTTCAAGCAGACCATCCAGAATGGCTGGCAGCAGGAGCGTCCGGATAGCTGGCTAAGCCGTCCGGACCCCTGGGAAGTTGCACGCCCGCACGAGAAGGTCGAAGTCAAGCTAAACAGCACGGTTGAGCTTCGCGAAGGGCGCCTGCAGGCCGTCGCCCGGCGGCCTTCGACGCTAATCGGCATCCCCTATGACCGGCCCGTGGTTGGCTATGGCGGCGAGACCATCAACACCCTCCGTCTTTGGCAAGCCTCCGCCCCCGATTTCTTCGATTTTCAGGCGTTCAGCCACGGCGACTTCGTCGCGGCCGTTGCCGAGACGCTGGTGGCACGATCCGTTACGCGGGTGCTCTACCCCGATGATTCGACCAACAGCGGGCAAGAATTACGGTTCGTTCAGGAATATTTTCTAGTCGCTTGTTCGCTGGCGGATCTGGTCCGGCGCTTCCGCCGCAGCAATGACGATTGGAACCTGCTCCCCGAAAAAGCTGCGATCCAGCTTAACGATACGCACCCATCCATGTCTGTCGCCGAGTTGATGCGTATCCTGCTCGACGACGCCAAGCTCGGATGGGATCACGCGTGGGATCTCACGCAGCGGACACTCGGTTACACAAACCACACTCTGCTGCCGGAAGCGCTGGAGAAGTGGCCTGTCGCATGGTTCGAGGCTCTGCTGCCGCGTCACCTGGAAATCATCTATGAGATCAACCGGCGTTTCCTCGACTCGGTGAGGAGCCGGTTCCCTGGCGATGAAGGCAAGGTAGAGCGAGTCAGCTTGATCGAGGAGGGCCCCGTCCAGCACGTCCGGATGGCTAACCTGGCCATTGTCGGCTCGCACAGCACCAACGGCGTGGCCGCGATCCACTCCGAACTTCTGCGGACAACCACGGTCAAGGATTTGGCCGACATGTTTCCCGAGCGTTTTAGCAACAAAACCAACGGTGTTACGCCGCGCCGCTGGCTGCTGCTGGCGAATCCGCCGCTCGCCCGCACCATTACCGCCGCCATTGGCAATGGCTGGGTGACTGACCTTAGTGAATTGAGCAAGCTGAAGCCGCTGGCGAATGATAAAAGTCTCCGGGACAGTTTCCTCAAGGCAAAACGAGAAGCGAAGAGCCAGTTTGCGGCGTGGCTTAGATCCTCTTCGGGTGAGATTGTCGACCCCGACACAATCTTCGATTGCCAGATTAAGCGCATTCACGAATACAAAAGGCAGCTGCTGAATGCTCTGCGTATCGTGGTGCTGTACAACCGGCTGCGCGAAAATCCCAGCCTCAAAACGCCCCGGCGGACGTTCTTATTCGGCGGCAAGGCAGCGCCCGCTTACCATCTGGCTAAACTCATCATCAAGTTCATCGAGAACCTTGCCGGCGTGATCGACGGGGATCCGGCCATGCAGGGGAAGCTGAAAGTCCTGTTCCTGCCCGAATACGATGTGTCGCTGGCGGAACGGCTGATTCCCGCGAGCGATGTCTCAAATCAGATTTCGACGGCGGGCTACGAGGCCAGCGGCACCAGCAACATGAAGTTCATGATGAATGGCGCCTTGACCATCGGCACGCGCGACGGAGCCACCATCGAGATGGCTCAAGAAGCCGGCGAGGAGAACTTCTTTCTCTTCGGCTTGACCGCGGACCAGGTGACTCGAAGCAGGGGTTGGTACAACCCGCACTGGCACTACGAGCACGAGCCGGAAACACGCGCCGCCCTGGACCTGATTTTCTCTAATCATTTCAGCCGCAATGAGCCTGGGATCTTTGAGGGACTGCGGGACACGCTGTTGACGCATGGCGATAACTACATGCACCTGGCGGACCTGAAATCTTATCTGGACGCGGATCAGCGGCTGCTCGATCTGTATTCGAATCCGGACGAATGGACGCGAAAGGCGGTTCTGAATGTGGCGAGCTCGGGGAAGTTTTCGAGCGACCGCACCATCGCGGAATACGCGGCGGATATCTGGCGTGTTAAGGCGTGTCCAGTGGCGTAAATCGGCGCCTGCACGATGACGATCTGCCGGATGACCTACGATGGAGCCTGTGGAGCTATTTGAAGAGAGCATTCATGGACTTGTCATAGTCCTCCGCGGATGCGCTTGCCGTGGCTCCGACTTGGCAATGTAACCAAGTCCGCGAACCGTTTGGGGATTATGGGAAGTCTAACCAATGGGAAGGATCTGGAGGTTATCAAGATGAAGGCGACACAACAGCTCCACAATCTGGGGCAGAGCATCTGGCTGGACAACATTACGCGCGACCTGCTGGATAGCGGCACGCTGAAACGCTACATTGACGAGCTTTCGGTGACGGGGCTGACCTCGAATCCGACGATCTTCGATCACGCCATCAAGAACAGCACGTTTTATGACGGCGCGATCCGCGAGAAGGTGGGCAGGGGAAAGTCGGGCGAAGGGCTCTTCTTCGAGCTGGCGCTGGAGGACCTCGTTCGGGCCGCGGGCTTGTTCCGGGCGGTCCATGACCGCACCGACGGCGTGGATGGATGGGTATCTTTAGAAGTCTCGCCGTTGCTGGCTTACAACACATCCAGCACCTTGGCCGCAGCCAAGGATCTGCATGCGCGAGCGGGGCAGCCCAATTTGTTCATCAAGATTCCCGGCACCAAGGAAGGCCTGCCCGCCATTGAAGAGTCGATCTTCGCCGGCGTGCCGATCAACGTGACGCTATTGTTTTCGAGCGAGCAATACCTGGCGGCCGCGGATGCGTATCTGCGTGGGGTAGAGCGGCGCATCGACGCCGGGCTTAATCCCGTTGTCGGTTCGGTGGCGTCCGTGTTTATCAGCCGCTGGGACACGGCAGTAACCGGCAAAGTGCCCGATGCTCTACAGAATCACCTGGGTATTGCGATTGCGAAGCGCACCTACAAGGCGTATCGGGATTTCCTTGCCTCTCCGCGCTGGCAGCGTGCGCTCAACGCCGGAGCGCGGCCGCAAAGGCTGCTTTGGGCCAGCACCGGAACCAAGGATCCCAAGGCGTCCGACACCCTGTACATCAAGGCCCTGGCTTCGCCGTTCACGGTGAACACGATGCCGGAAGGGACTTTAAAAGCTCTCGCGGATCACGGCGAAGTGGGCGCGATTCTGCCCGCCGATGGCGGCGATGGCGAGGCAAGACTGGCGGAGTTCGCCAAGGCAGGCATCGATGTCATTGCGCTGGCAACGCAGCTTCAGCAGGAAGGCGCGAAATCGTTCGTGGCTTCCTGGACCGAGCTGCTCAGCGTGATTGAGTCCAAGAGCGCGGAGCTCAAGAAAGCCATCGCGAGCTGAAGGAGTACGAATATGACGACGAGCGCCCCAACAACTGAGCCGGTCGAGCTGGTTACGCAAGGGAAGGCCTGGAAAAAGGTCCAGGCCCATTCCAAGAAGATTCGCGAAATGCACCTGCGCGATCTGTTCGCGAACGATCCCGAGCGCGGAGAGCGATTGACGGCCGAGTCCGTAGGTATCTTTCTCGACTACTCGAAGAATCGCATCACGGATGAAACCGTAAAGCTGCTGATCAAGCTGGCTGAGGAATCCGGATTGCGTTCGCGCATCGACGCCATGTTCCGCGGCGACAAGATCAACGTCACGGAGAAGCGCGCGGTGCTGCACGTGGCCCTGCGCGCGCCGCGAGTCAGCTCCATCATCGTCGACGGCGAGGACGTGGTGCCGCAGGTGCATGCGGTGCTCGACAAGATGACGGATTTCTCTAACCGCATCCGGAGTGGCGAGTGGACGGGACACACCGGCAAGCGCATTCGCAACGTCATCAACATCGGAATCGGGGGTTCCGATCTTGGACCGGTGATGGCTTACGAGGCTCTGAAGCATTACAGCGACCGGAGCATGACGTTCCGCTTCGTCTCAAACGTAGATGGCACGGACATCGCTGAGGCCGTTCGCGATCTGGATCCGGCCGAGACGCTCTTCATTATTTCGTCGAAAACCTTCACGACGCTGGAGACCATGACCAACGCGCACTCGGCGCGCGACTGGTCGCTGGCGGGCCTTGGCGGCGATCCGAAATCGGTGGCCAAGCACTTTGTGGCGGTGTCAACCAACGCGGCGGACGTGGAGAAATTCGGGATCGATACCGCCAACATGTTCGGTTTCTGGGACTGGGTTGGCGGACGCTACTCCATGGACTCGGCGATCGGGCTCTCGACCATGCTGGCCATCGGGCCGGAAAACTTCCGGGCCATGCTCGACGGTTTCCACCAGATGGACGAACATTTTCGCACCGCTCCGTTTGAACAGAATCTGCCGGTTTTGATGGGTCTGCTGACGGTCTGGTACACCGACTTTTTCGATGCCGCGACAATTGCCGTGTTGCCTTATGAGCAGTACCTGAAGCGATTTCCCGCTTACCTGCAGCAATTGACGATGGAAAGCAACGGCAAGCACGTCACGCTGGAGGGGAATGAAGTCACGTATGCAACCGGTCCGATTTACTGGGGTGAGCCGGGAACCAACGGCCAACATTCCTTCTATCAACTGATCCATCAGGGAACCCGGCTGATCCCTTGCGACTTTATTGCGTTTGGGGAATCGCTCAACCCGCTTGGCCGCCATCACGACATGCTTCTGGCGAACGTCTTCGCCCAGACCGAAGCGCTGGCGTTTGGCAAAACCGCTGAACAAGTCAAAGCCGAGGGCACTCCGGATTGGCTGGTCCCGCATCGCGTATTCAAGGGCAACCGCCCGTCGAATACAATTCTGGTTGACCGGCTGACGCCGGAGAATCTGGGCAAACTGGTGGCTTTGTATGAGCACAGCGTGTTTACGCAAGGCACTATCTGGGACATCAATTCCTTCGATCAATGGGGCGTCGAGTTGGGCAAGGCGCTGGCGCAGAGGATCATTCCTGAGATTGAAAGCCCTTCGGAACCGGCGCTGCACCATGACAGTTCTACCAACAGCCTGATCAACCGCTATCGCGGTATGAAGGGAAAGTCGAAGGAGTGAGCTCGATGGAACTAGAGGTTTTCGACGACGCGGAATCCGTGGCGCGGCACGCCGCGATGGCGATCGCTGCGGATGCCCGCGCGGCCGTTGATGCTCGGGGCCGTTTTACTTTCGCCGTGAGTGGAGGCCACACTCCCTGGATCATGCTGCGCGCACTAGCGAGCCAGAACGTCCCCTGGGCTGGAGTACATATCTTTCAAGTGGACGAGCGAATTGCGCCTGAAGGAGATCCGGATCGGAACCTTACGCACTTGCGCGAAAGCTTGCTGCAGTATGCCCCGCTGCCGCCGGAACAAATCCACGCCATGCCGGTGGAATCCGCTGATCTGGAGGCTGCGGCTTCCGAATATTCGGCGAGTCTCAGCAGTGTCGCGGGCTCGCCGGCGGTGCTCGATCTGGTCCACCTGGGTCTTGGCCCGGACGGCCACACTGCTTCGCTTGTGCCCGGCGATCCGGTGCTGAATGTCACAAAAGCGGACGTCGCGCTGACCGGAATCTACCAAGGCCGGCGGCGGATGACGTTGACGTACCCGGCTCTGAATCGAGCTCGGCGCATACTGTGGGTGGTGACTGGGGCTGAGAAGGTGGGGATGCTGCAGCGTCTGATCGATGGCGATGTGTCCATTCCATCAGGGCGGGTTCGCCGGGAACAAGCTGCGGTAATGGCCGATCGCGCTGCAGCCGGCCCGAGGGTCGCCGAACTGGAAACGGCCAGGAGCAAAGCATGAGCGCCGCACAAACTGCCGAAGCTGCCATCGCCGCGAAAATTGATCAGCTCTGCATCAACACTATTCGTACGCTCGCGATGGATGCAGTCCAGCAGGCGAACTCAGGACACCCGGGCACGCCCATGGCGCTCGCGCCGCTGGTGTACACGATCTGGAATCGCGTCATGCGATTCGATCCCCAGGACCCGATCTGGCCCAATCGCGACCGGTTCGTATTATCGAACGGCCACGCTTCGATGCTGCTGTGGTCTGCGCTCCACCTGACCAAGACGCAAGCGGTGAACGCGGAATACGAGACGCTGGGGCAACCCTCCGTGACGCTCGACGATATTCGCCACTTCCGGCAACTCGGGAGCAAAGCCCCGGGCCATGCCGAGTATCACTTGGTGTCCGGCGTCGAGACCACCACCGGTCCGCTGGGCCAGGGGATTGCCACCAGCGTGGGCATGGCGATCGGTGAGAAATGGCTCGCGGCTCATTTCAACCGGCCTGGGTTCGAGATTTTCGACTACAACATGTACGTCGTCTGCGGGGATGGCTGCCTGATGGAAGGCGTCGGGTCAGAGGCCGCTTCTCTGGCCGCGCATCTTGGCCTGGACAATCTTTGCTGGATTTACGACAACAACCACATCAGTATCGAAGGCAACACGCGCATCACGTTCACTGAAGACGTGGCTGCGCGATTCATGGGATACGGATGGAACGTCCTGCGGGTAGGCGACGCCAACGACATCGATCGCATCCAGCACGCGCTCGAAATCTTCCGCGTCACAAAAGGACGGCCGACGATCATCATTCTCGATAGCCATATCGGCTATGGCTCGCCGCACAAGCAGGACACGGCCGAGGCTCATGGGGAGCCGCTTGGCGAGGAGGAAATCCGGCTCACAAAACGCGGCTACGGCTGGCCTGAGGACGCGAAGTTTCTGGTGCCTGACGGCGTCTATGAACACTTCGCGGCAGGAATCGGCGACCGCGGCGCGGACGCGCGGCAGAAATGGAACGCGCTTTTCGAGCATTACCGGACTGCATATCCTGAGCTCGCGGCCGAGGTGGAGCAGATGCAGCGGCGCGCACTTCCAGCCGGATGGGATCGCAATCTGCCGGTTTTTCCAGCGGACGCGAAAGGCCTCGCGGGCCGGGATGCGTCGGGCAAGACGCTGAACGTGATCGCACAGAATATTCCGTGGTTCCTGGGAGGCTCGGCCGACCTTGCGCCAAGCAACAAGACTCTGCTGACCTTCGAAGGGGCGGGGCACTTTCAGGCCGATACACCAGCCGGCAGAAATCTCCACTTCGGCATTCGCGAGCACGCAATGGCGGCGATTGTCAACGGACTCTCGCTATCGAAGCTGCGCGCATACGGCGCGACTTTTTTCATCTTTAGCGATTACGCGCGCCCGGCCATCCGTCTCTCCGCGCTGATGGAATTGCCCTCGATTTTCGTCTTCACCCACGACGCTATGGGTGACGGCGAGGACGGCCCCACTCACCAGCCGGTGGAACAGCTCGCATCCTTGCGGGCCATTCCTGGCTTAGTGACGCTGCGGCCCGCCGACGCCAACGAAGTTGTCGAAGCGTACCGCTACATCCTGCAGCTTCGCCACAAGCCTGCGGTGTTGGTGTTATCGCGCCAGCCTCTGCCGACCTTGGACCGAACGAAGTACGCCGCGGCATCGGGCTTGGCGCACGGAGCTTACATTCTGGCTGACGTGCCTGGTGGGAATCCTGAAATTATCCTGATCGCCTCCGGTAGCGAAGTCAGCCTCGCCGTGAATGCGCATGAGGCTCTGGTTGCGCAGGGAATTCGATCGCGAGTGGTATCGATGCCGTCCTGGGACATCTTCGAAGATCAGACCCAGGATTACCGCAACAGTGTGCTGCCCCCTGGCGTAAAGACGCGCATCGCAATCGAACAGGCCTCGACCTTCGGATGGGAGCGGTACGTGGGCGAATCCGGCCGGATCATCGGAATGAAAACCTTCGGAGCGTCCGCGCCATTGAAGGAGCTCCAACGCAAATTCGGGTTCGAGCCTGAACGTGTGGTCGCGGAAGCGAAAGAGCTGCTGGGCCGGGCGTGAGCATGGGTCTGAGTTCCCCTTTAGGGGCCAGCGTTTGTCCGGACGGCGTCAATTTCAGCGTGTATTCGCGAACCGCCACGGGAGTGGAGTTGGTGCTTTTTGACTGCGAAGACGCCGCGCTTCCCGCACGCATTCTTGCGCTGGACCCGGCGGTTAACCGGACGAACCATTACTGGCACATATTTGTGGAGGGCGTGAAGCCGGGCCAGCTTTATGGCTACCGGGTCCAAGGTCCGTTCGATCCCGCGAACGGAATGCGGTTCGATCCCACTAAGATTCTGCTTGACCCATATGGGCGCGGCGTTGTTGTTCCAAAAACCTACAGCCGCAAAGCGGCTTGCGTGGAAGGCGACAATAGCGCGACGGCGATGAAGAGCGTGGTGGCCGATCTGCGCGCCTACAATTGGGAGGGCGACCGTCCTCTGCGGCGGCCGGCTTCAAAGACCATCATTTACGAAATGCACGTGCGCGGCTTCACGCGCCATCCCAGCTCCGGCGTTTCGGAAAACACACGCGGCACATACGCGGGCTTAATCGAGAAGATTCCCTACCTTCAGGAACTTGGCATTACGGCCGTCGAGCTTCTGCCGGTGTTCCAGTTCGACGCGGAGGATGCCCCGCTGGGGCATATCAATTACTGGGGCTATGCGCCGGTCTCATTCTTCGCGCCGCACCACGGCTACAGCTCACGTCAGGATCCGCTCGGCCCCTTGGACGAATTTCGTGACATGGTGAAGGCGCTGCACCGGGCTGGCATTGAACTGATTCTCGACGTTGTTTTCAATCACACGGCGGAAGGCAACCATAACGGGCCGACGCTGAGCTTCCGCGGTCTGGAAAACAACGCTTACTACATTCTTGAAAAGGACCGTTCGCGTTACGCCAATTACAGCGGCACGGGCAACACGCTAAACGGAAATCATCCGGTGGTCCGGCGGATGATCATCGACAGCCTCCGGTATTGGGTGGAAGAGATGCATGTGGACGGCTTTCGTTTCGACCTGGCGTCGATCCTGGATCGAGATGAGTCGGGGAATTTGCTGCCTGATCCGCCGGTGCTGTGGGACATCGATTCTTCACCGGTGCTGGCCTCGACAAAGCTGATCGCCGAGGCCTGGGACGCGGCTGGTTTGTACCAGGTGGGCAGTTTCATCGGAGACAGTTGGAGGGAGTGGAACGGGCGGTTTCGAGACGATGTGCGCAGCTTCTTTCGGGGCGAAGACGGCTTCGTTGCGCCTCTTGCGGACCGGCTGCTGGGCAGCCCTCAGATCTATGGCCACAAGGAACGCGAGGCCGAGGCCAGCGTCAACTTCGTCACGTGTCACGATGGCTTCACGCTGAACGATCTCGTAAGCTACGCCGGCAAGCACAACGAGGCGAACGGCGAGAATAACCAGGATGGAACGGACGACAACCGAAGTTGGAATTGCGGCGTGGAAGGACCAAGCGAGAATGCAGTGGTGGATGCGCTGCGAAATCGCCAGGCCAAGAACTTCCTGACGGTGACGATGCTTTCGCTGGGCCTGCCGATGCTTCTGATGGGCGACGAGGTGCGGCGCACTCAGAACGGGAACAATAACGCCTATTGTCAGGACAACGAAACCAGTTGGTTTGACTGGACGCTGATCGCAAAACATGCGGATATGCTTCGATTCGTAAGGCTCATCTGCGCACACCGGCTGATGAAAGGCTTCGGGGAGGAGCTTGACGGCGTTACCTTGAACCAACTGCTGCGGACGGAGGACAGAGGTTGGCACGGCGTCAGAGTCGGGAAACCGGATTGGAGCGTCACCTCGCACAGCCTGGCGTCCAGCGTGCCGTACCGGGATCAGAATTTACTGTTCTACCTGATTCTGAATGCTTACTGGGCGCCGCTCGAGTTTCAGCTGCCACCGAACAACGGCAACGTCTGGCACCGGTGGATCGACACGGCTCTTGAATCGCCTTACGATATTGCCGAATGGCCGTGTGCGCCTTTGGTTGGCAGCACAACCTATCGGGCTGCGCCACGGTCCGTAGTTGCGCTCTACACCCGCCTGTGATTAGGAATGTTCTCCAGGGAGACGATCATGATTGCGAACCCTACTGAAGATCAATTGAAAATGGCGGCGGCAGAATCGGCAGCGGCGCTGGTTGCCGATGGAATGGTGGTCGGACTCGGGTCTGGCTCAACCGCCAAGTTCGCCGTGGACGCGATCGGCAGGCGAGTAAAAGAGGGCCTCCGCATCGTGGGCGTACCAACGTCGGAGCGCACTGCCGCTCAGGCTCGCGCGTTGGGAATCCCTCTGTCGACCCTGGCGGAGTTGTCTCAAATCGACCTGACAATCGACGGCGCGGACGAGGTCAGCGAAGGCAGATTGAATCTGATCAAAGGGGGCGGCGGCGCGCTGCTGCGGGAAAAGATCGTGGCCAGCGTCAGCAAGCGGCTTGAGATCGTGATCCACGATAGCAAGCTGGTGAAGGAATTGGGCCGCAAATTTCCGATGCCCGCGGAGGTGGTCCCTTTCGGCTGGCAAGCCACGGCTCGTCAACTCGCGCTCCTGGGAGCAAATCCCGTCATGCGGCGCGGTCCGGACGGCGAACCATTCCGGAGCGATGGGGGCAACTACATCCTCGACTGCGCCTTTGGAGGAATCTCCTCCGAGGAGGCAATGGCCGACCAACTCGATCACGTGGTTGGCTTGGTGGAGCACGGCCTTTTCATCGGCATGGCGACGCAGGTTCACATCGCTGGAGCGGACGGCGTTCGAGTTTTGAAGAGAGAGCCCCTTCGATAGAGGCGCACGGCGCTACATTGGAATCAGGAGGCTTTCACATGGCGGCGTTCCTGTCGCGTCCGCTGCTCCTTTCCTTTTCAATTGGGCTTCTTCCAGTTGCACTCTTCGCTCAACCCGCGCAACGTGACCTAGGCCGGGTGCTTCCCGCGGGCCGGCCGCTGCACGTGGTGGCTTTCGGCGATTTTGGCACCGGGAATTCCCACCAGGCGGCCGTGGCCCATGCAATCGCCCAACGAAATGCGAGCCTGCCTTTCGACCTGGGCATCACCATGGGCGACAACTTCTACTTCTGCGGCGTGCGCAGCGTCGAGGATCCGAAGTGGAAGACCCGCTGGGAGGATTTTTACACTCCGCTCGGCATCCCGTTCTACGCTTCTCTGGGCAATCACGATTACGGCCATCCTCCCGTCATTTGTCCAATGCAAAGGAGTTCTCCGGACGCCGAAGTCGCGTACACGGCGCACAGCAAAAGCTGGCGAATGCCCGCGCGATACTACACCTACAAAGCCGGGCCCGTTTTGTTTATCGCGATTGACACCGAGGGATGGTCCGCGGAACAGCTCGCTTGGATCAAAACAACGCTGGCTGCGTCCGCCGCTGATCCGACGATCAAGTGGAGAATCGTGTACGGACACCATCCGATCTATACCTCCGGGGTGCATTTGAATGAGCGGCGGATAAGCGTGCTCCGCGCGCAGCTTCTTCCAGTTCTGAAGGCCGCGCACGTGGATGCGTACATCTGCGGTCACGATCATGACCTGGAACATCTACGCGCGGATGGAATGGAGTTCCTGATCTGCGGCGGGGGCGGCGCGAAGCTTCGCGCCTTCGCCGGAAGCAGTAGAGAACCGATATCGGTTTCTTCAGCCTCGAAATACGCTTTCCTGGATTTAGTGATTGACGATCACAAATTCGTAGCCCGGTTCCTGGATATCAACCTCAAGTCGCTTGAGGATCCGCCTCTGACCGACACCAAGTGACGAACGCATCTTCCTGCTGCTGTCCATCACCGTATGCTCGCGCACCAGTGTCTCCGAACAGAGCCGCGACCAGCGGGAGCGGTTTCCCCCGCACGTCCGTTACTGTCGCGGCTCGACTGCGGCGTTCACCATCTCCTCGATGACCGGGCCAGGGTAGGTATTTTCAGGCAATCGGCCGAGCAGCGAGAGCAGCGTCGGCACCAGGCTGAGACTGTCATACGGACGATCGATTTCAAGGCCTTGCGGAACGCCGCCGCCTGTGGCCATCAACACCGAGTGCGTGGAGATTCGCAGGAATGATCCATGATTCCCGCCAGGGTTGAATCCCCGCACATTGAAATTCCAATGGTCCGAGGCAAGGATCAATAAATCCGACTCGGTCAGTTCCCTGCGTCTCAACGCGAAGCGGCGAAGAACCGGCCAATCCTCCTCATCGGCGACGCGAAACGGCGCGGGTATCGACGCGGGTTGCCAGCGCTGGAAATATTCATACAGTCCGATAACCCCGTTCGAATAGCGCGTGCGATGAATTGCTTCGAGCCATTCACGCTCCGTGTGCCATTGATTCAGCCAGTCGCCATCGACACCCAAGTCCGGATCTTCGAACAACCGCAGCGGAAATCCAGCCGCCCACGGGGCTGGGGAGAAATGAATCCTTCCCGAGGCATCCTCCGCTAAATCCCGCACCGGCAAATATCTCAGCCAAAGCGTTCCCTTCCGAACCTGGGAGAGCAGCAGGGTCTGATGCTGATCGTCGCCGTTCACAAAAACTGCGTCGGAATCCGGCCGATCCTCGGGTGCAAGCGCCAATGCCAGGGCCTCCGCAGGCACACGAACCGCGACGAAATCGATCGGCCGAATTCCAAGATCGTGCTGCACAAGATTTCTTACGCGCACGCCTGCAAGCGCGGTGAAGTAATTCACCCGCTGAAAGGTCCGCTCCTGATCGAGCGAGCCGTCGGCTTTGAGTACGATGCCGTTACTCGATAAACCCACGATGTAATGCTGCAGTTGGAAAAGGGAATTCGCTTCCCCCATCACGCCTTTCGGAATTAACGCCTCAACGTGGAGGCGCGCCGGTTCCAGATCCGCTTCTTTCAGATCCAGCAAACGCTGCATGGATCGCGCGTATTCCTGGTAACCGCGTTCATCCGTCTGCCAGGTGTCCAGTGTCACCAGATGACGCCGGACATCTTGATTCAGCCCGGGGTGAAAATCCATCTTGCTGAGTTTGGGATCGGTACGGATCAGCGCTTGCTGCCGCTCGATTGCCTTGCGTAAAGCCGTCAGCTCCTCCTGGAGCTGCGCCAGCGTCTTTGTCCACACCGGACGGTTCGCTTCAATGGTCCGCAAAACGGCGCCCCGCACGGCTGCCCGCAGGGCCGGATCGAGATCGTTCCGCTTCAATTGCAGCAGCAGGATCTGGATCGCGTTCAGATCGCTGTTTCGCAGTTGAACGGAGGCTCGCTCATTTCCGTCAGGGTCGATCAGCGCCGTGGGATACCCGGTTTGATTGCGCAAGTAACCAGACTCCGAACTGGGTGAGACCACGTAGGACACAAAAGGGTCCAGCCCGCGGAGTTGATATTCATCCATGGGGTAGCGGACCGTGACCACGTGGTGTCCGCCGCCCTCGCTGCTATTGAAAAACTTCACCAGGTTGTATCCCTGGCTGTAAGTTCCGGCCTTCGAATTCATGCCGTGATCCGACACCAGCGCCAACACCGTCCCGGCAGCCAGCGGGCTGGCCTGAATGGCATTCCAAAGACGCCCCAGCAGCGCGTCCAAGCGCTGGATCACCGCCAACTGGCTGGCGTCGTCATTGGTCAGATGCGCGGTGTGGTCGTAGTCTCCGAGGTAACAATCCAGATACTGGATTTTGGGATCGGCCAGGGCCGCGGTGATTTCCTTTTCCTCCTCTTCCTCGATGGCAGGAGCCAGCTCAAATCCGGTTTCCCATTCATTAATCAGCTCGCGCGCCGGTTTCATGACACGATTGGCGGCGCTGTTCTTCAGCGTCTCCCAGCGGACGCCGCGCTGGAACAGTTGCATGCTCTCATAGCGTGCGTCGGGTGCAAATTGGTCCAGCAGAAGCGGAATTCCGAACTGGTCCAAGACCTCGACGCTGGGCATATCCACTCGCCGGTTTTCCGCGTACCCGCGATAGAACGGAAAGAAGTTCAGATAGTCGTAGACACGCGGAATGAAGCGGTCGAATTCGGCATTGCCGCGGATGGTGAGGTGCTGGCCGGTATCCAGCATCGACCAGGACGGCGCGGACAGGCTGATGCCGCGCACATAAAAATTGCGCACCCACGCGCCCCTCTCGACGAAAAGGTAGTGCATCCAGGGCAGTAGGCGCCGACCGGTTTGAGGATCGTTTTGCTGCAGCAGCGCCTCGATCCGATCCGCCGGCAAGCCGTCCACTTTCACCAGAACCAGCCGTTTCGCCTGTCCGTGCGCCGCCGCCGCTGCCAGCAGCGCCGCGGCCACCGGAAGAAACTTCACTGCGAGAGCCCCGGCTTCCCCTGCAGAAGAGAAGAGTCCAGATGAACACCGATGGCCGCGCCGCCGATGGCTTCGCTGGCAGGTTTGCGGGCCGCTTTGTTGGCGGGCTCGCTGGCGGCTTTCGTGGCGATGATTGGATCGTTTCCCGGCGGCAGAGATTGCGCCTGGAGTTTAAGCCGAGCGTCACGCCGCTGCTCGTCCAGCTTCGTCACTAAAGACTGATTCATGGTGTCGTGATGGTTATACAAGCCGCCGGTAAGGATGGACGCCAGGTGCAAGAACGTCCGGGCCACGGGGCCATGAAGGGCCGCGGTCATTTCGTCGCCCCGGTCCCTGTCGACCTCGCGGGCTAACCCCGTCGTGCGAGCGTAATCGATCAGCGCGTCGTACTGCCGCCAGCTATCGCGGATTTCCTGATTCCAGGAGTGCTCGATGGGATTCACGTCGACCTTCTCAATGCGGCTCAATAGTTCGCTCCGAAGACGCGGATCCAGGTTTGGATCGGCGCCGATTGCATTTCGCACGGATACGAATGCACGCCGTCGCGCCGAACGGTCCGTCGCCCCGCCGTGGCGGCCATGGACGAACATCCAAGACGACTTTAAAGCTATATAGCCCAAGTGGCCGAAACCTGTGATGCTCAGCACACCGGAGGTCACGTCTTCCGCGATCTTCAGAGCAATCTCGCGGCGCGGCGGATGGCCGGCGCCTCGGAAATCGATCAGCAATAACGGCGTATGTGGATGATCGAGCGCGTACGCCGCCAAAGGAATCATCGTCACCGAGCGCGCATCGAGTGAATCTTCCGCGACCGGGACGCCCTCGCCGTTCAGATCCCAAGTCTCCGAATAGCCGTCCCAGCGGCGCAAGCGTTCATCCGAAAAAGGATTCGAAATGTTCAGGAACTGACGATCGAAGCTCCGCGTGGGGGCATTCTCCAGGTCGGTCTGGGCCACCCACAGGATCGCGAAAGAAGCGGCTAATCCATCCGGCTCTAGCGGCTCAAGATAGAGACCGGAGTCTTCCGCCCGCTGCCGGAGCAGCTCCCAATTGTGGCCGCGCGCCTCGGTCTGTTTGGTCCGTTGTTTCTCCTGATCGTGCTGCAGAGATGCATCCGCGACCAGGCCCCCCAGAGGGTGACCGGCCAGCTCCAGCCTTTCCTTGACAGCCTGGAGCTCGTCCTGGGTGACGTAATCGGAATCGGCGGGCGGCAAAGCGGAAAGAACGTCGCCGGCTTCCCACAGATGTGTCTTCCGGTACTCTCCGTAGTTGTCGAAAAAGGAATGGGTCGTCAGCCGAGCCAGTGCGCCAACAGGATTCACCACCTCGCTCTGCAGAGCGGAGTAGGCCAGGCCCCTCCACATACCACGCGAGGGATCGCCGAGATCGAGAACGGCGCGCGGGGGCCGCGTTCCGGGACCGCGGTCGAGTCCGGCAGGATGATACAGGAAAGGAACCCCGCCGGCGATCCGCTGCCAAATGGACGGCTGCGAATAAGTAAACACCCAGACTTGCCGGACCCGGTCGTTAGCGGGGTCCGAATCGTCGAGAGTGTCCTTGAGGATCGCGAGCAACGGCAGCTCTGAGCGGCCGTCCGCTGACGCTGAATTATCCGGCAGTGGTTCGAAGAAGGTGATCAGCTGCGCGCCGGAGTCAAGCGGGACCATTTCGGAGCGTAGCGAAGGTCCTTTGGTCGTGGCGACTACTTCGATCGGGTCCGCGGCCCAAATCGCTCCGCCTGTCAGCATCATTAAAGAAAAGAATCTCGCGGCGCCAAACATTCGCCTCACGAACTTGCTCTCTTGCAATTTACCTGCCGCTCCTTTCTTAAGGCGGCAACTGTCGTCAAACGCTTCCCTGCCGTCTGCCGGTGATCCGGCAAGTGCCGAAGAACTGGCGGCCCTTCAGCAAGCCTGTCGAAAAGGAAAGCTCGCATCTACTGCATTCACAGGCTGCGCCGATGGGAATGCAACGTGCTTTAGACGCCTCTAGTGCTCGCTAGGATTACGAATGAAAACTTCCGACGTGGTTCGCGCTTGGGGCAGAATTCTCAAGGGGGAGCGGCCCTCGCTCTCTATCGAAATTACCCGTGAATGTCCGTTGAGATGTCCGGGCTGTTATGCCTACGACGACGCTCATCTGGGCGGCGGAGCGACTTTGCGCAGCCTGAGCGATCGAAAGGGCCAGGAGCTTATCGACGGCGTCCTTGAACTGGTCGACCGATTACGCCCTCTGCATTTGTCCATCGTGGGCGGCGATCCGCTGGTTCGGTATCGCGAACTGGAGTCGATGGTGCCTCTGCTGTTAGGCCGGGGAATTCATGTGCAGGTTGTCACCAGCGCCTTTCGCCCCCTGCCTGCCGGATGGCCAGGATTGCCGCATTTCACTGTCGCCGTGTCGATAGATGGACTCAGACGGGAGCATGACATCCGGCGGGCCCCCGCGACGTATGACCGGATCCTGAAGAATATCGCCGGGCAGAGCGTCACGATTCATTGCACGGTGACGGGTCAGATGATGAAACGTCCGGGATACCTGAGGGAATTTTTGGAGTTCTGGACGCCGCGGCAGGAGATCCGCAATGTGTGGTTCAGTTTATTCACGCCGCAGGCTGGCGACCAGACGCAGGAAGTGCTGCAACCGGAGGAGCGCGGTCGAGCCATATCGGATTTGATCGCCTTGCGCAGAGATTTTAGGAAGCTGGACATGAGTGAGGTTTTGATCCGTCAGTTCGCGACGCCCCCGAAGAGTCCCCGCGATTGCATCTTCGCTCAAACCACGGAAAGCATCTCAGCGGATCTGAAAACCAGGATTGGTCCGTGCCAGTTCGGCGGCAATCCGGATTGTTCCTCGTGCGGATGCATGGCCTCGATGGGATTGGCAGCGGTTGGCGAGCATCGCTTGGCTGGCGTGCTGCCCATCGGAGCGATCTTCCGAGCCTCGTTGGCAATCGGGAGACTGTCGGCCAATCGTGTCGTACCGCCGCCCGCCGGTAACGAACTTCGCGTGTTGCAGTGACTCCGCAGTGGTCGCAGGTTAGACGGACCAGACGGCTCCGGAACGCGCGGACCATCCCAAATTTTCCATATCCGCGATGAGCGCGTTGGCAAGATCCAAGCACGACGGCGGTAGTCCGCTGGAGCCGAGGACCGCCTCGACCGGTTGGCCGGACGAGTCAGCGAGGCTCATGAGCGCCAAGCCGCGCAACGCATCCGGATGATAAGACGGCAGCCCGCCCAAACCCTTGGCCGCAAGCATGCCGGCTATCTGCTCCGCGTTGGGCCCAGGAAAGGCCAGCCTGCTCAAGAGAGCGTCGGTGGCCTTGAATACGCGTTCCTTCAAAATTTCCGTCGCTTGATCCAAGCTGGTGGCGGGACCACTCCCCGACCCGATCGGCGATTCTCTGAGAGAGCGGTCGAATATCTCGATAAGATGGACGGCGTCATCTCGGGGCATGATATTCGGGAGATCGGGCCACTCGCACCGTCCCAAGAGTGACTGAATGCCCACCCGTTTGGCCTCGCCGGAGTGCAGGCAGACGAATGCTTTGGTGCGGACCGGATCGAGCCAAACCTCCAGCCGAAGGCCAGGCAGGTCGACGGGAGTGCGGCTGGCGGGGTCAAGCTCGAACGGCGTGATTCCGCGGATTTCAACATAGCGGTCCGGGTTCCAGTGCGACAGGAAGTACGTATTCCGGTCGGGCGTTCGAACCAAGACGACCGCCTCGCCGGAAGTGAGACGTCCGGCCAGCACATCCGACGCCGCGATGTCGGACGAGGACAGGCAGAAGAGATAGCGCTGATTGGCAATCGCGCGATAAAATTGCTCGATCACGTTCTCGGGACCGTCTGTAGCGGAGCGCGCCAGATCTTTGAAAACTCCCAGGTGCTGAAGGCGTTGGATCAGCAGGAGGTGCGCGCTCGCGTAGTCGGATTGAGAAACAAAGAGACCTGGAAAAAACTGCGCCTCGCCTGCCTCCAAAGGATCGTTCGTTACGCCAGAGCGGGATGCCATCAACTTATCCATCGCATCGCCCGCCTGACGGAGTTCCTCGTCGCTCCGCTCAAGGAGTTCGGCAAACCGGCGGCTAAGGTGTTCGAAATATTGTCCGGAGAACGCCATGCCGTCCATGGTCAACGACATTTGAACGGTAATCGGATCGTTAAACACAAACGCCTTCAGATAACTGAAGACGAAATCCGTATCCTCAAATACACCACCCGCGGCGCGCAGGCGACTTGCCACGCGCTTCACCGCGAGGTAGCCCGGCAAGTATCCGCCATTCCGCGACGTGAAAGGCTGCCGCAGTGCGTTGGCTTTTCGATCGACCATCTCGGGTGTTGTGCGGGCAGTGGCGAGGAGCTGGTTCGCAGCCTTCTGCATGTCTTGCCGAGCCGCATCCCCGAGGCAATAGAGCGTCCAGACGACATGAGTCGCGAACGTCTGCGATTGAGCGGAGCCGGCGGAAACATCGAACTCGGCATACTGCGCCAGCCCTTCGCCCCAGGCCCGCAGGAAGATACCCGCGGCCAGGTACTTTGCGTAGTCACCAGGGCTGACGCCGCTGGGGGCTGATTTGCCTCCGAACATTGCCCACGCTGCGGAGATCTTCGCGATACTGAGTACGTAACCGACGGGGCTGTGCAAGGTCCAGTGGTGCGTCAACTCGTGGTATAGCAACGGCAGGAGGTCGCTGGGCAACGACCCGTCTCGAACCCCAGCCAGGGCGGTCCATGTGTCTAAACCGTCAATGTACGCGAGGCTGGATAGGGTATCGACGTAGCTTCCCGAATCGAGGCTGCACCATCGATTGATGATTTGCCGATTGACGATTTGCCGATTGATGATTTGCCGATTGATGATTTGCCGGTCGATCATTTGCCAAGCTTCGCCATCTCTTGCTCAATGTACTCCGGATCGACCTTGCTCGCCTCCGACAGCTTGTCGATGATTTCGGCCGGCGGAGGGGCGGAGCTGCTTGAGCTCCACGAAATCTCACTTTCATAGCGCTTCTGGCCGTTGGCGTCCCAGGTGCGTACCGTGGCCTTAAATTTTCGCGAGGCGCGTTTCTTCGCCAGCCAAGCGCCGATGGCGGCGACGGTAACGGGCAAGACCGCGATCACGACAGCAGTGAGTCCGAAGTCCTGCGCGCGGTCCGCATCCGCGGGCGGGCGCTCCACGAACTCATAGTCGCCCGGCTTTGCGCCACCGCCGGACAGGAGTGCTTCGAGATCATCGCGGTCGAGATCGGAGAGTCCGTCAAGTTCCAGCTTCACAGGCGTATCCATTGTTTGATTCCTCCCCTTTGCGTTAGAACGTAACGCGCGATGCTTCGGCGAGGACCATCCCTCTGTAAATGGGTAGGGCCCAGCCTTCTCTCACAAGTTCGTCGTATTTCTGCGCGACCTTGTTGTAGTAATCCTTGGGATTTTTGTAAAGCTTCTTCAACTGATCTTTCGACAGCGCGGTTTCGAAATTTCCGAGGCCGCAGAGTTGAGCGTCAGGGTCCTGACCGCCAGTCCGTCGCGCGGCGATAAAGTGATTGGGATTCGGAATGCGCGGGTCTGCGCCTTCATTCGGAACGTGGAAGCTCTTCACCGGGACGTCCACGTAGGTATTGCGGATTCCGCCCTTGACGTTTCCAAACTCATCCAGCGCCAGCAGAGAACCCTTATCGCGGTCGAGCTTCGGTTTGTTGTCCGGATTGAAATCGACATAGAAGCGGTCGGCGTGGGGCGGGGCGATGCCTTTGTCGACCCACGCAAAGAGCTTGTCAAGCGCGACGGACATTTCCGCTCCCATGGGGTACCTGCTGATTGGATATTTGCAGGGATCGGGATAGTATCCGCCGGCGACCCGCGAATCGATATGCGCCATGCCGGCAAATTCGTAAACGCGGAGCCTTTCGTTATCGGGCTGCGTGGTGCCGTTCCCCGTGAAGGTTTCGCGCATCGTGGGAACCAGGATCGTGGGAACGTCGAGAGCGGGAATTTGACCGTTGGCGCTGGTAGGCATGAATCCGTCGTAAATCGGCTTCATGCCGGCCAGTCTCTGCACCATGTGAGCGCTGGCCAGGTAGGTCTGGACCACGGCGGCCGAAGCGGATGAACCGGCAAGGATTATTTTCCGTACCGCGAGGGCGCTCAAAGGATTGTCTTTGTGGTCTGACCGGATCAGCGCCCCTACCTGCGCCAGGATGTCGTTCGCGGCTCCGTTCGGAACAACCAGATCCTTATAGCGGGCCTCATTCGCCGCCGCGAGCCCCGCGGGCGTCGAGGTCAGGATCTCCAGGCCAATCACTCCGGTCGTCATTGCGTAGGTCTGAGTGAAATGGAATACCCACGGATTTCCGCTTGGGTGCATCGATTCGGCAAGAATCAGACCGTTGAATTTCGTATTGTCTTTGGGTTTGCGAAGCACGATGCGGGTTCTGTAGGGCAAGCCGCTGGACGTCATTCCCGAGATGAAATACTCCTTCGCCTCATAATTGAATTTTGCGTAGGTGTCTTTCGCGGGGATATCGATTTTCGCCACGTCGTCATGGTCATCCATGAAGGTCTCATAGAACTCGCCGGGACCGGTGACTTCTACGGCAGCCGGTATGGGAGCGACGACTTGCTTCGCGGGTTCGGGAGACGGCTGAGCGCCCCGCCCTCCGCGTCCCGCGCCGCGTCCGCGAGCAGCTCCGGCCGGAGCTCCTGCTGGAATCGGCAACTGACCCAAAACAGTCATCACGCTGGCCGCCGCAACAACGATGGCTAGCGCGAACTTTTGTGGCAAACGATTCATCATGGGCGTTCACGACTCCTTGATGGCTTGCGGGACTTCTCAGATTACAACACGGGATGGAAGGATGGAAGGTAGGTCAGCGAGGGCAGAAGGGTGGGCGGCGGAAACGTGCCCGGCGTCTGCCGGAGCTCGAACGGCCCCGGCAAACGCACTCCAAAAAACGGCGAGAACTACTTTTTCACGTCGGTGACGCTGATGTCCAAACGATGGCAGATGCGGAACCCAAACATGCCATTCACCTGGACGGCCGAGGTGGGTTGCCGGCTGACTTCCGTACCGTTGACACTGAAGATCACGTTGGCGCCATTCACCTGGATGGACAGGTTGTTCGACTGCATACCGTCGGCGCCTTGCGCCTTGATGGCTGCGTTCTTGGTCCAGGGCACGACCGGGGTCACCATGGAGCCTTTGCGCGTGGCGATATAAAACTCGCCAGCCTGGCGCACTTCGAAATAGGTATAGGTTTGATTGGGGCCGTCCAGATCTGAGCCGCCGATCATCAGTCCGTAGGCGTCCGGGTGGGTCGCTTTCACGTTCTGGGTCAGAGTCGCGGAGAAAGTGTGGTTGCCGGTCGCGGTCCAGGCCGGATTGAAGTAGGTGCCGTTATTGGATGGCGGGCCGCCCGTTACGAAGTGAAAACCGGAGCCTTCCATGGTCAGCTTGTTGTCTGCGCCAGTGCCGGAGTCCGCGCGTACGGACCAGCCGTCGGGCAAATTGCCCGCGGCGTGAGCGACGGTAGTTCCGACAACTGCCAAGCCTGCCGCGAAACCAAAGCACGCCAGGACGCACGTCGAGACGGCGCCCGATCGTTTATTTAAAAAGGAGCGAGACGGAATTGTAAGGTTCATGTGAGTTACCCAATTATACCGGACGAACGAACGCCCGGGTTTGTTACCCGTCTTATCCCGATAAACCCGCGTGGCAAACGGGAAAAATTGTGGTCTCATAGTAGCTGAGCTTCTGCCCGAGGAACTTCGATCCTTATGAATACGCACCGCTTGGCAACGATCACCGCACTCGCTCTTTCGACCGCTCTCATCGCCACTTCGCAGAGCGGGCCTTCCAACCCTCAACCGCTCCTGCCGCGCACGGCTGACGGCAAACCGGATCTGCAAGGGATCTGGCAGGCGACCGGCTCCGCGTCGGCTGATCTGCAGGAACATGCGGCGGCTCTGAATATGCTGGCGGGCCGGTCGGTTGTTGCGGGCGGAACAATCCCGTACCAGCCCTGGGCCGCAGCCAAGAGAGTGGAAAACTTCCAGAGCCGGCAGACGGCCGATCCGCTCTCAAAGTGTTACATCCCGGGCGTTCCCCGAATCATGTATCTGGATTTTCCGTTTCAGATTTTCCAGAATCCGAAAGCTGTCACGATGGCCTTCGAGTGGGAGCTGGACTATCGCCTGATTTACACCGACGGCACTCCTCACCGACCCGCGGACGACGATTCCTGGATGGGCGATTCGCGGGGCCATTGGGATGGCGACACGCTGGTGGTGGACGTCGCGAATATTAACGATAAGACGTGGCTCGACATGGCGGGAGACTTCCACAGCGGCGCGATGCATGTGGTGGAGCGGTACAGCATGACGGACCACGATACGATTCAGTACCAGGCGACTATCGAGGATTCGAAAGTCTTCACCAAGCCCTGGACCATCAACATCGCCCTGCGCCGCCGAGTCGATCGCGACCGGCTTTTCGAGTATGTCTGCGAAGCTGAGAATGAAGAAGTCAGCGGCGCGTTTACGCGTGAGGATCGAACCTGGTATCCCGGAAGCAAAGCAGCGCCGCCTGTGCAAATGGCCCCGGCCACGGCGAGTGTGACGGCGGCTCCGACGGCTGTTGTGGCGAACCTCCGCAGGACGCCTGACGGAAAGCCGGATTTGCAGGGTTTTTATGAATCCAAAGCCCCAGGAGCCAACCAGGGATTAGAAAGGCGCGGCACCGCAGGGGCGGCCGGCGGCAGAGGCGGCCGGAGCTTCTTGACGGATTCGCCCGATGGAAAACTCCCGATGCAGCCTTGGGCGGTGGAAGAAAAGGTCAGCCGGAACCTTTCCGAACGCGGTTATGACGATCCGACCGCGCATTGTTTCCCGGCCGGCGTGCCCCGATCGATGTGGGTTCCGGAGGGGTTTGAAATTGTGCAAACCCCCGATTACCTGGTTTTTCTGCACGAACGCGTCGCGTGGCGGATTGTGCCGCTGGATGGCCGGCCGCACCTGCCGGACACCATCCGGTTGTGGCAGGGCGATTCGGTAGGGCACTGGGAAGGCGACACCCTGGTTATCGATACGACGAACATGAACGGCAAGACCTGGCTCAATGAAGGCGGCGAAATCGTGAGCTACGCCGAACACGTGGTGGAACGATTCACTCCGGTGGATGCCGACACTCTCAATTACCAGGCAGTGGTTACCGACCCGGTGGTGTACACGCGGCCGTGGACCGTCGCCTTTCCAGTGAAGCGCGAAAAGTTCGAACTTCGGGAAGCGGCGTGCCACGAAGAGGACCATGACCTCCCACACCTGAAGGCGCTGAAAGACGCGGCTGCCGCGAAAAACAAATAGATCGACGCTGCAGTCCTGAAATTCTTATGCACGTAACAAAGCCCCGGCTGAGGCGCTAATCTACATCTATGCGCTACCCTCTGCTTATCGCCGCCCTGGCCTTTTGCAGCTCAGCAATGGCCCAACAGAGTCCCGCAGCCCTGACCAGCGCCGACTATGCGCGCGCCGAAAA
>DASXEY010000124.1:0-6224 GCA_036489835.1 Bryobacteraceae bacterium | reverse complement strand
GTGGTTGTGCCGTAGACGAACTGCGAAGTGTTCGCGCCTGTGAGCGCGATGCTGCTGATCGAAAGCGCCGATTGGCCGGTGTTGGTGAGCGTCACTACTTGCGCGGCACTCTGCGTACCTACGGTTTGATTGCCAAAAGCTACTGTCGAAGCCGACAGCGAGACGACCGGCACTTGTACGCCTGTGCCTGAGAGCGCGATTGCGTGCGGCGAGCCCGCCGCGTTGTCGGTGATGGTGATAGCCGCGCTGGCCGCGCCAGCGACAGTTGGATTAAAGCGGACACGGAACGTGCATGTGCCGTTGATTGCGACCGTGGTGCAACTGGTCGTGGTGCCGTAGATAAACTGCGATGTGTTTGCTTCGGTAAGTGCGATGCTGCTGATGGTAAGCGGCGCCTGCCCGGTGTTAGTGAGAGTTACTACCTGTGCCGCGCTCTCCGTGCCCGCGGATTGATTGCCAAAGGCTACGCTGGTCGCCGAAAGGCTTACCAGCGGCGCGGCAGGGATAACTTCCGTTCCGCTCACGGAAATCGTCTGCTGCGCGGCGGTAGCATACAGCGCATTGGTGGTGACGGTCACGCTTTCGTTGAGAGGAATCGTGCCCGCGCCGCCAGCCGTCACTGGCGAGAAATCAATGGTCAGCGTGCAGGCAGTTCCCTCCGCGAGGGTCGTGGACGAGGTGCAATCCGTGCTCACTCCGGGAGCTTCCGGGAAGTCGGCGGGGTAAGTGAGCGCGGAGAAGACGAGATTCGCGTTGCCGGTGTTTGTCACCGTGACGGAGTAGGCCCCATCGGCAGTATCGAGCGAGCCTGGGGCGGTCGCTGTCGGGAAGGTGTAGAGTGGCGGCGGGTCGGCAAGATCGACCTCCACGACCTGACTGCTGGGCAAGGCTGCAACAAAGATGTTCCCATTGGCCGCGGCGCCCAGTCCCGCGGGCCCATGCAAGCCTGATGCAACCGTAGTCGGCGCACCGAACCCGCCTCCGGTTTGCGCCAGGAGCCGCGTGACAATGCCGCTTTCATCGGTGACGTAGACATTGCCGACGGCGTCCACGCCCACGCTCTCTGCGTCCTCTATGCCGGTGAAAATGGGCTTGGGAGTGCCGTATCCGGATGTCGAAAACGGAATCTGGTAAACCTCGTTGTTGTTGGTGTCGGCTACGTACACATTCTCATTGCCGTCCACCGCGACACCCGTCAATAACGACCAGGAGTCGCTGGGAAGAACAATCGCGGTCCCATAGCCGGCGCCGGTCCAGGGCAATTCGATCACCTGTTTATTCCCCCCGTCGATGACGAAGAGATTCTGCTGCCCGTCGACGGCCACGGAGCCGGGTGAGCTCCAGCCGGGCGATAATCCGCTGGGAATGTTTACCGGGCTGCCGTAGCCGGTGCCATTCCAAGGCAGCTCGGCAACAGCGTTGTTACCGCCGTCGGTGTAGTAGACATTTCCCGCTCCATCCACGGCGACTCCACCCGGCCCCGATAACCCGGTCACCAGCGGAACGGGAGTTCCAAATACACCGCCGCTGATGGGAACCTTCACGATCTGGTTGTTCCCGGAATCGGCAACGTAGAGATCCCCTGCTTCATCGAGAGCTACAGCCGAAGGATTGCTCCAACTGCCTGCGATCATCGATGTTGCAGCCGGGCTAAAGGCGATCTGCGGTCCGGTACCGATGCCCGTAGCCGGTATGGAGAGCAGCACGTTAGGCGGGGAGCTCGAATCAAGCAGCTTATAGCTTCCCGTCCAGATGCCCGGCAGCGGCGGGGCAAAGGTGATGGTTCCGATACAGGCCCCGGCGCTGCAAGGGAAGGGATTGGCATGGAATACGCTCTCGCCCACAGCGTTGGTGCTTCCCTCCACGCTGGCAAATGAGCTGGCTGGGCCCTCCCCAACGCTGAAGAATGTCGCGGGGCTTACGCTGCCTGCCGCCACCGAGCGCATGTTGATGGGCGCAAACACGTCCAGTACGCCGTTGGCTGTCGTGACCGTGTAGTTGGCCGAAGCGAGCGTGCCGGGCGACACATCGATGGGATAGTTCCCCGCCGGCGAGGAGGCCGTGGCCGTTGTGGACAGAATCGGAGTTCCTGTGAAGACGCCGGGCTGGTCGCCATTGACCAGGCCGGTGAGCGTGTAGGTGAACGGTCCCGGCGTTGCTCCGATCAGTTGGTAGGAGTCATTGGCCGTCACGGTCGCCGGCGCGGGAGTTACCGTGAGAGTTCCAGTGGCCGACGAGAGCAAATAGGAAGAGGCCATGGGTCCGACCAAGGTGAAGCTGACAGGGTAGCTTCCGACCGGACTTGCGGAGGTTACACCGGAAGCAACCACGAGCCCAAGCTGATCGGTTGAATGGATCAACCCGGTGAATACCGGGCTCAGGACTGGAGCGCCCCCGTAAACCTGGATAAAGCTCGAATAATGTGAATTTAGAGTGATCGTCACCGGGGTTACCGTGACGGAGAACTCGACTGGCGTGGCCGGAGCATACGTCGCGTTCCCGGGCTGGGTGGCCTCCACAACGATGGTTCCGGCCGCGGAAAAATCCAGGATATTGTTCCCGCCCGTCTCGCTCGGAGCGCCGCTGAAGTTACCCGGACCGGAAAGAACTGTCAATGTAACCGGCAGCCCCGACGAGGCTTGAATGTAGACCAAACTTCCAGCGGCCGCGTATGGGTAACTCGGTGTCTTGGTAAAGGTGCCGCTCGATAATTGGCTGGTAATCGTCTGGCTTTCTCCGCCCGCTGAGCCGGTCCCGCTGACGCTGACCCCCTGCTTCCACGCCTGGGTAGTGTCGTACAGATAAATCGACTCGCTCAGCGCATTTGCGGAAGTGGGATGGAAGTTTGCCGAAAGATTGCATAGCGCGCCGGGGCTCAGGGTCATTCCCGTGGCGCAAAGATTGGTACCCGCGGAGTTTGCGGGAAAATCCGCGGGGTAAGTCAGGTTTTGAATGTTGATATTCTGGTTTCCGACATTGTCCACCTGGACCGTCTGCGGACTGTCCACGCTGGTCTGGCCTACGATCGTTTCGGCGAAGCCCAACGATGCGGACGCCCGCGGAACCTGGAACAATCCATTATAGAAGGCCGGATAAAGATTACCGGCGCTGTCGATGGAAATGGCGGTTGGCGCGGTGTAGCCGCTGTGGTCAGTCGGAATGACGTTGGTCGATCCTTGTGGAGTAACTTCGACGATCTCATTGAGGTTGCCCGCGTCGGCGATGTATAAGTCGCCCGCGGAATCCAGGGCCAGGCCCTCGGGATCTGAGAGCGCGACGTTACCCGTGGAGATTGTATGCCCCGTAAACTCGCCTTCCAAATTGCCCGCCGGAATAAATATCAGCCCCAGGTCGCTCGCGGCATACACATCTCCCGCACCGTCGGCGACGATGGCGGTAATGGGATCAAGGTTGCCCGAGGTCCCGTAGAGAAGGCTCGGAACGCCCTGTGGGGTCAATTCGACAATGAGTTGGAATAAATTCTCGGCATTGTTCCCATTAGCCACGAAATAGAGATTGCCGGCGCCATCCACGGTCAGCTCGGTGGGAGCGACGAGGTTAATAGCATCGGTATTGAGCTTGTAGAGATAGTACTGGCCAGTCGTGGAACCCGGCACCGGCTGGCGCACCAGGATGCGATTATTGCCAGTGTCGGCAATGTAGAGATTGCCCCAGCCGTCGATGGTCAGCGACGTGGGGTTGTTCAGCGTGGCGCTGGCCAACGCTGGCTGGTTTGGGTCTGAGACCGGGCTGCTGAGCGAGAGAACCGACGCTGCGCCGCCGGGGGGGATTTCCATGATCTCATTCGAGGCGGGAGCGGTGACGTAGACGTTTCCGGAACCATCGACAACCGAAGCGCCGAAATTGATCGTGTCGGAATCGGACGCGGGTGTGAGCAGCTTCAGATTCGGGTTGTTAAAGACCGCAACCGTCTGATTCCCTTGTCCCTGAAGAACCTGTGAGAAGAGAGTTTTCCCGCTGGGATCGCTGAGGATCAATTCACCCAGCCGAGGGCCGGGCGCTGTGGGGGAAAACGTGACGTTGATGACGCAGTTGGCCGTGGAAGAGTAAGTCTTGACGGTGCAGGTGGTGCCGCTGCCGACTGTGTAATCCAGGTTCGGGGCCCCATTGGTGAGGAGGGAAATGTTCCCGATCGAGGTACCCGCCAGAACGCTGAAGGGCATGCCGATGGTGCTGGAAACGGGATGAGCTTCGACCGTCCCGAAATTCACGACGGACCGCTGGAACTTCAGCACCCTATCGTTGTAAGTATCGGAGACATAAATGTTTCCGTACTGATCCAGGATCACGCCTTCGGGCCAACTCAGTCCTCCGGCGATTACGCTCTTTACATAGCCCGAGGCGGTTGGCGTTAGTTGGAACAGCGTTCCCGCGCTTGAGTCGGTGCCGTAAACGGTTCCGCTCGCATCAACCGCCAGGCCGCCGGCGCCGAGATTCCCCAGCCCTGAGTAGATCGTGACCGAATTATACCCGCTGCTCTGGGTTGCAGAGACGATATCGTATCCGGCCCCCACATAGAGATTGTCCGAGGCATCCACCGCTAATGCTGTCGGCGGGTTGAGACCGGAAAAAGTCATGACCGTCGACATGCTCGGTACCCCCGAATCGCCTCTTTGGTATCCAAACGGCGCCGACGTCTCGCCTATGAAATTTGACCAGTTTGAGAGCAGGAACAGGTTGCTGCCGGAGGGATCGAGAGCCATTGCCGAAAAAACGCCGTCCGCTTCTGCCGACACGAGATCGGTATTGGGTAGTTGGACGAAAACAAGAGACTCTTCAGTCTCGGGCTCGAAGTAGGTTCCATTCGCCGCAACTGCGATTTGATTACAAGGGCAGGAGATGGCTACGCCACTCCTTGACGAGTACGATGTGGTAGTCTGCGGGGCCCCGTTGGGCTGATAGAAAACAATAGAATTTTGGTGGGATGAATTCGCATTGCCGTCCGCCACGTAGAGCATGTTTGTTCCGTCAATGCCGATCCCCATCGGTTCGATGTTGCCGCTAATGATGGTGGACTGCTGGCCGCGGTAGAGGACCTGCGCCGAGGCCTGCGCGGGGGCAAGCAGCATGGCGCATGCTATCCCAGCCAATAGAGCAAGTCCTGTCCACACGGGCCAAGCGAACTGCTCACTGCGGCGGCTTTCGGGGGTGCGGTGCCGAACCTTGGCTGAGGCCGCCGCGCAAAGCCGCGCAAACCTCGCCCCGCTCAGGCGCCCAAAACGATGGTTCCGCACCACATCCAAAATCCCGTCACACTGCATGGGTTGTCTCCACTCCGCGAGGCGAGGCGGCCCCGCTCTCGATCACCTGAGGAACCGGATTTCGGCCCCTCGGGGAAGGGGAGACCAGCGTCTTTTCGGGAAAGTGACGTGCAGTATCCGGTTCTTCTCAAACACTTTAGGCGCATGTTTTGAAAAAGGCCATGGACCGCGTCTAATTTCGATCTAAAATCGGTCTGACAATTCATATTGCTGATTCTGGTAAGCTTATCGAAGTCCTCCCCCGAAAATTCCCCCAGCACCTGAGTGCGAAGTTGTGCAATGAACGGCAAAAGGGGGAGACGATCCTGCAGCGCGAAGTACATTGATATGGTGGTTGGGGCCGGCTGCCGATTTGTTGTAGAGAGCAGCGGCCGATCTCCGGTGGCCCAGCGGCGCCCGCAATCCATTTCACAGCTGGAAAGATATTTAACTTCCATTGGTCTCATCACGGGCGGCTCGTCTTGTCGCGCGGTTCGGAAATGACCAACGCCGTTTTGATCAATAGACTTCGATAGGCGGGATCCCGGGCTCTCCTCGTTCTGGAGAGACCAGACGATTGCCCATCCGTGAGGCGCGACTTGCGGCGAGGCGCCGAACGGTCACAGACCAACAAGAATGGCTTCCGGTGAGCGGCTACGACGCGTCAGGCGATAACCAACGACGGGCGGGTGACTCAGCCCTTACGCAGTATCATCGCGGAAAGGTGGGAAGGCAGGGTCCTTCATCTTACTGGCGTGGAGAGACCGGGTTGGCTAGATTCCCAACCTGGACGAATTCTGGCATGAGCGGTGCTCAAGTGAGTGATTCACCGGTCTGGCGCTGATTAGTGGAGAATCTGGCCCAGATGGTATATGCCGTAGAGGCAAAGAGCGAGTACGCCTTCCAAACAGATTCCAACCATGAAGCCTCTGATGCAACGGCCGTAAACGCTAATGGACGGGC
>DASXEY010000077.1:0-10976 GCA_036489835.1 Bryobacteraceae bacterium | reverse complement strand
GTCTACGGCTGGCTGAACAGAGAGCAGAAGGGGAAGGTGTGGGTGGCGACTGATATCATCCAGCGGCTCAGCGATACGCTTTCGTCTATCGGACTGCAAGCGGATGTGAGCGCAAGCCGCGCCGGCGAGCCGCCGAAAGTACCGATCGACGTCCAACTGGTCCACACGATCCGCATGCCTGGCACGTTGGATCCGTCGAAGCCAGCTACCGCCGCGGAGATTCTAAGGCGGCCCCGTCAAAGACCGGGGCCCCGAAGCTTCCCATAGGCTGGCACCGCGCCGGCGGGGAGTTATTCTGCAGAGGCTCTCCGCGGCTTTGTTCTCGACTGGCCTGAACAAGCCCTGGACGAACAACACGGGGCGGTGAATTTTTGGGGCAATTCAATAATGGGGAAATTCCGGAACCGTGCCGGGGACGCGTTGACCGGCCAATCATTGGCCGCGCGCAGCCATAAGTGCAGTTGAATGAGTAGGTCAAGTGCGCGCGACAAGATTGGTCCGGTCAACGCACTTTTCAACCGGCCAATCGACTCATTCGAGATCACTTACGCTAACTCTCTCACTCGATCGCGATTGGCCGATCAAAAGACCGTTTGTTCGTTCGAAACTCGCCCCCCTGTTAGTAAACGACCCGCCCTCGGCCTGAAAGGAGTGTTGTCGCCGTAATGCAGGCCAATGGCGTCTCCACTTCGGTCTCAGTCGAGATGGACGGCGGCCCGGAGGCCGTCCGAGCGGCTCGAATGGTCAGAGTCTCCGTTGGCGTCTCTGGGCGTCCCCACTATTCAAAGGCGGAGCACAATTCTTGGCGGGGTTCTCAAGGTTTCCTCGCTATATACCTTCGGAGGGGAGAGAAAAGCTCAACTATCGCGATAGGGCGCAAGAAGACGAGGCGGTAATGGCCCGGGTAGAGCTCGCCATGGCGCAGCCTCCCGATAAGCGGGAGGCCTTTATCCGGAACCCGTGTGGCGACGATTCCGAACTTCTCGCCACGGTCCAGCACTACGTTCACTGGGAAAAAACAGAAAAAAAGCTCCTGTCGCCAAGCTGGCTCCATAAAGGAGCGGTTCCCTCCTGGCACCCTCCTTGCCAGCCGCTATCGCATCATCTCGCGACTCGGCCAAGGCGGCATGGGCGAAGTCTTCCGAGCCGACGACCCCGGTGCTATCCGTCACCTCCACGGCAGGACCCGATGGCGGAGAGGTCCCCGCGGCAAACGCCGGCCGAGGCGGAAAGTCGCCCGCGTTTGAATTCCAATGGAGCCTGGGCGTCACCCCGGCGTCCGGGCCGGATACTCTCAAAACCTACGCCGTAATCTTTCACGACATTGAGAATTCCACGATGAATACCACCGTGGACAACCTGCATGGTCCGCCTTCAACATCCCCGGAACCGCCAAGGGTTTGCCGGAAGGCCTCGCCGCGGGCGACCCACCCGATGGGACTCGCAACGGCCCAGGCATCGGAGCTCGCGGCGGGACGCCAGGAGTATATTTCGGACCTGGCGCGCCCGCCGGTCCGTTCCATCATTATGTGTTCGAGTTCTACGCCCTGGATACGAAGCTCGACCTGCCGGCCACCACCACTCGCGAGGATCTGGTGAAGGCCATGGACGGCCCACGTCATCGGCAAGGCGGCGCACGTTGGCCGCTACCACGCCCCACCCCAACAGATCTATAGGGATCAGCGCATCCGCTCAATTAGTAACCCGTCGGGGACATCTGATTTTGGATTTGGCCGGAGCCCGCTTTGGCAGCCATGCTACAGTGCCAGTCGCCGAACGTATCCCGAAAGCAACTGCCCTGAGCCGCTGTGTTGACGTACTTGTTGCAGTTGTGACTGTTTGCGAAAGCATTCGCCATGGTGCTTTGGGCCGCGCATTGATATTGGGTGTAGCTACCGCGAATGTCGTAGACCTGTGCGCTTTTATCGATAGCCGACGCGCCTGCGTCAAGCCCCATATTAAATGGCCTCGGATTGGCTACCTGAATGACCACATCGGTTACCAGGTATAGGTAGTCCCGGGAGAAAACGCCCTCGTTGTCGCAATGGAAGTATTGCTTGGCGTTGGGCGCGTTGATAGGCCCTTTGCGACTCGCGCAAGTCGACGGCTCACGGGTTCCGAATTTGGCGCCCACCGTGTCCCCTTTCGGGCGGTTTGGCGTCGCTTGCGTGGTTTCATTGGCAAGGTGCAGTTCCTCTGCTGTGGGTTGGTAGTGTCGCAGGGACTCCGCATTTGCCAGTGCGTACAAGACGAGTTTGCCTTGGTTGACGGTGTAAGCGCCAGCATTAAGGGGGCCGGCAATGGTCACGGTAAACCACTTCCCCCCCATATTCATCTGTGCCCAATCGCCAACCTTGAAATCGGTTACGCCCTGAGCAAAGGCGCTCATCCAGCCGACCAACAGCATGACGCTGATAAGTCTCCAACGAATCGCCCTCATGTGTTTGAATCTCCTCGAGAAATGCCTTAGAATTCGGGTTGAACCCAATCAAGATCTACGGGGCGACGACAGGCAGGATAGTGGAGTTCGCCGTCACGCCGTTCTGCTTCACCACCACCGTTGGGGTGCTGGTTTTCAAGTCCTGCGGAACCGTGAAGTCTATCTGGTACAGACCGATTCCGCCAGGCGTCAGACCCGCATAGGCCAACGAAGCCGTCTCATTGCCCACCGTGACCGTCACCGGATCAACCAGCCGCGCCAGCGGCTCCACCGAAGGCGCGATGCCGTCCGTCGGCACCTCCGGACTCGTCGCACCCATACCAACCAGGTAAATGATCAGCGTCTCTCCCGGTGCGGCGGGATGGTTGCTATCCACCAAGGCGAAATTTCCCGCATGTTGCGCGATGAGGTTGCCATTGCCAAAGGATGCGACCCCAGGCGAAACATCGTACACGGTTACCGTGTCCGGGGTGCTAATTGCGCCGTTCACCGTCACGACTATGGGATAGGTTCCAAAAGACGGCAACTCCGTCGGGATTTGCAGATTTATCTGCCCGTCGCTCACGTAAAAGAGGGGCGCATTGATGCCTGCGATGGTCGCCGTGGTTCCCTGAAAACTGGTGGGGAGCGGGACCTGGCTGGGTCCGCCCGAGGAGGCTGCCAAGCCGCTCCCGAAGATGCTCGCGACGGTTCCGGGAGCCAGCGGAGCGCCGCCCACCGAATAGAGATTATTGACCGTCCCGCGCCGGAAAATCAGCGGTGACTTATTGGCCGTCACGGTTCCCGTGGTAGTGGTGGTGGCGCCATACGCGAGCGTGAGCGAATTCCCCGAGGCCGCGAGCGTGGTGATGGTCACGCTTCCCGCGGTGGCCGGAGTCCAGGTCGCCGTATACGTTCCCGTCGTCGCGTTTTCAAGCTGGAGGAACAGTGGCTCCTCATTGTCGGAAAAGTTCAACACCACCGTGGCATTGTTCACCGGGTTGCCGCAATCGTCCAGAACCCGGGCTTGCACGACAGCGGGCCATCCGGCGGGCTGCGAGAATCCTCCGGGGAGGCTGGTTTGCTCAACCGCGATTTGGGTGGGGTTGCAGGACGCGGTCGGACCGGTGCTGGAGAGCACAGCCTGCGTGGGCAGGTACAGCACCAGCACATCTTCGGTCTCCGTGACTCCGTCGAGCTGCATTTGAATGGTGCCGTGGTTGAAGCCCTGCCTCAAGTTCGCAGGAACCACGCCGACGCTCACCGGGACCGGCGTCGATCCGCTGCCGACAGGAACCGTGGCCGGCAAAGTCAGGAACGGCGCCGTGGTGGTGAGCGTGTAAGGCTGCGAGGTCATTGTGCTCGGCAACAGCATGAGATTCTGAGGAGGAGTGCTGGCGGAATCGGGACTGGCTATCAGGACCATGCCGCCTGCGCTCAGCCCAGGAGTCGGCGCATTCGCGGTCACGTTGTAGACCACTGTCAGCATGGCCGGCGTTAGACCCGGGGTCTTGGGCGTGACAATTACCAATCCATAGTGGACGCCCGGAGTCGCCTCCGGCAAAACCGTCACGTTTATGGTGCTGCTGGTTCCCCCGGGCTGACTCGGCGTGGTCCCCGAGGGCGTCACGGTGAGGAAGTCATCGCCCGGGAGCGTCCTGACCGAGGTCGTCCAATCAACGCTGCCGCTCCCGGTAAAGACCGGCACCAGTTGCGACGCCGTTCCCTCGCCGACCTGGGCGTTGAACAACAACCCGGATTTACTGAGTGAAAAAAACGCCGGAGCCGCGGCGGTCACGGTGCTGACCAGGCATACGTCCTGAGTCAGGCTTCCGGAAGTGATGCGGATGTTGGCCTGGTAGATTCCTGGTGGGACTATCGTCCCCCCGGGAGATGCGCCAAACGCATTCAGAGCGAAGGCTGCGTCGTTATCAAGCGTGGTGTTGGTCCAAGTCCACGTGAAAGGATAGTTGCCGCCATTGGCCGGGCACGCTGGTGTGTTCACCGGTATGATCGACGAAATGACCTGGGGGCCTCCGCCGCCCGTATTGCGCACGAAAAACAGAGTCGGTGTGGTTTTGTTATAAGGGGTGCCCGTCACCACCGTTTGCGTGACAAAATCTGAAGAGACTGCCAGAGCGGGAGGGCAAGCGGTGACGCCGTCAGCCAGCAGGCACAACGGCTGCGCTCTGCCCGTGGCGTAAACATTCAGCCCCGTCGGCCCCAAACCCGAATTGCTCACGTCGAACTCCAGAGTATTGAGGCCCTGGACAAAGCCTTTCGCCACGCGGATATTCGCAGCCGCCGAATACACTCCGCCGGAATAGACATGGGTCTTGGTGGAGGGGTCGAGCCCATAGAGGTAGACGTCCACCACGTCATCCGCGAGCAGAGTCAGGTTCAAGACTGCCGTACTTGGATCCAGGTTCTTGCCCGTAGTGGGGTCCTTGAGCATGAACGTGGTCACGTAGGTGGCGATTCCCGCGCAACATCCATTGGTGCTGTTGTCCTGTTTCGCATTCGGTGCGATCCACTTCGACCCGGGGACAGAAAGCCAACCCTGTGGCGGCGTCGGCGGCATCGTGACTACATACGCCGGGCCGGTATAAGGCGTCTCCTTGATGGTGTTCGAGGTGATCGTATAGCTGGTGTCCTGGCCGGAGGCGTTCACGTTCTGGCCGGTGCTCGCGATGGTAAAGGGAACCTGGGTGGCGCCGCTCACGCTAGCGGTGCCGGCTGAAAGCAATGCCGGCATGAACGTAGCCAATACTGTTAGGACAATCTTCTTTCGCATGAAACCTCTTCTATTTGAATTTCTTGAATTTGCCTGGTGGCATTACAGCGATCAACTGATGGGAACTTAAAGCCCGATCTCGGCCGCAGACCTTCTCTTCCAGGGAGTCCGCCCTGGCGCGTGGGTCACTCGCACAGTTAGTTAGCCCGCAAAGGGTGCGGCGCGGCGGCACCCTCATTTCAGACAAGTAACAATCCCGCCGCACTCAGCGGGCTGTTACTTTGAAGCCGGCACAGGGCCGGGGCGGCCTTCCATATGGGAAAGGAACCCGCCGAGGCCGAGCCGCCCCAGGCTCCGTTGTGCCGGCGAATTCCTCAAGAGTCCTGCTTAGAGACTGCGGCTCAGCCGCCGGCGGCGCAATAGGGCCAGACCTCCCAGCAGCGCACCGGTGAGCGCAAGGGTTCCCGGCTCCGGGACGGTGCCGGCGCCGGCGCTAACGGTTGCCCCAAGAGTCCCGACCACTACACCAGTCGAGAACTCCCCAATGTTGCCGCCGGTACCGTTGAGTGGAATGAAATCTGTGTAATTTTGCTGGAAAAAGCTCAGCAGATCCGCCCTCTGAGCGGTTGACCCGCCGAGGAGATCGGCTGCGATCTGGCCCTCCGGGGTTGTAAATAGGGAAGCCCAAGTGCTGGAGGTGATGGAGATTCCATTCCCCAGAGCGATGACCACATCCGATGGGGTCGCGAGGCCAATGGCGGTGACGTAGCCTGAGAGCACGCTGTCGGGAATCGTCGCGGTGGGATCGGGATGAACGGTGCCCGCGGGTAAGGCAGCAGCCAGAAACGCCACGTTGGCGCTGTCACCGGGGGTTGCGGGCGTACATGACCCAATCGAAACGGTGCAACCCATGTAGATCAAGTAGTCGTCCGCCGACGGAATCGAAGTGGTGACGCTCAGCGTCAGGGTGCCGGCCGATAGCACGGCCGGCATCATCGCGGCCAGAATTGTCAGAACGATCTTGTTGCGCATGAAACCTCTCTCTTGTCGAATTTGCCAAATCGCTTCTTGCTTACTTAAAAAACCGGGAACCGCTCATATGAGGGCGACCCGATCGCGGTCATCGCGCCCACAGGCCGATCCATATTTGCCTGCTCATACCAAAGACGGAATGAGCGGGCAAAACCCGCCACCTCAACCGCAGTTTCCTGGTAACCTGAAGGCTTCTCGCATGTCCGTAACAGAAAGTGAAGGCTCCCCTGAAGGCGCCATCACCCGGTGCCTGAAAGAATGGCGTGGCGGCGATAAAGACGCGCTCTCCCGGCTCACCACAGAGGTTTACAGCGAGTTGCGCCGGATCGCGGGCGGTATCATGACGGCCGAGTCCGCGAACCGCACCATCCAGCCTACGGCCCTGGTCCACGAGCTGTATTTGCACCTGCCCGGTGTGCGGGAGTTCGATTGGCAAAGCCGCGCTCAGTTCATGAGAGTCGCCGCGAAGATGATGCGCAATATTCTGGTGGACCATGCCCGCATGCGCCAGTCCGCGAAGCGGGGAAGCGGCGCCGCGCCCGTCACCTTCGAACCAGGCGGGAACGACCCGGCGCTGGGGATTGACGTGCTCCTGGTAAACAATGCCCTGGAGCGGTTCGCCGAGGAGTACCCACGTCACGCCCAGGTTGTGGAATTGCGATTCTTTGGAGGCTTGACGGCGGAAGAGACTTTGGAGGCGCTCCGCGTCGACGGCACGGAAAGTTCGCTGCGGACGGTGGAGCGCGATTGGAAGTTCGCCAAAGCTTGGTTGCAGGATGCCCTCGGACCAGTCTGAACAGATCGAAGACCTCTTCCAGCAAGCCGCCGGTCTTCCCGAGGCCGAGCGCGGCCCGTTTCTGGACGGAGCCTGCGGTGGCAATGCCGCCGTGCGCGCCACCGTTGAAAAGCTGCTCGCCGCGGATAAGGAGGCCGAAAGCAATTCTTCCTGGGAAGATCCAGCGATCTTCCACGAAGCCCGCTCCGCCGCGCGCCGGCCTGCGGCGGAGCTCGACCGCTACAGACTGCTCAACAAGATCGGCAGCGGCGGAATGGGCACGGTGTACAAAGCCGTTCGCGCCGACGACACCTTTTCGAAGATGGTGGCGGTGAAGATTGTCCATTTGTTGGACCACCGCGAAGACATGCTCCGCCGCTTCACGCAGGAACGCCAGATTCTGGCCGGCTTGGAACATCCGGCCATTGTTCGCCTGCTTGATGGAGGCGCGACGGGCGATGGCTCGCCGTTCTTGGTGATGGAATACGTTGACGGCGTTTCGCTCACCCAGTACATCGAAGCAACGAAGCCAACGCTGCGGGAATCACTCGAGCTATTTCGGAAAATTTGCGGCGCGGTTGCGTATGCCCATCGCAACTTGATTGTTCATCGCGATCTGAAGCCGGCGAATATCCTGGTGACGAGCGCGGGCGAGCCCAAGCTGCTCGATTTCGGAATTGCCACGCTGCTGGATGGCTCGTTGCCGCGGACCTCGACCGGCCTTGGCGCTATGACGCCGCAATACGCGAGTCCGGAGCAAATCAACGGTGCGCCCATCACTACGGCAAGCGACATCTATTCACTGGGCGTGCTTCTTTACGAATTGCTCAGCGGGGCGCGGCCGTATGGGGCCAAGAGCAACGCCCTGGAACTGGCCCAAGCCATCACCACCCAAAACCCGGAACCGCTGCGTACGCGGTCGGGCCGCGCGTTTGACGCCGACCTGGAAAACATCGTGCAAATGGCAATGCGCAGAGAACCCGAGCGGCGCTACGCCACCGTCGATCAGTTTTCGGACGACATTCATCGCTATCTGAACGGCTATCCGGTGGCCTCCCGGCCTGATACGCACGGCTATCGGATCCGCAAATTCCTGGCGCGTAATAAACTCGGCGTGGCGGCAGGCGTGTTGATTGCGGCGACTCTTGCCGGCGGGGTGTACAGCACCGTGCGCCAGGCCAGGATCGCGAACCAGCGCTTTAATGACGTGCGTCAACTGGCCCACTATTTCTTGTTCGACCTGCATGATGCCATCAAGACTTTGCCCGGCGCAACGGCAGCGCGGCAAATGATGCTAACCAGGGGCTTGCAATACTTGGACGGCCTGTCGAAAGAGCAGGCAGGCGACCGCGGGCTGCGGCTGGAGCTGGCTCAATCCTACTCACGGGTCGCGGACTTGCAGGGCGGCATCGGTGGCACTACGGCCAACCTCGGCGACAAACGCGGCGCAATGGCGTCTTACCAGAAGGCCGTGAATTTGTTGGAACCGCTGGCGGCGGATTTTCCCCACGATACCGAAATCGCTGAAGAGCTGGCGGGGACCTACAACATGCTAGGGGATCTCCAAGGGCAATTTGAAGGCGATCTGGAGGGGGCCGCAAGAACGCTTCGAAAGGGCGTGGCGCTCCTTGAAAAACTCGCGGCCGCTTCGCCTGGCGACGTTCGGCTGCAATCCACGCTGTCGGATAGCTATATTCTCCTGGCCGATGTCAGCGGCAATGGGAGCTATCAAAACCTGGGAGATGCGCCTGCCGCGGCTACGCTCTACCGCAAGTCCATTGCCATAAACGAAAAGCTGAAGCTTGCCGCGCAAGCCGACCCGGAAAGAGTTGTGTCTGCCGCTCTTCCGCATGCGCGGCTGGGCATGGTCCTTCAAACTATGGCCGACAAAGAAGGGGCTGTGGCTGAATTCCGCCGCGTGCTGGAGCTCGACGAGGAAGCTCTTGCCCGGGCGCCCAATAATACGTCGTATCGCGATAATGTGGCGGGAGCCAATCGGAATCTTGGGTTATCGCTTGCCTTCATGAACAGGCAGTCCGAGGGCCGCCCCTTTGCGGAACGCGCTGCGAGAGACTACGAGGATCTGGCCCGAATCGATCCGAAGAACGGCGCTGCGCGCAACAATCTCGCCGGTGGTTACTATGCGCTGGCTTACACGATCGGCAACTCTCCCGATGCGATGCTTTATTACGATCGCGCCATCGCTATCTATGAGGCGATGGGGGCCGAGCACCCTGTTGCAGTGCCGCCCATTGGCCTGCGCAACACATATCAGTATCGTGCCGACACCGCGAATGGGCTCGGCGATACGAAAACTGCGATTAGCAGTGCCCAGGAGCTGTTGCGGTTGGATTCCCAAGTGTTAAAGCTGAGTCCGAAGAATGCCGCGGCGCAGAGGGAACAGGCCATGGCACAGTTTCAGTTGGGCCGTTCGCACGAAATCCTGGCGATACGCGCACCCGTTCGCGCGCCGCTCCGGGCCCAGGAACTATCGGAGGCACAGAGTTGGTTGCGTAAGAGCGCTGACCAGTATCAGGCCATGCAGCGCGACGGAACCCTGACGCAGCGTTACGCAGAGAACTTAAAGGCAACCGCGGGTGCGCTTTCGCGGGTGGAGCAAGAAATGTCAGCACCTCCGCGATAGATGGAAACGTGGCGCGCGACTTGGCAACACCGGCGAGCGAGATGCAGAGATCCGCGGGCTGCAATGGGACCGGGTGGACCTCGTCACAATGCTTCCCGTACAGCCAAGTCCAAATCGTTACGCAGGGAATACGCTACGCCTCCCGTCATCGCGGCCAGGTTTTGCCTTTGCTTCGATCGGGCGACGGGTTGTCTCTGGACCGCGTACGTGGTCGATGCAACGGATCGGAAGCAACAGGCGAGAGAGGTCGGTAGAATCCATAGGGTGTCAGGAGATGCTCCCCGTGAGGCCGTGCGTGGGCTCACTTACTAACGAGCTTTAGTACAGGTTACCGGCGGAGTCCACGGCGACGCTCAGTGGGTTGGACAACTGGGCGCTGGCAGGGCCGTTGTCGCCGCTGAAACCATTAGCGCCGTTTCCCGCCACTGTCGTGATCGCGCCGTTCGAGACCTTGTGAACGCGACTGTTGCCCGAATCCGCGATATACAGGTTGCCGGAGGAGTCGACGCCGACACTCAAACTCGTGAAGGCGCTGTTCAACTGGGCGTTGGTCGCCGGGCCGTTGTCGCCGCTGAAACCAACAGTCCCGTTTCCCGCCATCGTCGTGATCACGCCGTTCGCAACCTTGCGGATGACTTGGTTGTCCAGGTCTGCGATATACAGGTTGCCGGAGGAGATTGACTTCGTAGTCTTCTATAACCGACTGGCTGGTCCGGGCCAAACCAGCTCCGTTTCGAACATCTTGAAATATCGACTTCATCGTCGTGAATCCCGTGGTCCGCATGCCGCTATCGGCGATCCCTTGCCCGGTAAAGGTTTCAACCGTTGTTGCCAATTTTGAGATCAGGAAATCAGAATTCCCCGATGGTGTTGACCTGTTGTCGTACGCGGAGCAACTAGTTCTTGGGGTTATGGAACAAAGCCGCGACAAAGATGTTCTGGGAGACGCATACGAGCATCTTGGGCGCATCAAGAAAAAATGCGGCAATAAAGAGGAGGCACGGAGGTTATTTCAAAAGGCCAAAGAGATCGGCTCACCTTCCGGAGACCCTGACAGATACCTGGCGGAGCTGGATCGCAAAGAGTCCCCGGCCGCAAGCCACGGCGGTGGGCTTTGGTCACGTCTGTTTGGATCACGTTCTTCTTCTAAGGAACTCACGCTGCCCCCTGTAGTGGAACGAGTTGGAAGCCCATGGACTTAGCCGCCGCGCGAAGCTTGTTTTCCTGACGTTTCTTCTAAGGAACTCACGCTGCCCCCTGTAGTGGAACGAGTTGGAAGCCCATGGACTTAGCCGCCGCGCGAAGCTTGTTTTCCTGACGTTTCTGATAGCGCATCTGAGCGGCGGCGAACTTTCTGTCGTCGAATTCTTGG
>DASXEY010000066.1:0-120086 GCA_036489835.1 Bryobacteraceae bacterium | reverse complement strand
CACCATTTCGCAAATACCATCTCGTATTCCGCGAGACCCCTCCAGCGGATCGCGGCTTGGAAAACGCTGCTCACCGAGCCGTGACCACAGGGAGCGGTTTCTCCTGATACGTTAGTGAACTTATGAAACGACTGACTAAGTAACGGCCCGCAAAACGGAGCCCGCGTCGCGTCCACGGGGGAGCGGTTCCGTAGGAGTGCTGGAGCTATTGAATATTGATTGTGACGACGTTGGCGGTCTGTCCGCCCGCCGTTAGAATCACGGGGACCTCGCCGGCGCCCGCCAAGCTTGGCGGCACCACGACATTCAGTTGATCCAGTCCTGGGTATTGCGGTTGCGCTCCTATATAGAGGATCTGAGCCGCGACCCCGCCGATGCTCACGGATGCCGTCGCGGGCGGAGTCAGGTTGCGGAATCCGGTGCCGTAAAACGTCACCACCAGTTCCTGTCCCGCCAATCCTAAACTCATCGGCACGGAGACGCACGACGTTGTGCACTGAAATACCGCAACGGGCGCAGCCGTCCCATTTGCCGAATACAATTCCGCCCCGGCTGCCGCGACACCCGTGCCTGAGCCGTTCATCGAATAAAGGCCCGGCCCGATGGTGTCGATCTGCGCCGCACCAGAAGACGAGCCGATGGTCACCGCCGCGATGCCCGCAGCCGTTCCAGTGGGCACGATGTAGTTCACTTGCGACTGGGAGACGAATTGGACTGGAGCCGATTGGGTGGCGCCCAGGCTATCGGTGATCGAAACCGTGACGCCTCCCAGCGAGGTTGGATACGGCGCAGTCGCGGTCATCTGCGAGGCGGCGAGGTTGGTTCCATAGGCGGCGGCAAACGATCCTACTCCCAGCCGGGGATAGCCGTTGGCGGTGGACGAGATTTGAAGAAGAGCAGTCGTATTGGAGACCCGATTGCCCGTTGAAGAGATGGACGTGGACGAGGGCGTCAGGACAGCTTGCGCGAAGTCGGCCTGGTATTGAGCGAGGGTCTCGCAACACGCTGGAGGGGTGAATACATTCACGCCTGGCGCGAGCCCATAGCCTTGAATCGTGTTGCCGGTAATCTGACCGCCGTTGACGTTCTCAAGGCGGATGGCCGAGCGCGCCGCATTCGTCACGCGATTCCCTGTCACCACGATGTTCGAGTACGGGCTGGCCGTCACCTGCGAGTTTTGCGCATTCTGCGCCACGGTGTAGATCGACGCCGCAGCAAACGTGACCCCGTGGGAGACGTTCGCATACCCTATGGAGCTGTCGACCAGATTATTTTGAATGCTTACGATTGAGGAGGGGCCGGCGTCGGTGTTGTCATTGTTCGCATTCAGCTCCTGAATGAAAATTCCGTTGCTGGATGTGCGCTGGATGAAGTTATCATGCACCGCGACATTCTGCACGCCCGCCAGCCACACGCCGCGCGAGAAGACTCCCTCCTGTACCTCGTTGTAGGCGATAATCGATCCGCTGCCGAGCCTGGTTGGGTCTGTATCCACAACGCCGAAGTTCGCGGCCAGGCCTGGAACGCTCTGGCTAAGCGTCAGAGTGACGGTTTCGCCGGCGGTCAGGGTCTGTTGCGCGTAGGGAGGCGTCTCCAAAACAATCGTTGCCGTCCCAATCACCGCCGCCGTGGTCGAATTGACGAATGCCACGGTCGCGCCCGGGGAGAACGGCGATGAAAAATTGCGCGAGACGGCGACGGTTGTGCCGGTCACGGTGGTCACCGTCGCGAGCCACGAGTCGGCGATTGCAAGGGCATCGTCGCAGGTCCTGCGCACGATATTGTTGGTGAAAATGTTCGGGCCCAGCGCAAAGCTGGTGTGAATGCCGTCGGCGTTGGTGCTGATCAGCCTGGTGGTTCCGGGCCTGGGAATTACTTGCACCCGATCCGCCGTCGCTCCGTTGGTTCGTCCGAAGTACATCCCGATCTGCCCGCTGGCATAGATCGACACGCCTTCAACAGCTACGTTCTGACCGTTCACGATATTCAGCGCGGGAGGGCCGGACCGGTCACTGAATACGATTGTGTCTCCAGGTTGAACTGCGGAGAGAGCGGTGGGCGTCGCCCACGGATCATTGACATCGGAAATGGAAATGACGCCGCCGGAAACCGGGCGCGACGCTGTCAGCCTTCCTACCTGTTGGATGGGAACGCCGTTGCGGAATATGAACATATAAATCGCGTCGCTTCCATCGGGGGCGCGGTTGGCGTTAAAGGCAGAGGGATCCTGGTAGCCGGGTATGGTTTGATAGGCGAAGCTTTTCGCGGCGGCATTGACGGAAGCGACCGTCACCTGAGTGAACGGTAACTGCTGGTAATCGATGGAGAAATTCTCCAGCATCACGCTGGTGCAGTTGATGCACTCGATCGCCGAGACGTTGCTCAACGCGAATCGCAGATCCGAATTCTGAAAGTTGAGTTGCAGATTCGAAGCGGAATTGAGCAGGACGTGCGTATTGGGATTGTGAAGCGTGAGGAAGTAATAGGCTCCAGGGTCGGCGATCAGGCTGGCGATCCCGTTCTTGGTTGCGTAAGTAACTGCAGCCTCGAGCAAGGGGCGCGAGTCGAGCGTTGGCTGGCCCGGGATCATGTTCGAGGCTGCAATTCCGTTGGTCACCAGATCATGCGACAGGTTAAGCGTGGCGGTCTGTGCCCGGGAATCGAAGCTCAGCGTGAGGCAGAGAAGGAACGTTGCATTCAGGAAGCGTACGCGCATCGGAATTTACGAATTATCGCACGCGACCGGTGGCTCCTACGGCGCTCTCCGCTGAGGAGGGCCCGAGGGGGTTGGCGAAGCTCCAGGGTGTACCATAGAGGTACTGCACCAAGCTGTAACGGGTGCTTTCCACGTTGAACGTCCGCCCTGTCTGCCCAATCCTCGTCACTTGAGGAGGTGGTTTTCCCACGCTTCCCGGAAGTGCGAGATGCTCATTTCCGGAATCTCACCGCAACGTATGCTACCTGTGTCTGAGATCGAGAGTCGAGCTGCCCATCGGGCCTGTGCGACGCACTGTCCGTACTGCTCCTTGCAATGCGGCATGCATCTGCAGCCGGCTGGCGACGAATCCTGGACGGTTGCATCGCGCGATTTCCCGACCAATCGCGGCGGCTTGTGCCAAAAGGGATGGACCTCCGCTGAATTGCTCGGAAACCCTGACCGGCTGCGTACTCCGCTGGTCCGCGACCGCCGATCAGAGCCCTTCCACAGTGCAACCTGGCAGGAAGCTCTCGACCGGATCACACTCGCCATCGAAGGCGCGCAGCAGCGGTACGGGAAGGACGGTGTAGGCGTTTTCGGAGGAGGCAGCCTCACCAACGAAAAAGCTTACTTGCTCGGAAAATTCGCGCGAGTCGCGCTGAGGACTTCGCAGATCGACTACAATGGCCGCTTTTGTATGTCGTCAGCGGCAGCCGCATCGATCAAAGCCTTCGGCCTCGACCGTGGTCTCCCGTTCCCTTTGGCGGACATCGCCAAAGCCGGCACCGTTCTTTTGGCCGGCAGCAATCTGGCGGAGACCATGCCGCCAGTCATGCAGTATTTTCAGGAGCAGAAGGCGCGGGGAGGCTCGCTGATTGTGGTGGATCCGCGGGCTACGCCAACCGCCGCTGCTTCCACTCTGCATCTTCAAATCACGCCCGGGACCGACTCGGCGCTTGCGAATGGCCTGCTTCATATTGCGATCAAGGAGGGTTATGTCGATGACGAGTTCATCGCGGCGCGCACGCGTGGCTTTGAGCTGGTGCGCCGGGTAACGTCATCGTATTGGCCAGATCGCGTGGAACGCATCACGGGAATTTCCGAACAACAGCTTCGGCTTGCCGCGCGACTGTTGGGCCACGCCGAGACCGCGATGATTCTGACCGCGCGCGGACCGGAGCAGCAGAGCCATGGAGTCGACAATGTTCTCGGGTTTATCAACCTGGCGCTGGCGTTGGGGAAGGCCGGAAAGCCGCACTGCGGATATGGCTGTTTGACAGGGCAGGGCAACGGGCAAGGCGGACGCGAACATGGGCAGAAGTCGGATCAGTTGCCGGGCTACCGGCGGCTCGACAACCCCGAGCATCGTGCCTTTATTGCGGGGGTGTGGGGAATCGCGGAGCAGGATCTGCCCCTCCCAGGGCGCTCCGCTTACGAGATGCTGGACACGATGGGCGCCGAGGGCGGCGTTCGCGCTCTGCTGGTTTTTGGGTCGAATCTGGCGGTGTCCGCTCCCAGAGCCGGCCATATTGAGAAGCGGCTCGACGATTTGGATTTTCTGATGGTGTCGGACTTTTTTCTATCGGAGACGGCCGAGCGCGCGGATGTGGTGCTTCCTTCGGCGCAGTGGGCCGAGGAGTGCGGCACGATGACGAATCTCGAAGGCCGGGTGATTCTTCGCCAGAGGGCCATGCTTCCGCCGAGCGGCGTGCGTACGGATCTGGAGGTTCTTTCGGCTATCGCGGAACGCCTGGGATATGGGCGATTCTTTCCCGCCGACCCAACTGAGATTTTCGAGGAATTACGGCGAGCCTCCGCCGGCGGCTCGGCTGACTACTCCGGCATCACCTACGAACGTATTTGCAAAGAGGACGGGATCTTTTGGCCCTGCCCCGGCGAAGACCATCCCGGCACGCCGCGTCTATTTCTGGAACGCTTCGCCACGGTGGACGGACGGGCGCGATTTCATCCGGTGGAATTTCAGCCTCCCGCGGAGGAGCCGGACCATGAGTATCCTCTGTATCTGACGACGGGGCGGATTATGGCGCAGTACCAGTCGGGAACTCAAACCCGGCGGATCGCCAGTTTGATGAAGGGCTCGCCCGATGCGTTCGTGCAGATTCATCCTTCGATGGCGCGAACGTACGGGATCAAGGACGGCGAACCGGTGAACCTGACGACCCGCCGTGGTACCGCTTCGCTGGTGGCTCAGCTTACGCCGTCCATTCGCATGGACACGCTCTTCGTTCCCTTCCACTTCAACGGAGATGGACGAGCGAACCTGCTGACCAATCCCGCGCTGGATCCGGTGTCGCGGATGCCCGAATTCAAAGTTTGCGCAGTTCGTATTGAGAAAGGAACCACGTGCTAGAGAAACCAGCATTCATTCAGGGGCTGTTTGAGTTCGAAGGCCGCGGCCTTGCTACTCCGGTCTCGTTTCCAATCCCGGCCATTTATAAGGTTCCGTCGGATAAGAGGGCCCAAACGGTTTATTTCCGGGCGGGTAATGCCGCCGGGGAGATGATCTATCTGGTGCTGACCCGAAGCGGACAGGCGATGCGTTACTTTCCGGTGGGCGCGAAGGGTTCCATCCATATCGCGCTTGCCGTGCTCGAAGATCTTTCACCAGGGAGCACGATGGAAGTGTTGATTGCCGCGCCGCAGGGAACAAAGTCGGCCTTGGTTCTGGACGTTGGATTTATGGAGATTGCGTAATGGAAAAGAAACGAAAACTGGTAGTTATCGGCAATGGGATGGCCGGCGCGCGGACGGTGGAGGAGATCCTATCGCGCGGCGGCGCGGAGATGTTCGACATCACCATGTTTGGCGACGAACCCACGGGAAATTACAATCGCATTCTCCTTTCGAACGTGTTGAATGGCTCCTATGGGGAGGATGAGATTTTTCTCAATCCTCTTTCCTGGTATGAGGAAAACAACATCACTCTGTTAGCCGGTCTGCGGGCCTCCGGTCTTTTGCGGCGCGTCAGGTTAGTCTACGGTGAGGATGGGCACGCGGAGCCTTACGACAAGCTGATCATCGCCACTGGAAGCCGGCCATTTATTCCTCCGATGGAAGGCACCACGATGCCGGACGGCAGCTTTAAACCGGGTGTGTTTGTGTTTCGGACGCTCGACGACTGCCGCCAGATTGCCGAATACGCCAAGGGGAAGAAGACCGCGGCTGTCATCGGCGGCGGGCTGTTGGGTTTGGAAGCCGCGCGTGGATTGCAAAACTTTGGCCTGGAGGTGAACGTGGTTCATCTCGGCGGCCACTTGATGCAGGCGCAGCTCGACAGATCAGCGGGCGTCATTCTTAAAAACAGCATGGAGAAACTGGGGGTCAAGGTTCTTTTGGAGAAGAGCACCAAGGCGATTCTCGGCCCGGATCGCGTGCTTGGCTTGCGGTTCGCCGACGACAGCACGCTGGAGTGCGACATGGTCGTGATCTCCGCTGGGATCAAGGCCAACTGGGAAATCGCGGCGGGAAGCGGACTCACGGTGGAGCGCGGAATCGTGGTTGACGATCAGATGCGCTGCGTGGATGATCCTAACATCTACGCCGTGGGTGAATGCGCCCAGCATCGCGGGCACATGTATGGACTGGTGGCGCCCTTGTGGGAACAAGCCAAGGTGCTGGCCGACCATGTCACGGGGAAGAATCCGCGCGCGGCCTATCATGGCTCAAAAGTCGCGACTAAGCTCAAGGTGATGGGAGTGGAAGTAGCTTCCATGGGGATCGCCGAGCCTCAATATCCCGAAGATGAAGTCATCCAATACTCGGATGCCAAGCGCGGTTTCTATAAGAAGCTGATCATTCGGGATGGCCGGCTTGTGGGCGGCATTTTGCTGGGCGATATCAGCAAGGCTGCTTACCTGATGCAGTCGTTCGATCGCAATACGCCGTTGCCGGAAGAACGGTTGGGATTGTTGTTCGATTTGGGCGATCCTCCCAAGCAGGTGACGTTCGAGGAGATGAGCGCGAGCACGCAGATCTGCAATTGCAATGGCGTGAGCAAGGGTGCGCTGGTGGCCTGCGTGAACTCCGGAAAGCGCAGCGCGAAGGCAGTGATGGATGCCACACGCGCGGGCATGGGCTGCGGCTCCTGCAAGGCGATGGTGAATGAAATCGTGGAGTGGGCGTGCGGAGGAAAAACCGAGGAAGATCCTTCGGTGCATTACTACGTGCCCGGTGTTCCTCTTACGAAGCCCGACTTGATTCGTGCGGTTCTCGAACGAAAACTCAAATCGGTATCGGCTGTTTTCGATTATCTGGCGGGCGGAAAAGAGGATGCGGCCAGCAAGCCAGGCCTCGCGTCGCTGCTGAAAACGTTGTGGAAGGGCGAGTATGAGGATGAAAGCGATGCTCGCTTCATCAACGAGCGTATCCACGCCAATATTCAGAGGGATGGAAGGTTCTCCGTGGTGCCGCAGATCCCCGGAGGAATCACCAGCCCCGCGCAGCTTCGCCGGATCGCCGACGTTGCGGAGAGGTATCGTGTGCCGCTGGTGAAGTTGACCGGCGGCCAAAGAATTGATCTGCTGGGTGTGCGGAAAGAGGATCTTCCCAAAGTCTGGGAAGATCTGGGGATGCCATCGGGTTATGCGTACGGCAAGAGCTACCGGACGTGCAAGAGCTGCGTGGGTTCGGATTTTTGCCGGTTCGGAATCGGAGACAGCATTTCGCTGGCCCTCAAGATCGAACAGGAGTTTCAGGGTTTCGACAGTCCTCACAAGATGAAGTTGGCAACTGCGGGTTGTCCGCGAAACTGCTCCGAAGCGATGGTGAAGGATCTTGGCGCGGTGGCCGTCGAAGGCGGCAAGTGGGAGATCTACATCGGAGGAGCGGCTGGGTCGTCTGTGCGGAAGGGCGATATCCTGTGCGTGGTGGATAGCCATGAAGATGTCCTGAAATACATGGGGCGATTCATTCAGTATTACCGGGAAAATGCCAAATACCTGGAGCGAACCCACGGGTTCGTGCAGAGGCTGGGAATCGATAAGATCCGGGCCGTGGTGGTAGAGGACAGCGAAGGAATCGCTGAGCGCCTGGAACGGGAGATCGCGGAGTCGAAGGCGGCTTACAAGGATCCGTGGAAGGAGCTGTATTCAATCTCGCCCGCGAATCAGTTCTCGGAGTTGCTGCCCGTACTGCAATGACACCAGCCATGGCCGAAATTGAAATTGGTCCACTCAGCGCGATACCGCCCGGCGAAGGCCGCAACATCCAGGCGCAGGGTAGGAAGATCGCCATCTTTCACACGCGCGCTGGCGCGGTCTTCGCAGTACAGGCGGAGTGTCCGCACCGGGGCGGACCGTTAGCTGACGGTTTGGTTGGAGGAACTACGTTGATCTGTCCTCTGCATGCCTGGAAATTCGATCTGACCACGGGTGCGGCATTATTGGGAGATTGCGGGATCAAGACGTTTCCCGTGCGGGTCGGCGAAGACGGCCAGATCATCCTGATGATTGACTCGCCGTAATTGTCGTTTAGTTCGCTGCGTATCTATACCTCAGAGTTTGAGGCCTTCATCCTCAGTCCGGATGTCATTCTTGTTGTCTGGATTCGAGGAGGGCCTGATGAATATTCGCCATAAAGCAACTGCGATCCGGTTGCTCGACTTCCACAGCATCCCCATGCGGACGTTCCACATGACGTGGATGGCGTTCTTTCTGTGCTTTTTCGGGTGGTTCGGACTGGCGCCGCTGATGCCGGTGGTCCGCGCCGAGTTGCACCTGACCAAGGAGCAGGTGGGCAATTCCGCGATCGCGGCGGTTGCCATCACCATTCTGGTGCGCATTCTGATGGGCTGGTTATGCGACCGGATTGGGCCGCGGAGAGCGTATACCTGGCTGCTGGTGCTCGGTTCGCTGCCGGTGATGGGCGTGGGGCTGGCGCACGATTACTCCTCTTTCCTGGTTTTCCGGCTGGCGATCGGAGCGATCGGAGCGTCCTTCGTGATCACGTCGTATCACACTTCGGTGATGTTCGCGCCGAATGTGGTCGGCACCGCCAATGCCGCGACGGCTGGATGGGGCAACCTGGGCGGCGGAGTCACCCAGTTCGCGATGCCCCTGCTTTTCGGCGCGTTCATGAGCTTCGGCGCGGGAAGCTGGTGGAGCTGGAGGCTCGCCATGTTCGTTGCGGGCGTGGCTCTGCTTCTAACCGGCATCGCTTACTATTTCTTGACTCAGGACACGCCCGATGGAGATTTCAAGACGCTTCGATCCGAGGGCGCGTTCGACAGTGCTTCACGTGCGCCCGGCGCGTTTTGGAAGGTTTGCCGCGATCCGCGCGTGTGGGCCTTGGCGCTGCTTTATGCCGCCTCCTTCGGGATCGAGCTGACCATCGATAACTTTGCCGCGCTCTACTATACCGACTATTTCTCGCTATCGCTGAAGATGGCAGGCGTCGTCGCCAGCACTTTTGGGATGATGAATCTGTTTGCCCGCGCGCTGGGCGGAATGGTTAGCGACCGGTGCAATCGCCGCTGGGGCCTGCGCGGACGCGCTCTCTTGCTCGGCTGCACGATCGCGGCGGAAGGGCTGGCGATGATGCTGTTTTCACGGATGCATGTCCTGCCGCTCGCCGTCGCCAGCATGATGTTTACCGGTTTGTTCGTGAAGATGTCGAATGGCGCGAACTACTCGATTGTTCCGTTCGTGAACAAACGCGCGATCGGAGCTGTGGCGGGAATTGTCGGGGCGGGCGGAAATCTGGGCGCCGTTTTGGCGGGATTCTTATTCAAAACATCGAACCTCTCGTATCCCCAGGCGTTCCTGATTTTGGGCGTGCTGATCCTATTGTGCTCCGTGTCCGCTTTCGCGGTGCGGTTTTCCGAGACTGACGAACTCGCGGCCAAGCAGGAGATGGCGGCTCGGCTCAATGCGCGCGTGACGCCGCTCCGGGCCAGCGCGGTGGGCGATTGAAAATGAGATGCTTCCTCGGGTTCCTTTTGATTGCGTCCGCGTTGGCGGATGCGCCAGCTGAGGAGAACGCGCAGGCCTCCACAGCGGCCGCGTCTCAGCCGGCGGCGGCTCCAGCCAATGCGGCCCCCGCTCCCGTCCAGTTCGGCGATGTGATCTTCACGGGAACGCTGCGATCCCGGTTGTATTTTTGGAATTGGTTTCAGGCCCCGCCGGGCGAGAGCCAATACGTGTATTCGGGAAATCTGCTGCGTCTGAACCTGGCTGAAAAGCACGATGCGTGGGATTGGGACGCGGAATTCGCAGTGCCCTTTCTGCTGGGGCTGCCGACGACGGCGACGGAGGCAGCACCGCAAGGCGCGCTAGGTTTGGGCTCCAATTATTACGCGGCGAATAGCGCGAGTAGCAATACGGCGATGATCTTTCCGAAGCAGATCTATTTCCGTTTCGACGGCATCGCGGGCAGCAAGCCGCAAAAACTGCAACTGGGCCGGTTCCTGTTTTCGGATGGCGGCGAAATCATACCCAGGAATGACAGCCTGGCGGTATTGAAACGCGATCGAGTCAGCCAGCGGCTGCTGGGCGATTTCGGATGGTCCGATGTGGGGCGCAGCTTCGACGGCCTCCACTATACTTACTCCACCGCGTCCAACGACTTCACTTTCATCGCCGCGACCCCAACGCGAGGCGTCTACCAAGTAGACGGCTGGGGTTGGAACAGAATTGCCTTCAGCTACGCCGCCTACACGCACGAATGGGGCAAAGGCCGGCACACCGCAGACACGCGCGTGTTCGTTCTGGAGTATGACGATTTCCGGCATATTCTCAAAACCGACAATCGTCCCACAGCCGTGCGCAAGGGTGACACAGAAAATATTGTCATCAACACGTTCGGCGGGCACAGTCTTCACGCCATCGCGACTGGTGCAGGCCCGCTCGATTTGGTGGCGTGGGGCGCGGTCCAAACCGGGCGCTGGGGCACGCAGCAGCAGCTTTCTTATGCCTTCGATCTGGAAGGCGGATGGCAGCCAAAGATTCTGCCGCAAGTGAAGCCGTGGCTTCGCGGTGGATACACGGATGGCTCCGGAGACGGAAATCCCAGCGACAATAAGCATGAAACGTTCTTCGAAGTGCTGCCGACGCCTCGCCCGTATGACCGCTTCCCCTTCTTCAATATTATGAACATGCAGGACAGGTTCGGCGCGCTTGTTTTGAAGCCGCATGCGAAGATCACCGCCTCGAGCGAGTTTCATTCGCTGCGCCTCAACAATGTGAACGACCTCTGGTATAGCGGCGGCGGCGCCTACCAGCCCTGGACCTTCGGGTACACGGGACGAGCCGTGACCGCGCGCCGGTCGCTGGCGAATTTATATGACACCAGCATCGAATATCGCGCGGCCCGCAAGATCACTCTGACAGCCTATCTGGGTTACGCCCAGGGTCTCGCGATCATGGAACACATCTATCCGGCCGGAAAAAACGGACAGTTCGGATATCTGGAAGTTCTCTATCGTTTTTAGCCTCGGCTCTCCGAAGTCTGATCGGATACAGTCCCTCGAACTCAGAACGGCAGGCGAAACCGCCTGCCCTACCACGGGACATCGACAGTTTGCCTACCCGGACTCTTGCCACGGGCTGCTCCTGTGCGGCCGGGCGTTTCGAGCCGCGGCCCAGTTCGCCCAACAATTCCGCTGGCAGGTCGATCTCGGTGACGCCAATTCGTTTTCTCGCTGTCGGAAATATCGGCGATACTGGAACGACGAGACGAACTCTCGCTCCTTTGAAATTCCTGAGCGCTTTGGGCGCCTTGATTACCGGATGTGCATCCCCGAAGCCGCTGGTGCCGGATAGGGCCGGCACATCCATCCCTCTGACGTATCCGGCTTTGCTGATTGGAACCGAGGTGCCCACGCTCAACGTATACGGTTCCGAAATGGAGCTCACTACCACCCAAGTATCGACGGGACTCAGCTACCCGGTCCAACAGATTATAGATTCGTCGGGCAACTATTATGTGGTCAGCCGGTCGGCGCCGTTCGGGAAGGTCAAGAGCGTCTGGCTGGATATGGGAACCACACCCTATCGCGTTTTCCTCGAACTCAAATTAAAAAAACACGTCAACCTGGAGCAGGCTCGCAAAATGGTCCTGGAAGCGGTGCGGTCACCTCGAGCCGGCTGGGTTAAAGATCCCGTAGCGTTGCAGAAGGCCGTTCGGTGGGTGCAGAGCTATCGCAGCATCGGCGACTTGATCGCCGGTTGCAGAACCGACTGGCCCTGGCGATGACTTACCTGGCAATCGCCAACGGGTGACGCGGTTCATATAGCAACACCTTCACGCCGCCCGGCAAAGTCATGGTGACGATGATGCCGTATCTCCGATCCTCCGGCTCGCCGTCGATTTGTACGCCCTTCGCACGTAAGTCCGCGACGGTCGCGTGGATGTCGTCGCACATGAACGAAATCTCGTGGCGCATGCCCGATTCGAAGTTCGGGCCCTCGCCGGGATGCACTCCGAGCTCGGCCGGCGGCAGTCCGAAAATCAGCCAGCCGCCGCCCGCATCTACAGATTCGAAGCCAAACGCCGTGCTCAGCATCGATCGCAAGGCCTCGGCCTCCGCCGAATAAAGCAGCATATGTGTCCCGATAATGGCCATGTGATTAATGCTCCGTTGTCTTGAACGTCCCTTTGGTCTTGGCGATCTCAATGAGCGTTGGATAATACTGCACGAAGGTCGTATCCACGGACCCATTCTGCTCATGACAGGAATAGCAATTCTCGGTCTTGGGGATCAGCGTACCCTCTTTGGCCCCGTTTGGAAATCGATAGAACGCCCATCCTCCGCGGGACGCATCCTTGACGTGGGCCTCGACGCCCGCGAAGTCCGTCTGCACACGCCCATCCTTATTGATCGAGAGCTTGCTATCGGAGCGCCGCGATTCCAGCACCAAGGCGGTCTTGTCCGGCCATGTTCCGGTCTTGACAAACGCCTTGCGTGCATCCGCATTGACGAAGACGTTGTCGAACAACGGAGCCGCGTTCGGCTGTGGGTTCTGCGCGTAAGTCATGCCAAGTCCGGAGCTCAGGAACACCCATTCGCGATAGTTGGGCAGCAGCAGCTTACCCTCCTTACTGTATTGCAACGGGCTTCCGGATTGCGCCAAAAGCGCCACGGACAATAGCGGTACCGTACTAAAAACTCGTTTCATTTGACACTCCCGGTAAAGTTAAGATGAAGGCAGACGGAGAAAACAACTATCATGGCAGACTACGCACATCCCGAAGCGCTGGCATCCACCGAATGGGTTGCCCAGCATGCTCAAGATCCCCACGTCCGGGTCGTTGAAGTGGACGTAGACACAACCGAATATTCCAAAGGCCACGTTCCGGGCGCCGTTGCCTGGAACTGGACCACGCAGCTTTCCGATACGGTTCGCCGCGATATCCTATCCAAACATCAATTCGAAAATTTGATGAGCGAGGCGGGCATTTCCAACGCAACCACGGTTGTTCTTTATGGCGACAACAATAACTGGTTCGCGGCGTGGGCTCTTTGGCAGATGAAGATGTACGGGCACAAAGATGTCCGGCTGATGAACGGCGGCCGCAAGAAATGGCTGGCCGAGGGCCGCGATGTTTCAACCGGCGTCCCCAGTGTCGCGCATGCTACCTACACCGCCTCCGGCCCGGACAACGCTCTCCGCGCGTTCCTTGATCAGGTGCGCGCTGCAGTCGACGGAGGGCACACAGGTTTGGTCGACGTGCGCAGTCCTGCTGAATTCACGGGAGAGATCCTGGCGCCTCCGGGCCTTCCCGAAACCTGCCAGCGCGGAGGCCACATTCCGGGCGCACGCAGCATTCCCTGGGGCAAAGCCTGCAATGACGATGGCACCTTCAAATCCTACGACGAATTGAAGGCGCTCTACGGCGGCGAAGGCATCGACGGATCCAAACCCGTGATCGCCTATTGCCGTATCGGCGAACGTTCCAGCCACACCTGGTTCGTGCTCAGCGAACTGCTCGGCTACAATCACGTGCGCAACTACGACGGTTCGTGGACCGAATGGGGCAATCTTGTGGGAGCCCCCGTGGAGCGCGGTGCGGCGCAAACCGCCAAAGCCTGACGATGAAAGTCGAAGAGTATCAGGAGCGCAAACTCGAGATCGAAGGCTGGCCGGTGCACCTGACCAGCTACCGCATTGGGGAGGTGTTTCACTGCACCGCGGACAATGTTTCGCCCGGCGCCGCACTCGCTCGCACCAGCGGCGCGACGCGCGAGGAGGCCGAGAACAAGGCCATCGAACGCGCCACCGAACGTTTGGGCCGCACCAGACGTCATCCTGTGTAAGACTATAGCGAAGCCGTAATTTGGCAATCGCATCCACCATTCCCGCTCCGCTAACTGGCCTCCGCCGATTGGAGACGGTCGTGTTGCTGGGCCTGCTCACCGTCTTTGCTCCGCTTAGCATCGACATGTATTTGCCGGCGCTGCCCGCGCTCCAGCTCTATTTCAAAGCCACTGAGGGCGCTATCCAGCTTACGTTGGCTTCGTTCTTCGTCGGCTTCTCGCTGGGGCAGACCTTATATGGCCCGATGACCGACCGCTTCGGCCGCAAGCCTCCGTTATACGTTGGAATGCTGGTGTTCGTGCTCGCGTCGGGAGCCTGCGCCTTCGTGCCTACGGTGCAGGCGCTCACAGCATTTCGATTGCTGCAATCGCTGGGAGCGTGCGCTGGATCGGTGATTTCGCGTGCCATGGTGCGCGATTTGTTCCCGCCCGAGGAAACGCGCCGCGTATATTCGGCGCTGATTCTGGTGATGGGCGTCTCGCCTTTGGCCGCGCCCTTGCTGGGAGCTTATTTGCTTAGCTGGTTCGGGTGGAAATCGATCTTCCTTTCGGTAGCGCTTGTTGGCGCGTTGGCGACGGTGGGCCTGCATTTCCGCCTACCCGAATCTCTACCCGCCAAGCGGCCTCTTTCGATGAAATACATCTTTGCGACCTACCGGGGACTCCTCGCGGATCGCTTTTTCCTGGGCGCTTCGCTGGCGACCGGATTCAGCTCCGCGGGAATGTTCGCCTACATCGCGGGCGCGCCCTTCGTCTTCATCAACCTCTTCGGAGTAAAGCCCGAGCGCTTCGGCTGGTTCTTCGCCGTCAACGCCGCGGCAGTCGTGATCGGTGCGCAAATCAACGGGCGCGTGCTGCACGGTCACGCTCCCGAGAAATTGATGCGCATCGCCGCGTTCGTGCAAGCCCTTGCGGGAATCTTATTGATCGCCGCCAGGCGCTTCAGCACCCCGAATATCGTAAGCGTCGCCCTCCCGCTCTTCTTGTATCTGGCGACGATCGGGTTCGTATTCCCCAACGCCGTCGCGCTGGCGTTGGCAAATCACGGCCAAGTGGCTGGCATGGCCTCGGCATTGCTGGGAACGCTACAATTCAGCATGGCCGCCATTGCGACTCTGGCCCTGGGAGCCATCGACAGCGCCACTGCGTTTCCCATGGCCGCCATGATCTGCTTCTGCGGTGTGATGGGCGTGGCGATGCACCTGCTTCTGATGCGCCAGCGGAGATGAAAATGTCACCTGAACCAGAGCAACAGCTAATCGTAAGAGTCGCCAAACCCGAAGATGCGGCGGACTGCGGGCAGATCTGTTATGACGCGTTCAACGCGATCAGTTCACGCCACGGCTTCCCGTGCGATGTTCCCAACCCTGCCGTAGCCGCCGGTTTGCTGACGATGATGTTCTCCCATCCCGGTTTTTATTGCGTGGCCGCCGAAGCTGGAGGCCGCATTGTCGGCAGCAATTGCTTGGACGAACGCTCCATCATTGCAGGAGTCGGCCCTATTACAATTGCCCCCGAATCTCAGAATCGCGGGGCGGGCCGGAGATTGATGCAAGCCGTTCTGGATCGGACCCAGGAACGCGGCTTCCCCGGTGTCCGGCTGGTGCAGGCGGCCTTCCACACCCGTTCTCTTTCTCTATACGCCAGCCTGGGTTTTGAGGTGCGCGAGCCTCTTGTGTGCATGCAAGGGCGAACGGAGCAGAGGTCGATTCCGGGCTGCTCTGTGCGTCCCGCACGTCCGCAGGATGTGGACCGCTGCAACTCCTTATCCCGCCGAGTGCATGGTTTCGAGCGCGGCCGTGAGTTGGCGGACGCCATCACGCAAGGCGCTGCGCTAGTGGTGGAGCGCGAGAATCGGGTCACCGGTTATGCGTCCGGGCTCGCCTTCTTCGGTCACGCCACCGCGGAAACAAATCTGGATTTGCAGGCACTCATTACTTCGGCGGACTCTTTCGGCGGGCCGGGAATCCTGGTGCCGTCGCGGAATAGCGCACTGTTCCAATGGTGTCTCTCGAACGGTCTTCGCGTGGTGCAGTTAATGACGCTGATGAGCGCCGGCTTGTACAGCGAACCCGCGGGAGCATGGCTCCCCTCCATCTCGTTTTGAGTTCGCCGGGAGATTTTCAGGGGTTCGCCGATCTCCTGGAAGAAACGCTACTCTGGTCACGGCTCTGAAAAGGCTGGTCACCGAGCCGTGATCAGAGGGAGTCAGCCTTCAGTCCACCCAATGATGGTGAAAAATATGAGAGCGGCTGTGGGTGCGCGACCTTGTCGCTCGCCTGGCTCTTTGCGGCCTGCCCGATGGCAGGCGACAAGATCGCCTAACCCCACGGGGTTTTCAGGTGAGCCACCATCGGCCCGCGGCTTACGAATAGCGATTTTCGCGGAGTACGGGACGGCACTCGGGAGACGTTGTACTTACCGCGCGGCGAGCCTTCCCGCCCGAGCCTCCAGGTAAGCCTGCATCGTTTCATCGAGCGACGGCATCGGCGCGATGCCCAGCGCCTCCGCCTTCGCGTTTGACAATGCCGAATTCTTTGGACGCCGCGCCGGCGAGCGAAACTCGCGCTCCGTGGTTGGTTCCAACGGGGGTTTGAGCCCAGCCGCGGTGAAGATCTTCGCCGCCCAATCGAACCAGGAGATTGGCGATCCGCCGCCCAGATGAAAGATGCCGCTCGCGCCCCGCTCCACCAGGTCGGCGGTGCGCGCCGCCAGCGCGGGCGCATAGGTCGGCGAGGCAGAGAGATCCTCCACCACCCGGATCGGCTGCCCCTTTGCCGCGAGCCGAAGCATCATCTCCACGAAATTCCCTCGCGACGTATCCATGCCCGCCGGCCCATATACTCCCGAAGTGCGGAGGATCAACGCCTGATCCAAATATGCCCGAGCATACAGTTCCCCGGCAAGCTTCGATACCGCGTAAGCGCCCAGCGGATGCGTGTCATCTTCCTCGCGATACGCGCGGCCTGCCAGGCCGTCGAAAACATAGTCGGTCGAAAAGTGTACCAGTTTCGCTCCGGTTTGCAAGCAAACCAGCGCCAGATTCCGCACCGCCAGCGCATTCACCTGAAAGGCCGTTACCGGTTCTTTCTCGGCCAGGTCCACCTGATTATAAGCGGCTGCATTCAAAACCATCGCCGGGGCGAACTGCGTCAGCGCATGCTCAACGCGTGCTGCGTCGGTGATGTCCGCGGCAGCGCGGTCGAATGCCTCCACCTGATAGCCGCGCGCGGAAAACTCCGCCTGCAATTCTGTGCCGAGCTGCCCGGCGCCTCCGAAAACCGCGACTTTTTTCACTCTCTCATTATATGTACCGGGGGCAAAATCTCATGCTTGGTGCGTTTTCCAACCAAAGCCTTGTTGAACATTTCCAGCGCCTGGAGATCCCTCAGCGAATGCCGAAGCTCCAGCGCGATGCGGAATCCTTCATCAACTGGCTCACAGCGCAGCACTGCGCCTAGCATAAGGATGCTGATGGCTTCCACTTGCACCGGTGTTCCACACGGAATCGGGGTGACCAATTTTAGAGTCAAGCTGTCTTCGGAGCTCTCGACAATCAAACCAACATGTGCCTGCCGCTCAGGACCCAATTCGGTTACGGTCACTCGTTCTTTGGCGGCTACTCGCGCGTTTCGGCGTCTCTCCATGCAGAGCTTATCGAGCAAGCAGGCGAGACTATGAGGAGCGGTCTACCGGTAATGAAACGCCAGCCAGACGATCACGCCGACGGCGGCAGGCAACATGACTTCGGCCCAATTGCGCCGCAAGAACGGCAGCACCGGCCAAGATATTCGCTTTGCGGAAGATGCCGCAGCCGGGTTTGGGCACAGCGACGACGCCAGCCGCGATCGCAAGCCCGATGGCAAACCGTTCAGCGCCCGCAGGATTTCTTCCCGTCCCCTCCGGTCTGCGATCAGGATGGTGGCGGAGTTGAAGCTGTTGGTGGATTCTTCCAGTTGCTTGCGCAGGCGCGGCGGAACATCGTTCACCGAATGATACACATTGGTCTTGCCGCCCTTGGCGATAAAAATTGTCGACGTTTTCACGGTTACGCGATGCATCGTAATTTAACCTTCCACCACTTTGGTGACCCGGTCGCCCGACGCTGCCGGACGCAATGCCACTCGGCCGCCCACCATTGCGGCGTGCTCCAGAACGATGTTGATGAATCCCAGCGCCGCCTTGGAGAGAGCTTTATCTCTCCTATAGATTAATGCAACCTGACGCACCATGGGTTCGGGCCCTAGTGAGATCGCCGCCAGCCTGCCCGTCGCCACTTCTTCCCGGCAATGCGTGGCGGCCAGGAAGCTCGCGCCCAAACCGGTCATCACGAAGCGCTTGATCATCTCCGTGGAATCGAGCTCCATCGACACGTGGAGTTCGTCCGCCACCGGCTCCAGCCACGCGGTCAAGCGGCTCCGGGTTGTGCCCGCCTTCGGCAGCAGCAGCGGCTCTCCCACCAGATCCTCAATCAGGATTTCCTTCTTCGCCGCCAGTGGATGCCCGGGAGGCACAATCAACTTGATCTCGTCGGAGTGAATCTTCGCGACTTCCAGCCTCTTTTCCTTGACGGGAAGCTGCGTGATGCCGAAATCGGCCTGATTATCCACTACCGCCTCCACCACACGTGCGCCGTAGGAGCGATCCACCAGAATTTCTACGTTGGGAAACTGCTTCTTGTATGCAAGAAACACCCGGGGTAAAACGTAGATGCAGGTAGCCTCGTTGGCCGCGATCACCAGTTCTCCGCGAGGCGTCCGCTCCAGTTCGCTGATGGCGTTCTGAGCGCGGCGTCGCAATTCCAGGATTTGCTCGGCGTAGTCGGCGAAAATCCTCCCCGCCGGTGTCAGTGCAATTTTGGTTCCCAACCTCTCGAACAGGGGGGCGCTCAAGTCCTGCTCCAGCTGCCGCACCTGAGCGCTCACCGCAGGCTGCGTCCTGAAACACGACTGCGCCGCCTTAGAGAAGCTCTTAAGGCGGACGATTTCCAAAAATGTATGGAGTTGATCTAGATCCATACCGTTGTCTACTCGGACCTAGCTCCTAGCATCGCATCTTTCTGGCTCCTGCGTAAATGTGGCCCTCCTGTTGCATAGGCGGATTGCCAGCCTAAGTAACATCCGCAAACCGAAGCCTGGATCGCGGCCGCAGGGCGGGGCTGCGCCTTAGGAGACCGGTGACGTTCCGTCCCGGGTCAGACCCAGGACCATCACCGCGGGAGCAGGAATGTCCTCAAACTCAATTCCTTCTTCGAGTGAATCCGTCCGCCATCGCAGCAACGCGGCGACGACCCCGAGGACAGTCAAGAGCGTAGCGAGCCGCAGACCGCTTTCGACCAGTGCAGACCGTTCGATCTCCGCGCCTTCACCAAGCAGAACCACGAGCGCCACGTACGCCATGATGGCAATGTGATAGTGGGTTTTGCCCGGCAGAAAGGAGCACGTGAACGGGATCTTGCGGAAGCTCTGAAGGCACACCTCGGCCAGGATGATGCCGATCAGTCCGAGTATGGTCAAATGTCCGGCTGCCGGCCTCCACGGCCATAGCCAGCAGAAAACCGCAGCCGACGCCACCCAGGCGGGCGCCACTCCCAGAGCGAAAAGCGACCTCCTCACGGAGTTTCGGCAATCCTGGCCGCCGCGAATCGGCGTGACTCGGAAAATCCAGTTGGCCCGAAGATCGATCGGCATTGCGAATGCCACGCGCATTCCCACCACAGCCGAGCACATTACCAGGATGCTGGCCACCATCATCTGCGGGTTGACTTGATGCCAGGGATCGCCCGCGGGCGCCATCGTCTGAAGAACCGGTGCCTTGGTGATGAAAAGCACAAAGGCGAAGGCGAGCCCCATGTAGAAGGAAAGCGTTACGCGATGCCGCCGGCTCCGGAACAGCGTCCGGATACTGAACTGGGCGATGGCTGTTTCGAGTAAACCGCCAAACGGCGGGAGCCATCGCAGGCCAGCTGAGCCAGGCAGGATGTCGGCCTGCTCTGCAATTTTTCGCAAGGTCCGGAAGTAGCAGATGAGATAGGCCGCGGCCGCGCCGCCAAGGGACGCCGCCAACCCGATCCAGGCTCGCCGGGCCAGTAAGGCCAGCGCCTCCGGCATGGTTCCGTTCAACTGTTGAAACAGACCGAAGAACCAGTAGGAGGGCAGCCACCCAAGCAGACGCTGATTCTGGATCGACAGCAGGTCGGAGGGCGATGCGAAGGGCAGTTGCAAGAAGTACATGCTGACGAACAAAAAGAACGCCGCGATTTGCAGGGTTGCGGACACGCGCAGAAACTGCTGTCTCGGTAGCAACTGCGCCAGCCCCTGAATACTCAGCACCAAGCCGAAGTTGAACGCCCCCGCGCTGAGCATTGTGACCCAGTAAACCCCAAACAGGCGGAGCATGCCGAGACCGCCGCTCGCGGCGGCGAAGCCGAACGGGGAAGCCAGCGAAGAAAGCGCGTTGAGTATCCCGACCGCTAGACAAAGCGCCGTCGCCACCGCCGCCGCCTTCGATAGAAAAAGCGTCCGCGCGCGAATCGGCAGCGGAGACAGTACCAAAACGTCCCGGCGGTCCGGGAACATCGAATCCCAACTGATCACCGCGAACAGGCCCACCACCAACATGGTTGTCGCGATGAGAAAGTGTTCCATGGCCCATACGGCGATTAACCGGACGGCCGGAGGCAGGGGCAGGTTGCCGACTCCGAAAGCGATAGCGCCCAACCACAGGCTCAGGAACAGGAGCAGCGCTGCGAACTTTCCCAGCAGCCCGTTGATATCGCCCTGTGCGGCGCGCGACAGAAGCTCCAGGTCGACCATGCGGAAGAGAAACTGCCGGTACAGAACTCTGAATTGGAGCCGGGCCATCTTATCCGCGAATCAGCTCCGCGATCTCCCACGAAACCGCTGCCGTATCCTGTTCCACTGCGAGCTGTGAAAAAATATCTTCCAGAGTCGGCAGCGACATCAACGTGCGCAGGTGGGCAATGGAGTCGTCGGCGACCAGCTTGCCGCGGTGCAGGATCGCCACGCGGGAGCAGACGCGCTCCACTGTTTCCAGTTCGTGCGAGCTGAATAGCACCACCTTGCCACGCGAAGCCAGTTCTTGGATGAGGCTGCGCATCACCAGAGCCGAGCCCACGTCCAGGCCCGAAAACGGCTCGTCCAACAGGATGAGGTCGGGATTTTGCAGCAGCGCGGCGGAGAGCAGAATCTTCTGGCGCATGCCTTTCGAATAGGAGGAGATGGCCATGTGGCGGTCGCTGCGCAAGGAGAAGAGCCGCAGCAGCCCGTCGATCTTTTCTGCCGAGGATTTGGCGGGCAGATTGCGTAGCTGGGCGACCATGGTCAGATACTCCAGGCCGCTCAGATGCGCATACAGGTGCGGCTCCTCGGGAACATAGCCCATGCGCTGCTTGTACGCGATGGGGTCACGGTGAATGGGCACTCCGTCGAAGAGAATCTCGCCCGAGGTCATTTGAATGAGCCCGGTGATCATCTTCATGGTGGTCGATTTGCCGGAGCCGTTCGGTCCCAGGTAGCCGGTCACTTCACCGGCTCGCGCCGAAAAACTCACGTCGTTGACGGCTGGGATACCGGAAAAGCTCTTGGAAACGCGGCGAAGCTCGAGCATGACGTCCTGCTCATCTTATCACCCTATGTAGAAACCTACAATATGGCGCGCCGATAATTCGTACGCGAATTTCGGCGGCCTTCTGGCGGCCGCTGCGTTCTTATTTCTTTGCGGCCAAGCCCGTCACGGCTTCCCAGGCGAATTGCACGTGCTTGTAGAGCGCTTCCTCTAACATACGCTCCTGGTCGCTGTGCGCTCCGAAGCCCTTGGCCCCATCCTCTTCATCCACCATCGCGCCAACCCCGTAGCATTGCACGCCTTTGGCTCGCAGGAACGCCATGTCGGTCGCACCGGTCGACATCACCGGGGCGGTCGCCACGTTGTAGATCTTGCGATACGCCGCTTCGATCGACTTGAACGCGTCAGAGGTGAGGGGCGAAGGCGGCGCGGCCGGGCGTCCATTTAGCGTCATCGGTACGATCTCCACCGCCGGATCGTCGATCACGTTCTTCATCAACTCCCGGAACTTGTCGATGTCTTCGTCCGGAAGAGCACGGATGTCAAGCGTGGCCTCCGCCTCGGAGGGAATCACGTTGATCTGATATCCGGCCTTCAGGATGTTGGGAGAAACCGAGGTGTGCAGCATCGAATATTTGCCGGGATCGTACTGGGCCAGATATGCGCGAACCGCAGGCGCCTGCTTGGGGTCCAGCAATCCCCGGTAGCGCGCGGCCTCCTCCGGGGTGCTGACCGAAGACAGCTTCTCGAAGTAGCTGCGCGTGGTGTCGTTCAGGCGCATGGGCGGGTCCCAGGCGGCGATCTTCGCCACAGCCTGGGCCAGGTGCACGATGGCGCTCGATTGCATGGGCCGCGAGCCGTGGCCGGCCGGTCCATGCACCACTAACTTCGCGGGCATCGGTCGCTTTTCCGAGGTCTCGACGAAGGCAATGCGAGCCTGACCGTTCTTGCGGTTGACGCTACCGCTCTCGGCGAGGCAATATTCAGCTTCGATGTCGCTCCAATGCTGGTTCACCAGGGTCTCAATGCCGACCGAGGTCTCGGCCTCTTCCCCGGCCTCGGCGACAAAAATGACGTCGCGATCGAGAGGCACGCCGGAGCGCTTCAACAGCAGGATGGTCATCAGCGCGGCGGTAAGATCGCTCTTGTCGTCGAGAGTGCCGCGGCCATAGACATAGCCTCCCTGGCGCGCGGCGCTAAAGGGCGGGAAGGTCCACTTGGCGGGATCCACCTGCACTTCGTCGGTGTGGCCCATGAAGATCACGGGCCGCTTAGAGCCGTTGCCCTTCAGGCGGGCGATCAGATTCGCACGCGCCGGATCTTTCGCAGCGATGATGACCGGAATGCCTTCCGCTTGGAGCACGCCACGCAGGTAGTCCACCACGCGCGTCTCATTGCCGGGTGGGTCGGTGGAGTCGATGCGCACCAGCGCCTGGTAATGGCGCATGGTTTCCTCATCGATTTTGGGCCAATCTAGCTTTGTGGAATCAAGACTTTGCGCGGCGGCAGGCACAAGCGCGGCCGCAAACAGAAAGGCAAGAAATCTCGGCGTCATGTCCGATTGTATACCCGGAAAGCGCGGCCGGACTGTAAACCGACGCAGGAAAGGCCGCGTCCTGATATGCTGAGCCTAATGTCCCCGCCCAACATCTTCCTTGCCTAACGTCTTGCTTGGCTATATCATGAGAGGCCTCGATTGAACTTTCTACGCGCTTTCACCGTTTGTGTTCTGGTTTCGCCGGCTTTGATCTCGACCGCCTCTGCGGACGAGGGGGCGTGGTTATACAACCAGTTCCCCACCGCCGCCGTGCAAGAGAAACACATGTTCGCGGTGTCACCTGCTTTTTTGGACAACCTGCGGCTGGCTTCGGCCCGCATCCCGGGAGGCTCGGCGTCTTTTGTGTCCGCCGAGGGGCTCTTGCTCACCAACCAGCACCTGATTTCGGGATGCCTGGCCAAGCTGAGCACGGCGGGGCACGATTATCGCAAGGACGGTTTCTACGCCGCCACTCAGGCAGCGGAGCCCAAGTGCGACGGTCTTGACGCCAGCGTCCTGATGTCCATGGAGGACGTCTCGACGAAGATTAAGACTGCCGCGAAGGACAACGCACCTGCCGCACAAGTGATGAGCCTGCGCACCGCGGCGATCGCCAAAGTTGAAAAGGAATGCAATGATAAAGCCGGCGCCGGCAACCGCTGTTCGGTGGTCGCGTTGTTTTCCGGAGGCCGTTATGACCTCTATAAGTACAAGGTTTACAGCGATATCCGTCTGGTATTCGCGCCTGAAACCGAGTTGGCGCTGTTCGGCAGGGAACGCGACTCGATCACCTATCTGCGCTACGGTCTGGACGTCGCTTTCCTGCGCGCCTATGAGGGCGGCAAACCCGCGGCCACGCCGCATTTTCTCAAATGGAGCGCCGAAGGGGTCAAGGCCGGCGACCTGATCTTCGACGCAGGCAATCCGGCCGTCACCTCGCGAACTGTCACCGCCGCGGAGTTGAAGTACCTGACCACCTCGGTCCTCCCGTTGATGGTCACCCGTCTGCATAACGTAATCGATCAGCTGGCGACGTTTTCCGCCCAGAGCGATGCCAATCGCCAGGCAGCGGAACCTACCTTGACCGCGTTGCTGAATTCCTACAAAACCGATGCCGGCCGGCTCATCGGTCTACGCGACGACCGCATGGTCAATCGCAAGACGAATTTCGAAAACAAGGTCAAACGCGCCGTGGAGATCGACCCCAAGCTGGGGGCCGGGGCTACCAAGGTGTGGGACGACATCGCCATGGCCTACCGGTTATGGACGCCGTTTGAAAAGCCTTACGAGATCCTGGAAGCGGAGCCCGCGCCCGGCTCCACTTTGTTTCAGATTGCGCGAGGGCTGGCGCGAGATGGATCGCTCGACCCTGGGCTGGCATCCGAACCTGTCAACGATAAGGTGGAAGTGATCCTGCTAACCCGCTATCTGGAAGAGATCAAGGCGCTGGGCGATGTGAACGCGCCGGTAAAGGCGGTGCTGAACGGCAAGACGCCGCAGCAGGTTGCTGAAGCCGCGGTTATGGGAACCACGCTGAAGGATCCGGCGGAGCGGCGCAAGCTGGCGGGCAATCTGGCGGCGATCAAGGCGTCCACCGATCCGCTGCTCAAGCTTGCAGTGCTGCTCGACGATCCCGCCAAGAAGCTAAAAAAGAAGCATGAGGACATGATCGGTTCGCTCGAAGCGACGGCCGAGGACAAGATCGCTGGGTTCCGCTTCCGGCTCTTTGGTCCCGCCGATCCTCCAGATGCCACGGGCACGCCTCGCGTGGCCTTTGGAATCGTGGAGGGATATACGGACCGGGCCGGCTCGGCCGCTCCATTCGCCACCAGCTTCGGAGGCTTATACTACCGGACCAATAACGAGGGTCCCTACCAGGTTCCGCAGCATTGGGTGGACCTCAAGTCGACTTTGAATCTGGACATCCCTCTCGATTTCGTCAGCACCTGCGATATCGGCGGCGGCGATTACGGCAGCGCGGCGGTGAATCGGGCCGGGGAACTGGTGGGCGTCACCTTCGACGGAAACCTGGAGAGCATGCCGGACACGTACCTCTATTCCGATGAACAGGCTCGCGCCGTGCATGTGGCAGTGCAGGGAATCGCTCAGGCGCTGGAGCAGGCGTACAAGACTACCGCGCTCCTGAAGGAACTGGGCATCGCTCCCATAAACTAAGCCCACCGTTTCGCAACTACGATCTCGTATCCCGCGGAAACGCTGCCTTGAAACCCTGTAGGGGGGAGCGGCAAGATTGCCCATCCGACAGCCGCGCACATGTTTCTTGTCGCGATCCTTGGGCCGCGGGCTTTTGGCGCGCTTAAGAGAAGCGTTTTTTAAGCATCAGGAACGACAGGCAAACTGCCTGCGCCACTGTTGCGACAGGCTGCTAGGCCAGAACCGCCCTGCCAAGGTCCTTGGATGTCTCTTTCGAAATCCAGGGTTCGATATAAACGGGGCAGTTGATCAGGGTCACATCCTCCTGGCTCAGTTCGGCCAGAAACGCGACGCAATGCCGATCCAGTAGCGTCACCTCGCCCAAGTCCAGCTCAATGCGCTTGCGCATCCGCCGGGCCCGGTCGATTTCACGACGCAATTCGCCCAACCCAACGCCGCTCATAATACCCGCGAGTGCGACCTTGACTGTGTCCTGGCTCTCCGTGGAGACTGCGATCCTCATTTATTTATTGCCCCCCATAGTTTGCGGCATCTTTGCATCTGAGGATGCAGCCTATAGGTCAGGAGTTACTATGCCGATCGGCCAAGGCCATAAAAAGAATTTCTAGGACAGGCCCTGACACGCGGCTTCGACCGTCGTATAGAAAGAGAACACGGTATCAAGCCGCGTTACATGAAAAGAGTCGCGCACCGTTCCGGTCGCGCCTGCCAGGCGCATTTTGCCGCCGACTTTGGAAAGGCGCGTGTAAGCATCGATGAAGCGGCCGATCCCGGTGGAGTCGATGTGCGTGACGCCCCGCAGGTCGAAAACGAGGTTCTTTCGTCCGCTGGCAATCAATTCCGGAACCAGGGCAGCAAGGCTCGCGCTTTCCTGGCCGAGCAGCAGTCTTCCGTTCAGCGTGATCAGCGCGGCGGCAGGCGGAATGTCGTGACGCTCCAGCGCGAGAGGCATCAATCCCAAGATTCTATCATCTCCAGCAAGATCCTGGTTAAGACGGTTTCAGCTTTATTCGATTACCCTGGGCACGATCACCAGAATAAGAGCGTCGCCGGTGCTGTTGATGCTGGATTTGCCGACCACGGTTTTCTGGCCGTCGCCAAGGTCCAGATCGGTGGAGATCGAGGCTACCGTGGAGTTGCCTCTCTGTTTGCCGTCCGGCCCGTAAACCGGAGGCGCTGTGAGGCTGATTTGAAGGTTATCGAGATGCACCATATAGGGCTTCTCCGGAGAGACTCGCACGCGCTGGTAACTGAAGTTGTAGTGAAGGCCTGAGCCCGGGAGGACGCCTTCTGTCCGCGCGGTTTGATACTGCGGTCCACCCATCGCGCTGCGTCCGCGCAGGATGAACGATTCGGCCAGCTTGTATCCTTTGTACGGGAACAGGCTGTGTAATTGCTTGACAGTGGCGGCGAGATCCGAGGGAACATCGTCGGTGGCTCCCGTTTGTACTCCGGAAAGCAGATAAACGGTCAGCTCGACGTTTTTCACGGACGGCTCAGACGGTGGAGCGGCGGCCTGTCCCCAAGACATTGTGCCGGAGGACAGCGCGGCCGCGGCCGCAAATAAACAAATCATTCGCTTCATGGGGTTCCTCTTCTGGTTGTGTATCGGCGTGGCCGCCGGTCTTAGTCTTCGATCAACCAATAAATCACGACATCCGGATCGGACGTCAGCATCTTGATCTTCAAGGGTTCGAACTTTTGGGGGCGGAGCCTGGCGGGTTCCACCTTCGCGGCTTCGGGCGCGCGCACCTGCGGTGCCTGCGGATCTGTTGGCTGAACCTGGTGTTCGACAACCTGGGACACGGCCGTCGATCCGGCTGGTTTTCGCTGAGCAATCCGGGGCACAAGCAGCGCCAACGCGAACAAAGCGGCCGCGGCCGCCGCAACCCACGGATACATATGCCTCCGCCGCGGAATCCTCACCGAAATCTTTGGCAGTTCGTCGCTTCTCAGCGCATCCAATGCCAAGGCATTGGCCGCCAGATCCTGGTATACCGTCCGGCACGCTGCGCACTCCCGCAAATGCTGCTCGACCACTTCGCCGGTCTCCTCTTGGGCAAGGCGCAGTTCGCAATCCTGACAGGTCATTGGCGGCTCCTCACATACTTGGCGAGCTTCAACCGGGCGCTGAACACCTGAGTGCGGACGGTGACTTCTTCCACTCCCAGGATGCCCGCGACCTCGGCTGTGGAAAGCCCTTCGATATCGCGCAGAACCACGGCGGCGCGCTCGCGCTCCGGCAGAGTCGCCAGCCCCTCGGTGACCAGCCGTTTGCGTTCTTCGAGCGCCAGAGCCCGCTCCGGATCGGGCGCCGGGTCGGTTTCGGAACGCGGGACCAGCTCCAGCGCCGATTTCCGGCGGCGGTGATGATCGTTGCACACGTTCACGGTCACACGGTAAAGCCACGATTTGGGATCGGCCCCGATCCGGTCCTGATTCCGGAACAACCTCAGGAAGACCTCCTGTGCGGCATCCTGGGCATCTTCCAAACGCCCGAGCAGGCGATACGCAACCCGCAGGACCATTCGTTCATGGGCTGCTACCAGCCCTTCGAACGTATGCCCGCCGCTTGCGGGCTTGCTTTCAGCTGCTTTACCCTTAGCGTCTTGCGCGAAAGTTGTCAGTGCTAACTCTCCGGCCGTCACTTCACAAGACAATACGCTTGAGACATGGGAACCGTTGAGAGAAAAAGCGCGGGTAGCGTTCATTGGACGATGGTGTTCCGGAATCGGTGGAGAGGATCCGCTCGCATCGAGCAAGCGCAGCTTGATCTCTTCGCACTTCTGAGTCTACTTTCCTTCACAAGACGGGCTGGTGAGCGTGCAGGCCCATGAGACCTTCCTTTCGGCCGAGGCTCTGCCCGGCTTTCGAATCGCCGTTAACGGGTCGGAAGACTTGGGTTGTCGCTCCTCAGTGTGGCAACGGGCGGTCGTATCCGGACCGGCCCCAAGCGGCGATCGAAACGAGCTCAGGCTTGCGCTCTGCATCGAGGGGCGACGCGACTTCAAAGCCTGCACCCGAGATCGTATTCACCGCGTCGGCGCCTTGCGATGCCGCCATCTGCCAGTACGAATCGCGAGGCTGCGGGTTCGAAGCCGCGCCGGTAAAGCTCGAAAACAACCGTAGAGGCGCGCCTTGCTGGCCGGCGGCTTCAATGAGACCTGCGGTGTCCGGATTGTCGGGAAGCTCAAGGACTACTCTGCGTCCGGCGTCGTGAAGAATTTGCAGCAGCTCCGGTTCGTTGGCCATTCCTTCGGGATGGTGCAGGACCACGATCCGAACCGAAGGGCAGCTTCCCAGCAGGTGCGCGATAACCTGGGTGTCAGGGAAGCCGAGCCCGATCGCGAGATCGATGCCATATTGCGCGGCGTGTTGGGCGATCGAACGCAGTGCGGGCAGGGCCTCCGGCGCAGGCGCGGATTCGAAGACCAGCTCCAGGCGATTAAACCGGTCGCGAGCCATTCCGGCGAAGTAGTTCTGCCAGAACTCGTCGGAGGGAAACCAGGGAGCGTCGGGTTGCCCTGTCACGCGAATGCCGCGCAGGGCCAGCGCAGGGGCACCGTGGCTCAGCTTCAAGCGGCCGGTGGAGCGCATCTGCTCCGCCGCTTCCAGCAATCCATACATCAGGCCGCGCAGGTCGCCGCCGGTGATGTGCCCTCCTCCCGCAGCGTAAGGCTCAATGCGAAAGGTTTCGGGCGCCTGAATGTCGAGCTCGGCCTGGATCTTGGGTTTGTATTTAAAATTACGTGCGTCGATAGCGGCGTTCAACTCCGCCATGCCGAAGTCGACCGGACCGCCGAAGACCGACGATGCCAATAGAATCAGGCTAATCGGCAACCGCATGCCAACCCCTTCGTGAAAGATCGCGATAAATGATGGCCAGTCCCACGGCGCCCATCGCCAGCAATGCCAAGCCTGGAATGATTTCGTGCAAGAGAAGCTTACCTGTCCCGAAAAGTGCTCCGTAGATCAGCATACATCCAGCGGCCCAGTCGAGGAGATTCGCCAGACCGTCGCGCGACGGTTGAACCTCCGGAGCTAGACGCGCGATGGGCCCCCAGCCCGCCGCGGATGGCCGCGTGCGCCGGTAAAACGCGAGCAGGGTTTCCTGCGGCTCCGGTGCTGTCAGGAACGTCACCGTCAGCCACACGGCCGTGGTGATCGCCACCGTAATGATCATGAGCCACGCGAAATCGGTGGGCTTTCCGGTATCGAAATGCCAGAGCGTTTGCAGCGCCACCGAGACAATGAACGCCGAGAGCATGGCCGACACTTCGCTCCACGCGTTGATGCGCCACCAATACCAGCGGAGCAACAAAACGCCTCCAGTGCCCGCGCCGGTGACCAGCAGAAGCTTCCACGCTCCCGCGATGGAATCGAGATAAGAAGTCACCACCGCCGACACAAGCGTCAGGAACACGGTAGCCAGCATGGAAGCCCGCACGTAGTGTTTCTGAGGGGCGTCGCGGACGACGAAGCGGCGGTAGAAATCGTTGACCAGATAGCTGGCGCCCCAGTTGAGCTGCGTGGCGATCGTCGACATGTACGCAGCCGCGAAGGCGGCGATCATCAGGCCTCGGAGCGACGGCGGCAGCACCAGAATCATGACCCGAACGTAGCCTGTCTCCGGCTTGGCGAGCCCCGGAAACAAGATCAGTGACGACAGAGCCACCAGAATCCACGGCCACGGCCGCACCGCATAGTGAGCCACGTTGAACCATAGTGTCGCCAGCAGGGAGTGTCTCTCATCGCGGGCACACAGCATGCGTTGGGCGACGTAGCCTCCGCCGCCGGGTTCGGCGCCGGGATACCAGGTGGCCCACCAGTTGAGCGAAATGTAGACCAGGAAGGCGATCAGCGGCATCCACGCGGAGTTGAGGTCGGGAACGAAGCTGAGGACCGATCCTTGATTCCCGCGGTGTGCGTCGAGCAACTCCAGCTTCTGTTTCATTGCCTCGATGCCACCCACCGCGCGCACCGCGTACACTGCCAGCGCGATCACCATGCCCATCTTGACGACGAATTGAAATACGTCGGTTACGAGAACGCCCCACAATCCGGAGAGCGTCGAGATGGAAGCCGTTACGGCGATGATGCCCAGGACGATCAACAGCGCCTGGCGTTCGGTGACGCCCAGCGTCAGCGAGAGGATGTCGACCATGGCTTTGTTGACCCAGCCGAGAATGATGCAGTTGATCGGAATGCCGAGGTAGAGCGCCCGGAAGCCGCGCAGAAAGGCCGCGGGCTTGCCGGCATAGCGGATCTCCGCGAATTCGATGTCGGTCATGACGCCGGAACGCCTCCACAGGCGGGCGTAGAAGAATACGGTGAGCATGCCGCTGGCGGCGAAACACCACCATAGCCAGTTGCCTGCGATACCTCCCACGGCGACCATGCCTGTGACCGCGAGCGGAGTGTCGGCCGCAAAGGTGGCCGCGACCATGGAGGTTCCGGCGAGCCACCAAGGCACGTCGCGGCCCGAGAGAAAGAATTCGTCGACGCTCGATTCGGCGCGCGCTCGGTAGTACAGACCCACGCCGAGGTTGAAGGCGAAGTACAGCGCGACGACGGCCCAGTCGAGAGGGGTTAGCTGCACTTAGGACGTATTATCGCCTAACGCGACAAGGTTCGCCGCCTAGCCGTCAACAAAAGGCCCACTCCTCCTGCAGTCAAAGTGATTCCGCCGCAGAGCCAAACGATCACTTGCCCGTGGTTCCTGGCTCGGAGACCCAGGAGCCAGATCGCCCCGGAAAGCAACAGCAGTGCGCCTGTGACACCCAAGGTGACTCCCGTCCTCCTATTTTCCGCAACGCTAAAGTGGATGGCTGCGCCGACGGCGGCGTAAAGAAGACCGTTGATGGCAGCGGAGATTCCGATCAAGAGCGCCGCCCCCAGCGCTGTGATTCCAGGCATATCGCCCAGCATGACTATGCTGGTGGGCCAAACCACGAAGACCAAAAGGAACCGTCCGGAGAGGCCTGGCTCACCGAAGAACAGGGGAGGGTAAAAGAAAATCGGGACTGCCGCGCCAATCAGTAACCATTTGAGACAAAACCTCAACATCGTCGCGACTCGGAGTCTACCACGACGAGACAGGGCGGCCCTTTGAAACGTGTTAGCGCGTAAGCGTCACCAGGTGCTGGCCCCGAGGCAGCAGCAGAACTTGCCCCTCGAAGTGCGGCTGAATCTCAACACCATCGATTGAAACGTGTGCAGGGATTTGGTCGAGCGAGGCTAGCGCCCGCGCGGAACTGCGATAGGCAAATTCGACGCTGGTAGCCGTCGCGGCGGCGGATTTGAGCTCGGCGTTAAGAGCAGTGATGCGCAGTGGCGGCAGGTCTGGAGACGGCTCGACCGAGTGCGTCCCGGCCGGTAGCCACACCGTCGATCCGTCGGTCACGGGCCACAGCTTGCCATCCACCATGACAGGTCCTTGCCAGTTCACGCCGGTCGCGCGCCGCGATTGGATCGTCAGTTTCGAGCCGGTTTGCTCCACGCGCTCGATTGGCGCCGCAGAGGCTCCCAGAAGCCCCCAATCCGCAGGCAGAATCGAGTTTTCGAAATACAGCGCCACGCGTGTAAAATTGAGCGCGGCTTGATGCACCAGTTGGAATAGCTCCACGCCGGTCTGCTGTTTGGTGGGATAGACGTCCTGATAGCGCTCCACCACATTGATGTCGATGGCCAGTTTGTCCTGCTGTTTGGTCAGCGGCTTATAGCGCGCGGCGATTTGGGCATAGCGCTGCGAACCAAGATTCCAGACGGTTGCCGGATCCTCGATCAAAAACGTGAAGTCATGCGAGGCGAGCAGCGGCAGCGTTCGCGAAACGTCAGCGCCGATCTTATCCCGCATGCTGGGATCGAAGCGGTCGTCGACATGCGTCAGCGTCAGGTCCAGATAGGGCTTGGCTTTGCGAAGCTGCTCGGCCTGCGCGATCCATTCGGCTTGCTGGCGCGCTGCCAGATCCGCACGGAAGTCGAGAAACTGTTTCAGGCCGGCTGTGTTGGTCGAAAGATTACGCGGAGAAGTGGGGTCGAACAGATCGTGCGGATCGAAGCCCCCGGTTTTGCGGAACTCCGCTCGCACATCATCGTTCATGGGCGTCAGCCGAGCCGGATTGTCATAGCCTTCGAGCGATTCAAAGTACAACTCCGCCAGATTCATTCCGTCCCAATCGAAGCGGCTGGCCAGGTCGCTCAAACCCTCGGAAACGGCCTGGAACGCCTGCCGATTGGTCAGGTTCATCAGCTTGCGCCAATCCAGTTGAGCGTCCTGAAGCAGGGCGGTCTTCTCGCGCCATTCCGGATGCTGATCCCAGAACGCCGCGCTGACGTGCGGCAGCTCAATCCAGGCGTAGACCAGGATTCCGTTTCGATGGCAAGCTTCGATCAAATGGCGCAGGTATGCGTCGCCTTGTGGATCGCGCTCCCAGTAGTGCCACGCGGCTACGTGGAGCGCGGCGATTCCCGCGGCCTTCCACTTAGGGGCGAAGTAATCGATGTCGACATGCGCGCGATAGGAGGAATCGAAGAAAGCCCACAGATCCTGGGCGTGGAACGGCGCAGCGAGCCCCAGGTCCGCCAGAGCTTGAGGAAGATAGGGAAAACGTTCGTAGCCGTGCGCGCCCGGCGGCGCGGCAATCCACAGCACCGCACCTTGACCACTGCGGAATCCCGCCATCAAGGGCGCGCCTTCCCGCCGCTCCCGCGCGAACACTTGCGCGTCCTTGGGCATTTCGAACACGGGCAGATCCAGAGCCTGTTCCCAGACGATCTCCAGTTTCGGCGCGCGAGTGTCTTCGACGCTGCGAACCGTCACGTGCTTCGAGGTCGCGTGGAATCCGAAGCCGGACGCCGTGGGCGACTCGCCTTGCACAATCAAAATCGTACCGTGCTCGACGTGCACCGGCCAGCCTTCCGCAGGCGGCTCCGGGGCCGCGACCACGACGCCGTCCTTGCCCGCCGTCAGGCCGATGGAAGAGAGAATCGCGGGCCAGGATCCGGAAGCATTCGCCGCCACATCGTAGTGGAGCGTCCCGGAAAAGACGGTCCGGGCTAACAAGAGGAATGCGCCGAGCTTGGGAACTCTACCGCGTAAACGCATACCATACTCCTACTCTTAGCTCCGTATAATTCGGCCGGCGCGGATTGAACTCGTTTAATAGATAGGCTCCGCGCAACAGGCTCGCCGAAAACAGCACGGGCGAGTTCGCGAAGCGGACGCGCACTCCCGGGCCGGTCTCCACATAGTTGGCCCAGTATTGACGTTTCGCATCCGCGGTCAAGTTGGCGTTCCACAAGACTTGCGCATGCATGCCGCCGGCGCCTTCGGCCGATCGCAAGGTGTAGCCGGCGCGGTTTTGCGAATACAGCATGGAATCGTCCGAGAACCGGCTGATGAAAACTCCGTCCATATTGGTCTCCGCGAACTTTCCATGAGAGCCTTTCGTCAGCAGATTGCCGAAGCCTTTGGCGTAGGAGACGCCGCCGCGATAATCCCGCATCCAGCGCCGCCGCTCTGTGGGCGTCTCTTCGTAGATCAGCGCCTCGCCAGCCTCGAACCAGCCGGTCGCGCCATGCCAGGGTTGAGTCGCCAGGCCGCCCGCGAAGATGACGCTACGCTCCGAAAGATATTCCGGACCGAATGCGGCGTTGATTTCTCCGCGTACATCGCCCAAGAGCCGCACCGAGACATACGGATGCAGGAACGGCATGCGCCGCAACCGGAGTTCGGTCTTCGCCTGCGCATATCCGAACAAATCCTCCCAGCGCGAGGAGTACATCGGGTACGCCCACACCGTCGTGCGAAAAAGCTCCAGCGATGGAGCCAGATTGCGGTATGCTCGCGAAGCCTCCAGGGCGATCTCGGGATCCGGGCTGTGCCGTGCCAGCTCAAACCAGTGCAGCGCGGTCTCATCGTCCTTGAGCATGTTGAACGCCCAACCCAGCTTTAGCATCACCTCGAAATCCTGGGGAGCGGCTTCTTGCGCTAACTGGAGATATTTCACGGCGTCGGTCAGGTAGCCTTTTTCGAGGCTGGTAAAGCCCAGAGCCTTGGCTGCCTCGGCCGCCCGGGATTGCTCCGGCCGGGATTGCAGAACCGGAGTCGAGGCAACTTGCCCAGTGGCGGGCTCCGGCTCTCCTTTCTGATAGGCAACATCTTTTTGTAAGGGCACGTTAGAGGGGTCGAGCGCCAGCGCCTTCTGGAACTCGGAAAGAAACGGGTAGCGGCCGGGCAGCAGGTCGCGGGCCTCCTCAGAGACCCTCGGGGTCCCGCCCCGCCAAGCGGCTATCAGTGCCGCGTTGGCGTCCTCTTCACGATTCATCTCCTTCCAGATCCTGGCCAAGTCGATCAGCAAATCACGACGATCGATCTTCAGCCGCCAGGCGCGCTCGTAATGCTCTGCGGCGACCGCCAGATCGTCACGCTGCTCGGCCAGCCGAGCCAGTTCCTCATGTGCGCTGAAGTTGTCAGGGGCAAGCTGAAGCGCCTGCTGCCAGCGTGCAATTCCTTCGCGCAACGGCTTGTCGATGTTCTCGAACGCCTCGGAGGCAGTCTTCTTCACATCCGGCGGCGAGCCGGCGGCGTTGCGCAATCGATCGAAGGTGCGGCGCGCTTCCACCGGCTGCCTGGTCTCATAACACAGGAACGCGTATTCAAGCGCAGCCTGATCGTCCTTTGGATCGAGCCGCATTGCTTCGGCGAACTGAATCCGGGCCGCCTCGGTCTCGCCCGTTTTCAGTAGCGTGTAGCCCAGATCCTTGCGAATATCCACTCGCTTAGGCGCCTGGTCAACGGCCTGCTTAAAATCTACGATGGCCCGATCGTAATCCCTGAATCGAAGGGCCGCGTACGCCAGATTCGCAGCAGCTTGATTCGCGGCGGGTTGATCCACACCGGTTTGAGCAAGGGAGGCCGCTGGCGCAAACGCGAATACGACAATCGATCTGAGGAGCCTGCCTCCCATAAGGTGGTAAGCAAGCTAGTGCCCCGAGCGCGGCAATCATCTCAACTGGACCACCGTGCAAGGCTGGCGATCGTCTTTATGAAGATACCGGCGCGACGCGTTTACCACGTTCACATGAACGAAACGAATCCGAGGATTCTTCTGGAGCAGGAGCGCCTGAAGCGGATATTCAAGCTGATTCATGCTGGCGTCGATTCCCACCACTTCGCAACCGGTCGCAGCGATCCGGTCCACTGCTGCGAAATAAGAATCGCGATTGTTAAATTGCGCCATGTCGTTGAAGTACTGGAGATTTCGGGGTTCGTGAAGGACGCTGTTCGGGCCGCGCAGGGGTCGAGTCCAGTTGTCGAAGAGCGGATGGCGGACGCCGCTCAGCAGGAATAGGCACACCGCTGCCTGCGGCAGCACGGCTCCGCTCAAGAGCCAGGCGATTAAGGGGGCGCACAGGACGAACAAAGGCAGCTCCAGGCGCGCGAAAAAAGGCTGCCACTTCAGATAGAAACAGAACGCGAGAAATCCTCCCGCGAGGCCAGCGGTATAGAGCGCAAAGGGCGCGGCACGCTCATCCAGGGCGATCAGAAACTGCTTCGCGCCGCGCTCCGTTTTGGGCGAGTTTCGCCAAAGGAGCCCACGCCGGTCTCGCTTCAATCCGGCCACGGCGATCGCGATGGCGGCCAGCAACAGATGCCAGCGATTATTCGCATCCGCCTCTTGATTTGTGTTCCTGGGAGGGCCGTAGTGCGTCCATCGCCAGGTGGTGGAAGGATCCTGGGGATCCAGGGCAAAAGCACGATGCGCCTTCACCACGGCCTCATACACGGAATTATTCCAGCGTTCACTTCGCGCTCCCAATTGATCGGAAAGATTCCGCAAGGCATTCGAAACCACCGGTTTCCAGCCTAATTTTTCGTTCCTCCAACGGAAGAAGCCGTCGCCTTGTGCGGAATCGAATCCCAGGATGGACCCGCTCAATTGGTAATTCCGAAAGTACTGTGGGCCATTGAGCGCGAGCACCACCATGGCCACGGCGGCAATCGCAGATGGTTTGACGCGCGGGCTACGGCCCGAGGCCAGCCACGCGCACAGGAGCATCGGCGGCGCGAACAGATAGGCGGTCGCCTTGGTTCCTAAAGCGAGGCCTAGCGCCAATCCCAAGAACAGGATTTGCCGGCGCGCGGCGAAATACGTCATCGCTGCCAGCCAGAACGCCAGGACGCAATCGTTCTTCGCTCCGGAGGCCTGCAAAATCGCGTTGGGCAGCGTCGCGCAAACCAGCCCCGCGACCAGTTGTGCGCGCCTGTTGAGCCCCAGCGCCTCGGCAATTTTGGTGACGGCTGCGATGCTCCCCGCAAACCCAGCGAATTGAACGAGATTGATAAAGCGATCGCTGCCTGAGAGCAGATAGGTGTGCAGCATTCCGTATTCGGCGAAGGGCTGGAGCATGATCTGGTTCAAATATGGGGTCGGGAAGAACGCCACGCTGCGCTCCTCCATCCAGTAAATGACCCGGGGCAGGTGGTAGGCCATCGCATCGGCGCTGTTGGGAGCGCCGACCCATGCTGTGAAGGCGGTGACTGCGAGGATCGCTGCAATGGCCGCCACATACAGTCCGTCGATCCAACCGAGCCGGATTTGTGGAATCTTGCCGCGCCAGAACGGAGCCCCGGCGAGAATCACCAGGATCCAACCGACGGCTACGCCCGATCGAGTAAGGGCGTGAAATGGCGAAAGAGTTTCCGTCATGGCTACGCAGGCCGCCCAACAGATCAGCAGCGACCGGAGGAACGCGCCTCGAATGCCGCAGCCAGCCACCTGCGCCCAGGTCCAAGCGGCGACGCTCGCGGGCAGGAGCAGGATCAACATGCTTTCGCCAGTATAGTTGGTTTCCACTCCCAGATAGACTAAACTTAGTCTAGTCATGCAGGTGACCAATATTCACGAGGCCAAGACTCATTTTTCGAAACTGGTCGAACGCGCCGCCGCCGGTGAGGAGATCATCATAGGCAAAGCCGGAAAGCCGGTTGCGCGCTTGGTGCAATACACGGAGCCGGCCAAGCCTTCGCGCCGGCCGGGAAGCATGAAGGGCCTGATCAAGATCAGGCCTGGTTTTGACGACGCCGACAGGGAGATTGAAGCGCTGTTCTATGGTGAGTCCATTGAGCCTTCTACTCGACACCCACGTTCTCCTGTGGTGGCTCGCCGGAAGTAGCCGGCTTAGACTGCCGGCCCGTGCCGCTATTGCCGAGAGCCCGAGCGTTTATGTCAGCGCCGCGACCGCCTGGGAGATCGCCATTAAATCATCGCTGGGCAAGTTGGATTTCCCCCGGAGCCTCGAGCAGCAATTGCTTCAAAACCAATTCCACCCGCTTCCCATCTCGATTCCACACGCCATGGCGGTCGCCACTCTGCCGCTCCATCATCGCGATCCCTTCGGCCGCATGTTGGTCGCGCAAGCGCGGATAGAATCCCTGACGCTGGTCACCAGCGATCCGATTTTGAGGGCATACGACGTGACGACGCTACTTGTGTGATTGAGCTGGCGCGCAGGGTATATTGATATCGAATGGTTCGGGGCGTTCAACAACTCGGCTGTCTGCTTCTGTGCGGCGTTGGCGCTTGGCCGCAGGCGGATGTCCCGAAGGTTGTCGTAGACCTCGATGGGTTTCGGTATCCGCCGATCGCCAGCGGTGCTCGTATTCGGGGCGACGTTGTCTTCGCTATCTCAGACTCGGCGCCAGTACTGGTGGCCACGGCGTCCCCGCTTCTAACGGCCGCAGTGAGGGACAATCTGGCGACTTGGACGCTGCCTCGGCTTCCAAGGGGACGGTACCTGGTGTCTTACCACTTTGAACTGATTGGAGACGGACTCGTAAAGAAGACGGTTCCTATTGGAAGCCGGTTCGGCCGATTCCTCCGGCGCCTCGTCGGTGCTCCGACTCAGGCGATCGTCAACGCTTGCCCTCCGGCTCGCGACCCGGCCGCCGATCCTCCGCCACGATTCACACTCGTTGAAGACGGCGATCTCAAGATTGACGTGTTCATCGAGACCGTTCCAAGGTGTGTCGAAACAAACACGTCCCAGATCGCGCTGCTTACCAGCGTAATAAGGTCGCCTCACAGAGTATATTGATATCGAATGGTTCGAGGCCTTGACAACTCGGCTGTTTACTGCTGTGCGGCGTTGGCGCTTGGGGGCAGGGGGAGGGGCCGAAGGTTGTCGTAGACCTCGAGGGGTTTCGCTATCCGCCGATCGCAAGCAGTGCTCGCATTCGAGGCGAGGTGGTCTTCGAGGTCTCGAACGCAGGGCTGAAGCCGACAACGGCGGTGTCTCCAATCCTAACGGAGGCCGCGAGGAGGAACCTGGAGACCTGGACACTGCCACCGCTTCAGTCGGGAAGGTATCTTGTGTCATACCACTTTGTCTTCCTCGAAGACGGGGTCAAACACAGAACGGTCCTCATCGGAAGTAAGTTCGGGCGATTCTTCCGACGCCTGGTCGGAGCCCCGACCGAGAGGGTCGTGAATACCTGCTACCCCATCGGCGATCCAGATGCCGATCCTCCAGCACGATACACGCTTGTTAAGGACGGCGACGTCAAGATCGACGTCTTTATCGGGGCCGTCCCCCGATGTGTCACGACGGAGGCGTCGCAGGTTGCGCTAAACTCACACCTCTAAAATCACGGGCATGATCAGCGGACGCCGTTGGGTCTGCTTCGTTAAATAGCGCTTTAGATCCGTGCGGATCTTCTCCTGCATCACGCCCAAATCGCCGCGCTCCTCGACGCTCGACACCTCCAGCGTCTTCAGCACCACCTGCCGGGCCCCTTGCAATATCGCAGAGCTATCCTCCAAAGACATGAACCCGCGGCTGACGATCTCGGGTAAGCCTTCGGTGCGGCCGGTCTGCTTGTTGATGGCGATAATCGGCAGCACAAAACCGTCTTCGGACATATGGCGGCGGTCGCGGATGACGAAATCGCCGACCACCTCATCCAAAGTTCCGGAGTCGATGCACACGCGCCCCACCGAAACCGGTTCGCCTCGGCGCGCGCCGTCCGAATCGATCTCCAGCGTCTCGCCGGACTCGAGTACGAACGTTTTTTGCAGACCCAGGTGGCTCAAGTGCTTGGCTAACTGAGCGTGCTTGGCCATCTGCCGGTATTCGCCGTGGAGCGGCACGAAGTAGCGCGGACGAACCAGGTTCAGCACCAGCCGAAGCTCCTCCGCACTGCCGTGCCCGGAGACGTGGATGGGAGGATTCATGGTGCCATAGACCACGTCGGCTCCGCGCCGCGATACGTGGTTGATCATGCGGTAGATCGCTTTTTCGTTTCCGGGAATGATGCGTGCGCTCAGTGCCACCACGTCGCCGGGCTCGATGGAAAGATGCTTGTGATTATCGACGGCCACACGCGACATTGCCGACATCGGCTCGCCCTGGGTTCCGGAGACGATCGCGACCATCTTGCTGGGCGCGATCTGCATCGCATCTTGAGGCCGCAACAGCACTCCGTTCGGGATGCTGAGCAGGCCCAGATCGTGTGCGATCTCGGTGACGTTCAGCATGCTGCGTCCCAGGAACACCACTTTGCGCCCGTATTCCGAAGCCAGATCCAGAATCTGCTGCAGGCGGTGAATCGAGGAGCTGAAACAGGAGATGACGATTCTTCGAGGTGACCGGACGAACAGGTCTTCGAGACGCGGTCCGACGGCGCGTTCGCTTTCGGTGTAGCCTGGACGGTCGACGTTGGTCGAATCCGACATCAGCAGCAGCACGCCGCGCTTGCCATACGCGGCCAAGGTGTGCAGGTCGAACAGATTGTTATCGGTCGGCGTGGGATCGACTTTGTAATCGCCAGTGTGAATCACGACTCCCAAAGGCGTAGTGATGGCCAGCGCTACCGAGCTCACGATGGAGTGCGTGACGTGGATGAACTCGATCGAAAACGGACCCAGTTCCACACGGTCCCCGGGCTTAACGGTCCGCAGATCCGCCTCATCCAGCATTTCGTGCTCTTCGAGGCGCCGCTCGACCAATGCCAGCGTGAACGCGGTGCCGTAGACCGGGATCGAAAGTTGCGCCAACAAAAACGGGATTCCGCCGATGTGATCCTCATGGCCGTGGGTCAGGACCAGGCCGCGGACGTGCGCGGAATTCTGCTCGAGATAGGCGAAGTCGGGCGTGACGATGTCCACGCCCATCAGTTCAGCGTCCGGGAACATCATCCCGGCGTCGATTACGATAATGTCATCCCCGTAGCGCAGGGCCATCGAGTTCATCCCGAACTCGCCCAGGCCGCCGAGGGGGATGACTTGCAGCTTTTTATCAGCCATTGTTTGAATTAACAAGCGTAGCAGGCTGCAGCCATGCGAGTAAGCCCCGCCAGGAAGATGAGCCCGCGAGCTTGCTATCCTGTTGCGGAGAACTGCCCCAGAGGAGAGTCCAGTTGCGGTTGGCGGCAAGGGGTTCGACGCTGTGGTTTGTACTGGCTCTCTTGGCGTTCGGGTCGGTTTATTCGAGCCTTTATCTGGGATTGGCGTCGCGATGGTGGTTCGAAGACGACCCGTCCCTTTTCGCCTACACAGCGACGATTCACAATCCCGGGACGATCTTTACCGATCCGAACCTGCTGCGGCACTTCACGGGAGGTGCGGCCTTGGTCCCATTGCAGCTTGTGTCGTATTGGGTGGATATCAAGCTGGCAGGTTTCTCGCCGCGATTCGCTTACGCTCACCAGGCCGGCAGTTTCCTGCTCACGCTCCTGCTTCTGTATCTTCTTCTATCGCAGTTGCTTCAAGGGAACAAGATAGCTGCGTTCGCCGGGAGCGCCCTTTGGGCTCTCCTTCCCGCAACAGCAGTGGTGGTGCAGTTTCTTGCCACACGGCATTATTTGGAAGGATTGCTTTTTAGCTTCCTGTCACTCTATTTGGCGGAGCGTTTCCAAGACCGGCCGTGGGCGATCCCAGCCGTTCTTTTATCTGCCTTGATCGCGATGCTGTACAAGGAAATCTACGCGCCGGTGGTGCCGGCCCTGCTGCTGGTGTCTGCCTGGCGGCATCGCGCCCGGGCCTTGGCACTGGGGACGACCCTCATGGCGTGCGTCTACGCGGTGTATCGAACCTGGGTCCTGGGGCCGGGGCTCAGATACGGCGACATGCCGCTTCTTAAACCGTGGCCCTATGTGAAATTTCTCTCGAAGCTGCCATATACGATTTCGTCGAATTATGGCGGTTATTGCCTCCTGGCTATTGCGGTTGCGCTCTGTATTCATGGCGTGCTCAGGCGGCGCGCTCAATGGACCATCTTGTGCTTCGCGGGATTATGTATCGTCTCGATCCTCGCGATCCTGCCCGTGTCTTTCCCCCTCTACGGAATGATTCGACGACCGGATCCCTGGTACAGAATCGTCTTCCTGCTGCACACGATTCTCGTCTGCTTCGGAACTTACTTCGCGGCTCGATGGACGACGCGGCGGGTTCAGGGGATGCTTGGGATCGCGACGCTGGCGATCTTGCTGCCGGGGGTCGCCAAGACACGCAAGCTATGGGTGGAGATGACCTCCAGCGCGGAGCGGGAAGGGAAGTTTTATCTTGCCTATCCTGACAGAATATTGCTGAGCGAGCAGGAAGCCTGGTGGTTTATTCCAGGCGTTGAATGGATGTCTGGGTCGGGGAAGCCGCACTACGTTCTGAGCAAGGACCTTGCTACGGCTAAAATCCCTCCAGGAGTCCCGCTGTGGCGGTTCCGAGACGGCGCGTTCGTACCAGAAGTCAGCGCTTCAGATGCCGCGAAACCGCCGCCATCAGCTCGCTAGCCTCCACCGGTTTGGACAGGAATGCCTGCATCCCATGAGCGAGGCATTGTTCGCGGACTTCGTCGGAGAAATTCGCGGTCAGCGCGAGAATCGGTACGCCCTCATATCCCGCCACCTTGCGCAACTCGACCGCGGCGGTCAGGCCGTTCATCTGGGGCATTTGCAGATCCATCAATATCAGATCGTAATGGCGGCGCGAAGCCGCCTCCAGCGCTTCCAGACCGCTGGCCGCGCAATCCACCTGCATGCCATTTCGCTGCAATGCATGCCGCAAAATCGTCAGACCCACCAGGTTGTCGTCCACCGCCAGGATCATCGGCCCGGACGTTCCCTGACCCAATCCTCCGCGGCCCCGGTCGGCAACCGCGGTGCGCAGCGGTAATCGGGCAGTGAAGCATGAACCCGAGCCCGGCTGGCTTTCCACCTTGATCTCGCCCCCCATCACCGTCGCCAGTTTGCGCGCCAGCGCCAGGCCCAGACCCAAGCCCGGATAGCTTCGCGACAGGCCGCTTTCGCCCTGTTGAAACGACTGAAAAATGGAGTCGATCTGCTCCGTGGATATGCCGATTCCAGTGTCGCGGACTTCCATCACCAGCCAGACCTTCTGTGAAATTCGCCCGCCCGAAAGAGGCTCGCCCGGTAGATCCGTCGCCTCCGCCCGGACACGCACTTCCACTTTGCCCGTGGGCGTGAATTTGATCGCATTTGCGATCAAGTGACCCAGCAATTCCCGAAGCCGCGGCGCATCTCCCAGCATCGTTTCCGGCAGCCTGGGATCCAGCAGCAGCAAGAGCGGAAGATTCTTCGCCAGAGCCTTGGCCTGATGTTGCGCCAGCGCCGCATTCAGCATTTCCCGCAAGCTGAATTCGCTATCGTCCAAACTGATCCGCCCGGCTTCCAGCGCCGAGTATTCCAGGGTAGCGTTCAGAATTTCGAACAGGTTCTCGGCGCACATTCGCGCGGCGGTCACATACTCGCGCTGCTCTTCGTCCAGGTTGGTTTCGAGCAGTAAATCCGCCATCCCCATGATGCCCGCCAAGGGTGTGCGGATCTCGTGATTCAGGCTGGAGAGAAAGGTGCTTTTTAGGTTCTCGATCTCCTGATGGGCGGACACGGTTACCGTCATAAGCCTGCTTGTATAGGCTATCGGCGGAGTCTGATGCGGAGTTTAGGGTGTTTCGCCGAGATCAGCCTACGGCTTTTTGGCCGGAGCGGCGTCCTTAGGCTGGTCTTTGGGGTCCTCCGGCGAGAAAGTAATCGTGGATTGAGCCTTGAATTGCTTATAGTTCTCGTACCGGACGGTTTCCTTCAAGCGCACATCGTTTTCCTTGAAATGCAGGACAGAATTGGCGGTGGTGTAGGTGGGGAACCAATATTTGCCGTCAATTTGCTCGCGATACGTCTCAAACTTGGGATAATCTTCCTTGCCCTTTTTCTTATTCGCCCCCATGCCGCGGCCATAGGATTTCACGATCTGCAGGTCGTGGTCGTCCACCCAGACCTCGCCCTCGAAGTAGCGCTGCCCCGGCTCCGGCTTCTTGGGTTTCACGGCGAAGACGTAGCAGGTGATTTCGTCCACCGCCTGCTTGCCCAGGTAGCGTACGTAATATTTCGGGAGGTCGGCGGAGGTCAGAACGAAAGGCTGCGTGTTGCGCAGATCCTCCATGTCCTCCGGAGTCAGCGTCACCAACTCCAGTGTGGAGACCGGGGAAAACACCACGTGTTCCGTGCGTTTGCCCTCGCTGTCGAACACGATGTCAGAGTCCGTCTCCCACTTGCCCCCGTCATCCAGCGTCTGTATGCGGGCGGTCTGGCGATACGTGTAAGCTTCGCGAGCCTTGGCGAATTCGGACTCCTTGGCTGCGAACTTCTGAATGATGTCCTCAATGCGGTCGGAGGAGAGTTGCGGCTGGTCCACGGCTCGCGCCGCCCCTCCTCCAAAGACGAACAAACTTACCAGAACCATTCCGGATGCACGCATAGATCACCTTCCTGGCTTCATTCTTCACCGGCCTCCAGCAGCCAGCACTACTTCAATTGTATATTGAACCATTGACCCTGCTTGAAGCCGCCCGCTCCCTGAGAAACCGCAAACTCTCATCGGTCGAGTTGACCACTCATGCCCTCGACCGGATCGCGCGCCTGAACCCCGCCCTGAACGCTTTTTTGACTGTGACGGCGGATTTCGCCCGGGCCCGCGCCACTGCTCTCGATCAGGAACTAGTCAGCGGCATCGATCGCGGCCCCTTGCACGGCATTCCCATCGCCCACAAAGATTGCTTTTCGACCAAGGGCGTTCGCACCACCGGCGGATCGAAGCTCCTCGCCAACCGCGTGCCGGATCACGATGCGGAGATCGTGGAACAGCTTGATCGAGCGGGCGCAGTCATGCTGGGCAAGACCAATTTGCATGAGCTGTGCTACGGGATCACCTCGAATAATCCCCATTTCGGCGCGGTTCACAATCCCTGGGATTTAGACCGTATTCCAGGTGGATCGAGCGGAGGCTCGGCTGCCGCGGTCGCTGCGGATCTGGTTTTCGCCGCCAGCGGCACGGATACAGGCGGCTCGATTCGTGTGCCGGCGGCGTTCTGCGGCGTGGTCGGCCTGAAGCCAACCTATCGCCGATTGAGCCGGCGCGGCGTGATGCCTTTGGGCCTGACTCTGGACCATGTGGGTCCGCTTGCCCGCACCGTGCGAGACGCGGAGGCGTGCTTTCGTGCGATGGCTGGCGAGGCGCCAGCGCCGTCGACGCAAGCTGACGTAGCCGGCCTGCGCATCGGCGTTCCCGCCAACTTCTTCTTTGACCGGTTGGAACCGGAAATCACCAGTTCCATCCGTCACGCCGTGCAAACCATGGCCGCGCTGGGCGCGCGCATGTTGGAGGTGCACCTCCCCGATATGGATACTCTCAACTCCCTCGGCCGGTTGATTCTTTTCTCCGAAGCCTCCAGTATCTGGAAGGCTCAGCTGCTGGATCGGCCGGGCGATTTCGGCGAGGATGTGCGCGCGGCGCTGGAGCGGGGCTGCGAAGTTCCCGCCACGGAGTATATCGACACGCAGCGCCGGAGGCGCGTGGTATCGAAGCGGCTTGCGAAGCTTTGGGATGGAATCGACTGTCTGCTTTGCCCCGTCACGCCCACCACGGCTCCCAAGATCGGCGACGCGGTGATCCGTTTCGGCGGCTCGGCCCAGGCGGGTTCCATCGAAGAAGACGTGCGTATCGGCAGTACACGTCTGGTGCGGCCTTTCAACGTCCTGGGCTGGCCTGCGTTGGCGGTACCGTGCGGGTTTTCGGACGCGAAACTCCCGATCGGCCTGCAATTGGTAGCCGCACCGGGCCGGGAAGGAACGCTCTTCCGCGCCGGCGCTGCTTTGGAGGATTCACTAGGCCTCGAATTGCGCCCCGCCATGCGAGACTAGCCGCTAAAACCGCACCCTCCGGTCACGGCTCGGGAAACGCGGGCCGCCAAGGCCGTGACCCGCTACGACGCGCTTCGCGCGTCCACCGAGGTGGATGAAAATGGGGCCGGTGCTTGACAGGTTTGGCAGGATGGAATCAGATCCCCTGCGAATCAGAGGCCGGCTTTCAGTTGGTGCTTTCTCAAGCCCGTTTGTGAACCTGGTCAGGACGCGATTTCTGGAACCAGACTTTGTCGTCTCCGCTGTGCGGCGGTGAACACGTGTAGGAATGTCTTTACCCATCCAGGCGCCCTTCGCTCGGCGATCGGAAGGAGCCTGTTGTGAAAGGAAAACATCGACGCTGTTGTGGCATTGACGTCCATAAGAACAGCGTCACCGTGTGTGTGCTGCCTCCGGCGGAGCAGCCGCAGCTGGAAATCAAGAGAAGGAAGTTCCGCACGTATACGCGGGATCTCAGGCAGATGCGGGCATGGCTGAAGAACTGCCAGGTGACCGACGTCGCCATGGAGTCGACGGGCCAGTACTGGCGGCCTCTGTGGAACGTGCTGGAAGGCGGGTTCGCGCAGTTCATACTGGTCAATCCCCAGCACATCAAGGGGCTGAACGGTTACAAGACCGATCCCAAAGATGCGCTGTGGATCGCCGGACTGCTGGAGAGCGGCAAGCTCAGGAACAGTTGGGTGCCAGCCCGGCCGATCCGGGAACTCCGGGATCTGACCCGCCAGCGAGTCAATGTGCTCGAAGACCTGAACCGGGCGAAGAACCGGATCGAGCAGTTATGCCAGACAGGCAACATCAAAGTGTCCTCAGTCGCCACCGACCTGTTTGGAGTATCGGGCCGCCGGATGCTGAAGGCGATCGTGGAAGGCAAGCGCGATCCCGGCTGGATGGCCGACTATGCGCGTGGAACCTTGCGCGGCAAGAGAAGGGACCTGGAACGGGCGCTGGAAGGTACCTTCACAGACGATCAGCGGTGGTTGCTCGACCAGGAACTGCGGCAGGTGGAGTGGCTGGAAGCGCAGGTGGTGACGCTGGAACAGGAGATTGAGCGGCGCGTGGCTCCCTTTGAAGAGCAGATCCGGCGGCTGGTTACGATTCCCGGTGTGGAACGCAAGACGGCCTGGACGATCGTGGCTGAGATTGGAGTGGACATGAGCGTTTTTCCCGACGCCCGTCATCTTGCCAGTTGGGCCGGGCTGTGTCCGGGCAACCGCGAGAGTGCCGGCAAGCGGATGAGCGGACGGACACGCAAGGCGAACCGTTATGTGAAGCGAGCCATGTGCCAGTCGGCATGGGCTGCGGCGCACACCAAAGACACCTTCCTCTCCGCGTTCTACCGGCGGATGTCGGTGCGTAAGGGATCGCCCAAGGCGGTCATGGCGCTAGCGCATCACCTGATCACGGTGGTCTATCAGATGCTCAGCCGGGCCGAGCCCTACATCGAACTGGGCGGAGACTATTACGACCGGCAGAACAAACCGAAAGTAGTCGCCCGCTTAGTACACCGATTATCAAAGCTGGGCTATTACGCCGAACTCAGGCCCATCGCGCCGCCGCCGGTTCCCGACGAGCCGCCTTCTCCCACACCGGTGCACGAGGGCCCGACATCACCAATCCCACACAGGAAACGGGGCCGGCCCTGCAAATGCGCCGAGCGCGGAATTATTTGCAAACATACGACCTCCGCGGACGTTAAATCGCTGATTCAGCAGCCGTCTGCGCCTGCTGAATTTTCGTAGGAACGCACCGGTGGGGACACACATTCAGAGGCGAAAAAGTCCCGGAGTTGCAAGACTGGTGATGTTGCGTGGTGGGGCAGGCGGTTTCGCCTGCCCTCCCGAATGCGGACTTCAGCCGCGGGCCGCTAGGGAATGCTAGCCCCGTACATGGTGTTCAGCTTTCCCGGCCCAGGCGATAGCGCAGCAGAGCGAACGCCATGGCGAGGACAACCAGAGAAATGAGGCCCAGCGTGGAAGGTTCGGGCACTGACGCAGTACCAACATCGACCGTGAACGAACCGTCGGCTCCGGTGCCCCAGGTGTAGGTGTAGGTGCCGGGTGTTAGCCCTAAACCGGCGAGGGTCGTATCGTCCCAGGTATCCGTCCCGGAGAGGAATGTCCCGCTGACGTAGCCGGTGGGGAGGAGTAAATCTTGAGCCAACCCACCGTATCCGAATGTGTCGCCGGTTGAGCTCGAGGCTTCCGTAGCCGCGCCGTCGCCGAAATCTGTCGGACCAACGATGCCAAGATACACGGGTTCGCCCCCGACTGTGGGTCCGAATACCTCCGTCGCATCGGCTCCCCATATGTAGGCAGGAGTGATGCCGTCGGTGCCATTAGGCGTCAGGCCGGTGAGATCTATGGTGCCGGAATAGGATGAGACGACGTTGGAACCCGATTGATATGTGTCAACCACCACATCGGCATGGATAGGCAGCACGAAAAGGGGAACTAACCACGCCCATCGGAAAATATGGCGTACGCTAGGGGGAGCCTGAATCGTTGTTCGGTGCATGTTCCTTTCTCCTCGGACTTTCATTTTGGTTTCCCTGACTACGATTAGTCTACAGCTTCTTGCGGAGGGTGCGGTTCAACCTGCACCGTCGCGCAGTACAGCCACAATACACCAAGGTGCTCAATCCCAGGCTATAATTGAAAGAAAATAGCCCCTTTCATTTGGTTTTTAGCACGGCCATTATACTTCCAAGCGGCTCGCGCTGTGCCGCGGCATCGCCAAAATTCCGCGATGATGCCGGAAGGCAAACTTAATCAGGATAGGCCGCGGCTTGCGCGGCCCGGCAGCGATGCTGTACCGTCGATCCGGCGGCTGTGTCAAAAGAGCCAGTCAAACGCCATCCGCTCGATCCCGCTCAACCCAAATCCCATTCCTCTGAGCCACTTCCGCTTTTCACTCGACTGCTTCGTCCAGGCCCTTTCCAGGCCCGTGGCCGCTCCGCCGCTCGCCGATGGTGAACCGGTGTGATCGGGGGAACGTCTCCACCTTAGGCAGAAGCCACCACGCGAAATCGTAGGCCTTGCCCACTACAACGGGCGCACCGTCATCAGGCTTGGTTGGCAGAGACTCTCCTTAGAAAATTTTTCGGCCGGCTTCGCCGGTAAAGCGAAAAGCAAAAAGAATCAAGAAAATACTTCCCGGACACAACGGAACCCGATGAAATCGAGCCTGCCGCCAGGTCGATTCCAGAGGCGGAGAGCCGCGCGAAGAGCCGTCGAATCGTTGACCCACTAACCGCCCCGCACTCCCCGGTACTCGCCGGACATCGGCCCCTTTGGATTTCTTCTCTCAGAGACTGCATAGTACTTTGCGCCGTACCAATCGGAAACCCATTCCCATACATTGCCGCTCATATCGGCGATTCCCTCCGGAGTCGAGCCGCGCGGGAACAACCCGACGGGGCTTGCGGCGAGGATCTCTGCTTCGCGATAGTTTGCCAGCTCCGGGTTCGGCGGATCGTCACTCCACGCGTGTCGCCGTCCCTCAGCTCCCCTCGCGGCACGCTCCCATTCAGCTTCGGTAGGCAAACGGACTCCGGCCCATTTGCAATAAGCCTCCGCATCGAACCAACTGACGCTGACCATTGGCCGATTCGGATGCCCGCTTTGATCTTCCCAATCCATCGGAGCCGCATGTTCGGTATGTTCCAGGAACAGGGCGTACTCGTGAACCGTCACCGGATATCGACCGATGAGAAAGGCATCCAACTCGACCTCATGCTTAGGTTCGTCCTTTTCCTGGCCCTCGCCCATGACGAACTTGCCGGCGGGGATCGGCACCCAGTAGTCCTTGTCCCTCGGAAGCCGCAACCGCGGGTCTCCGGCTTGCCCCAGCGCCTCCGCAGCCTCCAAGCGCGTTTCTACGGGCAGATTGCCCGACCGCGAGGCATCGAAGATGGAAAGCGCCTTCTCTAGCACCGCGCGGTAACGAACCGAAAGCGGCTCCGTCAATGTGTACTTCCAGGCGGCCAGATCCTTCAGCATCGCCCCCATGAGACCTGCGCAGCGGACGTAGCGGAGCAGATTTCCGCCCTCGGCGCTCCGGAGCACCTTATCCAGTAGCTTGTTCACGGGATCGTTGCCGCGCTTCTTCAACTCGCCCGCAAGCAGAAGCACCGTCTCCCTCCATTGCGAATCGTTCGCGCGATCTTCATCGAAGAGCAGCCGCTGGCGCTCCTCCGGGTCATACGTCAGGGCGTCCGCTGCCAGGGCCTCCTGAAAGGTGAGGTGCCAAAACCTCACGCGATCCCCGTGGCTGACGATGATGCCGCTGTTAACCTCCTCTTCCAGAAGGAATCGTTCAGCCGCCGCGCGTTGGCGCGCAGCCACGCGTTCTTCCTGGAACTCGGGTGCCAGCACCGTGATGGCCTCGTCGCGTTCGATCTCGGTCCGCTTGGCAGGCGCCGCCGCGTGCATCGCGAACGCCAGTTTGCGCAGCAGCGCCAGCAGGATGTTATAGTCACGGCCGGTTTTAGCGGCCCTTGCCTTGGCCAGCCATTCGAGGACGGACCAATATAGTTCACTTCGCTGCTCAGGCAGGGTGGCGTGCGTGAAATGCAGGCACGCCAAAGCCGTCAGCATGACCGGATTTGCCGCCAGCGCTCGAATTTCCTTCTTGGCATTGACTTCACCCAGCAGAGTGCGGCTCAACTCCGCCGCAGCCGCCAGATCGCCGGGATGAACGGCGTGGCCCCATTTTTCGATGAAGACCGCGATGGCCGGGCGGTCCAGCGGTGCGATGTGAACGGCGTCGAATCCAGGGATGCTGGTCACGCCCCCAAATGCGCCGGGGCGGCTGGTAGCAACGATCTGGACCTGGGGACAGGCATGCGCCGCGCACTTGAGCAGTTCCACGGCTCGATCGCGTTGGGCCTCGACGGCGACCTCATCCAAGCCGTCAAGGAGCAGAAGACACCCTTTCCGGAACATTTCGCGGAAGTGATCCGCGCCCATCCCCGGGTACTCCATACCGAGGAAGTGAAACAGCCGTTCCGGATTATCGCCCGCTGTCAGAGCTTTAGCAAGGCTCTCCGCCCTGATCAGAACCGGGAAGAGCGGAGGACCGGCGAGCATCGGCTCGACGCGCCGAAGAGTCTCTTTTCCCAGCAGCGTGTGACACGCTTCAAATGCAATACGGCGCAGAAATGTGGTCTTCCCCGCGCCCGGATCGCCCACCAGCAAGAGTCGCGGCTCCTTCAGGGCCTCTTGCAAGGGAACCGGAGAGCGCTCCATCCGTTCCGGAACTGCACCTTCGCCCTCCTCTCCGCGAGGATCGCGAGCTAGCACAGTCGTGAGCGGCGTGTACAGTTCGTCGATATGGAACGCATTGGCCGAGCCGTCGGCGATCCGTAAATTCTTAATCTCGATCCACCCTGTGAAGTTCCACAGGGAAGTGAGGTATGCCTCGATATCGGCCGGCTCCGGCGCAACCCGCTGAAGCGCAAGCGCCGGCAACCCCGCCAGAATCCTTTCGAGCTTCGCGTCAGACTGGCGGGCTTGCTCGTAAGTGGCTTTGAAGAAACTCTGCTGCCACGCGATCCACCCCCGGCGATGGGGCTCCTCGCGGACCACGCGCTCCAAAGCCGTCTCGATCTCTTCCGGAAGACGTCCGGCTAGATACGCGTCCAGTGTCGCCGACAGCCTGGCGGGCTCCGCCCAGCGTACGAGGACCCTCCGAACCTCCCGCCAGACATCCGGTTTAACGGAGGCGTCCGCGGGTCCAATCGCGTCACTGCTCGCGAACAACCAGGCTGCCTCGTCGGCCGTCTTTCCATTTTCTTCCAGAAGCTTAATCCAGCCATCGAACAATGCGAAATCACTGGCGGAAAGATGTTCATCCTTCCGTAAAGCCTCCTCCTTCAGCTTCTTCAAAGCCGCGCGATACGCGGCGGCCAGCGCAAACTCCAGATCGTGATTTTCGCTGCGCTCGAATCCAGCCAGCACCGCTTCGGCTTGGCCGCCCGCCAAGTGGGCAAGCACGTGGGTCAAGAACGTCGCCAACCCTACCGCGACAACCGCATATTCGCCCGGCACATGCGGCGCGAGGTGTTCGGCCGTGGCGGCAGCCACGGTCAGCAAAGACGAGATTCCGAGTCCAGCAATCCGTTTCACGGGCGTATTGTAGCAGTCGCGGCCCCAGCATCGCTGAAAAGGACCGCTGGGTAAGTTCCCCCCTTTCGTCCCACTCGCATCCCCTTTCCCCAGAACCCCTTGCCATTTATAATCCCCGGGCTAAAACCAACCCGCCATTTACACTCATCTCAACATGGCAACCGAACGTCAAATACAAGCCAACCGGGCCAATGCCCTCAAATCCACCGGCCCCAAAACCCCGGAAGGCAAAAACAATTCCTCCAAAAACGCGGCCATTCCCGCCCTCATTTCCAGCACCATTGTTCTGAAAGGCGAATCCATTCGCCGCTATAACGATCTGGCCGCCGCGCTCAACCTCCAATTCCAGCCGCGCAATTCCGCCGAGGTATTTCTGGTCCAGACCATGGCCGCCGCCCGCTGGCGTCTGCTCCGCACCTGGGGAATTCAAACCGCCGGCTTCGAGCTGGAAATGGCCAAGACCCGCGAGAAATCCGGCGACGCCGCCGGCTCCGGAGCCGTCCTCGCCGCCGTCACCTTCCGCAACATGGCCGAAAACTCCCGAGTCCTTGCCCTCCAGCATCGCTTTGAAATCAGCTACGCCCGCCAATACAACCAGGCCCTCTCCATGCTCCTGAAACTCCGCGAAGCCCCGGACGTAAGTTGTGATGCCGGCGCTTCACCGCAGCCGCCCGTTCAACTCGCCACCGAAACCTGGGATGACGATTTTCAAATCGAAGCCAATTCCCAGAGCCAGGATTGATAGGAATCCCGTTCGCAATGGTGGAGTTAGCGCATCCCGCCAGACCGCGCCGCCCTCAAAACGAACCCAATCCCAGGGAATGTTACACTGCAGGAATAGCCTCCTCCCCGTCGTAGCGATGGCAATTCAAGAAGAGGGCCACATGGCGGGTGTTTCCAGCCGGCAGGTACTGCCAGCTCCCTTTCACGAGTACGAACTCGATGGCGCGCATGACGAAATGGTCGCGTCGGATGGATCGGTGCGTCCGCATTATGAGCGGTTGTATCATGGCATCCTCAACCTGGAGTCGGGCGAGTTGCGCCGCCGCCAGCAAATCGCCGATCTCTCCTTCCTGCATCAAGGCATCACTTTCACCGTCTACGGCCGCGAAGAAGGCACGGAGCGAATCTTTCCCAACGACCCGCTTCCGCGCATCCTGACCCACGACGAATGGGCCCGCATTGAGCGCGGCCTGGCGCAGCGGATCACCGCGCTCAACCTGTTCCTGAAGGACATCTATCACGAAGGGCGCATCCTGAACGACGGCGTCGTGCCCCGCGACATGATTTATAGCTGTAAACATTTCCGGCGGCAGATGCGGGCATTCTCCGTGCGCAAGGATGCATACATCTCGGTCGCCGGGACGGATCTGATCCGTATGCCCTCGGGCGAATTCGTTGTGCTTGAGGACAACGTCCGCGTACCCAGCGGCGTCAGTTACATGCTGGTCAGCCGCGAGGTGACCAAGCGTATTTTCCCTCGAACCTTTCGCGAATGCGGCGTGGCGCCGATCGAACATTATCCGCAAGCTCTGCTCTCCCATCTGCGATCGCTCGCGCCGCAGGGCTGCAACGAACCGGCCATCGCGCTGCTGACGCCCGGCGTCTTCAACTCAGCCTATTTTGAGCACGCGTTTTTGGCTCGCCAGATGGGGATTGAACTGGTGGAAGGCCGCGACCTGGTCACCCACGACAACTTCGTATACATGCGCACCACCGCCGGCCTGCGCCGCGTGGACGTCATCTACCGCCGCATCGACGACGATTTCGTCGACCCCTTGGTGTTCCGTCACGACTCTTCGCTGGGCGTCCCCGGACTCTTCAATGCGTACCGCGCCGGCAACGTCAGTCTGGCAAACGCTCTGGGAACCGGCGTCGCCGACGACAAGGCCATCTACGCCTACGTGCCCGCCATCATTCGCTACTACCTTGGCGAAGATCCTGTGCTCAACAACGTGGAAACCTATCAGATGTCCGTGCCGGCGGAGCGCAACATGGTGCTGGAGCATTTGGAACGCTACGTCGTCAAAGCTGTTGGCGAATCCGGCGGCTACGGCATGCTCATCGGCCCGCATTCCACCGCCGCTGAGCGCGATGAGTTTCGCCTCAGGGTCACGGCCGATCCGCGCAATTACATCGCCCAGCCCACCATCCTGCTGTCTCGTGCGCCGTGCCTGATCGACGGCACCGTGCAGCCGCGCCACGTGGATCTGCGCCCCTACATTCTTTATGGTGAGCGCACCACCATCGTCCCCGGCGGCTTGACGCGCGTGGCGTTGCGCAAAGGGTCGCTGGTAGTGAATTCGTCGCAAGGCGGCGGCAGTAAAGATACCTGGGTGCTTCAACACTAATATGCTTTCCCGCGTCGCCGACAGCTTATATTGGATGAGCCGGTATCTGGAGCGTGCCGAGCACACCGCCCGTGTCATCAACATCCAGTTGAACCTGATGCTGGAGCGTGGCGTCGGTTCCGACGACGCCTATTGGGCGCACGTTCTGCGCACCTTGGGCATCGAGCTCAGCCCCACCGAAGCGGCCGAGGCCCAGATGCTGGCCGTGTCGCTGGTGCGCGACACCCGGCATAAAGCCTCCATCGTGGCATCCATCATCGGAGCCCGGGAGAACGCGCGGCAGGTCAGGGAACAGATCAGCTCGGAGATGTGGGAGCAGTTGAACCGCCTCTTTCATTCCGTGCGGGAGCGCGGCGACGGCACCTGGGACGCTCGCGAATTTCTGCAATCGGTCAAGGAAGGCTCGCACCTGTTTCAAGGCATTACCGATTCCACCATGACCCATGGCGAAGGCTGGCAGTTCATCCAGGCAGGTCGTTTTCTGGAGCGCACCGTCGCCGTGTCGTCGCTGGTAGGCGAGCATTTCCGCGAACTCCCTGTGGCCCGCGAGGAATCCGACCCGGTGCACCTGGAGTGGATCGGATTGCTGCGATCCTGCACCGCGTTCGAGGCCTATTGCAAGGCGTACACCGCCGACCTGAAGCCGGAGCGTATCGCGGAATTTCTGGTCTTGCACCCCACCTTCCCGCATTCCATTCGTTTTTCCGCGGGAGCGTTGGAAAAAGCGGTCCGCGAGATCGGCAGGGAAGTGGCCGGAAGAAGATCCTCGCGAGTGGAACGCATCGTGGGCCGCCTTCACGCCACGCTCAGCTTCGGACAGATCGACGAGATCATGCACGGCGGCCTGGACACCTATCTCGAAACCGTGCTGCGGCAAACCGGCCAAGTCCACAGCGCGCTGCATCAGACGTATATCGCGTACCCCATCGAGGTGGCGCTTGAGGCGTAGCTGAAAGAGAAGACCCTTAAATGTTCTACACCATCCGCCACCTGACCCGCTTCCGCTACGAATCGCCTGTGAGCGAGAGCCTCATGGAAGTGCGCATGCACCCGCGCACCGAAGCGAATCAGCGCTGCCTATCGTTTCAACTTTCCGTCGATCCCCGCGCGCGCGTCAACGTGTATCGCGACTACCTGGGCAACAGCGTCCACCACTTTGATGTTCCCGGAAAGCACACCGAACTGGCGATTCTGGCGGAGTCGCTGGTGGAGATGGAAATGCCTCCGGAGCTACCGGAGCGATTGACCTCGGATGCCTGGCAAGAGTTGGACGGCCTGGTTTCTGCTGGCGATTATTGGGAGATGCTGATGCCCAGCTCCTTCGCCTGCCACTGCGAGGCGCTGGATGATTTGATCGAGGAACTGCAAGTGCACCGCCGCGGCGATCCGCTGACCTTCCTGATCGAGCTCAACGCCGCGATCTACGATTGGTTCGATTACGTCCCCAAGGCCACGCAAGTGGACTCGCCGATCAAAGACGCGATTGAAGCCCGTAAAGGCGTATGCCAGGACTTCGCGCACATCATGATCGCGCTCGCGCGCCACGTCAAAATCCCGTGCCGTTACGTGAGCGGCTACGTGCATCCAAGAGAAGAGAAAGTGCGCGAACGCTCCGTCGACGGAGCAACCCACGCTTGGGTGGAAGCCCTGCTGCCGGGCTTGGGTTGGGTGGGCTTCGATCCCACCAGCAACCTGCTCGCAGGAGCCCGCCACATCCGCACGGCCATCGGCCGCGACTACGCCGATGTCCCTCCGACTAAGGGGATCTTCAAAGGAACAGGGGCCAGTGAACTGGCGGTCTCGGTGCGAGTAGCCCCCTCGGACGCCCCACCCCCGCCGGACGCAGACCTGCGCGCAACCCCCGATTGGGTCGCCGCCGCAACCCCCGTCGAACCCGCCCTCGACGAAATCAGCGCCCAACAGCAGCAACAGCAGTAGCCCTCCATGCGCCAGCGAAGGCTGATCCACCGGGTGTGCCCGGTGCTGCTAGCCGCAGCAGTGTTGGGGAACGTACACGGTGGCAGCCTGGAGAGATTATCGGAAGTTGACTTGAAGAAGGCTCTCCAAAACGAACATCTTGGAGCCAGCCAGTCTTACAAAGTGATGAAGTTGTTATTTTCGCCTGACGCCGGCCAGCTCGCAGTTTTGCTGATGGGAGGCACAATAGTTCTCCTCGGCGTGCAAGATCCCAAGACCGTTCTCGGGAAATTTCAAAACGATGGACATGATTTCTTCGGATGGTCGCCAGACAGTCAGATCATTTTTTCAGGAAGGCACGTCGTCCGTCTCGCGGATGGGAAGGCGTGCGATTTACCGCCCAATGCGATTTTCCCAAAGTTCGTCGGCAAGGGCAGCCTGGTCGCCCTCTTCTTGGGTGCCGTGCGAATCGGTCCAAGTGGCGGACTTCAGCAGGACGGTTCTTCGCATTTGAGACTCTTCGATGTGGACTGCCAGGAACAGGACAGTTGGGAAGTTCCGGCAAGCTGGTTGAGCGGAGACGCTTCGCCAGAGCGCGGATTGCTCTCGATCTCAGTGGTTGAATCATCGCCTTGGCCCACCGAGCTGATCGTGAGTCCATTCGAGAAGAAGATTCTGCATAGGTGGTCCGAGCAAAACGCGCCCCGCGGCTTTTGCTGGGATGTGGATACTGGCAAGAAAATCATTTCCGGCCGCTCCATTCGTATTGTCTGGGACGACTACCGCGATACCGGAATGGCAGCCCGCCGGCGCATCTGGGATTTTACGGCCGGTAAGGAGCTGGTCTCGTGGCCGCTCAAATTCATAACCTACGGTGCCACCTTCGATTTGGACGGATTCAATCGGGATAGAAGACCAATCCCGTCGGCGATCTCGTCAGACGGTGAATATCTTGCTGAAGGCGGCGACGGAAAAATCTGGCTATCTAGGATTCAGCCGTGAGCGTCGCGCCGGCGCGGCCCTCAATCCCGAAAGTAACAGCTCGGCTCGTGGCCGCGACCCAGGCTCCGTTTTGCGGGCTGTTACTCAAAAAGGCTTCAGCCGTGAGCATCCCGCCGTCGTGGGCGCACGCGGATCGCTACCATGGCCAGCGCGGCAAACTCAATCCAAAGCGCCCGGTTCCCGATTCGTCCCGTGGCATAGCCGCCCGCCGTGGCGCCCACGAGAAAGGCAATGCAGATGATCGAAAAATCCATGACGATCCGCGCGGGCTCCCGGGAGCGCCCTCCAAAGCACCAGTCGAAGGCCGCTTCGCTCAGGGTGCGCAGATTCCCGGTAACAAAGGTCGAGTTATAGCGGTGGCCATTTACCTCGCGAAATGTCTCCACCTGCACCGAAGCGGCGAAGGCGATGCTGGTGGTGATCGCAGGGTCCGGTGTGCTCTGGGGCAGCAGCACAAGCACGAAGAGGATGCCCATCTCCAGTCCCAAAGCGGCAATGTAGGGATCGCCGAGCCGCTGTTGCAGCGGCCGCAATTGCAAGGCTCTTGCAGCCGAAATGCCCAGCAGAAAGGCGAAAATCGGCACCAGATGCTGAAACGCGATACTCCACGACCCCGCGAAACAGTTGATTCCCAGCAGAACTACGTTGCCGGTCATGGCATTCGCGAACACATGTCCGTGGCCCACGTACGTGAAGCCGTCCAGAAAGCCGCCGGCTCCCGCGAGCAAGGCGTTATTGCTGAGCAGAGATCCGCCGTTGCCGGACCCCTTGCCGGGCAACGCTGGCGGTTGACGCCCGCCAGCCTCATCGTCGCTGGTGCCGTTCGCAACGATCACGCGCCTGAACCCGCGAGGCGATTATTCCGGTTTGCGGGTAATTTCCACGTCCAGCGTGATGTGGACTTTCTCGCCCACCACCACGCCGCCGCCGTCCATGGGCATGTTGAATGTCAGGCCGAAATCAGGGCGATGGATGGTGGTCTCGGCGGTAATGCCGCGCCTCAGAAAGCCCCAACCGTCCTTGATCTCCGCGCTCACCGATTCCACCTCCAGCGTCACCGGCTTGGTCACGCCGTGGATGGTCAGATCGCCGGTCACTTTGTAGCCTTCCCCGTGCGCAATCGCGCCGGTCGACTTGAACGTGATCTCGGGGTATTGCCCCACGTCGAAGAAATCCGCGCTCTTCAGGTGCGCGTCGCGATCCGGTTCGCGCGTGCTGATGCTGGCGACGTCGATGACCGCCTCAATTTTCGTCGCGGGCAAGTTGGCTGGATCGAACTCCACCGTGCCGCGGACGCGGTCGAATTCGCCTTTCACGTTGGCGATCATCAAGTGGCGCACTTTGAATTGTGCGGCGCTGTGCTGCGGGTCGATTTGATAGGTCATATGGTTTTGGTTGTAAGAAGTCTCAGCTTTTCTCGCGATTCACCGGCGCCTGATTCAACGGCGCCTGATTCAGATGCGAGGGCTTCATCACTGCAATATACCCTAAGTTGCGGTACAGCTGCTTGTAATCCAGACCGCACCCCACCACGAACCGGTCCGGAATCTCGAAACATCGGAACGCCACGGGCACCTGCACGATGCGGCGAACGGTGCGGTCGAGCAGAGTGCAGATGGCCAGCGAGCGTGGTCCGCGCCCGGCCAGCGTCTGTAAAAGATAGCGCGTGGTGAAGCCTGTGTCGACGATGTCTTCCACCAGCAGCACGTCCTCATCTTCAATCGGATCGTCGAGATCTTTGGCGATGCGCACCATTCCGGGCGCGCCGCCGGAAAAACTGGAAATCGCCAGAAAGTCGATTTTGACCGGGATGGAGATAGCGCGAGCCAGAGCGGTGAGAAAAAATACGGAGCCCTTCAGCACGCCGATCAGCTTTAGATCGCGGCCTCGAAACTTTTCACTAATTTCCCCAGCCACCACGCTGATGCGCTCGAAGACCTGTTCCTCGGTGAAGAGGACTCGCTCGATTTCAGGCGGCTGGGTCACGTGACCGTCCCAGGAGGCGGCGTTTGAGAAACGTTCATCCGCGAGCCGTATTTGAAAACCAGATCCTGAAAATCTTTCTGATAAAACACCTGGATGTTGATGTGCGGATAGATGGCGCGCAGCAGTTTGACCTTGCGATTTTTTTTCGTCACCAGAGCTTGCTTCATGGTGGTGAGCTCCACGTACAAATCGAATTCAGGGAGATAGAAATCCGGCGTGAAGGCTTCCATGATATTGCCGTCCTTGTCCCATTGCAGCGGAAAGCTGCGCGGCTCATATTGCCATTGGATGCGGTAAAAGTCGAGGAGGTTCGCGAACATTTCCTCGCTGGGATGCCCGAAAGCCGCGCGCTTCAGGTGAGCCCTGCCGGCCGGGACCATTCCATGCCGCGCGAGATCCAGGCGAGTGCGGAACTGAATCCGGGCCTCGGAAGCTTCGGACAACAGGCCCTGCTCGGCGAGGCAACGCGCGGCGGCGGCAGCGCGCAGCACCTCCGCCATTTGTCCAGCGTCCATGGATTCGGCGTTGAGCGTGATGTCGAAATCTCCGGCCCGCGGAGTGGATCGTCCGAAGCGGGCGCGACGCAGGCGCTTTGCAGCGCCATCCAGCTTGGCCAGCTCCGCCTTGGCCGCGCCCCGCTCCAGTTGCAGGTCGAGCATCACGTTCCCGCTCCGGCGCATCTCCGACGCGACGATGCCCGCGCGCAGCAGCTGCGGCATCGGATCGAACAGCGATTCGGCTCCAGGGAGCGCGACGACCAGGTGATGCTCGGTTGCCATGCGGGCAACGATGGAGGCGACTGCGGGACGCCAGGCACGCACCGGAACCGGGGCCTCGCCAAATTCTTCGGCGATCCACTGGGTGATGCGCGACTCAGCGACCAATTCGAAACGCAGAAGCTGCGCCACGCCGTGCGCCACTTCCTCAAAGCGTGAGGCGGGTTCGCCCGAGATTGTCAGCAGAGCCACGTCAATAACATTGTCTCGCGCGCTCGCCTCCAGCCCGCAAGAGGCAGGCGGGCGACAAAGATCGCCCACCCCCACAGCCGCCTGCACACTACATTCCGAGCCGTCGGGCAGCCCGGACTCACGGCACATTCTAATCACCGTTGGTGGGCCGCTGGGCCATGCAGAGCGAGCGTTTGGGAGCCGCGACTGCGTGTCGCGCGACGGCTAGCGCTTCTCTAAAGCGGCCACGCCGGGCAGCTCGATGCCTGCGAGAAACTCCAGTGACGCGCCGCCTCCGGTGGAGATGTGGCTGATCTTGTCCGCGACCCCCGCCGACTTGATCGCCTTCTCCGAATCGCCTCCGCCCACTACGCTGATCGCGCCGGAAGCGGCCACGGCTTTCGCCAGCGCCACCGTCCCGCGATCGAACGGAGGCATCTCGAAGACGCCCATGGGTCCGTTCCAAATAACCGTCTTCGCCCCGGCAATAACCGCCGAAAACTCCGCGATGGTCTTGGGTCCGATGTCGAGGCCCATGCTGCCGTCGGGCACCCGGTCCACGACCTGGTTGTCTGCGCCTGCCTTCATCTCCGTTGCCACGACGTGGTCCACAGGGAGCATCAACTTATCGCCAGCCTCGGCCATTAGCTCGCGGGCGAGCTCGATCTTATCTTCCTCCACCAGCGATTTCCCGGTCGATTCGCCGCGCGCCCGGAGAAACGTGTAAGCCATCGCGCCGCCGATCATGAGCCGGTCGACGACTTTCATCAGGTTCTGAATCACTTCAATCTTGTCGGAAACCTTCGCGCCGCCCAGAATCGCCACGCACGGGCGAGCCGGATTGCGAACAGCCTTGGTCAGATATTCGAGTTCCTTGTCCATCAGCAAGCCGGCAGCCGCCTGCGGGACAAACGCGATCATTCCAACCGTTGACGCGTGGGCGCGATGCGCGGAGCCGAAGGCGTCGTTCACGTAGACGTCGCAGAGCTTAGCCAGCTTACGCGAAAACTCGGGATCGTTTTTCTCTTCCTCGGCGTGGAAGCGCAGGTTTTCGAGCAACAGAACTTCGCCCGGCTTCGGCAGCATCGCCTCCACTTGCGGGCCGATGCAATCGGGCGCCATGGCGACTGGCTTTCCCAAAAGCTGCGCCAGCCGTTCGGCCACCGGAGCCAAGCTCATTTCCGGATTTGGTTTCCCCTTTGGACGCCCCAAATGGCTCGCCAGAATTACGCCCGCGCCGTGGTCGAGGGCGTATTGAATACTGGGAAGCGACGCGCGAATCCGCTTATCGCTGGTGATTTCCTTGCCGCCAGGGACTAGGGGAACGTTGAAATCTACGCGCATAAATACGCGTTTGCCTTTTAGATCCAAATCGCGAATGGAGAGGGCGCTCATGTTAGTTTGACTCCAAAGCAGTTTTCACTCCGAACAGCAAATGATATTTTTCCGGCAGTTTGTGGGCTCTGCGATCCCGGCCGCAGAAGACGTGTTTGGTGGACCCTTCGGCCAGCAATCGGCCGTCCTCGCCGGAGCTGATCCGATACGCGAAGCGCACCAGCCGTTGGGTGGCTTCTTCGATGCCGGTCCGGACGATGACCTCTTCATCGTAAAGCGCCGGCGAGAGGTAGCGGCAATGCGCTTCCACCACGGCTAACAGAACGCCTTCAGCCTCCAAGTCGCGGTAACGGAAGCCGGAAGCGCGGCAGTATTCCACGCGGCCCACCTCCATCCACACCAGGTAATTGGCGTGGTACACGACGCCCATCTGGTCGGTTTCGGCGTAGCGCACCCGCAGGCGCGCTTCCACAAAGTCTGTCGCCGTTTGGTGTTTCGAGGGTATTGACACGACGCTCTATTCTAGCGGATTCCGGAAACCTAAAAGCACTGGAAACAGTCTGATACTATGGGCAAACGTGCGAATCCGGGTCCTATTCTTTGGCGTCCTCCGCGATGTTGTGGGTCTGCGCGAGGACTCTCTTGACATTCCGAATGGAGCCCGTCTGGGCTTGGTTTTCGATCTCTACGCCAGCCGTTTTCCGCGCCTCCGTGCCATGGCGGCAAGCGTGGTTCTGGCTTTGAATCAGGAATTTTCCACGCCGGAATCGCCATTGGCCGAAGGCGACGAGGTCGCTTTTCTCCCTCCTGTCAGTGGCGGCTCCGGTGGCTACTCTCACCAGATTCTGGATGAACTCACCGGCAACTTCTTCGCGATCACCCGTGAGCCCATCGACGGAGGCCTGATCGCGAAGAACTTGCTGCGCGGAGAGGATGGAGCGTTTGTCAACTTCGAGGGCGTGGCGCGCAACAACACCAAGGGCCGGTCCACACGCTACCTGGAATACGAGTGTTACGAATCCATGGCCGTGAAAATCATGGCTCAGCTGGGGCGTGATATCGCGGAGGAATTCTCTATCGGGCGCATCGCCATGGTGCATCGTCTGGGCCGCATCGAAATCGGCGAAACCAGTGTGGCCGTCGTGGTCACCGCCCCGCACCGCAGACCCGCGTTCGACGCCGCTCTTGAAGGCATCAACCGCTTGAAACGCGTGGTTCCCGTCTGGAAGAAGGAGTATTTCGCGGACGGCGAGGTTTGGGTGGATGGCGAATGGGACGATTCGGTGGTCAAGGCGCACATATGAAACGGTGGACGTTTCTGGCTGGAGCGCTGGCACTGTCTCTGGCTGCGCAGACACCCTATAAGGTCGACGTAAAGCTGGTCCGGCTCCTGGTGAACGTGAAGGATCCCAAGGGAGAGCTGGTCGGGTCGCTCGAAAAGAAGGATTTCACCGTTTACGATTGCGGCGTCAAACAGGACGTCTCCGTCTTCGAAGCGCAGACGGACCAGCCCTTGTCGATCTCCGTGCTGATCGATACCAGCGGTTCGACGCTCAAGGATGTGGCTTTGGAGAAGAGCTCCATCGAGAAGTTTTTCAAGGCGCTGCTGGGCAGCGGCAACGTCAAGGACGCGGCTGCAGTTTATTCGTTCAACTACCAGGTTACGCTGATCAAAGATTTCACGCGCAACCGGCCGGCGCTGGAAGCGTCGCTCCGGAATCTGAACTCCGTGGGCGGGACGTCGATGTTCGACGCCATCTACTTCTCGTCGCAGCAGATGACCAATCGCGAGGGCAGGCACGTCGCCGTGGTCGTCACCGACGGCGGCGACACCACCAGCCGCTACCATTACCAGGACGCCATCCGGGAAGCCCATCTGGCCGATACGGTGGTCTATCCGATTGTTGTGGTTCCGATCACCAATGATTCGGGGCGCAACACCGGCGGAGAAAACGCGCTGGCCCAGATCGCCACGGACACGGGAGGCCGCACCTTCTACGCCGACGTCGGCGCTCCGCTCGACCAGGCCTTCGCGGATATTCTGCACGACCTGCGTAAACAGTATTTTTTGGGCTACTATCCGCGCGATCTTCCGCCCGACGCGCCCGCGTTTCATCCTGTTCGCGTGGAGATGTCGCGTCCGGATTTGCGGCCTTCGTTGCGCGCGGGATACTATGGGGTCAAGGGTCCTTAAATCCAACGGTCCTCATTCGTGCCTGGAAAAGTCAGTCAAGCCAAAGCTCCCGATCAAACTCTGGAGGAAGTGAATTACCTCAAGCATCTGATCGAGAACCGCGTTCGTGTGCGGGTGCGCTTGAGCGACAACCAGGAAGTCGACGGGATTATCGAGTTCTACGACACCCATTTCATCCGTGTGACCCGTGAAGGCGAACCCAACCTGTTCCTGTATAAGCACGACATCAAATACCTGTATGAATTACCTGCCTAACCGCTCCCTGTGGTCGCGGCTCAGAAGCGGCGCTGGCGCCCGTCGTTTCTTTCAGAGACGCCAGCGGAGCCGCTGATTCAGTGTCTTCTTTCCTCGAAACTGCAATTGAAATCGGACGTGAGGCTGCGGCGTTGATTGCCCTCGCCGTAAAACGCCGCGGCGAGCACGACCATGGCTCTGAGCTCAAGAGCTTTGAGCTCAAGGGCCAGTACGATCTGGTGACCGACACCGATCGCGCCAGCGAAAAGCTGATCGTCGCGAGCCTGAAAAAGCATTTCCCGACGCATTCGATCGTCGCGGAAGAAGGCGGCGGGCAGGAGGGGTCCTCGGAGTATCGCTGGTATGTCGATCCGCTGGACGGTACCACCAACTTCGCGCACGGATTCCCGGTATTCAATACCACCCTCGCCCTGGAGCGTGCGGGGGAACTGGTCTGCGGAGTGATCATCGATCCCACGCGCGACGAAGTGTTCAGCGCGGAAGCGGGGGCTGGAGCGTTTCTGAATAACCAGCGCATCCGAGTTTCGCGCGCCGCGCGCATTGAAGATGCGCTTACCGGTACCGGCTTTCCTTCCCGGAGACGGCACCAGGATGTGAACATTCATTTCTACTATCAGCTCGCCATGATCTCGCACGGAGTGCGCCGGGCCGGCGCGGCTGCGATTGATTTGGCTTATGTCGCGTGTGGAAGGCTGGATCTATTCTGGGAATTCAGCTTGAATCCGTGGGATATGGCGGCGGGAGTGCTTCTGGTGCGCGAGGCTGGCGGCACCGTCACGAACCCGCGTGGCGGGCCTTTCGATTTACGTGGAGGGCATGTGCTCGCCGACAATACGCTGGTGCATGCGGAAACGATCGAGCTATTCACCGAAATTTTTCAGGGCAAATACCGCACGCCTCTGCCCGAAATGCCAAGTTGATCCGGCGGTGGTAAACTTCCAGCATGAAGCGCTCAATCCTCCTCTCCATGGCAGCGTTTTTGTTCGGCGTTGCGGTGCAGGCGCAGAACCTTAATGACGATCTGATCAAACCCGGCGATGTCCTGATCGTGAAAGTGTGGGGCAGGTGGGGGCCTTTAACGAGCAGAGTTCTATTGGTGAAGCAGGACGGCAGCATTACGCCTGCGGCTTTCTCAGGGGTCAAGCCAACCGATGTCAATGTCGAAAACCTAGGGTTCAGCGACGCCAGTGATCGAATCTCAGAGAGCTATCGAGCGGCAGACAATCAAGCAGTGAGGGTCCAAAAATTACCCCAAATTGGAGTCGGCGGACTGAGAGTAGTGGTTCAGCGCGGAACTGCAAATCAACTGCTGAATCTGTAGAGATTAAACCTTAGCGCTCCTCTTTTCTTCGACTCTGTAGTAAATCAGGTACGCCAGACCGATCCCGATCGGCACTAAGCCCAGCAGAGCCACGCCTCCGGGCATTGCGTCGCGGGTGGGTTCATTCTCGGCCTGCCGAATCTGTTCGTCGGTGGCTCCCATCGCCTTCAAGTTTCGTGCCCGGCTCAGACGGGACTCCAGGCTCGGACCCCGCAGCGAGTAGAACGACATTGCGGAGAGAAACGCCACAATCGCGATCCCTGAGAACAGCCACATCATGCCCCGGAGCAAATAGATTCGTCCCGGCCAATGTGAAGGTTGCTCCTCGCGAAGTTCCGGCAGGGGAGTTCCTTTCTCTAGCGCCGCCATTCTTTCCTGGTGCTGAAGTACTCTGCGACGATAGCGCAGGTGGAGAGCAAAGAAAATGGAGCCCGCCATGGCAATCACGATCGGGAAAAAGACGAAAACGGTGAACATATCACTGCCGCGCATAGATACATCCTTTCTGGGCATTGAGACCTCGTGCGAGAGCCTAAAGTTTCATTTGCGGAACTGAAACTTTGGGACCCCTCGTCCTAGTCTTAAGAGGGGCGGAATCCGCCCGTTTCACGCATATTTAAGATGGACGAGGAAATCCGCGCACACCTCGACGCAGAGCAATGGGCCGAGGCCTTCGATCTGCTCCTGCGGCAATATCAAACCAAGGTGTTCCATTTGGCTTTCTCGATTTTGGGCAACCGGGAGCAAGCCGAGGACGCGGCGCAAGAGATCTTCATCCGCATCTGGCGCGCTCTGCCCGGCTATCGGGGCTTGTCGTCCATCTCCACGTGGGTTTATTCCATCGCCCGCAATTGCTGCCTGACGGCGCTCAAGTCAGCGGGCTCGCGCCGCACCGTGTCGCTTGAAGATGCGGGCGCACGCGCCGCGGCGGAGAAGAAGAGCGATCCGCCCAGCGGCCCGCATTCGCCCGATTTGGCGCGGCTGATCGAGGAGCTTCCCGAGAAACAGCGGCAAGTGGTGGCGCTGTTCTATCTGGAAGAGAAATCCTACGAAGAGGTGTCGCGCCTGCTGAACATTCCTCTGGGAACCGTGAAAACTCATCTGCATCGCGCGCGCAACACGTTAGCGCTAAGATGGCGAAAGGAGCACACCGATGCCGTGCGCGGCGTTTGAGGATCTTGTGAGAGGCTACGATGACCTGCCGGCCGGTGAACGCCGCAACGTGGACGCGCACCTGGCCGTTTGTAGCGACTGCCGCGATTACGTGGAAACGCTCGCCGCGCTCGACCGGGAACTCGTCAGCTTCTACGACGGGTTCCATTTGCGAAATGGGTTTGCCGCGAATGTCGTGTCGCGTGCACGCGTTTACCAGCCGAGCGCATACCAGCCACCCCGGCGGCCCTCCGCCTGGCCTGAAGTTCTGGATTTCTGCGGCTGGGCAGCCATCGTGGCGATCGTGGCGCTGCTCGCAGTGACTGCTGCCGCGCGGGCTGGCATCACGCTTTAAGGGCCGGCTCTCGCCCGCCGCAAACCGTCGATGCAAACATTTTCGTGATACCCTAAAAAATCTTTGAACCTGATTCACTGGTGAGGCAGGGGCCGCCGTCCATATCGGGAGAGGTGTTTACGAATGCTCGCATGCAAACATTTTCCGCGCACGCTTGGCCTTGCCGCGATGCTGATGTTGATGGCCGTGGCCGTCCACGCTCAAACCTGTACCGTTGCGACCCCCTGCGTCGCGCCCCCAGGAGTGGTGGGGCAGCCGTACTCGGTGAGTTTCTATGCAGTCTCCCCGGTCGGTGGGCCTTATTCCAATTTCGCGATCGCCTCCGGATCGTTGCCTCCAGGCATAACGATGATCGTGAGTTCTTCCGGGATCGTGACACTTTCCGGAATCCCCACCAGCGCCGTGGGCAGTCCCTTCGTCTTTGTCATTACCTTCACTGACGGCCTGGGTAACTCCAGCACCCCGGGAGAGATTTCGATAGCGATCACGGGCGCTCCAGGCCCTCCCGGTGTTAGCGCGGAACCTGGCTTCCTGAGCTTTGCGATCGAAGCCGGCTCCAGCGCGACCCAGCAGCAGAGTCTGTTAGTGTTCGACACCGGAGGCGGCAGCGTGACGTTTAACGCTTCTGTTCAGTCCGGCTCCTCCTGGGTGAGCGTTTCGCCTACTACCGGAACGGCGACCGCGGCCGCTCCCGTCACCCTCACGATTACCGCGAACGCTGCGAACCTCGGTATATCCAGCAATCACGACATGATCCAGATCACCTCTTCCGCCGGCTCCGTCAGCGTTCCTGTCACTTTGTTTGCCTCCGGCCACGGTCAGATCCTGGGCGTGGGTGCTTCCGGCGTCTACTTCGGCATCGTCCAGGGCTTGGGTTCCTCCCTGACGCAAACCGTGCCGGTATTGGACACAGGCGACGCTAACTCGGCTGTTAATTGGACCGCCGTGGCCGCGCCGGCGTCGACTGGCGCGAACTTCATCAGTCTAGCCTCGGTCAACGGGCAGGCCACGCCGACCGCGCCTGGCGCTCTCATCGTTTCCCTGAACAACAACGCCTCGACCCTGGCTCCGGGGACCTATTATCAGCTCATCGACTTGGCCGATAACAACGCTCTCAATTCACCGCAATACGTCACGGCAGTCTTGAATGTCGTGTCGGCAACCGGCGACCCCGCGCCTCCGCCGCCTCCTCCGCCCATCCTGTCTCCCGGAGGCCTCGTGTTCATTGGACCGGCTGGGCAGAATATTTCGTCGCAGCAGTTCACCGTGAATGTCAGCACGACGGCATTTCAGAGTTACAGCACTTCCACCGCGCTGCCGGCCGGACAGAGTTGGCTGAGATTGTCGCCCCTGACTGGAGCGGCCTCGCTTGGGACCCCGGCCACAATCACGGTGTTTGTTAAGACCACCGGCTTGCCGAAGGGGGTCTATCAAGGCTCGGCCCAAGTGACGTTCGCCGATGGCACCACGCTCTCGGAGAACATCACCATGATTCTCACCGGGACCGGCTCGACATCCGCCGCGTCTTCCGGCGAGCCCGCCGCTCACACTGCCGCCACCACCAATGCGAACGGCTGCACCCCAAGTAACCTGGTGCTCACGGAGACTGGCCTCGCCAACAGCTTCAGCATCCCCGCGGGATGGCCCTCCAACCTGGTCGTCAGCTTAAATGACGATTGTGGGGACGACATCGCCAATGGCGCGGTGACCGCCAGCTTTTCCAATGGCGATCCTCCGCTGAGTTTGGTGACCCAAGGATCGACCGGCCAGTATTCGGCCACCTGGCAGCCGCAGCACAGCGTGGCCAACACGATCGTCACCTTGCTGGGCACTGTCGGTGGTTTGAATCCGGCCAAGGCGCAAATCGCGGGCACTGTCGCGGCCAACCAGGCTCCGGTTCTTACGCCGCATGGGATTCTGCACAATCTGGATCCAGTGATCGGCGGAGCGCTGGCGCCGGGCACATGGGCGCAGGTTTATGGCGCGAATCTATCCGGCTACACCGGGACGACGTCGGGCTCGCCGATTCCCACCGCGTTCCAGAACACCCAATTGGTGGTGGGCGGACGCCTGGCGCCTCTGTACTACTTGAGCAGCGGCCAGCTGGTGGCGGAGATTCCCGAGGAACTCACGCCCGGACAGCAGTTCTCCGCGGTCGAAGTCACGAATGGCGCACTCACCTTGCCGATCTCGATCGACGTAGTTCCTCAGGTGCCCGGCGTGGCAACGTACGCGGATGGCGTGACGCTGAATGCCCAGCATCTCGATTTTACTTCGGTCACCGCCGCCAGCCCGGCCCACCCTGGTGAGACCGTAATCGCCTACCTGGAGGGAATGGGAGTAACCAATCCCCCTGTGTTATCCGGTGTCGCTGCTCCCGCGAACCCGCTTGCGTACACCGCAATACAGCCGACTGTGACCGTCAATCATGAGAATGCCGCGATTGTTTTCGCGGGTCTGTCGCCTGGAATTGTCGGAGTCTATCAGATCGATTTTACGGTCCCCGCGACGGCTGCGACGGGAAATCTGCCCGTGGCAATTACGCAAGGAACGGCCACCGCCCAGCCCACCATGATGCCGGTGGCGCCGGCTCCGTAGCGGTCGAATCATCCCTTTTTGTGAGCGCAAGCCTCGCATTTGCACGGTTCGATTTCCGGCCAAATCGAGCGATCCTCGTGGTCTTCGACAGTCAGCATCAGCCGATTCCAAAGCGCTAGAATCCGCGTCTTGACCGGGTTCACCCGGGGCCGGCCTGCGTCGCCCGGTAGCTCCATCGGGGAGATGGCGACGGTTGCCGTTCGTGCGAAGACGCCTGGGTGACTGGCGGCAACCCCTTCCTTTTCAGCCTGTTCGGAAGCCAGATATGGAAATGTAGCTTGCAATTGATTCCTTTCTCTCTCGGCGAATCGAATCGGATTCGGCTAAGGGATAGACTAATACGGGCAGGGAAGTGGTTTAGGTTTTTCCCGGCCCAAAGGCCCTCCGAAAAAAGGTTGAATATAATAAAATCCGAGGCTTTTTTAACTGGCCTCTGGGTGTGAGGCGTTCTTGATTTAAGATACGCTACTTCAGAGGATCGAGCAAAGAGAACAACGGTATATTTCTTTGGACATTTAAGCGTAGGCCAAGTCGGGAAAATACCCGTAGGCTGCCGCCTAGCGGTCTACTCCGGAAGTACCAGCGGCTACTTTGGAAGCGCCTTTAATTTTTGATTCAACCGCTTTTTCGCGGCGCTTTCGGGCGACAATCCCAGCGCCGATTGATAGGCGCTGCGAGCCTCCGCCGCCCGCCCGCGCGCAGCCTCGACATCGCCGATCTGTTCGAGGATCGCTGGATTCTTCGGATCGGCCGCCGCCGCGCTGCGCAGCTCCGCCAGCGCACCTTCGGGGTCGCTATTTTTCGCCAAAAGCTGCGCTAAGGCCAGATGCGCGGCAATGTAATCCGGCTTCAGAGCCAGGACTCTCCGGTACTGCTCGATCGCACCCGCCGTGTCGCCATCCTGCGCCAGAGCCTCGGCCAGACTCAAATGCGAAGGAAGATCATCCGGCGACTGCATCAGATTCTCGCGCCACAGCGCAATCGCTTCTGCGCGGCGGCCCTTCTCCGCAATCAGCAACAGCGCCAGATTGTGGCGAGCCGCCAGCAGCGAAGGGTTCTTCTGCAGGGCGTTGCGATACAGTTGCTCCGCGTCCATCGGCTTGCCCTCGGACGCCTTCAGCGTGCCCAGAGCGTTGTAGGGTTCGGCCGAATCCGGCGCCAGCAGCATGGCCTTGCGATACGAGGTCTCCGCGTCCTTCTTGCGGTTCATCCGCTGGTACACCAAGCCCAGATTGTACGGCAGGTAGCTATATTGAGGCGTCAGCCGCATGGCCTGTTGATAGGCGCGGACGGCGGCCGAGAAATCGCCCATTTCGGTATACGCCAGGGCCTCATTATGCAGCGGATAAGACCAGTGCTGCGCCCGCTTGGATGCGTCGCGGAAGGCTGGAATCGCCTTGTCGAATTGTGCCTGCTCCAGATACGCGATGCCCAGAGCGTTGTAGCCATACGCAGCCGCCGGATCGATCCGCACGGATTGCTCCAGCATGGCCGCGGCTCCGGTGAAATTCTTATCGAACAGCAAGGCCCGTCCGTCAAAAAAGTTCTCGCGGCCTTCGAGAAATAGCGATTCCTGCGTCAGCATGCGAGCCGCTTCCATGTACCGTGCGCCTTGCGCGAAATCGTCCTTGGCCTGCGGACTCTGGTCCCCGGCAAGGTAGCGCAGCAGCACCTCCTGCGCGCGATTTTCCAGCGCCACGCGCAATCGGTTTTGAACCTCCACATAGCGCTCCGGAGATAATTCCGATTGCAGCGCCTGAAGGCTCTGGAACGCGCCATTGGCGGCGCCAGGAAGAAGCCGCCCGGCTGCAATCGCCGAATTGAACGCCGCGAGGTTGGCCACCGTTTGCGGATCGTCGGCGACGCCTTGCGGAGAGTTTTGAGCAAGAAATAGAGGCTCGCCGCGCCGCGAATCGAAGAGCATCGGAAATTGCGCCAACGGCGTTCCAGTCTTGCTCAAGTCGGATATCTTCATCGAGTCTTCGTACGTCCCGAATTCGCGAGGATGCTGCTTGTTCTGGGTCGCTTCCGGGACCATCTCAGAGACATACTTGATCAATTCGTCGGCATCCACGGCGCCGTCTTTGTTGTAATCCGCCGCGCCTTCCAGTCCCTTCACGACGTAATAGCTGAACACGCCGTGACCCCCGCCGAACTGCGGGCCCTCCAGTGAAACTTCTTTGGGCCGGCTGGCCAGCAAACCAAAGAGATCTCCCTGCGCATCGCCTAGTTGCTGGACGTCCGCACTGACAGTGGTGTTCTGAATCGTGCCGATTGTCCCGGCCTTGCAGACATCCACGAACAACAGCACTCTGCCCACTTTGGTCAATTGGTCTTCGAACAGCGCCCGGAGCTCCGCCATCGGCAGCGCCGTGCTGGTCAGATCCTGGGGATCGGTGTCGTAGGTCAGGATGAAGGCGTTCTTACTGCCCGGTACTTCAACCGTCCCGTGGCCGGCCACCAGAATCACCACCGTATCGTCCTTGCCGGCGCGCCGTTTCAGGAAATCCTGGAAGCCATTGCGCACCGCCGCGGTTGTCGCTTGTTCGTTCACCAGCAGTTGGATCTGGTCCGGAGGCAAGCCCCCGCCCAGCGGACTTTCCAGCAGTTTGTCGAATAAATTCGCATCCTCATGCGCGAATTGCAAGGATAGCTCCGGCTTCTTATATTTCGAGATTCCCACCAGCAGCGCGTACGTCTTTCCTCCCTTGCCGGTGGCCGCGGTCACCGCTGCTTGTGCCGCGAGGATCTGTTCCAGATCGAAGATTTTGCTTTTGACCCATACCGCCTCAGGCCACTGCGCAAGAAGTTTCTCGTAAGTCTCCAGAGCATTGGCGGGCAGGTTGTGCGTCTCGAAAACGGTTGCCTCGCTCACCAGCGCCCCTTGATCCTTCGCGTCGCCCGCGAGGACGGTCTCGAAAGGGGCGATCGCCGCCTTGACATCCGCCGTCAATTGATCCTGAGGCACCGGTGGGATTTCCGGCTTGTTCGCGCCCCGCGTCATGGTGACTCCGTAGTGTTGCTGGCTGGCGACCTCCACGCGCAGAGTGGAAGGCAGCGTACACGATCGGGCCGGCTGCTCGGAAATCTTGCCGGTCTTGACTCTGGGCAGCTTGGCCTCCATGCGCACTTCCCCCGACGGCCCCAGGGTTTCAATCGCCTTGGACGGACAAAACAGGAAGGTGGCTGCTCCCGCATCCGTTCGCAATCCGTCTCCGACGAACAAAAGGTCGCCCGAGCGCGCCGCGAGTGCCGTCTCGGTGTCCGCGCGCAGAAGCTTGCTCCCATTAGGCGAAAGCACCAGGCCAACCGGCAGTTCTTTCGCCGGCTGCTGTTCCAATCCAGCGCCGAAGGCGGCCACTGCGATGCATGCCAGAGACGTGACCGTCAGGCAGCGGTGACGCTTACACATTTGCCAACTCTTTCACCACAGGAACCAGGGAGGTGACCGTGTACAACTTAATCGGTGCGGATTTCCCACGCACCGGCGCGGCGCCCAGATAAGTCGTATCGATCTTTCCGCCTAACTGGCTGCGAGTCGCTTCACTCATGAGCAATTTGGTGTGGTGCTCTTTATTCAGACTCTCCAGCCGTGAAGCGAGATTCACAGTATCCCCCAGCACCGTATACTCCATTTTATCCGTCGATCCAACATTGCCCACCACCGCCAGCCCCGTATGCAGACCGGTGCCGGTTTCAAACCGGCTGGGTGCGTTCACGATTTCCGTGGCGCAAAGCACGGCTCGGCGGGGATGGTCGCCCGGCTGCGCGCCCTCGTTTTCATCCGAGAATACCGCCAGAATTCCGTCGCCGATGAACTTATCCACGCGGCCGCGGTACTTCACGATGATCGAGACCATCATTGCCAGGTATTGGTTCAACAAATCCACGACAACTTCGGGTCCCTGCTCGTCACATGTTTTCTCGGTGAAGGCGGTAAACCCTCGAATATCGGTGAACATAATGGTCACATTCACGCGTCTTCCCGAAAGCCCGATCGCCGAGGTCTCCTCAATTGACTCCGCCACTTCCTTGCTGACGAACAAAGCTATTGCGCGATGAAAGAGATTCCCGCGCTGCTCCGCCGTCAGCAGCCGGTAGATAATCGACACCACCACGCAGACCAGCGTCGCCACCACGGTTTCCGATGTGTACAGAATCCGGCCCTCGCGAAACAGCAGGTACGTGAACCCGAAGATCGCGACGATTTCCAGTGTGATCCACGCCGCGGCTGGCCCCGCCGCCAGGCTGATGACGATGCCCGCCGCGGTCCCGGCCGCGGTCAACAGAACCACCGTCCGCACCCATTCCGGAACGTAGAGCAGGTAGGACCGCTCGATCAAAGTCCGGACGGCATTGCCTTCAATTTCCACTCCGGGCGTCGTCTTCCGAGGGCCGTCAAGAACGGTGTAGAAGGGCGTCGCATAGCTATCGTCCACGGTGTCGCTGCCGATCAGCACGATTTTCCCGTCGAACCATTGCTTCAGTAACGCCACGTTCCCGCCACGCTCGGCCGCCCAAACGTCCGCCAGCGAATGGGACGGAGTCGTCTTCGGCGGATTCGCATCCCGAATGAAGATAGACCGATCCGGCCCAATCGGAATCGGGTGGCCGGCCAATATCAGCTTGCCATCTTTGAAGCCCGCCTCCGTGCCCAGGTACTTCTCGGCTATGCGAAGCGCGAAAGAATGCGCCGGCGGCGGATCGTTCGGATTGGGCGACTCCGCCTCAATCAACACCTGCCGCCGCGCGAAATCATCCACCGCATCCACGGTGAGATTTGAGAATCCCGATAATCCCATGGAGGCGCTGTACAGATTGATCGGCACTGCTTGCGATTGCTGATTGCTGTTGAAAACCGGCACATATCCGGTCACCACCGGCACGGGCGAATTGATCGCCGCGTCCACCAGGTTCTGATCGAGTTCCGGCTCCCATTGTTTGACCGGAACTCCGAAGGCCACGTCCAACCCGACCACCTTCGCACCGCCCTCGCCGGCCGCTCGAATCGCGGCAGTGTAATAGGGATGCCAGAACATTTTCAAGGCGGGGATGGTATCCAGCGCCTTCTGGTCCGCCAGCACCAGCACGATGTTCGATGGCGGCAGCTGACCGCGTAACACGAACTGCGTATCCAGGGATTTGAGGTTCAGTAATTCGAAGAAGTGGAAGGCGCTCAGCAGCCGCGCGCCCGCGACGCTGCCGGCCGCGATTGCGGCGCAGATGGCCCACCGCCGCCACCGCTTCCTCATGGTACTCTACAGCTTACTACGGTGGCCCAATCAAAACGGACAATCTTTCCCGTTCTGTTGAGCCTCTGCGCCGGCCTCGGCTTTGGCCAAACCACCCAGGGCCTGATCTCAGGAAAACTCGTCGATTCAGTCACTGGCAGACCGCTCGCCAGCGCCGCCGTTAACTATTCCAGCGCGTCCGGCGCCAGTGGAAGCGCCATCAGCGATTCCTCCGGATATTATTACCTCCTGCAGTTGTCGCCCGGAGTATATAGGGTGCGCGTGACTGCGAAGGATTACCAATCGCAAGAAGTGCAGGAGCAGGAGCTTCCCGTCGCCGCCCGCATCGAACTCGATTTCCGCCTCCGCCCCCTCACCGACGTTTGGGAATCGGGACAATATAACAGCGTCTTTCTACCCGGCTCGAAGACCATTGTCACGTTCTTCGGACCCGACGTCGATCCCAGCCGTTCCGGCTCATTCGAAGCTCCGCCCGGCCGCGCTGGCGCTCTCGAATCGGCCGTCTCCGAAGTGATCGATTCCTCTGAAATCGAAAATCTCCCGCTTGCCGGCCGCGACGTGTACACCATGCTGGTGACGCTTCCCGGCGTCAACTCGGACCTAGCCACCGCGCGCGGGCTGGGCTTGTCGATCGACGGACAAAGGCCATCGTCGTCCAATTACCTGTTGGACGGACTCGAAAACAATAACTACCTGACCACTGGGCCGCTGACCACTGTCGCCCCGGAGGCGATCCAGGAATATCGCGTTTCGATTAACAACTTCTCGGCGGAATACGGACGGACCTCGGGCTTTGTCGCCAACGCCATCACGCGCTCCGGCGGAGACATGTTTCACGGGGCCGGCTACTTCTACTTGATGAACGATGTCCTCAACGCGAACGGTTTTCAGGAGAACCTGAACGGCATTCTGAGGACTCCCGACAAACAAATCCAACCCGGATTTGTGGTGACCGGTCCAATTCTAAAGCAGCGCCTGTACTTTTCCAGCACCTACGAATTCTTCCGCAGCCGCAGTTACCAGGATCCTCAGCAGTTCACCTTCCCCGCGACGCCAGGAATCTTCCAATTCGCCCTTCCCGGCAGGGAGTCCACGCAGCTGTTGCAAGACTATGCTCCGCCGCCCGTCATCGGCGACGGAATCACGGGCACGCTCACACTTTCGCCGCCGGTACAATTCATCCGAACTCTGGCGATCCAGCGCTTCGACTACAATCCCAATGGCGGGAAGGATCATCTAATGGCTCGGGCCATGGGTTCGTTCGTCGCCGAGCCAGATTTCATTTGGACGCCCTACCCGGCGTTTATTTCTTCTCTTCACGAGAACACCGCCGCTCTGGGAATCACCGAAACGCACAGCATACGCGCCAACCTGACCAACGACTTTCGAGCCAGCTACAGCCGCGACGACCTGCACTGGAATCGGCCCCACTCGGAAATCCCCACCTTGGTCTCCGAAGACGGAGTGTCGCTCCCCGGCAGCCCCGCATTCTATGGATACAAAAACGTAAATGGAACCACCGAGATTCTCGACAACGTGATTTGGGCTCGCGACAGGCATCTGATCAAGGCCGGCGGCGGCTTGCTGCTGCGCTCCTCCGAAGGCTTCCTGACCGCCGGCCAGAGCGGCGAATACCTGTTCAATACCGTAATCAACTTCGCCCTAGACGGCGCCAGCTTCGTCAGCGCGGGTTTGAATCGAGCCGCACTGCCGAATGTCCAGGCGCCGGATTACAATCGAACTTACAATTACCAGCAATATTTCGGATTTATTCAAGACACCTATAGAGTCGCGACACGGTTCACCGTGAATTACGGTCTTCGTTATGACCTGTATGGGTCTCCTGAAAACACCAGCCTCGCCAAGGACACTGCGGTATCGCTGGGTCCTGGGAGCAACCTTGCTCAGCAACTGGTCGGCGCGACTCTGACGACTCCCTCCTCGGGAAATCAAACCTTATTCGGAACCGACAAGAAGGACTGGGGTGTCCGAACCGGCGCCGCCTATGACCTTTGGGGGAATGGCCGCACGCTGCTGCGCGGCGGTTTCGGGACATACTATGACCGTCCTTTCGATAACCTGTGGGAGAACCTCCGCAGCAACAGCATCGTGCTTCCGCTGTTGTCTTTGCCGGCGGGAACCACCAATTTTCTCGCACCCGTGGATAGCGTCATCGCCGGAATTAAGGGCCAATCGCTGAACAGCAGTTTCCCCGATCTGACGCTGGTTGCTCCCCATCTTCCCAACGGATTCGTCAAAAGCTACTTCGGCGGACTCGAGCAGCGCTTCTCCAGCCATCTGACTCTCGATGTGAACGGTTTGGGATCCTACGGCAGTCATCTGATTACCACTGACATTGTTAATCGTCCCTTCAGCACGACCACCGGCTCCTACAATCCGAATCTGCCGGAAATCGCCTATCGCGCCGCGCAAGGGTTTTCGAACTACAACGCACTGGCGACGGTGCTGCGCTATCGCGCCTCCCGAGGATTGATTCAAGCCACTTATACCTGGAGCCACGTCATCGATAATCAAAGCGATCCGCTGCTGGGGGATTTCTTCAATCTCGATTTCGCCAACATCCAAGCCAGTTCGGCATCCAGCGGGCGAGCCGCATTCTCTGAACAATTCAACCCGAACGTAGACCGTGGCAATGCCGATTTCGACCAACGCCAGAATCTGGTTCTGTTCGGCTATTGGGAGTTGCCGTCGCCGTTTGGCCAATCGAAAGCCGGACTCCTCACCCGCGATTGGGGCGTGTCCGCTTTGTCCGCGTTTCGCTCCGGGCTCCCCTACACGGTGACGGGGACCTCGACGGCGATCCCGGGGCAGGGAACCATTCTTAATAATCGCGTCAACATTCTGAACCCTTCCCAAACCATGCTGCCGCAAAGCCAGCCCGTCGCGGGAGGACAACTGCTGCTAAACGCCGCGGATTTTACGGACGCCATGGCCAGTACGCTCGGCAATTCCGGACGCAACGCGTTTACCGGTCCGGGGTTTTACAGCGTCGATCTGTCGCTTGCGCGTTCATTCCCGATGCGCTGGCTGGGCGAGGCCGGCCGCTTGGTTTTCCGGGCTTCTGCGTTCAACGCTTTGAATCACGCGAATCTTAACAACCCGGATTCGAACTTCACCAGTTCAACTTTCGGCGTCGCGCTTTTTGGGCGCCAGGGGGCCCAGAGCGGTTTTCCCGCCGTCAGCCCCCTGAATGAAACGCCACGCCAGATTCAGTTAAGCGCCAAGCTCGAGTTCTAGCCGCCGCGTCACGATTCGTCTACAATGGATGATCTACCCCAATCGAAGGTAATCATGAGCGGTCCAGCAAGTAGTCCGATGGGAGAGCCCGCCCCCCCTCCCGCTCCCGACCTGGAGCAGTTCCTGTGGCATGTTCACGGCAATCTGGCGGAGCAAATTAAATTTGCCGATCAAAAATCGGGTTTCGTCGCCGTGCTTTCCACCGGCGTGATGGGCGGTCTGCATTCGGTGAAGGTGCACGAAGCGTTCACGCAGCATCCCATCAGTGAATGGGGTTGGAGTGGATACGCCGGCGCGATCGCGTTTGGCTTGCTCGCATTTTCACTGCTGGCCTGCTTTGCTTCGATAACTCCCAGACGCCGCAGCAACCAGCGGCTAGGGTTCATTTTTTGGGGCGGCATCGCCGAACACGAAACCGAGCAGGCGTTCTATGAAGGACTCCTGGCCACTTCCACGGAAGACCTCACCGCGCACTTAAGTTTTCAAACCTACGGCCTGGCGCGGATCTGCAAGGAAAAATACTCCTGGCTCTCCTGGGCCATCGGAGCCGCGGTTGCCGGCAGCGAGCTTGGGGGCGTCCTGCTGCTCTTCTCCGCCATCGCCGGGTCATAGCGATTTCACCGACGAGCCTGGAACGCAAGACTTCTCGAACTGATTGCCTCCACTCCTTTCGGAAGTCTGCCCTCCGGATGGCGGCGTAAACGCCCGTGGTAAATTCGATTAACGATTTTGATAACGAATTTGCATTTACCTCTTCAAACAGCAAGGCAAAATGCCCAAACGTTTAACCGACGATCCCGATTTGGAGTTCGATCCGGTGGTCTCTCCCTAAAGCGGCGGCGGGCCTCACCTGCTTGATCGACAGCGAAGCTCTGCAGGACGAGGCGGCAATTTCGCCCGACAACAAATTCATCTTCTTCGTCAGTAGCTACTGCGGGAACGCTGATATTTACCGCGCGCCGTTGCGTACCGGCAAAACTGGATCGATGAAGGATGCGAAGAGTCTTACGCCCAGGCGGGAGCTGAACACAGCGCAGGCTCACTCATCCGAAGGGCGCCGCCGGTAGGATAAAGTTCGCAAGCGGCATTTCGTCGATTAGAATTTATGTTAGTCACAAGGAGACCCGTTGCATTCGTCTGACGTTCGTAATTACCGCCGCGGCAAACTGGGTTTGCTGGCGGGACTCCTGTTGTTCGCGGGCCGGCCCGCTCCGGCCGATGGCAAGCTGGCGGTTCCGGCCAGCGGAGTCTACCTGGGGATCTGGCCGGCCCCGAGACGCACCTGTGCTGGCTTCGGGCTCGGCCGCAAACGGCGCAACCTACCTTTCCGGCGGGCTGGCGCCGGGGTCATGGGCGCAGGTGAAGGGCACGCTTCTCAGTAACGTGACGCGCATCTGGGACGCCTCCGACTTCGTGGGCCTGGGCGCCGGTCTGCCGGTCAGTTTAAGCGGAGTCCAGGTGCTGGTGAACGATCTTCCCGCGGCAGTCTATTATGTCGACTCCGGCCAAGTCGATTTCCAGGCGCCCAATGGGGTTTTCGGAGCAGTGTCCGTCCAGGTGATCCGCGACGGCGCAGCGAGCAACCCCATCACTGCCGCGGCGGTGAAGAACGCTCCCGGAATCTTTCCCAACGTGATAAACGGCGTCAATTATCCCGTCGCCGTGTTTACGGACGGCGTCTACGTCGGCAATCCAGCGGTGAGTTCGGCGTATCGCAAAGCCAAGCCCGGCGATGCGATGGAGCTCTACGCCACCCTGCCGGCGCCGAAAGGCATCCCCGGTGTGACGGTGACCATCGGCAGCATCACGGTAGCCGCGGATTTCGCCGGGCACACGCAGTACGCTGGCGAATTCCAGATTAACTTCACGGTGCCCGCGCAATTCGCGAGCCTGGTTGCCGGCAACTACCCCATAACGATTGCTGTGAACGGCGTTTCCTCGCCCTCGACGATCGACACGCCGCAGCCAGGGCCGATCGTCCCGCCGATTCAGCATTAGCCGGCGGACGCACAGTTACACTATAGATAGCCGACCTATGCCCACGTTCCCGCTGCCAGTGATTCCCAAGGTCACGCTCACCTCGGTGATCGATGTCCTGGCTGTGGCCGTGCTCATCTATAACTTCTTTCTGATGATTCGCGGACGCCGCGCCGCGCATGTGTTGAGCGGCATCTGGGTGCTGCTGGTCGCCTACCTGGTGGCCGTGTACGCGCACCTGGATCTCCTGCGCACCGTGCTGGCCGCGATGGCTCCCTATACCGCCATCGCGCTGATCGTTATGTTTCAGGCCGAGATCCGGCGCATGCTGGCGCGCATCGGCCGGGTTCGCTGGCTGGGGTTGGGCGGACAACTGGAGCAGCGCGAGGTTGTGGACGATATATTGTTAGCCGTGCGCCAGATGGCCGAGCAAAAAACCGGAGCGCTGATCGTGATTGAGCGCGATATCGGTCTGCGCACCTTCATCGAAAGCGGTGTGGCGCTGGATGCGCGCGTCTCTCGCGATATTCTGTGCTCCATTTTTCAACCGGGCGGCGCGCTGCACGACGGCGCAGTGATCATTCAGGGAGACCGCATCTCCGCGGCGGCTTGCTTCCTGCCTCTGACGACCAACCCCACCTTGTCGCGGCAATTGGGCACGCGCCATCGCGCGGCCATCGGAGTGACTGAGGAAACCGACGCCGTCGCCGTGGTGGTTTCCGAGGAGACCGGGCAAATCTCCATCGCAGCGCGCGGGGATCTGGAGTCGAAAGTGAGCGTCGAACGCCTCCAGATGTGGCTCTCGCGGAACACGCCCGCGGGGCCCCCCAGTATCGATCGCCCTCCCGAGCCGGAATGGAAGCGGGCTCAACTATGAGCGCAAAGGGCGCGGCGCACTGCGTTCGAACGATCGCGAATCATCCGCGCCGTGGTCCGTTTTGCGCGGGTTCAACTATGAGCGCAAAGGGCGCGGCGCACTCCGTTCGAACGATCGCGAATCATCTGAGCCGTGCTCCGTTTTGCGCGGGTTCAATAAAGCACGCAAAGGGCGCGGCGCACTCCGTTCGAACGATCGCAAATCATCCGAGCCGCGCTCCATTTCGCGCGGGTATTTTATGACCCGCAACTGGATCTGGCGCAGGCTGACGCATAATTTCTTCTGGAAACTGGCGTCTTTGATGCTGGCGGTGCTTCTGTGGTTTGTCATCGCCGGTGAGCCGGAGCTGGTGGCCATTCAATCCGTTCCAGTGCTCTACCGCAATCTTCCCGGCAGTCTGCTGCTGCTGTCCGATGCCCCCGATCAGGTCCGCGTGGAACTACGCGGATCCTCGGGAAGACTCACGCAGGCTACGCTCGCCGACGCTTTCGCAGCGGTGGACCTGGCTGGCGTGGTCGCGCCCGGAGATCAAACCTTCACCCTCTCCAACTCGGATTTCAACCTTCCTCAGGGAGTTCGCTTTGTGCGCGCGGTGCCCTCGCAAGTGCACTTGCGCTTCGATCGAATCCTTTCGAAGGCGGTGCCGGTCGAGCTGGAGTTGAAAGGGCAGCTTCCCGCGGGCTATCTTCTCTCGGCCGAATCGATTGAGCCGGAGACGCTGAGTGTCTCAGGGCCTGCCGCCAGCGTCAGCGCGATTCGCTCCGCGCAAACCGATCCTATCGACCTGAGCGCGCTTTCACAAACCACGGAGCTGAAGGTCAACGCGTTTGTGCCAGAACCGCGAGCACAGTTTGATTCGCCGCCAGTGGTAACGGTCCGCCTGACAATCGAAAAATCGGAGAAAATTCAATAACGAATGCGAAAATTATTTGGAACCGACGGTATCCGCGGTCTGGCGGGGGACTACCCGCTGGATCGCCCCACTGCGTTCGCCGTGGGCGTCGCCCTGGCTCACTGGATTGGAGCTCATCATCTGGACCCCGAAGTCGTCCTGGGCATGGACACCCGCGAGAGCGGCCCATGGATCGCCGAACATGTCGCCGGCGGCTTGGCGCGCGAAGGCGTCCGTGCGCGCTTCGCCGGTTTGATTACTACGCCTGGTCTCGCCCATGCCGCCAAAATCGGTCCTTTCGCCGCGGGCGTCATGATCTCCGCGTCGCACAATCCGTATCAGGACAATGGCATCAAGATCATCGATCACTCCGGCTTCAAGCTGCCCGATGAGCAGGAGCACGTGATTGAGAAATACATCTTTCGCTGGCTGGAATCGAATCAGGCGGCCGGACCCAAGACGCTAACTGTCGATCCCGGCCTGGACCGCGAGTATCTCGACTTCCTCGCCGCTACTTTGCCCGAGGGCCTTTCCGGCGTCCGCATTGTCGTCGACGGCGCGAACGGTTCGGCGACCCATCTCGGTCCGGAGTTGCTCACGCGCCTGGGCGCGCACGTCGAAGCCATCTGCTGCGCCCCTGACGGGCGCAACATCAATCTGCATTGCGGCTCGCAGCATCTCGAAGTGGTGCGGAAAAAGGTGCTCGAAACCGGAGCGGATCTGGGCGTGGCTTTCGATGGCGATGCCGACCGCGCCTTGTTCGTCTCGCACTCCGGCAAAATCGTGGATGGCGACGCGGTGCTGTTGCTGGCAGCGCTTCCGCTGCATGCCCGCGGACGATTGACTGACGTCGTCGCCACAGTCATGTCCAACCTCGGGCTGGAGCGTGCTCTCAAAAATCACGGGATCGGCCTTGTGCGAACTGCCGTCGGCGACAAATATGTGCTCGAAGAAATGCTGCGACGTGACGCGCCGCTGGGCGGTGAGCAAAGCGGCCACATCATCTTCCGCGACTATTCCACCACCGGCGACGGCCTGTTGACCGCTCTCCGCGTCCTTGAAGTGATGCGCGCCACCGGTCAGGATCTGGATCGGTTGACCGAAGAGATGCAAACCTATCCGCAAAAACTCGTCAATGTGCGAGTCAAAGAGCGCCGTCCCCTTGAGGATCTCGACCTGGTCAATCAGGAAATCCGCCGCACCGAATCCGAATTCGGCGACGCCGGCCGCGTCCTGGTCCGTTTCTCCGGAACCGAGCCCCTTGCGCGGGTCATGGTCGAAGGCCCTGCCTTGGACCGCGTGGAGTTCAACGCCCAAGCCATCGCTGCCGCCATTCGCGGTGAACTCGGCGAGTGAGCTGAGTGCGAAGCCGAAGACCGTGTAACGCCCCGTACAACCTGAGTGTCTTCTATTCGAGGAAGGCAATCATAAATGCTACAGCAAGTACTGACGGACCAATTGCGAGACCTGCTCCACGCCGAAAACCAATTGGTTAAAGCGTTGCCAAAGATGGCGAAGGCCGCCAAAGACGATCAACTGAAAGCCGCTTTCACGGACCACTTGGAACAAACCAAGGGCCATGTGGAACGGCTGAAGAAAGCATTCGAGCTCCTGGACGAAACCGCCAAGGCGAAACCTTGCAAGGGGATGGAGGGCTTGGTCAAGGAAGGCGAAGAAGTTATCTCCGAAGGCAAGGAAGAAGAGGCTCTGCCTGCCGATTTGTCGCTGATCGCAGCCGCGCAGCGGGTGGAGCACTATGAGATCGCGGCATATGGCACATCCGCCGCAATCGCAACTCGTATGGACCGGAAGGATGTCGCGGAGCTGCTCTCGAAGACTCTGGAAGAAGAGAAGCAAGCAGATCAATTGCTTACGAAACTGGCGCGTCCGATGCTGGACGCCGCCGTCCGCGAAGCCGCTTAGTCGAGGGCGGAGCCGGCAGCCGAAAATTCGCCCATGGCCCACGATCCCAGCCGTCGTGAAGTTGTTACAGGCGTTGCGTCGCTGACTCTGGCCGCTGCCGCTGGCGACGCCGCGCCGTCGGGAATCCAATACAGAACCCTGGGCCGCACCGGCGAGAAAGTAACTTGCCTGGGCCTCGGCGGCGCCCATATTGGAAAACCGGAGCTTTCGAGTGAGGAAAGTCTTCGCCTCATCCGCAAAGCTCTGGATCGTGGGCTGACTTTCCTCGACAATTCCTGGGATTACAACAATGGCGAGAGCGAGATTCGCATGGGCAAAGCTCTTCGCGACGGCTATCGGCAAAAAGCCTTCCTGATGACCAAGTTCGATGGGAGGACTCATGAGGAAGCGGCCAGACAGATTGATGAATCGCTGAAACGGCTGCAAACCGATCATGTCGATCTGCTGCAATTCCACGAGGTAATCCGCTTCGACGATCCGGATCGTTTCTTTGCGCCGGGCGGTGCGGCCGAGGCTCTGGTGGCTGCGCGCAAGGCTGGCAAGACTCGCTACATCGGATTCACGGGCCATAAAGATCCGCGCATCCATCTCTACATGCTGGAACAGGCTCAAGCCAACGATTTTCATTTCGATACCGTGCAGATGCCCATCAATGTGATGGACGCTCATTTCCGCAGCTTCGGCAAACTGGTGGTCCCCGAGGCCCAGAAGCAGGGGCTCGGAATCCTGGGAATGAAGAGCATGGGATCGGGTGTGATCCTGAAATCCAACAGCGTGACCGCCCTCGAATGCTTACAATATGCACTCAGTCAACCCACGTCCGTAGTCATCACGGGCATCGACAGCGAAGCCGTGCTGGATCAGGCGCTCCAGTTGGCCACTACTTTTAAGCCACTGACCGCGGCTGAAATCACCGGCATCCTGGAACGGACTGCCAGTGCGGCATCAAAAGGCGAATACGAGTTATTCAAGACTTCATCGCATTTCGACAGCACAGCTCTGCATCCCCAGTGGCTCGGCTCAGAAACTCCGAGGGTGAAGGAACTTGGCAAAGGAAGCTGAGCCGCTTGCCTCGCCTTACTGGACCAGCCCGGTTACTCGCTGTGAATCTTTCACCGCTACCTTACTGCCATCGCCGATCTTCAATTTCAATCCGTTAAACTTCCAGCCATCCGCGTACTGAATACTTCCGGCAGTCATGGCCTCGATGTCCATGTTGCGGAACTGAAGATTCGTCAGCGGCGAGTCCTTATACGACGCCACCGAAAATGCCTGCCGAGCTCCCGCGGCCTTGATGTTTGAGACTTTGATATCGCGTAAGTGCGGCAACCCCTTCTCTGGAGCAACCGGCTCCGTGAGAACACGCCAATAATCCGGGAAAGTCGTGATGCCGTCCGGAATCTTGGCGTAACTATAACTGGGATTCCAATTAAAGTTGATACTAAATACCGAGCCGACGCCCTGCATCTCCATATCGTGAATCCGGATATTGCTCACCGTGCCGCCCCGCGTGCTCGCCGACTTGAACAGGATCCCGATCGGGACGCCCGGCAGCACGCGCATCCGGTACACCTCCACGTCATGGATCCCGCCTGAGGTCTCGCTGCCGAATGTAATTCCAGCCGCGCCGCCGCGAACCACGTTATCGCGAATCACGATTCCCTGGGACGGCCGGTTCACCCGCAATCCATCCGCGTCGCGCCCGGCCTTGAGACAGAATGCATCGTCGTTGCAATCGATGTCGCAGCGCTGAACCACCACTCCCGTGGACGAATCGATGTCGATGCCGTCCGTGCTCGGCCCCATTCCGCCCTGATTGTTGCGGATGGTGAGTCCGTCCACCTTCACGCCACTCGAATAGCAGATGTGCACCGTCCAGAAACCCGAGCGTTTCAAGGTCAGCCCGCTCAAGTCCACTCCCGAAGACTTATAGATTTGGATCAGCCGCGGCCGCTGGCAATCGTAGTCCACCGCCCAGCGGAGGCCTCGGGGCTCGTAATCCTCGCGGCGCATCTTCCAATACTTGTCCCACCACATCTTTCCGTCGCCGTCGATCACGCCCTTGCCGGAGATGACGACGCCGGATTGTTGGTAGACATTGATCAGCGCCGCGGGCCAATTCATTTCGATGCCCGCCACGCGTGTCGGCAGAATGGGGTACGCGGCTTGGTCCTGCACGCCGTGAATCTCCACGCCCTCATCGACCCGAAATTGCATCCCTGACTTCAGGAATAGAGAGCCGCTGAGGTACACGCCGGGTTTGAAAATCACAGTTCCGTGGGCCAGGGCGGCGGCATCGATCGCCTTCTGAATCGCCGCCGTGTCTACCGTTTTTCCGTCGCCTTTGGCGCCAAAGCGCTCCGCGTGGAACTCCGCGGCATTCGCTGCGGCCAAGGCCACGAAGAGGACAAGAACCGGTATTCGCACGGTTTCTAGTGTACTGCGTTAAGCAGATGGCATCTGATTCGGAGCAGCCCCGCCCCGGATGAAGGGTCCAAGTTCGCGGGAATGAGAAGCCGCCTTATTTTACGATGCCTGGCGCGGCCTATTCGCCGGCGTCCGAACGCGTCGCCACGCTCGTATCCAGATTGTGCTTTTTGAGTTTGTAGCGCAGCGCGTCCCGGCCAATCCGAAGAACACGCGCAGCCTGAGATTGATTGCCGCCCGCGGTCTCCAGCGCCCGGACAATCAGCATGCGCTCCTGATCCGCCAGCGTGCCCACCTCCGGCGCGGGCGCGAGGATCTGCCGCGCCTCCTCCGCCCCCGCATGGGAGCGCAAATACGATGGAAAGTCCTGGATATCGATGGTGTCGCTCATCGCCATCATGCAGGCGTGGCCCAGCACATTCTCCAATTCGCGAATATTTCCTGGCCAGGAGTGCATGGAAAGCCGCACCTGCGCCCGATGCGTCAAGCCCCGGATTTCTTTCTTATATTGGGCCGCGAACTTCGCAATGAAATGCCGTTCCAGCAGAGGCATGTCTTCCTTGCGCTCGGCCAGTCGGGGAACCTGAATCTCCACCATGGACAGCCGGTAAAACAAATCTTCGCGAAAGCGTCTTTCGGCCACCGCGGCCCGTAGATTATGATTCGTTGCGGCGATCACCCGCACGTCCACCTTGCGCGGCGTGAGCGAACCCACGCGTAGCACCTCCTGATTCTGCAAAACGCGCAGGAGCTTGGCTTGCGTCGAGAGCGGCATATCGCCGATTTCATCCAAAAATAACGTGCCGCCATGGGCGTGTTCGAACAATCCGGCTTTATCGTTGGTCGCTCCAGTAAACGAGCCCTTAACATGGCCGAAGAGTTCGCTTTCAAACAGCGTCTCCACCACCGCGGAGCAATTCAGCACCACATAGCGGCCGGAGGCCACCGGACTCAAGGAGTGCAGCGCCCTCGCCACCAGGTCCTTGCCCGTCCCTGTCTCGCCCGTAATCAGCATGGTGCGGAAGTGCGGAGCCACCCTGCGAATTTGCAGAACCATCTCGCGCATCACCGGGCTGCGGCCCACGATTCCTTCGAATTCCGAGTTGGCCAGCAGTTCGCCCTCAAGCTGGCGGGAGCGCTGCTGCCTGCGGGCTTCCTCCACCAGCTTGCCCACGCGCTCACGCAGCGCCGCCAAGGAAATCGGTTTGTTCAGGTAATCGCTGGCGCCCTTCTTGATCGCTTCCACGGCGGACTCGGTGGAATAATGCGCCGTCATCAGGATCACTTCCGTGGACGGGTCGAATTCCATGATCCGTTCCAGCACTTCCATGCCTGTCAGGTTGGGCATTACCAGGTCGGTGAGGACGATTTGTGGATGCCTTTCGAAAACCAGGTCGATTCCCTTCTCGGGATCGGAGGCGGTGAGAATCTCCAGGCCGGGCTGCGCCAGTGCGCTCGACAGCAGTTCCAGACTTTTTTCGTTGTCGTCGATAATCAGCAAACACAAGGCGGGATTGACGATGGATGACATTTTAAATTCTACTCTAACATCCGCTGAACTTCGCTCCGCAAGGCGCTTAGCTGAATTGGTTTGGCAATATAACTGGTAAAACCGGCCGAAATCGCCCGTTCGCGATCGCCTTGCATCGCACTCGCCGTCAGCGCCATCACCGGCGTCGAGGCTAAATCTTTATCGCGCCGGATCTCCCGAACCACCCCGAAGCCGTCCAGCCCCGGCATGTGCAAATCGAGAATGATCAGATCGGGCTTCGACGCGCGGGCGTTTTGGAGCGCCTCGATGCCGTCGCTCGCCTCCACCACCGTGTAGCCGCTATTCTCCAGAACGGTGCGAACCAATTCGCGGCTCGTCGCTTTATCGTCGGCGATCAGCACAGTCTTCATATTTCCTCATTTGGAATCGTAAATGTGAAGCGGCTGCCCTTTCCGGGTTCGCTCTCCAGGCGAATGCTTCCGCCGTGTTCCTCCACCAGCGCCTTGGTGATCGCCAGCCCCAGGCCCGTGCCCTCGCGCACGCCTTTTGTGGTCGACCCGACTTGATAGAACTTGTCGAAAACGGCCTCGTGCTGCTCCTTGGCGATGCCGATTCCAGTATCGGTCACCGAGATCTCGATAAGACCGCTCCGCCGCTCCGCATCGATCCGCACCTTGCCGCCTTCGGGTGTAAATTTCAAAGCGTTGCTCAACAGGTTGAAGAGCACCTGCTTGACGCGAAGCCGGTCGGCGAAAATGGTCGCGGAAAGCGAGGGGCTGGCGTCGATGGCAATCGACTTTGCCGCCGCCTGCTGGTGGACTGAGGAAAGGATTTCCCGCAATACAACGGCCACATCGAAAACTTCGCGGCGCAGTTCCACGCGTCCGGATTCAATCTTGCTGATGTCCAGAATATCGTTGATCAGCGCCAGCAGATGAGTCGAATCGGTGTGAATGTGGTTCAGGAAGCGCTTTTGCTTCTCGTTGAGCGGTCCTTCCAATTCCTCGGACAGCAGTTCCGCGAATCCGATAACCGTGTGCAGCGGCGTGCGCAGCTCATGGCTCATGCTGGCCAGGAATTCGCTCTTCAGCTGGTTGGCGCGCTCCACTTCGCGATTCCGCGCTTCCAGTTCACGGGTGTAGTTTTGCTGCATTTCCCGCAGCCGCTCTTCTGTTTTTCTACGCTCGCTGATGTCGCGGATCACCGCGGTAACGCGGAATCCGTCCGCCGACTTCACCGGGCTCAGGCTGATTTCGACGGGCACTGAAGAACCGTCCTTGCGCCGTCCGTGCAATTGCAGAGCGCTGCCCATCGGGCGCGTGACCGGATGATCCCAGTAATCCGCGCGATGCTGCGCGTGGCCGCCTCGCAGCGCGTCGGGTACCAGCATTTCCACCGGTTGGCCCAGCATTTCCTCGCGCGTGTAGCCGAACAGTTTTTCAGTAACCAGGTTCAGCAACAGGATCCGGCCTTCGCGATCCACTTCAATGATCGCGTCGGGTGCGGCCTCCAGCAGGTCGCGGAAGCGCCGCTCCGCCCGTAACTCAGCCTGTGCTTCCTTCTCCTGCGTCATCGCCAGCACGAGCTCTTCTTCAACCCGCGCGAGCTTCCGCTCCACGGCATGGTGCTCGGTGACCTCGGCGATGATCGCAAGCGTGCCCAGAGTATTTCCGCTGGCGTCTCTGCAAGGACCTGTCCAAAGTTCCACGTCAATGAGAATCCCGTCGCGTCTGGGAAGGCGTAATTCAACTTCACTTTGCGAGGTCTTGTGCAATTGCAAGCCCGCAATCATCGGACTGTCCTGCGCCTCTTCCGCGCTCCATCCAAAGAGCTGTTCAGCGCCGCGGCTCCAGACCTGAACTCGCCCCGTGGAATCCACGACGATAAGTCCAAAACGCGATGTTTCTAGGAGACCGCTGAGAATTTCACCGGGATTACTTCGAATCATAAGAGAGCGTTTTCAATTCTAGCAAGCAGGCGGAGAATGGGCGTTTTCGCGCAACGCTGGGTTCCGATCTTGGGCCAAATGACGCACATCGTTTGGCGCACGCACGCATGCTTGCCCACAACACGTTCTTAGTCCTGGTGCGACGATTGCAGTAGTCCATCGCGGAGGAGATCACGATGAGGCAGATCAAACACATCCTTTTTCCCATCGACTTTTCGGTGCGCTGCTGTAATGCGGTTCCGTTCGTCGAAGCCATGGCACGCCGGTATTCCGCGAAAGTCACTTTGCTCGGCGTAGTGGAACCTTTCTATTACGCCATGGGCGATCCTGGCGTGGCCGTTGTGGTCAACAGCGAGGAACTCTTAGAGGATCTTAACGCGAGGCTCGACGCCTCGTTCTCGAGGGTATTTGCGGGTCTTTGCGTGGAGAAGGTCGCGGCGCTCGGCGATCCCGCGAAGGTAATCGTCGATTTCGCGCATGCGAACGGGGTCGATCTGATCATGATGCCGACGCATGGCTACGGTCCGTTCCGAAGACTCCTGCTGGGCTCGGTGACTGCCAAGGTGCTGCACGATGCGAAATGCCCGGTCTGGACGTTGGCCCACACCGAGGAGAGACCGACTCTCAGCCAAGCCGCCTGCCACGACATCCTCTGCGCCGTGGACGGCACGCCGGAAAGCGCGTCCCTGATCAAGTGGGCAGGCGAGTTCAGCAAAACGGCCGGCGCGCCGCTGCGGCTGGTTCACGTGGTCCCGGCGGCGAAGCCGCATCCCGAACTCCCCGACGATACTCGCGACTCGATTGAACGCCTGGAAGGGTCGGTGGGGCTGAACGCCCCCATCTGCGTGCCCGCCGGGAACGTGGCCGAAGCCATTTGCCAGGAGGCGCGCCGGCATGACGCTAACCTGGTGGTGATCGGGCGCGGAGCCATCCACGGGAGCCTGGGGCGTTTGCGAACCCACGCCCATGCGATCATTCGTGAGTCGCCCTGTCCGGTCTTGAGCGTCTAGCAGCCTATGGCGGAAGTCCTGTGCATCCGGAATGACAGGCGCAACCGCCTGTCCCACCACACAACAACAGCACGTTGGAGACCAGGTGGGGCAGGCATTCAGCCTGCTGGAAGTTTTGGCGATTAGCAGCCAGCGGTTTGGTCCCCACAAAGCGATTTCTAGACTGACGAAAGCGAGAAATGCCGGAACAAACCGAACCGCTTGCCACCCTGTTTGATGCAATGCCCGACGGGATGCTCGTCACCGATCACGCGGGCATGATTCTACAAGCCAACGCGGCACTGGATCGAATCCTGGGATGGCAATCCCATCAGCTCCTGGGCAAGCCGGTGGAGGAGCTGGTTCCGGGGGCGCTTCGCGGCGTCCATTCTCAACTGCGCGCCCGGTATGCGGAGGCGCCGAAGATTCGACGCATGGGAAGCCAGGAATTGAGGGCGCTGCACAAGGATGGTCATGAAGTGCCGGTGGATATCCTGCTCAGCCCGGTCCCCGGCGGGGAGGGAAAGATTCTGGCTCTCATCCGCGACATGACCGGTCAAACGGTGATCCGGGAGCGCCTGGCGCTGCTCTCGTCCATCGTGAACTCCACGGATGAAAGCATTATTGGCACGAACCTCGATGGATTGATCCTGAGCTGGAACCGGGGAGCGGAGCAACTCTTCGGTTACAGCGGCCCGGAGGTTCTCGGAAAGCACCTGTCCATCGTCTATCCCAAGGATCGCCTTAACGAATGTCTGGACAATCTGAAAAGGATTCGGCAGGGCGAGCATATGCAGCGCTACGATTCGCGGCGCCTCAGAAAAGACGGCTCGGTGTTCGAGGTTTCCGTCATTGTCTCGCCCATAGAAAATGACCACGGCAGGCTCCTGGGAATGTCCTCCATGTGCCGCGACATCACGGACGGGAAGAAGATGGAAGCCGCGCTTAAACTCGCCAAAGATGCAGCGGAGATCGCCAGCCGGACAAAAAGCGAATTCCTGGCCAACATGAGCCATGAGATCCGGACGCCGATGAACGGACTGCTGGGGATGTTGAGCGTGGCGATGGACATGGATCTCGATCCAGAGCTGCGCGATTATCTGGAAACCGCCCATGCTTCGGGCGCCATGCTGCTTGTGATCCTCAATGATATTCTCGACTTTTCAAAGATCGAAGCCGGGCGGCTGGACCTGGAGGCAATCCCCATGTCCGTTGCCATCGTGGCCGGTAAGGCGACGAAAGCGCTCGAGAGTGAGGCCCGGAGGACGGGACTGAATCTGAAATACGAAACAAGTCGTGACATTCCGGAGGTTCTGCTGGGCGATCCCACGCTTCTGCACCAGGTATTAGTGAATCTGGTCGGCAACGCCGTTAAGTTTACGGCCCATGGATCTGTGGGGGTTCGCGCGACTCTGGAGCATCTGGATGCAAGCGAGGCGATCGTCAAGTTCAGCGTCGCCGATTCCGGCATTGGCATGTCACCGGAGCAAAAGCGTGTCGTTTTTGAACCCTTCCGGCAAGCCGACGGCTCCACGACCCGCCGCTATGGGGGCACCGGGCTCGGGCTCGCCATCAGCCGGCAACTCGCGTCCTTGATGGGCGGAGACTTATGGGTGGAAAGCGAACTCGGCATAGGAAGCACATTCTACTTCACTGCCCGTTTCGCGCGCCCGGGACCTTGAGTGTTCGGGAGCGGTGTGTGACGCTGGAGGGGAATGCGCACAATCACGCTGGAAGAACATTTCTCTACTCCGGAATTCCTGAAGGCAATCGGACAAACCCGCGGGATGAACGAGAGAATGGAACGCGTCTTCCACAAACTCCTGGATCTCGGAGACGGCCGGATCGCCGACATGGATGCCGGGGGAATCGACGTGCAGGTTCTGTCGCTCCAAGCTCCGGTCTCGACAAGCTCGATCGGACCACCGCGGGAGCGCTCGCGCGCGACACCAACGACAGGCCTGCCGCGGCGGTCTCGGCTCATCCGGATCGTTTCGCCGCGTTCGCGACACTGGCTCTTCCGGAGCCGGAGAGCGCGGCTCAGGAGTTTGAACGCTGCATCTCCAAGCTCAATTTCAAGAGGCTGATCGTGATGGGCACGAATAACGGCGTGTTTCTCGACGATGCCCGGTTCACGCCGATCTTTGAGGCCGCGCATTCGATGGACGTTCCGGTTTACGCACGGCGCTGAAATCCAGCCCCATCGCCGCAGCGGCAGGGGGCGAGGCGTAAGCCCGAAGCCCACCGGTGGAGGGCCGGGGACGCCGGAAGTTAATCTTTGCGGAAGCCCCCGGATGCCTGTAGATGCGTCATCACTCAGGTGCCTTTACCATTCGCCGCGAGGGCGAGTGCGAAAGCAAGAGGTCGATTCACGTTCGCGCACGCCGAGTGGGTCGACAGGATCGCTCAGGAGTGGCGCTGGCGAATGACCCCTGACGCGAGGGTCCGCCGCGTTTTTATTCTTCCCGCAAGGTCACGTTTGGATCGAGTTGGGCGGACTTTCGGGCTGGAATTCCGCTAGCTGCCAAGCCGATGGCAACCAGTACGAATGCTGCGGCTCCGAACGAGAGCGGATCGTCCGGAGCCAAGCCGTAGAGGAGGTTTGCAATGGACTTGGATAAGGCGAAAGAGAGAGCCGCTCCCGCGAGCAATCCTCCTAAGAGAAGGAACGCCGTGTGCCGCAGGATCATAGAGACCACCGCGGACTGAGTTGCACCTAACGCGATGCGGATGCCGATTTCCTTGCGCCGCGCCGAGACCATGTACGAGACCACTCCATACAGTCCGATGGTGGCCAATACCAGCGCCAGCACTCCGAAGAATCCCGATAGCCAAGCCAGCAGACGTTCTCGCGATAATCCCGTCAGAACCCTTTCACGCAAATTCAGCGTCGCGTTCACACGCACGCCCGGGATTTTGCGCAGAGTGCCGCCGATGGATTTGGAGAGCGAGGCCAAGGGCATGGTAGAGCGGACGGCGATTGTCCCGGTAGGGTAAATATTCGGATGCTGCAGATCCGGAGCGTACGCTACCGGTTCGTGCGCGTCGCGAAGATTCGAGTGCCGGGCGCTCTTGACCACTCCCACAATTTCATAGAGCGTGTCGGGATAATTCGGTTCCCGCAAACTCCGCACCGTGCGGCCAATCGGATTCTCGTACTTCTTGAAGTATTTTTGAACGAAGTCCTGGTTCACGATGAGGGCTCGTGGGGCTCCGGCGGAATCGGATTCCTGGAAGTCTCTGCCTGCGGTCAGCGGGATTCCCAGGGTGGCGAAATACCCGGGACTGACCCACGCGAATTGGCAGGCCGCATCCTCTCCGGGAGCTTCTTCGTGGCCGGGAACGTGGATCAGGAGCATCCAATTGCCCCCCGCGAGCGGCAGAAACGTAGAGAGTGCGGCGGACTCTACACCCGGCACTGCTCGAACTTGATCCAAGAGAGAATTTGCGAACGGCCGCATGCCGTCCTTGGGCAATCCGGCCCGGACAAAATCGACAAAGAAGAAATTCAAACCCTGCTGCCGGAAGCCGGGATCGATGCTCAGCAAGTTGTGAAAGCTGCGCACGAACAGCAACGACGCAATCACCAGGACCAGGGAGATAGCCATCTGTCCGGCGATCAGGATGCGTTGGAACGCGAATCGGCGGCGATCGAGCGTGGTGTTTCTCGCGCCGCCGTTTGCCCCTCGCATGGCATTCGCGCGTGTGGCATAGAGGGCCGTGGAGAGGCCGAAACTCACACTGGCCGCAATCGCGACTCCGGCGATGAACGCGATCACGCGCCAATCCAGACCGGCGCGCCAGTCTAACCCGAGGTCGAGCTGAACGCCTTCCATCTGCATGCTGACAACTCTCACCACTGCGCGCGAGAGAACTGCCGCTAATCCCGTTCCGGCAACCGCGCCGCACAGGGCGATCAGTAAACTCTCCCAAAAGAGTTGCGACACGACGCGGGCGCGAGATGCGCCCAGAGCCATGCGCACGGAGTATTCGCGCACTCGCGCATTGGAGCGGGCAAGAAGAAGATTGGCGAGGTTTACGCAGGCGATGGTCAGGACGAGGGCGGTAATTCCCAGCAGCAGCCACAGCGGCGTTTCGTAGTTTTCGCGGAGCTGGCCGATGCCGCGAGGGCGAGGTTCCGCCGTGAGCCTGTACCGCCGCCAGACTCCCATTGGAGTTGCGTCGTAGTCATTCGGGGCCGCGGCTTCAAACCAAGGCGCGCTGCTCGCTTCCAATTGCCTGGCGGCCTGGTTTGCCGTGACGCCGTTCTTCAGCCGCCCGATCACGCCGACCCAGAACAGGCTGCGATTCGTTAGTGAGTCCTCGCCGTCTGCGCGGAACAAGCGCTGCTTGGCGCAGAACGGCAATGCGAGGTCGAAGGGACGGCCTACTTCCAGTCCGGCGAACGCCGGTTCCGTGACGCCGACGACGGAAAACGATGCCGCAGTGGGCTGATATGGGTCAGCCAGGGCGAGGCTCGATCCAACCGCGGAATCCTCACCTCCGTATTGCCGTTGCCAGAATCCGTAACCGAGGACGGCAATCGCCGGGCAGTTCTTGCGGTCGTCTCCGGCCTGAATCAGACGACCTTTTTCTGCGCGGACTCCCAGCGTAGGGAATGCGGCGCCGCTGACCCACGCAATGCGAACGGTGCGGGCTGAATCTCCCTCTCCGAAAGAGAGATCGCCGAAACTCCATGCGAATACTCCCGAAAAAGATTCCTGATGGTCGCGAATTTGTTCCCACAGAGGGTATGTCAAGGAGTCCCAGGAATTGTGCGTTCCGAATCGCGCGTCGCCCGCGATCTTCACCTCCATCAACTGCTGCGGATCGCGGACGGGCAATGATCGCAGCCGCACTGCGTTCAACAGTTGAAAGATCGCGGTGTTGGCGCCGATCCCGAGGGCCAGGGATAGGATCGCCGTGATTGCAAATCCGGGGCTGCGCTTTAGTTGGCGTGCCCCATAGCTCAGGTCTTGAAGGATTCCATCGAGCGTGGCCGCGCCGAACATGCGGCGTGTGGTTTCCTTGCTTTGTCCAATTTTTCCGAATTCGCGGCGGGCCTGGAAGCGGGCTTCGACCCGCTTCAATCCACTTTGCTCCAGTTCAGCGGCGCGGGTCTCGATGTGAAACTGGATTTCGTCGTCCAGTTCCTGATTGAACCGGCGGCGCTGAAACAGGTAGCGCGCACGGCCTGCGAGTTCGCTCCAAAGTCTCACTGGCGCTTCCCCTCGTAATTTTTTAGGACGGCTTCATGACCAGTTGAATCGCGCGAATCATTTTCTTGAACGCGCCGGATTCCTGCTCCAGACGCCTGCGGCCCGCTGGCGTCAGCTCATAGATCTTGATCTTGCGCTGGTTCTCAGAGAGGGCGGGTTTCGCTTTCAGCCAGCCTTTGAGAACCATGCGCGTGAGCGCGGGGTAGAGCGACCCGTCTTCGATCTCGAATTCTCCGCCGGACAATTCGCGAATGCGTTTCGCGATTGCGTAGCCGTGTAAATGCTCACGCTGAAGAGTGCGGAGAATCATCAGGTGGAGGGTTCCCGGGAGAAGATCCGCATTGCCGTCGCGCCGGCCCATTGTTTCGAATACCTTTCTAAACTATGTATAGTTCAGAAAGGGTCGACTGTCAAGCTTTCACTCTACCCCTCACTTCACCCCCGCATGTTGTAGCCTGTCGTAATGAGCGACGGCAAGCAGTTGACCTTGTGGCAGCGCTGGATTCGGCAGCCGCAGAAGATCTGGCTGCGCAGAGCCCTGTTCCAACTGCACCTGTGGAGCGGGATCGCGCTCGGGCTCTACATTCTGTTGATGAGCGTGACCGGCAGCGTGCTGGTGTATCGGAACGAGCTGTACAGGGCAACGGCTCCGAAAATATTCATCTCAACGGGCTCGGGACCGCGATTGACGGACGAACAACTGGGGCAGGCTGCCACGGGCCTGTATCCCGGATTTCGGGTCGTAAGCATCACACACGCGCGGAATCCGGATGAGGGCGTCGATGTCTGGTTACGCCAGGGCGATGTGGTCAAAAAGCGGTTCTTCGATCCCCGCAGCGGCAGCGATCTTGGCAATTCGGTCCCAACTGGTTTCCGGCTGGTGACAAAGCTGATCGACCTCCATGACAATCTGCTGGCGGGGGCGACGGGGCGGATTGTGAACGGTGCTGGGGCGTTCGCTTTGCTCGCGCTGGCCGTGACGGGCCTGGTGATTTGGTGGCCCGGCGCTAAGACCTGGCGCCGCAGCCTGACTCTACATAAGGGCGTGGGATGGAAGCGCTGGAACTGGCACCTGCACAGCACCATCGGTTTCTGGAGTTTTGCTTTTACGGTGGTGTTTGCCTTGAGCGGGCTGTATCTCTGTTTCCCCGAGGCAGTTCAGGATTTCGCCGACCGGATCGAGCCTCCGACAGCCACGAACGGCGGCATGCGCATCGTCGACCAGGTTATGTATTGGCTCGCGTTTTTACATTTCGGCCGCATTCAAGGGATAGGAATTCCTTGCAAGGGCCCAGGGTTTTGCGATCAGGCGACGAAGGCAACGTGGGCGATATTCGGAGCGGCTCCGGCGGCGATGTTCGTGACCGGCGCGATCATGTGGTGGAGCCGGGTGGTGCGGCCGCGGTTGGCGGGTTCCCGGCGGCCGGCCCGGTCCGAAACTGTGATTGCTCCATAGTGTTGGGGCAGGTTGTGCGCGAGTAAGATACCGCTCCTTATAGTCGCGGCTCTGTTCGGGCAACGGTCGCGGTGCGGTGTTGCTAAGGGTCGCGGCGCGAGTTTTTGGTACTGGGTCGCGGTGTACGTCGCCACGGTCAACGCGGTTCGTTGAGCTATAGTTTTTTGGCGAAGATTGCGTAGTCGAGCCCGCCAAATAGTGCTTCGCGCACCGAAGCGGGCAGCTCGTTCAGCGCGGGAATGGATTCGGCGGCGGGGGCGAGCCGCTCCACTTCTACATTGCCCATCCCGGCTTCCTCCAGATAAAAGCCCAACAGCACGGGAGGAATCGGACGTGTGTGCGTGGGGTCCAGGTAAAAATGGGTGGCGAAAATGGCCAGACATTCCGGGTTCGGCGTCTCGATTACGGCCAGGGCTCCGGGCCTGAGTTTGGCTGCAATCAACTGCACCAAAGCCGGAACTTGCTCCGGCCTCAGGTGCTCGACCACTTGGGAGCAAAACACTCCGCCCAAGGAGCGGTCTTCCATGGCCGCGAGGTAGGTGAATAGGTCGGCTTCTTCGGCCGCCAGTCCTTTGGCGCGGCAAAGCGTGATGCATTCGGCGCTCTGATCGATGCCTCGCGCGCGCAGACCGGTCTCTCGCGCGGCCTCCAGAAACTCGCCGCGGCCGCAGCCGAGATCGAGAATTTCATGACTGCCGAGGTCGGCCATTGCGCCCGCGAAGCGGTTGGCATAACGCTTCTGCCGTTCCCGAATCTTTTCTTCGGGACCGCGGAAGGCGTCGGCGAAACGCATCCAGTCGATGGGCATCGTCACCGGCGCGGCGTTCGGCGGCGCAGGCTGGATCGCCGGTTCCGGGTGTGCCGCGGCGAGAGCCTGCTTCTGCCGCAGCACGCGCAGTTCGGTATAGATCAACGCTTCGAATTCGCCGCGCATCTTGGCCAGGTCCTGCCATAGCCGCGCTTGCACGTCGACCATGCTGCCGGCCAGCGTTACTTTGAAATCGGAGTGCTGGCCGCGAACCGCATCGCGAAAGGCCTCTTCGAGCAGCGTGACGCGGTGCTGGAACGCACCCTGAAGCTCGGAGATGGTGCGTAGCATGTGAATCTCGCTGGCATTGCGGCGGTCCTCGAACCCGCCGCGCCACTCGGTCCAATGCCGGCGCACGTCCTGCAATTCCTGGCTGGCCGACAAAAAATCCTCATGAAGCTGGCGCTCCCGCGCGAGGGTGCCGTCGCGAAGGTCGCGATAGTGTTCGGTGAGAGCGGCCATGCCGCGGCTCATGTCCACCATGGCTTCCAGGCTCGCCTGCACGCAGGCCATGGAGGCGCGATTGAATTCCACCTGCTCCCGCACATGCCATTCCAGCATCCGGGCGATGATCTTCTTGAAAGCTTGCGCGATCGAATTTTTGAGCCCGGGCGGCCGCGGATTGACCGTGCCGATGGCGGCCACTTTGGCCTCGGCTGCATCGCGAGCTTGCGCCAGCGGCAGCAGATCCGGCGCGAAAACGCCTGGAACTCCGGGCGATGCGTTCGGTACGGCCGAACGAGCCCGATCCCGCACCGCTTGAATTACCGCCGCCAGTTCGTCATCGCCCACGTTTGCCGTTCCTCGAATATGCAGCCGTGATTTTGGTGGAGATCCCACCGCGCGGAGTGAACTCCCCCACCAGCGTAGCCGAGAGCGGGCGCGCCGCCTTGACTACGTCCTGGAGCATCCGGTTGACCACGTTTTCCTGAAAAATCCCCAGATTGCGGAATGCAAGGGTGTACATTTTTAGCGATTTCAATTCCAGGCACACGCGGTCCGGAACGTAACGCAGGGTCAGGACTCCATGATCCGGCAGGCCCGTTTTCGGACAAACGGAGGTGAACTCGGGCATGACGATTTCGATCTCATACCCGGTGCGGTATTGATTCGGCCAGGTTTCGATTTCCGGCAGATCGGCGCGAACCCCCGCCTCGGCTTCCTTGTCGCCGTAGGAATTCGCCCGCACAACGGAGCCTGGCTCAGCCAAATGTTGGGAACCGGGCGGAGGTTCGGAAGGCTGAGCCGGCCCTGTGCGGGCTAGCTTCGTTCCGTGCCCCTTACTTCGCAAGACTCGCCTCACTCCGCAGGAAAGCCGCCAGCAATCCCAGGAACTGTCCCACGTCGGTCACGATGCCCTGCGCTTGTCCCGTGCCCCGGTCGCTGACCTTGGTGACAACGGCGGGATTGATGTCGACGCACACGACTTTCACCCAGCTCGGCAGCATGTTTCCGGTGGCGATGGAGTGCAGCATGGAGCCCAGACACAGCACCAATCCCGCGTCTTTAACCTGCTCGGCATAAGCGTCCTGAGCGCGGTTCATGTCAGTGATGGTGTCGGGTAGCGGACCGTCGTCGCGAAGACTTCCGGCTAATACGAAAGGGACTCCAGCCTTCACGCACTCATACATGACGCCGCTTTTGAGGCGTCCGGATTCCACTGCTTTGGCGATTCCACCGGCGTGATAAATAGCGTTGATGGCGCGCATGTGGTTGCGATGGCCATGCTCTTCCTGCTTGCCATCGGCTTGGCGCACGCCCAGCGAAGTGCCCAATAGCGCCGACTCAATGTCATGCACACCCAGCGCATTCCCTGCGAGAACTGCCTGCACCCATCCGGTGCGGATCAATTCCGCCATGGCCGAGACGCCGCCGGTATGCACCACCACCGGGCCCGCCACGATCACGATCTTCTTGCCTTCGGCGCGGGCCTGCTCCATCAGCGTGGCGGTTTGGCGTACGGCCGTTTCGAGCTGCCGCTCCGACGAGACGCCGTTGCTCATGAACGCGAAGGCCATGCGGTCGCGCTCTTTGGATTCGGGGGCCACGCGGATGCCGCGCATTCCCACCACCACCTGGTCGCCCTTGTGCAGATCGCGCAGCCTGCGGCAGGCGGCGCGGCCGCCTTCGACCACGACCATCGCGTCCATGCGCTGGTTGTCGACCTCAATCCATCTGTCCCCGTGTCTAACCTCAGTGCGATGATTGGTGGTCGAATAGAAATCCTCAGGCGCGCAACAGTCGCGCTCCACTGTAGCCAGCGTGGCGTCTCCGCTATCCACCGGCGTGCAACCGAGACCCACCAGTTGACTCAGCAACTGCTGCATCTCCGGCGCTTGAGCCGTTAACAGCTTCAAACGCAGATACGAGGACTCGGCGTTGGTGCGCCCAATCCGGAATTGTTCGACCTCGAAACGGCCGTTGTATTCGACCACGGTGTCGAAAATCTGTTCCATCACGTGGGAATCGATAAGGTGGCCCGAGGCCTCGACGACTTCTTGCTGCATAGGGGTAAATCTCAGGATAGCGTGGGGCTGCATGGCGACGCCAGAACTTCCCTGAAACATTCTCCGCCAGTTGCGATTTTTCCTGCTAGACTCGGATTCAGGCGGTTGCTTTATGATTGTCCGGATCCGGCTGGGAACCGGTCCTCCCGTCCAGCGTAAGCTGGGTAAGAACAGGCACCTTGCGCTGGCTTGCGGCGCTCTGCTGGTTCCGGTGTCTCTTATGGCCTATGTGCTGGGTTTCTGGCGCTTGGCCTCCGACATGGGATTTACCGCCGAGCCCGGGATTACTGGCGTTTTCGGGCATTGGCAGGTGTGGATCGGTGCGGCTGTGCTTCTGCACGCGGCCTCTTCCAGCTTGAATCATTATGGCCGGCGCGGCCAATTTCAGATGCCTCAGGTGCTGAATCCACGAATTCTGCCGCTTCGTACATCCTTTCGCCGTCGCGCGCGATCCGGTTAACACCCTTGCTTAACCCGCCCGGTGCGTCAGCCGCAGCCTGTGCCAGGCTTGGGCCTGAGGGTTGCGTTATGAATACTTCCGTCCGCTGTTCGTAGCGGATTAGCGCTGGTTGTTGCGCTGCTATTGCTGCTCCGAATTCTTCCGCCGCTTATTGTAAAGGGCGGAATCAAAAAATGGCAGCCTTGGATGTTGGGAGATCCTCCCAACCGCAAAACGCCTCATCGTGACGAAATCGTTATGTAAAGGATACCGGAGGAAGCGGTTGACCGTTCTGCGATTGGCGCTCTGATCGTTTCCTTGAATGTGCCCCGATCGATGACGGGGACCTTGGGTGAACTCCTGCCAGCCCTTCGTCACGATCCCTGCAGGATGCGGTGCTTTCGCCCGCGCTGTTGCTCGGCCAGATCCGGTGCCGCGCACTTGCCTCCTATATGGCGCTGGCTCCAGAATTGACTGAGGATTTCCTTGACCGTTTTTGGCTGGTATATTTCCAGCGTATCTTCCGGTGGCGGTTTTCGAGCAGCCTGAATTGAGCTGCCCCGCCGATAGGCTCGAATATGCCGCCGTCCGCGGCGGCGGCTGATGCGCCACGTAAGCTTGGCGAGAATCGCTTCAGGTATTGAAGATCCTTTGGCAATTCGTTGTCGGTTAAGCGGGGGCCCGCCCGTTCTTCAGGCTGTGAACACGCTCGGACAGAAGACTCTTGGCTTTCTCGAGTTCCTTTCGCCGATCTTCTCTTAATTCCTTGCCAGCACGGTTGATGTAGAATGTCAGCATTCGCAGGCCCGACGACGGACCCTTAGGCGAGACCTCCTTTGACGCAAGACTTCGCGCGATGACCGCGGCGCTCTTTGTGAAAAGTCCCTCGGGAGGCTTGGTGGAACTGGTTGTCACACCGGCGCTCCACTTTTTCGGCGTCCTTCGTTTCTTCGTCGACGTTGTCATATTTGGCTCACCTGTGCTGGCGCATGATTCAGTGCCACGCGTGCATTCAGCCCCTCTCAGGCGCAAAAGCAAAAAGAGACTCGCCGCCCTGGGTGTATGGAGGCCGGTACGTTTTTACGGACTTGGATTTCGGCGCAGGTCTGCATGCTTACAGCTACGCTCCATCCACGCTACGCGCCTTTTCTATGATCACGCGCCGTCACCATACGATTACTCTGCTTCGTGCGACCGCACTTAATGCGCCATCGCCTCCGACGTCGCATGCGGGCGCTCAGCTGGAGCGGAATAACCCCCGGGCGGTGCCGAGTGCCGACTCCTTGCGTCTGACAGTGAGGCTGCTTTATCCGAAGTGAGAGACTTCTTTCAGAGATTTAATCGCCTTGGCTAACGAACGGCGCGAAGATCACGCTCTTCGTTTTTCTCGCGTTGGGTTTTGGAGTGCTTTCCGACGGCACTCTGTCCCGGCTTTTCATCTTCTATCTTGGGCTTGTGGGGGTCTGACTCTTTTACGTCGTTGGTTAGCCTCTTGGGTTTCTGCATGAATATCTCCTTCCGTCCTGAAGATGTTTTGGGAGGACGTTTCGTGACTGCCACATGTAAATAAATAAGGATGAAGTTCCCCCGGAGTTTCGCCGTTTCGCCGCACGATCTCCTACCTGTGCCCTTCCGGCAAGGCTGCTGCCTAAGCAGACCTGAATCAGGATTTCTTTTGAGTAGGAGGCGGCGGTCCGAGGTTCGGCTAATCTGAAGCCAGCGTGCGATCTTGGATTTCCTGATGCGTTGCCGGTATAGTTTCCGGGTTTCGATGATTGTGTGAACCACGGAGGGCGGGCGGCCAAGCCGGCGCGGACACGTTCGCGAGGATCTCGCGTTCAAACTCGGCGAACACCGCGAGCAGACCGGCCATGGCGCGATTCAGCTCCGAAAAGGCGGGACCATGGCCGTGATTGGAGACGCGCTGCCTTGTCGTTCGCCAGAAACAAACCCGGCCCCTGGGAGTGAATAATGGAAGCGTTTTCCGCTACCCCGCCGCGCGTCACAGCGCAAAGCCCGTAAGTCTAGGGGGAATTGGTAGCGCTAACGGGAATCGAAAGCGCATGGCGTCAGTTCAGTTCATCTCATCCTGGTCTATCCTGTACCAAATACGTTCAACTGGTACCGTGGATACGCTCAAAAACATGCTCTGAAGCCGCGACGTTGTCACTCGGTTGTCACTCGCGGCAAGGCTACCTGATCAAAGGGCGTGTGACTTGACCCGTCTGTCACGTCAGTTTGGTCGTCGCCTGGAAGCAGGAAGGCCCCTCCCCAGCCGGACTCCCAAAAGCGGGTAGAGCTTGCGTGCGAGAGCGCCGATTTCCTGGCCCTGTCCAGAAGCAGAGGGCACGTATCGGCCTGCCGCAGCGGAACAATCGGCCGCGGGGCGGTGTCTTAAGTCTCATGCAGGACCTTGTGCGCGCGATCCGTCTCCTCCGTAAATCGCCCACCTTTACTTTCCTGGCGCTTCTCTGCCTCGCGCTCGGCATCGGCGTGAACGCCTCTATCTTCAGCCTACTCGACTCTATTTATCTCCGACCCTTGCCTGTGGGCAACGCCGATCGCGTGGCCGTGCTCAGCCGCGGAGGAAGCCCCCTGTTTTCATATCCCGAATATCGCGCTCTCCGCGATCGCAACCAGTCGCTAGAGGGACTTGCAATCTCGGAGCCCGAAGAGTCCGACCTCGGCTTCGAAGGCAACGCCGTGCTGACCGGTGTCGAACCAGTCTCGGCAAATTACTCCGCGGTGCTCGGCGTACGAGCCATCATGGGCCGATGGTTCACACGTGAGGATGAGCCGGTGGCCGTCATCAGCCACCACGCGTGGCAGCAGCTCTTTCATGGCGACCCAGCCGTGATTGGTAAGACCGTTCGCTCGGAATCGCGCGCATACACCGTGGTCGGGGTAGCGCCGCCAGAGTTTGCCGGTATCTATGCGCCGCTGCGCATCGACCTTTGGGTGCCTTTCCGCTACTGGGCCGGCAATGACGCGGACAGCCGCCGCGGAATGGTATTCGGGAGCCTGAAGCAGGGCTTCGGAGTATCGGCGGCGGCGGTCGAGTTGAACGCTGTAGCCTCACGGATCCACCGTGAGAATCCGAACATGGCAAAGGAGGCCGGGGCGCCTCTGCGGCTAGAATCCGTGCGGGGTATCCCCGATCCGGTGGGACGTCGGCAGGCAATGCCAGTCGTCATTCTTCTCATGACGGTAGTGGCGCTCGTACTGCTCATCGCCTGCATGAATGTAGGAAATCTATTGGTGGCGCGGGGGCTCGGGCGGCAGCGTGAAATAGCCGTGCGTTTCGCTCTGGGCGCCAGCCGGGCGCGGGTGCTGTACCAGTTGATGACCGAAAACATCGTACTGGCCGTTCTCGGCGGCGCCGCCGGCATATTCGTGGCATATGCCGCTAACCGGCTGTTGCTGGCGACCCTTCCCATGCTCCCCTTCGGCGAAGCGGTCCGCATAGATCTGCCGCTTGATTTCCGCGTGCTCCTTTATACCGGCTCCGTCGCGCTATTCGCCGCGCTGTTGTTCGGACTCCTGCCCGCGTTGCAGTCGAGCCGCCAGGACCTGGCCGCTGTACTCAAGTGCACCAACATAGCCGGCGGGCGGCAGCGGCTGCGCCTCGCGATGCTGACGGGGCAGATTGCTCTATCGCTCACGCTGCTGCTCGCGGCTGGATTGTTCGCGCGTCTGGTCGTCCACTTCCACAATCTCGACCCGGGTTTCGCCAGTGCAAATCGTCTGTATGCCCCTGCTTTCGTCCCGGGCCCGCAATTCACCCCGGCGGCCGGCCGCAGTTTTTACCAGCAGACGCTGGTTCTCCTACGCGCCCTCCCGGGCGTGCGCAGCGCGTCGCTCACCACGCGGCTGCCACTGTACGCCGCGGGAATCGGGGGCACGTGCATCGCGCGTGAAGGAGATCGTCTCACGCCGGCCACCAGCACGACGATCGATCGAGGCTTCCTCGACACGCTGCGAATTCCCTTGCTTGAAGGGCGCGACTTTGCGGCGGAAGACAAAGCCGACGGCCCGCCGGTCGCCATCGTGAATCAGACGTTGGCGCGCCAGATGTGGCCCAATCAGTCTGCTATCGGTCGCACCTTTCAGGCCGGCTGTGACCATCCCCATACCCTTCAGGTGGTGGGCGTAGCGCGCGATTCCAAAGTTCGATCGCTGAATGAGATCACGCTGCCGCATGTATATCTGCCGTTTTCCCAAGCGTACGAAGGCGGCATCGTGTTCCTGCTGCTGGAAATGGCCGGCGATCCCAGTCTGCTGATAGAGCCCGTTCGCCAAACGCTGATCTCTCGCCACCCCGATTTCCGCACTTACGGCGTCCGGCGTCTTAGCGACTCCCTCGATTCGTCGTTCTGGCAGGCGCGCTTTGAGGTGTGGGTGCTCGGAATTCTCGGGACGCTCGCGCTGGTGCTGGCAGCGGTCGGAATGTACGGCGTGCTGGCGTTCCATGTGACCGCCCGGACTCACGAAATCGGCATCCGCGTGGCTCTCGGCGCGCGCCCGCACGAGGTGGTTCGGCTGGTGATCGCGCAGGGTCTCCGCGTGACGATCGCGGGTATCGCGATCGGTCTGCTCATAGCGGCGCTGGCGTCGCGCCTGCTCGCGTCCATGCTCCAAGGCGTGAGCCCCACGGACGCGGTCACCTGGTCGTTGGCGGTGGGCGTCTGGATCGCGGTGGCAGTTGTGGCGAGCTGGCTGCCCGCGCGTCGCGCCATACGGGTCGAGCCTCTAATCGCGCTAAGAGAGGAGTGATGTGGTGAACTGTTGCTGGCGCAAGTCTTCATCGCCTCCGCAGGCGGCGACGAGGAAGTTCTCCCGGCTATCCGGGCCCTGTTCAAGAGCGGCATGGTAAAGCCGTTCGATTTCACGCCACCGCTCGGGATTCATCGATGTTCTGCCGTCTCAGACGATTCTAAGTACTCAATGGTTCAGGGCAAATTTGGTGGAATGGTTCCTTTCACCACGAAATCATGACGTGCCTTGAGTGCTTCCGTGAACTTCTGAATGGCCTCGGTATACTCGTGTGAAGCCTTCAACAATTCGCCGGGTGGACCGCTGGCGGCAGCGTCGAACTTAGCCGAGGCAACGCTCACGCTGTCGTCGTGCTTCTTCGAGCCGTCTGTCCAAGGTCGCGGTGGGCAGAAGGGCGTCGCGTAGGCGAGGCGTAGCTTCCGATATTGGCAGACAACAGGTCAGTGGGGTGCTCTGGCGTGACCTGGTCGGGTCCAGCGCAGGTTAGGTTCTCTTTTGGCCCCACAGGCTCCATTTGATTGAAGATTCGATCGGGTCGGGCTAACGTGCAGGCGCGTCCGGCGGCAGACCGTCGAAAGGCCGAACCTCGGGGAAGGACTACCGCAGCTTCGCCAATTCCCCAATCGGCGCGCCTTTGAGGGATGCGTCGAAGAACGTGTGGATGTAAGCCTTCGTGATAGCGAGTCCGCGCAACGCGGCGGGCCCTCGGGTGACCAGGAGAAACGCGCGAATCAAGTAGCTGCTCTTCGTCAGCATCTGATCGGTAAACGTGAAATGGTTAGCGCCGCGGATCATCACGACGTAGCGGCTGCTTTTCAAGTGATCGTAAACTGAGTGAATGTCCGCAATTACTTCGCGGCCCTCGGCGGTCGACAATTCACTTGTGTGATCGCTCAACAGGAAAAAGAATGGCTGTGCGGCGCCTTCCTGGATGACGTTGCCGAACGGCATTCCGTCGATGTCCATCCCTGCCGTGCACCGTCGATCGTCGTGACAGAACTGTAACGCCGTGGCGCCGCCGAAGGAGTGTCCGAAGATGCCGAGCTTGGCGAGGTCGAACTTTCCAGTGAATCTCCCTGAGGCGTCATGCATGTTGAGACGTTCCAGCTGATCGACGACAAATGATAGGTCGCTGGTCCACATCGGCAGCAGTTTGTTCGCTAGCCGTTTGCCTGCGTCATAGCTCATCGTCTCGGGGTTATTGGCTGACTGACGTGTGACGACATGACCGTCTGGGAACACCACTAGACGGCTGCGGTAAAGCGCATCGAAACCGACGACAAAATAGCCGTGACTGGCTAGATCCTCGACCAGCGTGCTGAATTCCGTGGTCAGAGCGCTGCCATCTGGTCGCATTACTACAACCGGGTAGGACGACTGCTCCGATGAAACGACCGGATCGACGACACTGTTAGTGCGGACGCGCTTGGTTCACCAGCTTATTGTCTGGTATTCGCTTCGAGCCTCTTGCGCCATTCAGCCGCCTTTTCGAGGTTCCCCCAAGCCTCGTAAAGTTTTATTATGCGCTGTCCGGCTTGTTCGAACCCAGCCGTTGTAGGTGGCGGCCCAAGTACTGACCAGCCCTCATAAGCTGAAACGACCAGGGGCTCCGCCAGACTATACTTACCTTGGCCAATGAGGCTCTCGCCCAACAGACTCTGGAAATAGTACTGCCCCCATGGGGGTCCTCCGGTTCTTTCCTCCGTCCCGGCCACTGCAAGCCGCAATGGCTCCTCGGCCTGTGCGTACTCGTGCCGTTCAAGTCTAAGCTCGCCAAGCCGCGCGAAGGCGCCTGGTAGATCGCGTGGACCAAGATCCAAGACTCTCACAAGAAGGGCTTCGGCCTGATCCATCTTACGTTCTTCGATGTATATGTCAGCCAAAAGTCTGAGGGTGGCTATCGTCTTAGAGTCTTCATCCCCGAGCAGATGCTGCTGCACCGAAAGGACCTTGAGCACCAACGGCTCAGCGCGCGCGGGCTCGCCTTTTGCTCGGTACAGGCTGGCGAGGCTCCTCATCGTGACCCAGGTTTCCGAGTGTTCCTCCCCCAAGACACGAAGCCGTACGTCCAGGATTTTCGTGAGCAGGGGTTCGGCCGTTGCATACATGTGCTGGCTCGCCCACAGTTCCGCCAGGTTCTCCCCAATGATCAGAGTGTTTGTATGTTCCTCGCCGTTTACTCGCCGGCTTTGATCGAAAGCATTGCTCAACAATGCCTCGGCTTCTGTGTTCCTGCCCTCGCGGCGATAGACCAAAGCCAGATTGTTTTTCGCATCTATGGTTTCGGAATGGTTCTCACCCAATCGTCTCCGGAAACCGCTTAGCGCATCACTCAGCAGACGCTCGGCCTGCCCGTTCTTACCTTCAAACCGATATAAATCTCCGAGCTCCTTCATTGCATTGAGCGTCTCAGGGTTGCTCACGCCAAGGAGGCGGCTTCGGATTTGGAAGACCTTCTCCATCAGCGGCTCGGCGTCCGCATACCTAGCTTGGTAGCGGAACATATTATGGGCCAGGTCGGACATCGTGCTCAGAGTGGCTGGGTCCTCTTCACCCCGAAAGCGAGTGAGAATTTCGAGGGCAGCCTTGAGGTGTCGTTGCGCTTCGGCATATAACCCAATTTCCTTGTAAGCGCTTCCTATCGTATGTTCGATGGCCGCTTCAATGAATGGATTGTTTTGGAACCTGCCTGCGATACGGACTGCGGCCCGGTCCAGGGCGGTCCGTACCTTTAGGTCCGGATCAGGGTTGGTGTTTGGCCGGGCTTGCACATCTGGCCGCACTTGGGCCAGAAGATCGTACTGCAAAAAATCGCTTACGGCTGTCGCTGTCGCAGATTCCTCGTCCGCGCGCTGTTTTTCCAAAACCGCGCGATTCCGCTCCGCACTCGCCGCCTGCTCCGCTTGAAGCGCTCGATTGCGCTGTTCCAAGGCCTGTCCTTCAGCGGCGACTGCCCGATTTCGCTCGGCATTCGCAATTTGTTCCGCACTCAAAGCCCGGTCGCGCTCACTGGTGGCCGCTTGTCGGGCCGCTGTGGCTTGATCGCGCTCATAAAGCGCGTTCGCCTCGGCGCGAATGGCGCGCGCCGCCTCCGCCGTGCTGATAGCAAGTCCCGCGATCAGCACAGCTAAGACTGTCGCGGCCCCGGCAACTAATGCTTTATGGCGACGCGTGAATTTTCGAAGTTGATATGCCGCGCTCGGAGGCCGCGCCGCGATCGGATCGTCGGAGAGATACCGCCGAATATCGGCAGCCAACTCCGCGGCGGACTCGTACCGTCTCGCTTTGTCTTTCTCCAGAGCCTTGGCAACGATGGTCTCGATGTCGCCGCGGTAGCCGTGGTTCACCGAGCTGAGCCTCACCGGATCTTCTTCGCGAATCGCAGACAGCGCCTCACAGAGCTTGTTGCCGGTGTTGTACGGCAGCCGTCCGGCAAGTAATTCATAGAGCATCACTCCGAGCGCGTACACATCGCTGCGCGTGTCGATTTCTAGCGGATCGGCCAGTACCTGCTCGGGACTCATGTACGCCAGTGTCCCGATGAGCTGCCCCGCGTTGGTCTGCGAAGCCGCGTGCGTATCGCTGTCGGTCAAGCGCGCCACCCCGAAATCCACAATCTTGGGTTGGCCGCTTTCATCCACCAGAGTGTTTCCCGGCTTGAGATCGCGATGAATCAATCCTCGCTGATGCGCGTGGTGTACGGCATCACAGACCTTGGCAATGAGTTCCAGCCGCGCGTGCGGCCGGAGCCGGTGCTCGCTGGCGTACTTTAGAAGCGAACGGCCTCGAATGAACTCCATCGCGAAGTAAGGCTGCGGCCCGAAACCGGTATCCGCTGTGCCGGCTTCATAGATCTGAGCGATTCCGGGATGCTGCAGCCGGCCCAGCGCCTGCGTTTCCTGTTCAAAGCGGCGTACTAGCTCGGGGCTAGCCATTCCCGGCTTGATGATTTTGAGAGCCACGGTGCGGCGAGGCTGATCTTGCTTGGCTTCGTAGACTGCCCCCATGCCGCCTTGCCCGATTAGCCGGATCACACGATAGCGGGCAATCGCGGAGGGGAGGAAATCCATGGCTACACTCGGAGCTTCCCCGGGAAGGGATGCGGCAAGCCTCGCGATTGTACCCTCCTGTAGAGTTCGCTCGGAGTCCAAACTCGCTTCCAACAGGCACCGCGGGCATCGTCCACTGAAGGCTCCGGCCGAGGGTAACGGGCCCCCGCATCGGTCGCATCGGTTTGATTGGTTCATGGTTGTTTCACTCACTGAGCGTCGTTAACAGAAAACGGATTTCTTCGTCGATTTCCTCCGGCCCGGAAACAGTCAGGGCGATCTCGGCCCGCAACAAAGCCCCATATTTCCGCCGCATCCGGTGGACTGAGGTCCTTAATGCCCCGGCAGTGATGCCCAATTCCGCGGCCAGAGCTTCGTATAGAATCTCGTTCGAATTGCCATGCAGGAAAGGCGAGAGCCTGTCGAAGTGTTCCGCCTTCCCCCGGTGCGCGAATTCCGCGCGCAACTTTGCCAGTACTTCCTCCAGCAGGGAAAGCGCCCAGCGGTGTTCGAAGAGCCGCTCCGGCGTCACGTTGTCCACAGCTCCCCGCGGCAGGTACCAGGATTCCGCCTCCACCGGATCGATGGACAGAACCACTTTCCCTCCACCGCGCTTCATCGCCTGTGCGCGGTCCCTCTGATTGGAAAGGAAGTGCTTGACGGCCGTTAGAAGAAAGGAGCGGAACCTGCCTCGCTCTTGATTGGCGTCGCGCAGGTAGTTCTTCTCCAGCAGGACCACAAAAAATGACTGCGTCAGATCTTGTGCTTGGTCCCTTTCGAAGCCGTTGCGGCGGATGAAAGCGTAGACCGGATGCCAGTAAATCTGGCACAACGTGGCGAGTGCCCTGCGGGAATCGGCCGTCGGTTCGACCGCAGCAGCAACTACCAGGCTCCAGGAAGTTGTCTGGAAACTCGACACGGAAGGCGCCACACTGCGTACACAGTTTATCAAAACGGGCAAAGGGCGGCCGAAGGGCATCACTTGCCTCCGCTGAGAATCCGGAGAATCACTCAACCCTCACGCCATTTCACATTTCACGACCTTGTCAGGTACTGAAGCAATTCGTCGAATTTGTTACCTGGAGGTGTAACAAAATCGTTCGGACGCTTCATAAGAACAGCGAAAGGGAGAGTCATGTTAAGCAACGAGCAGATGAACGATCCAGGCGCCGGTCTGGAGCTTGGCTTGGGCTTCTTCTGCTCTCTTGCTTGCCTGATACCACTTGCCGGCTTCTTCCAGGGCGTGGCGGCGGGACAATCGGCGAACGGCTACTTTAGCGCCGGCGGCGGATCGAGCGCCGACGCAGGGTGCTGCACCTACCCGGGCAATGCTGGATTCGGGCAGTACGCCGCCGGCGGCGAGGTCGTCGCCGCCCAAACCGTCGGATTCGGCGCCGAATTAGGCGGTGTCAAGAAAAACGACAGTTTCGTCTTCGTGTCTCTGGACACCTCTTTCCACCTTTTCCGTAACGCGTCTGCCGCCCAGCGGACATCAAGCAAGCTGGACCCCTTCCTAACTGGCGGATATACCTATGAGTCGGACTTGTTTACAGCGCCAAGGGCGCAAATTTCGGCGTCGGATTGAATTATTGGTGGGCCCGCCATTTCGGAGTGCGCGCCGAATTCCGCGACATGGTGTTTCCCGCGAGCAGCGCAACCGCGAATTTCTGGGCGATTCGCGGGGGGATCGCATTCCGCTGAGGAGGAACCCACGAAATGCGTAAAATCTGGCTGGCGGCGCCGGGCGAGTTCCAGTTCAACGTAACGGTGCCGCCCAGCCTGGCAAGGGCGAACAGACGATCATCGTCACATCCATAATAGAACGGCGGAGATTGACATGCGGACGACACGAATCGGTGGATCACAAATGAAGTCGCACTATCGAAACCATTGCCTGGCCGTCGCTGTTCTGTCGACTGCTCTTCCTACGGCCGCGTGGGGGGACATCTCGGGCTACCTGACTCTCGCAGTGGATACTTCTTTGAATCTCGATACCGGCGTCACGGCTTCCAACGGAGGGGACATCTTCTTTACCGGGACTAGCATCCTCCTGGGAGGCAGCGCGTCGGCCGTGAACTTTTCCGAGCCGGGTTACGTGGAATTCGACGCCTTGACGCTTGCCGGCTTGTCGATGATCACGCCTATAAACTATTCGCAGTCCCCGATCGGCGGAACATCGCTCACCACCGGCGACGTCTTCGGGGTATACACCAACGGCGGCCATTATGCCAAGGTTTTGATTGGCGGCGTGGGCAGCCAACAGCTTTCGCTTCAGTACACCACCTACGGCGCATCCGTGCCCGGTGGTCCCGCCATCGCGCAAGTGCAGAATAACTACAGCTTCATTCCGCCGGGGCTACCCAACTACGGCATCGCGCCCGGAAGTTTGTTCACCGTATCCGGCACGAACCTGAGCAGTTCGGCCCCGCCGGTCTTGCAATCCAGCGCCGCTCCCGGTTTGCCCCAGTCGCTGAACGGAACCAGCGTTTCGGTCACCGTCAACGGCGTGACCACGGTTCCGGCGCTGTACTACACCTCGGCGACGCAGGTCGCCGCCGTGTTGCCGTCCACCACCCCCGCTGGAACCGGAACCATCACGCTCACCTACAACGGCCAAACCAGCGCGGCCGCCCCGATTCAAGTTGTCTCCAGCGCCCTTGGCCTCGACAGCGTCTACGGAAATGGAAGCGGCCAGGGGGTCGTCACCGATGCCAGCGGCAATCTCTTCGGATTCACGAGCCCCGCCCAACCTGGCCAAACCGTGGTCCTGTGGGGCTCGGGCGTCGGCCCCGATACATCCAACGATGATCGCACCTTCCCACAAAACCAGAACAATCTCACCGACATTCCGATGCAGGTCTATATCGGAGGCATCTCCGCGAACGTTCTTTACCGCGGCAGATCGCAGTATCCGGGCGTGGATCAGATCGACGTCGTGATCCCGCTCAACGTTTTGCCCGGCTGCTTCGTGTCGGTGGTCGCGGTGAGCGGCCCCATCGTCAGCAATACGGCGACCGTCCCGATCGGTGGGCCGCTGTCTTGCTCTGATGCCGGCCTCAACTACTCGGGGAAGCAGTTTCAGTCGCTAGCGACCGGAAAGGCGAACATTCAGGTCGGGACCATACTCGCCGCCGAGGGCATCCTCTCCTCGGGAACCGCCGCCTGGAATGCCGGCGCGACATTTCAAGTGGTACAGAGCGGGCTGTACGGTTCCGGATACGGGGACGCTTCCGAGGGAAGCTGCGTGGTGATGTCGCCTGCAGCGTCGACGGAGGGTCCGTTCCAGTCCTACGGTCTGGACGCGGGGACAATTGCCATCACCTGGCCTGGCGGACTCAGCATTATGAACGAAACGCCGGGCGACCCGGGAATTTATCTCGGGCATCTGACGGCGGGCCCTTCTGATTCGCCTCAGGGAATCCAATACAGTTTCGTCGGTACCGGCGGAAGGGACGTCGCTGCGTTCTCCTCCGGCGTTACGCTTGAATCGCCGCCGCTGATCTGGATCAATCTGGGGTCCGTCACCGCCATCACCCGCTCGCAGGGCGTCACGGTCACTTGGGTCGACCAGACTTCCGGGCCGCTGAATGACATCGAAATCAGGGGGGGATTGGAGACGACCACGGCAGGCGGCACGACCGTGCCCGTCGCCTTCGTTTGCCACGCCCCGGTCACGGCCGGGTCGTTCACTATCCCTCCTTCAATATTGATGGCCTTGCCGGCGGGCACCGGAACGTTGAGCGTGGCGCATCTTTTCAGTGCGCTCTACCCGGCGAACGGCCCCTTCGATTTGTTCCAGGCGACCGGCCGTGTGGTGGTCTCTCAGAACGTGACGTATAAGTGAATCGCCGCCCGTTGGAGCCGGCCCATACACCATGGAGGACTAGAAATGTTGTCGCGACATCGAACGAAACATCTGGCGGTCGCTGCTTTCGCGATCGCTCTTTCCGCCGCCGCTTGGGCCGATCAGTCCGGCAACGCAACCCTGACGGCGAATACGTACCTGAACCTGGACACGGGCGCGATGTCGAACGCCGGAGGCGACATCCTTTGGAACGGCACGGCTGTGGCCCCGCAAGGCCGCGCTGGACTTTACAATCTGGGGAAGTACGGGTCGCGAGTCTTCAAATCCATCGCCGCCCGCTCCGCGGCAGGCGCGCCCTATAGCGCGGCTCCGATTCCCGCCGGCACGCTCGTAGCGGGGGATGTTTTCGGAGTTCACACCAACGGCGGCCATTACGCCAAAGTGATCGTGACTGCGGTGAATGGCGCGTCTCTTTCTCTTCAGTACACGACGTTCATTACCGCTGGCATCGCCGCTGGTTCGAACACCGCAGTCAAAGTTGAGGCCAATGCGGCCTTCGGCCCACCTGTGTTTATTTTTCAGGTCCAGAACAACTACAGCTTCCTTCTGCCCGGAGTACCCAACTATGGCATCGCGCCCGGCAGCCTGTTCGCGATCCAGGGCCAGAACTTGAACGGTACTTCACAACCCGTGTTGCAATCCAGCGCGGCGCCCGGCCTGCCCACGACGTTGAATCAGACTAGCCTTTCGGTGACTGTCAACGACGTCACCACGACCCCGGCGCTCTACTACGCTTCCTCGACCGCCCTTGCCGCGGTACTCCCATCCAATACTCCCGTGGGCGCCGGAACCATCACCGTAACCTACAACGGGCAAGTTAGCCAGCCTGCCCCGATTCAGGTGGTTCCGAGCGCGGTTGGGCTGGATACCTTGTACGGGACCGGAGCCGGTTCTGCCGTCGTCACCGACGCCAACTTCAATGTTCTGGGACTTACGAACTCCGCGATGCCGGGACAGACCGTGACCCTGTGGGGCTCGGGTGTCGGAGCCGATACATCCAACGACGATCGCACCTACCCGCTAAATCAGAACAATCTCACCAATATCCCGATGCAGGTCTATATCGGTGGGATACCGGCGAATGTTCTTTACCGCGGCCGGTCCCAATTTCCCGGCCTGGATCAGATTGACGTGGTGGTGCCGGCCAGTGTTCCCCTTGGCTGCTACCTTTCGGTGGTGGTTGAGACCGGCTCCATCGTGAGCAACTCGGTTAGTCTTCCGGTGAGTCCGAAGGGTGGGGCGTGCTCCGATCCAGCTTTGGGCTTGAGCGGAACCCAGCTTCAATCATTGGCGAACAAGGGCGTTTCGCCAGTCAAATCCGTCGCGCTGGTTGTCTCTCAGCAAACCGGCCTGAACGGGGCGGTCAGCGACGGGGTCCTCGCCTTCTCCATTTCCGTAAATAGCTCGGAATTCGGCGCGGGATACCTTTATCCTTCTGAAGGAAGCTGCAGCGTCTATCCACCGGGATACGGATTCCCGTTCCCAATTCAAGGCCCTTTGGACGCGGGAGAAATCCAGTTGACAGGACCTTCCGGCGGTGTGGATCTTCAACTGGAGGGGGAAGGCTTTTACGTCGCACAACTGCCGTCAGGTTCGGTGACCAGCAATCCCGGTGCATATACGTTTGTTGGTTCTGGTGGAAAGGACGTGGGAGCTTTCAATGTCGCCATCAACGTGCAAACGCCGTTTTCTTTGACCAACAAGACCGCGTTGGCGTCGATCACCCGGTCGCAGGGTGCGACTATAACCTGGAGCGGCGGCTTTACGGGCGGCGAAGTCATGGTGAAGGGCGTCGGAGCGAGCACAAACGGGAGTGTCAATTTTTACTGCCATGTCCCCTCCAGCGCCGGGCAACTCACGATCCCGGTTTCCAACTTGTTGGCGCTGCCGCCGGGAAACGGCAAGCTGATCGTGTTTAATACGACTGCTCTTCAGACCGTGTCAGCCTCGGGTCTCGATCTGGGCTTGGCGGCGGGCGTGGTGTCCTATGAGCTGTTCACCGCCTTCAAGTGAGTCGGCTCCTAGATGTTCCAAGAAGTTAGTGGCAGAGGAGATGGCTGGTTTCATTTCCATTTCACGGGTGGTTAGACTTCCCGAATCGTCGCTCGATTTTGAAAGACGTCCGTGTCCGTTCGGGATACTCTTGCCTCAAGTCGAGTCTATAAAGAGGATCCCGTTGTAATAAATCTTTGCCGAAAGGAAACACATGTTCGCAACAATAGCGAGAGCGTTAATTGTAGTCTTTGGCGCAGCTGCCGTGCACGGGGGAGTAATCACACTGGAAGACACAATTCCAGTGGGTCCGCCGTATCTTCAGCCCCCGGTTCTTACGGGTGCAGCTCCTGTTTTTGGGAGCGGCGGCGGAGTAGTTGTGGCGGATGCATTTACACCGCCCGTGAGCGCGGATCTCTACCAGATCAGCGTGGCCGTGGATTACGAAGATTTTCCGACGTTCGGTGTTACTGGAACGGCCCCGATGTTGCTGACCTTGTTTACGGATAGCAGCGATTCTCCGGGGACGCCGATCGAGAGTTGGACAGTTCCTCTTAGTCCGTCCGATACAAGTTTGACTGTTATCACCGTGACTTCAGTCACCGGCGCCTTGCTGGTGGCAGGAGACCAATACTGGCTCTCAGAGGTTCCGACGGACCCGATCCACACCGGTATTGGATGGGGCCTGGCATCCTCCGGCTATCCCGGCATAGAGTTGCCGATTGCGGAAAGCACCACGGGAATGAACAGCGGGTGGATGCCGACATCGCCCAACATCGCAAATGAGTTCAGCGTGACAGGCACCGCGGTTCCGGAACCGGGAACCTTCGGGATTAGCGCTCTCATTTTCATGTCGATGATAGCCGCTATACGCGCTAAGTCAAGAAACTCAGGGGCATAAACATGGCCGGAAATCGAGGTGGACGTTCATTCGGGATTGCGCAACGCCTGTTTCCCGCCGGCGGCTTCTCTTTTTACAGTTTTCGATCGCCTGACCCTGCCGCTAAATGGAACCACCGGTAAAGGAACGAATTCCGGTCACCGAAGGAGAGAGCCTTTAAATGCGCCTTTCTGTTCTTCTCGTCTGGTTGACTTTGGGTTCGGCTTTCGGCCAGAATTACACCATTTCGACCGTCGCTGGCGGCGGGCTTCCGGTGAACATTCCGGGAACTTCCGCCGGCCTTGGCCTCGTAGGGGGAGTAGCAGTCGACTCAGCCGGGAACGTTTTTATCGCGGGCGTTGGCTATAATATCGTGCTGCGACTAGACGCAAAGACAGGCGTCCTCTCTTTGGTTGCGGGAACCGGGGCGGCCGGCTTCGGCGGTGACAACGGCCCGGCCAGCGGCGCCCAGTTGAACGGGCCCGAGGGGATCGCTGTGGACTCCGCCGGCAACGTCTACATCGCTGACGCTTATAACAACCGCATCCGCAAAGTCTCGAATGGGGTGATCACTACCGTGGCAGGCGGCGGATCGTCCCTGGGTGACTCACTGGGTGACAATGGCCCCGCTACCAGCGCCTATCTGGGCAACCCCAACGGCGTCGCCGTGGACTCCGCCGGCAACCTCTACATCGCTGACACTGCTAACGAGCGAGTCCGCAAGGTCTCGAATGGGGTGATCATCACCGTGGCGGGGAACGGGACGGTTGGTTTCAGCGGCGACAACGGCCCCGCCACCAGTGCCGAGTTGGACCTTCCTGAAGGCGTCGCCGTGGACTCCGCCGGCAACCTGTACATCGCTGACACTGCTAACGAGCGAGTCCGCAAGGTCTCGAATGGGGTGATCACCACCGTAGCGGGGAACGGGACGTTCGGTTTCAGCGGCGACAACGGTCCGGCCACCAGTGCCGAGTTGGGCAGCCCCTGGGGCGTAGCCTTGGACACCGCCAGAAACCTCTACATCGCCGAAGACCAGCGGATCCGCAAGGTTTCGAACGGGCTGATCGCCACCGTGGCAGGGAACGGGGTGCCTGGTTTCAGCGGCGACAACGGCCCGGCCATCAGTGCCGAGTTGGACCTTCCTGAAGGCGTCGCCGTGGACTCCGCCGGCAACCTTTACATCGCTGACGTTGCTAACCAGCGAGTCCGCAGGGTCTCGAATGGGGTGATCGCTACCGTAGCGGGAAACGGCTCTTCTCTTGGCGACAGCGGCCCCGCCACCAGCGCCGAGTTGGACTCTCCTGAGGGCGTGGCCGTGGACTCTGCCGGCAACCTGTCCATCGCCGACTTTTTCCACTCACGTATTCGCAAGGTCTCAAATGGGACGATTCTCACGGTGGCGGGGAACGGGACGTATGGCTTCAGCGGCGACAACGGCCCGGCGACCAGCGCCGAGTTGAGCTATCCCAGCGGCGTCGCCGTGGATCCTGCCGGCAACCTCTACCTCGCTGACGGGGGTAACAACCGCGTCCGCAAGGTCTCAAACGGGGTGATCACCACCGTGGCGGGGAGCGGCGCTCCAGGTTTCAGCGGCGACAACGGCCCGGCCACCAGCGCTCAGTTGATCGGTCCTTACGGCGTCGCTGTGGACTCCGCCGGCAACCTCTACATCTCTGACGGTGGTAACAACCGCGTCCGCAAGGTTTCGAATGGAGTGATCACCACCGTGGCGGGGAACGGGACGGCTGGTTTCAGCGGCGACAACGGCCCCGCCACCAGTGCCGAGTTGTACTTTCCTGAAGGCGTCGCCGTGGACTCCGCCGGCAACCTCTACATCGCTGACAGTGTTAACAACCGCATTCGCGAGGTTTCGAATGGAGTGATTACCACCGTGGCGGGGAATGGGCCGTCCGGTTTCAGCGGGGACAACGGCCCCGCCACCGGCGCCGAGTTGAACTTTCCTCACGGCATCGCCGTGGACTCCGCCGGCAGCCTCTATATCGCCGACTATTTTAACAACCGACTCCGCAAGGTCTCGAATGGGGTGATTACCACCGTGGCGGGGAACGGAGCGCCTGGTTTCAGCGGCGACAACGGCCCCGCTACCGGCGCCGAATTGTTCCTTCCTGAAGGCGTCGCCGTGGACTCCGCCGGGAACGTCTACATCGCTGACACTGATAACAACCGAATCCGGCTTCTGGCACCAACTGCCTCTTCCTGCGTTTACTCCGTCGCGCCAACTTCCTTGCAGGCTCCAGCCTCCGGGGGGAATTTGACTGTCGCGATTCAAACCGCCGCTTCTTGCTCTTGGACCATATCCGGCCTACCCAGCTGGATCACGGTTTCGGGCACAAGCTCCAGTAGCGGGCCCGGACCTGTCATCTTTATTGTCACGCCCAATACCTCGGGTGCGTCGCGGAGCGTGACTGTTTCAATCGCCAGTGTTTCCCTCACCGTAACGCAAGCCAGCAGTCAGACTGCCTACGCCTGTACCAACACTGCACCTCCGGTGATTACTTCTGTCGATTCGGCAAGCTCCTACGGAGGCTATTCCTATTTCGCATCCGGCTCCTGGCTGGAGATCAAGGGCACCAACCTAGCCGACCCCGCCGATCCGCGACTGACCGCCGCCACGAATCCAGGCCAGTGGACAGTGAACGACTTCAATGGAGTGAACGCTCCCACCTCACTCGATGGTATCAGTGTCAGCATCAACGAAAAGCCGGCTTACGTCTGGTATCTCTCGCCAACGCAGCTCAACGTGCAAGCACCGGAGGATTCGGCCACAGCCAATGTCAGCATCACGGCCACCAACTGCATGGCGACCAGCCCGCCGTTCCAGTCGCCAAGGAAGGCGCTTGCGCCAGGTTTCCTTGCCCCAGCGAGCTTTGCGGTGGGAACCACACAATACATGCTGGCCACCTTCGCCTCGGACGGTGCCTATGTGCTAAACACCAGTACCGGCTCGAAGCTGGGCTTAAATAGCCGTCCGGCGATGCCCGGAGACTTGATCATCGCGTATGGCATCGGGTTTGGCGATGTGACCCCGTCAGTCCTACCCGGCATCATGGCGGAGCAGAGCAACACGCTAGTCAACCCGGTCGCGATTTCCTTCGGATCGACGAATGCAACACTCTCATACTCTGGACTGGCAGGCGGGTTCGTCGGACTCTACGAGTTCTACGTCACGGTGCCGACCAGCCTTACGAACGGCGACTACCAGATCAACGCGACGCAGAACGGAACCCCTGTGCCGCAGACGATGTACCTGACAGTGCACAACTGACACCTAGGGCAGGGGGGCGCCGCTAGCCGGACATAAGGACGCTTGGCCGACCCGAAAGCCTGCTTCTTGGGGCCGAGTTTGGAGGTGAGCGGCGGCCGCTTGAACAAATCGGCTATCCGTTGGTAGCGGGAATCGCCGCGCTGAACGGCGCGCGTGTATGCGTAGTAGTGTTCCAGCGCGCGGATCACCAGCGGAATATGTTCGTCCGGTTTCTCTAGCCATCAATGTGGGCCTCCCGCCACCACATGGGTGGCTCTGCCGGTAGCCGCAAGTCAAGCGCGAGAGCTTCCTCTTACTCGGATCTGATGATGGCGGTCAAAGGCCTCCAGCGGGATGCGATCGGTCGACTCCCGGATGCGATGTGGACACGATGTTGATGCGATGTGATGCGATGTGATGCGATGCTTTCTACGCTGCTTTTGGGTGATAAACTCGAGAGTCGTGAAGTGCGCTCGCGGTGGCAAGGAGGAAGCCGACGGGGCCGGACGGTGCCCACACTGCGACGCACGACCGGTCAGGATGGCAAGATCTTCAAGCTGGATTGGGATGGCAACAGATTTGGCGTTATCGGCAATGGACCGGGACCCCGGGGAAGGCCAGTTCATCAAGCCCAGCTATTTAGAATCCATCTCCAGGTCTAAACCCACCGCCTTTTAGGCGGTGAGCTTCCAGCAGTCCTTCTACGAAAATAGAGGGAAGGGGGAATACAGACATAGCGCGCACGCGGTCTACGACATCAAGTATCACGTGATCTGGAT
>DASXEY010000064.1:0-2144 GCA_036489835.1 Bryobacteraceae bacterium | reverse complement strand
CCGGCTAATCCGAATGCAGGAATTTCTGTGGATGCACCCAGGCCGTTCCCCAGAACGACAACGTTAGGTAAGTAGTCGAGCGGATTGCCCGCATTTCCTCCGGACGACAGAGTTCCGGAGGAAATTACGGCCTGAGGACCGGCGCCGAAAAACGATGCGAAGCCGCCGCCGAGGATCCGGTTCAGTTCCGCTCCGTAACGAAGACTGTGCGATCCGTGGGTCCAGCTGCCGTCGTAACGCAACTGCTTGTCTGACTGGAAGGTCTGCTGGGGAGCGTTGTCATTGGGGCCCGATGAAAAATTGGCCGCGCTATAGACGATGTTGAGGCCGTTCGGTAGCGCGCTTCCGGTGGGACCGACTCCGCTGCTCGCATCCCCGATCAGGTTATGAAACTTCTCATAGCTTCCGCGGAAGCTGTGGGTGAAGTTCCCAGTCACGAAATCAGCGCCCCCTGCGATGCCCGGGGTATTGTCTCGGTTTATGTAGTTCGAATAGGCATTCCCGAGTCCGCCATTGGTGGTGGCCGCATTGGACTCATAGAAGACGCGGGCGAAGTAATGCACATTCCAGGGTCCGTTCCAATCCAGACGCCCCGTGGAGTAGGTATCACGGAAGGGCGACGGCACAGCCGAGAATTGGTTTCCCAATGCGGTGAAGGGGACCCCGACGCCCGAGACGTCGGAGGCATCCTGCTTGATCCGCTCGGAATTCGCGAAGAAGAAGAGCTTGTCCTTGAGGATTGGTCCACCGATGGCGCCGCCAAACTGGTTGCGCTGGAAGGGCGATACGACACCCTGGTTGCTGGCGAAGCCGGAACGGGCATCCTGAAAATTGTAAAGAAGATTGCCATGAAAGCCGTTGGTGCCGGAATTGGTGGCCACGATGACCTGGCCGGTGCTCCCCAGATCGTTTCCTACGTCTGCGGTGGAGCGCACGATCTGAAACTGGCCGATAGCGCCTTCCGACACGTTCACGATGGTTGTGCCGACCGTTTCGTCGGTAATGTCCTGGCCATCCATCAAGATGCGGGTGGTACGACCGGAGGTGCCGCTGAAAGAGACTCCGGAATAGCCTGCCTTGGTCGGATCGAAGTCGCTGCCGTCTTGTAATTGCACGCCCGGTTCAAGCTGCGCCAGATTGAGGAAGTTGCGGCCATTGATTGGCAGCGTCTGGATTTGCTGCTGGGTAATGACGTCCTGGACGTTGGACTGCGACTGCTGGAGCTGCACCGCACCGGCATCCACCTGCACGGTTTCGGCACTGTTACCGATCTCCAGCTTGACGTTCCCGCTCGTCGTTACGTTGATCTGAACGATTGTCTTGACCTGAGTATCGCGAAAGCCGGCAGCCGACACGTTGATGGTGTAGTTGCCGGGAATCAGCGGGCCCGACCCATAAATGCCCGCACTGTTCGATTGGAAATCATGGGAGATCCCCGTATCTGTGCTCGTGATCGTGACCTTGGCGTTAGGAACGACGGCGCCAGAGGAGTCTGTCACCGTGCCCTGAATTGCGCCGTTGAGAGCCGTCGCCTGGGCGAACGCGGCGGGAGTGATGAGTGTGACAGGGCCGAGAATCAAGGATGCGAGAGCGAGAATGCTGGCCGCGCCGGCTTGCCGAAGATTATCTTTCTTCGAAAAAGGCGAATACAAGGAGAACCCTCCAGATGACGATGCACTTACCGAGGCAAGTTGCATACCAGTGAAGAGAACTCAGAAAGACACCCAAAATCAGCTATTTAGGGATGAGTTACTGTTAACTGATCTAGTATTTACTAGATATTTAACAATAAACTTATACCGGAATACGTAGGGACGAGATGAGCCTACAAAATAGCGGCTCATGTTCTTGAAAGGCTCATACTCGACGCGCATCCGCTCCGCGGGACCACTTCAGCGGTTGAGCGCTCGCCGAATGATGGCCTCCAGGGCCTGTTTGTGCGCGGCATACTCCACTTCACCCACATTGCCTCTGGCGCGGTCCGCCTCAAGCGCGAAGAGCTCCTCTTTGAGCGAGTTGAGCAGGCTGCGGGTATGGTCCTCAGGATCGGGTGCTGGAGGTAGGGGAGCGGGAGGCGGTATCGGAGCCACCGTTGCGGGCGGGGCAGCACCCTGGGTCCAGGTGAGCGGCGCCGCATATTGCTC
>DASXEY010000063.1:0-101107 GCA_036489835.1 Bryobacteraceae bacterium | reverse complement strand
CACCATTTCGCAAATACCATCTCGTATTCCGCGAGACCCCTCCAGCGGATCGCGGCTTGGAAAACGCTGCTCACCGAGCCGTGACCACAGGGAGCGGTTTCTCCTGATACGTTAGTGAACTTATGAAACGACTGACTAAGTGATTCGCCTGATTGCGCGCATAACACCGAGAGCGTAGACTGGCCCCACGGTGAGTTTCGATCTCATTATTACGGAAGTCATCCTCTTTTGCTCCACGGGCCTTTTCATTTACTGGATTAAGCGTACACTGCTGATCCTTTCAAGATCGAAAGAGGAAATCGATCGCGTGCTGGAGTCTGACCTCTGGTGGGGCCAGAGGTTCTGTCTCGTCCTGCGCACTCTCTTCAATCCCTCCTCGCAGCTCCTTTCAGTCTAGGAACTCCCGTCAGCGTTGCCGTTCCCCAACCCTGGGTCATGCAGTTAAGTATGGATTCGCTGATTGTTCCCGATCCTGCCTGGAGCGCGTTTCCCCCAGCGTTGGCCGATTGACGGCTCCACGCGCCATTGAGGAAGCGAAAGCGTCTTTGCTCGCCAGTCGTTGAATGCGCGTGGTACTCCACCGCATTGCCAGACCTGCCGCTATGCCGGTTTCAAGGGACTGGCAAACGGCTGACTTCTTGAGCGGCGCCTTGACTTCTCGCCACGCGGAAGGCGGCGAACTGATATTCTCAGCAAATGAGGGGCGGCATATGATCTATATCAAGAGCCTCGTTGCCGGATTGTTTTTATTGATCGGATCCGTCGCATTTCTCACCTTCGCTTTTCAGGCGATCTTCTTCCTGGACCTGCGGGCTATCATGAGACTTTACCCCTTGGTCTCGGTGCCCTTGTTGCTTGCCATTGTTGTGTTCGGATGTGTGTTGTGGTTTCGCCGGACTTCGAAGCACCGAACGGCGTCTTCGCTAGCGCGTTATTGCCGCCGGCAGCATTTGAGATCAATATCCAGGCAGCTATAATGGTCTCCATGAAACGCCTGACTGTCGCCATGACCGTCGCAGTAATCATATTGACAATCGCGGTGATCTACCTGGTCCGCAAGAGTAATCAAATGGAACGCGCCATGAAGCCGAGCATCCATCTGATCGTTGCCGCCGTTCGCTAGCCGCCTACCCGCCTCCAGCCAATAATTGGCTACACTCGAATTATGGACTCCCGCCGCAATTTCATCGGTAAGGTGGCTACCGGACTGGCCGGGACTTTGGCCGCCGGACCGGCCGAAGTGCTGGGCGCGGCGGACCGCATTCGCGTGGGCGTCATCGGCGCCGGCGACCGCGGCATGGAACTCCTGAGCCAGATTCGCGCCTGCCCAAATACCGAAATCGCCGCCTTCGCCGATATCTATTCGCGCAATCTTGAGCGTGCGCAAGCGTGCACTCCGGGCGCCGCAGGTTATTCGGATTACCGCCGGTTGGTGGAGGACCGCTCCATCGACGCCGTGGTGATCGCCACTCCTCCGCACTTGCACGCCGCGCAGTTCACAGCCGCGATGGATGCGGGTAAGCATGTTTATATCGAACGCGTGATGGCGTTTTCTCTCGACCACGCCAAGCTGATGCGCACGGCGTTTCAGAAGCAGGGCTCCAAGCTAACCGTGCAAGTCGGCCATCAAGCCTGCTCCTTCGGCCATATGACCGATGTGCGCCAGTTTCTAGCGGAGCCGGAACGGCTGGGACGCATCACCGCGATCACCATGCAGATGCATCGCAACACTCCTGTGGGAAAGCCACAGTGGGCGCGGCCTGCGCTGCTGACTCCGGATCTGAATGAGCATAACGTCGCCTGGGAAGAATTTCTCGGCGAGAATGCCGCGCGGCCTTTCGATGCACATCGTCTGATCCATTGGCGCTATTTCTGGGAGACTTCCGGCGGCAGCGTTTTTGAAGGCATGAGCCACCAGTTGGCCTTCTGGTACAAGGCTCTGCGTTTGCAGATTCCCCGCACGGCCTCGATGGAAGGCGGCATCTATCTTTGGAAAGACGGCCGCGAGACGCCCGACACTGTCACCGTCAGCCTGCAGCAGCCCGAGGAGATCCTGGTCAACTGGGTGTCGGGCTTTGGCAACAACCAGCTCGGCGTAAGCGAAGACGTGCTGGGAACCCACGGAACGATTTCGCGCGCCGCGCAGGTGCGCTACGTTCCGCAGAAGACCAATCAGCCCGCCAAAACGAACCGGCCCACGGTGGTTGAAATGGCCGGCCGATCCTCCCACGTGCCGCAGGCGCATATGGAAAACTTCTTCGATTGCGTCCGTTCGGGCAAGGAGCCCAACTGCCCCTTCGACCTCGGCTTTCGAGTTTCGGTGGCGTCCCGCATGGCCGTCGACAGCTATCGACTGGGCCGCGCTTTGCGTTGGGATGCGGTGCGGGAAGAGATCGTCTAGAAACCTTCCGGGATGAATTTCGGATTCAGCGACGACCAACGGCAGCTTCGCAAAGCCCTTCGCGAGTTTACTGAGGCTGAGATCCGGCCGCACGTTATGGAGTGGGATGAGTCGCAGCATTTCCCTGTCCAGGTCTTCCGCAGCCTCGGCGAGCTTGGCGTCCTGGGCGCGGTATTTCCTGAGGATTTGGGCGGCTCGGGTTATAGTTATGTCGACTACGCCATCGTGATGGAGGAGCTGGCGCGCGTCGATCCCTCCATCGCCTTGAGCGTCGCTGCGCACGTTTCATTGTGCACGAATCACATTTACACAGCTGGCACTGACGAGCAGAAACGGCGTTACATTCCGAAGCTGGCCTCGGGCGAATGGATCGGTTCGTGGTCGCTGACCGAGCCTGAGGCTGGCTCCGATGCCGGGCAGGCTCGCGCCTCAGCAGTCCGTGAAGGAGCCTCGCCTGACAGTGGATGCTGGGTATTAAACGGAATCAAAACCTTCACAACCAATGCGCACGTAGCCGACGTGGGCGTGGTGATGGCGGTCACGGATCGCTCGGCGTCATCGCACGGAATCTCGGCGTTTATTATTGAAAACGGAACGCCAGGATATTCTTTCGGCAAAAAGGAAAATAAGCTGGGAATGCGCTGCTCGCCCACCGGCGACGTGCTCCTCAAGAACTGCCGACTCCCCGCGTCGCAGGTTTGCGGCAAGGTGGGCGAGGGGTTCGTCGATAGCTTGCGCATTCTCGACGGCGGACGCATTTCCATCGCCGCGCTCGCGGTGGGCGTGGCCCAGGGAGCCTATGAGGCAGCGCTGGTGTATTCCAAACAGCGCAAGCAATTCAGCCGGTTTATTTCGGAGTTTCAGTCCATCCAGAACAAGCTTGCCGACATGGCCACGGAGATCGACGCCGCGCGTCTGCTGACCCAGCGAGCCGCGTGGCTGAAGGACAGCGGAGCCAGCGTCAACAAAGAGTCGTCCATGGCCAAGCTGTTCGCCTCGGAGACCGCCGTGCGGGTGAGTAATGAAGCCGTGCAGATCCACGGCGGCTACGGTTTCATCAAGGACTATCCGGTGGAAAAATTCTTTCGCGACGCCAAGCTGTGCACCATCGGCGAAGGCACCAGCGAAATCCAGCGGCTGGTAATCGCCCGGCAATTGCTGAAAAGCTCGTGACCGAAATCGCGGAACGCATTCTCGCGCGCGACACTCGTTCGGTGGCCCGCGCGGCTACGTGGATCGAGAACCGGCGTCCTGAAGCCGAGGCGTTGCTGAAGGAATTATTCCCGCACACCGGCCGCGCGCTGGTGCTCGGGATCACTGGAGCGCCGGGGGCGGGGAAGAGCACTCTCTGCAATTGCTTCGCACGGGAGCTGCGCGCGCAGAACAAAACCGTCGCGATTCTCGCCGTCGATCCCACCAGCCCGTACACTGGCGGAGCGCTGTTGGGCGATCGCATCCGCATGCAGCAGCATCACGATGACCCCGGAGTCTTCATTCGCTCCATGGCCACGCGCGGATGGCTCGGCGGGTTGGCGCGGGCGACTACGGAAGTCACCATGCTTCTCGACGCCGCCGGATTCGACGTGGTCATTGTCGAGACCGTCGGAGTCGGTCAGGACGAAGTGGAGATCGCTCGGCTCGCCGACGTTACGCTGGTGGTGCTGACGCCCGGCATGGGCGACGATGTGCAGGCGATCAAAGCCGGTATCATGGAGATCGCCGACGTGTTCGTCATCAACAAAGCGGATCTTCCTGGAGCGGAAAAACTGGAACGCGAACTCAATGCGTCCCTGACTTTGGCGCATCGGCCGGACGGCTGGATTCCCACGATTGTCCCCGCCGTTGCCAGCGAGGGCAAGGGCGTCGCCGAGGCGCTGGCGGCGGCTGCGGAATTTCACGAGCGCGACAAAGACCCGGACCGCGCCGCGCATATCTGGGCCGGACGCTTGCGCGAAATGCTGCGCGACCGCTTGCTCGATTGCGTTCCGGCCGAAGAATTTCTTGACCGCGGCCGCGAAGTGGCCGAACGGCTCCGCGACCCTTATTCGGTGATTCATGAGTGGCTCGAAACCTACTGAAACTTCGATTGACCATTTAGGTATCGCCGTGCGCTCCATTGATCAGGCGCTTGAGTTTTACCAGGGGCAATTGGGGCTGGCCGTCGGCGCGCGTGAAACGGTGCCGCATGAAAAGGTCCACGTGGCGATACTGCCGCTCGAAGGCTCGCGAATCGAATTGCTGGAGCCTACGGAAGCGGATTCGCCGGTGGGGAAATTTCTCGACAAACGCGGGGAGGGATTGCATCACGTGGCGCTGAAAGTATCCGATCTGAACGCGGCGGTGGAGCGTCTGCGCGAAGCGGGTGCGCGCCTGCTGAATGAGCCTCGCGCCGGGGCCGGCGGACACCTCTACGTCTTTGTACATCCCGCATCTACCGGCGGCGTGTTAATCGAACTTATACAAGCATGAAAATGACACCTACCATTGGGATTATTGGCGGCAGCGGATTGTACTCCATGCCGGGATTTGAAGCGGCAGAAGAGCACCTTGTGGGAACGCCATTCGGCGATCCATCGGATGTGTACGTGGTCGGAAAGCTGGCGGGCAAAGAGGTCGCGTTTCTGGCGCGCCACGGACGCGGCCACCGCCTCTCGCCCTCTGAGCTGAATTTTCGCGCGAACATTTGGGGCATGAAATCGCTGGGCGTGGAGCGAATTATTTCGCTTAGCGCGGTGGGCTCGCTGAAGGAAGAGCACAAGCCGCTCGATTTCGTGATTCCGGATCAGTTCGTCGATCGCACTCGCGGGCGCATCTCCACGTTTTTTGGCGATGGCCTGGTGGCGCATGTCAGCTTCGCGCATCCCATCTGCCCGCAACTGGCGAAGGTCGCCTTGAACGCCGCAGGCGAAGCCGGCGTTCAAGCCAAGTCAGGCGGCGCGTATCTTTGCATGGAGGGCCCCGCGTTTTCGACGCTCGCGGAATCGAACCTGTATCGAAGCTGGGGCATGGACGTCATCGGCATGACCAATCTCACGGAAGCGAAGCTCGCTCGCGAGGCCGAGATTTGCTACGTAACCATCGCCATGGTGACCGATTACGATTGCTGGCATCCCGATCATGACGCGGTGACGGTGACGGACATCATCGCCAACCTCACGCAGAATGCCGGGAACGCGGCGAAAGTGGTGGCCGCAGCGGTTCGCGCCATGCCGGCCGAGCGCGAATGCAAGTGCGGCTCCGCGCTGGCGCACGCGCTGATTACGGATCGCAAGGTGATTCCGGAGAGCACTCGCAAAAAGCTGGAGCTGCTGGTTGCGAAGTATCTCTAAGAACCATTCCCTCTGGTTATCGTTCGGAACGGTGAATTCGAAAATCACGCTGAGCGTCGACTTTCCAGAAAGGTCGCAACGGAGCCTGTCGTGGCCAGGCGACCCGGGGATTCGCTTCCGGAGAAGGGCCGCTCCGCCCCCGCGCCGCTCTAAAGGAGCGGTAACGTCTGCCCGTGCTGTGTCGTCCCGCTCCTCTACAGTCGCGGCTCGGAACGTAGCGTTGTTCCGGCTTCGAAGGAAGCGGAATGCCTAGCGCAGCCAGTTGTAACGAGGTGCTGGAGCGCTGCCTTCGCGGCGAGCCTGTCTCCGAGGAACTGCTCGATCAAGCGCTTGCGGTCGAGGAAGGCCGCGCATTTCTTTCCATTGTGGTGGAGCGGCTGGGCGACCTGTTCGAGCCCCGATTATGCGATGTTTACGGCGAGTTGTTTCCGCGAGTAATCCAGCGGGTTTTCCCTGACCTAAGCCCTCGGATGCGGCGATTCGAAGGGTCTCGCCCGCCGCCGGATTCAGTGGATCGAGTCTACGTTCTGTCGCGCGTGACGCTCGGCGCCGATGTTGCCGTGACGGGCGTTCTGCTTGACGCCGCCAAGTGGCGTTATCCAGGCGCCGAGATTCTTTTCGTCGGTCCAAAAAAGAACTTTGAACTGTTCGAGGCTGATCCGCGCATCGCCCACTTTGCTTCGCCCTATCCGCGGTCGAGTTCGCTACGCGACCGGCTTGAGGCTTCGGCGGCCCTCGATCTCGCAGGAGGAATCGTCATCGATCCCGACTCGCGGCTCAGTCAGCTCGGCTTGGTTCGAGTATGCGATGACGCCGCGTACTTCTTTTTTCCGAGCCGTGCATATGGAGGCGATGGCCTCGATCGCTTGCCCGCTCTCGCGGCTCAGTGGGCTCGCGAAGTTTTTAACATAGAGAATGCACGCCCCTTTATCGCGCCTGTTCCAGTGACTGGTCCGTCTGCTGAAATTACGGTGAGCCTGGGTGTCGGCGAAAATCCAGCTAAGCGCATTGATGGCGCTTTCGAAACTGAATTATTGAAGATGCTCGCGGAGACCGGCGCTTCCGTGCTGGTAGATACGGGCGGCAGCGAGGAGGAGCGGCGGCGAGTGGAAGCCGCGCTTCAACCCGGAATGCGCACGCACGCGGGAGCTTTCGCTCCCTTCGCGTTTGAAATCGCGCGCAGCAAGCTGTTCGTCGGCTATGATTCCGCGGGCGGCCACATCGCCTCAGCTTGCGGAGTGCCCGCGATCAGCATCGCCCAGGGCTTCGTCAGTGAACGCATGGCCGCTCGATGGCGTCCGAAGGGCGTGGTGCTTCGCGATGCAAATGCGAGCTCCGTTCGCGAAGCGCTCACATGTACATTCCGCCGTTGACGTCCAGCACGTGGCCGGTAATGTAGCCCGCGTCATCGCTTGCAAGGAAACGCACCGCTGCGGCGATATCCTCCACTTTGCCGAAGCGTTTTAGCGGAATGTGCCCCAGCATGTTGTCCTTTAGTTCAGCGGAAAGTCCCGCGGTCATGTCGGTGTCGATGAACCCCGGAGCCACCGCGTTGATCGTGATGTTGCGGCTGGCCATTTCCTGCGCCAGCGATTTGGTCAAACCGATCAACCCGGCCTTCGATGCCACATAATTTGACTGGCCAGGATTGCCGGTCTCAGCCACAACCGAGGAGATGTTGATGATCCTTCCCCAGCGTTCTTTCATCATTCCCTGGAGCACTTGCTGGATACACAAAAATGCGCCGGTCAAATTCGCGGCCAGCACGGCGTCCCAATCGTCCTTCTTCATGCGTAGCGCCAGGCCATCGCGCGTGATGCCGGCGTTGTTCACCAGAATATCGATGCGTCCGAATTCCTTCGCCGCCGTGAAGGCTTCTTTGATCGATTCCGCCGAGGCGAGATCGATCGCAACCACGAGCGCCTCGCCTCCACCGGCGCGAATTTCAGACGCGAGTTCTTCCAGCTTCGCCAGGTCCCGGGCCGCGGCGACCACTCGCACGCCGGCTTTGGCGAGCGTCAAAGCGCATGCGCGCCCGATGCCTCGGCTTGCGCCGGTAACAAATGCAGTCTTCATTGACATACGATTAGGATAGTCAACCCCAACCCGACACATCACAAGACATGGCCTATGACGATCTGCGCGACTTCGTACGCGCCCTTGAAAAGCGCGGCGAATTGAAGCGCATCCCTTTTGAAGTCGACCCGCATCTGGAGATCACCGAGTTCGCCGACCGCAGCGTGAAGACCGGCGGCCCGGCGTTGCTGTTTGAAAAGCCTAAGGGGTCGGATGTTCCCGTTCTGATCAATGCCTTCGCCAGCGCGGAGCGCATGCAGCTTGCGCTGGAAGCTGCGCCTGACGAAATCGCCGGGCGAATCGCGGAACTGATCGAGATGCGCAAGCCCGAAGGCCTGCTGGGCAAGCTGAAGATGCTGCCGAAGCTGGCCGATCTCGCGTCAGTGTTTCCGAGGTCTGTTTCGTCGGGGCCTTGCAAAGATGTAATCCATCTCGATGTGATTCAGCGCGATGATTTCTCGCTTGACCGGTTCCCGATTTTGCATTGCTGGCCGCAGGACGGCGGCAGATTTATCACGCTGCCGATGGTGTTCTCGCGCAATCCAGATACGGGGAAACGCAATTGCGGATGCTACCGTTTGCAAGTCTACGACGGCCGCACAACCGGCATGCACTGGCAGACGCATAAGCAGGGGGCCGAGCATTATCGGCGGCTGGCATCCTCAGGACAAAGCGCCGCGGGCCAGCCGAAGCGCATGGATATCGCCGTTGCTATCGGCGCCGATCCAGCCACAATGTATTCGGCAATTCTGCCTCTGCCGCCCGATCTCGACGAGATGATGCTGGCCGGCTTCCTGCGCGGCAAGCCGGTGGAAATGGTCAAGTGCGAGACCTCCGATCTGGAAGTTCCCGCCAATTCCGAAATCGTTCTGGAAGGCTATGTCGAGCTAGGCGAGCTTCGCCGCGAAGGCCCTTTTGGCGATCACACCGGTTTTTATTCTCTGGAAGACGACTACCCGGTGTTCCACATCAACTGCATCACGCATCGCAAGAATCCGATTTATGCCACCACCATCGTAGGCCCTCCCCCGATGGAGGATTTCTACATGGGCAAGGCCATCGAGCGGATTTTCCTTCCGTTGATGCGCCTGCAATTGCCGGAGATCCGCGACGTGTGCATGCCCGCCGAGGGTATTTTTCACAACCTGATTCTGGTGGCCATTCGCAAGTCCTATCCGGGGCAGGCCCGCAAGGTGATGCATGCCATCTGGGGCTTGGGACAGGCGATGTTTTCCAAATGCATCGTGGTGGTGGATGAAGACGTCGACGTGCAGAATGTCAGTGAAGTGGCGTGGAAGGCTCTGAACAATATCGACCCGGAGCGCGACATTCAGTTCGTCATGGGCCCGGTCGATTCGCTGGATCATTCCAGCCGGCTGCCGAATTACGGGTCGAAGATGGGCGTCGATGCGACCAGGAAGTGGGCGGGAGAAGGTTTTACTCGCCCCTGGCCGGATGTGATCCGCATGTCCGACGACGTGCGCCTTCGCGTGGATCAGCTTTGGAAAAAGGCCGGGCTGGGCTGATCCCAAGGGTTGAACCAGAGGGTTGCGTTAGACTGCGACCGCGGGCGCCGGAGTCGAGAGGAACCGGTCGAGGCGGGCGATCACTTCATCGATCGGAAGCGCGACCGGGAACACGGCCCAACTGGCGGAGATCGAAACCGGAGCGGTGCGGTCGGCCAGATCGAGCGTCCGTTCCAGTTTTCTAGGGGCCATCATGCCCAGGTGCTCGCGAACCTCTTCGATCGGCTCCGAACGGCTGAGCAGTGCAAGAAACGCCGGTCCGCTCCAGCGAAATAGCTGGTCAGCGATGGGCAGGCGGCGGTGCAGCTCTTCCATATAGAACTTCAGTATCTGGTCGCCGGCGGCGTATCCCAACTGGGAGTTGATCTGTACTACGCCGTCCACAATGAAAAGCGCGGCGAACCCCGGCTCCGGGGTCAGGGCCGCCTCGCCCATGGCGGCAATCGCGGCCGAACGTCCGCGGAGGCCCGTCGAAGGGTCCGGAGCCGGCGCGCCGCCCCCGTTGCGAATGTGGTCCTGGGTTCCGTGGATCCGCTGTTTGAGCGCCGCGCTCGTGTGTGCGGACTCCAGTCTCAGCTCCTCCGCCTCCTGGCGAATTCCAATCAGGCACTCAACCGCGCAGAGCTTGAGGGCCCGCACATCGTCAGCGATCAGGAGCGTCTCCAACTTGGTTTCGACCCCCCGCAGGCGTCCCGCGGCCTTCTGGCTGCCGGATTCGAGTTCGGCCACTGTGCGGGTAAGCATGGTGATCATGTGCTGGAGTTCAGCGCCTTGCATGCGGACATAGCGCGTAGTTCGGCGATTGTAATCCTCCAACGTCTTCAGCGTGGAGCCGGCGCTTTCCACCAGCTTCACCGTGGACGGCGTGGCCTCAACCGCGTCCAGCAGCTTCTGCATCTCCTGGCGGAACTTTTGATAATCGGCGGGATCGCCCTCCACCGCGCACAACGGAATGCCCTGCATCAGCAACCGCACCGCCCGGCCCAAGTCCGCATCATTGGCTGGGTCCTCAGGGGTCCAGAATTTTCGGAATGAGGGCATGTTGCTAAGAACCAAGTAGGAGCCAGCCCGGCGGATTCTCACGCGAACCGCGCGGCTGCGTTAAAATGAAATAACACGGCGGCTGTAGCTCAGTTGGTAGTAGCGCCAGATTGTGGTTCTGGATGTCGTGGGTTCAAATCCCACCAGCCGCCCCAGAAAATTCCGTAAGCAGAAGGGTGCGTCGGAGCGTTCTCGCCTTTCATCCCTGTTTTATGACTGCGCAAGGCGGTGATGCGTCGGCTTCTGCGAGTAATTCCAAAATAGCCTTCCGTTTAACGCTTGCAGCCGCGTTTCTGCTGGTTCCCCTGTGCGCTCAAGCCCTCTTAGGAGATTGGGACGGGTCGCCCTCTATATCCTGCCCATCACCATTTTTACTGACGGCTCTGGTATTTTTGGGAATTCCACGGCTACTCGTGATCGCAATCCCGAGCGTGGCGTTTTGCCGTTGGTGCCGGCCTTTCTTTCGAGGCGCGCTCGTTTCGGCGAAGCGCACCACGGTAGCGTTCACCTGGGTGTCTGTCGCATCCGCACTTTGGTTCGGGATCGGTTGGCGCGGGAGCTCTCAAATTGAGGGCCCTCTCTTTACGCTTATGACGGCCGTCATCAGTTTGGCGTTTGCTGTCGTCACAGGGATCGTGCTGCTCCTGTCACGACGGCGTACTTCTTTGCCGCTTCAACTGGCAGTCAATTTTCTCCTCTTTGCGTGGGCGTTCACCTACGCCTTTCCCGGGCTTGGGGAGACGCCCTGATCTCAACGGTTCGCCCACGGAGACTATTGAAGCGCGAACTGGAGGAGGCTGGGTTGTCCGCTAACTCCGCAGCCCTCGCCTTGAGAATTCCGGCCAACCGGTTGACTGAAATCGTCAACGGGAAGCGCTCTATTTCCGCCGATACCCCCTTGCGGCTCGGACCATTCTTCGGAACATCGGCGCAAATGTGGATGAATCTTCAGTCGCAATACGAGCAACAGGTAGCCGAGGATCAATCGGCCGCGAAGATCGAACGCGACGTTGAGCCTTTATTCAAGGGTGCGTGAAACGGGCGGCTGGCCGATCCTACCAGCCGCCCGGCGGTTCAAGCCGCAGGCGTCTTCGATTGCCACAGGCCCAGCGCTGCGCCGGTCGGATCGATGACGATGCTCAGCCAGCCCATGCCCATGACCTCGGTGACATCCTTCATGACATGCGCGCCCAGGCTCTTGGCGTTCTGGGTGGCGGCCTTAATATCGGGGACCTCCACATACGCGAGCCACGCCGATGGAGCGCCGGGCACCGGGTGCTTCATGATTCCTCCGCCGGGGCCTTTTCCCGCTCCGATCATCGTGTAGGCGGACCCGTCCCCCATCTGCATGTCTTCCAGCTTCCATTCGAAAAGTTTGCCGTAGAAAGCTTTGGCTTTCTCTACGTCGGTGGTGTTCAGTTCTACGTGTACGAAGGCATTCGCCATGTCGTTCTCCTTTTTTTAGGCCTCGCGCAAAACGGAAGTGCGCCGCGATCACGTCCTGTTTGATTCAGGAGGTGCGCGCCGCACCCTTTGCGCTACCTCCTTACAACGTTTGAGGAGAGCCGGAATCGACAGAACGTTTCGCGAAACGTTAATTCACGCTGGGATACTTCGAAGGCTCATGCGGACCGAAGCCGAGCCGCCCGCTATCCCGGTCGAGATTATTCTCGTCGCAAGCGTATTCCATGACTTCCTGGCCGGCGGGCATGTGTGTGAAGACTCGATGAAAGGTCCACGGCTTGGTGTAGAACTTGGGATCTTCCACCCAGACCTGGTGATCCAGGTGGTCCCAATCCAGACGCTTCCAGCGCTCCACCACATGCATCTGGTCGCTGTGCGGATGCGCATCGTCGTCGATCCAACTGAGGTGATCCTTGAACCCGATGGAGTCGATCACCAGAGTGTCGCCGTCCCAACTGCCGATGCCGTTGCCGAAAAAAGACGAGTCGACGACCTTAGGATGAGACCGGCCGTCCACCGGAATCGACCGCCATGCGGTCATCAACTCGTAGAGAAAGGCCACCCGGTTTGAGTTCTGCACGATCTCGAAAGGCACGCCGCTGATGCTCGCGCGAGGGATGCCCGCGAACAGGCACAGCCCTTCGGGATTTACAGACTTCCTCAGGTTATATTGGTAGGCCTTTTCGCCTTCCGGAGTGAAGGGCGGCCCTCCCACGCTTTCAAAGAAGTTGCGCAGCAGGGGGCCTTGCCAGAATCCGGAAAGGTCGGGCTTGCCGTCGGCCGTGCGAGGCGCGGGTTTGGACTTTGGCGCAGCAGCCTTGGGCGCCTGGGCGGTCAAGAAGGCCGCGACAAGCAACAAAGACAGGGGCAACATTGCGACGGCGCGATGTTTCATAACACCCTCCACATTACAGTTTTCCGGCGGCATTTGCCAGCCATCGCAAAACTACCTTGGCGGCGTCTCGCGGGCCTGCCGGCGCGCTTCGACTTCCGCGTCCGTCAAGCGAGCATCGTAGATGGAGCGAGGCTCGATTGTCCGCGCCACCAGAGTCGCGGTAACCACGGCCAACAACAGCGGCACGATAAACGACCGGTCCCGTCCGGTGAGTTCCATCATCAGGATCACGGTGGAGATCGGACCTTGGGTGGTGGCTGCCAGAACCGCGCCTGCGCCGAGGACGGCGAACAATCCAGGTGGAACCCCGGGCCAGATCCACGTCCATGCGTGGCCCAGGACAGCGCCGAGCAGTGCGCCCACCGTCAACGAAGGCGTAAACAACCCGCCGGGCGCGCCGCAACGCACGCACAGAATGGTCGCAGCCGGCTTCAGGGCTAACAGCATCAAAAGCAGAAGCGGAGCCACTTGATTGGTGAACGCAAGCTGAGAAACATCCTTGCCGTTGCCGAGCAATTGCGGGAATTTGATGGACACCACGCCCAGCAGTCCCAAGCTCACTACCGGAGCCAGCAACCGCCGCCAGCCTTCCGGCTTACTGCGATCGGCCCAAGTGACCGCTCGAACATAGCCGACTGAAACCACGCCTGCGATGGGTCCGGCCAGCAGTGCCCAAGTCATGCTGGAAAGGGAACTGGAATACGACGGAATGATGTAGGTGGGTGCATCCGGCAGCCAGATCCACGACACCGCGGTGGCCACCACGGAAGTCACCAGCGCGGGCAGCACGTAGCGGAGCGCCAGCACTCCGCGCATCACCTCCAGCGCGAAAAGCGCGCCGCCCAAGGGCACTCCATAAGCCGCGGCCATGCCCGCTCCCGAAGCGCAGGCGACCAGCAGCCGGCGTTGTTCATCCGATAGGCGGGCGGGGTTCGAAAACAGGTTGGCGAGCACCGCTCCGGCTTGTTTGGGCGCGCCCTCGCGGCCGAGCGACACGCCCATGCCCACGATGATCACGGAAAGCACCGCGCTTCCTAGGGTTCGCAGAGCCGGCATTCGTCCCGCATAGAACCAAATCGCGGCCGTGGTGTCGATTCCGTTCGCACTGGAAAGCTGTCTCAGGACGATCTGCCCCACGCCGGTCACGACGCCTGCGCCGAGCAGCACCAGGACGTGATGCCATGTTCCAGCTTTCTCGGCGGCGCCCAATATATTCGTGCCGGAGCCGCCCCAGAAAAACCGCTGCACGACCTCCAGAAGCCGGGTGAGCGCGGCGGCGGCGACACCCGTCCCGATGCCGGTAAGCAACACAGCCGACCAGAACGGCGCCGCGCCGGGATGGCCCAAAGTGGCAGGGATCGCTTCGCGGCTGGGCAGTGGTGACGTTCTCGATTCTGGCATTCGATGTCCCAAGCCTTTTATACCAGCCCCTCGCGTCTTCCAGGGCGAAAATGTGGAAGTGTAGCGAAAGTGCGCTGGCCTTGAACTTCGCGGATGGTGCGGCCGCCACAAACGGAGCGCGGGCGAAACCGTTTCTGATCCCCCGGGAGTGCGCGCCGCACCTTTTGCGCTCGGAGGCGCCGGGCATTCCAGCACTCGCCGCACGCGACCTCGCTTCCAGCATTGAAGCAGTATGGGCTACAGGTCGAAGGGGATTCGCCGAAACGACACAGGCCAACCAGTGTGTGCCTTCTGACAGTGTGTGTATGCCTTCTGAGGAGTTCAGTTCTCTCATCAGTCGATCGCAATCAGCGCGGCTGGCTCTCAAATTTGGCATCGGAATGCTCGGATGCCCGCGCGGTTATCGATCTCACCTTCTTTCTCCCAATGGGCCTGGTTGTTGAAAAAAGCCATGATATGGCGAAGCTGGCGGATCGCATCGCACGAATCCCCAACTCGGCTTGCGGAGTTCTGCTCATACCTTCCATTTCTTCCCTCTGAGGACACTCTTTCCAGCTTTAGGACACGACCAAAAATGTCGAAACGTAACGATTTGCGTCGCCGCGCCATCCTCAGGAAACGGTCCGTTTGTGACAACATGGTTGCTGAGGTGTGTTGCCGAGCCACGAATGCTTCGAGACAGCGAGGACCCAGTCCTGCAACCCACTGAACAAAAGCGCATCGAGCCGAATAGGAGCGAGCAGCCCGGGCTGGACTTTCGGGCGCTTTTCGAGGTCCTTCCCGGCCGCTATCTGGTGCTTCTGCCGGATGACCCGAGGTTCACCATCGCGGCTGTGAATGCGGCCTATGCGCGCGCCACGATGACCACGCCGGAAGAGATCGCCGGGCTCGGGGTCTTCGACGTCTTTCCGGACAATCCCGACGAACCGCATGCTACCGGCGTCAAGAACCTGGCCGCTTCCCTCCGGCGCGTTCTTAGGACGAAGTCTCCTGACACGATGGCGCCACAAAAGTACGATATCCGGAGGCCCGGGTCGGAAGGTGGAGGATTCGAGGAACGCTATTGGAGCCCGGTGAACTCCCCGTTGCTCGATGCGGAAGGCAACGTGCGGTTCATAATCCACCGCGTGGAGGACATCACCGATTTCCTGCGGCTGAAGCGAATGGAGACGGAGAATGGGCGGCTTGCCGAGGCCGAGCGGGAACGGGTGGAACGGGTGGAGGCGGAGTTGTTCCTCCGCAGCCGGGAATTAGCTCAGGTCAAGGAACTGATGCAGGACCGCCAGCTTCTCAGCTTATTGGTGGAGTATTCGCCTGAATTCATGGGCATCGCCGATCTTCAGGGGGTTCCGGTGTATGCGAACCGTTCCGCAATCGATCTGATCGGCGCGCGGGGCTTGGAGGAGATTCAAAACACGCCGCTACCGGATTGTTTCGTTCCCGGGGAGCGGGCTTTTGTGCGGGATGTGGTGCTGCCGGCGGTACTCGAGCAGGGCCGCTGGCAGGGCGAATTGCACTTCCGGCACCTGCGGACTGAGGAACCGATCCCGGTTTATTACGATATTTTCCGGGTGGATGGCCCGGGCGGGACGGCAACCCACCTTGCCACCATCACGCGGGATTTGCGCGAGCGCAAGCGGGCTTTGGAAGAGCTGCGCGAAAGCGAGAAGCGCTTCAGCATCGCCTTCGCGCAGGCGCCCATCGGCATGGTTCTGACGTCGCCTCACGGAGTCATCCTCGACGCCAACCGGGCTTTTCTCGACATGCTCGGCTATACCTTCGAAGAACTCCAGGCGCACGATTCGTCGCACTATACTCATCCGGAGGATATTTCTCGAACACGGGAGTTTTATGCGCATCTGCGGGAGCACAATCGCGCGCCGTCCGCCTTCGAGAAACGCTACATCCGCAAGGACGGGCAAATCGTCTGGGCGCGCGCCTCCGGCGCCATGCGCTGCGATGAGAAGGGAAGGGCCACGCAACTGATCGCCATCGTGGAGGACATCACGGATCGAAAGCGCGCGGAGGAAGAACTGCAGCGGTCTAACGGGGAACTGAAGCGCGCCAACCGGGAGTTGGAAGAGTTTGCGTTCGTGGCCAGCCATGACCTGCAGGAGCCTCTGCGCATGGTCAATATCTATACGCAGATTATTCTCGACAGCCTGGGTCCGGAGGGATCGAAATTAAGCCAGTTCGCCGGTTTCGTCACGCAGGGCGTCAGCCGCATGGAAGCGCTGATCCGCGATCTGCTGACCTTCTCGCGGACCGTTCAAGAAGACGAACAGGCGGCGGGGACCGCGGACCTTTCCGCGTCGCTCACGGAGGCGCTGAGCGTTCTCGAAAACGTCATCGCGGAGAGCGGAGCAGTCATTACGGCTGATGCGCTGCCAAGCGTGCGCGGGGATACGGCGCAAATGGCGCATGTATTCCAAAACTTCATTTCGAACGCGCTGAAATACCGGAAGGAGGGCATTGCGCCCGAGATCCGGATTTCCGCCGAGCGTAGCGCCGGCTCCTGGATTATTTCGGTGCGGGACAATGGCATCGGATTTGAGCAACAATATGCAGAGCGCATCTTTGGCCTGTTCAAGCGCCTGCATAAAGAGGATTATCCCGGCACCGGTCTAGGTCTGGCGATTTGTAAACGCATCGTGGAGCGGTATGGCGGCCGCATTTGGGCTGAGGGAAAACCCGGCGAGGGAGCTGCATTTCATTTCTCTCTTCTTCCGGCGGAAACGGTGGGGGAATAACCGGTGGTGCAGATTCTGTTGGCCGAGGACAACCCCGGGGATGTCCTGCTGGTGCGGCGGGCGTTGAAAGAGCACGCCATCGAGCATCACTTGCACGTTGTCCACGATGGCGGCGAGGCGCTCGACTATGTGGCTTGCATGGGAGGGCCGGGGGGAGCGCCGTGCCCGGATCTGCTCCTGCTGGATTTGAACCTCCCCAAGGCGGACGGCGCGCTGGTGCTCACGGAATTTCGCAAGCACCCGGCGTGCGCGCATACTCCTGTCATTGCGGTGACGTCCTCGGATGCGCCGAAGGACCGGAAACAGATGGCCGGGCTGGGCGTAGATCGCTACTTCAAGAAGCCTTCGGACCTGGCGGCGTTTTTACGTCTGGGGGCCGTGGTGCGGGAAGTGATGGCAGCCTCTTTAAATAAATGACTACTCCTCTTCCTTCAAGAACTTCGATCATGGTTGCGGCCGGCAGGGCCATGGGCGCGCGTGAGCCCGATCCCGCTATGCGCAACCCGGATATGCTGGCCGAGAAACTGCTTGGTCCCGAAGAGATTGCGCTCATCAAAGAACATCCCATCGGCGCCGCGCTGGCGGACACCTCCGGTGCCAGCCCGGCTTATGAGGCCATGGGCACGGCGGTGATGATGCTGATCCGCACCAAGCTCATCGACGAGAAACTGTTGAGCGCAGTGGCGGGCGGCGCGACCCAGGTAGTGATTCTGGGCGCCGGTTTCGATACGCGCGCGTTCCGCTTCGCCGAGGAGCTTAAGCACGTGAGAGTTTTCGAGGTCGACTCGGCGGCCACGCAGGAGTGGAAGCGCCGGCGCGTCGCGGCCGAGCTGGGCGATCCGCCTCCTAGCCTCACCTACGTCACCATCGATTTCAATCGCGACAAGCTCAACGATGTACTGCTCCGCGCCGGCTACGATCCGAAACAGAAGACGTTCTTTACGTGGGAGGGCGTCAGTATGTATGTCGCCGAGCCTGGGATCCGCGAGACGCTGAGCGCGATCGCGCAGGCGGCTCCGGGCAGTTCGGTCATCATGGACTACACCACGCAGGCCGTGCTCGATTTCATGAATAAGTTTCCGGAGTTCGGGCCCTCCAAGTTCCTGGCCGCGTGGGGCGAACCTTGGATCTTCGGATTGCCCGACGGCAAGGAGCGCGAGTTCTTCACGGAATTGGGATTTGAGCCGCGGGAGTTCTTCCCGATCTATAGTCCTGAAACGGTCAAGCGTTATTTGACTCGGCCGGATGGCACGATTCTGGGAGCGCCTCCTCCCGGCACTCCACGCCCGCAGCTTCCGGCCGAGGTGCAAAGCGCGGCTGCGGTCTTCGCTCAGAGCGGGCGGTCGTTTTATACGCTGGTGGAATTGGGAATCGGAGAGACTGCACCGCTGGCCTAGCCGCGACTGTAAAGGAGCGGTACTCGATCGGCCTTTGTAGGGAAGGGCTACCGCTCCGCGACAGCTGCGGCTCAGCCCGGGGCATTCGTGACCAGGCGTCCGAATGCTATCATCGTGCGATCAAGGTACCGGCATGACCCCAACCAAACACCGCCCCTTTGTTCCCGAAGGCGCCAAGATGACGGAGTTCTCCATCAAGGCGCTGATGCTCGGCTTGGCCATGACCGTGATCCTGGGCGCGGCCAACGCCTACCTGGGACTGCGCGCGGGCATGACCATCGCGGCAACTTATCCCGCTGCGGTGATCAGCATGGCAGTGGTGCGGATGTGGAAGGGATCTCTGCTGGAGGAAAACATCGCGCGAACTGCGGGCTCCATCGGCGAGTCGGTTGCGGCCGGGGCGGTCTTCACGCTGCCTGCGTTCCTGATCGCCGGGTCGTGGATGTCGTTCGATCCCGCGCACGCCTACTGGAAGTCCACCGCGCTGATGACCGTGGGCAGCGTGCTCGGCGTGTTGTTCGTTTCGCTGGTGCGGCGAGTGCTTGTGGAAGATGCCACGCTCCCGTTTCCCGAATCCGTAGCCGCGTCGCAGATCCACAAAGCCGGGCAGCAGGGCGCGGACGCCGCGAAGTATCTTTTCTGGAACATCGGACTCGGGGCGCTGGTGCAGATCCTGGGCGAAATGCAGCTTTACGCCGTGGACAAAAGCTTTTTCGTGCGCATCGGCGATATCGGCAAGAGCTTCGTCAGGCTGGGGCCGCTAGGCAGCCGCAACGTCATCGGCACGGGCGCGATCACCAGCATCGACGCGCCTACCGTCAGCCCCGCATATATGGGCGTCGGTTATGTAATCGGGCCGTCGCTGGCGGCGCTGCAGTTCTCCGGAGGCTTGCTGGCGTGGGCTGTTCTGGTGCCTCTGTTCATGTACTTTCTGGGTCCGCAGCTCAGCCAGTTTCTTCCGGCCGGAGCGAGCGAAGGCGATTGGGCGGGGAATGCCGCGGCGGTGTGGCGCTACATCGTGCGGCCGATCGCGGTGGGAGGGATGCTGGTGGGTTCGGCATACACGCTGATCCGCATGGGCAAAAACCTGACCGCGAGCCTGGGTCACGCGCTCGCCGAAGTCCGCCACGGAGCGCCTCCGGCTGAATCCGTGAAGCGCACCGAACGCTATATGGGATCGAAGGCGGTGTTCGGCATGATCGCAGTGGTGTTCCTGCTGATGAACGCGCTCTACATTTATTTCTCCGGGCGCGTGGTCGCCGGAGTGGTGGCGGCGATCGTGATGCTGGTGGTCGGATTCTTCTTCGCGACCGTGTCTGGAAATTTGGTGGGCATGATCGGCTCCTCCAATAATCCGATCTCGGGATTGACGCTGTCGACATTGATCATCGCGGCGCTGCTGATGGTCGCGCTGGGCGTTTCAGGACCGGGCGGAGTGGCGGTGGTCCTGGGAGTGGCCGCGGTGGTCTGCGTTTCCTCGGCGGTTGCGGGCGAATTATTGCAGGATTTCAAGGTCGGCTACATTCTGGGCGGGACGCCGCGCACGATCCAAATTGTGGAGCTGATTGCCGTGATCGCGGCCAGCCTGGTGATGTACTATCCGTTGTACGTTCTGAATGTCGCCAATATCCATTCGGGCGGGACTGGATTCGGCGATAAAGCGCTGCCGGCTCCGCAAGCTGGATTGATGGCGGCGCTGGCGCAGGGCATCGTGGGCGGGGAGATGGCATGGCCCCTGGTCTTCTGCGGAGCAATGTTCGGAGTCGCCATGATCCTGCTGAAAGTTCGCAGCCCAATGCTGGTGGCGGTTGGAATGTATCTGCCTTTGCCCACCAGCTTTGCTATTTTCCTGGGCGGTTCGCTGCGCGGGTTGCAGGATTGGCTTTCGAGTCGCGCCGGACATAATGAAGGGCAGAAGGCTCGCGTGGAAAACAACGGTATTCTGATCGCCAGCGGCATGATTGCGGGCGAGGCTCTGGCGGGGCTGGTGATCGGAACTTTCAAATATTATGAGAAGCCGATTTACCATTTCTTCCCGGAGCCGTCCTATCTGATAGGATTCCTGGTGCTGGCCGCGCTGGGAGCGGTGCTGGTGCGGCTGCCTTTGGCGCGCGCGGGAAGGCCAGAAGATCCCGCGCCTCCCGCGGCGATGATGTAGAGGTTCGGGCTCAGGGGCGTAAAGCCCCGCGCTGCTAAAGTAGTAAATTGTCTCGCGTCAGTTCCTCCCCGATCCAGGATGTCGGCCGAGGCGTCCCCTGGACGCAGCTCTATTTGGGGCTGAGCTTCACCACGCTCGGCACCCTGATGCTGGAGCTTTCGCTGACCCGTATTTTCTCGGTCGTCTACTATCCCCACGTCGCGTTTGTGGCGATTTCCATTGCGATGATCGGGTCGGGCGCTGGAGGCGTATTCTCGTATTTTGTCGCCTCGCGCCGAGGCCACTTATACGCGAAGCTGGGCGCGCTTGCGCTCGCCGCCAGTGCATCGGTGAATGTAGCCTTGTTGTTCGTTTTATTTGCGCCGGGCGACTTGGGATACTTCACGCTGGGCCTGGTCTGTTTGGCCGCCGCTTTACCGTTTTTCTTCGCAGGAACGGTGGTTTCGCTGGCGCTCGGCGAGGCTATGGATCGAATCGGCCGCGCCTATTTCTGGGACCTGGCGGGCGCGGCGGCGGGATGTCTATTGCTGGTCCCTTTCCTGCATTGGTTCGGTGGACCGAACACGGTCATCTCGGCGGCTGTGTTGTATCTGGTTTCCGCGGCCATCTGGTTTCACCAGGCCACGCTCAGCGGAGGAGGCGGAGTACGCCGACGGGTAACTTCCGTTCTGCTGGCTCTGTTGCTGGTGATGCTGATGGTGGCGAATTACAAGGTGCACTTCATCGACGTCCGCACTGCCAAGGGCCGCCCGCTTCCCCAGGAGCGTTTCGCCGCCTGGAACGGCTTCTCGCGCGTCAGCGTGGCTGGAGATCCGGGCTCGCAGAGTATCCTCATCGACGGCGTGGTCGCGACAATGATTTCGCCGTTTGATTGGGATCGCGGCATCACGGACCAGGAACGCCGGCAACTGCTGCGCGACCCATCAGGCCTTCCTTATATCCTGCGGCCGGCAGCCAAGACGCTGGTCATCGGCGCGGGCGGAGGCTACGACGTCGCGCGTGCGCTGGCCGGCGGCAGCCGCGATGTCACCGTGGTCGAAAACAATCCGATCGTCGCCACCACCATCATGCGCGACCGCTTCGCCGCCGAGAGTCATCGCATCTATTTCCTGCCTGAGGTGCATGTGGCGCCGCCGCAGGACGGCCGCACGTTCGTGCGGGCCAGCAGCGAAAAATATCGGGTGATCCAGATCACGCTGGCGGATAGCTGGCCCTCAATGTACACCTCCGGCGCTTTCTACGATTACCTCGCCCATCTGACCACCGGCGGTCTGCTCAGCATTACGCGACGGGGCTCCGATGCTTCGCTCGAGTCGCTGCGGCTGGTTTCGTTGGCGACAGCCGCCTTCGCGCGTTTGGGTGTGGCCGATCCAGCCAGCCACATGATCACAGTGCGCGCGGGAGTCTCCGGGGACGCAGTGGACATCGTGCTGATCTCTCAGTCGCCGTTTACTTCCGAGGATCTTGAGCGTGCCCGCGGCGTCGGAGAATTGCTGGAGACTCCCGCTCGCGATACGTCCGTCCAAGGGAACCGGCGTGTGTCCGCGTTGTTTGCCTTGATTGCCGTCAGCATTGCGGCGACCTTGCTGGTGCTGGTTTTGCCTCGCGGGCTGGCGGGTGCGCGATTGCCGGGACAACAAGGCGTGGTTGCGTTTTGGGGATATTTTCTGTGTTTGGGTGCGGGCTATATTTTGATTCAGGCCGCGCTTATACAGAGATTCTCTCTCTTGCTGGGCCATCCCGAATACGTGCTCACGGTAATCCTCTTCTCCATGCTGTTGTGGAGCGGGCTGGGCAGCTATGCCAGCAGCTCGATCGTCGCCGGCAAAGACCAAGCCTTGATCCTGGTGCTGGCCGCGATCTCTGTACTTGCGGCGGTGCTGGCTGTGACCGCCGGTCAGTTGATCGACACCGCGGCAGCTTGGCCGATTCAGGCAAAGCTCGCGCTAAGTTTGATTTCCATCGCGCCCGGGGCGTTCCTGATGGGGATGCCGTTCCCGTGCGGACTTAAAAGACTGGAACGGAGCCATGCGCCTCTCGTCCGCTGGGCCTGGTCGGTGCATTCGGTAGCGGGCGTTGTCGGTTCCGCGTGGGCGATTGTTCTGGCGATTTACCTGGGGCCGCAAGCTACGGTCCTGATGGGAGGTGCGCTGTACATTTGCGCTCTGCTCGTGACTCTGTCGACCGCGCGCAAGGCGGCGTCTGGGCAGCGCTGAGGCGGCGTGCCATTTTCCTGCGGGAAGCGGCACTAATTAAATGTGGCAGGCACGCTGATGCCGATCTCCCCCTGCGTCACGCCGATATCCAGACCCGTTGCCGGCAAAGGCGCATAAATGTCGTTCTGAATTTCCATCCCTCCCTTGCCGGCGGGCAGCGCCGACAAAATGTAGCCGGGCACATTGAAATGCCCATCGCCCGCGTTCGCCAGGCAGGTAAACCCGGCGGCGACCGACGGATTGGTGGAAGTCGCGGCGGAGCTGGATGTGCCGGTGATGAAAACGTAGGAACCAGGATTGCCGCCGGTCCACGTCGCAGTGAATCCCGCGCTGCGTGAGACGCTGGCCGCTACGCTCGGATTGGTCCAGCTCAGAATCGGATTTGAAAAAGTCAGTGTGCCGGTAAAGGAGCCCACATCGGCGCCGCCCGAGCCTTTAAACGTGAACGTCCCTCCCGACGATGGAATCGCACCGGCCGCGAGTGGGGAAGAGAACGCGCCTTTGATGCCCAACTGGTTTGCCAGCGTAAGTGAAAGCCCGCCCGTCCCGGTCAGTCCGATGGAGCCCGGATCGAGGCCTGTGAAGGTTCCGGGGCTTACCGGCGTGAGGTTGTTTACCAGGCATCCTCCAGGCGATACCGGGTTGGTGGGCGAGTAAATGCCCATATATTTTTCGAAGGCGGCACTGGAGTTGGAACTGACCGTGACCGCTCCGCTGGCCGCGGTTTGCGTGGTCTGAGTCAGCCCCACAAATCCTGTGCGTAAAGTCTGGGACGCGGGCGTAATCTGGTTGCCGGAGAGGCCGTTCACGGGGTCGATGCAGGCTCCGCCGCCGTCGTTGACAGGGATCGTCGTGATGTTGCTCGGCACGCCTCCCGAGACACCCGAGACCGTAATCCAGCAGCCGTTGGGAGTCGAAGCGGGAATCGTGATATCGATCTGATCGACGCCAGGATAGCCGGCCGAGCCTTGGTAAACAATGGTCGCCGGGGTGCCTCCCACGTAGATTTGCAGCGGAGTAGCCACCGGGTGCGGAGTCGACGTGTAGGTTGTGTCGCTATCCGGAGGGTCCGCTCCCAACCCGGTAGTCCACAGAACAAGGGTCTCGCCGGGTGTGGCTGAATTGGTATAGGTGATCAGCGCACCGGACAAATTATCCGTGGCGACCCCGGAGTTCGTGTAAAACGTGTTGATCCCCAGGGCGGCCGGCACAACCACGAGTGTTTGGGCATTGCTCGCGACGCCTTTATAGCTGACGGTCAGCGTGCCGGTTCCGGTTGGAGTCGATGCCGGAAGGACCCCTGCGATCTGGGTGGGGCTGGTGTAGTAAATCGCCGGGTGCACGGTAACTCCGGCGACGGTGGCGGAGATACTGGCTCCATTCAGAGTCAGGGGAAGCCCAGGCGCGGCGCTCGACTGCAAGACCGGCGTACCGGCGTCGGCCAAGCCCGTTCCGATAATGACAAAGATGCTGCTGGGCGCGATGCCATAGTTCGGAAAGCCCGCGAAAATATTGCTCGAGTTATTCCGGATCGCCGTGATGGTGGGTGGGCCGGAGGCGCCGCTGCCCGGCGATGCTCCGAACGTGGTGAACAGCAGCGTTATGCTGGAACTGGTCGAGCCTGTCACCAGCACCTTGGCGTAAAGACCTCCATTCGTATGCACGAAAAAGCAGTCCGTAAAGGTGGTGCCGACCGTTGTATCTAACGTGGCGGTGGTGATGGTTGCGGTGGAGTAACCTGGGTAGAGCTGAACCACCAGTTGACTGAGCCCGGCGAATCCGACCATCGTCTGAATGCCGTTGTTGATGGCTTTCGCGGCCCCCTGCGGAGTAATGCCGCTGGTACCCAACTGGATATCTCCACCGGAGCTGGAGGTTGCGCCTGTATCAAGGTCCAGGTTGGTTGAGCCGGCCGTCGAAAGGGTAACCGTCTGGGTCAGGTCGGCAAGCGCCGTCGCAGGCAGAACTATCGCCAGAATCGCCATGGCGGGACGGCATCGCAGTGCAGGTCTCTTCACTGGGTTCCTCGCATAAGCTTCCATTATCCAACGGAAATAGTGCGGACCCTTGGTTATTAAACGGCGTGCCGCCTCAATTGCTACACTGAGTAGTTGCTTCCGGATCACTCCCCTTCGGATAATTCAATGGACCGGCCACGCGTGTGCGCCGTCAGCTACCTCAACACTGTGCCGCTGGTATGGGGCATGCTGCATTCGCCCGACGCTTCCCTGCGTGAGGCTTTCGACCTGCGCTTCGCCCTGCCGTCGAATTGTGCCGCTCAGCTTGCCTCCGGCGAAGCCGATATCGGGATTGTCCCGGTGATTGAAATGGCTCGCCAGAAGCTGGATTATTTTCGCGGCACGGGAATCGCCTGCCACGGTCCCGTGCGCAGCATTCTGTTGATTTCAAAGGTTCCGTTCAGCCGGATCAAGACGCTGGCCGTCGACGCGGCGTCGCGCACTTCGGTCATGCTGGCTCGGGTGATTCTGGCGGAGAAGTTCGGTGTCGAGCCGCGTTTGATTGCCCGTCCCGCCGACTTGGCGGCCATGCTGGGCGACGCCGATGCTGCACTGATTATCGGCGATCCGGCCCTGCACCTTGACCCCTCGACGCTACCCTTCCAGACCCTCGACCTGGGCGGCGAATGGACTTCGATGACTGGCCTGCCGATGGTTTTTGCGGTCTGGAGCGGTCGCCCCGAAACGATTCAGGAACGCTACGCGCAAGTGTTTCGCGAATCCTGCCGCTACGGCCTGGAGCATGCCTCCGACATCGCGCGCCTGGAAGCCCCGGCTCGCGGCGTTACCGAAGAACTGGCGCTGCGCTACATCACCCATCACATCGTCTATGAGCTGGGCGAGAAGGACTATCAAGGCCTGGAGCTGTACGTGAAAATGGCCATGGCAGTAGGAGTAGAGGCATGATGACCCGGGCGGAAGCCATCGACATTTATAACAGCGGCGATCTGATCGGCATGGGCATGGCCGCCGACGAAGTGCGCCGCAAGCTGCATCCCGACAACGTGGTCAGCTACATCATCGACCGCAACATCAACTACACCAATTTCTGCACCGAATATTGCAGCTTCTGCGCGTTTTATCGCCCTATGGGCCACGCCGAAGGCTACGTGCATCCTCACGAAGTCATTTTCCAGAAGATCCAGGAGACCATCGACCTGGGCGGAACGGGCATCCTGATGCAAGGCGGGCTGCATCCGGAGCTGCGCATCGAATGGTATGAGGATCTGCTGCGCGCCATCAAGCAGCGCTTCGATATCTGGTGCCACTGCTTCTCCGCGCCGGAGATCGTCAACATCGCCAAGGTCAGCGGCCTGACACTTTACGACACACTGTGCCGTTTGCGCGACGCCGGACTCGATTCGCTGCCCGGCGGCGGAGCCGAAATTCTGGATGACGAGGTGCGTCATCGCATCAGCCGGCTGAAGTCTTCCGTGCAGGACTGGGTGGACGTGCACCGCGCCTGCGCGCAAGCCGGGCTGCGTTCCACGGCCACAATGATGTTCGGGACCGGAGAGACCATCGAGCAGCGCATGAATCATTTTGATCTGGTGCGCAACTTGCAAGTAGAGACCAGTGGTAATTTCACAGCCTTCATTCCCTGGAGCTTCCAGCGCGAGAACACCTCGCTGGGGCGCTTCGTCAAGGAAGAGGCAACAGCCGCGGAATATTTGAAGATGCTGGCGCTGTCGCGGCTGTATCTGGATAATATTTTGAATGTTCAATCGTCCTGGGTGACGCCCGGGCTCAAGACCTGCCAGCTCGGGCTCCGCTTCGGGGGCAACGATGTCGGCAGCATTATGATCGAGGAGAACGTGGTGAGCGCCGCCGGCGCGCATCATCGCGCGAGTGAGGAGGAACTGCGGCGCATGATTCGCGGCGCGGGTTTCGTCCCCAAGCAGCGCGATTCGCTCTACCGCACGTATTTTCTGAACTGATGCAACTTCAAAACTTGTTTGCACGTCCCACAGCCATGCGCTTTACCGCGGGCTTGCTCGCACTCTGTTCGTGCGCGGCCTTCCCCGGAATGGCGGCTCCCGCGCCCGATAAGGTAGCGTCAGCTAAGCAGGACCCTGCTTCGCTGCTTCGTTCACTTCCACTGCGATTTGAGCAGGACTCAAAAGGACGCTGGGCCGCGCGTAGCGCTGGTTTTGCCTTGGGCTTCGAGGATTCCGCGGTGACCATGCGCGTGCGGGATGGCTTGGTGCGGTTATCCTTTGAAGGCGCTTCCGGTGATGGCGTTACCGGCGCCGCCAAGTGGGAGGCATCCGGACAGATGCTGGCGCCCACGAATTATTTTCGCGGCAATACCTACCGCTCCGCCGACGCGTTCGAGCGGCTGCGCCGGCCTGATCTCTATCCGGGCATCGACCTGGTTTATTACGGCAAGGGCCAGGAGTTGGAATACGACTTCAACCTTGCGCCAGGCGCCGATCCCTCGCGCATTCGCATGCGCTTTGAAGGCGCGCAGGAAGTCAGCGTAAACGCCACTGGAGATTTGGTGCTGAAATTGGCTTCGGGCGAGATTACTCAGCGGCTGCCCACGGTGTATCAAAAAAGCGCCGCGGGCAAAGTGGTTGCGGTCCAGGCTTCCTATCGCATCGCCGCCGACGGCAGCATCGGCGTGAAACTGGGCGACTACGACCGGGCCCAGGCGCTGGTGATCGATCCGTCGATTCTGCTCGATTTCTGGCTCACCGGCACGAACGCCCAAGTGGCCGTCGCCCTGGCTCACGATAGCCAGGGTTTTGAGTACATGGCCGGCTACACATATTCCCCAGATTTTTCGTTGGGCTCCAACGGCTATCAAATCAATTACGCCAGTGACGAGGATTGCTGGCTCATGAAATTCAATCCGTTCGCCACCAACGCTGGCTCCGTGATTGTGTACTCCACTTATTTCGGCGGCCAGTTGAACGATGACATGCGCAGCATGGTTGTGGATTCAAACGGCGTCATGTATTTCGGCGGGACCAGTTTGTCCCCGGATCTTCCCACCACCGCCAATGCAGCCGAGGCTACGCTCCCTAACGACAGCGCCTATTTGAACGGCTTCGTGGCCATCATCGATCCCAACCAAGCGGGCGCCGCGGGACTGATCTATTCCAGTTATTACGGCGGCAGCATGGAGACGGTCATTAATGCGGTCGGGGCCTATCAGGGGGAAATTTACGCCACCGGTTGGACCGTCACCCCGGACCTGACTGCGGCTGGAAACGTTTTCCAGGGGACCCTCAATGGCGGCTACGATTCGTTCCTGGCGGTGTTCGATCCGGGGGTTTCCAATAGCTCCTGCACCGGCTCGGAAACGCTGGTATTCAGTTCTTATCTGGGCGGGATTGAGGACGATGTGGCGCGCTCGATCGATGTGGATGCCAACGGCCTGGCGTACGTGACCGGCTATACCTTTTCCCCCGATTTTCCTGTGACCGCAAACGGCTTCCAGCAGATTTATAACGATGGCGGCGGCGACGCCTTCGTCACCCAGATCGACCCGGTGGCGGGGATGATTCTGTATTCGAGCTTTCTCGGCGGAACAGGCGAGGATGTGGCCACCCGCATTCGGGTTGAGCCGTCGGGCAATATTGCGGTTACCGGGTACACCTTTTCCGTCGATTTCCCGCTTACGCCCAACGCCGCGCAGCCGATTTATGGGGGCAACGGGGATGCGTTCGTCGCGGTGCTGAATCCTGCCGCCACAGGCCAAGCCACGGCGCTGACGTACGGAACCTATTACGGCGGCAACAATTCAGAGGTCAGCTACGACCTGGCTGTCGGAAGCCAAGGCTTTTACTACATCAGTGGCTACACTCTCTCAAAGAATCTTCCGGTTACGAGCAATGCTCTCTCTCCGGCATCGGCCAACGGCGGTATCGATTCCTTTATGGCGATCCTCAATCCGAACGCCGCCCTGTTTTACGCAAGCTATATAACCGGACCAGGAAACCAGGTAGCCCTCGCTGTCGATACCGACACGGCCGGGAATATTTATACGGCGGGCTATGCCACCGGCGACATATTCCCCAACCAGCAGCCGCCGCACGCCACTCCGGGAGAATACGACGTGTTCTTCATGCTGGTTTCGCCCTATTAGGTCACCCTTTCGCAAATACCATCGCGTATTCCGCGAAGACGGCTCCTCCGGGCACAGGACAGGCGGGTCTTCCGGGCGCGAGTGAAAGCGTGGGGCCTCTTACCGCTCCGCTGAAAAACACGCCCAGGCTCTAGGTGTGTTTTGCATGGCTATTGGGTGCGCCATAGGCCCATGCTGACTCCCCACAGTGGATTTCTGAAACGGCCGAATAACGTAATATGGAGCGGACACGCCGCTCCATTATCAGTCACGATGGAGCGGACACGCCGCTCCATTATGAGTGACGATGGAGCGGACACGCCGCTCCATATTAAAATTAAAAACCTCTGCTGAATGGGACATTCCGGGGCCGCGCCGTCTGACATAGAGGCGGGCCTCGGAGATGAAAATGCTTAAGCGGCTGAGTTCTCTTTGCTCTTGTTCTTACTGCCCGGCGGCCGGCCGCGGCGTTTCAGGGCAGACATCCAAGCCGGGGGCCGGCCGCGACGTTTCCCGCGCCCCCTCGCCAGACGCTCCAACGTCACGATCGCCTCTTCAACTTGTTCTCGCTCCTGCCTCAGGTCCGCGAGCATTTTCAACACATCCATTCTGTTAGTCTCGCCTTTCTATTGAGTGTCGTCAGCCAGTCGGTTCTGAAAAACGAACAGTAGTCCCAGATGTGAACCGCAGCGCCTTACAGAGTTTATATCTATTTTTAAGCTAGTTCAAGAGGATCTGTTCTGAAAACAGAACAAACTTGAGTTACGCGCCCCGCACCGGACAGCTTCCCGGGCGGGCCCGAAGGTCCCTTCGATCCGGATTTCACCCTTCAAAGGGTAGAGCTTTCGAGCTTAGACGCCGTTTCCAAATGAAATAAAAAGGCAATCCAGCCACAATCACAGCCAGGCCGATTCCAGATTCTCGCGGCGAACTGAGCAGCGTCGAATACAGGAGGATTCCGGCAACCAGCACAAACAAAAGAGGAACAACGGGATACCCCGGAACTCGATAGGGACGTTTCGCGGCCGGTTGTTTGTGCCGCAATACGATAACCGAAGCAGCCGTCAGGGCGTAAAGAATCCAACTAGGGAAAATAACCATTGTGAATAGTTCGTCGTAATGACCGCTGAGCAGCAGCAATGATGCCCATAGGCCCAATAGTACAATTCCAGTGGTTGGAGTGCGAAATGTTGGATGCACCCGTGCCGCCGCATGGAAGAAATACCCGTCCCGGGCCATGGCAAATGGCACCCGCGACCCCGAGAGGATGGATCCGTTCAGCGCTGCAAAGATCGAAATCATCACGGCGACGCTGACCACGGCTGCGCCATGGGAACCCAGAATATGGCGCATCATATCCGCCGCTACGCGATCGCTGCCGGCCACTTCCTGGCTGCTGAGCACCGCAAAATAAGCCAAATTGGCGGCCAGGTAAACCCCGATGATGGCCAGGGTTCCCCCGATAAGAGCGCGGGGCAGGTTTTTTTGAGGGCGTTCGATCTCGGAACCAAGCATTCCAGCGTTATTCCATCCGTCATAGGCCCAAAGCGCCGCGACCAGGGCTTTAAAGAAGCCCGCAAATCCGCCGGGCAAAGGCGGGAGGGCGCTATGCAAATTGGCCGAGCTGGCTTGGCGCGAGAACAAGCCCAAGGCGATTAAGCCTCCAATCAGCGCCAGTTTCAACCCGGTGAGGGCGACCTGGGCATCGCCTCCCAGGCGAACGCCGCGATAATTTCCTGCGGCAATGACCAGAATCACGCCGATGGCGGCCAATTGGCCCCAGCGGATATCCAGCGGTTTCCAGTCCGGTCCAATGGGCAAGGGAATGACGACAAGAGTTTCTTTCAGTCCTGGGAAAAAGTCCGAAAGATAGGTGACGAACAGGGTGCCCATGGCCGCAATCGAGGCGCTTTTGGCCACCCAGGTTTGAGTCCATCCATAAACGAATCCGAGAAAAGGGCCATATGCGGCATTGAGGTAGACGTATTCTCCGCCGGCCTCCGGCATCATTGCCGAAAGTTCGGCATACGTGAGAGCGCCGAACAAGGACAGAATGCCTCCGAAAATCCAAACTCCAAACACTCTTGCGGGCGATCCCACGGCCCGGATCATTTCGGAAGGAACGCGGAAAATGCCGCTGCCGATGGTGGTGCCGACGACAATTGAGAGGGCCGCCCACAGACCCAGGGCTCTTTTTAAATCAGGGCCGGTAGGATCAAGCTTTTGCACTCGGGCCGGTCTCCTTCCAGAAAAGCGAGGCGGCCAACCCGGCCATAAAGGTGACGGAGGTCCCGATCAGGACATACCAGGTGAAAGCAATGGGGGTCCAGAAGCGCACATACAGCATCATCGCCAACCCGGACAGCATGCCGAAAATCGCGGCCATTTCTCCGACCCGCCGGGTCAAAACGCCCAAAAGGAAAACACCCAGCAGCGACCCGTATAATACCGAGGCGATGGACAGGCCGGTCTGAAGAACGCTGCCCCAATTCCGCGCCAGCAGCGCGACCCCAAACAGGATTGCGCCCCATCCCAAGGTGACCATCCGCGCCAGCGCCACGCGCTTGCCTGGATCGCCCGAGGGACGCAGGAAATCCATCACGGTGGTAGAGGCGAGCGCATTCAGCGCGGCCGAAAGATTGGACATGGCCGCCGCCAGAATCGAGGCCATGACCAATCCTGCGACGCCGGGAGGCAATCCGGTCCAGACGAACAGCGGGTAAATTCGATCCATCACCGCGGGAGCTTGCAGATGACGCAGCCGGTACCAGGCGAACAGGCAGGCTCCGATGACCAGGAACAGCGTGAACTGGGCGGCCACCAGGAGCCAGCTGGAAAGCAGCGCCGTCCGGCTTTCGCGCTGGTTGCGGGCGGCCAGGAGCCTTTGCACGATTAGCTGATCGGTGCCGTGGCTGGCGGTGGTGAGGAAGCAACCTCCCAGAACCCCGGCCCAGAAACTGTAATTGCGGGCAAAGAAAATCGCGGGCGGGCCCAGGCGGAAATCAAAGATCCGGAACTTGCCGAGAGGCTCGGCGATGGCCGCCACTTGCCCCCATCCCCCTGGAATTTCGCGCAGGATTGCTGCCAGGCTCAAGACCGCTCCGCCGACGTAGAGAGCCATCTGGGCGACATCCGTCCAGATCACGGCTTGCATTCCGCCCTCATAGGTGTAGAAGAGGGTCAGACACAGGATGGCCGCGATGGACGCTGTTTCGCCGGTGCCGAGAATGATGGAAACCACGATGGAGATGGCGAATACGCGCACGCCCTCGGCCAGGGCGCGCAGCACCAGGAACGTTGCCGCGGTGAGCCTGCGGACGCGTTCGCCGAAGCGGCGGCGCATTAATTCATAGGCGGTAAACAGCTCGCCTCGAAAGTATGCGGGGAGAAATAGCACCGAGATGGCCATGCGGGCGAGCAGATATCCCAGGACCACTTGCAGGAATCCAAAATCGCCTTGAAACGCGAGGGGCGGGGTTCCGATCACAGTCAGTGTGCTGGTTTCGGCCGCCACGATGGAGAGCGCGATGGCCCACCAGGGAGCGGTGCGGCCGCCTAAAAAATAGTCCTTGAGAGTTTTTTGCGACCCGCGAAAGCGCGCTCCAAACCAGGTGACCCCGGCCAGATATGCGGCGATGACAGCCAGGTCGACCCAACGCATGCGGTTACAGACAGGATACGCGAGTTGCACTCAAGGACGGAGTTGGCCAGGGATGAAGACGGATGAACACGGGTCGGAAATAGGATTTTCGTTTTCTGCCGATCTGTGTTTCGCAGTGTTCATTCGTGGTCAGAACTTTTTTGGCGCCAACCTATTTGGCGCCAACCTAGCCGGCCCCAACGGGGGGGCGCGGCCCTCGATTCCCGAAAGGAACGGTCCCGCTTGGGGGCGGCGACACAGGTTCGGTTTTGCGGGCAGTCCTCAAAAAACTCGCACAGGGCCGACTCGGGCCTCCAAACGATCAGAAACTCGCCAACCTTCCGCCGGCTCAAGCTCCGTTGTGCACGCGAGTTCCTCAAAGGCTGGAGGAGGTCCCGGCGTGAAGGAACTATTTTGCGCGATATGGCATCTAAAGTGTTGCGCGGGGAATCGGGGACGGGTGAACCAGGTTTGCACGGGCTTGCGATTGAACGTTGGGTTTGGTTATACTCCTTTAGATCCGTACGATGCGACGACAGGCTGTTCGATTCTGCGCGAGGAGGTTTTTTGTGTTCTCTAACAAGAGTTTGGGAATAGCCGTAACCGCTGTAGCGGTGATGGCTGGATTGATGATTGGAGTCGCGGGACCCAGCCGGGCGCAGGATGCGAAGGCGCCTGACAAGGACAAGGCGCCGGCGACCTGCCCCCCTACCTGTAACTGGACGAACGACGCCGAGTACAAGGATGCGGTTGCGGCTCAAAGCGAACCCGACCCGGCGAAGCGGCTGGCAGCGCTCGAAAAGTGGAAGAAGGATTTTCCGGCGACGGACCCAGCGCTCCTGGTTGTACGCCAGGATATGTTTCTCGTGGCTTATTCGCAAACACAGCAGCCGCGCCAAGCCTTCGACCAGGCTCTCGATATTCTAAAGACGCGTCCGAATGATTTCCTGGCGTTCTATGCGACGGTCCAGATGGCGCCGTACATCAAGCCGGCTCCGACACCGATGGATCTGGACATCAGTGAAAAGAACGCCAATATGATGCTCGACAATCCGGATAAGGTTTTTGACCCGGCCAATAAGCCCACCGGAATGTCGGATGCGGATTGGGCCAAACAAAAAGCCGCAGCCAAACCTTTCGCCGAGCAACAACTGATGACCATCTACGCCCTGCGCAAGGACGACAAGCGCGCGGTCGACGATCTGAGGAAGCTGATCGTGCGAGATCCGAACCTAGCGGTCGCATCCTATCAAATGGGCCGCCTGATGATCACCCTCGACAAGGCGGAGAACAAGCAGGATTATACTCCCGCTCTGTACCAAATCGCCCGTGCTCTTGACATCGAGGGCCCTACCGCTCTGCCCGCTAACCAGAAGGGGCCCATCCAGACCTATCTGGGACAGGCTTACACAGCTTTCCACGGCTCGGCCGATGGTCTCGACGATCTTCTGAAGACGGCCAAGAACAGCCCGTTCCCGCCGCCCGGCTACACGATCAAGAGCACGGTGGACATCGCGACTGAAAAGGAAGCGGCGCGGAAGAAGGAGCAGGATGCGGATCCGCTGATGTTCTTGTGGGTCCATACGATCAAGGAAGCGCTCGCAATGCAGGGCGACAGCTTCTTCGATGCCAACGTCAAGGACGCCGGGCTTCCTCCACCCGACGACAAGACCACCCCTCCCACTCCGCAGTACTTTACGGCGCACATCATTTCCATGACTCCCGATCCAAAGCCCAAGGAGATTGTGGTGGGCATTGAGAAGGCGGATGTTGCCGATGCGAAGCTTACTTTCGGCGACGCTGCTCTGCCGGGCAAGATGGATGTCGGCGAAACGATCCAGTTCACGGGCGCGGCCAAAGACTGGAACCATGACCCGAAGAACATCATCATCACTTTCGACGTCGATCCGAAAGAAGGATTGAAGGGCTGGACCGGTAAGAACGCACCTGCGGGTAGGGCCGGCGGCACCAAGGGCGGCGCTCCGAAGGGCGGCGCGACCAAGGGCACTGCCCCGCACTAAAGTTAAACCACTCCCTTTGGTCGCGGCTCTGAATCGGGGCTGCGATAATTTGGGGCTGTGATAGTTTCAGAGGACAGCCGCACATGGCCTAACCGGTCTTGTGCGGCTGTTTTGTTTTATTCGGTCCCGTAATTGATTTCCAGGCGGCGGGCGCGCATGGCGGCTAAGCTTAGAACCGCCGCCATCACTATCAACAATCCGGCGATTGCCAGCCAGGCCGGCGGAAAGTCGGCGGAAGAGATCAAGAGCTTCAAGAGAGCGGGCGTGTCGGCTTCCGGCGCGGCCACCACGGGGCAGAGAGCCTGAAGATAGTAAATCACGCTGATTTTCTTGAGGGTCGCGGGCAGGAAAATATTGATGCTCTCCCACAGCATCACGACAGTCGCGGGGAGGATGGGATTGCGGAACAAAAGTCCCGCGGCGAGGAAGATGCTTCCATAGCCCGCGCAGGCCAGCGCCGTCACGGCAAGATACGCGATGATGTCGTGCCAGCCCCTGCCGTGCATGTACGCGGTGACCTGGCCGGGCTCAAAATGCCAGCTTAGCGCGGCGATCTGCAAGGCCGTGCCAAGGGTGAAGATGACCACTGCGGCGGACAATCCCGCCAGGTACTTTCCGGCCAGCAGAAGTTCGCGGCGCATGGGCGCCAGCAGATAGAAGTGCAGGCTCTTATCCAGCATTTCGCCGCGGAACAAATTGGTGAAGATGCCGACGCACCCGAAGAACACGGCCAGGCGCAGGTAAAAGAACTGGAACACGGTGGCGAAGATGGCGGAATCCTTGGCCAGGTTGCAGCGGTCCTGCTCGCGGATGTCGGCTACTTCCCCGTCGATGATGTAAAAAGTGAAATCGCTATCGCCGTCGGTGTATTGGTAGATGGAGAACTCCTGACCTCGGCGGCGTCGTCCGCTGCGAGTGAAGTCGTTCTTGAGATACGGTTCGCCGAGGAGTTCCTCGACCTCCTTTTGAGTCATGCCCTGGCGGACGAGATGAAGCGCTCCGGTGGACACGGGATGGGCAGCGACCATGGCCTGACGATGCTCATGGTCGCGGGTGACGTCGATCGCATGAATCAAGTAGAGGAGGGCCGGGCCGAAGGCGAGGATATAAATCCATAAGCCTCGGCGCGCGAAGAACGACTTCATCAGTTCCAGGCGTATGACGGCCGCGATCTGGGATGGCCAGCTTGCGTTCATCTCATTGGAAATCATCGGGAGCCCTCTCCGCCGATCAAATATTCGTAAACCGAGTTGACGTTGTCATCGACGGGCGCGACTCCCTCGATATCGATGCCGTCGAGCGCCAGGTGGTTCAGAGCGCGGTAAAAGCGATTCGCATCGCGGGTCTTGATCAGCACCGCAGTTCCGTCTTCCACGAGGCGAGCCTCCACCACGTGATCCTGTTCAAACATTTTCGAGGCCAGCATGGACGGCCGGCTGGAGCGGATCAACACTTGCATGGGATGGTCCTGAATCTCGCCGCGCACGCCCTGGATCTGGCCTTCGGCTACCACGTAGCCGTTACTGAGGAGAATGACCTGGTCGGAAATCTGATCCACTTCATGCAGGACGTGGCTGGAAACGATGACGTGGCGGCCGTCCGCGGCGTACTCGCGAAAGAGCGCGATGGTTTCGGAGCGGACCAGGGGATCGAGGCCGTTTAGCGGCTCGTCGAGCACGAGGACGCGGGGATCGTGGGCGATGGCCATGGCGAGCTTGATCCTTTGGCGCATGCCTTTGCTGTAGCCGGCGACTTTGCGATTGGCGGCTTCGCCCATGCGCAGACGCTCGATTGCGGCGGTGGCGAGGCGGTCGCACTTGGCCTGGTCGAATCCGAACAGGCGCAGAAAATAGGCGACCGATTGATAGCCGGTGAGGCCGCGCGGGAAGGCATCGAACTGGGTGGAGTACCCGAGGGTGCGGCACAGGCGTTGAGGATCGTCGGGGGGGATGCCGAGGACTCGGATTTGGCCGCGGGTGGGGCGAACGAGGCCGGACATCAGATTCATCAGCGTGGTTTTGCCGGAGCCGTTGGGGCCTACCAGGCTGGTGATGCCGGGAGGAATCGAGAGGGTGACTCGATTGACGCCGAGGACTTCGCCATAGAAGCGCGAGACGTTGTCGAAGAGGACGCGGTCGTCGGTCATTGAGGGAGCCTTGCCATGCAACCGCTCCCTTTGGTCGCGGCTCTGCAACCGCGAATTTGAAAGCCGGACCGAGCCGCGACTGTAAAGGAGCGGTAACGGAAGCCCAGGTTTTGGGGTACCGGTCCTTCACAGTCGCAGCCCGGAATGTAGCGTTGCACCGCCAGATCGACCCGGGTCACTTTACGACCTCGAAGGCTTTCACCCGTTTGGACAGGAGCCAGAGGGAGATCGCGCAGGTCAGGGCCAGTGCGGTCCAGGCGTCGCTGACAGGCACAGCCTGGACGGCAGTGTCGCGGAACATTTCTGAAAAAATCAGTCCGATCACTTTGCGGAGATCGAACAGGGATCCGTAATCGGTGCGGACGATGGCGTTGACGGCGGTGCCGAAACCGGCTCCGGCGAAGAAGACGGCGAGAATGGCTCCGCCGGCTGCGATCCTCCACTTGACCCAGGCTGAGAGCGCAAGGGCGATCAGGCAGAGAACGATGTCCCAGACCAGGAGGCTTTCGAAAATCGAGATCGCAATCCAGATGTTTTCGCGCGCCCAGGCCGTGCCTGCGAGGCTCGACTGGACCAGGAACAACACCAATCCGGGCACCCAGGTGATCGCCGAGAGCAGCGCCAGCAACAGGCTCATTTTGCCGAACACGTATTCGGCGCGGGTGAAGGGGCGGCAAAAATATAAGGGCAGGGCATTGTTGGCAAGGTCCGGCGCGACTAATCCGGGGCCGACGAAAGCCGTCAGCAGAACCGCCATGCCTGCCTGAAATCCGCAAAAAAACTGGAAGAAGCCGTCGTCGACCTTCAACAGCGGGCCGGCGGGAATGTTCATGGCGGCCAGAAACGAAAGGTTGTGCGAGGCATAGATAAACGCCACGCAGCCCAGAGGAAAGAAAAAGCACGCCACCAGATACATCACCAGGAACTTGGATTGAAGCAAGCGTCCGTAGGCGGAACGGGGCAGGATCAGGAATCGCGACCAGGCCGGTGTGAGAGCGCCTTCGTAGGCTTTATACGTGCGTTTGTAAACGGCCATGGCTTAGGTTTCCATCGCTTTGAGGAAAATCTCTTCCAGAGTATCGCGGCGATAGTTCAGGCGCCTGAGCTGCAGATCGCGCTCGGCTGCAAGACGGTAAATTTCGCGAACTTCCAGCCCTGGCGGAAGGGTCATCTTGATGCGTCCGAGCCCGGCGCCGTTGTTTCCAATGGTCTCGCAGGTGCAGCCCAACTTAGCCAGGGCGTCGACGAAACCATCGTGCGGCCCATAGGCTTCCAGTTCAACGAAGCGCTGGTTGGCCCGGCGTTCCTCTTCGAGATTCGAACAATGCACGATGCGGCCCTGCTTCAGGATCAATACCTGTTCGCAGGTTTCTTCTACATCGCGCAGCAGATGCGAACAGATCAGCAGGTGCATCTGGTTCGATTCACGCATTTCCTTGATGAGGGCGATCATGCGGGTTCGCGCGGGAGGGTCGAGACCGTTGGTGGGCTCGTCGAGGATCAGCAGGCGCGGCCCATGAACGATCGCTTGCGCCAGTTTCGCCAATTGCTTCATTCCAAGCGAGTACGTTCCCAGCAGGCGATACCGGGCTTCGCCGAGGCCGACATAGAAGAGGGCTTCATGTGCGCGCTCCAGGGCTGCGTCGCGAGGGAGGCCGGAAAGCTCGCCCATCATGCGGGTGAAGGAGACGGCCGACATTTCGGAAATGAAGGAATCGTTCTCCGGCATGTAGCCGACCAGCGATCGAATGGGCTTGGGATCGCGGCGGATGTCGTGACCGAGCACCCGGGCGGTGCCGGAATTGGGACGGACGAAGCCGACGAGAGTCTGAATCAATGTCGATTTGCCTGCGCCGTTCGGTCCCAGGAGACCGATGGTGCGGCCGGATAGCGAAACGCGCAGGTCTTTGAGGATGTCGCGCTTGCCGAAGCGGACTCCCAGACCGTCCAAATCTACTACGGGCGTCGCGCCCGGCGGTGTCATGATTTCAGCCTAGCCTGTTAAGCCTATGTTACGTCGCAAGTTATCCAACTGTTCCTGGTCGGGATCCACTACATGTAGGGGTATAGGATAAAATACCACAATAGCGAGGGGTGAACTTGCTTTACTTTTCCCGAAGTTCGGTTTAGGATGGGAATCGCTACTCCCCCGAGCGCACGTCTCTTTAGAAAGGGGACATCACTTGCTCAAACTACGACGGGTCGATATACACGGCTTCAAATCGTTTTACGATCGCGCAGAGATGCGCTTCCAAGGCTCGGGCATTACTGCCGTTGTCGGCCCCAATGGATGCGGGAAGTCGAATATCAGCGACGCCATCAGTTGGGTGCTGGGCGAGCAGAGCGCGAAGTCGCTCCGCGGCACTCGAATGGAAGACGTGATCTTCGCGGGGACTCGGGAGCGGAAGCCTCTGGGGATGGCCCAAGTCACGCTGACGATGGTCGATCCGGAGCTTCTTGCACTGCAAGCGGGCGCGCCAGTGCCGGAGAACGGGAACGGCAAAGGGAATGGCAATGGCCATGGGAACGGCCACGGGAACGGCAACGGTCACGGAAACGGGAATGGCCACAAAGCGCACATAGGCCGGCCCGAAGAGATCACGATCACGCGGCGGCTGTACCGGTCGGGCGAGAGCGATTATCAGATCAACGGCCACACGGCTCGGCTGCGCGATATTCAGGATTTGTTCAGCGGCACGGGCCTCGGTCCGGAGAGCTACGCGATCATCGAGCAGGGACGCATCGGGCAGATTCTTTCGAATAAGCCAGCCGACCGGCGGGCGATTATCGAAGAAGCCGCGGGCATCGGCAAGTACAAGACCAAGAAGCGGCTGGCAGAGGCGAAGCTGGAAAGCGCGCGGCAGAATCTTTCGCGTGTGTTCGACATTCTAGAAGAAGTCGGACGGCAGGTGAATTCGCTGAAACGGCAGGCTTCGAAGGCCAAGCGGTATGAGGAACTGCGCACGGAGATGGTGGCGCATTTGCGCCGGGCCGTGGCGGGGCGCTTTCAAACTTTGGAGCGCGAAGCGGCGAAGCTGGCTCTGGATCTGAATCAGGCTCAGGCGGCTTTCCAGGGATTTTCGGGTCAGGTGCAGGAGCAGGAGCGGCAGCATCACGCGACCCAGGAATCCTGCTATCGGACGGAGGCTTTCCTGACCACGGCTCGCGGGCGCGTGGCGGAAGTGAATCTGGAATCGGAGCGGACGCGCGGACGGCTGGAACTGCAGGCGAAGCAGATTGGGTCGCTGGAAGAGCGCTTGGCTGCGGGCGAGACCGAAACGCAGGATCTGGAAGCCCGGCAGGAGCGGGAGCGCGCGGAACTGGCCCTGCACTCGCAGGCGATGGCGCAGCTTGAGGCTGAGAGTGTGGAAGCCCGTGAACAAATGCAGGGTAAGACGCTGGAACGCGACGGGTTGCAGAATCAACTTCGGGAGCGGGAACGCGGCATTGAGGCTTCCCGGCAGCAGGTGTTGAGGCTGCTGGGCGAGGCGTCCACCCTGCGCAATCAACTGGCGCAGATCGATGAGTATCTGGCGGCGATGGAGCGGGATTCGACGCGGGCTCGCAAAGAAGAAGAAGGGGCGTTGGGGGATTTGACACGCCTGGAACAGGTGAAGCTGGAGCTTTCGGCGAAGCTGGGGGCTCGGCAGTTGGAGCTGGAATCGCTGGGCGAGCAGCGGCGGCGGGTGGAAGAGGAATTGAAGGAGCGGCGGGCACGGACGGTCGCGGCTCGGGCGAAGCTGGAAGAGGCTCGGGCGGCGCTGTCGCGGCAAAAGGCTCGCAAGGACTCGCTTGAGGAAATCCTTTCTCACCGTGCATATACGACAGAAAGCGTAAAGCGATTGTTTACCGCTATCGAGCGGGGAAGGGTCGCGGATTTCAAACCGGCTGGAGTGCTGGCGGATTTCGTGGAAGTGACCGATCCGGCTTGGGAAAAAGCTTGCGAGACGTTCCTTCATGAAGAACTTGAGTATGTCGTCGTAAACGGTTGGAACGATGCGGAGCGCGGCGTCGAATTAATGCGCGCTGAATCGGACGGGCGGGCTACGTTCCTGGTGCATCCCGAAGGCGGGGCGGCGGGAGCGGACATTCAAATAAACGATCCCGCGATTACCGGGTCCATTACAGGAAAGCTGCGCGATACCTTGCGGCTGACCAATGGGTTAGCGGCGGCACCGGAAGGATTACTTCCACGGTTGGCGCACTGTTTCATGGTGAATGACCGCGCAGCCGCGCAGAGTTTGGCCCCGCAGCATCCAGAATGCTATTTCCTCTTGCCGGACGGAGTCAGCTATCACGGCTACGCGGTCAGCGGCGGCAAGAAGACGGGCGGCGGTCCGCTGGCGCTGAAGCGCGAATTGCGCGAGTTGAGCGCGACGGTGGAGGCTCGGCAGCGGGAGACCGATGCGCTGATCGGGGAGATTGCGGAACTTGAGCAGGGCTCGGCGGCACTGGCCGAGGATCTGGAGCGGGTCCGGCATCAACAGCAGGCTCAAGAGAAAGACGCGCTGGCTCTGGATCATGAGCAGCGCAAGCTAGCCGAAGAGTTCGCGCGGACGGGGTCTCGGCTTTCGGTAGCGCGGCTGGAACTGGAGCGGTTGGGTCGCGAAGATCAACGGGCTCGGGAGCAGCGCGAGAATAATCAAAAGTTGGCCGGCGAGAAAGAGCAGGCTCGGTTCGACCAAGAGAAAGCTCTGGAAGAGGCTCGCGGGGAGATTGCGGGTTTGCAGGCTCGGGCGCAAGCGGTGGGCGAGGAGCATGCGGCGCTGCGCGCGGAACTGGCGGGTCGCGAGGAGCGGCTGCGGTCAGAACGCTCGGCGGCGGCTCGGTTGGAAGGGCAGATTCGGCAACTGGGGTCTCGGCGGGAAGAGCTGGTTCGTGATCTGGAGCGAATGGGTGTGGATCGGGCTCGGCTGCTGGCGGACAATATCGAGCTGGATCAACGGGCGGCGGTACTGGCTGGTGAAACGGCAACGGCCATGGCTTCGGTGGAGCAGTTGACGGCGGAGGCGGCGAACGGGCGCGCGGCGCTGGCGGCTTTGGACGAGTCGCTAAAGGGTCTGCGGATCGAGGCGCAGGTGGCGCAGGAGCGGCGGGCGGAGATCGAGTTGGAGCTGGTGAAGAAGCAAGGCGATCTGAAGTATCTGGATGAGACGAGCCGCAAGGAGCTGACTTGGGCGGCTTCGGAAGTGGCGGCGGAAGCGGGCGAAAACGCTCCGCTGGATGAGGCTGGCGTTTCGGAAGCGGAGCGGCAGTATCAGGAAGTCCGGGCGAAGATTGAGGCTCTGGGGCCGGTGAATCCGCAGGCTCTGGAGGAATTCCAGGAGGCGTCGCAGCGGTACGAGTTCCTGAATACGCAGCGGCAGGATTTGCTCGATTCGATTCGCGATACCGAGAAGGCGATTCAGGAGTTGGATGTGGAATCGCGGCGGCGGTTCAAAGAAGCATTCGACGCAGTCAACGATCACTTCCGCGGGATGTTCCGCGTGCTGTTCGGCGGCGGCCAAGGCGAGATGCGGTTGACCGACGAAGCCAATTTGGCCGAGAGCGGCATCGATATCATGGCTTCGCCTCCAGGCAAGAAGCTGCAGAATGTCGCGCTGCTTTCGGGCGGCGAGAAGTCGCTGACGGCGATGGCTCTGCTGATGGCGATTTTCCGGTATTCGCCGAGTCCGTTCTGTATTCTGGACGAAGTGGACGCTCCGCTGGATGAGCCAAATATCGTGCGGCTGACGCGGCTGATTAAGGAGATGTCCCGGGAGACGCAGTTCATCGTGATCACGCATGCGAAGCGGACGATGGAGGCGGCTCAGGCTTTGTACGGGGTGACGATGCAAGAGCCTGGGCTATCGAAGCTGGTCAGCGTGCGGTTCGATCCGGTGCCGGTGGAGGTAGAGGCTCCGGTGCTGGTGGGAGTTTAATCGCAGGAGCGTCGGTGGTTTGTTTTACTATCCACATGGTGCAAATCATGGAGAATGGAATCAGGTGCTCGAATGGTTTGCAAGTTTGCTGGGATGGCTGGTGCAGCTCTGATCGCCGTTCACGCGGCGGGTGCCGCTGAGGTAGCGGTAATCGTAAACTCCGCGTCCACGAACGTCTCTGGTTTTCAAATCACGGTGGAACGATCTGGTAAGGCCGAATATACCGCAGGCCCTCCCCGGCCGAACAGCGCACCGAACGACAAGCCGAAACAAATGCAGCGCAACTTACCGAATGCGTTGGCGGAACGCCTCTACTCGGATCTGGACGCTGCGAAACCGTTGTCGTCTCTCCCGAACGAACGGTGCATGAAAAGCGCGTCTTTCGGCACCACGCTGACGATTGAAATCGGGGGCCAGAAGACCCCCGATCTGAGCTGTGGGCCCGGAGACAACGCCAAACTTCAGGCTCTAGCGCGGGACGCGAACGAGATCGTCAGACTATTTGCTTCGCATTAGGGCCCACGCGGTAATAATTACCCTCGCCGCTGGCGTTACCGGCGTCCCACATGACCGCGACCATCGCGCATTTCATTTCCCTTGAAATGCTCGATGCGATTCAGAGGATGCGCTGCAGCCTCGCCACGTGCGGGTAAAGGACCTCTATAGCCATGATCGGGATGGAAGCGGTTATTCACGTGACCATAGAAGCGGTCGGGTCCGTGAAACCAAGGGCCCGCGCCGATAAAGACGCCACCGTTGAACCATTCCGGGCCATAGTAGCCGTAGGGAGCGCAGTTATAGGGCGCGACATCATAGTATCCATAAGGGCACACGGGAGCAGGTCCAATCTCGACACCGACGCCCAGTTGAGCATTTGCTTTGGGGGCTGTGCCCAGGAAACCGATTCCCATAGCGCCTACTAGAACTGCCAATGCAAATCCACGCATAACGTTCACCTCGACCATGTAGGGAGCAGGTCCCGTGCCAATCATGATCTGAAACGAGTTGCAACAGACGCCATCGCCGCATCATCAAACTAAGAAAAGCCAGCCCGCAAAGGGCCGCTCGCGGCCGTGTTTACGACAGGAGTTCCACGGCGCAAGGCCGGCCTCGACGCCTGGCTTCTGTGGCCCCCAGGGGGCCTCAGTTCCGGAAAGGACAGCTCCGCTGGCGCCTGCGGTCCAGGCTCCGTTTCAGAGGGCTGTTCCTTAGAACTCCGCAGAACTCCGCGGCGTGGCTGGCCTCGGCGCGGAATTATGCGGCGCGGCGGCGGGCTTCGAGCACCCTAATCCGCGTGGCTTGCAGTTCCAGCTTGCCGGCTTCTGTATATTCTTCCTGGGCTCGCAAGACGGTGGCGTAGTTGTTGAGCCAGGTCAGCAGGCGCGGGTCGAGGGGACCCCAGGTTGCATTCAGGATCTTCAGGCCTCGAGCAAAGTTTTCGCGAGACTCGGGCAGGCGCTTTTCGAGGCGATAGACTTCGCCCAAATTCGCCAGGATCCGCCCGAGGTCCGAGGTAGGAGGCCGCTTTTCCAGAATGGCGGCCGCGCGAAGCAGGAGCGCTTCCGCGTCACGATAGCGCTTGCGCGCCAGCAGCAGGCCGGCCTGGTCGTTCAGGTCGACGGCGATCCGGGGATGGCCCTCCGGAAGAGTGTGCGCGTCGATATTCGCAGCCCGATTCATCAACGCCTCGGCTTCCTCGTAACGGCGGCGGGCTTTCAAAACCGTGCCCAGGTTCATCAGGCCGGAGGCGACGAAGGGATGATCGGCGCCCAGCAACATCGTCCAGACGGCGATAGCCTCGCGAAGCAACGGCTCGGCTTCCTTCGGACGTCCTCTTGCGGCGATGACGTCTGCCAGGCTGCTTAATGCGGCGGCATAGTCGAGCCCTTGTGGCTGCCCTCGATACGAAGACACGGCGCTCTGAAGGGTTGCCTCGGCTTCAGGCAATTTCTGTTCCGCTGCGAGGATGGTCCCTTGAGTCACTAACGACACAAGAGCCTCGGGGCTTTGGAGCGACCCGTCCGCACGGAAAGCCTCCAGCGCTTGGCGAATCAAGTCCTCGGCTCGCGGGAGATTTTCGGTATCGCGAGCCAGAGCGGCCATGTGCGTCAGCAGCTTGGCAATATCCCGCGGGGGCGTCGCGGTATCGGCCTGGCGCAGTTTCAGAGCACGGTCATAGAGCGGGGCGGCTTCGGCGTTGCGGGCCTGGGCGCGATACACGGCCGCAAGATTCACCAGCGCGACCGGGAGCGAAGACGGGTCCTGACCGTTGGCCGAACTGGCTTCGATGGCTTGCCGCAGAACCGACTCGGCGTCCTGATATCGAGCCATGGCCTGGAACAAACTGCCCAGATTGTTCAGAATCGCGGCCTGAAAGGGACACCTGGATTCGCGGCAGGCGTTGAGTGCGCGTCCATATTCAACCTGGGCCTCGGCGGAACGGCCCAGCCGTTCCAGTTCGGCGGCATGGCGGTTCAAGGCGTCCGCGTTGACGTCCGGTCCGCCGGCGGGCAGGGTTCTGTCGAATAAAGTGGTCTGGGCGCGGCACAAAGACCCCACGAACAATAGTAGGGCGATCTGTTTTAACAGCGACACATGCCTTAACAGCACGACTTGGTTTGGAGCTGCCATGATCCAAAATGCGCCTGTTTCCGCCGCGGAGGGGAGTAATCTTGAGTAAGCGACGGAAGTTCTTACGGTAAGAAACCCATGCGCGGCAGCAACGCCTGGAAGCGAGGTTCAGCGCGCAGAGGGTCGTACAAAGGATGGATGCGAATCATCGTGAGCGGCAATTCGCGCTGCTCGCACGCGGTTTCCAGCCACTCAAGACTGCTCTCATGCTCGCCCAGACCCAGATGAACGATCGCGAAACAGGTGGATGGAACGTATCGGGCGCGGGCGAGGGAATGAAGCTGGTCGAGACATGCGCGCGCTTCGGCAGTTCTTCCCGCCGTCGCCAGAGTCTGCCCCAGGGCGCTGATGATCTTGGGTGTGCCAGGCTGAGCATCGTGGGCCTTTTCCAGCATTGCGATGGCTTGCTCGAACTTCCCCATAAGACTAAGGGCGCGGCCTTGGCAGCTATAGATTTTGTAGAAGTCCGCGTCCAGGGCGACAATCTGCTCTAACTCTTTCAGGCAGCCGTCGTAATCCCGGCGCAGCAAACAAAGATATGCGCCGCCTTCGTGGGTCACCAGCGACAAGGGATCCAGATCCCGGGCTAATTGAAGCTGCGGATCAGCCTCGGCGAAACGGCCAAGGACGGCGAGAAAGTCGACTGCGAACCAATGCCGCGCCTGCGAATACCCGGGGTTAAGAGCAATGGCGCGGCGGTACAATACTTCGCCTTCTTCCCATTTCCAATCGTATAAGGAGCGGATAAACGCGAGCGCCGTGTTGGCCTCGGCGGAATCCGGATTCAACTCCAAGGCGCGTTGCGCAGCGGCTTTCGCGCGCGGCATAGCTTCGCGGGGATGAAGAATTCCGTAGTCGGCCAGAAGACTGTAGGCGTCGGCCAGACCGGCGTGCGCGGTGGCGGACTCGGGGTCAACAGAGATGGCTTCGGTGTAGCAATCCAGGCTATGCCTCAAGCCGTCCGAAGTTCTTTTTCGCGCATGGAAGCGAGCCTGAAGGCAGAGGTTATAGCACTCGACGTTTACTCGTTTGGCAACTCTTCTTGCGACTGGTTTTTCGGCGGTGGTTTCGATTGCTTGGGAAGCTTGCCGCGACTCTTTCATTGGCAGCGGGGCCAGCGCGGAAGGAGAACGCAAGGCCAGTTTCAGGGTCGCGACGATGGCCTGTGCGATCTCCTCCTGAATGGATAAAACATCATGCATATGGCGGTCGAAGCCTTCCGACCAGAGATACGCGCCGGATCCGGTATCGATAAGCTGCGCGGTGACGCGGACACGCGAGGGGGAGCGCCGCACGCTGCCGAACAGCGCCGCATCGACGTTCAACTGCTGGCGAATGGAGTGGAGATCCTGCTCCCGGCCGCGGAACTGGGATGCCGAATGCCAGGCCACGACTCTTAATCCCTGCACTTGTGTCAGCAACAGGATCAGTTCTTCGGTAAGACCGTCGCTGAAGTAATCGTCGCCGGACTGTGGAGAGAAATTGGCGAACGGCAAAACCGCAATCGAGGTCCGCGCCGGTTCCGAAACAGCGCGGGCGACGGGGCGGGAGTCGCGCAGATGAAACACGGGCGTATAGACGCCCTTCGGAAGCTCAATATAGACGGGATCGGCCTGGCCTGCGGATTCGTAATACGCGTTGACCTTTTCGCGCAGCCGGCGCGCTTCCACGCGCACAATGGGATCGACTCTGGGATCGTAATCGCTGTCGCGGTCGAAGACTTCGACGCCCACCAGATACTCTTTGACCTGATCTCCAGTCCCGGCGAGCGCGTGTTCCACGGAGAAGCGCAGGAATCGCGACATCCTCTTCGAACGTTCAAACAGAGGGCTGGCCAACAGCTTTTCAAGCTGTGCGCGGATCTCCCGTGGTGTGGCGGTTCGCATGACGTGGCAGAAGCCGAGACTTTATGATTAGACGCAAGCGTGAGAGTTTGGGTTCAAATTCGGGCCTATCCCTCGGGAGTCACCAAAGATAATCCTTGGCTTCGGTTCGCCGCTCATAGCTGTCGAGCACGTGAACGACGCGCAATTTCTTGAGTTTTGCAGGCGAAAGCGCTCCAATTGGCACGTACAGAATCTTGCGGCCGACATGGGCCGCGATGGAGCGGAAGATGGAGCGCGGCGGGCGCGCAGCGACGTAGACCACGAAGCGCTCGACTGAATAATCGAGAGCGGCCATCAAAAGACGCTCGGGTTTCGATTCCGCGAAATCATAATCGGTGTCCGCCCACACATCGAACAGGCGTCGCGGCGGGAGGGTCATCAGAATGCCGCCGTATTCCGCGCGGCCGATTCCCGGGCCCACCAGGTTGTCAAAGGGGAAGGTGGAGTAGAACGCCATGTCGGATTCGTTCTGATGCTCGCCCAGCCAGGTAGTGAGATATTGATAGCGATCTTCGCGGTCTTCGTCGAAGATCACGACGACCGCTCCGGCCTCGCCCGCCAGGCGATCCGCTTGGCGCACATAAATCTTGCGGCGGCTCCAGTTTCGAATGGTTTCGCGGAGGTCGATGCCGTCGAGGATCGAGGTGGTAAACGGTTCGACGCGCACGCGTTCCTCGGAGAGCATGGCTTTGGCCTTCTTCTTGAGAAAGCGGCCGTATTCTTCGATGACCAAATCCTCGGGAGGATAGGAACATATGGCATTGCCGGTGGTCTGGCGCGCCCATTCGCCGGGCTGCGTTTCTTTTTTCCGCGCCTTGAGGCCGGCGGGTTTCAAACGCTGCTTCGGCCGGGGAAGGCGGCGGCGGATGCGCAGGCGCTTGGTGTTGATCCAGATTTCGCTAGCGGAGAGATGCACGGTTTCGAGATTCGAAGTCTCATGCTGGGCCAGATAGCGATTGGCCATCTGCCACACTTCCCATCCGTAGTTGTCGTCCACGATGGAGCGCGCGGCCACGGTGAGATCGTAGACGTTGGCGGTGAGATCGCCGCTGGTGTGCGCCAGATTCCGCGTGTAGCGGGCGATCATGCGCCGCTGCCAATGCGCCAGCTTGTCTCCAGTGGATTGGGTGTACTTGGCTTCGGCCTCGCGCAGGAGATCGAGCTGAATTCGGGGACGATCCATTTCTTGATCTCGCCCGCACAACGGAGCCTGGCTCGGCGGATTGATTGGGAGTTCTTGGTCGCTGGGCGAGCCGAGCCGGCCCTGTGCGGGCTGCTCGTCTTGATCTCGCCCGCACAACGGAGCCTGGCTCGGCGGATTGATTGAGGGTTCGTGGTCGTCGGGTGAGCCGAGCCGGCCCTGTGCGGGCTGCTCGTCTTGATCTCGCCCGCTCAACGGAGCCTGGCTCTGCGGATTGATTGAGGGTTCGTGGTCGTCGGGCGAGCCGAGCCGGCCCTGTGCGGGCTGTTTGGGCTCGGCGAGGTCCAAGCGAAAGAATTCGTATCGCTCCTGCAAATACGGATACTCGACGGTGATTTCGGCGAGACATTCGGGATGCGGATTCAGCAGACGCACATCCGGGTTGCGGCGCTTGATTGCGGGAGCTTCCTGGGGGATCTCCATGGCGTCCAGAAGCGGGTCGAGCAGGTTGAGCGAGACCACGGCTACGATGCGGGCATCCGGGTCCGCGCCTTGCAGCTTCCAGGCCATGGCGGAGGCATGGGCGGTCACCTCTTCCGTGCGCGGCTGCGGCCACACGCGATAGGCCTCGACGTATTTGTCCATGCCGATGCGCGCGATGGCGTAGGTGTCGGGATAGTTGTCGGGGAGATGCGGGCGTTCATTCGAGTCGGGTTCGAGAAAGAGGACCTGTGCGCCGATTTCATCCGCGGTGCGCAGAGCTTCGGTGAAGGGATCGGCGGGCTCGACTGGAACGTAGATGGCCCGCTCGTCGTCATCCTTGCTCTCTTCGGTATAGAGAATTACTGACATCTCGGGAAGGCGCGCCACCGCTTTGCGGTAGGTTTCTTCGAGGAACGAAGGCAGCTCGATGGCGACTACCTGTGGACGGCGTTCCAGCAGCAAGCGCCGCAAGGCAATCGTGAATTCCACGCGTCCCGGCGCGACGGGAAAATAGAGATAGCGGCCGCGATCGAGGCCGCCGCGCTTGATCTCAGCTTCGAGGGACATAGCGCAGGGCCTCTTCGCCGAGCGTTTGTGTGATCGCGATGTGAATAATCTCGGTGGAGATTCCGCTCGACTCTTCACTGGCCAGCTTCATGGCGAAGCGGGCGATGTTGATGCCATCGCGCGCGGTGTAACGCTCATCCGCGGTGTGCGCGCGCTGGAGAAAATCGGTGACGTAGTTGAGAATGTGGTCGTCGCCGAAGGGCAGGTTTTCGCGGAGAATGGCGAACTCTTCGTGCCGCTCCGGGAAGTCGATCATGATTTGCGGCTGAAGGCGGGAGTGGATGTACTCCGGCAGATCGAAGGTGCTGGCATCGTCGTTCATGGTGGCCACGATGCGAAACAACGGGTGCGCTTTGATCTTAATGCCGGCGACGATGGACTCGACATAGCGGCGGTTATCGAGCAGAGGGGCGAGACTGGCCCAGCTCTTCTCACTCATGCGGTTGCCTTCGTCGAGAATGACGATGCCTCCGCGCAGCATGGCGGTCACCAAAGGAGAAGCTACGTAGCGCAGGCGGCCTTCGCCTTCAATCACCGGCGTGACGAGAAGATCTTCCGGGCGTGTGTCGACGGTGGCTTGGAGGATATAGACTTCGCGGCCGAGGCGTTTGGCGGCAGCGTAGGCGAGCGTCGTTTTTCCCACGCCAGGCTTGCCCAGCAAGCGCGGATTCATGGGCAGATCCTGAGGGTCGATCACCAGCCAGGCGGCGAGAAGCTGGCGCATGACTTCTTCCTGGCCCACCCAGTTGACCAGCAACTCGTCGGGATGCGCAAGGTGCAGAGGTATCCCCTCGATTTCGACAACCATGTATCTTTACTTTAGCATCGGGTCACCGCGGGGGACGAACGTTGGCAAAGCCGGGGACTACGACGCTGATGTAGCCTAAAAGCACGACAAGATGAGTAAGGTAGAAGTCGTCGAAGGCCAAGTGAAGCAGCTCTCCGCTGAGGAGCTAAGTGCGTTCCGCAGTTGGTTCGCCGAGTTTGACGCCGATGCGTGGGACCGGCAAATTGAGTCGGACGCTAGGGGCGGAAAGCTAGTTGAGTTGGCCGAGCGAGCTTTGCGGGACTATCGGGCGGGACGAGCTACGGACTTGTGACTCCCGGGCGGCGCCGGATTTCTGGGCCTGCTACCGTGCCCTTCCTCGTCCTGTTCAGGGGCTAGCTGACCGGGCATTCGCACTTTTGCGGACCGATCCTCGTCATCCTTCGCTCCACTTGAAGAAGATCGACAGGTTCTGGTCTGTTCGCGTTGGCATCCACCATCGCGCATTGGGCGCGGACCTGCCGGATTGCATACTCTGGTTCTGGGTCGGAAATCACGCTGACTATGACAGGCTTGTGGGCTGAGGCGCGCCAGCGCCTAGCGTTGACGCCGTTCAAGCCCCTGCGGCGCGGGAGAGGCTGGCGGCGCGTTCGCGCAGCCAAGAGGCTTCGCGCTTGCGGCGGAGCTGGTCCAGCAATTCGGCGCGGTATTCCAGATTCGCGGCGAGCTCCGTGTTGCGGCCGGGACATTTCTCCCAGACCTTGCCCGCGCGTTCCAGTTCACGCGCGGCGTCGTGGAAGCGGCCGGAGTATTCCTCCACCTGCGCCAGCATTTCATGCGCAACCGCGAGACGCGGACCGCCCTTGCGCTTGAAGGTTCCGAGGCAATCGGCAAGAAGCTCTCGAGATCGCGGATAGTTGCCCCAGCCGGCGTAGAGGCTTGCCAGGCTGAACTGCATCTCCGCCAGCTCTTCAAGATCGCGGCCGAGCATTCGCGACTTCAGGTCCATTACCCGCTCATATTCGTGCGCGGCGGCCTCTGTATCTCCGGACTCTTCGAGCGAGCCGGCCAGTTGGTGCACGTCGTGCATGGCGCGGGGATCTTCAGAGCCGAAGGTGTTCTGGTAAAAGCGCAGCGATCGCCGCAGGCAGCGCTGGGCATCCTCATGCATACCCTCGGCGCGGTAAATCGTACCCAGCTCACTCAAAACTCGATTGGTCTCCTCGTGGTCCGCCCCGTATGACTGCTCGTGCAGTTCGAGCCCCTTTTTAAGAGCCGGGATGGCATCGCTCGAACGGCCTCCCTTGTAGCGGGCGATGCCCAGGCGGTGAACTCTTCGTGCCATGCGTAACGGATCGGGGTGGGGCAACTCGGATTCAATACGCACGCCTTCCTGCGACACTTTTTCAGCCGCCGCGAAATTCGCCTGGGCCATGAACACTTCGGCCAGCGCGTCCAGGCTCATCAAGTATCCGGGACCGTCGGTTACCTCGGCCGCCAAGCCGATGGCGGCGCGAAGAGTCTGCTCGGCTTCGGCGAACTTGTTCTGCTTGCGCTGGACGTCGGCCAATTGCACCCGCAGCCTGACTCGCTTCGGGACCGAGAGGGAATGTTTATCCGCGTCGGCGACAGCCTCGGCTAAATAGGGTTCGGCTTCCTGATAGTTGTGCGCCTGCAGCAGCCGCTCGCCTTCGGCGCGGCTCCAGTTGCGGTCCATGGTCCAGGATTCAAGAGGCGGCGCCCACACCGCCGACCACCGCAAGGATTTGAGAAAGGGTCCCATCGGTACGCAGCCCTAAATTGTTTAAATCGGCACATTAAGATTGCGGCTGTAGCTCCTTCGATACCTTAGTACCAAACGGGGATGGCGTATGCATGCCGCAAGACTCCCATACCTTGACGCCATCCGGCCTGTGTGATAACTCTGTTGTGACGTTCGTTTCAATTATCAGTTCATTCCAGGGAGGTGTGAGGATGAGAACCAGGACTGCTCTTTTGGCAGCAAGTTTCGGATTGCTGGTTTCCGCGGTGCCCATGCTGGCGCACCATTCCTTCGCGGCCGAATACGATTCCAGCAAGCCTATGAAGATCACCGGAACGGTGAGCAAAGTGGAGTGGATGAATCCTCACGCGCGCTTTTATGTCGATGTCAAAGAAGCTAATGGAACCGTGAGTAATTGGAACTTCGAGCTGGGAGCGATCCCCGTGCTGCTCAAGCAGGGCTGGACCAAGAATTCGCTGAAGACGGGCGATCTGGTTACGGTGGAAGGCTCGCTCGCGAAAGACGGTTCGAAGACCGCCAGTGCGACCTCGGTTGTCTTAGCGGATGGGCACAGGGTATTCGGAGGCTCCTCCAATCCGAAAGCCCCCGGCGCCGCCGTTGACCAATAAGTTGACCAATAAGAAGACACATGCGCAAGCATTTCGCGATTTCGGCCGGCACCGCGGCTGTGGCGGTCATTGTCTCTCTAGTAGTCGCTCCGTCTCCGGCGCGATCTCAGCAGCCCGCTGCTCAGGCCAAGGGAAAGGGCCCGGGGCGAGCCGCGCCTCCACCCGGACCTTCCGGCCCCACGCCGCACATGCCGGATGGCAAACCTGATTTCACCGGAATCTGGAATGGGCAGAGAACGGTCAGCCAGGATGGTCCGTATTTGCAACCGTGGGCGCAGAAGCTTCTCGATCAACGCGAAACCAACCACTACGCCGACGATTTTGAGGCGCGCTGCCTGCCCGGCGGTCCTCCGCGCGCTGCTCCGTATCATACTGCTTTGGTCTCCACTCCCAAGCTGGTGTTGATGCTGTTTGAGGGCAATACCCACATGTTTCGCCAGTTCTTTCTGGATGGCACGGATCATCCCAAAGATTTGAAACCCACGTGGTATGGCGACTCGCGCGCGCACTGGGATGGAGAGACGCTGGTGGTCGACACCATCGGTTTCAACGACAAATCCTGGATCGATATGCCCGGCCATCCGCACACATCGCAGATGCATCTGACGGAGCGCTTCAGCCGTCCCAACCTGGGCACTCTCAACATCGGCATCACCATTGACGATCCCGGCGCATACACCAAACCGTGGATTCAGAGTCGCACGGCCACGCTTGAGACCAGCATCGAAATGACGGAGTACGTCTGCAACGAAAATAATCAGGACCCGGTGCATCTTGATGGCGCGCATAAGTAGCCGCAGGGCGCTCGCCCTGTTGTTCGTGGCGATTCCGCTGTTCGCCCCAGCGATCTTATCAGCACAGGTTAAAGCCGTGCCCGAGCCGCCCGCGCGTAAGCCGCCTCCGCCGCCGGCCGGTCCCACGCCGCGTGCGCCAGACGGCAAAGTGGATCTCTCCGGAGTATGGGTGGTTTCTGGCAGCACCAACCTTCCCAGCGATCCTGCTTACACGCCGGAAGCGAAAAAGCTGTACGACCAGCGTAAGGCTAACAAGGGGAAGGATGACCCATCAGCGGTCTGTCTGCCGAACGGCACGGTACGCATCACCGGCCTGCCGTACAAGATCGTGCAGACGCCCAAGATGGTGATCCTGCTTTCCGAAGGCAACACGCACAGCTATCGCCGCTTTTTTCTCGATGGACGGGCGCACAACCTGGACCTCGATCCGAATTCCTGGACCGGAGACTCGACGGCCAAGTGGGATGGCGACACGCTGGTGGTGGACACGGTCAGTGTCAACGACAAGACCTGGCTCGATTCCACTGGCAAGCCGCATAGCGACGAACTGCACGTGGTCGAGCGCTACAGCCGCCCCGACCTGGGCCATCTGAATCTCGACGTTACTCTAGATGATCCCAAGGATTTCACGAAGCCTTACGAGTTCAAGCGAGTCTTCACGCTGGCGCAAGGCTGGGAGCTTCAGGAATACGTCTGCCAGGAGATTCTGGACGGGCGATAATGCCACGGGGAGCGTCCGCGCTATGCGTCGCGGCGGGATTGGGGCTCTGGCCGCCAGCGAAAGCCGCCGAGTCGCTGACTGCGACCTGAGAAATCACTGACCAAGAATTCTGCCTGGGCATGTCCTTGGTGGGGACCGTCATCCCACCTGAAGTAGCTCCTGACGCGATCAGTCTGCACTTGGGCGTGCGGGTGACCTACCGGAATCAAGGCGCGACTCCGATCCTTCTCCGGATTGAGAATGACCGGCACATTGTTCTTAGCGGCGGAGGCGCCTGGACCGACGAGACAACGCACTGGACCCATCTGGGAAAGTATCGGACCTACGAGTGAGGATGCCGGCGGCGCCTAGAGGCCACTTCCACCGGTGATCTCGTGAAAAAAGAATCAGGGCCGCGAGCAGCACCACAGCCTTCAGCCGCCGCTGGCTGATCCTGGTCAGATAGAGGATCGCGGCCATCGCCGAAACCCGCAGCATGTGGGGCGGAGCCTTAGTCTCCACGTTCACAAGCCCTCCGCCGGTGGGACGGGCCGTGAACTGTTGGGGAAGAAGCTGTTCCTTCAGTTGGACCTCGACCACGCGCTACTCAGTGGGAACCTCGCGCACAAGCTCCAAGAGAAATGGCGCAGCGACGGAACCTTGTGGGCCGGGAAGGTCAGGACGCAGCCGATCGAACTCGACATTCCGCGGTCTCCCAAGGCATCTCAGTGGCCGGAACACGGGCTCTCGTCACCGAGGTTGGGATCGTGGGCGGCGGCGATTCAGGATTCTCGAATCGTCAGCTGGCAGAGGATGAGCTGGCGGCCGAGGGCCGCCATTCATCCGGTCTCTGAAGTCCTGAATCAGCGCAGGTATTTTCGCCGTATGTTTTAACCCCAAGGTCAAGCCAAGAAGCAATAGCAGATCGATGAAAAGTGTTCCAGTCATCCGCTACTTCTTTCCCTGCTGCGCACCGCGAGGCTCGGAAGCCGGCGGAACGATATTCTTCATCCTCAAATACGCCACCATACTCCCGTAAATCTCGTTATTGTGGCCGTAATTCAGGTCCAACAGCCCGAACCGCAGGCTGCGAGTCTGCCGGCCGCTTTCCTGCGTGATGTCGATCGTCTCGGCTCCGGAGGCGTCGGTCAGAGCATTATATGCGCCGTCGCAGTAAGTGAACGCGTCGTTCAGCACCTTCATGATCTCGGCCTTGGAGGTCAATTTATCCAGGTTGCCCGGGCTCGGATTCTTCTCGCCCTTAGCTTGTGAGCACCACAGGAAGTTAAACGTGGCGACATGCGTCACCTGCTGGCCGAACGTGCGCACTTCGGTTTGCGTACCGGGCCGCATGCCGTAGTTCTCCTCCGGCATCTTCTCCGCGGTTCGAACGATGTTGTTCCGATTGCCCATATAGGCGTTGCGCAACCAGGCTGAGAAAGGATTCGCTTGATCCGGAGCCGCGGGCTGCGCGGAACCGGAAACCGTCGACACCAAAAACGATACAAGAAGCGGCACAAGATGCAACCCGGCGAGCTTGTTCATGTCTCATAGCTTAACGCCGTGGTAAACCGTGTGGGGGCGCGCGGCGTCTTAGTGTGTGGGTGCTCGCTGAAGAAGCCGAATGCGTATTGCAATAATTGGTGGCGGACCCGGCGGGTTGATCACGGCGTATCTTCTGCAACAGCGCTCAGACCGCCCGCTGGACATCACCATTTTTGAAGCCACCCACCGGCTGGGCGGAAAGATCCTGACCAACACGTTCGACACAGCGCCGGTAGACTACGAAGCCGGTGCGGCGGAGTTGTACGACTACTCCGTCACTGGGCCAGATCCTTTGCGCGAGTTGGTTCGCGACCTGGGCCTTTCCACGCGTCCGATGCACGGCAGAACCGTGATTCTGGATGGCCAGCCCCTGCAAACTCGCGGCGATATCCGGCGGCATTTGGGCCAAAACGCTCTCGACGCGCTGGAGGATTTCCGCCGTCGAGCCACCCAATTTATCAGCCCGGCGGCATACTACGAATCGGATTGGAAGCAGGATAACGAGGATTTTCTTTCCCGCCAGCGCTTCGATGAGCTGTTGCGAACCGTGCCGGACGAAGCCGCCCGCCGCTACATCCGCGTGGCCGTTCATAGCGATCTGGCTACGGAGCCGCACCGCACCAGCGCTCTATACGGCCTCCAAAACTTTCTGATGAATGAGCCCGGCTATATGGACCTCTATACGATCGATGGAGGCATCGAGACGCTGGTTCGTGAATTGTCCGCGCGTCTCCGCAGCCGCGTGCTGCTCAATCATCGCGTGACGCATGTCGAAGCGACGCCGGATGGCGCGTACCGCGTCAAATCGAGAGGTACTTCGGCATATCCTCATGAGAGGTTCGACATCGTTGTTGCGGCGCTGCCCGTCAACTGGCTTCCGTCGATTGAGTGGAGCGGGGGAGCGCTCACTGAGGCGATGCGGGCCCATCACGCCCACTACGACTATCCCGCGCATTATCTCCGCGTCAGCTTGCTTTTCGAAGAGCCGTTCTGGCGCGATCGGATCGCCGAATCCTATTTCATGCTGGACGCCTTCGGGGGTTGCTGCGTTTATGATGAAACCTCCCGCGGCAGCAGCGCGCCGTTCGGCGTCTTGGGATGGCTGCTGGCCGGTGAAGCCGCGCTGAATTGGAGCAACCTTTCTGATTCTGGTCTGATTGAAGAGATGCTTGATTCGCTTCCGCCCTGGTTGCAGCGAGGCCGCGGGTTGCTGTGCGAAGGGCGCGTCCACCGCTGGGCAGGAACGGTCAACGGATGGCCCGCCGGTTACCCCGCGCGGGAGCCCGATTCGCGCCATGTTCCTGATCCGGACGGAAATCCCGGGCTGTTGGCGGTGGGAGATTATCTCTTCGATTCGACTCTGAACGGGGTGATGGATTCCGCCGAGGTTGTCGCGGAACGGATTCTGGAGATGCACAGCGAGTTGCATGAGGCCTTCGCCGCGCACCCGTCCAATCAAGCCTGAAATGGGGCCTGACATGGCAGCGGCCATCGTCAAGCGGATTCGGTTCTTGCCGGAGCCGGCCGCGGGTGACGTCATATGCCGCTTCACAGAGCCTCGCGCGGTTGCGGCCGCGTCCGTGTCGATAGAGCCCTCCGGCCTCAGTCTCCTGCCGGCCGATGCCGAAAACGGCGACCTCGTCGTCATCATTGCTCCAACTGCCTTGGGGTTAGAGGACCATCCCGATGGACCGAAGCCGGTGGTACTGAAAAACGAGTCAGGCACGGTTCGATGGCGTCCGGGGCGTGCCGTTCTCGAATGTTCCGCCGCCAATTCCGAAAGCCTCCTCGCCGCCGTAATCGGCTTCGCCTTTCTCGAAGGCGAGTTGCGGCGGCTGGAGCAGGAGCTCCTCCCTTACGAAATCTCGGCTCCCGCAGACGCCGCAATCGCGTACCGGATCGAGCGAAGCAGCCGCGCCGAGTGGGAACGGCTTGCGCAGACGATGAAACATCTGTCCCTGTTGCGGCTGACGTTTGCCCGCCTGGAACCGCACCTCGCTTCGCCGCCGCGCACGCTCGATCTGGAAGGCCGGCGCGCTGCCGCGGGCCTGGTGGCTCGATCCGGCGTTCGCGCTCGCCTGGAGTCGTTCGGCAATCGACTCGAAGCTTGCGAGGATCTCTACGAGGGCGCAGTCGACCGCATTACGGACTTCCGCTGGTATCGCAAAGGCGAGATCCTTGAAACCATCATTATCGTGCTGCTGGTGCTGGAAGTGATTCTTATGGGTTTGCAGTGGTTCAAGTGATGGGCCACAGCCGTGCACCTGTACAACCCGAGGAATCCTTACCATGCCCAAAGATGCACATACATCCGCAGCCTATCATCATGAACGAGCAGCCAAGAGCCATCGTGCCGCCGCGGAACAAAGCAACAAAGGCGCGCACGATGCCTGCCTGGAGCATGCGGGGTCGGCTTGCAACCATTCGACGAAAGCAGACGAAGCGTCCAAGATCGCTCATGAGAAATCCCTGCAGCGCACGAAATCCGCAGGGGTCGTAGTAAAGTAGCGAGCAGAGGAGCCGAGTGTCGCAAAACACAGATCTTAAGAGCCTGGATGGCTTGATTTCAAGGCTCGGCGGAGACGACATTGGTGGTCAGAGCTCGGGTCCGTGCCGCTTGCTGATGGAGCACATCCAAGCGGCCCGCCGGGGCCTTTTGGGCTCCATGCGAGCCGAGTATTGCTCCAGTCTACAGTTCGCTAAGGATTCGGTCGAGTGCATTCCCGGCAAGGATGCCCGCGCCGAAACGACCAGGATTCTCCAGGGTCTGATCGATTCGGAGGGCCCGGGTCGCTTACTGATCAAGCAGCCGCAGTCCGGCCCCGCATAGCGCGACCATATTTGGTCAAATGACCACTCGCGGTCACTTTGTTGAACGCGCTGTGACGTTCTTGCGTGCATTCTCGCGCGGACCTCAGAATGCACCTAGGTCGAGGGAACCCCTGAATGTTTGACTACTCGATCATCCCCGTTGTGGTCGTCGTCATCTATCTGCTGTCTTCGATCAAAATCCTGCGCGAGTATGAGCGCGGCGTCATCTTCCGCCTCGGCCGCGTATTGTCTCAGCCGAAGGGTCCGGGTGTGGTGCTGGTTTTCGCGCCTCTGGACCGCATGGTCCGGATTTCGCTGCGGATCGAAGCCATGGAAGTTCCGTCGCAGGATGTGATCACGCGCGACAACGTCACGGTTAAGGTCAATGCGGTCGTGTACTTCCGTGTCATCGACCCGACCAAGGCCGTGATCGAAGTGGCAAACTTCCTGTATGCGACGTCGCAGCTTTCGCAGACCAGTTTGCGCAGCGTCCTCGGCGAGGTGGACCTGGACTCGTTATTGAGCCAGCGCGAAAAGATCAACTTGCGGTTGCAAGCGGTGCTGGATCAGCAGACCGGACCGTGGGGCGTCAAAGTGACGCTGGTGGAAGTGAAGCAGGTTGATCTGCCGGAGCAGATGATCCGCGCCATCGCTCGCCAAGCCGAAGCCGAGCGCGAGAAGCGCGCCAAAATCATTCACGCCCAAGGCGAATTCGAGGCCGCCGAAAAGCTGGCTATGGCCGCCGAGCAGATTCAAAGACAGCCGGCGGCAATTCAGCTTCGCTATTTGCAAACTCTGGTCGAGATCGGCGCCGAGAAGAATACGACCATTGTGTTCCCGCTGCCCGTCGACATGATGTCGAGCCTGGGCCGGGTGCTGGAACGCCTGGCTCCTCCCGATGGAGCCGCGTGAGAGCTTGTTTCCAAAAATTCTACTTGAAAGATGGAGGTTACGATGACAATTCGACCGCTCTATGACCGCATCGTGGTCAAACGGATTGAAGAAAAGCAACAGATGCAGGGAGGCTTGCATATCCCGGATTCCGCGAAAGAGAAACCGCAGGAAGCCCAGGTTCTGGCGGTCGGCAAAGGGAAGCGCCTGGAAGACGGCAGCATCATTGCGCTCGATGTGAAGGTGGGCGACCGTGTTCTGCTGGGCAAATACGCCGGCAGCGAAATCAAACTCGATGGCCAGGATGCGCTGATCATTCGCGAGGACGAGGTCCTCGGGATTTTGTCGGCCCCGGCTAAGCTGGCGAAAGCATCCTAAGTAACGACCGCTCCCTCCGGTCGCGGCTCAGATCCGGAACTGAGCCGCGACCAAAGGGAGCGGTTATTCGAAGAAAAGAATTCAGGAGAATATCATGGCTGGAAAACAGATCGTATATAGCGAGAATTCCCGGCAAGCAATCTTGCGCGGTGTCAATCAACTGGCGGACACGGTGAAGATCACGCTCGGCCCCAAGGGACGCAACGTGGTCCTGGAGAAAAAATTCGGCGGCCCGACCATTACCAAAGACGGCGTGACCGTGGCCAAAGAAATCGAGTTGAAGGATCCGCTCGAGAACATGGGCGCGCAGATGGTCCGCGAGGTCGCCTCGAAGACCTCGGACATTGCCGGCGATGGCACCACCACGGCGACGATTCTTGCGCAGGCCATCTTTCGCGAAGGCGTGAAGAGCGTGGCTGCGGGCGCGAATCCAATGGCGCTGAAGCGCGGCATTGAAGCCGCCGTTGCGAAAGTCGTCGGGGAAGTCAAGAAGCTTTCAAAACCCGTGACTGGCGACATGATCGCCCAGATCGGCACCATCTCCGCCAACGGCGACGCGACTATCGGCAACATCATCGCCGAGGCGATGAAGAAGGTCGGCAAGGACGGCGTCATCACTGTGGAAGAGTCGAAGACCATGGTGACCGAGCTCGAAACCGTGGACGGCATGCAGTTCGACCGCGGTTATCTCTCGCCGTACTTCGTCAGCGATCCGGATCGCATGGAGTGCGTGCTCGAAGATCCGTATATTCTGATCCACGAAAAGAAAATCAGCAATATGAAGGACCTGCTTCCGTTGCTGGAACAGGTGGTTCGCGTCGGAAAGCCGCTGCTGGTGATCGCCGAGGAAGTGGAAGGCGAAGCGCTGGCAACCATGGTTGTGAACAAGCTGCGTGGGACCTTGAATGCCTGCGCGATCAAGGCTCCGGGGTTCGGCGATCGCCGCAAGGCGATGCTCGAAGACATCGGCGTGCTGACGGGCGGCAAGGCCATCTTTGAAGAAACCGGGCTCAAGCTGGAAGGCCTGACGCTGGAAGATCTGGGCCGCGCCAAGCGGGTGACGATCAGCAAAGACAACACCACCATCATCGACGGCGGCGGCAAGCAGAAGGAAATCGAAGGCCGCATCAAGCAGCTGCGCACGCAGATCGAAGAGACCACTTCCGATTATGACCGCGAGAAGCTCCAGGAGCGGCTGGCGAAGCTGGCCGGCGGCGTTGCGATCATCAAAGTGGGCGCGGCCACTGAGATGGAGATGAAGGAGAAAAAGGCTCGCGTCGAAGATGCGCTGCACGCCACCCGCGCCGCCGTGGAAGAAGGCATTGTCCCGGGCGGCGGAATCGCGCTGCTGCGGGCGGCCGCTTCGCTCAAATCGCTCACGATGGAAGGCGATGAACAAACCGGCGTCAACATCATCAAGCGCGCGTGCGAAGAACCCATCCGCCAGATTACGGGGAATGCGGGTTACGAAGGCGCGGTTCTGATGGAGAAGATCCTGCACAACAAGGATCGCAACTTCGGCTTCAATGCCGCGACCGGCGTGTATGAGGACCTGGTGAAAGCCGGCGTCATCGACCCGACCAAGGTGACCCTTTCGGCTCTGCAGAACGCGGCCTCGATCAGCGCTTTGATGCTGACCACCGAGTGCATGATCTGCGAAATTCCGGAGAAAAGTTCGGGCGGAGCACCGGGCGGTGGCGGCGGCCAGATGCCCGGGATGGATTACTAAACCATCCCGCGAATCGCCGGAGGAGGGTGTGCGTAGCTGTGCTAACATGGCTGCGCGCACTCTCTAAAAGGTTTCCCCGTCGATGCCTTCTCCAGTCCGAGGGAAGGGAAAACTCACTATGCAAATCCGGGTAGGCTACGAGATTATCTACAACTGCCCCCAAGACACGCCGATGCTCTTGATGGTTAACATCCATTACTCGCGCGCGTCCGACATCATTGTCCCCGATCATTTGACCGCCAGCCCGTTTGTGCCCATCACTTCGCATCGCGATGTGTATGGCAACTGGTGCAGCCGCATTGTGGCGCCGGCCGGCCGCATTCGATTGACCGCCAGTGCCGTCCTGCGAGATTCGGGCGTTGCGGACCCGCAGGTTTACGGCGCCCGCCAGCATGAGCTGCTCGATCTGCCGGAAGAGGCTCTGGTTTTCCTGTTGGGCAGCCGTTACTGCGAGACGGATCTGCTCTCCAACGTGGCCTGGAATCTCTTCTCTCAGACGCCACTGGGATGGGCCCGAGTGCAGGCGATTTGCGACTATGTGCATAATCATATTGCCTTCAACTATCAGGATGCGCGCCCGACCAGGACCGCCTGGGAAGCCTTCAATGAGCGCCGGGGAGTTTGCCGGGATTTCGCGCACTTGGCCATCGCATTCTGCCGCTCGATGAATATCCCAGCGCGCTATTGCACGGGTTATCTTGGAGATATGGGAACGCTGCCGCCCTACGGCGTGGGAGATTTTGCGGCTTGGATGGAAGTCTATCTGGGCGGCCAGTGGCACACCTTCGATCCCCGCAACAACGTGCCGCGTATCGGCCGGGTGCTGATGGCGCGAGGGCGTGACGCGGCGGACGTCGCCATCGCCACCACCTTCGGACCGAATACCCTGGAAAAATTCACGGTCTGGGCCGATGAGATTATGGAGGGCGCTTCCGCCGGCTTGGCGAACTAGCGGGCACTTTGTAAATGTCTTTGCTCACCGTGCGCCATCTCACGGTTTATCGATACTCGGAGCCAGTGGGACTTGGGGAACACCGCATGATGTTCCGCCCCAGGGAGAGCCACGATCTCAGGCTGATTAAGACCAACCTGGAGATCACACCTGTTCCGGCCAGCCTGCGCTGGCTTCACGATGTTTTCGATAACTCAGTCGCCGTCGCCACCTTCGATGGCGAGACCTCGGAGCTGCGCTTCGACAGTACCGTGACGCTGGAGCATGTCGAGACCGCTCTGCCCGAATATCCTCTCGAAGAATACGCGACCGCCTATCCGTTCCGATATTCGGATGACGAACTGCCCAATCTGAGCTGCGCCCTGGTGCAGCAGTATCCCAGCGATGACGTCCGCCGCTGGGTGAAGCAGTTTCTGGACCCTTCGGGACGAACCGGAACCATCGATTTGCTGCGAGCCATCACCCTGGGCGTCAAGCGGGACTTCCGCTATATGCGCCGCAGCGAGAAGGGCGTGCAAAGCCCGCACCAGACGTTGGAAAGCCGTCGCGGCAGTTGCCGGGATTTCGCCGTGCTGATGATTGAAGCGGTGCGCTCCCTGGGGTTGGCCGCGCGCTTCGTCAGTGGTTATATTTTCGCGCCGGATGCAGCGCACGCGGCGATTCGCGTGGAGTCTCCGAATGCGGTTCCGAATGGCGCCCCGCATGAGCCGCCTCCTCGCACGCTTGGCGGCGGCGCAACGCATGCGTGGATGCAGGCCTATCTGCCGGGGACGGGTTGGATTGATTTCGATCCCACCAACAGCATTATCGGCAATCGGAATCTGATTCGTGTCGCAGTGGCCTGGGATCCTAAACAGGTTCTGCCGCTGTGGGGTACTTTTGCCGGCAAGGCCTCGTCATTCCTGGGTATGGATGTCACCGTGAGCGTGACCGAAGCGGATTTGGGCGATCGTCGGGATTACGATCAGGACGACGATGGGAGCACTCTGGAGGCGCGCACCATGAAACGATTCGGCGCCGCGCCGGCGAAGTAGAACGATCGCAGGTGACAGAGTCACCCGCACAGGGTAGCCTTGTTGGGCCAACCTTCGTTTTCCTGGCGCCTTCAGGGAACCTCGGCATGCGCGTCGCCAAAATGCTGACTATCCAAGGTCATTTGATGGAGTGAGCTTAAGCGTCCCGCGTGCTCAGAACGAAGGACAATTCCTCCGCAGCCGCGGCGCGTTCTTGACGGCGAACGCTCCCGCGAAATTCCACCGCACGCTCTTCCATGCGGGCTCGCACGGCTCGGCGGGCCCGCAGCAACTGGATTCGAATCGCAGTGGCGGAGACGCCTTGTTTCACAGCAATCTCCTGCGAGGTCAATCCACCCAACTGATGCTCAAACAGGAGCCGTTCCACGGGACGGCAGAAGTTGAGGATCGTGTCCGTATCGAGGGGCGCGATATCGATTCCGATTTCGCCGCAGACCTCGGAAAGAGCCTGGTAACGAGCCTCGCGGCGGCATCCGCGGCGATGGTAGTTGATGGCAATGGCGTTCACCCAACCGACAATCATCCCGTCGTCGCGAAGTTGATTGAGCTTCTGCCAGCCTTGCAGCCAAGCCGTTTGAGCCACATCTTCGGCACAGTCGACGGATGCCCCACGCGAACGCAGCAAGCGTACGGTTCGCACGAATCCCTGCCGGTAGGCTTGACCATATCCTTCTTGAGTCATCGTGTTCTGATTTATCCTTGGGCGGTTGCCAATACGTCCCCCACGGTCAGGTCACATGCAAGACCCAAGCTCCCATGGCAACCAGGGCAACGACATTCAGAATTGTCTTAATACCAAGGTCGGGGGGATAAACGAGTCTTCACCCTTTCGAGCACCGGCAAAGTCTCCGGCGGCGGTAGCCGGGATAGCCCCGCCGCCGGCAACAATAACAGCATTCAGGCCTTTTTCCCGGCCACCACGAGCGCAATTCCGCCAACCAGCGCCAGTGCACCCGCGATGGGAGGGATCGGGACGGTATTGGTCTTGTCCCGAGTGGCGTGGATGGGTCCGACATCGACAACCCGTTGCCGGGTGGTATAGCTGAACCCACCCCACGCCAGACCAACCAAGCCAAGCACAATCAGAATGATTCCAACCGTCCGGTTCACTTCTCGAAAACCTTTTCGATTTGACCGACCTTTTTCTGCACTTTGCCGGCGATCTTTTCGTCCTGGCCCTCGGCAGCCAAGTTCGGGTCGTTCTTCAGCTGGCCGGCCTTCTCCTTCGCTTTGCCCTTTAATTCGTGAAACTTGCCTTGGATCTGATCGGTGGTGCTGGGTTTCATATTGCCGTTCTCCTCGTTGATTTCAAGGGCAATTGGGAAGCCACTCACATGGAAGCGAAAACGCCACTCCTGTCAGCATTCGGTTGGTTCGCCGACCAGACGAATCGCATCGCCGACAGGCTCGGAAGCGCCCTTCATGGGAACGCCTTGGCGCACGTGCATGCCATCTTGGTCGCTCCACATCACCAGGTAGCACCCGGGGCAGAGTTGCAGATGCTGAAGCCGCAATCCTTCCACGTCGCTGTCGATAGGCTCCATCTGAGCGCCGCATTTGGGACAGTGCTGCTCCTGGACGTCTGCGCTAAGGGGTGTGGGTGCGGGATCGCAGTTGTTCGGCGGCATTGAACCAGTCCTCCTCTGGTGATCCCTCTGGACAGCCCCTGGCCTGCCAAAGTTTATGCGCGAGGGCGGCGATCTCATCGTGCCCGAAAGCGGCAATTCCGTGCCCCACCGTTGACTGAGTATACTGATGGGCCTCACGGGATAGCTCAAGCGCATGCCGCGACTGCTCATGCGCGGTCAGGTGATCCTGCTTGCCGTGCTGCTGCTCGGCGACCCGGTGGGCGTGCGCGGCGACATCATGAAGCTCAGCGGCGCGCTGGTGGTTTTCGTAGTGCGAGCCGTTGTTGTATCGTGTGGACATTAGACCGTCTCCATCTGCCCGGACTTCGAGTGGGCTTCCTTTGCAAGTTTGTAGGCGTGGTCTGAGAATTCCAGCGCTCTTTGCGAGTGCCAGTTGTTGTCCTCGCTCCTGCCTTTTTCGTTGTGTTCGGCGGCAGTGCGATGGGCCTTGGCGGCGAGTTCGTGCTGCTCGGCTGCTTTACGATGTAGATCCCGCATCCTGGTTCCCCCTCATTACCGTGTTTTTCCAGTGCACGAACCAGACCAATCTTTAGAATGCGGTCGCGGATCGAGGAAATCAGACATTAGAAGCTGAGGGGTGGGCGTGAATGGGGACGGCTGCCGTTTTGATCCACCTAAATCAAGCTTCCGCCCTCTTCCTCGCTTGAAGAGTCGCCCCTTCAATTCATCCCAGGTATGCCGTTTGACGCCGCCTTTGTCCGATGCGATCGCAATGCCGGAACGGGCCGAGCGCTGCTTGTCTGCTGGCCCGTTTCAGGCATATTCCTCCCCCGATGGGAAAGTTTACGCGCGGACTGTTTTCTTACGCCGTAACACACCAAGAGCAAACAGAGCTCCTCCGACCAGACCGAGTGTCGCCGGCTCCGGAACCGCGGGAGTCGCAGTCTCGTAGAGGTCCAGCCCGAAGCTCTCGATCGAATACGTGGTTGAAAGTCCACCGCCTGTAAGGGAGAGGTTTGTCGCGGTGATGCCCGGAAACGTAACCTGCCCCGTGTTGTTGCCCGTCGAAAGGTCGTTCAGGTTCAACAACCCTCCACCGCTGATGCCGTCTGTCATTGCAGCCGTATTGCCCGAACCCGCAGATCCGTCCTGAAATTGACCCTGAGCCTCGTTGATGGCGCAGGTGTAGCCCGCCCCAAATTCGGCGGCACACGCAGCCTGATCGACTGTAGCCGTGTAGGTTACCGACATCGGAACAGCGCCCCAGGTCACGCCTGTAACGCTGGAACCGAATTGAAAGCCCACTTGCCAGGTGTCGGCAGCCACATTCGCGAAGTTGTCGATGCCAAGCGAGGTCTGGCTGTTGGTGGGATCAGCCCCAGTGGATGAATACGTGAAGTTGCTGTAAATCAAGTCCCCGACTTCACAGCTATAGCCTGCTGCTTCATACGCCGACAGGCTGGAGCCTGCCAGGCAAGCCGGCGCGGCATAGGTCACCGCAGCGCCCGCCGTCAAGAAGGTCGCCAAAGTCAAAATATGTTTAAGTCTCAAGTCATTCTCCGTTTGTTTTGTAGTTTCGTACCAGCCCTCCGTTGATGAGCGGGCTTGATCTTGAAGCATTGCAGCTAATCACCCACGTCAACTACAGCCTGGCGCAATTTGCAGATCCACCTCATTACGCTGGACTTTGCGAGAAGGAACGGTCGTCCAATAGCTATCGGAGTTGTCTTAGGGAATGACCCCATGCGGTCAGATGACGGCATGATGTCAACAGCTATTACACGATCCCATCGAAGAATAGTAAGTACTATTCGGTTCATGACTCAGCGGCGGGTTTCGATCCCGAGTGACCCGCGACAGTCACAATAAGTTCGGGCAAACTCGCTTTCTTTCGTTGCGATACGTTGGCGAACTGGCGCACGAAGAAGGGCTCTTTCTGAAGCTGTCTCCGTTCCGCTGGATCACTTCGTCCGGGATCTGCGGAACGTGACCGTTTTGAGAATGTCGACGAGGAAGTGCTGACGCTACGCGCGACTTGGAAGAAATTGTGGGAAGTAGCGCAGCCGCGAAGCGCGCAATGGCGCAGGTGGAAGTTCCCGCGCCAACGGGTGCGACGAAACAGGCATGGGCAAGGGGGATTCACCGCCTGAGCCCACGGGGGAATCTGCCGTTCATTTCCCGATGGGCTCCTGGGAGTTGTTCCGGTAGGAACGCGGTGCGGCTGGTGGGCGATAAGCTCTTTCGCTGTGGTCTGTATTGCAGGCCCGAATCTGTGCGCCTTTGATTGAGCTGCGTGCCCTCCGCTGGAGTGATCAGCGGGGCGGGTACTCGTTTGGGAGTTCCACGGACGACATTGAACGCTATGATGAAGAAGCTCGGGATTTCACGCAGCGATCTGTGATCATCGATCTGCAATAACCCATCGGTGCTAATCTGTGGATCGCCGCGTGCAACAGATTTTCAAAGGAGAGATATCATGGCTAACAGCGAACCACAAAAATGCGCACACCCAGCTTGCAGGTGCACCGTTGCGGATGACAAAGAATATTGCAGCCAGTACTGCGAGGATGCAAGCAGCGAAGTGGAGATCTCGTGCGACTGCGCACATCCGGGCTGCGCGCTCGAGTAGCCCGTTGAAGGGTTCTTGCCGCAGCTGGATTTGCCGCAAGGGGATCAGTTCATGACCATCAGTCCTCTTGCGGGCAAGCCGGCCGAGCCTGGGATGCTGGTGAACGTTCCCAGGCTGGTTACGGCCTACTACACCGAAACACCCGATCCCAGCGTGCCATCGCAGCGGGTGGCGTTCGGGACCTCCGGTCACCGGGGATCGTCTTTTGACCGATCCTTCAACGAAGCCCACATCCTCGCGACTACTCAGGCGATTTGTCTGTATCGCAAGGGGCAGGGAATCGATGGTCCGCTGTTCATGGGCATCGACACCCATGCGCTGTCGATCCCAGCGTATGCAAGCGCGCTCGAAGTGCTGGCGGCGAACGGCGTCGAGGTGATGCTGGCGGAAGGCGATGAGTATACGCCCACTCCCGTGATTTCGCATGCGATCCTGACTTACAATCGCGGGCGGAAAACGGGGCTGGCCGATGGCATCGTCATTACGCCTTCCCACAACCCGCCGAACGATGGCGGCTTCAAATACAATCCGCCCAGCGCCGGTCCGGCGGACGCGATGGCTACCGGTTGGGTCGAGCGCAAAGCCAATGAGTTCCTGGAAGCGCGCCTGGAGGGCGTGAAGCGCCTTTCGCTGGAGAAGGCTGTAAGCGCGTCGACCACGCACCGGCACGATTACGCCAGCGCGTACATTGCGGATCTGGGCAACGTACTGGATATGGAAACGATCCGCGGAGCGAAGCTCAACCTGGCGGTGGATCCGCTGGGCGGCGCCGGCGTCCATTATTGGGGACGCATCGCGGAACGCTATGGATTGAATCTCGCGGTGGTCAACCAGGAAGTTGATCCCACCTTCCGGTTCATGACCGTGGATTGGGATGGCCAGATCCGAATGGATCCGTCCTCAGTCTATGCGATGCAGAGCCTGATCGGGATGAAGGACAGCTACGATCTGTCGTTTGCCTGCGATACCGATCATGACCGGCACGGCATCGTGACCAAGAGCGTTGGATTGCTGCCTCCCAATCATTATCTGGCCGTCTGCATCTTCTATCTTTTCCAAAATCGGTCCGGATGGGGCAAGGAAGCCGCGGTTGGCAAGACGGTGGTGAGCAGCCAGATGATCGATCGAGTCACTGCCAAACTGGGCCGCAAGCTTTACGAGGTCCCGGTGGGATTCAAGTATTTCGTAGACGGATTGCTCGACGGCTCGCTCGGCTTCGGCGGCGAAGAGAGCGCCGGCGGGTCGTTTATTCGCAGGGATGGCAGCGTGTGGACCACCGACAAAGACGGAATCACCCTGGCGTTGCTGTCGGCCGAGATCACCGCGAAACTGGGGCGCGATCCGGGCGAGATTTATCGCGACTTCACACGCGAGTTCGGCGAGTCTGTGTATGAGCGCATAGAGGCTCCGGCGACTCCGGATCAAAAGAAATTACTGGCGAAGCTCTCGCCGCAGCAGATTACTTCTAAGGAGTTGGGAGGCGAACCGATCCGGGCCGTTCTGACGAATGCCCCGGGCAACGGCGACGCCATTGGCGGCTTGAAGGTGTCGACGGACAGCGGATGGTTCGCGGCGCGCCCTTCCGGGACCGAAGACATCTACAAGATTTATGCCGAGAGCTTTCAGGGAGCGGAGCATCTGCACCGTATCCAGCAGGAAGCACAAGCCATCGTCAACGCAGCTTTATCGGCGTAGCCTACGCACTGGCTAAGCGATCCTGGCTGATGGACTCCTTGAATTGGGCGGTGTCCGTGTACATCTGGCATTTGGCGATCTTGTCATCCTTGAACTGAAACACCTGTACATACTGGGCGTCGATAGAAGCGCCGTTGGCTTTGAACGTTCCCCGGAAACGCCCGCTGGCAATTACCAGATCTCCGCCGCCCAGGATCTCTCCGGCGCTCAGCGAAAAGTTGTCCCAATCCGCGGCCAGCCTTTTGAACACGAAGTTGAGCACGGCGTCTACGCCGACGTAGGGGCTGTGGTCGGCATAGATGAAGTTTTCTGCGGAGGTCCATTCGATTCCCGGATCGACCAACTCGGCAAACTGCCGGGGATTCCGGTGCGCGAACGCTTCATAGAAAGACCGGACGATCTGGGTGTGATCCTGCGGCATTTTCCTTGCTCCTCCGTCCAGGCTATCATCGCTACCGTCTGTGTGAGGTTACCATTCCTGGACAGTCGCGGTTCGGAATGAAGTGTGAAGGAGCGGTACCCGAGACGTCCTCGCGATGTATACTGGCCGGTAGCAGGGGAGGCGAGGTATTTTCGATGAAATGCCCGGCTATCGCAGTGAGTTTTTGCTTGACCTTCCTTTTGCTGGCGCATTGCGGCAGCGGGTCGAAGGCGACGGTTTCGACCTCACCGTCCGCAACCGGCCAATCCAGCCCAAGTCAGTCTCCGGCAGCGAACAAGCCCGCGAGTGAGACAAGCGGCTCCGCCCGCGCGTCTGCGGCCACGGATGTCGTCATGGCTTCGGGGGCCTTGCAGAAGTGCCTCGGAATCACGCCTGGCGCAAGCAGGATGACGAATGCGGGGAAGAGCCAATTTTGCGAGCAGCTTCCCGGGGCCAGTTTCTATGACCAGGCGGGCGCGCGCTTTCAGGCAGGCGATCATGCGGGTGCGGCGCAGATTGTCCGCAAGGCTGCCGATGCTGGAAACGCCCTGGCGCAGCTCCGGCTCGCGCTGCTGTATGACCAGGGCGACGGCGTACCGCAAAACTCCAGAACCGCTTTTGAGTGGTACACCAAAGCCGCTGCACTGGGGGAGCCGGAATCCCAGAACCAGTTGGGCAATAACTATGAGGGAGGGGATTTTGTCGAGGAGAACTGGGATCTTTCGGCGAGGCTCCGGCAGGCCAGCGCCGAGCAGGGATGGATGAAAGGGCAGTTCTCTCTCGGACGAGCCTACCAGTTCGGCATCGGCGTTCCACAGAATCGACAGCAGGCCATCGAGTGGTTCCAGAAAGCCGGCGCGCAAGGGCACCCCGATGGCAACTATTGGGCGCAATGGCTGAGCGATTCGACCAACAACATCGGGTTCCGCGACGATGTGGAGCGCAGCATCGTGATGGATGTAGCGGGCAGAATGCGCTTCAGCGGCGTACTCATGGGAGGCGATCCGTATGGCATCACCTTCCACAACTCCGCGCAAAGGGCGCTGTGGCTGGGGGGGCAGCGGCAAAACGCGGACAGGGATGAGGCGGACACTTTGGCAAAGATCCGCAAGGCCCAGCGCAAGGAGTGTCTGGATGCGCACAGGTATGGTTGCGCATAGATGGTCACGTTGAAGGTTAACGGCCGGGCGCATACCCTGGATCTGGATCCGGCCACTCCGTTGTTGTATGCGCTCAGCGACGATTTGGAACTGCGCGGTCCCAAGTTCGGTTGCGGGCTGGGCCAATGCGGAGCGTGCACGGCAATCGTGGACGGCGTGGCGGCGCGCACCTGCGTGACTCCGGTGAGCTCCGCGGCGGGCAAGGAGATAATCACGCTGGAAGGGCTGGGGACCGCTGAGAGGCCGCATCCCATTCAGAAGGCTTTTATCGACGAACAGGCGGCGCAGTGCGGCTTCTGCCTGAACGGTGTGATCCTTTCGGCGAAGGCGTTCCTGGATAAAAACCCGCGGGCCACCGAGGCAGAAATTCAGCGCGCGTTATCGGGAGTTTTGTGCCGCTGTTTCACGCACGCGCGCATGTATGCGGCTATTCAGCGTTACCAGAAGGCGGTGCCGAAATGACCGCCGAAGCGCAAGGGGCTTTAGATCGGCGGGGATTTCTGAAGTGCGCAGGGGCTCTGATCGTCGGTTTCCGTTTCGCTGGCGAACAGCCGGCCTGTGCGCAGTTCGGGCAGGCCGCGCTGTCCGGTTCGCCTCCAGGCGATCAGTTGGACTCCTGGATCGCGGTCGGGGCCGATGGCCGTGTCACCGCCTTTAGCGGAAAAGAGGAGCTGGGGCAGGGGATTTCGACGGCCCAGCAGCAGTTGGTGGCCGAGGAACTCTCCGTGCCGTTCGAGCGGGTCACCCTGATCTATTGCGACACTGCGCGGACGCCGGATCAGGCGTACACATCCGGAAGCCAGTCTCACCCCGTGAATTTCAACCACGCGAACCTGGCGCTCGCGGCGGCGACGGCTCGCGAAGCTCTGCTCAAAATGGCTTCGCAGAGGCTGGGCGCGCCAGTGGAGCAACTCACACTCGCGGCCGGCGTGATCGGCTGGAAAGGCGATGCATCAAAGCGTGTTTCGTATGGCGAATTGGCCGGCGGCAAGAAATGGAATCTTGCGCTCGACAAGAATGCGCAGCGCAAGCCTTCGAGCGAATGGACCGTGCTGGGAAAACCGGTGGGTCGCCCGGATATGGCCGCCATGGCTACGGGACAGTTTGAGTATGTCCACAATGTGCGGCTGCCGGGAATGCTCCATGGACGAGTGGTGCGTCCGCCGGTTGTGGGCGCCACGCTGCTGAGCGTCGATGAGGAATCCGTCAAGGGTCTTCCTGGCTTGGTGAAAGTGGTGGTGAAAAAGAATTTTGTCGGCGTGGTGGCCCAGAAGCCCTGGCAGGCGATTCAGGCCGCGGAAAAGCTGAAGGTGAACTGGAGCGCCGGCGCGGGGTTGCCCAAACAGTCCGAGTTTTACGATTCGCTGGCGAAGCAGCCGTCGCGCGATACGCTGATGGTGGATTCCAAAGATACGGCGCAGACGCTGGCCGCGGCGGCAGTGACGCTGAAATCCACTTACTTGCATCCGTACCAGATGCACGGCTCTGTGGGGAGTTCCTGCGCGGTAGCGGATGTCCAGGGCGACAAGGCGACGCTGTATTCGCCGACGCAAGGGGTCTGGTATCAGAAGTCGACGGGCGCGATGATCCTGGGCCTGAAGCCGGAAAACGTGCATGTTATTTTCCAGCGCGGCTCGGGTTGCTATGGATTGAACGGCGCCGACACGGTCAGTTACGATGCGATGATTCTTTCGCAGGCCGCCGGCAAGCCTGTGCGTGTGCAGCTTTCGCGCAAAGACGAGATGGCCTGGGAAAATTACGGCAACGCTTGGCGGATCGAAGAGCGAGCCGGGTTGGACGCCCAAGGCAACATCGTCGCGTGGGAACATGAGGCGTGGACGCCGGGGCTGGGAAACCGCCCGGGTCCGGCGACTCCGGGCAACGTGATTACGGGGATGCTGTTGGGATTCGCTCCGGCTGCGTTCTCACCCGGCGCGGCGCAACCGCCCAGAGCTTATAACAACAACAGCAACGGGATTCCCTCGTATGTAGCCGGAAATGTCGGGGGCTCGAATGGCGGAACGGGAACGGTGAAGAGCGAAAAGGTGCTGGTGCACAGTGTGGCCTCCCGGTTCTGGACCGGCCCGCTGCGTTCTCCGGCGCGTCTGCAAAATACGTTTGCGCATGAGAGCTTCATGGACGAGCTGGCCGCGCGGGCGCACGCCGATCCGGTGGAGTTTCGCTTACGGCATCTGCGGAATGAGCGGCTGATCGCGGTGCTGAAAGGCGCGGCGAAAGCCGCGAATTGGGAGACTCGTCCGTCGCCGAAACCGGGGAATCGCAAGACCGGCATTGCTGCGGGGCGCGGAGTCGCTTGCGTGGCCTACGAAGGCGACAACGGCTACACCGGCATCGTGGCGGATGTGGAAGTCGACCAGGATTCCGGCAAAGTCGCGGTGCAACGCATGTGGGTGGCGATCGACGCGGGGCCGATCTCGAACCCCGACGGTTTGCGCAATCAGGCCGAGGGCGGAGCGCTTCAAGGAATGAGCCGCGCGATGGGCGAAGAAGTTACTTGGGACGATCAGAAAGTGACCTCGGTCGACTGGCGCACATATCACTCGCTGCCCTTGGGCTTCGATGTGCCGAAGATCGAATGCGTGCTGATCGACCGGCCTGAAGAAGAGGCTACCGGAGCGGGGGAGACCGCGATCACGGTGATCGCGGCGGCGCTCGGGAACGCCGTCTTCGATGCCACCGGCGTGCGTCTGCGCCAGATTCCGTTGACCGCCGAGCGAGTGAAGGCCGCTTTGACCGCGGCGTGAGATGCGCGGATCCAGTCGCATCCCTTGCGTCCGGTTGGATGATGTGATATTCTTCCGTGGGTTCAAAATTTTAGCCCGGATCGTCATTGTTGCGGCGCATTTCCGGAACTTCGGGGATGGACGGGCACGGAGCGTTGGCTTGGCGATGAGGGAATGGAGTAAGACAGTGAAACGAATTTTCACAAACGGAATGACATGCCGGACTGCAGCCGCCGTGCTTGGATTAGCGGTGTGCGGAGCGGTCTCCAGCCGGGCCGCTGAACTAGAGACTGGCGGGCTGGATGTCGTGAAGGTTCGTCCGAACTTTTACATGATCGCCGGAGGTGGCGGAAACATCGGCGTGCAGATCGGCTCGGACGGCGTGGTGCTGGTGGACTCGGGCAACGCGGCGTCCAGCGCGGAGGTTCTGGCGACCATCAAGAAAATCACCGACCTTCCGATCCGTTACATTATCAATGCCGATGCGGACCCGGATTTCGTGGGCGGCAACCAGGCGCTGGCCAAGGCTGGGCTGGCAGTCATGAACGGCCGCACCGGGTCGGAGATTGTGGCTCACGAAAGCGTTCTCGATAGGATGAGCGCCCGCGATGCGAAGCCGTCTTACCCCGGCGATGCTTGGCCGTCGGAAGCCTTCCTGGGAATGCGCCACGCCTTTCGTATGAACGATGAGGGCATCGAGATTTGGTACGCGCCGGCCGCACATAGCGACTCGGACAGCATGGTCCTGTTCCGCAAATCCGACGTCGTGGTTACCGGCGATATCATGGACACGACTCGCTTTCCTGTCATCGACGTAGACAAGGGCGGCAGCATTCAGGGAGAGATCGATGCTCTGAACAAGCTGATCGAGCTGACGATTGCGCCAATTCCGTTAATCTACAAGGATGTCGGGACTTATGTGATTCCGGGCCACGGACGGGTGTCTGAACAGATGGAAGTCGTGGACTATCGCGATATGGTGGTGCTGGTGCGGGATGTGATTGCGGATTACATCAAGCAGGGAAAGACGCTCGATCAAATCAAGGCTGCCCATCCGGCGCTGCCGTACGAAACACGCTACGGCCGGGAACCGGGTGTCACCAATTCGTTTGTCGAATCGATCTACAAGAGCTTGACCGCGAAGAAGTAACATGGGACGAATTGAAAGCGCAAAGGCCGCATTCCGCGGCACCGTACAATCAGTGAGAGAGGGCGGCGCACGCATGAGGGCAAAGGTTTCAAACCGGATGTTGACAAAGATTTTTGGAACACGCGGACAAGGGGGTCCGGCTGTTGTAGCGGTGGCTTGTTGCGCTCTGGCTGTGGCGCTGGGCGCAGTGCTGACGACCCCTACGAAAATGTATGCGCAAGGGAAGGGCGGGGGAAAGGCAGGCGGAAAAGCCGGCGCAAAGGGTACAGCTCCAGCTGCGCCACAGAACGCCAAGGCCTCCGCTCCTATCGACCTCACCGGCTACTGGGTTTCGGTTGTGACCGAAGACTGGCGCTATCGTATGGTCGTACCGTCGAAGGGAGACTTCCAGGGCGTGCCGATGACGCCTGCGGCGCGCACCGTCGCCAACGCCTGGGATCCTGACAAGGAAGCCCCCGGGGATCAGTGCAAGGCTTACGGAGCGCCCGCTTTGCTGCGCGAGCCGACCCGGCTTCACATTACTTGGGCGGATGACAATACGCTGAAAATCGACAGCGATGCCGGCAAGCAGACTCGCCTGTTTCACTTTGGCGAGTGGACGTCTCCCGGCGGTCCCCCCACAATCCAGGGAGACTCCGTGGCGAGTTGGTCCGGTGGCGGCGGCGGCCGCGGAGGACGCGGTGGTGGTGGCCGTGGCGGTGCAGGTGCGGCGCCAGCGCCGATAGGTCCGCGGCCTCCGGCGGATGCCTCGCTGAATGTCACGACAACGAATATCAAGGCAGGCTACCTGCGCAAGAATGGGATTCCCTACAGCGACAAGACTACGCTCACGGAATATTTTGATTTGATGAATGAACCTACGGGAGATCCGATGTTTGTGGTCACCGTCATCACGTCCGACCCTATGTATCTAACCCGGAACTTTGTCATCACCTCGCAATTCAAGAAAGAGCCTGGCGAGACGAATGCGAAGTGGAAGCCGACAGACTGCTCGGCGAAGTGGTAATCCAAAAGTGACAAACAGCGATTTCAAGAGGAGATCGAAACATGACCTTCAATAGTAGATGGAGCCTGAGTTTGGCCATGGCATTCTGCGTGGCTCTCCCGGCGCTGGCCGAGACTGATTTGTCCGGGTCCTGGTCCGCCATTAACGATGAGGATGCAATGGAGCGTGGCGCCGGCCCAAATCCCGACGATTGGGCGGGCATTCCCTTCAATGAGGCGGGGCGCGCCAAAGCTTTGAGCTTCGAACAATCGATCATTTCCATGCCGGAGCGCATCTGCTGGTTCCAGACCCAGTGGCACATCGCGGCAGGGCCTTTCAGCCTCAGGATGTGGCCGCAGTCCGATCCCCTTACGGGAAAGGTGAATGCTTGGATCGTCGGCTCCTGGGAAACCCGCGCGCCCATGATCATCTGGGTGGACGGGCGTCCGCAACCCTCGAAGAACGCTCCGCACGATCAGACCGGCTTCACCACCGGCGTCTGGAACGGCAACGAATTGATCGCCACAACCACGCATATCAAGACCGGCTACATTCGCCGGAACGGCGCCCCCAGCAGCGACGAAGCCGTCATCACGACGCATTTCCGGCGTCACGGCGACTTGCTGACGGTGGCCCTGTTCATGAACGACCCGGTGTATCTCACCGAGCCGTATGTTCTGACGCGGTCGTATAATTTGAGCACCACGCCGGGCGCCATCGGGGGCCCTCCTTGCGTGGTTGGAGATGAGGGCGTGCAGGAGGGCCGGGTTCCTCACTACCTTCCGAACCAGAATCCTCTCCTCGATGAGATGAAAAAGCTCTATGGCATTCCAGTGGAAGCCGCAATGGGCGGAGCGGAAACCATGTATCCCGAATATCGCGATAAGATCAAAGATAAGTTCGTCCTACCGGCCAAGTGCACGCGGAATTGCGGGGCTGGGGGCGGCGGCGGAGCAAATTGACGGGCAGTAGAAGTAAGATTCAATTATTAGGCAGGGAGGCAGCTTGAAAACAAAATTACTCGTTCTGACTTTCGCGGGAGTGACCGTCCTGGGTGTTCGAGCCAGTGCGCATCATTCTTTTGCGGCCACCTACAACGAGGGTGAGAAGATGACGGTCGAGGCGGACGTCGTCCAATTTCTATATCGCAACCCCCATTCGTTCCTTCAGTTGGAATCCAAGGACGACAAGGGAAAGGTGATCACGTGGGCGGTCGAATGGGGCGGCGGCGGACAACTGGGAAGCCAGGGCGTCCAGCGCGAAACCTTGAGACCGAAGGACCATGTCATCGTCGTGGGTGAGCCGGGGCGCGATCCTGAGGCACACCGCTTGCGCATGATCAGCATCAAGCGCCCATCCGATGGTTGGTCGTGGGGCGGAACCTTCGACTAAAGACTCGGGTTCCCGCGTTAGATTTTTTGGCGGCAGCATGGGGAAGCGAAGCTCGGCCGGCGGAGCTGTGTGTGTCGTTTCCCCTTGCTCGGCCGCGTGCCGGTGCAGTTCTCAAATTCATTCCACCTTAAAGTCATTCATCGGAAATAAATTCACCACCCAGGAAGCATCTTGAAAAAGAAACTGTTAGTTCTGGTCACTACGGGGGCATTCGTAGTTTCGTTTGGCGGATTCGATCATGGAACGGCCTTTGCCCAGGCTCCACCGAAGGGGGCGCTCCCCGGCCAGATGTCCGAAGCCGCCTTCAAAAACGTTACCGTTCTGAAGGGTATTCCAGTCGACGAGTTCATGGGCACCATGGGCCTGTTTGCCGCTGCTCTAAGCTTCTGCTGCAAGGATTGCCACACCGGCGCGGGAACAGCCAACCCCAAATGGGAAGACGATCCGCCGCGGAAGGTCACGGCGCGCCGCATGATCCAGATGGTCAAGACCCTGAATCAACAGAGCTTCAACGGACGGCAGGTGGTGACCTGCTGGACCTGCCATCGTGGCAGCCCCAGCCCGGCAATCACGCCTCCCATCGACACCATTTACGGCGATGCGGTGTTCACCCCCACCGATATTTTGCCGGTCGCGAATCCGGCCACCGCGGGCACTCCGCCGGCCGACCAGATTCTTGACAAATACATTCAAGCCCTGGGCGGGGCGGACGCGCTGGCGAAGATCACCAGCTACACTGCCAAAGGAAGCAGCCATTTGTTCGGAGAAGTCCAGGAGGACCCGGCGGAGATTTCGGCGAAGGCGCCCAATCTGCTGGCGACGGTGGTTCATCAGCGTGAGGGGGATGTGGCCAGAACGTACGATGGACGCGAGGCGTGGGTGATGCTGCCGCTCACGGTGGTGGGGCAGTATCCTCTCAATGCCAGTGCGCTGGAAGGCGCCAAGCTGGACGCGCAGATGGCCTTCCCGGCCGGCCTCAAACAGTTGTTCACGGCTTGGCGCGTCACGTACCCTAGCGTAGTTAACGGAACGCCCGTCTATGTCGTTCAGGGAACCGGCGCCAACGGCTTGGTGGCCACGTTCTATTTCGATAAGAAGACGGGCCTCTTGGCTCGAATGGTTCGCTATGCAAACTCGGCGGTCGGGCGCGTTCCGACGCAATGGGATCTCTCCGATTACCGGCCGGTCAACGGCGTCATGATGCCGTTTAAATGGACCTATGGATGGATCAGCGGACGCGAGGAGTATACGTTGACTTCGATCACTCCGAACGTTCCGGTGGACGTGGCGAAGTTCGCCAAGCCGGTTCAAAGAACCCCGTAAGAAGTTCATCGACGGGCGAAGTCAGTTAGGCCGGTCGCGGCCCTCAATCCCAAAAAGTAACAGCGCCGCCCGTGGTGCCGACCCACTTCACAGTTTTGCGGGCCGTTCCTTAGGAGCCCGCAAAGGGCCGGTCGCGACCATCACATCAGTTCCCGAAAGGAACGGCTGCGCCCATGTCCGCGACCCAGGCAGCGTTTTTTGCGCGCTGTTAGTTAGGAGAGCGGCGCGGTTTAGGACCGTTCCCAATACTCGCGCTCTGGGATTAGCCGCAGATTTAGTTAGAACGCCCAATCTCCTCCGAGAGCGTCAACCGGCGAATTCGAAAAAAGGGCTGAGCCGCAACCGAGGGAGTCGGAATGGGCCTGCGGCCCACGAATCCTGATGAAAAACATGTAGGCGGCTGTGGGGTGGGTGCCTGCCTCTCGCGGGCTGCCAGACGGCAGGCGACCAGATTGCCTGCCCCACGGCGTTTTTCAGGCGAGCGGTAGCGTCTACCCACTCCGCGGTGCCACTCTCTCACATGGGAATGGGGCGCTGTACCGCAAGAGGTAAATGGCCTTCGCCGCATGCGGCTGGTCGCGGCTCTCAATTCCCGAAAGGAACCGCTCCGCTCGTGCCCGCGTCCCCGGTTCCGTTTTGCGGGCGGTTGCTTAGGAGCCCGCAAAGGGCCGTCGAGGCCTCAATTTCCGAAAGGAACTGCTTCGCTCGTGCCCGCGACCCCATTCCGTTTTGCGGGCCGTTACCCAGGAGGGAACGGCCGATCTACTTGCCTACGGCGATGATGGTGAAGGAGTCCGGCACCTGCTGGCCGCGTCCGCCACCGCGTCCGCCTCGCCCACCTGGAGCAGCGGCAGGAGCGTCCGCGGGGGGCGCGGCTGGAGGCGTTGCAGGTGCGGCCAGCTCGAACGCCATCAGCAGAACCCGATTGGTTTTGGCATCCAGGGTGAGGGTTCTGGCGCCCTGCATGGTCGGAACCGTCTGCTCCACGGCGAAGCTGGTGGGGCTATTCTCCTTGATGACGTACATGACACCGTCGGTGTGCGCGCTGAACGCTTCCATGGTATTGGGGTTGAACGTCGCGCCATCGGTGCCCCCTCCGATCGGGAGCGCGTCCAGGATCTTACCGTCTCCGGCATTGAGGATCACCATCGCGGCAGGGTTCCGGCACGCGGCAAAAAGGATGTTATTCTTGGCGTCGATAGCGAGCCCGGCGCACGTGCCGCCCTTGCCGGCAAGATCGTAGTGGGCCGTCACCATCATCGTTTTTGCGTCCACCGCTGCGATGTTGGCCTTGTCTTCGATGTCGAAGTACAGGTGGCCCTTGCCGTCGGTGACGCCCTGCTCCGGCATACCGCCAAGATCGATGGTTCCCAGCACGGATCCGTCCGCAGCGGCGATCACGGTTGCGTTCGGCGCCTGGTGGCTCAGAATATAGACCCGGTCGTTGAAAGCGTCATAAAGAATCCCGTCCGGATTGCCCTGCACATCGATGGTCTTAATTGTGGCAAGCGTCTTGGTGTCCCACATCACTACCGGCTTGCTAGTGGCGAACCCGTGACCGGACTTGGTGGAAACCGCAGCTCCATGCGCGCTGGCATTTGGAACTTCTCCCACAGGCGCGAGAGTATCCAAATCGAAGACGGTGATTCGCGAGGGGTTGCCTGTGCGCGGGATGTACAAGCGGCGGCCATCCGCGTCGGCGTAAATATAGTCGGTGCCTCCTGTGCCGCCGACCTTGGCTTTTTTCTGCACGCTATAAGGTCCCGCGGTGGGCGCCTGTTGAGCGGACACGACGAACGCCGTCATCGCGCCTGCTGCCGCTAGAACAAGTTTGTATCGTTGCATGAGTATCTCCTCGATGGGACTGTCTCGGGACGGATCCCATCTAGTATACAAGCCGCGCGTTTCGGCATGGGTTTCCAGTCCCCATCGAATAGATCTCGCTACAATGATGATTCCGCCTGATGCCGCTTGCCTCCAGACTTGCATTTCAATTCGACAAAGGTGTTCAGTTCAGGGGCGCGGCCCTTTTCCAAACCCGCGCGGTTCGAGTGACGGAGCAAAGCCCCCGGCACTTGAACGCAGTGGTGATCGGCGGGAAGCCGTATCACGTTGAAATCAGCTTGGTTGAAATCGATCGCGAGGATGGACAGCTGCTGGTTTTTTGCGAGTGCCCTTACTTCGACGAATACGGACAATGTAAGCATCTTTGGGCGGCGGTTCTGGAGGCGGACCGAAGAGGCGCGATAGCGGAAGCCCTGGCTGCGAAGTACCTGACCATCGATGACGGTTCGGACTTCGACGACGAGGATGATGAGGATGAGAGTCCCGGCTATACATACGGACCGCCTCGCCTGCGTCCGCCGCCGGCGCCGGTTCCCGCGTGGCAGGAACATCTGACGGCCATCGGGCAAGCGCTGGAACTGAAGAAGCCTGCGGCGTCCGCATGGCCGAAAGACTTTGAGATTACGTACGCGATCGACGTAGGGGCCTCCAGGGCCTCGGGCGCGATGGTCATTGAACTTTTCTCCCGTACGCGAAAAAAGAATGGGGATTGGACGGTCTACAAAGGATTCAAGGTGACGGCGGCGCAGGCGGGATCGCTTCCGGATCCAGTGGATGCGGAGGCGGTTGCGGCGATGCTCGGGGGGCAGGAGCCGTACCAGTATTATTCGACCAGCTACCTGGGCACGCGGAAAGCTCTTCCGGCCGCGCTGGGACTAAAACTGCTCCCCATGATCGCGGCGACTGGCCGGCTGCGGTGGCGGACGGACAGCGCCTCAGCCGGTTTTAGCGCCGCCTCGTGGGATGCCGGCGAACCTTGGCGCCTATGGCTGGAAGTGCGTCAGAGGGAGGGAGAACACTGGAGCATTGAAGGCTCATTGCGGCGTGGCGAGGAGCGCATGGAGATAAGCCAGCCTCTGCTGCTGCTGGAAGGGCTGATGTTTGCAGGCGGCAAAGTAGCAAGATTCGATGCCGCCGGTGCGTTCCCCTGGGTAGTCCAGCTCAGAAACGTAAAGCAGATTTCGTTTCGCGATGCGGAGCGCGACACCGTGTTGGCGAAATTGCTGGAATGCGCGGTGCTCCCTCCGATGGAACTGGACGACCCGCTGAAGTTTGAGGAGCGAAGCGTGCAGCCTCGCTTTGGGCTGCGAGTGAAACAGCAGCGAAGCCCGGCGGGTGAGGAGAGTTTTCAAGCGCACTTGTTGCTGGATTACGGGCGGGGCTGGATGGAGGATAGCGCCAGCGGCTTCGGAGTCTGGATCCCTGAGGAGCGCGTTCACTTAGTCCGCGATGCGGACACCGAGGCGGCCGCGCGGGAGATGCTCAGGCAGCTGGGCCTCAAACCGGCGAACAACAGCCGGGGTCCCTGGAGGCTGGGGGTGAAGCTGATGCCGCGCGTGGTGCGTGAATTGCTTCGCGCCGGTTGGCACGTGGAGGCCGAAGGGAAGGCATTCCGCCAGCCCGGCCCGACCCGCGTGGAGGTGAGCTCGGGAATCGACTGGTTTGAGTTGCACGCGGAAGTGGACTACGGCGAAGCCTCGGCAAACTTGCCTCAGTTGCTGGAGGCGATGCGTCGCGGAGACACCATGGTTCCGCTAGGCGACGGTTCTTTCGGCGTATTGCCGGAAGAATGGCTGGCGCGATTCGCGCCGCTCGCTGGTCTCGGCAACAAGGAAGAAGGGCGCCTGCGCTTCGGGCGGAACCAGGCGGGTCTGCTAGACGCCCTGCTGGCGGCCCAGCCGGAAGTTCGAGTGGATGAAGCGTTCGAGCGGGTCCGCCAAGGCTTGCGCCGCTTCGAAGGCGTGAGAGCCCCAGCGCAGCCGGAGGGTTTCACCGGCCAACTGCGCGATTACCAGCGGGAAGGCGTGGGGTGGATGGAGTTCCTGCGGGAATTCGGTTTCGGCGGCTGCTTGGCCGACGATATGGGGGTAGGGAAAACGGCGCAGGTTTTGGCTGTGCTCGAATCGCGCCGGGCGGAGGGAAAAGGGCCGTCGCTGGTGGTGGCTCCGAAATCGTTGATGTTCAATTGGCGGGCGGAGGCGGCGCGTTTCACTCCGCAATTACGCGTACTGGAGCACACCGGCCTCGATCGCGACGTGGAGCTGATCGCCAAACACGATCTGATTCTGAGCACCTATGGAACGCTGCTGCGGGACGCTCCGCAACTGTCGCAGATCGAGTTCGACTATGTGGTGCTGGACGAAGCCCAAGCGATCAAAAACGCGTCCACTGCTTCGGCCAAGGCGGTGCGGTTGCTGCGTGGGGCGCATCGGCTGGCCCTGAGCGGTACGCCTGTTGAGAATCACCTGGGCGAATTGTGGAGCTTGTTCGAATTCCTGAATCCGGGCATGCTCGGCGAGGCCAAAGTACTCAAACTTGCAGGCGGACTGGCGCGGAATCCCAGCGAGGAATCGCGCGTGCTGCTCGCACAGGCGCTACGGCCGTTCATTCTGCGGCGCACCAAACAACAAGTGGCGCGCGAACTGCCGGCGAAAACCGAGCAGACCATCTTCTGCGATCTCGAAGCTACCGAGCGAAAGCAATACGACGAGCTGCGGAAGCATTATCGCGAATCGCTGCTAAAGCGCGTGAAGGAGCAAGGCTTAGGAAAGTCCAAGATGCACTTGCTCGAAGCGCTGCTGCGGTTGCGGCAGGCGGCGTGCCACCCCGGTTTGCTCGACAAAAAGCGCGTGGGCGATCCGAGCGCGAAGTTGGATCTATTGATGGAACAATTGAGCGATGTTCGTGAGGAAGGCCACCAGGCGCTGGTGTTTTCTCAGTTCACCAGTCTGCTGGCGATCGTGCGCAACCGTCTGGATAAAGAAGGCGTGAAGTATGAGTATCTGGACGGCTCGACACGCAACCGGCAGGCACACGTGGACGCGTTTCAGAACGATAAGGAGTGCTCGGTATTTCTGATCAGCCTGAAGGCCGGCGGCCTGGGTCTGAACCTGACCGCCGCCGAGTACGTGTTTCTTTTGGACCCGTGGTGGAACCCGGCCGTGGAAGCGCAGGCCGTGGATCGTGCGCATCGAATCGGGCAGACTCGGCCGGTGTTCGCGTATCGTTTGATTGCGCGCGACACGGTGGAAGAAAGAGTTCTGGAGTTGCAGAAAACCAAACGGGATCTCGCCGACGCGATCCTCGGCGAGGATAACAGCTTGATCCGCGATTTGAAGCGTGAGGATCTGGAGTTGCTGCTGGGTTAATTCGGGATCGGCACGCGCAACGATCCGGCCGCTCCGTTCGAGCCGTCCTGCACCACGATGTGAGCGGTGCTCGGCTTCATACCCGGCGGGATCGGCTGGGTGACCAGCCCGTAGTCCTGCATTTTCTCAGCGGCGAAGTTGACGGGCACAGTCTGAATGATTGGATCAGTCGCCTTCAACACCCCGTCCACTTCCCTTTCAAATCGGACCGTCATCTGGAAGGACCCCACGGCCCTGCCATCTTCGCGCCTGAGTTGGAGATCGGCGAGGTTTACCTCGATCTGAATCTGGCTCGCTTCGGGGTTGGCCGGGTCGGCGACGATGTTGGCGGCGAGTCCGATGGACGTGGCATTCAAGGGGCTGGCGAAAAGAGATTCGATGGATGGCCGGTCATCGGGACTCGCCGATCCGGACTTTGAGGCCAGATATTCTTGACGATACTGCACCGCCAGATCGCGCCTGGCGCGGACTCTCTTCGATACATCCAGGGTGAGCTGATGTTTCTTTCCATCCAAATCCTTTTCGGCAGGGTAGAAGCCGAGAACGTAGTAGTTGCCTGAATCTTCCTCCGCCGTGCGAACCGCCTGTAGGGCATCTTCGGCATCGCCAAAAAAGCTACCGCCGAAGGACTGGCCGAATTTGCGATTCGCCTCCTCGGCAAGGACGTCGCTCATTGCATGGGGAGAGGGCAAGCGATCCGTCCCGATCGTACTCGGGACGGTCAGAAAGTGCGTCATCACCGGGTAGACTGCGATGTTAGCCTGACCTAGCAGAGTCCGCACCTTTGGGTTGAATCCTTGCGCGATCCATACCAAGTTCTTGCGTCCGGGCACGCCGGCCACATGCTGAATGATTGTTTTCATGGCATCCATCGTTACGGCATCTTTCCTATCCTGAAAAAACTGGTTTTCCAAAACGGCGAACGCAGGGTCGTCAAACGACTCGGCAGGAGGCCCAATTTCGGCGATGTCAAGCTTAGCCAGCGCCTGAATCAGGTTTTTCGGATCGCCGGTGAAATCCTGAAGGACGTGGAGTTTGCGGCCAAGCGAATAAAGCGCGACGCGGTCTTTATCGCCGATGGACTTAAGAAATTTGACGATTTGATCGCGCTCATAACCTTTCAGATTGAAGGGGGTGTTGAGCAGATCGATGAGTACAATGGTGGGGCTGGCCGCGGGGGATCCATCGCTGGAGAGCCGATTGGAAACTGCGCCGGGCTTTAAGATCATGGCCGGCGCCGTTCCTCCTGATATCTGCGGAGGAACCGCGGAGCTGATTTCGTGGAACACTTCAAGCGGCTGAAGCTTCACCCTACAAGGTTCAAAACCGTTATATTGATCGCGCTCCGACCACTTGCAATCGTAAAGCGCGAAATCGTCCTTGGCCAGTCCTGTGACCGGACCATTCTTATCGCGGACGACAACGTCGACTTCAACCAGCCGTGTGCCCGAACGAAAGACCGATTGGCCGAGCGCGGCCGCTAAGCCTATCAGCAGCACGATGGCCCGAAATTTATTTCGCCGGGCGCGCATGGGTTCTTCCCCGTTATTGTACAAGTCCCAAGTTGCTCCGGATAGCCCGTATTGAGATGTATCAGATCGGCAATCTGTTGCAGGCGCAGATAAAAAAGAGTTGGATTCAAAATTGCTTCTCGGCGAAGGGGAAAGGTCCTGTATACAGAGTTGGAAATACGGAGGACTCTTATGTATATTCTGATCGCAAATTCCGCCCGACGCACTCTCCCATTTTTACTCCTTGCATGTTGCAGTTTTCATGTTTACGCGCAATATCCTGGTCCGGCCGAAGATAAACCTCCAGCTCCACTTTCGGCAACCTGGGTCAACGGGCCCTGGGGAGGGCCGCACGACGGACTGAGCCCATCGGAATATGGGGTCCAGCAAAGCTCCGACGTCGACGCAGTGCTTCCCGCGCCAGCCGGCCAGGAGGAAACGCCGGCCTTCGGCCCTGTCTCCGTGGCTGAACTAAAACACCCGCTTTCGCGGAAAGGGCGGTCTCTGATCACAAAAGCGCAGAAGGATCTGCATGCAGGCAAGACCACCGATGGAATTTCGGAACTTAGCAAAGCGCTCGACGAGCCGTCTGCCGTCCCCTATGCCCACAGCCTTCTGGGCGCAGAGTATCTTAAACTCGGACGCGTCCCGGAAGCAATTTCCGAACTGGAGGATGCGGTGCAAATCTTGCCAATCTCCATGAACTACTCCAATCTCGGCTACGCGTACTTGCTCAGTGGCGACGCCGATCGAGGGGAGCAGGATCTTGGCCGCGCCCTGCAACTGGATAGTTCCTCCCCCCAGACTCATTTCTTGCTGGGGCTGCTTTTGTTGGATCGTCAGTCGCGCACTCGCGAGGCATGCGATCAATTGCAGCGGGCTCAGCGCGCCGTGCACAACGCCCAGGTGGCGCTTGCCGTATGTTATGAGCGCGCCGGCCAGGACGATGCCGCCGACCGGCTGGTAAAAGCGTTCGTCGGCTCCGGCGACGCTTCCCGCATCGCGCTTTGGAAGCGTTGGGTGCATTTAGTCGCCGGTCAACCGCATCCCTCCCTGGCGTTCGGTCTTCGCACCCAGTAGGGGCTTCCAGGTTTAACGGCGCAGGAGCCTCCGTGCGGGTTGCGTCACTGATCTCCGGAGCGATTCCCGTCGAGCGCGACCGTCACGCTCATTTCGCGATGCTCGCGCAAGACCGTCAGCGTCGCGGACTGACCGCGCGCGGTACGGATACGTCCGGAGACGCTCTGCGGGGTGGTTACCGGCACATCGGCGACACGCGTGATGACGTCTCCAGCCTTGAGGCCCGCCCTGTCGCCGGCCGAGCCGCGCATGACGGAGCGTACCAGTACACCGCCGCTGTTCGCGCCAAAAGTATCCGCCAACTGCGGCTCCAGCGATTCCAGCTCCGCGCCCAGAGGGCTGCTGATCCAGCTGGTGTGGTTCCGTGGAACATCCTGCAAAACGTTCTGAAACGGCTGGGGGTGGGTCTGGATCGGGACCCACACTCCTTGGATCAGCTCGGCCGGGGAAGCGACAGGCTTCGCAACGATGAGTTGAGGGGCGCCGTTGCGATAAATTTTGAGCTTCACTTCCCGTCCGGCGGGCGTCTCGCGCAGCAGCCTCTCGATTTGTTCCCGGCCCTCCACCCGCTGGCCGTTGTACTGCATTATGACATCGCCAATCCTGATTCCCGCAACAGCCGCGGGACTCCCCGGAGCAAGGTAGGTGACCTCGACGCCGGCCTCTTCGGGAAGTTTCAACTCTCTGGCTTGGTCCGGGCTGACGTCCCGCCAGCCGACGCCCAGGTACGTCACCGTGGGGATATTGGCGACGTTGATCAATTGAATCGGCTGGCCTTGCGCGCTGCCCAGTCCAGCCCCAAATCCCACCAGCGCCAGAAAGAAGTGATTTCGAACCTGCATCATTTTGCCTTTTTAAGATAAATGAGGCCGCTGCCGCTCAGCAACAGTACCGGGCCTCCGCCGTTGATGGCGCCTTCGGCCAAAGGCGGGCGCGCGAAGTTCAGCGACTTGGTCCGCACTTGCGAAAAATCGGAGTGGATCAGCGGAACGCCGCCCATTTCACTGGTGGCCATTACCGACACCGCAACGTTGGACGGAATGGTCACCGTAATGTCACCGGAAGCTGCCGACAGAGAAGAGTTCTGAAGCCTTCCTCCCGCCAGCAGCTCCGCCAGAATATTGCCGACGGCTGTGGACACGTTCAAGGCGCCCACGGCGTCGGTCACATGCACCGGCCCTCCCGCGGATTCGGCGCGGACGCTGGCAGCCGAGCCTACGCGGATCTCTCCTCCACGCGTGTCGGCGATCACCGCTCCGCCGGCTTGCCCCACCTGGATCGCGCCCTGCATCGAATGCGCTTCCACTCTTTGGCCGGCGTGTTCCACCGTGATGTTGCCTCCTCCGCTAGACAGGCGAACCGGCCCGTGCGCCTGCTTGATCACGATCTCGCCCCCGACGGTCTGGCAGTTCACATCCGCGCCCGCGTCCGCTATCGTAATCGAGCCTCCGCCGGTATAGCACGTGATTGGGCCGCGAACCGTGCCTAACCGGATATGGCCGCCGCCGGTATTGGCCACGATCTGGCCGCCGATATTGTCGGCTTGAATATCGCCGCTGGAGGTGCGGGCGTAGATGCTGCCGCTGAAATTGTTGATCTCGATGTCGCCGCCCCTGGGGATCTCCAGGCTGGCAGTCCGCACTTGCGAAGGAACATATAGTTCGAGTGTGGCGTAGGATCGCAATCCTTGCGCGGTAATGGTTGTCAATCCGGGCGCGGTGATGATCGAGACGCTGCCGGTCAGCATCCGCGCCGCGATTTCCGCGGTTCTCGCGTGCGCGCGCTGGCTCAACTGGAAGGTGATGCGGCTGGTGGGCGAATTGCGCAGCACCACTCGGACCTGCGAGGAAATCTGCAAACGCGCTTCTGGAGTGGCTTCCGCCCCGCCGCTCTGCAATCGCATCCAGGAGCCATCCTGGCCCCGCTTGATATCAGGGTGGGTGAGATCGGGCTGGGAGAGGTCAGATGTTCTGACGCCCTGCGCCGACAAACCCACGGAGATACCCAACATTAAACTCAAACCACGCATTGCACTCTGCTTCCTTGAATCAAATCAAAACTTCTAAGTCAAATCAAAACCTTAAATGCAAGCTTCAATAAATAAATCAAAGCCTCAATAAATAAATCAAAGCTTCAATAAACTTCGGCGGAGGCGTTGATGGCCTCCAGCACTCTCTGGCAGCGCTGGCGCACGCTGGCATTATTCTCGCGCAGCATCAGCTCCTGCAATGTTCCGATCATGGCGCGGTCCACCTTGGGGAGGGATTGATCGTCCGGCCCTTGAATCAGCAGGTCGATGGCTTGAGTCCGCACCCCCGGATTGGCGTCGCTCAACAGCGCCCGCGACAGCGCTCCGCGCACCTCCGGATCGGCCGCGTAGGCCTTCAGTCCCCGCATGGCGTTGAGCCGGACCCCGTCGTTGGGGTCGTGACTCACCAGATACACCAGCGCGCCGCGGATTTCCGCGGACTGGGCCCGCCGGCTCAACAAAGATACGCTGTCCTCGCGCAGGCCCGGATTGCTGGGATCGTGCACGGCTTCGAGCAGCAGCGCCCGGATGTGCTGGTCGTCCAAGTTGCCGGAGATGGTTCTCTGCCGGGTTTCGTCCACCACGATCCGGACGCTGCCGTCGGCCTGCGTCTCGACATCGCTCACCCGGGCAACGACGGGCTGAGTGGTCGCTACGATCTGGCCCCCGACCAATGCCAGGTTCAACGACGGGAGCAATCTTGCGCCCAGGAACCCGAGCGCGATCAGCGCCACCGCTCCCACGGGCCGCATGATGGACATTCCGCCGACCAGATTAAGGAATTGATCCCACCATCCCGCCGGTTCGCTTGAGGCGGAGCGAGCCGGCCGCGGAGTCTGGTCAAGACGAACGGCAGCCCCCAGCTCCGTCCTGCATTCCCGCAGCAGCGCTGCCGACGGCTCCACGGCGACGCCGTCGAAGGCCGCGTGCAGCGATTTCTCGCGCTCCAGGGCGGTGCGGCAATCCGCGCAGCCGTCCAAATGCGAATCCACCCGCTCTTCCTCGTCAAAGGAGAGCTCCCCATACAGCAACAGCGCGAACAGCATACGCGCATCCGCGCAACTTAGCGCATGATTCATACATTACCCCTCATACGAAATCTCCCAAGGCTACCCGCATTTTCTGAGTAGCCCGGAACAGGCAATTCTTGGCCGCTTCCTCGGTGGTCCCCAAAATTTCTCCGATGCGCTTCAGGCGCAATCCTTGATAATGCCTCAATTCGAACACCATCCGCTCCCGCGGGGTCAGGCCCTCCAGGACCAGCTTGATGCGAGTGCGAAGCTGGCCGCTGAAAAGATGCCGTTGCGGGTCGCCATCCACGCGCTCCTCCGCAACTGAGTCCATGCGGTCCAGCGGACCATCCGCCGCCGCGAGCACGGAGGGCTCCTCTTTCCGCACCTTGCGCTTGCGCATCTGGTCCAGACACAGATTGGTCACGATGCGATACAGCCAGGTATGAAAACTACAGTCAAAACGAAAGTTATCCAGGTTCCGGAAAACCCTCAAAAACGCCTCCTGATAGACGTCCTGGGCATCCTCAGGCGACCGCAGCAGGTTCATGGCGAGCCTGAGCACACTTTGGTCGTAGAGACGCACAAGCTGCTCAAAGGCGTCGTGATCGCCCTGCTGAGCAGACCGGATCAGCGCCGATTCGTCAATCTGTAAGCCCGAATTGAGGGCCACGGCTCTCCGTTGCAACATCTACTTTGACGCCGCCACTTAGGAAAGGTACCGCAGCGGGGGTGGGAAGGCAATGGTTGCCGGTGATCGCCGGCGGGAACGGCGCCTGGGTTTGGGCGGCGAACGGGCCCTTTACGGGCTGGCCACCAAACACCCCTCGAATTTGCGCCCGGGGGCGGGAGCGGCCTCGGACGGGATATTGTGGACCGCTTCCTTCGGTCGCGGCTCTGTTTCGAAGGCGGTCCGAGGTGCGACCGCAGCAACCGGTCCTTCGAGAACCGGCCGGAATTGGCGCCGTTGCGGCCGCGTGGTCTCCGGAATCGGGTTCGCTTGAAAACGGCCGGCGGAGCGGGTGGTGATGGCAACGCGTTGTTTCGATAGCGGGATCCGGTTGGGGAGCGGGCTCGGAATTGGGTTCGAGCTCGCTGTGTTTTATTCCCTCGTGCTGGAGATCCTCATCCCAGGTTTCCGCGAGCAGGGTCAGGGGCGGTTGGCAGGGGATTTCCACGTTTGGCGCCGCACGCAGTTTGAGAAGCATGCCCAACGCCTGATTGAATTGACGATCGTAGGCGGCCTCGAAGCGAAGTTGGAGCGCGAGCGCGTTCGAGGTATCGGCCATGGTGCGGAAGGCCATGGCGGCCAGGACGGCTCCGGAGGCTGCCTCGGCGGGTTTGGCTTTTTGGCGCGCCCGAGCCATCTCCAATTCGAAGGCGGCCGTCTGGATTCCCCAGATGCGGAGCAGACGCCAGCGAGCGGCGACCATGGTCTGCACCAACGCCGTCTCGGCGAAGCTGCGCGGCTTGAATTGGAGCGCCAGCGCAGCGGCGAGGTCGTTGAAGCGGCGCTTGGATTCGCCTTTGAGCACCACTGTGCCGGCGATGAGGGGACGGCGGGCGGCGTTCTGCGACGAGATGCGCTTGCCTGCCGCGGTGACTGGGCCGGTGGACTTGGCGGCGTTGGCTCGATTGGCTCGGATCTGACGTTCGGTTGCCATGATAGCCCAGGGTAGAGGATGGTCTTGGCGGGGCGGGCGGGTTTTTGGTGTAAGGGGTTGGGAATGCTCTGGTTATCTTGGGGCTTGGGTTGGGAATGGTGAGGCGAACTTTGACATAACGCCCAACTTATCAGCGGAACGCGGGGAGGAGAACCGGCGGCAGTTTACATAATCTCGGATTATCGGCGGCCCAGATCAATTCTCGGTAGCCGGTTTGGCCGAATCAATTACAAGAACTTCAACTAGCTCTCTCCTTGATTCCAATTTCAACCCGAGCTGCTCTTGAATTGCCGTGAATAGCGATGGCCCCGCCGGATCGCTGGGTGTCGCCGGCGTAGACGGCGACGCACTAGCCGGAGTCGTACCGAATGTGGTACTCGGCGCAGTTTCCGGATCGAATTGCAGCCTGACGTTGAAGCGGCCGGCTAGGCTGCTCTTGTCGATAATCGGCCTGTCAGTTAGCCGCCCCAAAAGAGTAACAATCTGATCCATGGGTACGCCCGTCGCGAGGATAGTTCCCCCCCCTGCGATAACCGCGCCAGGAGGTGGGGCGAAGTTTGGAGGTAGCTTTCCATCTGGACCAACGGGTGGCTGAGTTCCTGAGGGCAACGGAGAGGTCTGGGCGGCCGTCAACGAATCGAAAGGCTTGAGTTTGGAGCCGCCCTTATCGACGGATAGTACATACACTTGCATTTCCTTGGTCTCGCGATGGCTCTTTAGCCCGAAGCGATCTTCGAGAAGCGACTGAAGCCGAACAGCCATCATGTCCGGGACGTTCAAATAGGGAGGCGTGGTGGAAGGCGGATCGACCGTAGCCGACGCGGTCCTGGCTTCAATGTTCCACAGATCTTTCATCATCCAGCCTTGCGCGCCTATGATCTGATAGTCTCGGACGCGATAGGCCGCGGCGATCATCAGCACCAAGGAGACGCCATTGACGGCGAACCGCCCGCCCGGTGGAACCATAAGTTGCGTGCGTGTTCCGGGCGCGCTGGGCTTGATCGACGCAACTTCAAACGATGGCTTCGCCGCGAGAGGCGCTTGGGAGAAACTCGGAGGCGCTACGCCTAAGATCCCAACTATGATCTGCACTGCATTCACCGATCTCATGCTTTTTTCTCCTGGAGAGGTTTTCTAAAAGTCTCGGTTTTGCACGACCTTCACGGACCCGAACATGAAAAGGGCCGCGGCACCTACGTTGGCCGCAAGGCGAGCCCACGGTATGGGTCCGGCCAGCATGTCGGGGCGCGCCATATAGTCTCGGCCGGACATGAATACCAGCGGATTTACGGAATTCAGCGATCTGGGGGCATTTGCGCAAAAAAGAAGCACGCCCAGCACCAGCATCGGGGCCGTGTACTGACCATCGACGAGCGAAGAGATCAGGACCGCCACACCGGCAAATACTATTCCGCCGCCGGCCAATAGAAGGAGGTAAAAGCGGACTTGGAACAGGGAGATCGGCCACCCGGCAACGCTGAACACGGCTGATATAACGATCCACGGAAGGACTGCCAGAGCAGCGGCCTGAGTCAGGCCCGCCCAGATGCGGACGCCCATCAGCCGGGCGCGGCTAACCGGTAACGCCAGCGTGAAGGAGGAAACGCCGGCCGCCTTTTCTTGCACCAATCCGCCCATCATCAGGAGGCTCATGGCCACAAGCCACATGATGGCGATCAGCCGATGACCTGAATGCAACGTGGAATAGTAGTGGTCAACCGTCGACCTTGGCGTCACATCCTGGCCGAGCTCGTAGACCACGTACGAGCAAAGTCCAGTGATTCCTGCAACAGCAACTAGGAACCGCGTCCGCGTCTCTAGCCACGCTTTGTACCAGAGCATTTCAGTTCTCCTCCACTGTCTGCAGAAAGATCTCTCGGAGACCAACCAGGGTTACGTCGACGGTGCTCGCCTGAAAATCTCTGGCCCTTTCCACGATTGCTTCCACGTTACGGCTCGCAACGATGCTCATTTGTCGGCCGCGCGTGCGGATGCGCTCAACCCCAACCATTTGAAAATCGGCCTGGTCGGGAATAGAAGCGAACACTATATCGACCTGTCGCCAAGACTGGCGCAAGGCGTCCAGCGATGCGTCCATGACCAGGCCTCCCTTATGGATGACGCACACCTGATCCGAAATTCGCTCCACTTCGGCTATCTGATGCGAGGAGAAAAACACAGTGGTGCCGTCAGCGCACTCTGTGACCAGGGTTTCCAACAATTGCTCGATGCCAAGCGGATCGAGGCCTTCGCTCGGTTCGTCGAGTATAAGAAGAGCCGGGTGCCGCGAAACCGCCAGCAGCAAATCCAGCTTCGTGCGCATGCCTTTAGAAAGATGCCGGACCTTCCGGCCCGGCGGCAGTTCGTACTTCCGCATGAGAGCGGCTGCAAGATCAGAACGCCAGCCGGGGAAAAAGCCGCTCGTGAACCTGACGATCTGCTCCACCGTCATGTAGCTGTAAAGGCGCTTATCCTCGCTCACGAAAGCCACAGCCCGGCGTATGGCCACACTATCCGCGGGATTGTCAATTCGCCTGCCCAGGACGGTGCCGCTGCCCGCGGTCGGTTTTATCATTCCCAGAAGCATCTTGATCGTTGTGCTCTTGCCCGCGCCGTTCAAGCCAAGAAACGCTGTGATCCGATTGGGTTGTACCGTCAGGTTGAGGTCTCGGACTGCGCGGGTTGACCCATAGGATTTGCAGAGTCCGGCTGTCTCGATCGCTGGTGAACAGGTCATCGCTTCCCCACGGTCTCGACCCTCGGCAGCAGCAGGCCACCTTCGAACAGTCTCCTGATTTCGTCATCCAGCAACCCCTCATCGCGCAGTCTTAGGATCAGATGGTCCACGCGCTCCCGCGCTGCCTGAACACGGTCGCCAAAGCGTCGAGTCCGACGATTTACACAAACGAATGCTCCCGCTCCGTGATGGAGTGCCAGAGCGCCTTCGTGCTCTAGCTCCGAATACGCCTTCGCTACAGTGCCGGGGCTGACCACCAGTTCCTCCGCAAGCGTCCGAATGCCTGGAAGCTGGTCGCCGTCGCGCAAGGCCCCGGTCTCAATGGCGTGGCGAATTTGTTGCATCAACTGGAGGTATAGAGGCTGGCCGGCGGAAGTTGAGAGCTTGATGAGCATCGCCCAAACTGTATCTCTGTAATGATACAGTATCACGTCATCGAGCGCGGCGTCAGTCTTGCGTTGTTAGTCGTTGCTATGCGACTACAGAATATGAAATCGTCTAGCGACCGGCGCGACCTCGGCGGGCTCACGGAAGGTCCCGGATAGCCCCACATAAACGTTATGTTGCCACCAGCGAGAACTGATAGACTCGCTCTGTGACCAAAACAGAGCGTCTTCTCTTCGTAAACCAATTCCGAATTCTTGCCAAACTCTCCCCCAGCGAAGAGGCCCATTATGCCAACATGATCGAAATTGTCGAACGGGGCTTCATTAACCGATGGCTTGTCCGATGAATCGAGCGAAGCGATTTGCGAGGAGCAAGTATTCCTGTACGAATTGGTTCCCCAAGCGGAGAAAGGAAGACGCAAGATGATGCGGGCGATTGCAGGCGCGGCCGTTGTGGCGCTGGGAGCGTTCTCAAGCAGCATAACGGCTCGTGACGGTCAAACGGCCCCTTCGATAGACGAGCGGGACAAAGCCCTTGCGGGTATTCAAGAGTACGCGCTTGACTACGCGCGCAGCCTTCCGGACTACACCTGCATCCGGGTCACGCAGCAGAAGAGCCCGGCCGTTGTTGCGATGAAGGAAGAACTCACCGTCGCCGGGAACCGGGAGAATTATAGGGTTCTGAAGTCAGAGGGCAACTCGCCTCGCGGCGTAAAGCTTGTGGATCAAGACTACGGAACGATTTCTGTCGGCGAGTTTAGCGCCGTGCTCGGCCGCATCTTTGCCCCCGACACCTTAGCAAGTTTCGGCTGGGCTGGCTCCAGCAGGCTGCGCGGCCGGGCCGTGCTTGTCTCTCGTTTGAAGTTCCGGAAGGGCATGGGGCACGCGTCCTCGACGGTGTCGAACGGCGGGAGTTGGTTGAGGGTTACCAGGGCCTGATCTACGCTGACGCCGAGAGCAAGGCGGTCCTGCGCGTGGAAACGCATATGTCCGATTTCCCCGCTGAATCCAAATTCAGAGATTTCGATCTTACGCTTGACTACAAGGCCGTGAAGCTCGGCGACCGCGAATTCGTCATGCCCTACCGCTTCGATCTGGAGCGGCATCAGGCAAGTTTAATTTCGATTCCTGGAGCCCGCTCCATCCTTCGCGATAGCCCCGGGCTTAGCGTCACGGCCGAGTATCAAAACTACGCGGCTTATTCGGCGCAATCCTCGGTTGCTTTCGGCGAGGCGGATTTTCAGAACGACGTCCATTCGGCAATTACCTTCGGGGGCATGATTCCGCCGGAAAAGAAGTAAGCCGCTAGCCGTCGCTGTGGCGGTTCGATCTTTTCCTGGTTCGATCCGATCGGGCCTGAGCCGGATCTTGGCCGGCGGCCGGATTGGCTTGATCGACGCCTCTCTGGAACTGCGTTTCCACCTGGGCGGGAGACGTACTTCGATGCCTTAAAGCCGCCGCTCCATCCGCACCCGCTATAATCAGATACAAGTCCCACCTTCGCGGCTCGGAGCCGCACAGGCGAATCGAAAATGAAGCTTCTCAGGACACCCATCCCAATCCTTGCATCCCTGGCTTTGGCTGCCCTCCAGGCCTACGGGCAGTTTCCGCCCCCGGCCTCGCAGCGGCCCGAGGTTCCCTCCGGAGGAATCCATTTTTCCGACAGCGGTCAATTTAACGGCAGCGTGGCCACCGGCACGGCCAGTTCCACGCCCCTGAAGCTGACCCTTCAGGACGCCATCGACCGGGCCCTCAAAACCAACCTGGGAATGCTGGTGCGCGGCACGGAAACCAGCGCGGCGCGGGCGGACCGGTTGCGCACCCTGAGCGCTCTGCTCCCGAATGTTACCGCGGCCGTCGCCGAAAACGAGACGCAGATCAGTCTGGCGGTCTACGGGCTGCGCTTTCCCGGTATTCCGTCGGTCGTGGGGCCGTTCTCGTACACCGATGCCCGAGCCTTTGCGAACGTGCCCGTGTTCGATTGGACTGCGTTCAAGAACCTGAAAGCCGCGGTGGAGAACGCCCGCGCGGCGCAACTTTCGGTGGAAGACGGCCGCGACCTGGTGGCGCAGTCGGTTGCCGCCGGCTATGTCACGATCCTGGCCGACGCAGGCCGCATCGACGTCACCCGGACGCAGATCGCGACGGCCGATGCACTGGCCGTATTGGCACACGACCGGCACCAGGCTGGCATCTTGCCGGCTATCGACGATCTGCGCGCGCAGGTCGAATTAAAGACCCAGCAGCAGCGATTGCTGATCCTGCAAAATCAACTGGCCAAGGATAAATTGGTCCTGGCGCGGGCGATCGGATTGCCTTCCGGCCAGGATTTCGATACAGCGGACGAAGCTCCGTACCGGCCCATCGAGAACCTGGATCCGGCCAATCTGCTGAGCAAAGCCTACGAAGCGCGTGCGGATTACCGGAGCGGGGAAGCGCAGCTGCATGCGGCTGAGATCGCCCGGCAGGCGTCCAACGCCCAGCGCCTTCCCACCGGGAACCTGAGCGCGAACTACGGCGATATCGGGCCTTCCCTGGCGCAGTCCCACGGGACGTTCACCGTCACAGGCACGGTGAGCATCAATGTTTTCGACGGCGGACGGATCCGTTCCGACCAAGCCTCGGCGGACGCGGAGATCGAGCGCCGCCGCAATGACCTGGCAGACCTGCGCGGCAAGATCGACTTCGAGGTGCGCACGGCGCTGCTGGATTTGAATACTGCCGCAAACCAGGTGAGCCTGGCTCGCGACAATCTGGACCTGGCCAATCAGACTTTAACGCAGGCCCGCGACCGGGTTGCGGCGGGGGTCACGGACAACCTGGAGGCAGTGCAGGCGCAGGAAGCTGTCGCGGCGGCGAATCAGGATCTGATCAACGGGATGTATATGCATAATCTGGCGAAAGTTTCGCTGGCGAGGGCGGTGGGCTCAACCGAGACATCGCTCAAACAGTTCCTGGGAAGCGGGTCTTCGGCCGCACCCGGAGCATCTAACAATCCTGCTGTGACGGGAGGAAAATAACGGATGGCGGAAGTGACGGAGAAGGAAATCCGCGAAGCGCCTGCAAAGGGGAGCGGGGCGCGCTCGGCGATCAAGTGGATCGTCGTGCTGGTGGTGCTGGCAGCGCTGGGCGTGGGCGGCTATCTGGTGTGGCTGAAGCTGTCGGTGGTGGAATCCACCGACGACGCGCAGATCGATGGCACCATCGTTCCGGTGAGTTCGCGTATTTCCGGATATGTCGTTGCGGTGGAAGCGCATGACGAAGTTCACGTCAATGCGGGGGACGTCCTGGTGGAACTGGACAAGAAAGATCTGGAAGTGGCTCTGGCCAAGGCGCAGGCCGATTTGGCCGACGCGGAAGCTACGCTTGAGGGCGCGCGCAGCGATATTCCCGCGGCTTCGGTTTCAAGCTCCAGCACGCTCAGCGGGGCGCGTTCTTCCCGGGAGAATGCGACGGCCGCTGTCAGCTATGCTCAGCAACAGCTGGGCGCGGCGCAATCCCGGCTGGTGCTGGCGCAGGCGAATGTTCGCGTGGCCCAGGCGAATCGGAACAAAGCCGCGCAGGATGTCGAGCGCTATCGCGGCCTGGTGGCCAAGGACGAGATTTCCCGACAGACCTTCGATCAAGCCGTTGCAGCCGAACAAGCGGCGGCCGCCACTGTGGAAGCCCAGCAAGCCGCCGTGACGGAGGCTCAACAGAATGTTTCCGCTGCCGAGAAATCGGTGGAGGAAGCCAAGGCTCGGGTGAGCGAATCGGATGCCCAGGTGGAGGCGGCTGCGGCGGGACCGTCCCAGGTGAAGAGCACGGAGGCTCGCGCCCAGGCTGCGGTTGCTCGCGTGGCGCAACGGAGGGCGGATGTCGAGCAGGCCAAGCTGAACTTGAGCTACGCGACCATCACCGCGCCGATCAGCGGCATCATTGGCAGGAAAGCGGTGGATCCCGGACAGAACATCGCGGTCGGCCAGCAATTGATGTATATCATCGCGCTGGACGACATCTGGGTGACGGCCAATTTCAAGGAAACGCAGCTGAAGGATATGCGCATCGGGCAGAAAGTTACGTTCGAGCTGGACGCCAATGGCCGAACCTATAAGGGGAAAGTGGAACGCATCGCCGGCGCCAGCGGAGCCAAGTTCAGCCTGCTGCCGCCTGAAAACGCCACTGGAAATTACGTGCGGGTGGTGCAGCGAATTCCCGTGCGCATCTCCATCGACCCGGGACAAAATGACGATCACGCGCTTCGTCCGGGTATGTCTGTAACACCTAAAGTACAGATACAGTAGGCCCTACATCGGGCTTATAAACAGAATGAATTGGACGCCGCTACGCTCCTCGGATAAGCTGAGAGCGTAGATAGGCGATGGTTCATCGCTCTCTTCGAAACCCCGTCGTTGGTTCCCTTTCAACTTAGCCGCTACTTTGATGTGCGGTCCCTTAGCTCTTAAGTTAAAACAGCCCGCAAAACGGAGCTTGGGTCGCGGCCACGAGCGAGTTGTTCCTTTCCGGAAATTGAGGGCCGCGACTGCCCTTTGCGGACTCCTAGGTAATAGCCCGCAAAACGGAGCTGGGTCGCGGCCACGAGCGAAGATGTTGCTTTTCGGGAATTGAGGGCCGCGACTGCCTTTGCGGACTCCAAGGTAATAGCCCGCAAAACGGAGCGAGGTCGCGGCCACGAGCGAAGATGTTGCTTTCCGGGAATTGAGGGCCGCGACCGCCCTTTGCGGAGTCCTAGGTAATAGCCCGCAAAACGGAGCGGGGTCGCGGCCACGAGCGAAGATGTTGCTTTCGGGAATTTGAGGGCCGCGACCGCCCTTTGCGGACTCCAAGGTAATAGCCCGCAAAACGGAGCTGGGTCGCGGCCACGAGCGAAGATGTTGCTTTCGGGAATTGAGGGCCGCGACCGCCCTTTGCGGGCTAGATTCCTGCAAGGTCTCCGTCACTGACGCAACAGCAGAGAAATCCAATCCAGGAGGACGTGTTTTTATGCGACGGTTTGGCGTGCCCTTTGCGGTGCTCTATGTGATGTCCGGTCTGATTCTGGCGCCTGTCATGGGGCAGATGGTTAAAATTCCTCAGCTGACAACGCTGGCGCGCGCGGAGGATTCTCCGGAGGCGGCCACGAACAACCAGATTTTCTACAACAGCCCGCACACGCCGGATCCGCAGATGTCCGAACCCGCTGGGACGGTCTCGGTGGAGCAACTTCAACACCCGGTCTCGGGCAAGGGCGCAAAGCTCCTGAAAAAGGCGCAGAATCTTGCCGCCATGGGCGACCACAACAAGGCCATCGACGAATTGAAGCTGGCGCTGAAGGAACGTTCCGCGGTTCCTTATGCTTACAGTTTGCTGGGCACGGAATATTTGAGGCTGAATCAGGTTCCGGCCGCGATTGGGGATCTGGAACAGGCCGTCAAGCTGCTGCCTCGCAGCGCCATCAATCATGCGAATTTGGGCTACGCGTTGTACCTTATGGGCAGTGTGGAGCGCGCCGAACTGGAGATCCGGCGCGCTCTGGATCTGGACGGCAAGAACGAGACGACTCGCCGGGTGTTCAGCGTGATTATGCGCGCCAGAGGGAGCGGCCAATAGCTGGCGCGCTTCGAAGAAACCCGCTTCCGCGCCGCGGGATGGCAGGCGACAAGATCGCCTGCCCCACAGGATTTTGAAGGGGCAAAGTGCCGGAGTCTCCTAACCGTACCGATCTGTTATGATGATTATCAGGAGGGCACAAGATGGGTACGCTAGGTGTACCGGAAATGATGGTCATCTTTCTGCTTGCCCTCGTTCTGTTTGGGCCGAAGAAGCTTCCAGAACTGGGCCGGACGCTCGGGAAAGCATTGACCGAGTTCCGCCGCGCTTCGAGCGATTTGAAGTCGTCGTTCGAGCGCGAAATGCAGTCCCTGGAGCGGGAGAGCGATTCGCTGAAAGAAGCTACGCACAGCACCGTCAGGGATCTGGCGAAGCATTTCGACTACAGCGATTCGTCGTACGATGAGGACCGTTATCACACCCCTGCGGTTACTCATGAAACTTCCGTCACCACCAACCCTTCCACAGTAGGCGCTTTAGAAGCATCGAGCGTCGAATCACACGGGACCACCGAAACCACGGGCGCGGCTATTGCAGCGCTGCCGCCGGTTGAGGACACGGTCCCCCGTTCGGAATCCACCGAGACGGTACAGAAGCAAAGTTAGTCAGACGGCTTAGAAGTTTAATTTGAGATGAACGAAGGAAACGGCGGAGAACTGCCTCCGGATCATACCGATTCGTTTCGCGACGAACCTCACGCGCCGCCGCCTGCGGAGATTATCCATCCGCCGGCGCTGGCGAGCGGGGGCGGTTCGCGCAGGCCTCCGCCGCCTCCTCCGCCTGATGAGCCGGACGAGGACGATGGCATGCTGCGCATGTCGTTCCTCGAGCATTTGGAAGAGTTGCGCTCGCGCATCATTAAAGCTTTGTATGGTTTCGGCGTCGTCTTCCTGGCGTGCGTCTTCTTCAGCAACCAGTTGTTCGATATCATCCTGTCGCCGGGCCGCGCCGCAATGAAGGCGACGGGAATCCCGGGCGCCGGTTTCATTTCCATCGACCCGATGGAAAATTTCCAGATCATCTGGGTGTGGACCCCGGTGGTCGCTTCGCTATTCCTGGGGTCGCCGTGGATTCTGTGGCAGGTGTGGGGCTTTATTTCGCCGGGGTTGTACCAGCGCGAGAAGAAGTGGGCGATCCCGTTTGTTCTGGGAACCGCCGGGCTGTTCATTCTGGGCGGATGTTTCGGGTATTTCATCGCCTTCCGGTACGGAATGGCGTTTTTGTTCGGTCTTGGAAAAGACGTGGGCGTGCTCCCGCTCATCACCATCGAGAATTATTTCGATAAGTTCGTCGATGTGATGCTGGGGATCGGCCTGGTGTTTGAGCTGCCGGTTCTGCTGTTCATGCTGACGCTGCTGCGGGTGGTTTCGCCGAGCTTCCTGCTGAATCATTCGCGCTACGCGATTCTGGGGATCGTGATCGTCGCGGCCATCGTGACGCCGACCCCGGATGTCTTCAATCTGATGCTGTTCGCGGTGCCGATGTGCATGCTGTTCTTCCTCGGCATCTTCCTGAGCTATCTATTGGTGCTGAAGCGCGAGAAGCAACGCTTCCCGTGGAGACCGTTCCTGCTGTGGCTCAGTATCGTGCTGGCGATTTTGATCGCCGTGGTTGCGGTGATGGTGATTG
>DASXEY010000051.1:0-92235 GCA_036489835.1 Bryobacteraceae bacterium | reverse complement strand
AAGCCCTCGGCGAGCCACCCCTGCCCCTCCTACACGACCAAATCGATCCCACTTTTTCGCTGGCCTCCAGAATGCCTCGGGTAAGCACGCTCCTGGTCCACATTGCTCACCTCCGAATCACCTGTGAGATAAGCGGGCTAGAGGTTGTCTATCTTTCGACCCGCCGCGCCCTTTCCTAGACGATAAAGCTATGTCGCCGCTAGCAAGCCCGCAAAGGGCCGGTCGCGGCCCTCAATTCCCGAAGGAACAGTTCCGCTTGCCGCGACTCGGGCTCCGTTTTGCGGGCTGTTACTTAGCAAGCGACGCCGCTCAGCACGTCAACGTATCACGCCCTTCTACCGTTCCGAAGCTCGCTGGAGGCGGTCGCGGATCGCGGCCCATGCCGGCGTGTCGGGCGGGGCTTCGACGCCGATCCAGGGCCAGCCTTCCTGATCGAGCTTATGCAAAACCGCGTAAAGTTGCGCGGCATAAGCGGCCGGATTTTCGGGCATACGATGGCTGCAAGCGGCAAGCCCCGACTTCTTGCGCCACACATAGGCTCCACGGCGATCGGGGAGATCGCGCGGATGTTCCACCAGGAGCAGACGCGTCCGCGGGCTGTAATGCCGCGGGTGCATTCCGGGAGCGGGGTGGGGCTCGCCGCTCGATGGCACCGCGCAAGCTTGCAACTCGCCCAGAGAAATCATTCCCGGGCGCAGAAGCTTCATCTCGCCGTTCTCGATGCCGACAATCGTGGATTCAATGCCCACCTGCGCGGGGCCGCCGTCAAGCACTTCAACCGATTCGCCGAATGCGACTCGGACGTGTTCCGCTGTGGTCGGCGAAAGCTCCATGAATTTGTTGGCGCTGGGAGCCGCAATCGGCACGCCGGCTTCCTTGATCAGCTCAAGAGCGATGGGATGGTTGGGCATTCGGACTCCCAACGTGGGAAGGCCCGCGGTGACGATGTCCGGAATCATGGGCCTCTTGGGAAGCACCAGCGTTAGCGGCCCCGGCCACCACCTTTGAGCCAGGCTTTCGGTGAGAGGCGGCCACTCCGAAACGATCTCCCGCGCCATCTCGATGGAGGCAACGTGAACGATCAGCGGGCTCGCGGCGGGGCGGCCTTTCAGATCGTAAATCTTTTGAACCGCGGCGGCATCGAGGGCGTTCGCTCCCAGCCCGTAGACGGTTTCCGTGGGGAAGGCCACCAATCCGCCGGAGCGGATCTTTTCCGCCGCTTGCTTAATCGATAGGCCCTGCATTTCCTATTGCCGCGTGACCACTCCCTTTGGTCACGGCGCTGTATCGGTTTCCGGGCCGCAAACTAGTGATGAAAAACATCTCGGCTTTGGGGTGGGCGATCTTGTCCCCCGCCTCCCTCTTGCGGCCTGCAGGATGGCAGGCGACAAGATCGCCTGCCCCACTGGGGTTTTCGCTGGAGCGATTTTTAATCAAGGGGCTCATCTTTGTCTGAGGCGGTCTTGCCTGTCTTCTTGAAGGCGAGGAATGCGTGGATCAGCGCGTCAAGATCGCCGTCCAGCACGCGGTCTACATCGCCCACTGCCAGCTTGGTGCGATGATCCTTGATTAGCCGGTAGGGCGCGAGCACATAGCTGCGGATCTGGCTCCCGAAGTTAATGCCGAGCTTGGCATCCTCCACCTTGCGCTCCTCGACACGCTTTTTTTCCATTTCATGCTCGTAGAGTTTCGCGCGAAGCTGTTTCATCGCGCTGGCGCGGTTCTTGTGCTGGCTCCGCTCGTTTTGGCATTGCACCACGATGTTGGTCGGCAAGTGCGTCATGCGGATCGCGGAATCGGTTCGGTTGACGTGCTGGCCTCCGGCTCCGGAAGCGCGGAAGGTGTCCACGCGCAGATCTTCGGGCCGGATGTCGATCTTGATTTCGTCGTCGATTTGCGGATACACAAACACCGAGGCAAACGAAGTGTGCCGGCGCGCGTTGGCGTCGAAGGGAGAAATGCGCACCAGCCGGTGCACGCCAACTTCGCTCTGCAACAGGCCGTAGGCGTTTTCGCCGTTGACTTCAAAGGTGACGGATTTGATGCCCGCGCCTTCACCTTCCAGGCGATCGGTAACCACGGTTTCCATACGCTGGCGCTCCGCCCAGCGCAGGTACATGCGCAGCAGCATCTCCGCCCAGTCCTGGCTTTCGGTACCGCCCGCGCCGGGGTGGATGGTGACGATGGCGCTGCGGGCGTCGTTTTCGCCGGAGAGCAGCATCTGCGTCTCCAGCCCTTCCAGGTAGGTGGAGAGGCCTCTGATTTCGCGCTCCAGATCGCCGTTGACATTCTCGCCTTCCTGCGCGAGTTCAAACAGCGTGTCCAGATCGGAGGTCAGGGTGGAGATGCGCAGCCCCTGGGCGATCTGTTCCTCCACGCGTTTGCGCTCCTGCATGATCTTCTGGCTGGTCTCGGGGTTCGACCAGAAATCAGCCGCGTTGATCTGTTCTTCGAGCTTGGCTAGTTGGGTTTTGCGGGAAGGGACGTCAAAGATAGCTCCGCACAGCGTCGGCTTGCTGGCGGAGCGAGACGTACTCCCTTTGTAGTTCGTCGAGGGTCATTCCAAGAATAGTGTAGCAAGCGCCTGCAATGGAGCTTTGAATCTAAGTCTTGACAAGACGCGAATCGAATTCGAACGGCTCCGGATTGCCCCAGGTAAGCGCTTCGAACGCGGGATGCAGCGGGTTCAATAAGACGTTCATTTCGGTCGGGATGATCACAGAGGGCACAAGCAGCCCAAGGCTCTGCCTTTGCATTGCCCACCCGCGCCCAGCCCTCCGTGTGGAATCCACGTCCCTTAGATCGCCCCGAAAGTCCGTCACAGCCAGGTATTCCGCCTCGACGCCGCTAAGGGCTTCAAAGTTGCCCTTCGAGTAAACGTAGCTCACCGGAGTTTGGCGGGGACTCAGGTGAACCAGGATCTCCAGGCAAGCCAGGGAAAGCGAGGTCGATGCATAAAGCATTGGCGTACCAACCGGATTCCAGCGGCCAGGGTACAGGAGTGAGCCGTCGTAGTTGGACGCCGCACGCTGCCTGCCATGCAGGCGGATTACCGCCATCAGCTAAACATGCCGTAATCGATGCGGCCGAGAATGACGAGCACCTCCCGGCGTTTCGCAATATCCTGTGAAAGTGCGTACTGCTCCGGCGAGCAGCCATTGAGAATGGGGAGGGGCGTGCGCAACCAGTCGGCGGCCAGTTCTTCCTTGCCGAAGACTTCCACCGCGCGGGCGCGGATGACCTCGGCGGTAGGGTGTTCCAACTGATACGCTTGTTCCGGCGCGGTAGTGCCTGCGGGGGTTCGAATTGCTCCCATGCCTTTAGTCTACACCCCGAGCTAGTCTACAACTCCAATAAATATCCCTTTTTCCCCATGTTCATCGCCCTGGTGCGCCCCATCTGCACGACCACTCCCTCAGCCTCGTGAATATGTCCGCAAAAGAAGTGCGCGGGCTGGACCTTTTCGATGAAATCGCGCACCGCGCGGCTGCCGGCGTGCAACCCTTCGTGCACCCGGTCTAGCGCGGTATCGAGCGGCGGAGAATGGCAAATCATTACTAACGGATCCAGCCCCTCGAACTTCGCCAGACGGCGCGCCATTTCCCCTTCGCTATATTCGCCCGGAGTGTCGAACGGAGTGGGGCTCGAATAGCCCAACCCGGCTACGTACACGTCCCCGACTTTTAACGTCCCTCCGTGAAAGTTTACAAATCCAAAGCGTGAGCTGAACGCGGCGATATCTGCTTCCGACTCATGATTCCCCGGCAGCACGTAAACACGACCCGCGCGAGCCTTCATGACTTCGCCCATCTTGTCCAGGCCGCGGGCCCAACTCACCAGGTCGCCGGCGGCGAAGTAGTACTCGGCGTCGGCGGCCATCAGCCGCTCCAGCGCGCGGGCGTCGTTATGGATATCGGAAAACACAAGCAGGCGGTTCATTTTCGTATCATAGTAGACACGTACTTTCGAGAAGTACTTCGCCCACATGCAGGATCCCTCACAACCCGATATCAACAGTTGGCTCGAAGACGAGATTTTCCAGCAGTATTCCCACGACCGTCAAGCCGTGGATACGTCCTGGAAGCAGATGTTTGACGGAAGCGGCTCGACGACTGCCGTGGTGGAAGCGTCCCCGCAGGCTCCCACCGCGTTAGCTCCGCCTCCGCGGCGGGAAGCTCCAACCGTGCCTATTTCCGCAGGGGATCAGCTTGTCCCCCTGCGCGGCCCGGCACTGCGGATCGCCGAGAACATGACGGCGAGCCTCAGCGTTCCCGTCGCCACCAGCCAGCGCGTGATGCCGGTAAAGGTGATGGACGAGAATCGGCGCCTGATCAACCAGCATCGGACCAGCGCTGTACCAGGCTCCGGTCAAAGCAAGATTTCGTACACGCACCTGGTGGCCTGGGCCATCGTGCGCGCGCTAGACGCCGTTCCGGCGCTGAATCAGGCTTACTCGGAAACCGCCGAGGGCTCCTTCCGCGTCGCGCGGAAGAGCATAAATCTCGGCCTTGCCGTGGATGTCGAGGGCAAGGAAGGCACCCGGTCGCTGAAGGTTCCGTCGGTGAAGAACGCGCAGGCGATGAACTTCGCGCAGTTCCTGGAAGGTTACGACGACCTGGTGAAACGCGCCCGCGCCAACAAGCTCACGGTGGCGGATTTCGAAGGCGCCACCATTTCTCTGACCAATCCAGGAACCGTGGGCACCGCCGGATCGATTCCGCGTTTGATGCCGGGGCAGGGCGCGATCATCGCCACCGGCGCCATCGACTTCCCGCCTGAATACCGCGGCGTACCCGAAGAAGTTCGCACTTCGCTTGGACTCAGCAAGGTGATGATGGTCACCTGCACCTACGATCATCGTGTAATCCAGGGCGCCGAATCGGGGTTGTTCCTGGCCCGGCTGCAGGCATTGCTCGAAGGCGAGGACGGCTTCTACGACCGCATCTTCGCCGATTTGAACATCCCCATCCGCCCGCTGCGCTGGGAGCCAGATCAAGCCGCCGCGCCGATGGTCAATGCCGACCCTGTCAAGCAAGCCGCGGTCGTTCGGCTCATTGACGCTTGGCGGGAGCGAGGGCACCTGATCGCCGATATCGACCCTCTGGGCAGTCAGCGGCCTCCCTATCCGGAGCTGGAGCCGTCCGCGCACGGGCTGACCATCTGGGATCTGGATCGAACTTTTCACGCGGGGGCTTTCGGCGTCACCACTTTGCGCACCTTGCTCGACCGGCTGCGGCTGACCTACGCGGGGAAAATCGGCGTCCAGTACATGCACATCGATTCCGTCGAGGAGCGCCTGTGGCTGCAGCAGCGCATAGAGCCGGCGGCGCTCCAATGGAGCGTCGATACCGTAGCCAGGAAGCGCGCGCTGCAATCGATCGTGCTGGCAGCCGGATTCGAGGCGTTTCTCGACAACCGGTTTAAAGGCCACAAACGCTTTTCGCTCGAAGGCGGCGAGACCATGATCGCCATGATCGAGGAATTGCTTGAGCGTGCCGCGGCATCGCAGGTGCGGGAAGTCTTTATCGGCATGGCCCACCGCGGCAGGCTGACGCTGCTGGCCAATGTGATCGGCAAGGGCGTCGCGCAGATGTTCTCCGAATTCGAAGGCGATATCGATCCGGAATTGAACGACGGCCAAGGCGACGTCAAGTATCATCTTGGCGCCAGCAGTACGCGGACGATGTCCAGCGGCAACGCGATTACGGTCTCCGTCTCCGCCAACCCCAGTCACCTGGAAGCCGTGAATCCCGTAGTAGAAGGCATTGTTCGCCCCAAGCAGGACCGCTTGGGCGACTTTGTCCGGGAGCGCGTGATTCCGCTGCTGATCCATGGCGACGCGGCCATGGCCGGCCAGGGGATTGTGGCCGAGACGCTCAATTTTTCGCAGATCGACGGCTACGATACCGGGGGCACCATCCACCTGGTGATCAACAACCAGATTGGCTTTACCACCGGTCCGGGAGCAGCCCGCTCCTCGCCCTACTGCACCGATGTTGCATTGATGATTCAAGCGCCCATCTTTCACGTCAATGGCGACGATCCGGAAGCGTGCCTGCGCACCGTCCAGCTTGCCTACGATTATCGCCAGCGCTTCCACCGCGACGTGGTGATCGACATGGTCTGCTATCGCAAGCACGGCCACAACGAAGGTGACGACGCCAGCTTTACGCAGCCCATCATGGCTCGTAAGATCCAGACCCATACTCCCGCGATGACAACCTATGGCGCGAAACTGGCGCGGGAAGGCGTCGTTACATCCGAGGAAGTTGCAGGCTGGCAGGAAGCCCAGAAGCAGCGTCTTTACGAGATTTACGACCATACCGTAAAAACGAAGGAAGAGTACGAGCTCCTGGAGATGAATCCCGTGGCTCCCGAGGCCATGCCGGCCGATCTTCCTCCCACCGCGGTGGAGCGCACCGTGATCGACCGGATTCTGGACGGCATCACGGCATTCCCCCCGGATTTTAAGCTGCATCCGAAGCTGGAGCGAGTGGTCGAGCGGCGTCATGAGGCTCGCAACGGAGGTCCGCACATCGATTGGGCTCTGGCCGAGACGCTGGCGTTCGGCAGCTTGGTTCTGGAGGGCACGCCGGTACGCCTCAGCGGCCAGGATTCGGGACGCGGCACCTTCAGCCAGCGTCACGCCGAATATCACGACGTGGAGAACGGACGTGTATACACGCCCCTGCAACATTTATCTCCCAGCCAGGCGGCGTTCCAGGTCTACAACAGCCCGCTGAGCGAGTACGGCGTCGTGGGCTTCGAGTTCGGCTATAGCATCGCCGATCCCTTCGCGCTGGTTCTGTGGGAGGCGCAGTATGGCGATTTCTCGAACGGCGCGCAGATCATTATCGATCAGTTCATTTCCTCGGCGGAATCCAAGTGGGGCCAGCCTACCGGCATGGTGATGCTGCTTCCGCATGGCCAGGAAGGCGGCGGACCGGAACATTCCAGTGCCCGCCTGGAGCGCTATTTGCAGATGTGCGCCGACAAGAATATGCAGGTGGCGTATTGCACCACTCCGGCGCAGTACTTCCACTTGCTGCGCCGCCAGATGCGCGGAGGTTCAGACCGCCGTGGTTTGCGCAAGCCGCTGATCGTGATGACGCCCAAGAGCCTGCTGCGTCATCCCAAGGTGGTTTCCACCGTTGACGATCTGGCAAGCGGCGTCTTCCGTCCCGTGCTGGACGACACCACCGTGACCGATCCGCTCGCCGTTCGGAGAATCCTGGTTTGTACCGGCAAGATCTATTACGAGCTTCTTGCCGCACGCGAGGCGCATCCTCAGGTCGGCGCGGCCATCGTGCGCCTGGAACAGCTTTATCCTTTCCCGGAGCCTGAGTTCGCAGCGGTGCTTCAGCGCTATCCCAATGCTTTGCACGTGATCTGGGCGCAGGAGGAGCCGCGCAATATGGGCGCGTGGGCCTTCGCTCGCGGCCATATTACACCCATGCTCTCGTTCAAACACGTGATCGGCTACGCGGGACGGCCGGAAAGCGCCAGCCCGGCTCCGGGCCTCATCAAGCAACATCAGCGGGAACAGGCCGATCTGCTGGAGCAGGCCTTTGCCCCGCCGACGGTCGCCCGCCGGCAACGCAAGCGCCTGGTGCGGCGGCGTAAGCCGCGGTGAGGTAGACCATTTGCACTATCTTCTGTTTTACGAAGCCGCCGAAGACTACTTGTCGAGGCGCGCAGCTTTTCGTCAGGCCCATCTTGAACTCGCTTGGAGGGCCAGCGACCGGGGAGAGCTTGTTCTCGGCGGCGCGCTGGCTAACCCTGTAGACGGCGCAGTACTGATTTTCAAAGGCGACTCCTCCGAGGTTGCAGAGCGATTTGCCCTCGCCGACCCTTACGTCGCGAATGGATTAGTAAAACGCTGGTATGTCAGAGAATGGACGACGGTCGCCGGGCGCGATGCGGCAACGCCGGTCCGGCCGGGCGCGCTGGAAAGACAATCCTCGGAGCCGTCCTGATCGGGGGGAGCACGCAGTTCGGTCGTACCGGCGCTAAAGCCGTCTCGGAGGGAAGGTATGCGCCGGACGCTTGCGAGCGAACCTTAAACTCCGCGCCTGCGACGGAGGCGTAGCGCGATCAGTCCTCCACCGGCTAAAAGCATTGTCGATGCTGACCCGGGCTCGGAGGTCGCCGTCACATCCGCGGTTCCGGACCAGGAATCTGAGAAGACTCCCGCCGGGGTGGCTCCCGCGGCTTCCACCGCCGCGATCGTTGTGTTCAGATATTGGCCGGTAAACGCGAGATCGAAAGCGGACATGGTGCCGTTCCCTGTATTGATGAGCGTTCCGAAAACGACCATGGTGACGGACACGTTCGGCCCTGCCTGGTTCAACTCGAACGGACCTGAACACACTTGTGTCGCAGTTGAAACGCAGGTGGCCGGCGCCAGCATATTGAGTTGAAAATCCCAGGTGGGGAAGCCCGCTAGGGACAGATAGTTGTCGATGCTCACCGGCACACCAACGGGAGCGTACGTAAACGGTGCACTGCCCGGCGAGGTATCCGTTGTATTCTCGATCGTTCCCGTGTCCGTGTTTGTTAATCCAGAGAAGGAGCCGGTGCCCGGACCGCTGACGTTAAAGTCTCCTGTCGAAGACGCCAGATCACAGGTAGGATCGGCTTCGGTGCAGAACTGGATGTATCCCGCGCCGAGCGAGTTAAACACCATAATTCCTGGCCCCGAAAATCCGAATTGACCGAACGAAGTACTCGCGGACGCCAACGCCGGAGCCAATATCAGGGCTGCGGTCAACACAACAAGCCTGCCGCTCTGAAAACCTCGGTTGCTCAAATTCATGCTCTCCTCTACCCCTCTCCCCGCGCGCTCGATCGCGGTGCCGGGAGGCGCTTGCTTCACAGCCGGTCCGGCGTGGTAGTGTCAAGAACCTGCCTGTTCCAGACATTGGAAGAGTACTGTCGGCCTTCGATTCCTCTCATGGAGGATCACTCTGCCGCACTCAGTGACGCTCTGGGATACGGCGTGTTCCTGTTAGCCCGTGTAGGCCCCGGGATAATCCAAGTGGGCCCTGGGGCCCTCAAGCCGGCAGCCGCATCACGAATCGCGCGCCGCCGTTCCTGCCCTCGGCCCAAAGATCGCCGCCGTGCGAAAGTACGGTCTTACGCGACAGCGCCAGCCCGAGACCCAGGCCGTTTTTCTTTCCCGCGGTGACGAACGGCTGAAAAAGCTGCGTGGCAATCAACGCCGGAACGCCCGGCCCGGTGTCTTCCACGCTGACGATCACCTCGGAATCCTTCCGCTCCGCTCGGATCGAGACTGACCCGCCTTCAGGCATCGCTTCGACCGCGTTGGCGATCAGGTTCTGGAACACGCGCTCCATGGGGGAGCGGTCGAGCGGCAACTCGATGCTTTCCGGCGCCTCAATCTCGATGGTCACATGATGCGCCTCGGCGCTGGCCGCGACCGGAGCGCAGGCGGCTGCGATCACCTCGCGCAAACGGCAGATCTCGCGAGCATGCGCCCGGCCTTCGGCGACGTCTGCCAATTCCTGGAGCAGATCCTGGACCTGCCTCGAGGAGCGGTAAATGTTGGCCGCCAGCCTCCGCACCTGCTCCGGTGTAAGATCGGTATCCACCAGCATTTCCGCACCGCCGTAAATCGAGGCCAGCGGATTGCGCAGATCGTGAATGATCGACGTAGACAACCGCCCAATGGTGGAAATGCGCTCCTGCCGGATCAGATCTTCGCGCCCCTTGCGGATCGAAGCGCACATGCTGTTGAAGGTTGCCGCCAGGCGTCCGATCTCGTCACCGCCCTGCGCCGGCATGCGCACGTCGTAGTTGCCTTTGCCGATTTCGGCGGCGGCGCGGTCCAGCGCTTCCACTGGCCTGAGAAGCCGCCCCGCCAGTAAATAAGTCAGCAGGACGCCGGCGACCATCGCCCCGATCCACAGGATCACAAGGCGCTCTCGCATTTGGGAGATGCGGGAGCGTGCGGCGTCGAAGGAGCGCAGGATGCGGATTTCGCCTACCGGGTTCCCCTGCACGTCACCGAGAACCGAGGCGAACTGATAGTAGTCCGATCCGGCAATCGACACCCGCTCTTCTTGCGCCGCCACACGGCCGCCTTCAATTTCTCCCTGGGCCCGAGGGTCCAGCGTCGACGCCGCCACGTGTCCGTTCACAAGAAACACGAAGTCGCTGCCGCCGGTGGATGCTTTCAGCGCCTGGCCCAGGCTCGCGTCCACGGGGGTTCCCACTACCAGAACATCCAGCAGCGCGTCGCCTTCTCCGCTGGCTACGTACACCGGCGTCACGACGACTTGAAACAGGTGGCCATCCAGCACCACCAGTCCGCGCGCCTGCTTCGGAAACTGCTTCGAGGCTGCGCGCACAAAAGGAGCTTCGGTCAAATCCCCTCGAGGACTGACCAGGGCGATCACTCCGCCTACCGGGTCGGAAATCAGGAACAGCGTTTTGGGATCATCCGTCAGTTTGTCCCACACCTCCCCTGCGGCGTCACGAATGGTCGCGGTATCGCCAGTGCCGAACGCGGCGCGCACTTGATACAAGCGGCTCAGCACCAGGCTCACGGTTGCAAGCTGGTCCGCGCGTGCGTTCCACAGCGAGTCGTACGCTTGAAAGCTGGCCCGCACTTCCTGCTCCAGGCTGGAGGCGGCTACGTTCCCAAACTGCTGCTGCAGAATCCATCCCAGCGCGCCGAACAGGACCGTAATGGCGATCGAGGTGGAGAACAGGATCCTCCACCGCAGCGACACTGACCCGAGCCTGGGCCTCATTTTCTCACCGCCGGCCTCATTTTCTTACCCGCCGGCCTCATTTTCTTACCGCCGGATAGACGCCATTGTCGTCGGGCGCCGAATGATATTCGTGGCCGAACTTGTCGCTATGCGGTATCGCCAGATAGCCGCTCTCGGAGATCGCAATCGGAGGCAACGACATGCGTTCGCCGGCCACCGTAACGCGCCGAGCCAGAGCGTCCAGCGTAGTAGCCGTCGCGCGTTCGTGAAAAATGTGAAGCCGGTAGTCCCCCTCGGGAACGTCGGCCATCTGGAAGGCTCCGTTCTGTTTGCTGACGTCGAAGTAAGGCGTTTCCAGCACAGCGATCACGGCGCTCATTGTGGCGTGGATGTTGCAAAACACGCGCACGATTCCAGGCCGCGAAAATACGACGCTCTTGGTCTTCCCGGGAGGATACAGGCCCAGATCGAAAGTCTTCCCATCGTAATTCGAAAACGCGTTGTGATAAATGGGATCAAAATTTGGAAATTCCACGCTGGCGCCCACCGGAATCGCTAAAACATGAGGGGAGAACGTCTTATCCTTCTGCAGCATTCTGGCACGCGGCGTCTTTGCCATGACCGGCTTGGCGGGCACTGATTTGGGGCCCAGCGGCTCCAGCCACACCACTACGCCCGAAAAGTCCATCTTCTTGCGCACCGACGCCTCGCGCGAGTCGCGCAACTCTACCTTGCCCGTGACCGTGGCGGCCGTGGAGGGCAGGGCCGTAAGGATCGCAACGCCAAGTACGCTAAAACAGATATGCAACCGCGAGGTCATAATGTGGAAAGATCCTGGTTCCCGAACCCAAATACGTGGTTCGCGTCTGCGAGCTTTCAAACGCCGTGACCACGTTCGAGCCCAGCCGGTACATAAGGTTGCCCGCATAAATCTGGTTCTTGGCGATCTCGCCGGCGTTCAAGTCGCGATTACGGTCGTCTTCCTGCCCTCCGTAGATATGCAGGCTCAGACGCTGGGTAATTCGCAGCGTCACCTGCGCCCATCCTCCCGCTGCTCCCACGGATTGCACATGGTAATCGTCCAGAATACTGACGCCTTGCCGCAAGCCGCCCAACACCCCAACGTTCTCTCCTTGAAAGAATTGTCCCGTGAAATCCAATCGGCGGAAAGGCCGGATCAGCCAGTCGATGGAGAAGATCTGCGAGGGGGCGGACTCACCCAAGACTCGCGACGAGCTGAAATGAAATCCGGGGGCAATTTCGAAGCGGCGATTCTCCCCGTCCGCTTTCCAGAATTCGAAGCGTCCCTCGTATCCTGGCCGGGATTTCGCGAGCGAGCTCGCATACTCCGTCCCCGAAAGCCCCGTGCCGCTTTCCGAGGTTTCATACACTCCCGCTTGCGCGCGCAAGCCGGCTTGATCGCCGAATTGAAACCGCTGCTCCACCCTGACTTGCGGCTGCCACAACCACAAATTTCCGGCCGATGTCAGCGGCGACACGCCTACCTGCGCCAGAGAATCCGGTTCTCGCGGGGCGACGATCGGCTTGTCCAGCGCCATGGTGACGGTGGTGTTCTTCCAAATCGCATTCACGGAAGCAACCCGCAAGCGCATGAGCTGATTCAGGGCCGTTCCGGAGCCTCCATAGAAATCCGCGTAGACCGATCCGGTGATCTTTCCTCCGCCCACGATATCGAGTCCGTCGAATTTAGCTCCCAGGACGCTTTGCCGGAAGGTCGCGCCGCCGTCCGCCGGTCCGCTGGCGGGAGGAGCGATGGTCGGGTTATCGGTTCCTCCGCCTCCCGTACCGGTCCAGAAGGTATTGGCCAACAGCATCCCGGTGAACGTCAGCGGCAATTTGTGTTCGGTGGAGATTTTTTCCTGATCCAGTTGCGCCGTGCGCTGCTCCTGAACCTCTACCCGCTCTTCAACCTTGGCCTCTGCATCCGCCGCGTTCTGCGCCGGGGCGGGCTCGGGGGTGGAACTGGGCTTCGATACCAGCTCTTGCCGCAGAGCCCGGATCTCGGTCATCAAAGCCCGGTTCTCTTCCTCCAGACGATCCAGCCGTTGAAGCACTTGCTGCATATCGGGACCGGCGGGCTGGCCGGGTGGGGATGTTTGCGATTGGGCGCGGGCATATGGCGCCGCGGCCGAGACCAGCAGGGCGGACAACAGCAATCTACCTTGCATGAATCAGCTCCTCCAGTTTCTTGCGAACCGCTCCCGGCGAAAACGGCTTGGCGAAGTAGGCATCGGCGCCGGAATCCATTGCGGCGCGTGGCGCGGCCGGGTCGGAGTCGGCGCTGACCACGATCACCGGCAGCGCCGGGAATCTCGGATCGCGCCGGATGCGGGCTATGAATTCCAGCCCGCTCATCGCCGGAAGATGAATATCGGTGATCACCGCGGCGGTATGTTCGGCGGCCAGCACTTCCAAAGCTTCCTCCGCCGTATGCGCCGGGCGCACCAGGACTCCTGGAAGCGATTGAAGCGCCACTTCCAGCGTGGCCACGCAGTCCTCTGCATCGTCCACAACCAGAATGGTCAGCCGCGCGCCGGCGCTCATGGGAGAAACCGGTAGCCCACGCCGTGCATCGTCAGAAAGTGCCGCGGAGTCTCCGGGTCCGGTTCCAGTTTCTGCCGCAGCCGGACAACATGCGCATCCACCGTGCGTGTGTTGGGAAAAGATTCATAGCCCCATACGGAGTTCAGAATCACGTCGCGAGACAACGCGCGCCCCGGATTTTGCAAAAAGAAGGCCAGCAGATTGAATTCGGCGCGCGTCATTCGTACTTCATCCGCCGCGCGCCGAACCAATCTTTGGTCCAGATCCACCTCGACGTTGCCAAACGAAAGCGCGGCAGGCTGGCCCTGCCCCGTGCGCCGAAGCAGCGCGCGGATTCGCGCCAGCAGTTCCCGCGTGCCGAAGGGTTTGACCACGTAATCGTCCGCGCCGATTTCGAGCAGCAGCACTTTATCGATCTCGTCGCCGAGCGCGCTCAGCACGATCACCGGAGTGGTGGCGCCGCGGGCGCGCAGTTGTTTGCACACGTCCACACCGTTGATTCCCGGCATTCGCAGATCGATCAGAATCAGGTTCGGCGCGGACGCTTGTGCCTGCTCCAATCCGGCGGCTCCGTCGGCGACAAGAACCGGACGGAAACCCTCCTTCTCAAGCATCAGACCGATGGTGTCGCGAAGGCTCTCGTCATCGTCGATCACTAATATGGTCTGCATGGGGTCTTTCTTGATTTTAGACCCGGCTCTTGAACGGCGAACAGAATCATGCAACCGCCGTTTTCGCCCCGGTAGTGCGCAACACCGCGTTCAGTTTGCGCTTGGCGCTGACGATATAGGCTTTGGCGCCGCTCTTGTTGGTGAGCCCCAGCAGGCGGCTCACGGTGTTGAGCGGGAGTTCCTCGCCGTAGTGCATCATCATGACCTTGGCTTCGGTCTGGTTGAGCGTTTCCAGGATCAAACGCCAGCTCCTGGCGCGAGCCTGCTCGGTTTCAACGGCTGCATGGATATTTCTGGCCGCCGCGTCGGGAAGATCGGTGGTGATGGCCTTCGCCGCCCATACCGGCTCTGAGGCGCGTTTCTGCAACGCGCTCATGCACAGATTGCGCGCGATGACGTAGATCCAGGTGGAAAAGCGGCATTCCCCACGATAGCGGTCCAGGTTGCGGAACGCCCGCATGAAGATTTCCTGCGCCAAGTCCAGCCCCGACTCTCGATCGCGAGTGAAGCGATAGCACCAGCGGACGATGCGTGTGTGGTGGCGATGAAACAGCTCTTCCACGGCCTCATCCCGGCTCGGCCCCCAGCCGTCGCGATGGGCCGCGATCAGTTCCTCGTCAGTCATTCCCTTCCAACCCTCCGGAAAGGGCACAACGGAGCCTGGCGCAGCCGCGCCCCCGCGGGTTTCTCGTACTGAAGAGGGCCGCTCCTGCCCTGCGCCGCTCTCCGGAAACGGCGCAACGGAGCCTGTCACGGCCGGGGCCGCGCCCGTTTCTCCTACTGAGGCAAGCCGCTCCTGCCCTGCGCCGCTCTCTAGAAACGGCACAACGGAGACTGGCGCGGCCGGACCACTACCCGTTTCGCGTACGGAGGAGGGCCGCTCCTGCCCTGCGCCGCTCTTTAGAAACGGCGCAACGGAGCCTGTCGCGGCCGGGGCCGCGCGGGTTTCTCGTACTGAAGAGGGCCGCTCCGGCCCTGCGCCGCTCTCCGGAAACGGTGCAACGGAGCCTGTCGCGGCCGGGGCCGCGTCCGTTTCTCGTAGGGAGGCGAGCGGCTCCGGCGCTGCGCCACTCTCTAGAAACGGTGCAACGGAGCCTATCGCGGCCGGGGCCGCGCCCGTTTCTCGTACTGAAGAGGGCCGCTCCGGCCCTGCGCCGCTCTCCGGAAACGGCGCAACGGAGCCTATCGCAGCTGGACCTCCTCCGGTTTCTCGTACGGAGGCGAGCGGCTCCTGCCCTGCGCCGCTCTCCGGAAACGGTGCAACGAAGCCTGTCGCGGCCGGGCCCTCGCCGGTTTCTCGTACTGAGGCGAGCGGCTCCTGCCCTGCGCCGCTCGCTAGAAACGGCGCAACGGAGCCTGTCGCAGCCAGACCCTCGCCGGTTTCTCGTACTGAGGCGAGCCGCTCCTGCCCTGCGCCGCTCTCTAGAAACGGCGCAACGAAGCCTGTCGCGGCCGGGGCCGCGCCCGCTTCTCGTAGGGAGGCGGGGCGCTCCGGCCCTGCGCCGCTCTCAAATCCGGCCGCGGCGAAAACCCGGCCACTCTGTGGCGGGTTCGGTAATGAAGCGATCATAGTTTCCAAGTCCTCATACACGCATGCTAAGGACTGAGGGGCGTGCAGGTCGTATAGAGTTTGTAAAAAGCTTGTAAAATCGGCGGCGGCTTCAAACGGTACACAAGCCGGCAGATGGCGTGCCTTCCGGCTGTTGTATACTGGACGGGGCCCAAGGCCTCAACATTTAACCAGCGTTCTCCGCAGGAGGAGTTACTAGCATTTTATGAGTCAGCAAAGCTTGGAAAGCCTGTTGCAGGCAGCCGGAAATCCGGTCAACATGCTCCGCAATTCCCAGATAGGAGCCTATGTCTATCCGGTGGTCCCCACTGAATACACGAATTGGCGCGATGAACAGCGCGCTTGGCGGGAGACCTGCGTGCTTTTCGATCAGTCCCACCACATGGTGGAGCAGTTGGTCGAAGGCCCCGATGCCCTCAAATTGCTTTCCCATCTCGCAATCAACAGCTTTGCGAAGTTCCCGGTGAACAAGGCGAAGCAGTTCGTTCCGTGCAGCTATGACGGGCACGTCATTGGCGACGGCATTCTCTTCCATCTGGAAGAAAACAAACTCCTTTTCGTCGGCCGAGCTCCGTCCGCCAGTTGGATTCAGTTCCACGCCGAAACGGGCGGCTACAACGTCACGACCAAGAAAGACGACCGGTCGCCCTCGCGCCCCGGCGGTAAGCCGGTGGTGCGCACGCATTACCGCTTCCAGATTCAAGGGCCGAATGCTCAACAAGTTATCGAGAAGTTGAACGGCGGACCGATTCCGGACATCAAGTTCTTCAGCATGGACGAGATCAACATCGCGGGACGGAAGGTACGGGCACTCCGTCACGGCATGGCCGGCGCTCCCGGATTGGAAATCTGGGGCCCGTATGCCGAAGGCGAAGAAATCCGCGCCGCCATCGTCGAGGCCGGCAAGGACTTTGGCCTGCATCAAGTTGGCAGCCGGGCCTATGCCACCAACACCCTGGAATCGGGATGGATTCCTTCTCCGCTCCCAGCCGTCTATACCGGCGAAAAGATGAAGTCCTATCGGCAATGGCTGCCGGCCTCAAGCTATGAGGGCACAGGTTCGATTGGCGGTAGTTTTTATTCCAACAACATCGAAGATTACTATATGACGCCCTACGAACTGGGCTATGGACCGTTCGTGAAGTTCGACCATGACTTCGTCGGCAGAGAAGCCCTTGAAAAGATTGCCAATAAGCCGCAACGCAGGAAAGTGACCTTCGCCTGGAACGCCGACGATGTGACCAAGGTTTTCCACTCGATGTTCCAGCCCGGCGCAACCCATTACAAGTACATCGAGCTTCCGTTATCGAATTACACCTCCGCGTCCTACGACAGACTCACAAACGGCGGGAAGACAGTGGGCCTTTCGATGTTCGCCGGCTACAGCTACAATGAGCGGTCGATGCTCTCGCTGGGCGTGGTCGATCCGGACGTTCAGGTGGGTAACGAAGTCACGCTGATCTGGGGCGAAGAGGGCGGCGGATCCAAGAAAACGACAGTCGAACGCCACAAACAAATTGAAATTCGGGCGATTGTCAGCCCCGTGCCTTACTCAAAGGTGGCTCGCGAGGAGTACGCTAAAGGTTGGCGCACCTCCGCTTAATCAGGGAAGCGCGGCGCCCGGGAGTTCATGCATCGCTCAACACCGCCGTTCCGCGCTGACCAAGTCGGCAGTTTTCTCCGTCCTAAGCACCTTCTGGAAGCTCGCGCGAAACGGGAGCACGGAGAGATCTCTGCTGAGGATCTCGAAAAAATCGAAGACGCAGCCATCGAAAAACTGGTAGCCAAGCAGGAGAGCCTCGGGCTGGAAACGGCCAGCGATGGCGAATTTCGGCGGACTTTTTGGCATTTGGATTTCCTGGAAGAACTGGACGGGGTCGAGCGATACGAAGCCAGCCATGGCATCCAGTTCAAGGGCGGGCAGACAAAAGCCTGGGGTTTGAAAGTCAACGGGAAGCTGGGCTTCTCCGATAGCCACCCCATGCTCAAGCACTTCCGCTTTTTAAAAGAGCACTCCAAGGTGGTTCCGAAAATGACCATCCCTTCGCCCAGTGTTCTACATTTTCGCGGCGGGCGTAAGACCGTCAGCACCGATGTTTATCCCGGCATGGACCAGTTCTATCACGACCTGGGCGAAGCTTATCTGAAAGCAGTGCAGGCATTCGCGGCGGACGGGTGCACGTATCTGCAACTGGACGAAGTGAATTTCACGTACCTGTGCGATCCCGATCAGCGCGAAATGCTACGCGCGCGAGGGGACGATCCGGCCGCGCTCCCCGCAATCTATGCCGCCATGATTAACAAATCGGTTTCGGAAATTCCCAGCAAGATGACCATCACCATGCATCTATGCCGCGGAAATTTCAAGTCCATGTGGATCGGTTCCGGCGGCTATGAGCCGGTGGCGGATGTTCTGTTCAACGCGGTCAACGTCCACGGCTACTTCATGGAATATGACACGGAGCGCGCGGGCGGCTTTGAGCCTTTACGCTTTGTGCCAAAAGGGAAGCTAGTGGTGCTGGGCCTCGTGACGTCGAAGCACGGAGCGCTGGAAACGAAGGACGAGCTGAAACGGCGCATCGACGAGGCAGCGAAATTCATCGATCTGGATCAGTTGTGCCTGAGCCCGCAGTGCGGCTTCGCCAGCACCGAAGAAGGCAACGTCCTGAGCGAGGATCAGCAGTGGGCGAAGATCGTGCGGGTGATCGAAGTGGCGCGCGAAGTTTGGGGATAGCTGGCCCGCAAAGGGCGGCGCAGCCCACGATTCCCGACGCTAACAGCTCCGCTCGTGGGCGCGCCCCAGGCTCCGTGTGGGGCTGTTACTTAGAAGCCCGCACAGGGCCGACTCGGCCCTCCAAACAATGAGAAACTCGCCAACGTTGCGCCGAGTCAGGCTCCGTTGTGCGGCTGTTACTTAGAAGCCCGCACAGGGCCGAGTCGGCCCTCCAAACAATGAGAAACTCGCCAACGTTGCGCCGAGTCACGCTCCGTTGTGCGGCTGTTACTTAGAAGCGCGCACAGGGCGACTCGGCCTCCGAACGATGAGAAACTCGCCAACGTTCCGGCGAGTCAGGCTCCGTTGTGCGGGCTGTTACTTAGAAGCGCGCACAGGGCCGACTCGGCCCTCCAAACGATGAGAAACTCGCCAACGTTGCGCCGAGTCAGGCTCCGTTGTGCGGCTGTTACTTAGAAGCGCGCACATGGCCGAGTCGGCCCTCCAAACGATGAGAAACTCGCCAACGTTGCGCCGAGTCACGCTCCGTTGTGCGCGATTTCCTCAAAAGCGGCTACGGGGCTGGGGCCGCGAACGCCAGCAGCACGTTCCCGGGCAATCCATTCTTCACCCCAATGTATCCGGAAGGCGCCAGCAGCATGCCGCCGGAGACAACTGGGCCGGGCGCGCCCATGGAGCCTCCTTTGGCGGCGACGCCGTTGACCGTCTGATAGTCCTGAACGGTGTTGTATTCCCATACCACGCGGCCATTTGGCGTGGAGAGGGCCCGAAGAACGCCATCCCATCCGCCCGAGAACACAATGCCGGGGATGGCTGTCAAAGGGCCATCCTGGCCGGTATGCGCGGCTACCGCTGCGGCCGGCTGGAGCGCTGTGAACCACTGCTTCTCGCCGTCTCTCAATTGCACTGCGGCAATGCCACCCGTGCCCAGGCCGAAGTAGGCATTCTGCCCGTCCGCAGCCCCGCCCCAGATGATTTTTCCGCCGAACTCGGTGGTATTTGCGACCAGGGGGGTTTTCCACACCACCGCGCCTTTCTTATCCGGATCGTGCGCCCAGACGTTGCCGCTTTTTTGACCGGCGATCAAAAGTGTGCGGCCGTCGGGCAAGGTTTCGAGGATAGGCGACGCACCGAAATCGTGATCCGGTCCGAGCTGAGCCGGGCAGTTCTCCGGAAGCTTCGCACCGTTGCAGCCCGCGAGCCAGGTATCGCCCTCGGTATCCTGAACCGACCAGAGAATCTTGCCGGAATCGAGATCCATCGCCACGATCGAATCGGTGGTGGCAGCCGCAGGCGAGGTATATGCGTCGCCGGTACCGATGTACAGCGCGCGGCGCTTCGGATCGATGGTCGGGGAATTCCACACGCCTGCTCCGGCGGGAGCCCAGCGCAGCACGCCGTTCAAATTCCTGCCGACCTGCTTGGGAGCTTCGGCGATGGTGTACGTCTTCCAGATCTGCTTGCCAGTGGCCAGATCCAGCGCGACTACACTTCCGCGAAACGTACAACACGCATAGTTCGCGTTTCCACCGCCGCCTTCCTCGCCGGATGCGACCGGCACATACGCGCGATTCTCGAAGACTTTGGGTGCGCCGGTGATGCGCGCGCTGGGGTGATCGTCGACATGAATCTTCCAGATCAGTTCGCCTGTCTCGGCATTTACCAAGTAGACATTGGCTTTGAGGTCGCCAAAGATAACGCCGGACGGCGCGACGGTGACGGCCGTCCGCACTCCTGCGTCGGCCTTAAAGGACCAGTACATGCACCCCGTGGCCGCGCTGAGAGAGTAAACGGAGCCGGTGTCCACTCCGATGTAAACGCGCCCTCCCGCGACGCTGGGCTGGCCCAGCACCGACCGCACGCCGGGAAACCCGAACGCCCATTTGAGTTTCAATTGCGGAACCTGCGCAGCCGGAAGCTGGGCGGCCTCGGCGGACTGGAATCGAGAATTCGACGCATCGGACCCCCAGCCGTTCCAGGACGGGCCGGCGGCAGGAGAAGCGAGGCTGGCGTTGGCGGGGCATTGTCCCCAGGCGAGGGGCGCGGCTAACAAAAGAAGTCGCAGAAATCGCGGCATGGGAATCAGTCTACCGGATCGTCTGCCTTCGCGGTACACGCGACGTCTATTTCGGCAAAACGTCGGCCGCCAGCGGCGCGTAGTAGCCATGGCGCGCCCGTACCACCAGGTCCTTGCGGCCCTTCACTTTAATATCCAGCGTGTGATACTGGCCATCGGCCTTGAGAGGCTCCGGGCGGTAGACCACGATGTACTGATGCCGCAGCTCATTGGCGATGTTTTCGAAGGATTGGTTCAAGTCCGACGCCTTGAACGGGAAAAAAACCTGGCCGCCGGTCTGCTGCGCGAAGTACCGCAGCACCTTGTCGCCATCCAACTCCTGGCCGCTGATGTTCGTCGAAATGGTGTAAATCACCACATCAGCCTTCTGCGCCATTTCGAGGGCTTGCTCACGAGTGTAGCGGCTCTGGTTATCGTCGCCGTCGCTCAGAATGACCATGGCGCGGCGGAACTTCTCCGGAGGCTGATCCTGTAGCTTTTCCTTGCAGGCGAAAAAGATGGCGTCGTAAAGCGCGGTTCCCCCGCCCGGCCGCAGGTCGTGGATGGAAGCGTTCAATTTCTCGATGTCGTCAGTCATGTCCGCAACCAGCTCCGCGGAGGTATCGAAGCTGACCACCATCGCTTTATCCAAGATGGGACGGACCACGGTTTCGACGAAGTTGGTGGCCGCTTCCTGCTGAAACTTGAACCTTTCCCGAATGCTGTTGCTGGTATCAATCAGCACCGCCAGCCGCAGGGGAAGATCGCTTTCGCCGTTGAAGTCGAGAATGTTTTGCGGCTTCCGGTTCTCGATCACCTCGAATTCATCTTTGGTCAAGTCGGTGACGAAATGCCCCTTCTTGTCGGCAACCGTAAACAGGACAGGAACGCGCGTGACATCGAGACGGAAGGTCTGATCGCCCGGAAGCTCTGTCACGGGCGCGGATTTCGAGGCTCCCTTCTGCGGCGGAGCTTGCGCGAACGCGGGCATTAAAACTAAGAATGCGACAACCGGGGCTTTCATTGCGATTCACCTAGATTATACGCAGGCGGGCGAGCCATTGCTGAAGCTCGGGGGGGAGCGGGGCTTCGACGGTGACGCGCTCCCCGGTCTCGGGACTCAGGAAGCATATACGCCAGGCATGCAGAAACATCCTTTCGGCCAGGGCCGCCCCGTAGAGCCGGTCGCCGGCCACGCGATGGCCGAGATCGGCCATATGCACGCGGATCTGATGCGTGCGTCCGGTTCCCAGCCGAATTTCGAGAAATGTGAAGCCGCGAAAGCGCTCCAGCACGCGATACTCCGTCAGCGCCGTGCGCCCCTTGCCGGCGAGCTTGGCCGTCATGCGCGTGCGGCGAACCGGGTCGCGGGCAATCGGCTTGGTGATGCGGCCGGAGTCTGCGCGAACCTCGCCCTGCACCAACGCCAGATAGGTCTTCTCCACCGTGCGTGAGGCAAACTGCTCAGCCAGGTTCCGATGCGCTGCATCGTTGCGAGCCACCAGCAGGACCCCGCTTGTATCCTTGTCCAATCGATGCACGATGCCCGGCCGGAGGTCGCCGCCCACCTGCGAGAGCGACTGGAAATGATGCACCAGGCGATTAACCAGCGTTCCCGAGACCGCGCCGGCTCCGGCATGGACCGTCAATCCCGCGGGCTTGTTGACCGCGATCACCCCTGGGTCTTCATAGAGGATCTCGAGAGGAAGATCTTCGGGGCCGGCCTGGAGCGGCGGAGGATCGGCGGGCGCGACGTCAATGTGTTCGCCCGCGCGCAGCGTGTGCGAGGCTTTGGCTCCGGCGCCGTCAATGAGTACGCGCCCTTCTTTGATCCAAGCCTGAAGCCGCGCACGGCTGTGACCGCTCATGCGCTCCAGCAGAAAATGATCCAGGCGCTTGCCGGCATCGGCCACTTCAACCGTGAATCGCATGACAGAATTCAGGAAGAAGTGCCGACCAGAAACACCGCAATCTCGGCGAGCAGGTTGGGAAACATCGTCACCTTGCGTTGGCCGTGGAGAAAAATGCGCCTTTCCACGTGCCAATGTTCCTTGCGCGCCAGCGCCTCGAAATCGAGCACGGTGAAGAAATGGATGTTGGGCGAATCCCACCAATCGTAGGGAAAAAGATCGTTTTGAGGCGCTCGCCCGCTGCGCAGCATGGAGAGTCGCACAGTATAATGCCCAAAATTGGGGAACGCGACAATCGCCCGGCGGCCCACACGCAACATTCCACGTAAGACTCTCAGGGGATCGCGTACCTCTTGCAATGTCTGCGACAAGATCACGTAATCGAAGGCTCTGTCGGGATAATCCTCGACGGCGGTCTCAAGATTGCCTTGGTAGACCGAGACTCCGCGGGCGATGGCTTTCTGAACGCGGGCTCCGGTCAGCTCCACGCCGCGCCCGTCCACGTCCTTGTGTTCCTTCAGCCACGCGAGCAACTCGCCTTCGCCGCAGCCCAGATCCAGGACACGCGTCTCTGGCTCCACCAATTCCCCGATGATCGCGAAGTCGCGACGTCCGTAAACCTCACGCACGCGGCTTAATTCCTTGGCGCGCTTCCTCTTTGAACGTGCTGCTGAGGAATCCGCGCACTAACGCGGTTTGCTCCTCCACTTCGACCAGGAAAGAATCGTGCCCGTAGCGCGCTTCCAGATTGCAATAGGCCACGTCGGCGTTGCGGCTGCGCAGAGCGCTTACGATTTCGAGCGATTGGTAGCTGGGATACAGCCAATCCGAAGAAAAGCTGATGAGCAGGAAGCGAGTCCGCGCGCGTTCAAACAACGTCGGCAGCGCGCCGCGCTGGGTCAGATCGAAATCGTCCATGGCCTTCGTGATGTAGATATACGAGTTCGCGTCGAAGCGGTCGACAAATTTGTAACCGCGATATTTCAGGTAGCTTTCGACTTCGAACTGGTCGGGTGTGCGGAGTCTGCGGCCGAACTTTTCGCGCATGCTCTGATCGCTCATGTACGTGATGTGCCCCACCATGCGAGCCACCGCCAGTCCGTTCGCCGGAGGCTTGCCGCCATAGTAGTTTCCGGCGCACCAATCCGGATCGGCCATGATCGCCTGGCGGCCGACTTCGTTGAACGCGATCTGCTGCGCGCTGTGCCGCGCGGTGCAGGCGATCGGAATCGCTGACGCTACGCTTTGCGGATAAGCCACGGCCCACTCCAGCGCCTGCATCCCGCCCATGGAACCGCCTGAAACGGTCAGCAGCCGCGGAATCCCCAGATGGTCGATCAAGAGCTTTTGCAGCCGCACCATGTCCGAGATCGTGATAGACGGGAACGTCATGGCCCACGGGCAGCCGGTTTCGGGATTGATGGAGCCGGGACCCGTAGTCCCACGGCAGCCGCCCAAAACGTTCGAGCAGATGACGAAATATTGATCGGTATCGAAGGCCTTGCCCGGACCGATCATGTTGCTCCACCAGCCGCCTTCCCCGGCTGCATGCGCGTCGCCGGAAAACGCGTGCAGCACCAGGATCGCGTTGGTGCGGGCGGCGTTCAACTCGCCGTACGTTTCATACGCGATTTCCACGGGCGCGAGCGTCACGCCCGAATCAAGCTCCAATTTTTCGAAAGTCGCGGTCGCGGACTCCAGGATCTGCATGACGGGGTTCATTTCCAGTGGGTCATTTCCAGTGTACAAGGGACGTTGGCAGGCAGCACTTGCGGTACAGGCACATGGTGTGCAACTGCCGCACTGTAATGTGGTGTAGTGTATTGGTGTGAAGCTGCTTACCCTCGTCGCCCCCACTCTTCTTGTGATGTTTGCGGCCCAGGCCGCGACTCCAATTCGCGTCATGCTTCTAGACGGTGAAAGCGCCGGCACCTATCACGCCTGGCGCCAGACCACTCCCGTCTTAAAAAAGGAATTGGAAGATGCCGGTATCTTCCAGGTGGAGGTTGTCACCGCGCCTCCCTCAGGTGGCGACTTCAGTAATTTCAAGCCCGATTTTACGAAGTACGACGTCATCGTTTCGAATCTCGACTCAGCCACTTGGCCGATGGAATTGGAGATGGCTTTCGAGCGGTACATGAAGAACGGCGGAGGATTTGTGGCCGTTCACGCCGCCGACAACGCCTTTCCTGCCTGGCAGGCTTTCAACGAGATGATCGGCGTGGGAGGCTGGCGCGGCCGCCGGGATAGCGCCGGTCCACATTGGTTTTTGAAAGACGGCAAGCTGGTGTCCGATACAGAGCCCGGCGCGGCCGGCTCGCACGGCGCACGTCTGCCGTTTCAGGTCACGATTCGGGATGCCGCGCACCCGGTTACAAAGGGCCTTCCCAGTGTCTGGATGCACGCCGGCGACGAGTTGTATGCCCGGCTGCGCGGCCCCGGAGCGAATATGACAGTTCTCGCAACTGCTTTCTCCGATCCCGCCAATCAAGGCTCCGGGCACGATGAGCCGATGCTGATGGCGCTCAGCTACGGGAAGGGCCGAATCTTCCACACCACGATGGGCCACGACATCCCAGCCCTGAGCTGCGCCGGGTTCATCACGACTTTTCAACGGGGCGCCGAATGGGCCGCGACGGGAAAAGTGACGCAGAAGGTTCCCGCGGACTTCCCGTCGGCGGACAAAGTAAGCATTCGGGCGGACATTGCCGCAATGGCTCCGGCCCCCGCCGGCGGCACGCGCTGACCTTTTGGGAACTCGCGCGCACAACGGAGCCTGACTCGGCGCTACGTTGGCGAGTTTCTCATCGTTTGGAGGGCCGAGTCGGCCCTGTGCGCGCTTCTACGTAACAGCCCGCAAAACGCAGCCTGGGTCGCGGCACGCGGCGGAGCTGCCACTTTCGAGAATTGAGGGCCGCGACGCGCCCTTTGCGGGCTTCTAGCCCTTCGTCTTCAGAAAGGTCCCTTTATCCAGCTCCTCAAAGGCTTCGCGAAGCTGATCCTGGGTGTTCATCACGATCGGGCCGTACCAGGCCACCGGCTCACCCAAAGGCTTTCCGGAGACCAGAAGGAACCGAATCCCTTCCTCGCCGGCTTGCACCGTGACTTCGTCGCCATTGTCGAAAAGAATCAGCGACCGGTTATCCGCTTCAGACGGCGGATTCTTCTCCAACCATCCGACGCCTTCGGTGGGGACCGCCAGCGGCCCTGAGGCGTTGCAGAACTTGCCATCTCCAGCGAAAACGTACGCGAAGGCGTGACGAGTGGTCTCTACCGGAAGCGTTTTCTTATGCCCGGGAGGAACCGACACATCGATGTACACGGGTTCGGCGGCGATTCCATCCACAGGGCCGTTCTTGCCCCAAAAACTGCCGCACACAAGGCGAACCTGCGTGCCGTCGTCATCGGTAATGACGGGGATTTCGGCTGCCTTAACTTCCTGGTAGCGCGGCGCGGTCATCTTGAGCGACGCAGGCAGATTGGCCCACAGCTGGAATCCATGCATGCGGCCTTCCGGGTCGCCCTTGGGCATTTCCTGGTGAATGATCCCGCGTCCGGCGGTCATCCACTGAACATCGCCAGCGGCGATGGCGCCGTGGTTTCCCATGCTGTCGCCGTGTTCCACTGTGCCCGCAAGAACGTAAGTGATGGTTTCGATTCCGCGGTGCGGATGCCACGGAAAGCCCGCCAGATAATCCGCGGGAACATCGTTGCGGAAGTCGTCCAGCAGTAGGAAAGGATCGAAATCGGACGTGTTGCCGAAGCCGAAAGCGCGGCGAAGATGCACTCCCGCTCCCTCAAGCGTCGGCTTGGATTTGATGAGCCGTTTCACTGGTCGTATGGACATACCTTGAGCTTAGCGCGCGCGTCAAGTGTGGAACCCGCCCTCCAGTCACGGCGCCGGACCAGCGTTACGTCTTCACCCGGCAAATTCGAAAACCGAGCTGAGCCGCGACCAGAGGGAGTAGTTAGTTTTGGCTGTGGTTAGCGTGCCGCGACCGTCGCGTCCCCGGCCGGCTGCGCCTTCTTCATCTGGAACGGCGTGCTCTTCACGATCCCCAGAATCAGGGACGAGAAGCGGTAGTCGTTGCCGGCAGCCGAGCGTTCGATCGATCGAACCGTGGGCATATCGTAATACTCCAGCCCCCGGCCCAGGCCGTAGATCAACAGCTTTTCGGTCATCGTGCGCACGAACTGCTCGGGATGCTTCATCAGCGCCTTGCGCAGAGCCACCGGACCGTTTACGGCCGTGCCATCGGCAAGCTGGCCGGAAGCGTCCACGGGTCCGCTCGAGTCGCGGCTGCGCCACTTTCCGATCGCGTCGAAATTTTCGAGCGAGAAGCCGAGGGGGTCCATCACGCTATGGCACGTCGAGCAGGGCGGGTTCTTGCGGTGCTCTTCTAACAATGCGCGCACGGATTGCGCCTTTGCGCCTTCGTCGTTTTCCTTGAGCGGCGGGACGTTGGGTGGCGGCGGAGGCGGAGGCGTCCCCATTAGATTTTCCAGAATCCATTTGCCGCGCAGAACCGGCGAAGTTCGGTTGGGCTGCGACGTCACTGTCAGAATGCTGGCCTGTCCCAGCAAGCCCTTGCGATTTTCATCCGTGATCTTCACCCGCCGGAATTGGCTGCCGTAGATGTTCGGGATGCCGTAGTGCTTCGCCAAACGATCGTTGACGAAAGTATAATCGGCGTTCAGCAGGTCCAGCACGTTGTGGTCCTCGCGCAGGATGCTGTCGAAGAACAACTCCGTCTCGCGGCGCATGGCTTGGCGCAGATTGTCGTCGAAATTGGGAAAATCGTCTTCGTTAGGAGACACGCTCTGCACGTTGCGCAGATACAGCCACTGCCCGGCGAAATTCGATACCAGAGCCTCAGAGCGCGGATCGGCCAACATGCGCTTCACCTGCTGCTCCAGCACCGCCGGATCTTTCAGCTTGCCCTGCGTGGCCAAGTCCAGAAGTTGATCGTCGGGAATCGTGCTCCACAGGAAGAACGACAATCGCGACGCCAGCTCGATGTCGTTCACGCGATACACCGACGTTGGCGAAGCGCCGGCGGGATCGGGCTGGTAGCGGAAGATGAACTTGGGACTCGCCAGAACCAGGCGCAGGGCGTTCTCGATTCCGTATTCGAAGTTGGACCGGTTGCGTCCGGCCTGATAGAAGCTGAGGAGAGTCTCCAGATCCTTATCCGAAATCGGACCCCTGTAAGCCCGGCGCGCGATCGCGGAAAGAATCTGTTTCGCGCAAGGAGTCTCATCGCTCGCCGCGGCGGGATGGCAGACGAAAATGCGCCGGCGGCTGGGTGTGTCGCCGGGACCCTTGGCCTCAAACGGCCCGCCGATCTGAACGTGATCGATCAGCGGGATTCCATTCATGTTCTGCAGATCCAAGTCGCGGGTGAAGGGCTGCAACGGCTCGTCGGATTCGGAGGAATTCTTGCGCGCAAACGCGACTGCCACGGAGTGGGGCCCGGCGCTCACGTGAACCCGCGTCCTCAGTCGCGCATCCAGGGTGTCCTTGGCGATTCCCAGGTTCGCGTCGGACATCTTATTGTCTTCCTCGCCGCCCACTGGGGCAAGAAACACCCTCGCGCCGTCGATGCTGATCTCAAGCTGATGCGGATACTCCAGCCCCGTCACATAACCGACAATGTTCTGCAAAAGGAAAACGTTGAAATCGTACTCGGCGTCGAGCGGGAAATTGTAATGAATCAGAATGCCGCCGCGCGTGCCCAGAGGCAATCCTTCGATATGATCCTGCTGCGCCAGATCCGGGGGAACGGGAAAGATCTGGCTCACAGGCGTGATCGAGGGATCGCCCACCGCAAGGCTGGCGATCTTGGTGGATGCCGCCAGATACTGTTCCAGTAGCGACGGCGACACCTTCAGAACGTCGGCGATGTTATCGAAACCGTCGGATTCGTCGTCAGCTGGCAGAAGCTCGGAGACGTTCAGATCCAGCCCGAGTAGATCGTGAATCGCGTTGCCGTACTCGGTGCGATTGAGCCGGTGCAACGGCGAGCGGCCAGGGTTCGACGTCACCCCCGCCTGGTTAAGCGCCGCATGGTCGATCGACGTCTCCAGCCAGTTGACAAAGGAGTCGATGGAAGCCTGTTCCGGCCGCGGATTTCCCTGCGGAGGCATCATTCCTCCGCGTAGCTTGAGGATCACCTTTTCCCAGGTTTGGGCGTTCTCGGCCACGTGATCCAGATCCATCTTGTCGAACATCAGCCCGGCCGTTTTCGCTTGCTGGTTGTGGCAGGTGACGCAGTATTCATCCAGCATGGCTCGATGCTCGGCCGTCGTCGAAGCTGCGCAAAGATGGGCGACGCTGGGCGCCAGCATCGCCACGCCGGCCGCGGACGCTAAAAACACAGCAGTTCGGTGAATTCCCAACACGCCTTCTAAAGCATACAACAGGTGATGGCGTCAAAGGATACAATATGGATCTCGGGCCCTTAGCACAGCGGTTAGTGCAGCGGACTCATAATCCGTTGGTCGATGGTTCGAATCCATCAGGGCCCACCAGATCCATCCAGATTCGCCGGAACCTCGCGAGCCCGGGTTTCGTAATCCACAGTGAGCCGTAATCGTCATGTTCACATTTCTACTGTGGTGCATTCTATTCGTTCTGTGCTGGCCGCTGGCACTGCTGGCGCTGGTGTTCTATCCGGTCGTGTGGCTCCTGACGCTGCCGTTCCGCTTGATCGGGATCGCCGTCGGGGGCGCGCTCGCTTTGGTCTGGGCGATTGTGACCCTCCCTTTGCACGTCGCCCGGCGGCTGGCTTAGAGTTCGCCCGCGTGCGATAATGAAGCGTTGAAGTTTATTGACTTTGGCTCTGTCGCACCGCCCGGTCTCACGACCCCCGCTCGATTCTGCCCCGATCCACCCACCCAACAAAAGGAAGATAAATTTGCCCAAAGAAGACTCGATTGAAGTATTCGGCAAGGTCGTCGAAAAGTTCAAAGCTGGAATGTTTTCGATAGAACTCGACGCCGGAAGAACAGTTCTCGCGACCATGGCCGGAAGGCTCCGCCGCAATCGCATCAAGATCATGAATGGCGATAAGGTTTCGTTGGAGCTTTCGCCCTACGACCTTACCAAAGGCCGCATCACCTACCGCCACAAATAGAAGTTACTTCAGGGTCGCGCCCATCCATTGCACGATCCAGTCTTGCGATTTCTCGGGCAGCCGGGTGTAGTCCCACGGTTCATAGAGCGCGAGTTTGTCCGCCGCTCCATAGAGCCCGTAGGCCCTCCTGGCTTGCTCAACCGCGGCCCGCACATCGGCGGGTGTGCCATCGCGATCGAGCTGCGGCTCCATCACCAGCACGGGGCGCGGCGCAATCGCACCCAGCAAGTCGTCGAAATCGTATGGAAGCCGGGATTCCTGCCCTACGAAGAAACCCAGACGAGGAATCAGACCCCGCTCATTGCTGTAGCGCGCCACTCCGCCTGTGCCCTTGCCGGCGGTGTCCGTTCGCATCGGAGTAAAGCCAGAGATCGAAACCACCCCTTTTACTCGCGAATCGAGCGCCGCGGTATAGAGCCCCACCGTTCCGCCGATTGAGTAGCCGAACAGATAGATATGCTCCGGATCAACCTGCGGGTCCTTTTGGAGCACATCCATGGCTGCGCGAGTATCCTCCACCATCCGGCCCATTTGCGACCAGTGCGGGTAACGGTCATAGAACGGTCCCGCTTCACCCATTCTGCTTCCGAAGCCGCTTTGATCGAAGGCGAGGACGGCATAGCCGGCCTTCACCAGCGCCAGAATCGGATGCAAATCATTGTGATACACCCACATGTAGCCGAGCGGATAACTGAATCCGTGCAGCCAGATAACGGTGGGCAGCTTGGCGTTCTCGGGAGTTCCAGCCGGCAAGTAAAGATCGCCGCGAACGCCGGATCCGAAGCTGACGCTGCGCGAGACGGTCTTGCTCTTCTGCGGGTCCAGCCAGCCGAAGGAATTCCCGCCGCGCTGGATCACCCACGACACCAGATCGGGCACCGTCTGGCCCGGATTCGCCGCGCCCCGCCCGCCCGGAGTCGTTGCCGCCGCAGGACCTCGGCCGCCTCGCCCTCCGCGTCCCGCCGCCGGAGGCATCATGGCCGGCTCATCGCCCAGCATCCATTCCACCGACTTGCGAATATCCACTACCTTCGTCTCCCAGTCCGCAACATTGGCGACACCGCCGATACCTTTTGCGGGGTGCTGGGGATAATGGCTCAGGTCGACTGTTTCCTTGGTGCGAGTGCGCCACTGGTCGAAATCCCAGGGAAACATCAGATTGTTGGTCCACGTCCGAGCCGACCTGCCGAATTGGATGTCCAGCCAATCCAGGCACATCTCCTGATCGTTGGCGCCATGAAATCCTGGCACGCGCATGATGCTTAACCGGTCCGGCTGACCAAGCAGCTTGTACACCTTCAGCGCGGAATTGTAAGCCTGCTCATCGCCCCAGGTGTTCGAGACCTCGTCATTCAACCCGTATTCGATCAGCGCGGCGCGCGGAGCGATCATCGCCACCAGCAGATTCGCGTCGATGGGCAGACGATCCTCGCGTCCAGAGAAGAAGCGCAGGCGCGGAACAAACCAAGTCGGGAAACTGCGGGTCGTGCTTTCGATTCCTTCGCCAAAGTTGCGCTCCCCGGAGAGACGCCACGGCAATACGCCGCCGACGCCGGTGCTGCCCGGGATCACAGCCGCGATGCGTTCATCCAGCGCCGCGGCGATCGCAGCCTGTTTGCCGTCGCGCGAATATCCGAACAGACCGATGTGCTTCGTATCGACTTGCGGTAACGTCTCCAGATAGTCCACCACCAGGCTCACCACCCAGGCCCGGCGAGGAATCAGCGCGAAGTCGTACTCGGGATAAAGCTGCGCCAGCGGAGCCGCATCGTCCATGGCGTCATTAGCCGCGTATCCAGCGGAGATGTAGCCGCGCCGAAGCAGGGACGGTCCCCAGCCGGCGAGGCTCGGGGCCATCAAGACCGGGAACGGGCCTTTCCCCTCGGGAATCATCAGTTGCACGCGCAACGTTCCCTTATCGCCAGGGCCGAATTCCAGACGGACATTGCGGATCACGTAACCCTTGCCCGGAGTTTCGTCAAGAAGCACAACATGATCCAGCTTCGGCTTGGGCGGGATGGTGCCCAGATCATATTTCTCGAAGAGCTGGCGAATCTCAGTGCGGCGCGCCTTCCAATCCGCGGTTGTTCGTACCGGCTTGCCGTCGAGGAATTTCAGCGGGTCCGGCAGCCCATTGACGCGTGGCAAGGCATCGAAGTCCGGAGGCAGCTCGCCCGTTTTATCCAGCCACTGTTTGAACGACGGAACGTCCGGCAGGATCTGCAGCAGCTTTTCGAGATATTGGCGGCGTTCCTCCATGGTCATGGAGGAGGCTGGGAGGCTGGAGAGCGCGAGCGTCAGCGCAACAAGAGCAACGGTTCGTTTCATGGAACCTCCTACTTTTTTCTGGACAAGTCCTGGTATACAAGTGTGACAAATCGGTCGGGCGTGATGGCGCCGCCCATGCGTCCCTGATCGAAGTCCGCGGTTGGCTTCGAGGCGACGACTTCCTGCACCGTTTTTCCGGCCCGGATGGCGGTCATGACCCGATCCCGCACCACCGCAAACATGTCCAGTTGTTGCTGGATTTCCTTGAAGCCGACAACCGGTCCGAGATGGCCAGGAATAATTTTCGTATCCGCGTTGGCGATTTTCATCACCTGCTTCGCGGCTGCGATCATGCCGTCGACCGAGCCTCCATCCGTGACGCCGATGTTGGGATACCGCAGCGACGAAGGCACATCGCCGACGTGCATGACGTTGGCATGGCGAAAGTAAATGATGGAATCGCCGTCGGTGTGCGCGGGCTCAGGGTGGTAGATGTAGATTTCTTCGCCATTAAAACGCAGCGTCATGCTGTCGCTATACGTGATGACTGGCAGCGCACCCGGTGGCCCGCCGTTCTGGCCTTCTGCCATCCGTTTGCGCATGTTCTCCTGCGAAATGATCACTGCGCCCAGCTTGGCCATGGCTTCGTTGCCAGCGGTGTGATCGCCGTGCAGGTGCGTATTGATAACGTAGCGAATAGGCTGGGCGGCGGCCGATGGATTGCTGATTTTCGCCAGGGCGTCCATAATCTTCTGGTGCATCGGAGCGTACATCGTGTCCACCAGAAGAATTCCGTCGCTGCCTGTCGAGACCAGGATGTTGCCCTGCGCCGGGCCGCCCATCAGCAAATAGAGGCCATCCGCAATCTTGACCGTCTGAATCTGGATAGTCTGAAAATCGATGTTCTGCGCGAGCGCGTTCGAAAGAAGACCCGTCATCGCCAGAATCACGAAGGCGGCGGGTTGTCGTCCCCGGCCAAGGATCATACGCTGCTCCTTCAAAGCAACTATAGATCATCGGATGGGGATTGAAGGGGATGCGCCAGCCCGTAGCCTGAGAATGCAACGTCTATTGCGCTGATCGTGCGGTTCCGCGCACAGCTGCTTGAGTAAGAGGCTCGATCATGGTTCGCTGATTCATCCAAGCCGCAGCCTGTTCCGTGGTGGCCACTTTCCCTCCGAGTACCGCCATTGCAAGATCCGCGCTCGCCACGTTGGAGAAGGGATGTTCTATCCTCATCGCCCGCTCCTGCCCCGCCAACTTCAGAATGAAGGGGACGGTCTCGGGAGGCTGGCGTTTCGTTAACCGGTCCATCTCCTCCGTCCAGCCCATGCGCCCGATCCAGGCTCCGGGCCGGAGGCCGTGGTCGGCTGTGATCAGCAGGGAGGTCCGGTCCGTCAGGCCCGCCTGTTCAATCGCACGGCGAAGTTCGCCCAATGTGCGGTCCACCAGGGCCACATTATCGAAGTAGTCCAGATCTCCCGTCAGATCGAAGTTATGTTCCCGCCGATTGTAAATCGGCAGCAGGTGCGGAGCGGGGACATGCGCGACCAGCAGATCGATGCGCGGGTCGGCGGCATCGCGATACATGTGATCCCGGATCTGGAAATACTGCTGCTGCTGGGCGCGCTGAACCTCGGAGTCGCGAAAGCGCTCCGAACCGGGATCGTCGCCGCCGCGAAACATATCCCGCAGATTCACCAGTTGCCATTGAAACAGCCAGGCGACGGTTTTCCAGACGCCGTCCCGCGATGCCCTGGCTTCTTCCGCCAGCGCGGCAGTGGAGTGGTAGCTGGGCAGCGCAAAACAGTCGACGAGCTGGTCGCCCAAGACCCGGCAGTAAGGATGGTGCCAGCCAACCATGGCAGCATTTATTCCTGAAGCCCGTGCCCGGGTAAAGACATTGGGTTGGTTCCGCCAGTCCACCTGCTGCGTGGACCCTTGCTGGACCACTTCCAGGGTGTTGACGTTCACGGCCTGGGCATTGGTGAATATCTGGCCTGAAATCAGGGAGGGCAGAGCGATGGCGGTGAACGTGGCCGTTTCCACGGCATGGTCGGCGGACACGGATTCCGCGCGAAGCCGATCGAGTTCTGGAAGCTCCAGATAACCCGGCCGCCGTTCAAAGGCCATGCGCTGATCTAGTTCATCGAAGATCACCCAAACGAAGCGCGGAGACCGGCCTCCATGCGCCGGCAACAGGGACGCCGATGGGCGTGGACTATACATCTCGATCGGGTCCGCCCCTAGCCGGTTCATCAAAAAGTCGATCATCAGAGCTGGAAATAGAAGAAGGAGCAGCAGCGTTACGCGCCGCGCCGACAGGAAGATGCGTTTCTTTCCCATCAGTAGCGTCACGATCCCCGAGGCTAGAATCAACTCGATCGCCCACAGAGCCAGATTGCTGCCAAGGTCCAGATGGTCCGTCTGCGAATTCCAATACCGCCGCACCGATTCGATCGGGTACATCAGCGCCAGCAGAAAAACCACCCGCGCGAACAGGCGAAGCCGTGGACTAGAGCTTTGTTCAACCAACCGCCAGGCTCCCCAGAAAAGGACCGCCAGCAGGAACGCCGCCACGACTGTGGATCCCAGAAACGCCAGGCTTTCGGGCGCGGAGCGGAAGTAATCCAAGCCGCGCGGCTGCAAATGCTCCAGGTCGTACCAGCGCCGGATGAAGCACAGAGTCCCGAGCGAGAACGCGGTCAGCCCGTTGGTTAGTTGGCGGCGCGCCGCCGGCGAAAGAGATAGAGCCATCGATGTAGTCCGTCGAGCTTGGCGGATCGAACCAGCTCGAAGCGCGTGAGAGCCGCTGCCTCAAACCACGCTGGTGAAAAATTCGAGTAAAGCTCATCGCGCCCCCGTACAATCCGCTGAAACATCGGATCCGCGGGAGCCACGAACTCGATCAGAACATATTCCCTGGATAGTTCATCGGCTAGAGCCAGCAGATCCTCTAGGGGGATTCGCTCAGTCACCAGGATATGATGCGCCACCGCCAGCATCATGACTAGGTCGAATTTCTCTCCCGCCCGGTCAAGAAATGACGCACACTCCCGGTTTCGCCAGCCCACCGCCGGAGTGGGTCGCGTAAAATCGACCACCAGCGGCAGGATGCTCAGGTTTTCGGCGGAAGCACGGCGCCAGATTGAGCCTACGACCACCGGATCCGAGTCGATCGCCACCACTTCCGCACCCTGTCGAGCCGCCAGGAGGCTGAAGCGGCCTTCGTTCGCGCCTACGTCCAATACCCTCGTGCGCCGGCTCGGACTCCTCGCAAGCTCCAGTGCCTCCTTCACAAATCTTTCTTTTTGTTCGAGTTGTGAAGCCGAGTAGAGCGACTTGTGGTCCAGATATCCGCTCCACGTGGATTCCTTTTGCGCCTTGGGGGCAAGCGATTTCAGTTGCCGCCGGCAACTTCGGAGCAATCCTGCCAACACGAAACCCGCCTGCTCCGGTGATCCGGCAGGCTTGCTGCGGTAAGATCGTGCCTCATCCTGGCGCCCCGACATCCACTTCGGGATGCTCACCAAGCCCAGCAGTGGTGGCGTCAGCCGCTGTCGCCAACCCGCTAATTGATAGAGCATTTCGGGCTCGATTCCATCGCGCTGCCCCGCCAGGACATGATTCACCGCCAGTCCGAAATAGCGATACGCCGCCAAGGGCAGCAGGAATGTTCGCACAAACTGCCCATAAGCCCGCCAGGTGGAGTCGAGCGGCTCACGCCGCTCAAACGAGAGGACATCCACGAAAACAGCCTGCGAACCACGAAACAGAATGTTGTAGGGCGTGGCGTCCTTGAGGCCAAAGCCTTCTTCAAGCGCCGCTTCCGCCAGATCCAGAGTGAGCGAAGCTGCAGCCGCCAGCATCTCCTGCGGCCATTCGTAAGGAAAGCTGGGGAAGGGAATGCGCTCATGCTCCCAGAGGCCGGGCTCCGCGGCAAAGCTTGGCGATGGCAAGCCCGGGTTTTCCGCCGCCGGAACCCGTTTGGAGCGCACTAAACTTCCGTGTCCGAGGGCCTCTCTCGCGGTTCTCGAGCTTAAGAAAGCTTCTAGAGTGGCAATGTGCGAGGGTTCAACGGCCCGCAGGATACGGCCGTGCAAGCGATAGAGCCGTCCGCCCGGATCGCGAAACGACCCCTGCGCCGGCGAAACGGCGTCGGCCTCACTGATCATGCATTCCCTGACCTCCGGCCCGGCACTACTTACGCCGGGGCCAGATCTTGTTCAGAAACTTTCGGAGGTAAAAGGAGCCACCCAGGAAGACTGCGTACGCGGCTTGATAGACGAACGCGCCGGTTCCGGGATCGGCATATCCAAGGGCTTTTGAAGGTGTGGCCAACAAGAGTGGAAGAACTAGTAGCAGCAGATTCGCTACCAGAAGAAGCGAGGGTGTCTTGGGGTGGCGCATATCTTTCTTCTCACCCTAAATCGGTACTCGTAGGAGATTTCAGTAGGTCATATGTCCAAATATTCTCTCCACGAAAGACCTTAGGATGATTTTCGGCTGTAACTGTCTCACAGGCACAGCCTTGCGAGCCCACCGTTATAATGGAAAAGCATGCCGTCGAGCGCTATTCTCGCACCCGGCCCGGACGTTCTGGCCAAATATGAACCCGTCATAGGCTTGGAAGTTCACGTCCAGCTCGCCACCCACACCAAGATCTTCTGCGGCTGTCCCACCAGCTTCGGGGCGCCGCCCAACACCAACGTCTGCCCTGTCTGTCTGGGGTTGCCCGGCGCTCTGCCTGTTCTGAGCCGGCAAGCCGTCGAGCTGGCCATCCAGGCCGGCTTAGCTCTGAATTGCCGCGTAAATTCTCGGTCGATCTTTGCCCGCAAGAATTACTTCTATCCTGATCTGCCCAAGGGCTACCAGATTTCGCAGTACGATCAACCGGTGGCCGAGCATGGCTGGGTCGACATCGAAGTCAACGGCGTGAAGAAGCGCATCGGCGTCACCCGCGTTCACATGGAAGACGACGCCGGCAAGAGCATCCACGACGGCTTCAAAGACTCTGACCGTTACAGCTACATTGATCTGAATCGCAGCGGGACGCCGCTGATTGAAATCGTGAGCGAGCCGGAAATGCACAGCGCCGACGAAGCCCACGCGTATCTCACTGAGCTCAAGCAGGTGCTCCAGTACATCTCCGTTTCCACCTGCGACATGGAGAAGGGCCATCTGCGCTGCGACGCCAATGTCAGCGTGCGTCTAAAAGGCGCCGAAAAGCTGGGGACTAAGGCCGAAGTAAAGAACCTGAACTCCTTCCGGTTCCTGAAAATGGCCGTCGATCAAGAGATCGAACGCCAGGTGGGCATTCTCGAAAGCGGCGGACGGGTGATGCAGGAGACCCGTCTGTTCAACGTGGAGACCGGCGAAACCGTGGGCATGCGCAGCAAGGAACACGCGCACGATTACCGCTATTTCCCGGAACCCGATCTTGCGCCCCTGCGGATCGGCGAGGAGTGGCTCGCCCGCATCCACGAAAACATGCCGGAGCTGCCGGCCGCCCGCCGAGCGCGTTTCATCGAAGTGTATGGTTTGCGCGAGTACGATGCGGACGTTCTGACCGCCACGCGCGCTTTGGGCGATTATTTTGAGCAGGCCGCGCGATCGGCAGGAGACCCTCGCGCTGCCGCCAATTGGGTGATGGGCGATTTAACGGCCGCGCTCAAGGAAGCCGGCAAGGACATCTCCGAATCGCCGGTGAGTGCGGAGAACCTCGGACGGCTGGTCGCCCTGATTACGGAGGGCAAGCTCAGCGGCAAGCTGGCTAAAGAAGTCTTTCCCAAAATGTTCGAGGCGGGCGAGCCGCCTGAGGCGATCATCCAGCGGGAGGGCTTGGCGCAGATCAGCGACGAAGGCGCGCTTGGGCCGATCATTGACGCAATCATGGCCGCCAATCCCAAGCAATTGGAGCAGTATCGCGGCGGCAAGACCACCGTGCTGGCCTTCTTTGTGGGTCAGGTGATGAAGGCCACGCGGGGCCAGGCTAATCCGGCGATCGTTGACAAGGTGCTGCGGGAGAAGCTTTGATACTGCGTCTATGATTCAACTGCGCAACGTCGAAAAATATTTCGAGCACGGACCCACCAAGACTTACGTATTGCGCCGCATCAATGTAGACATCAAGGAGGGCGAGTTCGTCTCGATTATGGGACCCTCCGGCGCCGGCAAGTCCACTTTGCTCCACGTGATCGGCATGCACGACAGCGCCTGGACGGGTGAATACCGCCTGCTCGATTTCCCTATCCACCAGCTGCGCAAAAAGGATCGCGACGAGGTCTACAAGAAGTACTTTGGATTCGTGTTCCAGAGCTATCACTTGCTCGATTCACTTACGGTTTACGAAAACCTGGAGATCCCGCTGTCTTATCGCAACGTGAAAAAGTCGGAGCGTGATGCGATCGTCTGCGACGTGTTGGACCGTTTTCAGATCGTAGGCAAGAAGGATCTGTTCCCTACTCAGCTCTCCGGGGGCCAGCAGCAACTGGTGGCCATCGCGCGAGCCATCGTCGCCAGTCCCAAGGTAATCCTCGCGGATGAGCCTACCGGCAATCTGCACTCCTCGCAGGCGAAGGAGATTATGGAAGTATTCAAGAAGTTGAACGACGCCGGCACGACGATTATCCAGGTGACGCACTCAGAGGCAAACGCGGCTTATAGCCACCGTGTCATCCAGATAGCGGACGGCTGGCTGGTTTGATCCGGACGGGTTTTCGTAGCTTCGCACGAGGCCGGCTCGGCCCTCTCGATCGTACAAACGCCGAAGGCCCCGCTGAGTCAGGCTCCGTTGGGCGGGCGAGTCCTCTTCAGCCCACACAGGGCCGGCTCGGCCTCTCCCGATCGTACAAGCGCCGAAGGCCCCGCTGAGTCGGCCCGTTGGGCGGCGACTTCTTTACGACGCTTGAGCCGGGGCCGGCAGCGTCAAGGGCGATTTCTTCGAGTAGTTCGACTCTTCTCCCTCGAACGCCTCCACCCCATTGCAGGTAATCTCGAACTGGTTATTGTCGGCGCGGACGATTAGCTTCCGCTCACGCAGGAACCAGAGGCTGAATTCCAGGTGTTCGATGGGGCAGCCCAGCATCTCCGTAAACTCGCGTACCCGCATGGACGGGTGCGATGGATCGGTGAGCCGCTTGGTGTACAGCAGCCGTAACAAGCCTTTGCGCTTACGAAGTTCCGCTTGCACGCCCTGAGTGCTTTCGAGGGAGTCGAAGATCTTCATGCGGCCCTTGTCGGAGGCCGCGAGCCGGACGTCGTAGGCGGCGCGCCGCTCCGTATGAGACAGCACGCTGTGCGCTTCCACCACTCGCCGGAACAGCAGGTCGTTGCCGGTTTCGTTATTGTCCGGATGATAGCGCTGCGCCAGAACGTGAAAAACGCGATGGATGGTGTCGGTGTCGGCTTGGCGGCTTAGTTGAAGAACCTCGTAGTAATCGACCTCGTCCGAGTCATGCGCGGGCGCCTGGGACGAAGCCTTGGTTTCGCCGGCAAACTCGTCCGGCGGAGTCTCCATCGCCAGCTCTGCGTGATACTTGCTGATGCCCGCGAGCCTGGACCAGCGTACGCGATACTGCCCCAGCACCGGGGCGATTCCGGTTCCAGTATCCACTTGGCCCGCGACGCTGACCAGCACACCTTCGCCAAGCGCGATATTGATCTGGATCTTAAGGACGTCGCCGGAGTGGCCGAGAAAGCGCGCCTGCAGCCGGGAACCCGGGCTGCCGCTCGAATCCAGAATGACAGTCAGGTCTGGCCGAGCCTCCAGTGACTCCATCATGCGCAGCCGGGATTGAGGATTTGCTACAGGCATGTACCGCCCTTCGTTCATAAATTATGGATTGACCTGGGATAAAAAGCAGTACTTGTTAAACCCTAGTACCCCTTATGAATCCGTGTCTTGGCCGCACGACTCTAAGGCTCGCCCCGGGTGCTATCCTCTGGATGTGAATCTGCGGCCGGCTGTGAATCTGCAGCGTCTTCTGGCAGCGGGCGGAGCGATGGCTCTGGCGGGTTCGCTGTGTGCCTTCCAGCTCGCTTTCCGCGAATATCCGGCCATCGAGTACAACGATTTTCCGCTCCCCGCCGACGCCAGCGAGAAGACTGAATTTGCTTTCGCTCGGTTGATGTATCCTCCCGCGCCCTATGCTCCGTTCGATCGCGCCGGGAAATTTTGGGCCCAGGGAAATTCCAGTTGGACGCAGGACTATCCGCGGGCGGATCGTCATTTTCTTCAAGCGGTGCGGCGTCTGACGCGGATTCACGCGCGTTCGGTGGAGCAGCCGGTGAATCTCGACGACGGCGACGATGTCTTCAACTGGCCCTGGCTCTATGCGGTCCGTCCCGGCGAATGGAATCTTACCGACGCCCAGGCAGCGAAGATGCGCGATTACCTTCTTCGCGGAGGCTTCTTCATGGCGGACGATTTCTGGGGCTCGAACGAATGGGAGGTGTTCATGGCCAGCATGCGCCGCGTCTTCCCCGATCGCAACCCCATCGACATCCCGAACCCAGACCAGATTTTCCATACCATCTACGATCTGGATGACCGCTTCCGCGTCCCCGGCCAATGGGGCCTCTACGGCTCAGGCTACCAGTACGACGGCGTCAATCCCTACTGGCGCGGCATCTACGACGACAAGGGCCGCATCATGGTGGCTATCGTGACGAATTCCGATTTGGGCGATTCGTGGGAGTGGGCCGATTCGCCGCAGTATCCCGAAAAGTACTCGTCGCTCGGCATTCGCATCGGGCTCAACTACATCATGTACGACATGACTCATTAGCGTGGGAGTTCTCTGCTGTCAGGCCTGCGTGGCTTAGACGGTGTGGATTTCTTGGATCGGACGATCTTCCATCCGAACTTCTTGGCCCAGGCGCGCACGTAGGCCTTCTGATTCGTCTCGTAGGTTTCCGAATCAGCAAGGGAAAGCTTCGCTGGCCTATCGACCGATTCTACCTTCAGATCCACGCGTTTCCATGTCGCATGCTCTTCGCTCGGGATAGAAAGACCTCCGACGCGGAGGCTAAGCCTCCCGTCGCCTTGTCCATTGCCAACGTAGTCTACGCTTGCGTTCAGCACGCCATGTTCGCCCACGCCGGCTACGCAGATGCGCTTGCCGTTAAGACTGACCCGGAAGGCTCGCATCGCATCATGTTAGCGTAGAGCCCTCTACCGGCGTTTACGAACGGCAGGCTGTGGAATATTGCCGCAAGCGGCCGCCATCGCGTCCTGCAACAGTGCTTCTTTTACCGCCGAAAGCCTGACGTTGGTCGACCCTTTCTCGCCCCAAGCGCCTTTCACGGGAACAAACGCCTCGCCATCGGACTGCACAAACGCCCGCTGCTGTTCCGGAGTCAGCTTGACCATGCCCCAGCCCTTATCCGGATAGCCCAGCGTCGCGAAGATTTTGCCACGCACGCGAAAGTCAGGATGACGCATGTGGGAGCTCTCGGAAGCGCCAGGCATCTCCAGAGCCAACCGGCGGAACTCTTCGGGCGTCACACCTGCATTCTATATCAGCCTAATTTTAGCATTGACTTATTTAAGCGCCTGAGCAATAATAACGGCTTCGTGCTAGCCTTCGCAGCCCTTGCCGACCCAACGCGCCGCCAGATCGTCGAGATCCTGGCCCAGCGCGAGCTCGCCGCCGGCGAGATCGTCGAACACTTCGATTTCAGCCCCCCGGCCATCTCGCAACATTTGAAGGTGCTGCGCGAAGCCAAGCTGGTGTCGGTGCGCATCGATGCGCAGCGGCGCATCTATGGAATCGATCCGGCAGGTTTTGCCGAGCTCGATCGATGGCTCGCGCAGGTCAAGCGATTCTGGCCGCCGAAGCTGGATGCGCTCGACCATGAATTACGCAGGGAATTACGCAGGAGAAAGAAATGAGTACCGCCGCCCAGCTCAGTCCCGTTCAAACCGCACGCTTTGAGCGCTTGCTTCCCGGCCCCATCGAACGCGTCTGGGATTACCTGACTCAGCCGGACCTGCGAAGAACGTGGCTCGCGGAATCTGCCGGGGATATTTGCAGCGTCACGGAAAGCCAGCCACTGCGCAGTATGGAATATTCCATGCGCGATGCCTCCGTGGTTTCGCTTGAACTGGAATCGCGCGGCAGCGATGTGCTGCTGGTTCTTACCCACCGCCGCGTCCCGGAGTGGATCGCCGGAGCCGGAACGGTGCTGGCCGTAGCTCTGCTGGTGTTTTCGATCTGCCGCCCTGGCGAGGCGCTCCGCAAACCGCAAAACCTGGGGCCCGCGATTGTGGCCCACGCCCCCGGCTTAAATTCTCTTCATCTGCGAGGCGGCCACTTTACGCTATGCTAGGCGGTCGATGTTGATCTACGCTGTCACCATATTCCTGAGCGCATTTCTCCTGTTCCAGGTCCAGCCTCTGATCGCGAAGTTCATTCTTCCGTGGTTCGGTGGGTCGGCGGCCGTGTGGAGCGCCGCGCTTCTGTTTTTTCAACTGCTGCTGCTGGCCGGATACTTTTACGCACACGTGCTGATCCGCTACGTGAAGCCCAAAATGCAACTCTGGGTGCATCTGGGGCTATTGACCGCCAGCTTGGCGACTTTACCTATCAAACCGTCGGCCTATTGGAAGCCCACGGGTGGCGGCGATCCGACGCTTGGCATCCTGCTGCTTCTGGCCGCGACCATCGGTCTGCCCTACACCCTTCTTTCCGCGACCAGCCCTTTGCTCCAGGCCTGGTATGTGCGAGTGCATCACGGCGCGCTGCCGTATCGGCTGTTTGCCCTATCGAATTTTGGATCCTTTCTGGCGCTGCTCAGCTACCCCTTCGTGATCGAGCCGCGAGTGATTCTCAGCCGACAGGCCGTCATCTGGTCCTCCGCCTACGCGGTGTTCGCGCTGGCGTGCGCCATTGCCGCATGGAAGAGCAGCAAGGCCGAAGTCCCGATGGAAACTCAAGAAGAAACGGACGCCCCGCCGCCCACGCTGGCAATGAAAATCTTCTGGGTCGCGCTGGCAGCCTGCGCCTCCACTCTGCTGCTGGCTACCACCAGCCATTTGACTCAGAACATTGCGCCGATTCCGTTACTGTGGGTTGTCCCCCTGAGCATTTACCTGCTTAGCTTCATCCTGTGCTTTGAAAGCGGTCGCCTCTACCAGCGCTGGATCTTCATGCCGCTGCTGGTCTTTTCGCTATGGCTGTTCACGCGCGGCAACAACCAGTTTGAGAGTAATGAGGATGTGATCAGCAAGCTGATCCCGGGCCTGTGCGCCGCCCTCTTCGTCTGCTGCATGGTTTGTCATGGCGAGCTAGCGAAACGCAAGCCGCATCCCCGCTACCTCACTCAGTTCTACCTGATGGTTTCCGTCGGCGGCGCAATCGGTGGATTGTTCGTCGCGCTGATCGCCCCGCATCTGTTCCATAGCTATGCTGAAATGCCGATCGCCGTCGCCGGTTGCGCCCTGCTGGCCGCCATCGCTTTGTGGGACGACGAATCCGGCGTCGTGATGCTCGTCTGCGCCCTGGGCCCGGCCGTCGCTTTGTGGAATATCAACCTTTCGGTGGCGACCTGGGTGCACGTGTTGTTATGCCTGACGCTGGGCATGATCACTGGGCTTCTCGCCCGCTCCCCCATGTGGAAGCATGCCCTCACGCTGGCCGCCGCTGCCGGACTCACCGGTTACCTCGGCCGCCTGGAAATCGACAACCAGCATTATTATTCCTTCGCTGTTCGAAATTTCTACGGAGTCCTGCGGACTCGTGACGATCCAGCCGATCCCACCCAGAATTATCCCGGCGAGCGCACGCTGGTCTACGGCACCATCAATCACGGAACCGAATTGAAGGAGCCGAATGCCGGCCGCATCCCGACTTCGTATTTCGGAACCGGCTCCGGCATAAACCGGGGCATCCGCGCCAAGGGCGACCAAGGTCCCATCCGCATCGGCGTTCTCGGTCTGGGCGCAGGCGTCACTGCTTCGCTCGCCCGCGCCGGCGATACGCTGCATTATTACGAGATCAATCCTTTGATCCCGCAGGTCGCCAATAACGAGTTCACGTTTTATCCCGATTGCCCCGCCGACAAAGACATTTATATGGGAGACGGGCGCCTGGTGTTGGAACGCAAGCCCAGCGAGAATCTTGACGTCCTGGTCTTGGATGCGTTTTCAAGCGACGCGATTCCCATGCACCTGCTGACTCGCGAGGCCTATCAGATTTACTTGCGCCATCTGAAGCCCGACGGAATCCTAATCTTTCACATTTCCAGCCGCTACCTCAATCTGGAACCCGTGGTGGCGACGGGCGCGCGGGAAGTGGGCTTTTCCGGGGTGACCATCGCCGACGATGGCGACGAGGAAAACTATTATGTCGCGTCGACTTGGATGGTTCTTTCGCGCGACGAGCGTTTTTTCGACAACCATGCATTCCTGGATCAATCGGTCCGTCCCATGACCGCCCCTGCCGGATTCAGGCCCTGGACCGACGATTATTCGAATATTGTCCGCATCACCAACGGCCTGCCCGCCTGGCTCCAGGCCGCTCTTCCTTAGGACATCGATTGCCATGATACTTTACGCCACCACGATTTTCCTGAGCGCCTTCCTCCTGTTTCAGGTGCAGCCGCTTATCGCCAAGATTATTCTGCCCTGGTTCGGTGGAACCGCCGCGGTGTGGACCGCGGCCATGCTGTTCTTCCAAATCTCGTTGCTGGCCGGTTATGCTTACGCCCATTTCCTGATCGGCCGCTTGGACCCGAAAAGGCAGATGCAGGTGCATGGCGCGCTACTCCTGCTCAGCCTGGGCCTGCTGCCGATCCTGCCCAACCCCATGTGGAAACCGGAAGCGGCGGGCGATCCCACGGCGCGTATCCTGATCTTGCTGGCCGTCACCATCGGGCTGCCCTATTTCCTACTTTCGTCTACCAGTCCTCTGTTGCAGGCCTGGTATGTCAGGCGCACCGGATCGAAAGTCCCTTACCGCCTCTTCGCGCTCTCCAATTTTGGCTCCATGCTGGGGCTGATCAGCTTTCCATTTTTCGTCGAACCGAACTTTACCTCTGGCCAGCAAGCCTGGGGATGGAGCGGAATCTACTTTGTATTCGTCCTGCTATGCGGATCGACCGCGCTGGTCTCGAACGTTAAGGCAGCTTCGAAGGAAGACGGCGAAAGCAACCTTGAACCTGTTCCCGTGGGTGGTACGACGCCACTTGTCGCAACACTCGAACCCGACTCTACTGCGACGCGGCCGCCCTGGCGCGAGTTGGTGTTATGGGTGAGCCTCGCCGCCTGCGCCTCCGTCCTGCTGGTTTCCATTACCAATCATCTCAGCCAGAACGTCGCGCCGATTCCATTGTTGTGGGTGATTCCGTTGGCTCTGTATCTGTTCAGTTTCATCCTGTGCTTTGAAAGCGACAAGATTTATCAACGCTGGATTTTCGTGCCGGCTCTCGCGCCGCTGTTGGGATACATGGCGTATTACCTCTATATCGATTCAGGCAACACGCCCATCAACACGATTATCCCGTTGTTCGCCGCTGGTTTGTTCGTATGCTGCATGGTATGCCACGGCGAATTGGCGAAACGCAAACCAGCTCCGCAGTACCTGACGCTGTTCTATTTAATGGTCGCGCTGGGCGGAGCCTTAGGTGGCATCGTGGTGGCGCTGGTTGCCCCGCGTCTGTTCCATTCCTATCTGGAGTTGCCTCTGGCGATGTTCGCCTGCGCGCTTTTAATGGTGATCGCCTTGTGGGATGTCCAGGTTCCCCGCTTGGGCTTGCCCGCCGACTGGACCGCCTGGACGCTTCGTATCGCGCTATGCATCGGCCTGGGGACTTTGGGTGGATATCTGTTCCGCCATCAGTATGACAACGAGAAAGGCTACCGCGTCATAGTCCGCAATTTCTACGGCGTCCTGCACGTGCGCGACGACGATCCCGATCCCTACGCATTGCGCACATTGACGCATGGCACCATCAATCACGGATCGCAGCTTCTGGCTCCGGATCTGGCCTACATCACCACCTCCTACTACGGCGAGACTTCCGGCGTCGGTCGAGCTATCCGCGCGCTTCGGGAACAAGGCCCCGTGCGCATCGGCAGTATCGGCCTGGGCGCCGGTGTGCTTTCGAATTACGGCCGCGCCGGAGATTACATCCGCATCTACGAAATCAATCCGCTGGTCCCCGGCATCGCGCAGGGCCAGTTCTCTTTCTATCCGCACTCCGCCGCCGACAAGAAAATTATCATGGGCGACGCGCGGCTTTCGCTCGAACGGCAGGAACCTCAAAACTTCGATATCCTCTCCGTAGACGCCTTTTCAAGCGACGCTATCCCGATCCACCTGCTGACTCGCGAAGCCCTGGCGCTGTATTTCAAGCAGCTCAAACCGGACGGGATTCTCGCGCTGCACATCTCCAACCGCTATCTGGATCTGGCTCCCGTCTGCGCTGCGGGTGCGGATTATTTCCACAAGGAAGCCCGCACCGTGAGCGATGACGGCGAGGGCGGCAGTTATCTGAACTCCTCCACCTGGGTTTTGGTGACCAGCCATCCGCAGTGGTTCGACAGTCTCGCGTTCAGCGGCGCTGACATCACGCCCACGGAACGAAAGGCCGGCTTCCGCCCTTGGACCGACGATTACAGCAACCTGGTGCAGATCTTTAAAGACCTGCCGGATTGGCTCCAGACTCCTCTGCATCTGATGCATATGCTGTGATCGAATGCGATCTCTCGATGTCCTGGCTTCGCGCTTTCATGACCATTTGAAATCCGTTAAGAGCCGGACGGCTCTTGAAGGCGCGGACTGGTATCCATGGCGATCGCTGTCTGCGATGCAGATGCTCGATCGCGAGCTGGGCGTGGATCTCGACGCGCTCCAGAAGATGATCGGCCCGAATCCGGTGCTCGATCTGGGTTGCGGCGACGGCGACGTGGCATTCTTTCTGGAGTCTCTGGGCCTCGGCGAAAAAGGCGTGCGCGTGGATGCCGTGGACCATGCGCCCACCAATTACAACCGCATGGAAGGCGTTCGGGCGCTGAAGCGGGCTTTGGGATCGCACGTCGGCATTCACTCCGCCGATCTGGATACGCGCCCAAATCTTCCCGGTTCGGACTACGGTCTCGCGATCATGCTCGGCGTTCTGTATCACCTCAAGAATCCTTACCTGGCGCTGGAAACGCTGGCCCGGAGCTCGCGGAATTTGTATCTGAGCACTCGTATCGCTTCATTGACTCCGGATCGAACGCTGAACTTCGGAGCGTTCCCCCTGGCGTATCTAGTCGACGATCGCGAGCTCAATAACGACCCCACCAATTTCTGGATCTTCTCCGAAGAGAGTTTGAAACGCATCGTCCGCCGCTCGGGTTGGAACATCTTGAAGTACTCGACGCTGGGGCGTGCGGCTGCTACAGCCGACCCGGTCAGCGAGCAGGGCGATGTTCGGGCGTTCCTTCTCGCGGAGAGCCGGCTCGCCGGACCCGGGCAAGGCTTTCATCTGGATCGGGGCTGGCATGAGTTGGAGCACGGTGCTTCGCGCTGGACGCAGCGCCGATTCTCGGTACAGATCGAACTGGCCGAAGCGCTGCGGCCCGCGACTCTGCGCTTCCTGTTCCACTTGCCCGAAGCCTTGGTTGAGCGCCGTCCACAAACCCGGCTGCGAGCCAGCGTGAACGGCTTGCCCTTGCCGCAAGCCGAATTTTCAACTCCCGGCGAGCACGAATACAGCGCCACGCTCCCGGGCGTGCCTGCTGGCGTCGCGGTCGTCGAGTTTGAGCTTGACGCCGCCACCGGACCAACGGACGCCGATGAGAGAGAGCTCGGCGTCATGGTCTACTTCAGCGGAGCGCCGGCCATTCGGCTGGGGTGAACCATATCGCGGGGAGCAACGCAAAACTTCCGAAGTCTGGCGTCTCGTCGACTGCGACTTGTAACCGAGCCGCGAACGGAGGAAGCCGTACGGATAGGGCGAGGCCCCACGGTTCGCTTCGATCTGACCAAAGGAGAACGAGGCGAGCCGGTTACTGGGCTGCGCTAGGGCCAACGGTTGTTCAGGCAGTTCGAGTTTCGCCTCTGCAATCCGGCGCGGTAGAAGAAACAAAAAAACGCCGCGCACCGATGGCGGACAAAATGGTGTGTCCCTGGACGAGGTGCATTTTCAGCCGTAAGGATCGCGCTGCCATATGCGGTTTCTGGCGGCATCATTGCCGCTGAATCAAGATCAGTTCGCTGAGTGGCACAAAGCCTCCGGTGGGGATGTACTGGGCCGCGACGAGGACTGGAATTGTGGGTCTTGCGGCCATTGACAGCGCTATGTTGATTCCCGCGATTTACGAGGTTCTGGCATTCGGCGCTCATCGAGTCGTCTGCCGTCAACGGAAATTAATGATTCTTTGGCGGCCGTATTTCGTTAACCATGCCCTATCAAGCCGGTTGTGCTTCCGGTCCCGGGTGAGTATAGTGACCACGTATGAACCTTCGGATCCTATTCGCTTGCGCTATTCTTTCGGCCCCCCTGCCCGCGCAGCTTGCGCTTCCCAACGCTGCCGGCGACGCCATCGGGCACATTCACCTGAACGTGAAAGACGTTGATGCCCAGCAGCGCTTCTGGACCCAGGTGGGCGGAACTCCGGTGAACAATGAAAAGCTCCAGATGATTCAGTTCCCGGGGATCTACATCATCCTGCGGAAGCAGGAATCGACCGGTGGCACCGTGGGATCGGTGATCAATCACTTCGGATTTCATGTGAAGAACATCGAGGCGTCGGTGGCCAAATGGAAGGCGGCCGGTTTAGCTGTTGAGGCCGGGTCAAATCCGAAGCAAGCGTTCCTGGACGCGCCCGATGACATCCACGTGGAAATTCTGGAGGACACTTCGATCCACAACCCCATCGAGATGCACCATATCCACCTGTACGTACCGGACACGCGTGCCGCGCAAGCCTGGTACGTAATGAACTTCGGCGCCGTCGCGGGCAAGCGCGCGCAATTCGACACCGCCAACGTCCCCGGCGCTGAGATTGCATTCAGCAAGGCCGGCACGGCGCCGGCGCCAAGCAAGGGCCGCTCCGTCGATCACATAGGATTCGAGGTAAAGAACCTCGACCAGTTCGTGAAGAATCTGGGAGCGGCGGGCATTCATACCGACGAGCCCATCCGCACCAGCCCGAACGCGTCCAAGGTGAGGATGGCCTTCATCACGGATCCATGGGGCACCTATATAGAACTGACTGAGGGGCTGACGCCCGCAAAATAGAACCATGGGAACGAGCGGGGCATATGCGCAGAATAACGATACGGATGAGGACGTACAGTTTTGTATTCCCGGCCATTTGAACCCGCCGAGGTCGATGCCGTCGAGCGCGACATTTCCGCATTTGCCGGGCACACCGTTTCTGACTCTTGAAGAAAGGCCTGTGGGTCTGTAATTCGCCTTGCTTCGCACGGCTCTTGCTAGCCCGCAAAGGGCCGGTCGCGGCCCTCAATTCCCGAAAGTAACAGCTCGGCTCGTGGCCGCGACCCAGGCTCCGTTTTGCGGGCTGTTACTTAGAAGCGCGCACAGGGCCGACTCGGCCCTCCAAACGATGAGAAACTCGCCAACGTTCCGGCGAGTCAGGCTCCGTTGCGCGCGCGAGTTCCTCAAAAGCTTGTTCTTGCTGTGCGGGGTTGCTCTTGCCCCTCGCCCGCAACCGAGGCGCGTCAGGTCTGATCGACGTCTGAGAGGCTAAGCCGTTCGGCCGCGAACGCAGCGCCTCCTCTTTGTGGCAGAGAGACTGTACGCAAATGCTGACCTTCAATCCGATACCATAAATTCTTAGTTTTGCTTCTAAGCCTTCAGAGTCTTCGTCGGCAGTATGAATCGGGAGCCGCTCGTCCCGAGGATATCGTCCGGATGATCTATGCCCGGATCAATGCAGAGGGGGACGACCATGTCTGGATCCACCTTGTTCCCGAAGAAAATGCGTTGCAGCGGGCTCGCGAGCTGGGGGCTTGGTCTGCGGATCAGCCTCTTTTCGGCATCCCCTTTGCAGTAAAAGACAACATCGATGTGGAGGGGCTTCCCACTACCGCTGGATGTCCGGCCTTCTCCTACGTGCCGCAGCGCACCGCAAGCGCCGTTCAGAAGGTGATGGATGCGGGCGGGATTCTGATCGGCAAGACGAACATGGATCAGTTTGCAACGGGTCTTGTGGGAACTCGTTCGCCATATGGGGCATGCTCCAGTATTTTCCATCCCGATTACATTTCGGGAGGCTCAAGTTCCGGATCGGCGGTGGCGGTCGCCAAAGGAGAAGTCTGTTTTGCCCTGGGCACGGACACCGCGGGATCGGGCCGGGTCCCGGCGGCATTTAACGGAATCGTAGGCATCAAGCCGACCCGCGGCCTGGTAAGCACGGCTGGCGTCGTTCCGGCGTGCCGCTCTCTTGACTGCGTGTCCATCTTTTCGCCGGACGTTGAAACCGGCGCGAAAGTGCTGGAAATCCTTGCTGGCGTGGACGAAAGCGACCCGTACTCGCGATCGGGGCAACACCAGCGCGATCGCTCCACGCCCCCAAAAATCGGTGTCCCCAGCCCGCACCAGATGCAGTTCTTCGGAGACGAAGCCGCCGCGGATTGTTGGCGCCGTGCGGTTCTGCAAGCGCGCGCCGTCTTTACACAAAGCGAGTGGACAGAAATCGACTTGACCCCGTTTCAACGTGCCGCTGAACTGCTTTACTCCGGCCCGTTCGTGGCGGAGCGTTACGCCTCGGTTGGCCCTTTTGTGGCATCCAGGCCTGCGAGCGATTTGGATCCCAGCGTACGCGAAATTATCCTGGGAGCCACGGAATATTCGGCGGTGGATCTGTTCCAGGCCGAATACCGTCTGCAGGAACTTAGAAGCACGGTGAACAAGATCTTCGAAGGCGCCCAAGGTAAAGTCGACGGTAAAATCAACGATAAACTTGACGCGCTGCTGCTCCCCACGGCGCCCACGATTTACCGGATCGAGGAAATCCGTCGTAATCCGATTGAGCTGAATTCGAGACTGGGCGTCTATACAAACTTCGTTAACTTACTCGACTTATGCGCGGTGGCGGTGCCCGCCGGTTTGCGCGATGACGGCCTTCCTTTTGGTGTGACGCTGATGGCGCCTGCCTTCTGCGACCTGAGGCTGCTGACGCTCGCCCATGCGTGGGAGGGATCTGTAGCTAGCCCGGAAAGGGCCGGTCGCGACCCTCAAGCCCCGAAGGTAACAGCTCCGCTCGAGGCCGCGACCCAGGCTCCGTTTTGCGGGCTGTTACCTGGCAGCGATTCCATGCAGCTGGCAAGCTGCGTCCAACTGGCTGTGGTGGGTGCGCACCTGAAGGGCCAGCCGCTAAACCATCAACTGACCAGTCGCGGGGCAAGGCTGTTGCGAATCACCAGGACTGCGCCGAAGTACCGCTTGTTCGCTCTGGCAAACACCACGCCGCCAAAACCTGGATTGCTGCGCGCAGGGGAGCCGCAGCCGAACGGAGCCGAGGCGCCGAATGGGATCGAAGTGGAGGTCTGGCAGCTCACAAACGACGCCTTCGGTTCGCTTGTCGCGGAGATCCCGCCGCCTATGGGCATCGGCAATCTGGAACTGGCAGACGGATCCCTGGTGAAAGGATTCATCTGCGAACCGTATGCGCTGGAAGGAGCCGAAGAGATCACCGGGCTGGGCGGGTGGCGGAACTATTTGAAGGGCAGACATCAGGGTTAACCTGATTGGAGCTGTTTTGAGGAACTCGCCGGCACAACGGAGCTTGGGGCGGTGGACCTCGCGCGTTCCTTTCCGTTTTGGAGGGCCGCCCCGGCCCTGTGCTGGCTTCTAGAGAAGAGCCCGCAAACGGAGCCTGGGTCGTGTCGACTAGGATGTTACTTTCGGGAATTGAGGGGCGCGATTGGCCCTTTGCCGGCTGGCTAGCTTAGCTGGCTAATCTCCGCCCGACGCGGTCGCCGCCGAAATCTCATGAGCGTGTTCGGGGAAGCTCACCGGCGTGAGCGCTGCAAATTTGGCGCAGACCACCAGCAGCAGCGACACCAACAGATAACCGGTCGAGACCAGAGGCGACTTGGCAAGTCCGACTCCGGAGCCATGCATCAGGCCGAAGAATGTCAGGATGGCTCCAGCCAAAGTGAAGCCGGCGGCTTTCATCATCTGGCGGTCGATGATGCATACCGCGGTGGCGCCCAGAATCAATCCGCCCAGGGTCGAGCCATTGCCCAGAACCTGCAAGCCGCGATAATAGATTCCCTGGTCCAGCATCCCGCTGGCGAGTTGGTCGGAGACGCTTGAGATGCCGGCGGCCGCGAGCGCGTTGTCGATCATGTTCAGGCCCCAGTTGGCAATGGATGGCACGATCGCCAGAATGATCGCCGGGGCATGCCGTTTAGGCGTTTCTTGAAACGCCTGCGAGCCGATCAGCATGCCGATGTAGAGAAGAATGGGCAGGATGGCGATGGTCGGAACCAGCGCCGACATCACGGAGATGGTGCCAAACCAGCACAGCAGAATCACCATCACGCCCGTGGCCGCTGAGTAGCCAATCCGGCCGCCCATCGCTTTCCAGCCGGGATGACCGATGTAAACCGCGTTGATGAATGGATTGCCCATCAAACATCCGATAAGGCTGACCACGCCATCGGCGGTGAGGACGCGAGTGGTTGGATAGCTGTCGCCCGCCGCCGACGCGCTCTCCACGTTGTCCATGGCCTCCACCAGATCGTAAATGCCGAAAGGAATCGCCGTGACCAAAATCGTTCCGAGAAATTGGAATCCGTCAAAGACGTGCGAAAACGCAGGCACCGGAACGTGAAACCCGAAGTTCGCCACTGATGCGGCAAGCCCCGAAGCGGTCATCCCGCCGAAGTTCAGCCCGAGTGCAGTCGATCCCCAGGCGATCAGCGATCCGGCCGCGATGGCCACCAGGCCAGCCGGAATCTTCCCATATTGGACGCCGCCGAACCAGTTCAGAAGAATGATGGCGAAACACACGATGCCGATCACCGGCGTCATGAACATCTGCAGGGCCGGAGCCATGGAGATGAAGGTAATGGAGACGCCTGCCAGGGTGCCCAGCAGCGCGGCGCGAGGCGTGATCCTGCGGATGATGGGTGCGACGAATCCGCCAACCATCAGCACAAAGCTCTGCACAAACACCCAGGTGAGCCCCGCTTCCCAGCCTTTCACCGGATCTTTGGTGGCCAGGGCAATGGGCATCATCACGACAAAGGTCACAATGAACATATGAGGCACGCTGATCCCGGAGGGCAGCGCGCAGACATCGGTGCGGCCGGTTCTCTTGGCCAGCCGATAGGCGAGAAAGGCGTAATAGAAAGTGCTCAGGCACATCATCAGGCCGGTGGCGGGGAGAATGCGGCCGAAGACCAGGTCAGCGGGCATCTTCAATACAAAGCGCAGCAACGAGGTGAGCGTCAGCAGGTTTACGAGAATATTGGTGCCAAAGCCGAAGAAAGCGTTCCAGTCGCCGGGCACCCAGAGCCGGGTTTTTGCGTTCACGTTTATTCCCTCGCTTCTTTCGATATGTTGCCGCTGGAATGTTCGCGGCAGAGATCTACGGGGAAATTGGAGAGACACGTCCACTGGGACGTGTGGATGCCAGTTTAGCTCAACTGACGCAAGGACTCAACGATTATTACAGCCCGATTAAGCCGAAGGCTATGCGAGCGCGTCCAGGACGCGTCCGGAATGCGACACCCAACCGAAAATGCCGCCTTGCTCCTTGATCATTTTCAAGCCGGCGTCATGCATGTCGGGGAGATAGGAACCAACACAATCTTCCAGCACCAGACAGTCATAGCCGCGGTCATTGGCTTCGCGGACGGTGGTGTTCACGCAGACCTCGGTGGTGACGCCGGTGACAATGAGTTGCCGGATGCCCCGGTTCTGCATGATGGCATGCAGGTCCGTGGCGTAAAACGCGCCCTTTCCCGGTTTGTCGATGACGACTTCGCCGGATTGCGGATAAAGTTCAGGGATGATGTCGTGTCCCGCTTCGCCGCGGACCAGGATCCGGCCCATGGGGCCGGGATCGCCGATGGTGGTGGGGGAGCGTCCGCGAACTTTCTTGGCTGGCGGAAGACACCCGAGGTCCGGCCTGTGCCCCTCGCGAGTATGCATCACCTGCCAGCCCTTGGAGCGCCAGGTGGCGAGTAATTTTCGATTCGGTTCAATGGTGCTGCGCAACAGCGAAACGTCATTGCCGAGCATCTCGCCGAAGCCGCCGGGCTCAAGAAAATCGCGCTGCATATCGATGATGAGCAAGGCGCAGGTGGCGGGTGAGAACTCGAAAGGATAGGGCTCAGCCTCAACTTTGACGATGTCGGAGGTGCTCATGCGATAGCCTCAACAAATGTTTTGGAATCGGCCACGGCGCCGAAGACGCCGCCCTGCATCTTGATCATTTTCAGGGCGGAAAGATAGTTTCCGTAGTCGGTGGCGCCGGTGCAATCGGAAAGCAGCAGGCATTCGTAGCCGCGGTCATTCGCCTCCCGCATGGTGGTGTGGACGCAGACGTCGGTGGTGATGCCCGCCAGGACGAGGTTTTGAATGCCCTTCCGGCGAAGCACCATGTCGAGATCGGTGGCGTAAAAGGAGCCCTTGCCAGGCTTGTCGATCACGGTTTCGCCGTCTAAAGGCGCCAGTTCGGGAATGATGTTCCAGCCCTCTTCGCCGCGCACCAGAATCTTGCCGCAAGGCCCTGGGTCACCGATGCCCGCGCCGATCCGCCGGCTGCGCCAGCGCTTATTCTCGGGCAGATCCGCGAGATCGGGCCGGTGGCCTTCGCGCGTGTGCAAGACGTGGAAGCCTTTCTGCCGCGCGGCGGCAAGAACGTTTTGGATGGGCTCGATGGGCGCTCGCGTCAGCGAAAGATCGTAGCCCATTTTGTCGACATAGCCTCCGTGCCCGCAAAAATCGGACTGCATGTCGATGATGATAAAAGCGGTGTTCTGCGGCCGAAGATCGCCGTTATAAGGCCAGGCATACGGGTCGGCCTGAACGTATTTTGTTATGGGTGTTGGCTGGGACATGGGTTCAGAACGCTCATTCGTGAATTACACGCATGGGAGCTTCGACGAAGAGGTTCCGGCAGCACGCGCCGTTGCATCGGCAACTGTGCGTTCAGGGGGCTGCCCGGCCTTCCCACTTGTCCAGTAATCATAGCTCGGAGCGGGCCGGGCGCGCCATGTCGGGCGTTCTCGCGCTGGTCTAGCCGGGCGTGACCCGGGTCCAGAAATCCGTATACTCGATGGTGTCGAAAAAGCCGACGACGTCTTGAATCTGCCCGTCCCGCATGCGCATGTACCACGAGTAGGTGTTGCGGTAGGGCTTCCCGTCCCGGGCGGTTCCCTCGCCGTCGAACAGCGCAATGACCATATCGCCATCCGCGTAGATGCCGCGGATTGTAGGAATCAGCCGGCTCGAAAGACGAGCGTTGAACGGATTGATGACCGCGTCCAGGAATTCTTGGCGGCTATGGTAAGTCCTGGATACCGGAGAGTTGCCCACGATCGTCCATTTCGCATCCGGCGCCAGGAGGTCAAATACGCGTCCCGTGCCGTCCCGCCACGCATTAAAGCTCGCGCGAATCGTCGCTTTATTGCGCGCTTCAATGTCTTCTTCCGTCGCCAGCATCGGTAGCTCCATTCCGGCGCGAACGCGCAGGACTTCTGCGGTTCCACAGATAGCCTAGCGCGGCCAACGCCCCCCTTAATATATCTCGACCCTGTATTCGGCCGATTCCGAAGGCACGCCCGCATCGTCACACCATGGGCGGGAAAGTGCCGCAACGCCTTCCAATAAGCCTTCGCGAAATCGACGACCCACTTGCGCAAAACCAAGCTACTTTATCCGAAGCCAAGTTGCATGGCTTTCTCATCGCAGCCTCGATTGCGGCGAGGCTCTCTGGAAGGCGCGTAACCGAAGCACGCCGGCTTACTCCACGCACGCGTTCAAGGAAGTTTGACTTGATCAAAGGAATAGAAAGGCCGGCGCACTGCTCCTAAGGAACAGCCGCAAAACGGAGCCTGGGTCGCGAACGCCCATCGTCACATGGGCGGGAAAGTGCCGCAACGTCTTCCAAGAAGCCTTCGCGAAATCGACAACCCCGTTGCGCAAACCAAGCTACTTTTCCGAAGCCAAGCTGCACGGTTTTCTCATCGCAGCCTCGATTGCGGCGAGGCTCTTTGGAAGGCGCGTAACCTGGGAGCGCTTTGCACGGTGTCTTTCCGATGACCTTCCCGCCTTTCCTTACAAATCCGGCACAGCTCCATGTTCAAAGGCGGTTGGATGTATACTGGCACCATTGCCCGGCGCCAAAATGGAAATCGCGGATAAGAATAGTGAAGAGGGGGTATTGAATAGTCATGAATAGGCAGGGATTATGGGCGTTCGTGTCCACCGCCGCAATCGTCGCATGTGTCTCGGCGGGGCAAACTCACATGGCGCTGGCACAGCAGCCTGCGCAGAACGGCAACCCGATCCCGGCAGGCCAACCGGCGCCGCCCTCCACGCCAGCCGCGGGAGGAAATCCGGCGGCTCAGGCGCCAGGGCGCGGAGGCCGCGGCCGGGGCCCTATCAAACCCGTGTCGGAGCCGCCTCCGCCGGGGGTCACACCCCTGCCGATCGACCTCTTCTCGTCCAAGAACTTTTATAAGGACAAGGCCTCGTGGATGGACCCCCGCTACTTCCGCTGCAACACGCCGCTCCAGATGGTCGAGGCTATGTGGGAAAGCGGACGGATCGGCCCCAATCCGCCCACCTCCGCATCTTGGGGCGACTGCAACATCGACACTCCACGCGAACAGATCGTCAGCCCCTATCCCTACAAGACAGCCCAAGAACACTATGAGGCTCTGATGGCTCAGGCCAAGGCCCATGGCGGTCCCACCGTCTATACCAAGGCCACTACCCCCGACTGGGACGGCTTCTATCGCCGCGATCCGAATGGCTCGGACTCGCCCGAATCGAACGGCCCCGGCGGCAGGGCCGGCGGACAGGGCCGTGGCAGGCGCTGGCAATGGGGCGGGATCAACCAGGCCTCGACGATCCTCACACTCCTCACCCCCGAGTATCAGAAGCGTTATGTCCAGATGCTGTACCACGAGACGGTGGACAACTCCAAGCAGTGGAGCGCCTCCTTCTGTCTCCCCGAAGGCTTCAGCCGCTGGTGGGCCGGGCCATCAAACGCCTCCAATTTCGAGCTGACCATCACGCCCACGCGGATCGAGTTTCTTTCGGGCATCGCCGACAACTTCCTGCGCGAGGTACTGATCGGCCGCCAGCACGTGCAGAAGGTGCCCCAGTGGTATGGCGAGACGGTGGGCTTCTGGGATGGCGACACCCTGATCGCCTGGACCGCCAATGTCCAGGGCTGGACCCAGCACACTTTGTTCGAGTTCTCGAGCAAAATGGAGACAGTGGAGACCTTCAAGCCTCTCTACGACCCCAGTCATCACTTCATGGGCCTCGACCACGAGGCGATTTGGTACGATCCCGACTCCTTGGTTCAGCCCGTGCGGGTGCGCGATCGGTTCCTGCGGCGCGCCGAAGCGGGCGACGCGAACGCGCGCTTTACCTTCATCGAGTGCCTATCGAATATAAAGAACGTCGATGGCCGGCCGGTGCAGCTCACCAAGGACAATCCGGATTTCATCGACTATTATGGCCGCCCCTGGGCGCAGAACTGGGAGAAGTGGTTCGAAAAGGGCTGGGAGAAGCCCGACGACGAGGTCGTGCCGAAGGATGTGCTGGACCTCTTTAAATAGACCTCTTCAAACTAGAAAGCAAAGCAGCCAGGGCAGCCTGACTCCCCCCCCGCTTCGCGATCAATCGAATTACCGGTATATTTTCAAATTGTTGTAGGCGGCCTCGATGTCGTCTTCGCGAAGGCGCTGGTAGGAGTCCCAGTCTTTATATTTCTCCAGTAGGATGCTCTGCTTCAGCTCCGCCAGACTCTTGCCCTGCGCCATCCCGGCGGAAACCTCGGCGGCCAGATCTTCGAAGAACTGGCGGCCTTCGGCGACATCGGACTTTTTGAACATCACACTTCCGTGGCCCTGCGCCAGAATGTCGAAATCCAACCCCTCGATCGTTCTGTAGGATTTGATCCACTCCGCCAAAGGATGACCGTCGAAGTTCCCGCAGGCGCTGGGAAGCGACCGCATGGATGTGCGTACCAGCGCGTCCGCCGGAAAGTCGGCTGAGAAGAGCACCCGTTCGGCGGGAAAAAGCACCGCCGTGCCATCGTCGGCGTGATTCTTCCCCGGATAGATCAATTCAATCGTCTTGCCGCCCAGCGTGAGTTGCAAACGTTCCGAGTACACGATGTCCGGACGGCGCACCTCTGCGTACAATTCCGCGGGCGTCATGTGACCATCGTGATTTCGGTCGTGACTCTGGAAAAAGCTTGCAGGCATTCCGCACACTCCTGGATGTGCGGCGGCTGGGGCCGTAATCTCCTCCAATTCGATCTGGCCGTTGTTATTGCGATCGATCATGTCGCCCGGCATGTGTGGGTACCGCCCGTCCATATTCCTGAGCACTCCCTCCTGGGCGATGAATTGAGCGGTGTCGGCGAATAGGCCGCCCCCTTCGATATGGTCCCAATGGCTATGACTATAGATGACATACCGGACCGGCACACCTGGGAAGCGTTGCGTCAGTTCCCCCTTCAGCCACGTCGCGAGATCCGTGCTGATCGGATCAACCAGAATGATGCCGTTCGAAGTGACCAGAAAAACACCGAACCAAACGCCATTCCCGAAGTGGTAGAGATCGCCTGTGATCTTTGAGATGGAACGTCCAGGGAGCCCCCGTGGCCGAGCCTGCTGCGCCGGCGGTGTGGGGGTTTGGGCTACGCTCTGCCAGGCAATGGGCGTCAGTAGAAACAAGGTTAAAACTCCATATCGCATGTTCATCTCCAATCACACCCCGTCAGGGCGCCCGGGCCCACCTTATCGCAGAGTGAACGTGTATAAACCGTTCCCGCACTGAATACTGAGGTACTGCTTTCCCTTGACCATATACGTCATCGGGCCGGCGGAAACAGAAGGTCCGAGGTTCGTTTCCCAAAGCAGCTTGCCATCGCGAGCATCCAACGCAACGAATTGTCCGTCACGTCCGCCGGCGAATAATAGATTCGACGCTGTCGTCAGCACGCCGCCTTCTGTCGATGGAGCCGCCAGCTTGAATGTCCACTTGCGATCTCCCGTGTTTGGGTCCATCGCGATGATCGAACTGAACACTTCATCGTTGGTGGCGGCTCCGCGGCCAGGGCCTCCGCCGGTGAAGCTCTGGCCTTCCTGGAATTCGGGCGGAGCTTCGTTCTTCCGGTAAGTGCTGGAGCTGTTTTCCCACGCCGGAATATAGAACAGGCCGGTAACCGGGCTGAACGACGGGTTGTACCAGTTGGTTCCGCCCTGGTTGCCCGGGTACACCAAAGTCCCTTCGGTCGTCGGGACGATTCCGGGGGCGCGCATCGGCCGGCCTTTCTCGTCGAAGCCGGTATACCAGTTCGTCTTGGTAAAAGATTTACCTAGCAGGAATTGACCGTCGGTGCGGTCGAGCACATAAAATACGCCGTTCCGATTCGCCCACATCATCACTTTGCGTGGACTGCCTTTGAAATCGATATCGGCCAGCACCGGAACCTGAGTCGCGTCCCAATCGAATTCGTCGTGCGGAGAGAACTGATAGTGCCACTTCAATTGGCCCGTGTCGGCGTCAAGCGCGATCACCGAGGAGCTGTACAGATTGTCGCCCAACCGATTATCGCCGTTATAGTCCGGACCAGCATTCCCGGTGCCCCACATGGTGAGGTTCGTCTCGGGATCGTAAGATCCGGTAACCCAAATGGGCGCCCCGCCGTGGATATAATCCGCGCTCGGCTTGCCGTTCTTGTCGAGCCAGGTCTCGTAGCCCGCCTCTCCGGGACCAGGCACCGTATTGAAGCGCCAGACTTCTTTGCCGCTGTTCACGTCATAAGCGGCGAGAAAACCACGGACGCCATGCTCTCCCCCCGCCACACCGGTAATCACTTTATCCTTGACAACAATTGGCGCGACCGTCATCGCGTATTGCTGCTTATAGTCCGCAACCTGCGTAGACCATAGCTCCTTGCCGGTCTTCGCGTCGAGGGCAATCATCTTGGCATCGAGAGATGCCAGGAAGAGTTTGTCGCCCAGAATCGCCACGCCGCGTGTCAAATTTCCGCAGCAGGGATTTCGAGTGCCCTCGGCGGGCTTGTGCAAGTATTGCCAGATGACCTTGCCCGTTGCCGCATCGAGAGCGATCACATCGTTGGGGCTCTGAATGGTGTACATGACTCCGTCCACCACCAGCGGCGTGACCTCATGTTTATCGAGCGAGCGGGACTGGAAGACCCACGTAAGAGTGAGATCCCGCGCATTCTCCGGGCTGATCTCGGTGAGCGCGCTATGACGCTGGCTGTTGAGATTGCCCGAATAGGTCAGCCAGTTTTGGGGCTCCTGATTCGCGCGAAGAATCCGCTCGAAAGGCACGGGTGTCACAGGCGCTACGCGGTTCTGTGGACCGCGTCCTCCTTGAGCCCAGAGCGGCGCGCTTAGGGTAACGAAGAAGAGCAAACGGGTGGTCATGGATAAATCTCCCACGCTGAGTATCGCCGGTATCTTATCACTTGGGCAGATTCTCCGTTCGATAGGACGGACATCGGTCATGCTGTGGGTCTTTTTTTCCCCCCGCACGGCACTATATTGTTAAGTTATGTCCAACGTTCCTTTTCGCCACACGAATTTGCAGGGGGAACCCGCCGAATACCTGGCCCAGCGCGAGAAGCTTCGCTTGGAGGAAATCGAGTTAGTGCGCCAGCGCGAGCGAGTCGCGGAACTTCGCCGGCAGCTCCCGCCGGGCGCGGTGGTCGAGGATTACGTCTTCGAGGAGGGTCCGGCTAGCTTAGATGCGGGGGATGCGCCGGTGCGGACGGTTCGCCTGAGCGATCTGTTCAGTGCACCAGGCCGGCCGCTGGTCGTCTACCACCTGATGTACGGAAAGAAGCAAACAAAACCATGCCCAATGTGCACCATGTGGATCGACGGCTGGAACGGCGTGGCACATCATATTGCCCAAAACGCCGATCTGGCGATTGTCGCGGCGGCGGGTGTGCCGGAATTGCGGGCGCACGCGCGTAACCGCGGCTGGAATCACCTGCGGCTGCTCAGTTGCGGCTCGAATAGCTTCAAGCTGGACTTGCGGAGCGAAGATGCCGAAGGAAGACAAGACTCAACCGTGTCGGTCTTTACGAAGGAAAATGACGGCACGCTTCGCCACTTCTATACCTCCCATCCATCGATGGCCGGCGATATCAAGGAGCGGGGTATCGATCTGCTCACCCCGGTTTACAACATCCTGGACCTGACGCCGCGGGGACGCGGGAATTGGTATGCGTCGCTCCTTTACGGCCCTTCGTCATCGCAATAGGCTCGGCGCGTGAGCACCGCGTCCTCAGATCGCAAACGCCTTGGCCCCATGCCCGTCACACTAAGATCTGAGTGAGTATCCGCGATCCTCAGGCCATTTTGCACGCACCTACGCGGCCATGATTCAGGGTGACTACGATGCCTTTGGCGGATTCTTTACCGAGGATGTCGAATTCAGCCTCGCCAGGCTTCGGACCCATGGACGGAAACTGGCGAGGGCGCGCCGATGTCGTTGCCGCTACCCGCAGGAACTTCGCCCTTCTGGATAGTCAGCAGCCCGAGGCCGGCGCGCTGATCGCGCAAGGCGATTCCCCTCGCCATTCTATTGAGCGAGACCGGCGTGCTCAAATCAACCGGACAGCCTTATCGAATACACGGTTCCAGTGGTTCACCTTGCGACCGGCTGGCACGACCTATAAGTTGGTGTTGATCCGCAGATTGTTAGTCACCGCAAACACACCGCTCACGGAGTTGGTCCGGATATTCGCGATGTCTCTGTCCATTTCGTTTGCTACTGAGCCTTCCAGCGTCACCCGTCCGTTCTTCACAATGATGTGAATGGACGGCGCCAGCGCATACCGGTTCAGGTCAGGGTCGTCGTAAATGGCCCGGAAGACCGCCCTTCGAATGCCTTGATCCATGGGAGACAAAGGCAGAACCTCAATCTGATCGTTGACGTTCGTTACCCCGGCAATTCCTTTGACTGCATTCTCGGCGTCATCCTTTAAGACCGGTTGCGTGACTTGCCCCCCCAGCGTCACTTGCGTGCCGTCAACCCGATACGTGATGTTGTCGAACACGGTATAGCGCGAAAGCGTTGCCAGCTCATGCCGCACCTCGCGTTGAATGGATGTTTCTCCAGTCGGTGAATGGGACGAACTGCTGTCAGCCCCGTAGGCCTGCGTTCCGAATGCGCCCGTTACCAGGCATATCGCAAATGCAGCCGAATGTATCCGTTTTCTCATCTCCGTTACCTCCGTGTGCAGTTGGGGCAATTTTCGCGCCATATCATCAGTCCGCTGGATGCCGCGCATTTTGCGCCGTACTGGCCTCGCGGCCGGTACAAATTACGGATCCGCACTGCATATTGAATAGAATGCGCCGAAAGATGCAGCTTGGCTGTCTACGTGCACAGTTAGTGGCATGAGTCTCAAAAATGCAGCATTGTTAGCGTTCGTCGGGGCGCTGTTGCTAACCGCCTTGTTGGCGATGGGTTCGATCAATGACATCCTGGGCGTCGCCCGCGGGATCATCCCGCCCGTCAAGCTTTTGATCTCGCTGATCGAGACTTTCGCCGGCGTGACGGCCGTCGTCTTTCTGTATGTGGTTCACCGAAGGCAATCTTGAAGCGCCTTCCGTGACACTGTAGCGTCAACTGCGCTCGAAGAGTTCCTGCCACGAGTCGTCGAGCGAGGTCCAGCGATCCGGCTCTTGCCAGCACGCCGCCATCTCCGGCACGTGCAGCATCCCGTGACCTTCCATGCAGACCAGTTCCGTTCCGGCCCAATCGAGCAGCAAGCAGCCTGGACAGCCGACGTGAGCCGCCATCCCCAAGCGTCTCATGCACACGCGGCAGCGGCGGCGCTGATCCGCGATTGACCATACCAGGGCGCCCATCGATCCCAGCATGAAGAGCCAGGTTGAGAGCGGTTCGGTATAAGCATCCGTGCCGCCCAACATGGTGATCGAGGTGGCGTGCGTAAACTCCATCCCACACAACAGCACGATCGCCAGCAGCATTCCGGTCTTGACCGCAAAGAATGCGGCCGCGTGAGGATTCCACGAAGGCATCCGCAGCCGCAGGCTCGGCAAAATCAGGACGATTGCCAACCCCAAGCCGAGAGCGAAAGACCACAACGCGGAGTGCACCCGGCTCGCGACGCTGGTGAGTTCCACGATGCTCTCCCATGCATTCATTTTCGCGTCGCGAAGGATGGATCCCAGTTCGGCTTCCGTTTCCTTGCTGCTAAAATCGCGCCCTGAACCATCCTGGGCCACACGAGCGACCACCCCAGTCCTCTCCGCCCGACTGGGATTGCCGATCCGCCACACCGAGATCCGCGGCGACAGGAACCAGAATCCCCTCTCGACCACGCCCGCCACTGTATACGATTTGCCGTCCAACGCGACTCGGGAGCCTCCGTTCAAACTGCGCCAGAAATCGTAACTGAGGATTACGCATTGCTCAGGCCCGGCTGCGCAAGCCGCGAACGCGTCGCGTTCGAAAGGGCGGCCCTCACTGGTTTTCACGCCCAGAAGGTGAAAAAAATTCGGGCTCACGCGGGCGCTTCTGGGCGCCTGCGATTCGGCGTCCCATCGATACGTGGCGATCTCGGCGAGCGTTACACTTTTCTTGCGCCAGAGCTCCACGGCGTGTCCTGGCATCCCCGCACGAATCGCCATGGTCCCCGATTGCGCAACCGTGACGATGCTTGCGGCATCCCGATACGGCAGCGGCATTACGACACTTCGAGTCACGGGCAGGAATCCGCTCGCCACTGCGACCAAGACAACGGCGGCAGCCAGCGACGCCAGGCAAAACCATCCGGATTGGGCGGAGCGCTTCACGCGATCCTCCGTCCAGAAATCGCGATGCTGCCACACAGCGTCGTAAAACGACCCGCTGGCGAACGCCAGCAGCCGGGCCTCGCCGGCGTGCTGGGCTGCGTAGTGCAGCTCGGCATAGTGGAGTTCCGAGAGCCATTCCCGAACCCACTCCTCGCGGCGGCGAGCCGGCACCAGCAGACTCGCCAGACGAACCATCCACACCGGGCGTCTCATTTCGAGGCGCCTTTCATATGTTGCAGCAGCGGGTAGCGCTGCACAGCTTTGGCCAAGGTCCGTTCGCCCAAGGCCGTGAGCTTGTAATACTTCCGCGCCGGACGCTGCTCCGCCAGCGCTTTGCTTTCCTTTTCCCAGGTGGATTGAATCAATCCCAACTGCTCCAACCTGCGGAGAGCGGGATAGACCGTTCCGCTGGGAAGGCCCGTGGCTTCCATCACGTCGAAGCCATAACGGTACCCCGCGCCGAGAGTTTGAAGAATCAACGCCGAGGTGTGGGTAAGCTTGATCTCGTCCGGCATAGCGACAGTATACACAATCCTCTTGTAGATTGCTACATAGGGTGGTAGAATGATCACGCCATGCTTTCCCGTTGGGCCTTTTGGATGGGCTGCGTCACACTCGCGGGAGCGTCCGTTACGCCCGGCGGAGCCATCCTTACGAGCAGGCGTGTCGGGTCAACGGGTCTCGGGTCAACGGGTTTCGAGCCAACCGGTTCCGTCGTCCGTTTCTTTAGCGGCGCGGCTGTGATGATGTCCTGGCTGTCGCCCTGTGGCCGCCGGCAATCAGGCTACGCCCTCAGTGGAGTGATCCCATCATGCTTGAAGTACGCAATCTAACCAAGCGCTATCACCGGATCCCGGCTGTCAACGGCGTCAGCTTCACCATTCGTCCCGGCGAGATCCTCGGCTATCTGGGACCCAACGGCGCAGGCAAGTCCACGACAGTGAAAGTGCTGATCGGCTTGATCGAGCCCACCAGTGGGGAGATTTTCTTCAAGGGCCGCGATGTCCGCGCGGATTGGCCCGGCTTCCTGCGCTCGGTCGGCTATGTGCCGGAGGAGCCGCATTTATATCCGCAGCTGAGCGGGCGCGAGTATCTTCAACTTGTCGGCCGTCTCCGCGGCATCCCTCGCGCCGTGCTCGATCCGCGTATGGATCGAATGTTCCGCCTGTTCTCGTTATGGGAGGACCGGCATTCGCCGCTCTCGGCCTATTCCAAAGGTATGCGCCAGAAGATTTTGCTTTCGGCCGCGCTGCTGGGCGACCCGGAGTTGCTGATCCTCGATGAACCATTCTCGGGCCTCGATGTCAACGCCACCATCGTGCTGCGCGCGCTGATCCGGGCTCTCGCGGACGAGGGCAAAATGATTCTGTACAGCTCCCACGTGCTCGAGGTGGTCGAAAAGGTGTGTTCCTCGGTGATCATCCTGCGTAAGGGCAAAGCCGTGGCGCACGATCGCGTGGAGCGGCTTCGCGATTTGCTTAGCCAGCCTTCTCTCGAAGGCGTCTTCACGCAGCTTACGGAGCAGGAAGATCCTGCGAGCGTCGTTAGCGGCATCCTGTCCGCAATGAGAAGTTAGACCATGCTCACGCACTGGTCCGATGAAACCCGTTCGAGCAGCTTTGAGCTGCGCCGCCATTTCTTCAAACGATTCTTCGATAGTGAGCTGATCTCCGATCCCAACCAGACCAAGGTCGTCGCCGGCGGAGCGCTGGCAATCGTGCTCTCCATCAGCTTCGTTTTCGCCCAAGCCTACTATCACAAGTACAACCAGCTCGACCATTTGCCCGATGCCGCGCCCTACAACCGAGCTGCCCTGGCGGATTTTCTGTTCGTCATCACCCTGGCGATGACGATCGTCGCGCTGTTCACGACGCTGCAATGGCCATCGCTATTTCCCGGTTTGCGCGATTATCTGGCTCTCGCCTCGCTGCCCTTGCGCATGCGCGATGTCTTCGTTGCCAAGTTCACCGCGCTGCTGGCGTTCATGTCGATGGCGATCGCCGCCACCACTGCATTACCGAGCATCCTGCTGCCCACCGTGATGGGCGGAGGCTATGGCACGCATCTCTTGCTCCAGGTTCCGGGTATCTTCGTATCCGCCTCGCTGGCCGCGTTTTTCGTATTTTTCACGCTAGTGACCGTTCAAGGCGTGCTGCTCAATATTCTGCCGGTGCGCCTGTTCCCCCGCGTTTCGCTGACGCTTCAAGGATTCCTGCTGAGCCTGTTTTTGTGTGCGCTGCCCCTGGTCTTCTCCATTCCGGACCTGCATCCTTATATGGAGCTGCGCCCAGCCTGGGCGATGTGGATTCCGCCGCTGTGGTTCCTGGGCGTGGATCAGGTCATCGCCGGTCACTCCGAGCCGTTCGCGGTGCGCTTGTCACTTTGCGCCCTGGCGAGCGTCGCCGCCTCGGCATCTACCGGAGTCCTCGTGTATTTGTGGAGCTATCGACATCACCGCACCCGCGTAATTGAGTCGCCGGGAGTCGAGGGCGTGTCGACTCAGCGAGCATGGTCGGCTGCGGCGGCCGGGCGCTTTCTGCCCGACCTGCGCAGCCTTGCCGTGTTCGGCTTCATCGCCAAGAGCCTCGCGCGCAGCCGCCAGCATCGGTTAATCCTGACGGCGTTCGCCGCCATCGCGCTCGCGCTGATCTGCGAGGGGTTCGCCGGTCTGGTTCTCGAAGGCGGGACCCTTCACCACATCTCGACGGATACGGCGGCGTTCCAACAGGCTGCGATTGCGATTCCCCTGGCGCTCTCCTTATTCACGCTGGCGGGATTGATCTACCTGTTCCGTTTGCCTGTCGAGCTGCGCGCCAACTGGGTGTTCCGCATCCACGAACCCGGACATGCCCCCGGACTTCTGGCGGGAGTCGAAAGTTTTGTCCTGTTCTGGGGCGTGATTCCCGTGGCTCTCTTGACGCTGCCTGTCGAAATCGCTCTCCTGGGCGCGCGAGCCGGGGTGCAAGCCTCGCTGCTGTCCTTGCTGGCTTCGCTCATCCTGATGGAGATGCTGCTGTTTCCCTTCGAGAAGATTCCATTCACTTCCTCCTACTTTCCCGGACAGGATCCGTTGATTATCACCGTGCTTAAGTACGGAGTCGCCTGCACGCTCTACATTGGCGTCCTCAGCTCCTTCATCCGGATTGCGTTGGAGCGATCTGAACCGCTCGTGATCATGCTGCTGCTGCTGGTCGCCGGATGGGTGCGGGCGCGCTCCGCACGCCTTGGCTCCCGCCAAATCATACGCCTGGAGTTCGAAGAACTGGCCGAGCCCGCGGTTCAGCTTCTAGGGCTTGAACGGGATTAGCCGCCCTTTTGATGAACTCGCCCGCACAACCGAGCCTGGGTCCCGGCCAGAAGGGGAGCCGTTACTTTCGGGAATTGAGGGACGCAGCCAGCCCTTTGCGGGCTTTTGAGGAACTCGCGCGCACAACGGAGCCTGACTCGCCGGAACGTTGGCGAGTTTCCGATCGTTTGGAGGGCCGAGTCGGCCCTGTGCGCGCTTCTAAGTAGCAGCCCGCAAAACGGAGCCCGAGTCGCGGCAAGCGGGGAGTTACTTTCGGGAATTGAGGGACACGACCGGCCCTTTGCGGGCTAGCCAGTTTCTGCAATAATGGAATATTACCGGATTCGAAACAATGTCGGAACTTTCACGTCTAAGCTTTCGTCCTGAAACAGAGGGGACTCGAGAAAAGTGACTATAGCGGGAAAAATTGTGCTCGGAGTGATTGCGCTGGGCGCAATCGGAGGCGGTGTCGTCGGGGCCAAGCGCTGGAGTCAAAGGGACGTGGTGACGGTGCAAACCAGCTTGGCAACGCGCCAGGACTTGTCCGCCATCGTGACCGCCTCGGGTGAGATTAAGCCTAAGAATTACATCAACTTGGGAGCCAATGCGATGGGCCCCTTAACGGAAATTTTCGTCAAGGAAGGCGATCGCGTCCGCAAGAATCAAGTGGTTGCGCGGATTGAAAATACCCAGGCCGATGCCGACGTCGCCGCCCAAAAGGCGACCATCGCGTCCGCGGAAGCCGATTCCGCCGCCGCTGAAGCCGGCATCAAAGCCCAGGATGACGCCATCACCACCCAGCAGGCCACTGTCGAGCGTTACAACAACGAGCTCGCGCGGGCTAAAGACTACCTGGATCGCTACGACCAGATGTTCAAGGAAAAGCTCGTGGCCAAACAAGACTACGAGCAGAAGAAGGCGGATTATGAGTCGGCGCTGGCCAGCGTTCGTGAAAATGAAGCCCGCCTGGCCCAGGCGAAATCCCAGCGCACTCAGAGCGTGGCGCAGTTGACCTCCGCGCAAAGGCGGGTGACGCAGGCGCAGGCGGCTCTGACGCGGCTGGCGAATGTTTTGGCTCGTTTCGATGTGGTGGCGCCGCTCGATGGAGTGGTCACCGATCTGCCTGTGCGCGTCGGCGAAACGGTGGTGCAAGGCGTTCAGAATTCGGCCGGGTCCACCATCATGACCATCGCCGACATGTCCTTGATTACCGCGGAAGTGGACGTGGATGAGACCGACGTCGTCAGCGTGCAGTTGGGGCAGGACGCCGAGGTCTCCATCGAAGCCATGCCGAATCGCACATTTACAGGCAAAGTCATCCAGATTGGCGACACCGCCATCGTGCGCTCCTCCGGCCTGGCGGCTTCGCAAAGCGCCACGTCGACCCAGGAAGCCAAGGATTTCAAAGTGGTCGTGGCGCTGGATCATCCGCCAGAGGAGATCCGTCCGGGCTTGTCCGCTACGGCGAAAATCACCACGGCTGTCAGGAAAGGCGCTCTGGCGATTCCCATTCAAGCATTGACGGTGCGCACGAAAGGCGACTTGGAAGAACAGAAGCCCGTCACGGATAATGGCAAGCCGCTGGATCCGGCCGAGGAAAAGGCTCGCCGCGAAGAAGTACAGGGCGTCTTCGTGGTGCAAGGCGACCATGCCGAGTTTCACAAAGTGGAAACCGGCATCGCCGGCGCAACCGATATCGAAGTTCTCAGCGGCCTGGACCCTGGCGCAACCATCGTCACCGGCAGCTACAAAGCCATCCGCAGCATGCGCAATAACGCTCGCATCAAAGTGGATAACAGCGCTGCCGCGGTTGTGGACACCAAGAGCTGACCCCCCCGAATATGGCCAACGCCGCGGTTTTGGATAAATTGGAGCGGGGCGAACAACTCAAGCGCGATGGCGTCATCATTCGCACCTGGGACCTGATGAAGACCTATGTGATGGGTGACCAGACCATCCATGCGGTTTCAGGCGTCGATATCGAGATCAAGAAGGGCGAGTACGTGGCCATCATGGGCCCATCCGGCTCAGGGAAATCGACCCTGATGAATCTGATCGGGTGCCTGGATACGCCCAGTTCGGGCCTCTACTACCTCAATGGAAAACTGGTCAGTGACATGGACGACGATGAGCTGGCGCGGATCCGCAATCGCGAGATCGGCTTCGTCTTCCAGACCTTCAATCTACTGGCCCGGGCGACGGCGCTGCACAATGTGGAGCTTCCGCTGATCTATTCCGGGATTGCCTCCAAGGAACGCATCGAGCGTGCGAAGGTGGCCTTGCGCGAAGTGGATCTCACGGAGCGCATGAACCACAAACCCAGCGAGCTTTCCGGAGGCCAGCGGCAGCGCGTGGCCGTGGCTCGCGCGCTGGTGAATACGCCATCCATTCTGCTGGCCGACGAACCCACCGGAGCGCTCGATACCGCCACGGGCGTCGAGATCATGGCCTTGTTCAACCGCCTGCATAAGCGCGGCAATACCATTGTGCTGGTGACCCATGAGCACGACATCGCGCTGCACGCTCACCGCATCATCCACATTCGCGACGGAAAAGTGGAGCGAGACGAGCGGGTGACAAATCCCATCGGGTCTGCGCCCGCCTAAGAAACCGCAAAACGGAGCTCGGGTCGCGACCACGAAGTGTAGCTTTGCCTTCGGGAATTGAGGGCCGCGACCCCGGTCCTTTGCGGACTCCCTAAGGAACAGCCCGGAAAACGGAGCCTGGTCGCGACCACGAAGTGTAGCTTTGCCTTCGGGAATTGAGTGCCGCGACCCGGTCCTTTGCGGACTCCTAAGAAACAGCCAGCAAAACGGAGCTTGGTCGCGACCACGAAGTGTAGCTTTGCCTTCGGGAATTGAGGGCTGCGACCCGGTCCTTTGCGGACTCCTAAGAAACAGCCTGCAAAACGGAGCTTGGTCGCGACCACGAAGCGTAGCTTTGCCTTCGGGAATTGAGGGCCGCGACCCGGTGCTTTGCGGAATCCTAAGAAACAGCCCGCAAAACGGAGCTTGGTCGCGTCCACGAAGTGTAGCTTTGCCTTCGGGAATTGAGGGCCGCGACCCGGTCCTTTGCGGGCTCGCGCAATTGGCTGTCCGATTTCGGGATCGCATATCTCAGAAATGGACGCGGAATTTGGGCGGAATTTCCAAGGACTTGGTTTTTCAGCAACTTATCTTTTCAAGCCGTCCCAAACGGATGGCCGTGCGCGTGCGTCTATAGTTGCATGACCACCGCACGCACCTTGATCGCGGACGATCAGCCGGATGTGCTGGAAGCGTTGCGGCTGCTGTTAAAAAACGAAGGGTTTGAGACCGAAGCGGCACAATCGCCCGCGGCCGTGCTGGATAAACTGCGGTCGCATCCTTTCGATTTGGTTTTGATGGATTTGAATTATACACGCGACACCACTTCCGGAGATGAAGGGCTCGATTTGCTGGCGCGCATTCAAGCCATCGATCGCACGGTGCCGGTGGTGGCGATGACGGCGTGGGCCAGCGTCGATCTGGCTGTGGAGGCGATGCGGCGCGGAGTTTCCGATTTTGTCCTGAAGCCTTGGCATAACTCGCAGTTAGTGCGGACACTGAAAAGCCAGATCGAAAAGGGGCGCAGCAAGCGGAATCAGCTACGCCAGGAGCGAGAGCGGTTTGAAGATGCCTACGCCGCCGGTCTGGCCCTGCTGCCCCAAAGTATTCCGCAGATTCGGGGATTTCAGACAGCGGCATCGTCGCAGCCGGTGCAGGCCGTGAGTGGCGATTATTTCGACGTTCTGGAACTGGGTGAAGACAAACTCGCTCTTTCGATCGCCGACGCGATCGGCAAAGGCGTGCCCGCGGCGCTGCTGATGTCCAATGTGCAGGCGACCGTGCGCGCGCTGGCCGCTCCGTCCACTCAGCCTCAGGAGTTGGCGTCCAAAGTCAACCGCAGCATTGTGCGCAATACCGCGCGGGGCAAGTTCGTGACGTTTTTCTACGGTGTTGTGGATGCGCCATCCGGGACGCTCACCTATACAAACGCGGGTCACTGCGCGCCCATTCTGGTTCGTTCGAATGGCGAAGTGAATCGGCTGGAAACGGGCGGAGCGGTGCTGGGTGTGTTCTCCGAATGGTCCTATGAGCAAGCGGAGGTTGCGCTGAAGCCGGGGGACCGGCTGCTGCTGTTTACTGACGGCATCACGGAGGCGGAAAATTCCAGTGAAGAAGAATTCGGGGAGGAACGGCTGGTGAAGCTGGCGGCTGCTCTGCGCGAACAGGACGCGGCCGCGATGAAAGACCGCGTCTTGCAAATCGTCGCGGAATTTACCGGCGGAATTTTCCAGGACGACGCCACTTTGATGGTCATCGCCGCCGTCTAAGGCACGAGTGAAGACACTTCGTGCCCTGCAATTGTTTTTTCTCGAAAGCGCCTTCGCCCGCTTGGTGACGCCCAAACGAGAAAGCGGCCGCTGGACTTCAACGGCAAAGGCCGTTGAACCTCAACGGCAAAGCTCAGTGTGTAACGGTGGCGCAGGGTGACTCGAGTACTCTCCACGCTCGCGTGATCCGGATCCAATGAGAAACCCGAACTCTTGCCTACACAATTACACAGCGGCCTGTACATTCGGGCCGCGGAAAAGCGCGAAATGAAGCAGGCAAAGAGAATCGAGTTTTACTTTTTCGCGAAATGAATGTCCAGCGAGACCGAGTTGGATGCTAACATCTGGACGAAGAGGAATGGAAGATGAGGATTCGTCTCCTAATCGGTTTGCTCGCGGCGGGCGCGATGCGTGGGCAGACTCCGGGACCTCCGCCGCTGGATAAATCCGTCCGGGTCTCAACGCGGCTCCTGCTGGTCGCGGCCCTTGAACTTGAAACCGTCAGAGCTGGTAAACCAGTCAGGTTAGAATTCCATCTGAAGAACATCTCCTCAACGCCAATCTCGATCATGTCTCTCCATGGCCCCAACATCCTCGTCGACTCTGGATTCGCGGTAACTGACGCCCACGGCGTAGAGGTTCCACGAACCGAACGCGGCCGCGAGGAACTGTGGAGCATTGGCGAGACATACGAGGTCATCGCCCCTGGCCAAGAGGCTGACGAGACGAATGTGGATCTTGCAAGTTTCTATCGGCTAACCAAGCCGGGGAAATATTTTGTCCGCCTCGCGAGAGGGATTTTCCGCGGACGAGACGCCGAACCCAAGCCCGGGAACTATAGAAACGGCCATTTCCAATATCCTTCAGGTAACGATCGTTCCGTAGCTTAATTTTTCCCGAAATCGCCGGCTTCGAAGAAGCTAAACGACGACGGATCGATCCATTTTCTGGCCGCGGCATTCACTTCGGCCAACGTCAAGGCGGCGATCTTCTTTTCGCGCTCCTCGGTGCGTTTCATAGTCCAGCCGTAGCGGGCTTGGGTGGCCAGCGAACCGGCCAAGCGGCCATCCTGGGAGCGGCCAGCCTGCTGCTCGTCGAGAATCTCTTTCTTTACCGCGTCCAACTCCGCTTGGGTGAAGCCGTCGCGGACGATCCTGGCCAGTTCCTCCTTGAAATCGGCCTCGACCTTGGCCATGTTCTGCGGAGCACAGATGGCGGCGCCGGTGAATTGGGCGAACTTCTCCACGATGCCGGCGTTGAGCGACGTTGACACTCCGTAACTCAAGCCGTCATGTTCGCGAATCCGGACCCACAGGCGGCTCTTTTCGTCTCCGCCGGTCATCGTGTCCACCAGGACCATGGCCAGGTAATCGGGATCATCCTGATTCATGGGCAGGGTGGAGGAGATCGTGATATACGCGTTGGTCTTGTCGGGTGTTTCGGTGGACTTCCGGACCGGCGTCAGCTTCTCCCAAGTGCGCGTGATTTCCTTATACGGCACAGGGCTCTTCCAGTCTCCAAAGAGTTCGGTTGTTAGCTTTTGCACTTCGGCGGTGTCGAAGTCGCCGATCACGACCAGCTCGGCATTGGATGCTCCATAGAAATCTTTGTAGAATTTCTTGGCGTCGTCGAGAGTCACCTTCTTCAGCGCATCCATGCGCTCATCCACGGTCATGACGGCGCGCGGATCGCCGGCGGGATAAGGGGCGGCCCAGCGGGCGCGCTGCTCCGAGGCCATTGCCTGCGGATCGGTGCGCGAGCTTTCCAGGCGCACCAGCGAGGCTTGACGGGCCTCCTCAAAATCGGACTCGGGGAAGCTGGGCTGGCGCAGCATCTCGGCAGCAAGGCGCAAAGCATCCGCCAGAGTCCCTCGCGCCGCCGTGATGGAAGCGTTTGCGCTGTTCACCGAACCGGCGGCGCGCACCTGTATCTTCAGGCGATCCATCTCATCCTGAAGCTGCTGGCGTGTGTGTTTCGCGGTGCCCCGGCTAAGCAACCCGCCGGCGATCCCCGCCGCGGTGGATTTGCCAACCAGGCTCTTCTCGTCGCCGAAATGCAGCTCCAGTTGGGCGGTGACCACGCCGCCGCGATTTTTCTTGGGCAGCAGAACCAGCTTGATTCCGCTGGGCAGGGTGATGCGCTGCGCGCGCGACTCGATGTTGGCGGGCGACGGATCGAAGGCTTCGCCTTCCTCGACGGCAGCTTTGCCGGTATAGTTCCTCAGAGTGGCTTCGAGATCCGGCGTCGCGGGAACGACGGTGCGGTCAGACGCGTCTTCGGGAATGAACTTGCCGATGGTGCGGTTAGACGTCTTCAAGTAGGTCTTGGCGACGCGAGCCACGTCCTCGGGTGTGACCTGCTCAATGCGGTCGCGATTGAGGAACAGCAGGCGCCAATCGCCCATGGAGCTCCATTCGCTGAGATTGAGTCCGACTCCAGCGGAATTCTTAAGCTGTTGCTCGATGCTATTGAGCAGGCGGGTGCGGGCGCGATCCACTTCGTCCTTCGATGGAGGCTCCTTCACGACGCCGTCGATCACTCCTTCGAGCGTCTTCTCCACATCGTCCAGAGAGCCGTCTTTCCGAAGACTGGCGGTGAACATCATATAGCCGGGATCGTGCAGCATGTTCTCGTCGGCGCCGGCGGAAACTGCTTTCTTGGTCTCGACCAGAGCCTTGTGCAAACGCCCGGAGGTGCGGTCTCCCATCAGCTCCACCAGCACTTCGATGGCAGCCAGGTCGGGATGTCCGGCGGCGGGAATGTGGTAGGCCATCATCTCGATCTGCTCCCCGCCGGAACGGCGCAGGGTCACTTCACGCTCGCCATCCTGCGGGGGTTCCTCGGTGTAGGTGGGCGTGAGTTTGCGCGTGGGCTTGGGGACGGCGCCGAAGGTTTCGTTGATCCAGGCGAGCGTCTTGGCCGGATCCATCTTGCCGGCCACCACCAGCATGGCGTTATCGGGCTGATAGTACTTGTGATAGAAAGCCTGGAGTGCCTCGATGGGAACCTTTTCGATATCGCTGCGGGAGCCGATGACGGCGCGGCCGTAGGAGTGCCAGAGGTAGGCGGTGGAAAGCACGCGCTCCTCCAGAACCTCGCCGGGGCTGTTCTCTCCGCTCTCGAATTCGTTGCGCACCACCGTCATTTCGCTATCAAGATCTTTGCGGGCGATCAGGGAATTGACCATGCGGTCGGCTTCCATTTCCAGCGCCCAGCGCAGGTTGTCGTCGGTGGCATTGAGGGTTTCGAAGTAATTGGTGCGGTCGTAATCGGTGCTGGCGTTTTCGTTGACCGCGCCATGGGCGTTCAGCTCCGCCAGGATTTCGCCGTGGTGAGTGGTGCCCTTGAACATCATGTGTTCGAGTAAATGCGCCATGCCCGTTTCGCCGTAGCCTTCAAAACGCGAGCCAACCATATAGGTTACGTTCACGGTCACGGTGGGCTTGGAATTGTCGGGGAAAATTAACACATCGAGACCGTTGGCGAGGCGATATTCGGTGATGCCTTCGACGGAGGTGATCTTCGCGGGAGCCGCGTTTGGAGCCGGGGTTTGGGCAAGGACGAGGCCCGGAAGAAGTGCAAGGGACGCCAGAATCCTCATGAAATCAGGCTAGCACCGTCCGCAAGGTAAGTGCTTCCGGCTTTAGGGACGACTACTCCGTGTTACGACCAATCGCCCATGCCGTTTACGACGTATCGTCATTATTTCGCTGATCGCGAATTTCGTCGAGGTGAGGGCAGGTGCGCAGTCTTCGAACGGATACTTGATTGGCGCCGCCAACTACTGGGGGATTCGCGGAGGGATCGCATTCCGCTGAAATTGGAGAACCCAGAAAGGTGTCAACGCCCAGGTTGTTGGGTTCGCGGATGGGGAAAAAATCGAGGTTCACCCGACAACAACAATACGGCGCTGGGCACGAGAGGAGCAATATCGGATTCCGGCTTTATGCTGGTTGACTCACCCGGCCGGGGAACGCCAGATTGCCTTCGCGGATGTGCTTTCCGTGCGGCCGGCAAAGTTCCACGCCGGGCGTACAATCGCAATCATTGCCGGTGTCGCCGCCGTCGCGTTGTTGATTGTAGTGATCTATGTTGGGGATCAGGTTTCGGACGGCCACGGTGGTTCGTTTAAGCGCGGCCGCTCCGTTCCGGCTATACTGGCGGCACCTATGCGTAAGCCAACCTTTCCCGCTCGGGTGATCGTTTTGCTTCCGGTTTTGGCCCTTGCCGCCGCTGGCAAGGCTCCGGTCTCCAGTTGGGACAGCGTCAGAATGCTCACGGCCGGGACTCAAATTCGTGTCGCCGCAAGTAATGCGAAAGCGGTCGGCGGCACACTGGAGAGCGTAACAGAAACCACGCTGATGATATTGAGCGGCGCCACCGGCCGCCAGCTGTTTGAGAAAACTCAGGTCACGAAGGTATCGATAAGGAAGGCTGGGCACCGGGGCCGCAATATCTTGATTGGCGCGGGCGTGGGTCTCGCGGCGGGTGCCGCAATCGGCGTCGCAGCCGGGAACTGCAGCACCTGTAAATCAAATCAATCAATGTTGCGGTATTCGATTGGCGGCGGCGTGTTTTGGGGCGCCCTGGTGGGAGCCGTGTGGCGGACTGGAGGATGGCGCACAGTGTACGAACGCTAGGGCCTGCCGCTGGACGACTTGACGGCGGCGGGCAGGGAGCAGAGCCCGAAGAGATTCTTGCTAAACTGAGTTCACGTCCCCGCGTTGGGCTTGCCAGGTCGTCTTCCCAGGTTTGCGCTTTTGAGCGACAAGCTAACCAATGCGATCCCGATCCATCTTCGTCCGTCTTGTAGCTTTGATCGTGCTGCTGACGGCTGCCTCCGATTACTCAGAGTTCGACCGGGTGGACCTGTCCGCGCCGATGAATTCGGCTGGGCCGGAAGCGATTGCCGATCTTGCTCCGCGAACGCCGCCGCCGGTGAGCCTGCACACTACCAATCTGCCGGACGATCAGTGCTTGTTCTGTTCGCCCTGGATCGAGCCGCAACCGCCCACGCTTTCTCGCGTTAGCTTGAGTTCGCGGTTGACGCAACGCGTTAAGATTTCTCTCCCCACCAGCGATCCTCTGCTCATCGAACTCCCTCCGAAGGCTTAACCCGCAGCTTTCCATTACTGTGACTCTGCACACGCACTCTAAGTGCGTCGCGGGGCGCGTGCCAGCTTTGCAAACGTTCGCGGAGCAGAGGAGAACCAGATGCATCGACGCCAAAACATATTAACCGCATTGTGCCTTGGCCTGAGTGTCGCCGGATACGGACAGAGCCCGCCGGCCCCTGACGCGGAAATCGTTACGGACCGCCCCGACGTGACCGAATCCAGTATTGTGGTCCCGAAGGGAAGCCTGCAATTTGAGAACGGACTCTCGTGGACCAGCGACCACGGCCAGACTCTGCTGGATCTGCCGGAAACGCTGGTGCGGTTCGGGATTTCGGAGCGGACCGAATTTCGATTCGTGGTCCCGAATTATCTGGGCTGGCTGGCCGGGACCGGTTCCGCATCCGGATTCGGCGATATCGCGGTGGGCATGAAGCAACAGATCGGTCCTCTGCCGGGCGACGTCGATCTGTCGGTGATTCTAGCGGTGAGCCTGCCTACCGGGGCGCATCAAGTCTCGAGCCACGGCTACGACCCGTTTATCAAATTCCCATGGTCCAAGGATCTTAAAGCGGGCTGGTCGATCGGCGGCATGGAATCTCTGTTCTGGTATACACTCGACGGCCGTCGGGATTTGACAGGAGAGACCACCTTCTACGTTGAGAAGCAAATCACCAAGCCCTGGGACGCGTTTGCCGAGTATGCGGGCGACTACGCCCAGACCGGCGGATCGAAAGGGCTGGCCCACTTCGGGACGGCTTACAAGATCACTCCTAAGAATCAGGTCGACTTCCACTTCGGCTTCGGGCTGTCGCAAGCGACGCCTGGCAAACTGTTTGCGGTGGGCTATTCGGTTTTATTCGACAATGTGTGGCGGCGATAGCGATGCAGCGGCGCTACTGCCCCATGCGGCGATAGCAATCTTCGATCTCCGTCTCCGCCAGCTTCAGGCGGCGCTGAGACTCGGGAGTCTGCGGAGCCCAGTTCTTCCAGCGGGAGCGGTTCTTCTGAAACATTTCGATCGCCCATTCATAATGGCGATTCGATAAGAGCATGCGGCCGTACAGATCGTCGAGATCCGCAGCCGCCTCCACCGCTGCCAAGGAAGGTTTCGGGACATTGAGCAGGCGGCTGACCAGTGGCTGCCCTTTTTCAATCAACGCGGCGGCCTGATCGGGCTTGCCATCTTGAAAAAAGCGCTCCGCAGAACGGTTGCTCTCGTTGAGCTGGTCCACCGTTTGCTGATACCAGGAGGGAATGGCGTCGCTGTTTGGGGGCGGCGCGGAGCTGCACCCGGCGAGAAGAACGGCGGCGATCATGGCAAGGAGACGCACTGAACACAGGATATCGAAGAGGGACGTGCCCATTGTTCATCAACCTGTCGCGGGAGTCTTGTCAGGCTGAAACGCGGGTCCTCTATAAAGGAACAGCCCGCAAAACGAAGCCTGGGCCGCGGCCACAAGCGGGGCTGTTCCTTTCGGGCCGCGACCGGCCCTTTGCGGGCTATAAAGGACATTGTGCCTTCTATCCATAAACAAAATACGCCAGCCTGCCGCTGCGATGTGTGTGCCCGCCTATTCCAACAGGGCGCCGACCCGAGAGCGGATAAAGGATCGACGCCCAAGCCAGCCCGGCTTGTTCCCAGAATTCCTTCGCCTTGTTCCTGCACTCAGGAAAGCACGGACTTCAGGTACGCGCCATCGTCCCGTACTAAGGAGCTTGGCACGTCCACTTCAGTCCGCTAGCTCCATTGCGCCGACGCCGTCAGATTCGCACAATAGACCCATGGAAAAAAGGTCCGCATCCCGAGTGAAGTTCAATGAGCCGGTTCTGATGACTGCGTTACAGAATAGCAGCGCCGTCTGTACCGGAAGATTCGTCGACTTATCTTCAAACGACATGAGGATCAAGTCGAACGCCGACTTAGAGGTTGGAAGCCTGATGAGGCTGGAATGCGGCGATGATTTGATGATGACGGAAGTGCGCCATTGCGTGCCGGATGAAGGGGAATTCAGCGCCGGCCTGCTGATCCTGTCATGGCTCGAGAAATCGGAGTTGAAGCGGCTGCTGCGCGAAGCCGTCGCGGGGCCCATGCCGGCTGTACCTGTTCCGGCCGAGCCTCGGCTACGGCGGGCTTGAGGCCAGCGATAGGCCCTTTGCGGGCTAGCCGATTGTCTGGGCCTCGCGCTCACCGCGGTTCATATCCACTCGGAGCAATAGCAGCAGCCCTGCGCCCAGGAATACAATCAGCGACAGGATTGCGCTGCGATAACTCCCCGTGAATTGCAGCGCCAAGCCGAACAGGATGGGGCACAGCCAACTGGTGCCTTTGTCGCTGACTTCGTAGATGCTGAAGTATTCGGCTTCCCTCCCTTTTGGTGTGAGCTGGGCGAAAAGAGACCGGCTCAATGCCTGGCTTCCGCCCATGACCAAAGAAACCACCGCCGTTACGGCAAAGAATTGCACGGTATTGTCTACAGCGACGTAGATATACACCAGCGCAGCCGCCCAAATCATCAGACTCACGATAACGGATCGCTTGGCGCCGATGACCGCGGCGAGTTTCTGAAAGCCGATGGCGCCGAAAAATCCCATGAATTGCGCCATCAGGATCGCGAGCGTGAGCTGCGATACGGGAATCTTCAGCTCATCATTGGCGAACTGGGCGGCCACAGCGAGCACGGTCTGGATGGCGTCGTTGTATAACAAAAACGCGATCAGAAAGGTGAGCGCCTGCGGATAACGGCGTACGTCCCGCAGGGTATGTTGCAATTGCCGGGCTGCGACGCTTACAGCCGACTGCCCGGGAGGAAGCACGCGCGCGGGACCCTTTTGGTTTAAGCCGCGGTCGTGCAGTGCCAACAATGTGGGAATGGTAAACAGCGCCCACCACACTCCCGCCGAGCTCAAGCTGATGCGCACGGCCATCGCGTCTGTGATGCCCAGGGCTCCGGCCTTCATGTACAGCAGTACGTTGAGCGCCAGCAGCAAGCCTCCGCCAAGATATCCGATGGCCCAGCCCTTCGAGGAGACGGCATCGCGCTGTTCGGGCGGCGCGATCTCCGGCAGGAAGGAATTGTAGATCGCTTCTGACGCGCCGAAACTGACGTTGGCGACGATGAACAGCACTCCGCCAGCCAGGTAGTTGTGGCCCTGGAGAAAAAACATCGCCGCCGTGACTCCCGCGCCGAGATACGCCGTGAACCCGAGAATGCGCTTCTTGCGGCGTCCGAAGTCCGCCAGCGCACCGATGACCGGCAAAGAGAGAACTTGCAAGCCTACGGAGATGCCGATCGCGTAGCTCCAGAAGCTTCGCGGATCGACCGGGATTCCCAGCGGATACACCCGGCCATCAGGACTGGCCGCAGCCTTGGCGAGCGAGGTCAGGTACGGTCCCAGAAACAGCGTGATGACGGTAGTCGGGAATGCCGAATTAGCCCAGTCGTAGAGATACCAGCCGCGCTGTTCGGGCGTGCTCCGTGGCATGTTTCATGATGCCATCGGCGGGCTCCTAAGGAACAGCCCGCAAAACGGAGCCTGGGTCGCGGCCACGAGCCGGGCTGTCCTTTCGGGGATTGAGGACCGCGACCGGCCCTTTGCGGGCGCCTAAGGAACAGCCCGCAAAACGGAGCCTGGGTCGCGTCCACGAGCTGGGCCGTTCCTTTCGAGGATGGAGGACTGCGACCCGCCCTCTGCGGACTCCTGAGGAACAGCCCGCAAAACGGAGCTTGGGTTGCGGCCGCGAGCTGGGCTGTTGCTTTCGGGGATTGAGGGCCGTGACCGCCCTTTGCCGGGCTGGGCTAGTGCTCGCGGGCTTCGCTTGACGGTATTGAGGCGAGACGATCGAGCATGCGGAGCATGCGCGGCGCCGCGTCGCGTCTTCCGCCGAAGCGGAACTCGTTATAGGCGGTGGTCAGGTCGTCGACCAGAACCGCGGTTTCGGACGCGGGCAGAACTCGTGCAAACTCCGAAGGGGTGAGCCAGGGAGGTTTCTGGAATCCTCGTTTCTCAAGCAGCTCCAGCATGCGCTGATAGAGCAGAGTGGCGTCGGAAGCCTCGCCCTCGCCGCGGCGCGCGCGGATGACACCGCGGCGGCTGCGCCACCAGCGGGCCAGTGCCGGGCCGTAGAATACCAGCAGAATCCCGAACGCGCCGGCTGCCAGGAAGATCGCCACCGCACGGCGAGCCGCCACCGCGTTCTGATACCACCAAGCGCCGACGTTCGGAATCCAATCCAGACGCCACTGCCGGCTGGACTGCTGCATGCGCGCCGCGAGCACCACCTGGCGATTCAGATCGTAACGCAGCACCCAGTCCTCCCAGAACTGGTTGGCGGCGTCGTAGAGCAGCGAGGCGCGATTGAGGATGCCATCGGAGGCTTCGCCCGATGGGGTGGGATCGAAAACCGTCCAGCCGCCGGTGGGGGTCCAAGCCTCCACCCAGCTATGCGCGTCGGAGGCGCGCACCACCTGCCAGCCGGTCCAGGGATTGAAGAGTCCGCTCTGAAATCCGGTGACCACGCGCGACGGAATCCCCAGCGTGCGCAGCATCACGGCCATGGAGGATGCGAAGTATTCGCAATGCCCCTTCTTGCGCACGAATAAGAAATACGACAGCGGGTCCTTAACCTTGACGGAGGGCAGTTGAAGCGTATAGCCGTAATCGTGGCGCAGGTGGTCCTCGATGGCGCGAGCCTTGGCATCGTCGGAGGCCGGGCCGTTTCCGGCATCGGCGCTCATCGAACGCGCTAGCGCGGCGATGCGGGGATCGAGGTTGGCGGGAAGCCGAACCAGGTCCTCGCGTTCCGCAAGGCTCAATTTATCCGGGCGGACCGTCGCGGGGGCGTCCTCATATTCGACAAAACTGTAGGCCCGATAGGTCAGGCCGGTGAGGCCGCTGGGAGGGCCTGGGATATGAAACGCTCCTCCAGGCGAGCGCCACAGCATCGGCAGGTTGATCAGGATGGTCTCTGGGGTGCCGGCGAAGAAGAGCGTGTCGGAGGCGATCTCATCCATCTGCACCTGGTAGGCGAATTCGCGCCCGGGCCGCAGTTGAGGAGCCTTCCCGCGATTCAGAAGGCCGCGCACCAGGGGCAGCTGTTCGAAGGCAAGGCTGGGATTGTCCCAGGTTTGGCCGTCAAAGCGTGAGAGCGCCGCGCCGCGCCATCGCACCCCAACCAGGCTCTCGCCGTTGTAAGAACGTACATGCATGACCGGCCGGCTGCTCTGCTGGATGCGGCCGATGTCGCCGAGCGTCACCTTATCGGCGAAACCCGGCAGACGCGGGCGGTCCGGCATGAACCGGCTCAGGGCTCCGCGGGCGGCGCGGGGAAGTACGAAGAAAAGTCCCGCGGTCATCGTCAGGATACTTCCGCACAGCACGATGGAGGTGAGGCCAAGGCGCCGTCCGAAGGCTCGCTGCCCGGTGCGCGCGAGGGTCGCCTGCGCATCCACGGGCCTCCGCACCTGGCCGCTGGCCATGGTTGCCACGGCGAACAACAGGAACAGCGCCAGGAAGATAAAGAACCCGAGGTCCACCGCCAGCATCGCGGCCGCGACCAACTCGATTACGGCCACGGTCTTCAAGTAGAGATAGTCGCGGTCGGTCGTGGCGGTGAGCAATTTGAGGCTCGTCAGAAAGACGGCCACATGCAGCGTCGCCGCCAAGGAGGGAGGAGGACCGGAAATGTACCAGGCGTCGAGCGGGTAAAAGCAGACGGCGGCCAGAGTCCAGACGGCCATCGCCTGATTGCTCAGCGCCAGAGGCTTGCGCATCCGCCATGGCAGCCAGCCGGAGACGCTTGCGGCGCGCGCAATGAGGGCCGCCGCAAAAATGAACTCGGTGACGAAATCCAAATGACCCGAGCCGGCCAGCGCGAGAAAGCCCGAAACCAGCATGCCCAGCAGCGAGAATTGGAAGAAGCGCTCGACGTTGGGGGGCGCTTCGCGAATGGGCCGAGCCATGGAACTACCCCCATTATCGCGCGGGCGCGTTCCTCTGAAGCCGGCACAGGGCCGGGGCGGCCCTCCATACGGGAAGGGAATGGAGCCAGGTCCGCCACCCCAGGCTCCGTTGTGCCGGCGAGTTCCTCGGAAGCCGGCACAGGGCCGGGGCGGCCCTCCCTACGGGAAAGGAATGCGCCAGGTCCGCCGCCCCAGGCTCGGTTGTGCCGGCGAGTTCCTCGGAAGCCGGCACAGGGCCGGGGCGGCCCTCCCTACGGGAAAGGAACGCGTCCAAGTCCGACGCCCCAGGCTCCGTTGTGCCGGCGAGTTCCTCGGAAGCCTCGCCCCGAGTACCATCTTCTTAGTGGCCAAATTCAAACCTGCAGGATCCAAGAAACCGAAGGCAGGGCAATCCAAACGCGGTTTCATCCCGTGCCTGATCATTCTGGTTGTCGCATTCGTACTGCTCTCTCTGCTCTTTTATGCCGTCATGAAGTCTGGATAGTGGCGCACAATAGAGGAACCACGAATGCGCATCGATCGAAGAGAATCCAACCAGCTCCGGCCGCTGAAGATAACGCCGGAATACCTGCTCACCGCCGAAGGCTCCGTGCTGATTGAAGCCGGAAACACGCGTGTGCTGTGCGCGGCGTCCATCGAGGAGACCGTGCCCGGCTTTTTGCGCGGCAGCGGCAAGGGATGGGTCACCGCCGAGTATTCCATGCTGCCTCGCGCCACGGCGACCCGCACCGCGCGTGAAGTCGCCAAAGGCCGCGCCTCGGGGCGAACGATGGAGATCCAGCGGCTGATCGGGAGGTCGCTGCGGAGCGTGGTGGACCTTGCGGCGCTGGGGGAGCGGAGCGTGATCCTCGATTGCGACGTGCTTCAAGCCGACGGCGGCACTCGCTGCGCGGCGATTACTGGCGCGCATATTGCCCTTTCGGCGGCGCTGCGCCAGCTCGTGAAATTTGGCGCTCTGAAGAAATCGCCGGTGCTCGATTATGTTGCCGCTGTGAGTGTCGGCATCGTTGGCGGAGTGCCTCTGCTGGATCTCTGCTATCAGGAAGACTCGCAGGCCGATGTCGACATGAACATCGTCATGACCGGGTCTGGAAAATTTGTAGAGGTGCAGGCGACGGGGGAAAAGACGTCGTTCGACGACGCGCAACTCGCCGCGCTGCTGGCTCTAGGGCGGCGCGGGATTGAGGAACTGGTCGCGGCCCAACGAAATTTTGAGGCATGATCGTCTACTGCGCCACTTCTAATCCCGGCAAGCTGCGCGAGTTCCAATTGGCCGCGCCGGACTTTGACGTTCGGCCTCTGCCCGCAAAAGTTGCGCCGCCTGAAGAGACGGGCGCGACCTTCGAGGAAAACGCCGCTGCGAAAGCCGAATACTACGGCGGCTTCGTCGACGGCTATCTTTTTGCCGACGACTCCGGCCTGGAAGTGGACTCCTTGGGCGGCGCTCCGGGAGTGCATTCGGCGCGGTTCGCAGGAGAAGAGGCCAGCGATCAGGACAACAATGCTCTGCTACTGGAGCGCCTCAGCGGCATCGCGGACCGGACAGCGCGATTTGTCTGCGTAATTGCGCTGGTCAAAAATGCGCGATTGGTGAAGACGTTTCGCGGCACGGTGGAGGGCCGCATCCTCGACAGCGCTCGCGGCGAGGGCGGGTTTGGCTACGATCCCCTGTTTTACTACGAGCCCTTCGGCTGCACCTTCGGCGAAGCGCCCATCGAGGAAAAGATGAAGGTCAGCCATCGGGCGCAGGCGCTGGAGGCGACGTTCACTTTCCTCCGTAATAGCGCTGCCACTTAAGGAACCCGATCTGGGTTTTGGCGTCGATGATCTTGTAGGACTGAATCAGGCCATCGATCTCTTTCGCGGTAAACCAGCGCGTCTTGATGCGCTCATCTTCCATCGGAGTTTGTTTGCCCTCGGTGAGGCCGTGGGCGATGTAGATGGTCATTTTTTCGGCCAGGAATCCGGGGCTGGGATAGAACACCGCCAGCTTCTCAAATTTCTTCGCGCGATAGCCGGTTTCCTCGGCGAGTTCCCGTCGAGCGGCCTGTAGCGGAGTCTCACCTTCATCCACCTTTCCCGCCGGCAGCTCCCACAAAGACTTCAGCACCGGAAGACGATACTGCTGGACCAGCAATATCCGTTTCTTATCGTCCACCGGCATCACCACAGCCGACCCCGGATGCTGCACGATGGCGCGCTTGATTTCGAAGCCGTCGGGATCCAGAGCGATGTCCTGAGTGACCCAGAAGATCGGAGTTCGAATTAATTCTGTTGAAGAGATAGTTTTCATTTGGCGTGTATCGCCGCGGCAAAGCCTGCCGCTGGCAGAGTATTCAGAATATCGGGCGGCTCCAGCCATCCCCGGCGAGCCATGGCAACACCATACCGCATGTTGGCCAGATGCTTGGGATGGTGCGCGTCCGTGGAGATGGCGAACTTGCAGCCTCTGGCCTTGGCCGCGCGAATCAGCGACGCTGTCAGGTCCAGCCGCTCAGGGCTCGCGTTGATCTCCAAATAGACATTCTTGCGCGCGGCTACTGAAGCTACGGCTTCAAAGTCGAAGGGGAACGGATCGCGATGCATCAAAATCCGGCCGGTGGGATGCCCCAGCACGCGCAGATGCGGATTTTCAAGCGCGCGCAGCAATCGGTCGGTCATCTCAGCCGACTCCAGATTCATATGGCTATGAACGCTGCCGATGACGAAATCCAGCTCTCCGAGCGCATCGTCTTCCAGATCCATTTCGCCGTCGCGGCGAATGTCGCATTCGATTCCAGAAAAAACCCGGAGTCCCAAGCGGCTCTGATCCATCTCTCGCACCAGATGGGCGAAGGCGATGGCGCGCTTTTCATCCAAGCCGTTGGCCATCGCCAAAGCTTTCGAATGATCAGTGATCGCAACATATTCGTAGCCCATCGCCTGCGCGGCCGCGGCCATTTCTTCGAGAGTGGCTCGGCCATCCGTCTCGCGAGTATGCATGTGCAGATCGCCGTGAATATGTTTCAGCTCCACCAGGTTCGGGAGCGTGTGCGACTCGGCGGCTTCGATCTCGCCTTGATTTTCGCGGAGCTCCGGAGGAATCCAGTCGAGGCCGAGAGCGCGATAAATCTCCTCCTCGGTTTCGCTCGCCACCGGTTCCTTAGTTTCGATTCGCGCGAGCGCGTATTCGTTGAGAGTCAGGCCCATCTTCTGCGCCCGTGCGCGCAGCGCCACGCTATGTTCCTTGCTGCCGGTGAAGTATTGCAGAGCCGCGCCGTAGCTCTTTTTAGGAAGCGCGCGAAGGTCCACCTGCAAGCCTTCCAAACCGTACTTGACGCTGGCTTTGTTGGGGCCCTTGCCTAGGACCTCGTGGACCTTGGGATGCGCGACAAAAGTATCGATGGCGGCCTCCGCTCCCGGACCGACGGCGAGCAGATCGAGATCGCCCACCGTTTCCTTGCCGCGCCTTAGGCTCCCTGCGGGCGTTACCGATTCCACTCCGGGAACCTTCCCGAGATAGGCCGTCAGTTCGTCCGCGACATCCTGAGCGAAGCTGAGGAGGAAGCGCCCCACGCGCTGCCGGTACGCCGTAATCGACCGCAGCACTTTCTCTTCGAGCTTGGCGCCCATGCGCGGCAGCTCGCGCAGCTTCTGCTCCCGGCAGAAGGTTTCAAGCGCGTCGATGGTGGCGATGCCATGCTGCTCCAGCAGGACGCGGATGCCTTTCGATCCCAGGCCTTGAATCTTCAGCATTTCCAGCGCCGTCAGTGGATACTTCGCCAGAAGCTGATCGCGCCGTTCGAAACTGCCGCGCTCCTCGATTTCCTGAAGCACCGCCGCCATCCCCTTGCCGATGCCGGGAATGTCGGTGACTTTCTTCGCGGGATCTTTGAGGATCGCAGCGACGGGATCGGGATAACTTTCGATCGCGGAGGCGGCGTTGCGATAACTGCGGATGCGGAAAGAATCCTCTTCCCCGATCTCCATCAGGTCCCCGGTTTCGGCCAGCAAGCGGGCAATCTCGCGATTTTCCATTGATGTTCTGGGCGATGTTTCGGGCTCGCCGGCGGCTGTCGATGCGCCTACTGCTGAAGGTGAAACATACCGATATCTTTGCGAACACGCTCGCAATCGTTGCGAGCGTCTTCAACCACGCGAAGAAACCGGTCGTAGTCTTCCTTCACCATGCTGCCAAGGTGCTGTGAAAGTTCGCCGACAGCCGCCGCGTACTTTACGGTAGCGGCGTGATATTCGGCGAGCAGGCGCTGATGTTCCGAGGCCGCGGCCACTGCTGACGAGTTTCCAGCCATATTCGTCATTATCGCACGTGCTCTTGGCGGGGCTATCTGATTTTGGCTGCGGGCCAATCGGCCGGCCGCACGGCCATGTGCGGCTCGACGTGCACCAGAACATCCGCAACCCAATCCAAGTCCGTGGTGATGCGAAGCTGCACTTCGTGGGCGATCCGGTGCGATTCCAGCACAGTTAGATGCGGGTCCACTTCCAGGTGCAGGTCCACGTGATAGCGCAGTCCGGTTTTTCGCGCGAAGCATTTTTCGATGGCCAGGGCGCCAGGAACGTTCGATGCGACGGCGCGGATCTGCTGCATCTGCCGGTCGTCCGGCATGGTGTCCATCAACTGCAAGGTGGTCTCCCGCGCGACCGTGAGGCCCAGGAAAATGACGATCAGCCCGATGGCGAACCCTCCATAGTGATCGGCGCTGCGCATTCCAGCAAAGAGGACGGAGACAAGCACGGCGACCAGCGCCACGCAACCGGAGAACAGGTCCACCAGATCGTGCCATGCGTCGGCAGTCAGCGCGACGCTTCCGGCCCGTTTGCCGATGCGCATCTTCACGGCGGCCATCCCGCCATGTACCGCGATGGAAGCCGCCGTGGCCCAGACGGCGAAGACGGCTGGAACGTGGTTATCATTGCGCTCCTCAATCGATCGCAAACAGATTCCCGCTCCAACCGCGGCGAGCAGCATGCCGATGGCCAGGCCGGTCAGGATCTCGAAGCGGCCATGCCCATAGGGATGATCCCGGTCCGCTGGCTTGGCCGCAATCCACAATCCCAGCCACACCAGGCTGGAGGTGACGAAATCGGCTCCCGATTCCATGCCGTCGGAGACAACCGCAATCGAATGCGCCTTGAGCCCGACCGCGATCTTTACAGCGGCGAGCACGGCGCTGGTGCCCATTCCTACCAGTGCGACTCGCGCGGCGATTCGCTCCCAGGCGGCCATAGCTTTGAGGGTACACGATAACGCAAAACAGCTCGGGGCCGGCGCGATCGTAACGATTACGCCGTTCCCGAGCTGCAACGAACCCGGCTGCTTAGATTACTTCGCCGCTGGAGCCGCCGGAGTCTTCGTAGTGCCGGTTGCCGCGGGCTTAGCTGCAGTTGTGCCCGGCGTCGCCGGCTTGTTGGCCTTGGCATGCTTCTTTACTTGCGATTTGGCCGGAGCTGCCGTCGACTTCGCGGGAGCCGGGGTGGTAGCCGCTCCGGATTGTGCCAGAGCAGCCGCCGCGGTCAGGAGTGAAACGAAAATAAGGTTCTTCATGTTGTGTCTCTTTCTTTTCCAAAATCCGTGGGGCCGATTCCATCCCGCCCTCACATGCCCATCATGCGCCGCGCCCCGCCTGCTGACGATCCCATCTTCAAGCGACCCGCGACCGCTTCCGTGGGCTATTGATGGGGAGCATTTCTTCATGAATAAGTTTTAGTGTGAATATGGAAGTGAATGCGGACCCTGGTACGAGTCCTGGCCATCGGCTTCACCGCCGTTATTCTTCTCCTGGCGGCCGCAGCCATCATTGGTGCGAATAACGCGCGGTCAATCGCGCAGAGCGCCTCCGATCTGGTGGCCAGCCAGTTGGTCGCTACGCGGCTGCTGCACGAGGTCGAGCTGGAACAGAGGGCGCTGGAACAGAGCTTCTACCGTCTATCCCGCTCTCCCGAGACGGTGGATCGTTCGCATGTTCTGGCCGATCTGGATCAAACCGATCGCGAGATTGAACAACTCGTAGACAAGGCCGGGGCCAGCCCCGACCACCAGATCTGGTTAAGCCTGCAGCGGGCTACGCGCGGATTCTCGAATGAAGCGCGCGAGCTGTTGAATAGCAAGAAGCTCCCCGAAACAAAGCCGCTGGATTTGTTTTCAGCCCATGAGGAGGTCACCTACTGGATCGCGACACTAGTGGATATAAGCTACGCCCGGGCGCTGGATACGGAGCGTAGGATCCATCGCCAGGAAGCTCAGCTCAAGGCCGAAACAACTTGGTTGGTGGGCGGAGCGCTGGTGCTGGCGCTGGTTTGCGCCGTCATCACGGTAAGAATCGCGGCGAGCGTGCTGCGCCAGCGCGAGGCTCAGGCCGGCGAAATCAGCCGGGTGTCGTTCCGCATGCTGGAGATCCAGGAATCGGTAGCGCGGCGGTTCTCGCATGAATTGCACGACGAGCTGGGCGGCGCGCTTACCGCCATCAAGACCGATCTCGCATTTCTTGGATCCGATCCCTCCAACCGCAGCCGCCTGGACGATTGCGTCAAGCTGGTGGAACAGGCGATCTCCAACGTGCGCGAGCTTTCCCAACTTCTGCGCCCCACCATCCTGGACGATTTTGGGCTCGACGCTAGCCTGCGCTGGCTGGTGGCAAGCTTCCATGAACGCACCGGCGTGGAAGTCGATTATCAATCCACCTTTGAAGGGCGGCTGCCGGATGAGACGGAAACACACCTGTTCCGCATCGTGCAGGAGGCGTTGACGAACATTGCTCGGCATTCGGGAGCCACGCGCGTGTCTATCTCCTTGAGGGCCGATGATGGGGCCGTGCGGCTGAGGATTTCGGACAACGGCCGGGGCTTGGCCGCGGATCGGCGCAACGGCATGGGCCTTTCCGGAATACGCGCCCGCGCCAGCAGCTTTGGCGGCGAGGTGAAGATCGAATCGAAGCCCGGTTCCGGCGTGAGTATCGACGTGCGCGCACCCAACGAGGCCCGGGCGGGGACGACCCGGCGCTCCGAACCTTTCGGGACTCACGAACGCCCCGCCGAGGCAAGCTCCGTTGGGCGAAGCGAGGACCGATCATGATCCGCCAAAGGCCGGCTCGGCCGTCCGCGCTTCTCAAAACCCGTAAGCCCCCCGTCGAGCCAAGCTCCGTTGTGCGGAGCGAGGTTTGGTTATGATCCGCACCGGGCCGGCTCGCCAGTTCCAGCATCAAGAGACTCACGAAACCTCCGCCGAGCTAGGCTCCGTTGTGCGGAGCGAGGTGTCATCGTGATCCGCACAGGGCCGGCTCGGCCGTCCGCGCTTCTCAAAACCCGTAAGCCCCCCGCCGAGCCAGGCGCCGTTGTGCGGAGTGAGGTGTCATCGTGATCCGCACAGGGCCGGTTCGGCCGTCCGCGCTTCTCAAAACCCGTAAGCCCCCCGTCGAGCCAGGCTCCGTTGTGCGGAGCGAAGATTGGTTATGATCCGCATCCTTCTCGCCGACGATCACGCGCTGGTGCGGCAGGGCTTCCGCATGATCCTCGAGGCTCAGCCGGATATGGAAATCGTGGGCCAGGCCGGCAACGGCCGGGAAGCCGTGGAACTTGCCGAGAAACTTCACCCCGACGTTGTGGTCATGGATGTCGCCATGCCGGAGCTGAACGGCACCGAAGCCACCCGACGGCTGGCCGCATCCACGCCTCGGACCCGCGTGCTCGCGCTGAGCATGCATAAGGATTCCGTGTACGTGCGCGAGATCCTGCGAGCCGGCGCCCGCGGCTACCTGCTCAAAGATTCCGGCGATACAGATCTAGTCGCCGCCGTCCGAGCCATCGCCAAAGGCGAGGGCTACATCAGCCCCGCCGTGTCAGACGCCGTGCTCTCGGATTACCGCAAGCACGTCACCGATCCGCTGGATCTGCTAACCGGCCGCGAACGCGAAGTGCTTCAGTCCATCGCCGAAGGCAAGACCAACAAGGAAATCGCGACGGCGCTGAACCTAAGCGTCTACACCGTCGAAGCCCATCGCGGGCGCATTATGGAGAAATTGAACTTGCACTCCACTGGCGAGCTGGTGCGTTTCGCGCTTCGAAACGGATTGATCGACTGAGGCGGTTGCCTATTCGTCCGGGATATCCGCCAGATCCTCGGCGCGGTTTTCGAACCTCGTAAACTGCCCCAGAAAGCGCAGCGGCACGGTCCCGATCGGACCGTTTCTTTGCTTAGCGATGATAAGATCAGCGAGCCCCTTAATGTCCTCGCGGTCGCGCTTGTAAACTTCTTCGCGAAAGATGAAAGCCACCAGATCGGCGTCCTGCTCGATTGATCCGGAATCGCGCAGGTCGCTCAACTGCGGTTTATGATCGCCGACGCGGGTTTCCGAAGCGCGGCTCAACTGCGACAGCACCACGAACGGCACATCCAGATCCTTGGACATCAGCTTCAACCCGCGTGAAATCGCGCTGACTTCCTGGTTGCGGTTCTCGTTGCGGCCCCGGCTGCTCATCAATTGCAAGTAGTCGATAACCACCAGGCTCAGCCCATGCTCGGCCTTCATCCGCCGCAGCTTCGAATGCACGTCCATCAAATGCACTCCTGCGGTGTCGTCCAGAAACAGCGGAGCCTCGGTCAGATCCGCCAAGGCTACCTGCAATTTGCGCCGCTCCTCGGCATTCAGATACCCTGCGCGAAATTTGTGCTGATCCACGCGCGCGGCCGAGCACAACAGGCGCGTCAGCAGACTCGACGACGACATTTCGAGCGAAAACACAGCCACCGGCTTGCGCATTTTCGGATGCGTGGCCACGTGCTGCGCGATGTTCAGCGCCAGCGCTGTCTTCCCCATCGAAGGTCGCGCCGCCAGGATCAGCAGTTCGCCGCCGTGTAAGCCCCCCGTCATTTCATCGAACTTGGCGAAGCCGGTGCTGAGCCCGCTCACCCGCTGGCTGGGATCCAGAAAAGCGTTAACGCCGCCCGGAAATTTTCCGATCACCGTGGCCGGCGATTCCAGCCTCTCACCCGACCTTGCCTCGCCCAGTTTCAGCAGCGACTCTTCGGCGCCCGCCAGAATTTCGTCGGGTTCCTCTTCGCCGATCAGGCACCGATCGATCACCTTCTGCGCGCTGAATATGAGCTTGCGCAGCGTGGCCTTGTCCTTGACGATCCGGACGTAACTATCGAGATTGCTGAGCGCGGGCAGGCCCTCATCCAGCGAGACCAGGTAAGAAAACCCGTCCACCGATTCGATCTGCCCCTGCTTCATCAGCTCATTGGCAAGCGTGACGCGGTCGATTTTTTCGCCGCGGTCGTACAGATCCTTCATGCGCGCAAAAATGCGGCGGTGCTTTTCGAGGCTGAAGTCTTCGGGCTCAATCGCGCCCGCGACTTGAAAATAAGTGTCCTGGTTCAGCAGAATCGAGCCGAGCACAAAGCGCTCGGCGTCGACGTTGGCGGGAAGTCCTCGCTCAAAAGTGAGATCGATGGTGGCCATGGCAAGCTCCGTGAAACGGTTCTAGCTTAACCATTCGCACAGGCGAAACTGCAACTTTAAAATTTCCAGAGCTTTTCAACAACCAGCGGATCGCTACTTCTTCGCGTCGGCCGCCGGAGCAGCAGTGGTCGCGGGAGCATCCGCCGGCATCACCACAGCATTGACGATCCGGTCCAGATTGGGGAAGCTCCTATCCAGATACGCTTTGCCCTGCGCTGTAATGCGACCCTGATCCGGCGCGTCGCCGTAGCCCGAGAAAAATTTGTCCACAATATCCATGCCCTGAATCACCTGTCCGAAGGGCGCGAACCCCTGTGCATCCAGAAAAACGTTATCGCCGAAGTTGATGAATATTTGCGTGGAGCGGGAGTTAGGGGCGCCAGT
>DASXEY010000080.1:0-1801 GCA_036489835.1 Bryobacteraceae bacterium | reverse complement strand
TGCTGCAAATCATCCCGAGAAAACGCGCGCCCTGGTGCTGGAATCGCCGATTCTCCGTACAGAACCGGCCTCGGCAGCGGGGATGGCCATGGCCGAGCGTGCGTGGCGCGAAACTGACTTTCGCGATCGGCTTGCCCGTCACCACCGCGATCCGGACGCCGTCTTTGCCGCATGGCTCAGCATCCGCGAATCCGACAGCCTGCTCTCCTTACCGCTGGAGGCGCATCTACCGCCGATACACCGTCCCTTGCTGGTACTGCAAGGCGAACGCGACGAATACGCAACCAGTCTGCAGGCCGATGCGCTGCGGCCGCTCGCCCCGCACATGCGCCTCGTTCGTCTTTCAGACATTGGGCACACCCCGCATCGCGAACAGCCTGAGGTCGTGCTGGATCAGATAAGAGCCTTCCTTGATCAGCAGCCGCGACAGTCATCGGGTTTCTAGAATTACTTTCTGACCAGTCGGTAAGATTTTGATTGCCAGTCGTCCTGTCCGATGGTTAATCTTCGGCAGCTTTTTCATGCTTGGAGGGCCTTCGCAACATGTATCAAATCCCCCGCGTCACAAAGACAATCCACCTCGTTCCTTCGATTCCCGTAATACTCCTGTTTTTATTGACCGCAGCTCACGCGCGCGCGCAGCAGGACTACGTTAGCCGCTATGACATCTACAACGGTTTCGTCACACTCGATGCGCCGCGCCTGGACCTCACCACTCGCGGCTATCACTTCCAGGGAGGCTGGAACGAAAAGACGTGGATGGCCCAGGGATTCGACTACTCGGTCACCACGGGCCACACGGAGCTGACTCCGAACTTGCTTCCGACGGCGTTGCAGCAGCAACTGGGTGCGCAGATCCTGCAGTTGATCGAGGCCGGGGTCATCCCGCCGACATATCAGGTCTATGTGCCGGTGGACTCCACTACCCAGACCTTCGCCGCAGGTCCCCAGTTCAATTATCGGAAGTTTCAGCGCGTCACGCTGTTCATCCGGCCGTCGCTCGGCGCGGTACACGAGGCGGCCACGCCGCATCCGCACGACTTCGTCACGACAGCCATCGCTCAGGAGCTCGTTCCTTCCGGCAAGAAGACCGACTGGACCGGCTTTTATGGCTTTGGTGGTGGCTACGACCTGAACGTTACCAAGCACTTCGGTCTTCGCATGCAGACAGACGTTGTCTACTTCCACATCTTCAACGATCTTCTTGCGGACGGACGGTGGGACTTCCGCTGGTCGATTGGTCCAACGTTTCACTTTGGAGGCAACATTCGGCCAGCGAGTAGCGTCCTTCCGAAGGACACATCGCCTCTGCGATCATCTTCGGGTCCGTCGCAGTCAAGTTCGGCTCAATCGAATCCATAGGAGACTCATTCTCGATGACAACCTGCCCGCGCAGGGCGCTGCTGCTCTCAGCGTTATTGTGCGTACTGTTCCCGCACTCCACCCCCATGTTCGCATCGCCTGCTGCAAGTGAAGGAAAGTGCTCCCTCATCATTCAGGTCACTGGTTTTCGCAATACGAAAGGCCTGCTCGGCGCAGAACTCTTCACGTCGTCCGCGGGCTGGCCGGAGGACGTCAGCAAATCCTTCCGCCACGAGCACTTCCCGATTGAAGGCGATCACGCCACGGCGCGCTTCGATCACGTTCCCGCGGGAAAATATGGGGTCGTCGTCCTGCATGATGAAAACGAGAATCAGAAGCTGGATCGCAACGTCCTCCTGGTTCCCAAGGAGGGCTTTGGCTTTGCCAACAACCCTCATGTTCTTCTGACGGCCCCTCCCATCGAAAAGGCGACCATACC
>DASXEY010000008.1:0-4788 GCA_036489835.1 Bryobacteraceae bacterium | reverse complement strand
CCGCAAGAGCGCCAGCACGCGCGGCACAGCAATCAACACGTTGATCCGCTCGCGCCGCAGCGACTCCACTACCCGCCCCGGCTCAAGGTTTGTCGTGAAGTGCAGCTCCACTCCCAGCAGCGGCGGAACCCACAATCCCATAAACTGCCCGAAGACATGGCTTAGCGGCAGCGTATGCAAAAACCGCAGCGGATGCACCAGCCGCTCATACCGCCGGTACTTCGCTATCTCCGTCTCGATCGGCGTCAAACTCGCGAGCACGTTGCGATGCGTGTGCACAATCCCCTTCGGCTCGGACGTCGTCCCTGACGTGAATACAATCTGAAACGACGTGTCCAACCCCACCGACGCCTCGACAGAAAAATTAATCTCCGCCGGCAACATCGCCTGCAACTCCTCCAGCGTCAACACGGCCACATCCGTCTTCAGCTTCGCCAGCAGCGCCGCATTCCCCACCACCAGCCGAGGCGTCGTATCCGCCAGAACCCGCGCCGCAAAGTCCGCCCCTCCCGCCGCATCCAGCGGAACCACCAGCACGCCGCGCAACAGGCAGCCAAAGAACGCGCCCATCCACTCAGCGGAGTTCTCACCCCACAGCACCACCCGTTCCCCCGGCCCGATACCCCGCCGCCGCAACTCAGCCGAGAAGCGGCCAGCCAGCGTCGCAAGCTCGCCATAGCTCGTCCGCAGATGTCGGTTGCCGCGATACTCAACGAGCGCGATCTCGCGGCCGCGCCGGCGCATGTCCTCGACAAGTGTTGCCAGATGTCCGCGAGTCATCGCACCTCCGGCCGCCGCCCTGTCATGCAGCCGCACCTGAGACTCTTTGATTCACGCAAAGTCAGTTCCGCCGCATCGTCGCGACAACTACGGCCTGGGAACCCGAATCACCTGAGGGAAGTAGATCTTCTGGTTCGTAACCAGTCCCGGGACATTCATCGTATTGCAAACATAGGTGAACAGCAGGCTGCCGCTATTTTCAAACTCGGGATGCTCCTTGCCCGCATAGCAGAAAACATCCTTATCGCGACTGGGCCCTGGTTGCATCTCCGGGATGTGATAGATCACCTTGCCCTCGGTCCACGGGCCGGTCAGCTCAGGCGCGGTTCGCAGAATGATCTTGTCGGAGAAGCCGCTCGGCTCCAGCAGTATCGCCAGCCATTCTTTGCTCTCCGGGTGGTAGCGAATCGAGAGCTCGCTCGCTCCATGCTTCATCACTTCCTTGGCGTCCTTGGGATCGAAGCCCGGCTTCCACTGCCCGTCGGACGCCAGATATTCCAGATGCGCCGCTGGGTGATCGAGCCCGCTCAGAGGAATGCGCGTCACCAGCAGCGGTCGCGTTCCGCTCTCATACAGCGCGAAGAGGTAGACGAAGTCGCCTTGCACCACCGTCGTTGCCGAGGGGTATGCTTTCACGCCATCCGGCACCAGAGGATGGATCTTCACGTCCCACTTCTGCGGATCGCGATCGAGATGAGTCACCTGCGCGAGATCTGACCCACAAGTCTCAAAATCCATCGCCCACGGGCTGGGATTCGTTGCGTGGCGAATGCAGAGCAGCGTTACCCACAGATCGCCATGCGCGCTAAAGCCATCCATCGCCCAGTACCAATGCTGCGGATCTTTGGGGGAAAAATAGCTCTCCGCCTTCCCCGCCTTGTCGTGCTTCACCACATACGTGAGGTGCCAGTTACCCTTCGCGTCGCACGTGGAGATGCCCAGGCTGTTATGCACCTGGCGTGGATCATGCCCTGCCACAACACGACTGCTCCCGTAGAGCGTGTCGCCAAAGATCCAAACATCGCGACCATCCGGCAGCGGAATCGAGTACGCCGCGTCTGCTCCCTCCCAGCCCAGCGCCTTGTTCTTTTCTAACGGAAACGACGGTGTGCAGGTAGCCGCATAGGCCTCCACCGAAACGACGGAGAGAATGAACGCCAGACCGAACAGCAACGTAAATCGAATTCGAAACACAACAGACTCCCGAAGTAGAAGAGGCGGCCTATCCCCATCATGCAATGAGAACCGGCCGCCACCCGTAGTTAGCGAATGATTTTGAGCGAGAACTGCACCTGCCGCGATGTTCCTACGCCAATGGTGTTGTTGATGGTTGTTGTGCTGCGGCCAAAGCCCGGATCGGTGACATAGGGAGGAATGACCTGTGTAGCGGAGCAGGTATCGGAAACAGGCTGCCCAAAGCAGGGATTAGCGACAAATGCATTGCCGTCCGGGTTGGCGAGGTTCGGATGATTCGCAATGTTGAATAGATCGGCGCGGAACTCGACGTTCCACTTGTCTCCGATGGGCGTGTGCTTCATCAAAGCCAGGTCTACCTGAGCGAATCGCGGGCCGGTGCCGGCATTGCGTGGCACGTCGCCGAAGGAGGTCGACACCGGTACGGCCAGCAGCGAGGGGTCGAACTGGTTGTTGGGAGCGCTGTAGTTGACAGGGCGAAGGCTCTTTGGATGAGTGCCATTCACAAAATCCGGACGCTGCGGTGTTCCGTAGTCATCCGGAAGATCCGTAACAATGTTCACCGGGAGCCCGGAACGCGCGGAGAGAATGCTCCCCAGGTCCCATCCACTGCCAATAACCCGTGGAACGCGATGAATGTCCGGAGCATGCAGGTAGATGTCCCCGGTAACATTGTTGCGAACGTCGATATCTCCCCTGCCGAAATCGTTCTGAGGATTGGTCGGATTCACAAACGCACTGAAGACGCTGACCGTGTCATCGAACTCATGCGCCCACGTGTAATTAAGGTCATAGGTAAAGTGACGATTGTGTCCTCGTAGAGCCGCCTGCAGGCTGTTGTACTTCGAATCCAGAAAGTCGCCCAGCAGCCGCTCATTCGCATAGTTGGTGCTCAGAGGATAGACCCCATAGATCGGATCCTCATTATTGAATTCAAGTCCGGCAAACGCCGCGCCCGCAGGAAGTTTCAGCCCACGATCGCCAACGTAGCTCACCTCCAGCACTGTGTTCGGCGCCAACTGCTGCTGTATGCCAAAGCTATAGTGATAGGCATAACTATCGCGTGTGTTGGGATCGAACTCATCGACATTGCGCACCTGCGGTACGCAGGTAGGCAGCGTCGCCACTGGATAGGAAAGCGGGAAGCCCGGCGAACAGGAGACCGCGCCAAACTCCTGGAAGACATTCACGGAAAGATTCGAAGAAGTGTTATCGGTGAGCGAGAAGACAGCGCCGGTCAACTGCGGGTTGTAAAAGACACCGAAGCCGCCACGCACAACGCTCTTACCATGGCCAAAAGGATCCCAGCTGAAGCCAACGCGCGGCCCGAAGTTGTTGTAGTCCGGTTTGTAGAGCGGCGCTCCCAGAGGACCAACCGTCTGCGTCGCAATATCAAAGTTGGCAAGCTGCCCGTTCTTCTCATGCAACACCGTGTTGTACTCGTACCGCAGCCCAAGATTCAGTGTGAAGGTCCGGCTGAGCCGCACGTCATCTTCGACAAAGAAGTCCCAGTTTGTATTCCGAATACGTGTCATCGGGTTGCCGAGTGTACTGAACGCAAATCCATTGTTATTTTCGAAATCGCTAATGCTTCCATAGGAGAGAAATTCCTGCAGGCCAAGCTCCTCGTCGGATAGGTTATGCCGTATATCGGCGCCTGCCTTGAAGGTCTGGCGTCCCCAGACCTTGGTCAGCGTATCGATATATTGATAAGACGTCTGCGGACGAATGCTCGAAAACGTCGCCGGCCCAGGCGCCGCGCCGAAATTACAATAGAAACAGCTGAAGGCAATCACCGGGAACGGACCGCCGCCGCCATAGGATTCCACATCATCGGAGTTGATGCCGAACCCAGCCTCATTCATCAGCGTCGGCGAAAAGAAGTGAGTATTGCTGATCTTCAGGAACTGCGTCCGTGCCGGCGTCGGTGCAACCTGGCCGACGGCCGGTCCATAGGTCGTGTTCGTATAGGAATCGCCAATGTTATAGCGAACATAGAATTTGTCCTTGTCGCCATGATTCCAATCAACGCGCAGGGATCCCGTATCTTCCCGAAGCGTATCGATCAGGTTGGCGCTATAAAGATCGAAGTTACCCGTTGTGTCGGCAGGATCGGGACCCAGGTTTCCCTGCGGAATTGCTGCCACCACCGGCGCCATGGCGGGAATGAACTTAGCCCGCTGCGTGGCATTCAGCACGTCATAGACGCTTGTGTTCGTAATGGTCTGGCGCACCCCTTCGTAGTTGGCAAAGAAAAATACCTTGTCATGGACAACCGGCCCTCCAATATTTCCCCCGAACTGATTGAGGCGCAGCGGCGTCTTACTTCCTGGAACGGCGAAGTAGTTACGCGCATCCAGCGCGTCATTGCGGAGAAACTCAAACAGCTCCCCATGCCAGTCGTTGCTGCCCGACTTCGTAATCACATTGACCACGTCGCCAATCGATCGCCCATACTCCGCCGAAAAGTTTCCCTGAAGGATATGAAATTCGGCGATCGAGTCGACGCTGGCGCGAGTAAGCCGCGCGTCGCCGCGGCCAAGTTGCATGGAGGTCGCATTCGTGTCGATGCGTGTAGCGTCCGCGCCATCCAGCAGAATGTTCACCCCGGCAAAACTCGTCTCCGCGCCGCCCAGGCTCGTCTGCCCAAACTGTCCGCTGGTCACGGAGCCTGGCACCAGCGCGAGCAGGTCGGTGAAGTCGCGCCCGTTCAATGGCAGATTCGCAATCCTTTGAGCGTCGATCGTCGTTCCCAGATCCGCACTCAACGTATTCACCTGCATCTGGTTCGCGGAGACAGTCACCTGCTGGCTG
>DASXEY010000029.1:0-2269 GCA_036489835.1 Bryobacteraceae bacterium | reverse complement strand
GTCAGGCTGGAAAGCCAGCCATTTGAAGGTATCTCTAAGGTGTTCTGCATTCAGACATTTCGGTAATCTTTCGTATGCGTTCTTCGTCCAACAGCCTAGCGGTGGAAACGTGTTGAAACTGAGCGTTCGGCCGAGTCTGCTTCGGTTTCTTGGGAGCCCATTTGTGCTTGGGGTAGGTGCTCAGGTCCGCTCCACCGGCCCACTCGCAAAGCTGCGCTGCCAACTCTGTTTTGCTCATCGACTGAAATGCTCGCCACTCCGCGGGCGGCAGCGCGACCATCATTCCCCGGTACGTTCCGGTGATTTCATCCGTCAAGAAGTAGTTCGAGACTTTGGCTTGGATCGTCTCCTCGCCGTAAGTGCTACGAAGGGCTCCCTTCAGAGCGGCCAGCACGTTGTAGCAGCATACCGCGACGCAAAACCCGAACAGCGCAGCCTTCGGGTAGCCCAGCGATTGAAGCTCGCACCGCAACTGCGTAGTCATTTCCTGAAACGCCGTCTCCAGCGTCCAGCGATCGCGGTAGAGTTCTGCGACTTGCGTGGCCGACGCTCGCCGCAAAGGCAAGTTTGTCAGGAGGTGAATCTCAGCATCTCCATCGCGCGTCGGTTTGTTCAACTTCACCGTAATCCGACGCAGACGTTTGATCCGGCCAGTCTCAGGATCGCGCAGCTCGACGTCTTGACGGTATACGACTCCGGTCTCCGTTCGGCCAGCGTATCGCGGCTTCGTCACCGGCGTCCAAGGCATTCTGCCGTGTTGGCGAGTGATGAAATAAGCTCCACGATCCATCACGGCAAAGAGGAATCCCAGGGTGCAGAAATTCCGGTCGTCGATCAGCAGGTCCCCCCGCGCGATGCTGGGAAGCATGTCCGCCAACATCGTCCGCTCCTGCGCATGAGCGTCCTCGCAGCACACCACGTCCTCGATGATCATCCGCTCTGGGTCCAGCAGCACCAGAGAGTGACCCGGCAATGCGCCGGCCGCGGTCGCTTGCAGCACTTTCAGACGGTGATGGGTTTTCCCAAGATGATTGCCGTCGAGGATTCGCGCGGGAAAACCCTCCAGCAAGGGCTTCCGCGTTCCTTTGGAGCAATTGACCAATTCGGCGGCCTCGCGCGCGGAGTGCTGAACCAGTGCCCGCGACGTGTTCGGTTCAACGTGACTGAGCTTGTCGTACAACGCTTTGACCGATACGGAAATCTCCCCGAGGCTCTTCTGATAAGCCGCATGCACGGAGGGATGAATCCGCATGACCACCCGACTGACGAGACTAACCAACGAGGAGAACAACAACTCCCGCTCGTACTGTCGCTCAGCCGTGCGATTAAACAAGTCGTCGATTACCGCTGGTGCGAACATGTTCTCCATCGTCGCCCTGTACATCACGCAGGCGGGAGTCTCCGCCACAAAACGCTCGAACACCTCGCTGAAGACCATCCTGGTCACCCTCCCTGAAGTCGCCCATGATCTCGGCGGCATTTCCTGGATCGCCGCCGATGGACATGCCCGAATTCTCCCTAACCTCAACATCGGCAACTAAATAACGCAAGTGAACAAAATCAAGTAAACCACCTTCAAATGGCTGGCTGGAAAGCCTGACCTGCTAGGAGACTGCGTTGTCCTTGGAGTTGCGTGATCGTGGAACGAAGCCACTCCGACCGCGGGGGCGTTTTGTTGTAGGACGGAATGCCATTCCGTCCCACGGCGAAGACGGGAGTCGGCCCCGAATCATGCAAGGCCGTTTAGCGGGGACGGGCCCGCTCAGACCGAGTTTCCGGTCGATCCTGGAACAAACGTTATCCGGGGATGTCCGCGCATTAAGCCGCCCGGGTTTCGCATCGCGAAGTTCCGCGACACGCAAACTACCCGGTTCACAACTTCGCCGACGGGGAGGTGCAATCATTGAGCGACTCCGGCAGCCTCGACAATCCCGGCGTGAGATCCATTATCGTGGACCTGTTTCACTCCCTCTATTACAACTCGCCGCACACCTGGCGGCGGAACACGTTTCTGCGGAATCTCGTGTTGATCGGCGCGAGCCTAATTTCCCGCACAATGCGAATAACCCGCACGGCGGTTCGATTGGCCCGTCATAGATAACCCGAGCGCCTTGTGATAGCACGCGTACGGCACCCGAAATCTTTGATATCTTTGACATCTATGGGTCATCTATTGCTAACAGATCTCAAACGATGTGAACACCCCGTACGGCAGTTCGATTAACCCGCCATAAAAAACGCCGGGCGCACGAACATGACGCGCGCGTCG